>NZ_LXNG01000058.1 GCF_001642575.1 Xanthomonas floridensis | reverse complement strand
CGCGCCGTGTCTGCTTGCGCTTGCCGTTGTACTCCGCGTCGCCAAAGCTCAGCTGCATCGAGATCGTCCGCTCGGTTCGTTGATCCATTGTGGCAGTATCAGATGGAGTTGTTCAGACCTTCCCTAGCGCGCGCTGCGCATCCTGCAAGGCAGTTTGCACCTTCGGGTAATAACGGCGTCCGTTGGTCCAGGTGGGTCCCGAGTTCGGTACGCGGTACTTCAACAGCACGCAGGTGATGCCACGCGCGGTCAGCCAATCGCAGATCTCCGTCCCTTCCAGATCCATGGCCAGCACTTGATAACCACCGCCGGGGAACACCAGCACCGCCGCACCGGTGTTGTGATGTTTGGGCGTATAAACCGTCATCGTCGGGCGGCTGACATCGCTGACCTTGGTCCATGGGAAGCGCCCCTCGCCGGGGCCCATCGTTTCGGGCTTTGGATTGCGCAAGGCATCAGGCACCGCATGCGGCCAGAGCGGTCTCTCTACCTGGCCAGGCGCTGGTTGCCAGGCACCGGCCGTTGCAAGCCCATGAACCAGCAGCAGCGCAACGACCACGGACCAATGACACACCCTGATTCGCACTGTCGTACCTCGAGAAGCTCAAAGGAAACAGGAAGCACCTCGCCGACGCACCCGCGAAATGGAACGCGGGAGGCAGCGGGTCGTCGCACTCAACCCACGATGCTGTCGCGCACCGCGGCCGCCACTGCCTTCAGCGCCGCATCGCGTGCAGCATCGTCGACCTTGGCACCGTTCAAGTACGTCGTCAGCAGCAGCGGCGGCTGGCCTTTCGGCGGCCAGAGGATGGCGATGTCGTTGCGGGTATCGGTGCCGTTGCTACCGGTCTTGTCGCCGATCTTCCAGTCGGCCGTGAGCCCCGCACGCAGGCAATCGTCGCCGGTGCGGTTGTCGATCATCCAGTCGGTCAGCTGCTTGCGCGAGGCAGGCTGCAGGGCATCGCCAAGCAGCAGCGTGCGTAGCGTCGACGCCATGGCCGCCGGGGTGGTGGTGTCGCGCGGCTCACCGGGAGCGAACCCGTTCATCTCCGGCTCGTAGCGGTCACTGCGGGTCTTGGCATCGCCGATGCTGCGCAGGAAGGCGGTGACGCCGGGCGGGCCGCCGACCAGCGGGAACAACAGGTTGGCGGCCGGGTTGTCGCTATAGATCATCGTGGCCTGGCACAGTTCGCCGACACTCAGCGCGCTGCCGACATGGCGCTTGGTGACGGGGGCATGCTCAAGCATGTCCGAGGCACGGATCTTGACCGGTTGCGCCAGCGTCAGCCTGCTCTCATCCACCCGCTGCAGCACCGCGGCAGCCAATACAAATTTGAAGGTACTGCACATCGGAAAGCGCTCGTTCTGGCGCTGCCCGAGGCGCCAGCCGGTGGCGCTGTCGAGCAGGCTGATGCCCAGGCGACCACCGGTGCCACGTTCGATTTCCGCCCACTGTGCCCGCAGCATGTCATCCATATTCACCGCCGGACTGAGCGCCAGTGCGGGCCTGGACGCTGCAAACAGCATGCCCGCGCCGGTTGCGTACAAGAACTCTCGCCGATTCAACATGCGTTTGCCTCTTGGAGGGAGTCCGCAGTATCGATGTGTACGCCGCGGCCGACCATCGCGATGTTTCGATCACAGGCATGAATTGAACTAATCTCTCTACATGGCCCGCCCCCGCCTCCCGCTCAATGCCCTGCGCGCTTTCGAAGCCGCCGCGCGCCATCAAAACCTGACCCGTGCGGCGAACGAGCTGTGCGTGAGCCAGGCCGCGCTCAGCCACCAGATCAAGGCGCTGGAACAGCAGCTGGGCACCAGCCTGTTCCACCGCCTGCCACGCGGGGTGGCGCTCACCGACGAGGGCGCGGCACTGGCACCGGTGCTGGGCGAGGCCTTCGACCGCATCGCTGCCACCCTGGAGCGCTTTGCCGATGGCCGCTATCGCGAGGTGCTCAGCGTCGGCGTGGTGGGCACCTTCGCCACCGGCTGGCTGCTGCCGCGATTGCCAGCGTTTCATGCCGCGCATCCGGATATCGAATTGCGCCTGTCCACCAACAACAACCGGGTCGATCTGGCTGGCGAAGGGCTGGATCTGGCGATCCGTTTCGGCGACGGCGACTGGCAGGGCCAGATCGCCCATGCGCTGATGGAAGCACCGTTTGCGCCGGTGTGCGCGCCCAGCATGGCGCGTGGCCTGCGCACACCGGCCGATCTGGCCCAGCTGCCGTTATTGCGCTCGTACCGTCTGGACGAATGGCCGCAGTGGTTTCGCGCGGCGGGCGTCGCCGAAGTCGCCGCACGCGGGGCGATGTTCGATTCCTCGTTGACGCTGGCCAGCGCGGCGGCCGCCGGTGCCGGCGTGGCGTTGTTGCCATTGCCGATGTTTCGCCAGGACCTGGATGCCGGGCGCCTGGCCTGCCCGTTTCCGATCCAGATCGACGCCGGACGCTATTGGCTCACCCGGCTGCGCTCGCGCCCGGAAGGCGATGCCGATGCGCGATTACGCGACTGGCTGCTGGCAGAGCAACAGCGTTCCGGCTGAGCCAGCCCGACGCTGTGCTCAGCGGCGCGCGGATGCCTCGATCCCCTGCACCGCCATGCGGCGAAACGCCTCGTAGTGCGCCTGGTCGGCGAACCAGTGCGGGGCGAACAGCTCGAACAAGCGGTCGTTGTGATACAGCAGCAGCACCCGCTCGTTCTCGCGGTAGCGGATGTAATCGGACCAGGGCCGGCGCAGCCGCCCGTCTGCCCAGGTGATTTCCAGCCCGGTCTGGTCCCACGCAAAGGTATAGGTGTGCCGCAGCGCGGCCTGCTGGGCGTGCAGGCGTTTGATCTTGCGTGGCAAGCCCCACAGGTACAACAACGCCAAGCCGATCAAGCCGCCGCCACCGGCCCCGACCAGCACAGGACCAATGATTTCGCCGACCCCGATCAGTTGCAGCATGCCCGCGCCGATCAGGAGCAGGACCACCAGGATCACGATCAAGACCTTTGCCGTGTACCGCGCATGCAGGCGCTGTGCGGCCAGATGGTCTTCCAGACTGATGGTGGCGCTGATCATGCTCGCTACATCCCTGTGCTTGGCTCGGTACATAGCGTAACGCCTGCGCGTTACGCGCCCTCGATCAACTCCATCCACGCCGCTTCCGCTGTGGCCAGCTGCTGTGCGGTGGCCTCGCGGTCGCGGCCCAGCACCGCCATCTTGTCGCTGTCGGCGTAGTTGCCGGGATTGGCCAGCTCGCGGTCCAGCTCCGCCAGCGCGGCTTCCAGCTCGCCGACGCGCTTTTCGGCGCTGGCCAGCTTGTGCGGGTTGACGGCCTTTTTCGGCGGCAGCGGTTTGGTCGGCGGCGGCGGGGTCGGCGCCACTTCGGCCATCTTCTGCTTGGTGCCTTGCGCGGCCGGGCGGCTGCGCAGCCAGGCGGCGTATTCGTCCAGATCGCCATCGAACGGCTCGACCACGCCATCAGCCACACGCCAGAAACTGTCGCAGACCAGGCCGATCAGATGGCGATCGTGCGAGACCATCACGATGGCGCCTTCGAAATCGCTGAGCGCCTCGGCCAGCGCTTCGCGCATTTCCAGGTCCAGGTGGTTGGTCGGTTCGTCGAGCAGCAGCACGTTGGGCTGCTGCCAGGCGATCAACGCCAACGCCAGACGCGCACGCTCGCCACCGGAGAAGCCGTCCACCACTTCAAACGCACGGTCGCCGGCGAAATTCCATTTGCCCAGGAAATCGCGGAACGCCTGATTGGAGCCATCCGGCGACAGATCGCGGAAGTGGTCCATCGGCGACTGGCCTTCATGCAGCGACTCCACCGTGTGCTGGGCGAAATAGCCGATGCGCAGGTCCGGATGCGCACTGCGCTCGCCGGCCAATGGGGCCAGCTCGCCCACCAGGGTCTTGACCAGCGTGGTCTTGCCCGCGCCATTTGGACCGAGCAGGCCGATGCGGTCGCCCGCCTCCAGGCCGAAGCCGACGTCGTGCAGGATGACGGTGGCAGCGTCGCCCCCATCCGCCCTTCGGGCACCTTCCCCCGCTTGCGGGGGAAGGGAGGTCGGAGCCGGATAGCCGGCTTTCAGATGATTCAACCGGATCAACGAAAACGGCAGCCGGTTGGGCTGGGCGAACTGGATGCGGAATTCGCGCTCGGCGCGTACCGCTTCGGTGCCGGCCATCTTGGCCAGGCGCTTCATGCGGCTCTGCGCCTGGGTGGCCTTGCTGGCCTGCGCCTTGAAGCGGTCGATGAAGCTCTGCAGATGCGCGCGCTCGGCCTGTTCCTTGTCGTGCGCAATCTGCTGCTGGCGCAGGTGCTCGATGCGCTGGCGCTCGAAATCGGTGTAGCCGCCGACGTACAGCTTGGCGGTGCCGCCATGCAGGTGCAGCGTGTGGGTGGCCACGTTGTCGAGGAACTCGCGGTCATGCGAAATCAGCAGCAAGGTGCCCGGGTACTTGAGCAGCCACTGCTCCAGCCACAGCACCGCGTCCATGTCCAAGTGGTTGGTCGGTTCGTCAAGCAGCAGCAGGTCGCTGGGCATCATCAGCGCGCGCGCCAGGTTCAGGCGCACACGCCAGCCGCCGGAGAACGAGGACACCGCGCGGTGGTGCGTATCGGCCGGGAAGCCCAGGCCATGCAGCAACTTGCCGGCGCGCGCCTCGGCATCGTAGGCGCCGAGTTCGGCCATCTTCTGGTGCGCGTTGGCGACCGCTTCCCAGTCTTCGCGCGCGGTGGCCTCGGCTTCTTCCTGCAGCACCGCGGACACCTCGATATCGCCGCCGAGCACGAACGACAGCGCCGGGTCCGGCAAGGACGGGGTTTCCTGCGAGACGCTGGCGGTGCGCACCTTGCCGGGCAGGTCCACGTCGCCCTTGTCGGCCTCCAGCTCGCCCTTCACCGCAGCGAACAGGCTGGACTTACCGGTACCGTTGCGGCCCACCACACCGACGCGGTAGCCGGCGTGCATGGTCAGGTCGACGTTGGACAACAGCAGACGCTCGCCGCGTCGCATGGAGAAGTTGCGCAGGGAAATCATTGATGGACAGTCCGATAGAACGAAAAGGAATGAGCAGATGAGCAGCATTCCTGCGACGCCATTCTAGCGTTAACGAATAATTAGCGCCTTCAGGTTGGACGACACGCGCGCTTCGCACGGCCGTGATCGCCACCCGCCCAGTCTAGTTGGCCCCGCTCGGGCTGCCGTTTTCGGAGTTGTCATGACCATCCCCCTGTCCTGCCTTGCGACCGCCGTGGTCGCTGCACTGCTTGCCTCTCCCGCCCAGGCCCAGACCGCCGCGCCCGCCACCGCGCCGGCCAGCACCGCCAACACCCTGGATACGGTGATCGTCACCGGCACCCGCGTCTCGGACCGCACCGTGGCCGAATCGCAGTCGCCGATCGACATCATCAGCGCCGAGTCGCTGCAGGCCACCGGCACCCCGGAACTGGCCACCGCGCTGGCGCGCGCCCTGCCCTCGCTGAACTTTCCGCGCCCGGCGCTGAGCGATGGCACCAGCGCGATCCGCCCTGCGCAGCTGCGCGGCCTGTCGCCGGACCAGGTGCTGGTGCTGGTCAACGGCAAGCGCCGCCACACCTCCTCGCTGCTCAACCTCAACGGCACCATCGGGCGCGGCGCAGCGGCGGTGGATCTGAACACCATCCCGGTGGCCGCGATCGCGCGCGTGGAAGTGCTGCGCGACGGCGCCTCGGCGCAATACGGCTCCGATGCCATCGCCGGCGTGGTCAACATCGTGCTCAAGGGCGCGGAAAAGGGCGGCAGCCTGCAGGCCGGCTTCGGCCAGTATTCGGCCGGCGACGGCAACAACTACGAGCTGTCCGGCGACACCGGCGTGGCCTACGGCAACGAGCGCGGCTGGCTGCACGTGGCCGCTCAGCTCAACCAGCAGGACCCGACCGACCGCGCACGCGGCTATGCCGGCGCGCCCAGCGTCTCCCAGCCGGCCGTGGGCCAGAAGGCATTCAAGATCGGCGACCCGGACGTCAATGCGCAGGCGGCCTCGCTTAATACCGAATACCAGTTCAGCGACAGCATCACCGGCTACGCGTTCGCCACCGCCAGCAACCGCGACATCACCTCGTTCGCGTTCTTCCGCGCCCCGGGCAGCAGCCAGAACATCCTGTCGGTCTACCCGCAGGGCTTTTTGCCGGAGATCCAGAGCTACGCCAAGGACCGCTCGCTGGTGGCCGGCGTGCGCGGCTCCACCGCCGGCGGTTGGGACTGGGATGCCAGCTACAACTACGGCTACAACCGGATCGATTTCCACACCCGCAACACGCTCAACGTCAGCCTCGGCCCGACCTCGCCGACGTCGTTCTACGACGGCACACTGGAAACCACGCAGAACATCGTCAACCTGGACGTCAAGCGCGGCTTCGACTGGGGCCTGGCGTATCCGGTGACCGTGGCCTTCGGTGCCGAATATCGCAACGAAAAGTGGAACCAGTCGCCGGGCGAAGTGGGCTCGTATTTCCAGGCTGGCACGCTGCCCGGCGGCGCGCAGGGCTTTGGCGGATTCGCACCCAGCGTATCCGGGCAGTATTCGCGCGACAGCTACGCGTTGTACGCCGACATCGAAGCCGACTTCACCGACAAGTTTTCCGCTGGGCTTGCCGGGCGCTATGAGGACTACAGCGATTTTGGCAGCCAGGCCTCGGGCAAGGCGTCGGCGCGCTATGCGTTTACCGACAAGGTTGCGCTGCGCGGCACGGTGGCCTCGGGCTTCCGCGCACCGTCGTTGGCGCAGCAGTATTTCCAGTCCACCAGCACCACCTTCCTGGCCGGTAACCCGAATCCCTTCGAGATCCGCACCTTCCCGGCCGACAGCAACGTGGCGCGTGCCTTCGGTGCCGAACCGCTGGATGCGGAAACCTCGCTGTCCTACAGCCTGGGCCTGGTGTTGCAGCCCACCGATGCGCTCTACCTCACCGTGGATGCGTACCAGATCGACGTGGACGACCGCATCGTGCTGTCGTCCAACCTCACCGGTGCCGGCGTGCGCAGCCTGCTGGAATCGCAGGGCATCTTCGGCATCAACGGCGGACGTTACTTCACCAATGCGGTGGACACGCGCACGCGCGGCGTGGACGTGGTGGGCAGCTACCGCTGGCAGCTGGCTGCCAGCAGCGTGGACCTGACTGCCGGTTACAACTACTCGGAGACAGAAGTGCGTAGCGTGGCGGCCAACCCGGCGGCGCTGTCGGCCAACGGGCTGAGCCTGGAGCGTATCGACCGCACCGAACGTGGCCGCATCGAGGAAGGCTTCCCGCGCGACAAGTTCCTGGTCAACGGCAGCTGGAATTCCGAACACTGGACGCTGGCGCTGGGCGCCACCCGCTACGGCAAGTACAGCACGCGTCCGGCGGCAGCGATCAACGACCAGACCTTCGGCGCCAAGTGGGTGGTGGATGCATCGGCCAGCTACAAGGTGGACCGCTGGACGCTCACCCTGGGCGCAGACAACCTATTGGACGAATACCCGGACGAAAACAACTTCGCCAACTCCACCAGCGGGCAATTCCCGTACAGCAACCTGTCGCCGTTCGGCTTCAATGGTGCGTATGTGTACGGGCGCATCAACTACCGCTGGTAAGCGCTGCCTCCTTGCAGAGGCGCTGCGCAGGGAGCTGGTGCAGTCGTGAGGTCGGTGGCGGTGGTGCCGACCTCGGCGTGGGCCAGCTACGGATGATGACGTGCGTTGTGGGTGCGGCTTCATGCGGCACTCGAGTGCGAAGCGCGTCATATGCCGAGTTGGTCGTTCGTCGGTGCTGGCTGGCGCAACGCCAGCCTCGGCAAACGCTCGAAGCCTGCACGCCCTGCATGACGACCGTGCCCGCGCTGATGATCGCGCACTGAACTCGGCCCATGCATGCGTATTGCATCGGCAGCCCCCGCCCTCCGCCAAGCGCCCCGGCCTGCCCGGGGCGTTTGCGTTGGGTTGCGCATCCATCACGCGCATGCAACCGAACACGGCCGAACGTAGAAACAGCGTGCCTGCTGCCGCGATCACCAGGCGCTGCAGTCACCCGTATCCTGACGGGCTCGCCTGCCGCCAGCCATCCCGCACCGCGCAGGCTTGCTGCACAGACCGCGCCGATGCTCATGACGACGCCTGCGCCGGCTCCGTGCTATCACGCGTGTTCCTGTCCTCGTCGGAGCATGCAGATGGAAGCATCGCAGTTGAGCCGTGGCCGCCTGATCGATCATCTGCATCTGGTGGTGCACGACCTGCCGGCAAGCCGGCGTTTTTATCAGGCCGTGCTCGACGTGTTAGGCGTGCCGATCGGCGGCGAGGGCGAAGGATTCTTCTGGGCCGACGAACTGTTCGTGTCCGACCGCGACACCGTGGCGCAGGGCGTGCTGACCGGCCGCCATCACCTGGCCTTCCAGGCCCGCGATGTCGCCATGGTGCATGCCTTTCACCAGGCTGCGCTGGCGCACGGCGGTCGCGACAACGGCGCACCGGGCCTGCGCCCGTATCACCCGAGCTATTACGCCGCCTTTGTGCTTGATCCGGATGGCAACAATATCGAAGTGGCCTTTCATGGCCCTGCGCAACGCAGCGCCGATGCGGTGCAGATCACATATTGATGCACAAGTTTCATAACAGGTATCGATGCCCAAAATGGGGCAACGCAATCCGTTGCTCCTGTTGGGGATATGCAATCGACGCCTCACTTTGGTGCACGATGACAACGTTGGCATTGGCATACGTTCGATGACAGTTGCATGCGCAACGTAACCAAAATTTGACATGCGGTTACGCGTGGTTAATGGTTGAGAACGCACCGCAGCTGCCGCAACGGACGCGGCCTGGGAGGGGGCCCACTGCGCTGCATCCGTTCCCCACTCGGAGTTGTCACCGCATGAATTGCAAGTCCAGTCCACTCGCAGTCGCTGTTGTTGTTGCCTTGTCGTTTTCCGCTTCAACCGCAGTCGCGCAGTCGCAAGCTCCCGCACAGAAAACCCTCGACACATTGATCGTCACCGGTACCCGCGTGGCGGACCGCACCGTGGCCGAATCGGCATCGCCGATCGACATCATCTCGCCACAGGCACTGGAATCGACCGGCACCACCGAGTTGGCGACCGCGCTGTCCCGCGCGATCCCCTCGCTCAATTTCCCCCGACCCGCCATTTCCGACGGCTCGGACGCGGTGCGCCCGGCGCAGCTGCGCGGCCTGTCGCCCGATCAGGTGCTGGTGCTGGTCAACGGCAAGCGCTATCACAGCACCGCGCTGATCAACCTCAACGACACCCAGGGCCGTGGTTCGTCGCCGGCCGATCTCAACACCATTCCGATCGCCGCAGTGGAGCGCATCGAAGTGCTGCGCGACGGTGCGTCGGCGCAATACGGCTCGGATGCGATCGCCGGCGTGATCAACATCGTGCTCAAGGGCAGCGGCGAAGGCGGCAGCCTCAATGGCCGGTACGGTAAGTACAGCGCCGGCGACGGCGAACAGTACCAGCTGTCCGGCGATGCCGGTTTCAGCTTCGCCGGCACCGGCAAGGTGCATCTGGCTGCGCAGGCCGGGCACTCGGACCAGACCAACCGCGCATTGCCGTTTGGCGGCCGCGTGGAGCAGCGTTACGGCGATCCGGAGATCGACCAGGGCGCCATCTCGTTCAACGGCGAATACAGCCCCATCGATTACCTGACCTTCTACTCGTTCGGCATGGTCAGCCGCCGCGAAGTGCTGTCCAACGGCTATTTCCGCTTTGCCGGCGACAACCGCAACCGCCCGGAAATCTATCCGGATGGCTTCCTGCCGCAGATCTACAACGTCAGCAAGGACGTGTCGTGGGTGGGCGGTTTGAAGACCTCCACCGAAGGCGGCCTGAACATCGATCTGAGCTACAACTACGGCCAGAACAACCTCACCTTCGATGTGCGCAACAGCTTGAACAACAGCCTGGGCCTGGCCAGCCCCACCGACTTCCATGCCGGCACACTGGAAGTGACCCAGAACGTGCTCAATGCCGACTTCACCAAGACGCTCGACTGGGGCCTGGCGTATCCGGTCACGCTGGCCTTCGGTGCGGAATGGCGCGGCGAGAAGTTCAACCAGTCGCCGGGCGACGCGGCGTCCTCGGCCAACGGCGGTATTCCCTCCGCAAACGGCGCATTGATTCCCGGCGCGCAGGTGTTCCCGGGCTTCAAGCTCTCCGATGCCGGGTACTACAACCGCAACAGCCACTCGGCGTATGTGGACCTGGAAGCGGATCTGACCGAGAAATTCTCCGCAGGTCTTGCCGGGCGCTACGAGAAGTACAGCGACTTCGGCGACACCGCCACCGGCAAGCTGTCGCTGCGCTATGCGTTCACCGACAAGGTGGCGCTGCGTGCCACCGCCTCCACCGGCTTCCGTGCGCCCTCGCTGCAGCAGCAGAACTTCCAGTCGATCGCCACGCAGTTCCTCAACGTCGCGCAGCCCAATGGCACGGTGACCGCGATTCCGTTCGAGATCGGCACCTTCCGTACCGACAATCCGGCCGCGATCGCGCTCGGCGCCGAACCGCTGAAGGCCGAAGAATCCAAGAACTACGGGCTGGGCGTGGTGTTGCAGCCGGTGGACAACCTGTACATCACCATCGATGCCTACCGGATCGATATCGATGACCGCATCGTGCTGTCGGAGAATCTCACGTCCACCGCGGCGCGCAATTATCTGCAGGCCAACGGCTTCCCGGGTATCGGTGGTGGGCGTTACTTCACCAATGCCGTGGATACCAAGACCCAGGGCGTGGATGCGGTCGGCACCTATCGCTGGGCCCTGGACGGCGGCAGCGCGGAGCTGACCACCGGCTACAACTACAACAAGACCGAAGTCGAACGCATCGCCGCCAACCCGGCTGCACTGGAAGCCATCGACCCGGGTGCAGTGCGCATCGGCCGTGCAGAACTGGGCCGCATCACCGAAGGCACGCCGCGCGACAAATTCTTCCTGGGCGGGACCTGGTCGCCTGGCAATTGGTCGTTTACCGGCACTGCCACCCGCTGGGGCGAGTTCAGCACCTTCGGTACCAATGCCGGCAGCGACCAGACCTACGCGGCCAAGTGGACGCTGGATCTGGCCGCGTCCTACAAGCTGGGCGCGTGGAACTTCACCGTCGGCGGCGACAACGTGCTCAACGAGTATCCGGACCGCCAGCAGGCCGGCCTGGGCACGCGCACCTACCTGCCTTACAGCAGCGCCTCGCCGTTTGGCTTCAATGGCGCGCTGGTGTACGCCAACGTGAACTACAAGTGGTAAGTCCCCTGCGCCGGTCGGCAACGACCGGCGCAGGCATGGTGCGGCAACGCATCAGTCCCTCCTGACGACGTCACGTCTTCTGGCTGCTCGCGCACCTGCGCGGGCCTGCCTGACCGAGGCGCCGCTGCACCGCTTCAGCAAGGACGCGCTCAGCAAACTGCGCAAGGCGCCACATCGCGCCCTGCCGATTGCTGTCATCTTCGCGCACGCGATTCCGCACCCCGGAAGCATCCGGCGCGCAGGCATGACCGATTCCCCCTACGCAGTTGCATTCCCCCCCCCGGCATCACCCGTGCCTCGTCGCTGCGTCCATCGTCCCCTTTGAGCCTTGATTCCCATGCACACCTCCAACGCACTCTCGCTGGCGATTTCAGTCGCACTCACCGTCTGTTCCTTCGCTGCCAGTGCGCAGTCGCAATCGACCCAGCCGCAGAAGACCCTGGACACCCTGATCGTCACCGGTACGCGCGTCAGCGACCGCACCGTGGCCGAATCCGAATCGCCGATCGACATCATCACCGAGCAGTCGCTGCAGGCCACCGGCGCGACCGACATCGCCACCGCGCTGGGCAAGCTGCTGCCGTCGCTGAATTTCCCGCGCCCGGCGATTTCCGACGGTAACGATGCCGCACGCCCGGCCACGTTGCGCGGTCTGTCACCGGATGCGGTGCTGGTGCTGGTGGACGGCAAGCGCTATCACACCTCTTCGCTGATCAACTACAACCCGTACGTGGGCCGCGGCTCGGCGCCGGCCGATCTGAACTCGCTGCCGATGTCGGCAATTGCGCGCATCGAAGTGCTGCGCGACGGCGCGTCGGCGCAGTACGGCTCCGATGCCATCGCCGGCGTGGTCAACATCGTGCTCAAGCATGGCGCCGATGCGGGCAGCAACAGCGTTTCGATCAACGGCGGCCTCATGGACAAGGGCGATGGCGCGCAGAACGGTATCGACGGCTCGATCGGATTGCCGTTCGGCGGCGCCGGTGGCGATACGGCGCCGGGCTGGGTGCGGCTGTCCTGGAACTACCAGAACACCATGGACACCAATCGCAGCGAGAACACCAACCGCGCCACCACCATCGCCGGTGCGGCCAATCCCAGTGGCGTGCCCTACCAGCGCCACGGCGATCCGGATTCGACCTTCTACCAGGGGCTGGCGGCCTTCGGCTACGACTTCTCGCCGAATGTGGAGCTCTACGGCCATGTCAGCGCAAGCCGGCGCGAGGTCACCTCCAACGGCTATTACCGCGCCTACGACAACACCAGCCGCAACGTGCAGGCGGTGTATCCGAATGGCTTCCTCCCGCAAATCTACAACCCGGTCAACGACCGCTCGGCGGTGCTGGGGCTGAAGGGCACCACCGCGGGCGAATGGAACTGGGACGTGTCGGCCACCTACGGCAAGAACGACATGAGCTTCAACATTCTCGACAGCATCAACACCAATCTGTACTGGACCACCGGCAGCTCTCCGACCAGCTTCAATTCCGGCGGCTTCGAGACCGAGCAGGGTGTGGTCAATCTGGATATCAACAAGTCCTTCGACTGGGGCCTGGCGTATCCGGTCAACGTCGCCTTCGGTGCCGAGCACCGCCAGGACCGCTATGAGATCACCGCCGGCTCGCCGGCCTCGTACTTCTTCGATCCCAACACCATCAACCCCGATACCGGCGCGCCCTACCCCGGCGGCGCGCAGGTGTTCTCCGGCCTGGAGCCCTCGGTGGCCGGCAGGTTTGGCCGCCACAGCAACGCGGTGTATGCCAACCTGGAAGCGGATCTGACCGACAAGCTCTCCGGCGGTATTGCAGGCCGCTTCGAAAACTACAGCGATGCCGGCTCCACCCGCTCGGGCAAGCTATCGGCGCGCTATGCCTTCACCGACACGTTCGCGCTGCGCGCCACCATCTCCAACGGCTTTCGCGCGCCGTCACTGGCGCAGCAGAACTACGCCTCGGTGGTGACGCTGATCCAGGACGGCGAGCTGGTGCAGGTTGGTACCTACCGTACCTCCGACCCGGTAGCCGTCGCCCTGGGGGCCCGCCCGCTGAGCCCGGAAAAATCCACCAACTACGGCCTGGGCGGCGTGTGGCAGCCTACCGCCAACTTCACCTCCAGCCTGGACGTCTACCAGATCCGCATCTGGGACCAGATCCTGTATTCGGACCAGCTGCAGCTGGCGCAGCCGATTGGCCAGGTGGCGGCGGTGCAGTTCTTCGTCAACGGCGCCACCAGCCGCACGCGCGGTGTGGACTGGATCAACAGCTACCAGGCCGACCTGGGCAGCTACGGCAAGCTCAACCTGAGCGCCAGCGCCAACTACAACAAGACCACCATCCTGGAGTTGTCCAACCCCAACTTCGGCCGCGCCAGCCAGGGCCTGCTCACCGATGCCACGCCGCGGACCAAGTACATGGCCGGCGCGGATTGGTCGATCGGCGGCTTTGCGCTCAACCTCAACGCCACCCGCTATGGCGCGATCAAGCGCATCAGCGACCCGGCCGATGGCAGCCAGGACCAGACCTACGACGCGCGCTGGCTATTGAACCTGGCTGCCAGCCAGACCTGGAACGCCTTCACCTTCACCGTGGGCGCGGACAACCTCACCAACCAGTATCCGACCAAGGCGCAGCTGACCACCGCCTACGACGACCGCGCCGGCGGCCTGCAGTACTCGTCGCTGTCGCCGTTCGGCTTCAACGGCCGCTACTGGTATGGCCGGGTGACCTACCGGTTCTGATCGGCAGCCAGGCTGCCTGTGCTGATCGACCGCGATCGGCGCAGGCATGGCGCGGGCATCGCTGCAATATCGGCGATGCCCGCCCGCTGCTGGGTCAGACGCCGGCGCGCGCGCGATGCCGGCAGCGCGGCCGGTGGTGCCTCACCAGGAGACCGGCAAGGCATCCACGCCACGCAGATTGGACCGGTCGTTCCAGGTCAATGCATCGAGCCGCTCCAGGCGCAGCCCTGGCAGATGCTCGAGCAACGCCGCCAGCGCGGCCTCCATCTCGATCAACGCAAGCCGGTTGCCCAGGCAGTGGTGGATGCCTCCACCGAAGGACAGCGCGCGTCCCTGCTGCCGCCGCAGATCCAGCAGATGCGGATCGGTGAACTGCAAGGCATCGTGATTGGCGGCACCGAGAATCAGATACACCAGCGCGCCTTCCCGTAGCGGCACGCCATCGATCTCGAACTCCTGCAATACCGAGCGCGTGACCATCTGCACCGAGCTGTCGTAGCGCATGCATTCGAGCACTGCATTGGGAAGCAATGCCGGATCGGCCCTGAGCATCGCCAACTGCGCGGGATGCCTGTGCAGGGCGATCAGCGCATTGCAGATCATGTTGGAGGTGGTTTCGTGGCCGGCAAAGAACAGCAGGATCACGTTGGAGACAATTTCGTCCGTGCTCAGGCGATGCCCGTCGCTTTCTGCGCGGATGAAACGCGAGATCAGGTCATCACCGTCGCTGCTGCGCCGCTGTTCGATGACCTCGTGGAAGTAGCTTTCCAGCTGCAGATAGGCCGCCGTGGTGACCTCGAACTCTTCGCGGATCAGGGTCGGGTCGAAGGCCTTTGCCAGCGCACTGGTTGCATCGCCCAACATGACAGCGTCGGCAGGATCGATGTCCAGCATGCGGCAGATGATGCTGATCGGCAGCGGAAACGCGAAGTCACGCAATAGATTGCACTGGCCATCGGCACGGAATGCGGCGATCAGATCCGCAGCGGTCTCGCTGGCCACCTGGCGCATGGATTCCATGTGCCGTGCACTGAAGGCCTGCGTCATCAATCCACGTTGACGCGTATGCGCGGGCGGATTGGCCATCAGGAACATGCGGCTCAGGCCCTGGAACAGCGGCATCTCCGGCGCGTCCTCGCCGTGGCGCAAACGAATGCTTTCCAGATAATCGCGGCCGACGCGCCGGTCGCTGAGCAGGCTGTCGACCACGCGGTAATGGCCTGTCATCAGCCGGCGTTCGGAGACTTCCACCAAGGACCCTTCGGCGCGCAGGCGCGCATAGGTGGGATACGGATCCTGGCGGAACTGTGATGTTGCAAGATCGCTGAGGTGCATGGCCTGGGCTCGTGAGGCCTAGTCGCCATAACGCGCGACATGGCGTGGGCGTGGGAGAGGTCTGCAGAGCGCTTGCGCGATGCAACGCCAGCATTGTCGGACCTCGTTTCGCACGCGCACCGCCCAAGCGCGAAGCCTTGTCGTCAAACTTGAATGGATGGATCACGCCGGCGCGATTGCGTCATCGAAGGCATGGATGGCGGGCATGCATGCACACGCGTTGCGATGGGCGACACCATCGCCCGGCGATCTGCACGCCTCTGATCTGCTGGAAACGGCTGCGGCCATGACAGGCTCAGGTCTTCGCTGCAACGACCACGCGTGATATGCGCGCAGGGATTGCGTGCGCTTGCGCATGCACATCCGCCTGCGCCTGGAGACACGATCTGCGCCTGGTGACGTTGCGCAGCCCTGCGACAGCGCGCTGCACGTGCGCACCCGCGTGCCATCGCGCGAACTCCGGCAGGCGGGTGATGCCCGCTGCGATCGCCAGTGCAGCGTTGCCCGACCGCACACCTGCAATGCACTGCACCCACGCGCGTACCACGCAGGCTGCGTCGCGTGTCGCATCGCGTTAATCATGCGCTGTGTACTATGGGCGTCCGGCCAACCGGACCATGCGGTCCTGCTCCCTCGCGCCGGACCCCAGCGACGATTCACGCAATGCCCGCAGGCGATGCCCGGCGCAGTGCCGTTGGCTGGACACGCCCTCATCGTTCTCCCGGACACGTTCACAACGGATTGGAATGCATCACGACACCAGCCTCATCGACATCATCGCCGTCGGCCTCGCGGTCGCCTTCATCCTTGGCACGCTCGCGCAGAAGGTGAAGCTCTCGCCGCTGGTCGGCTACCTGCTGGCCGGCGTGTGCGTCGGGCCGTTTACACCAGGCTTCGTGGCCGACCAGACCATGGCCAACCAGCTGTCCGAGCTGGGAGTGATGTTGCTGATGTTCGGGGTGGGCCTGCACTTCTCGCTCGAAGACCTGATGGAAGTGAAGTGGATCGCGGTGCCCGGTGCGCTGGCGCAGATCGTGGTGGCCACCCTGCTCGGCTGGGCGCTGGCCTGGAGCATGGGCTGGCCGCTGATCCACGGACTGGTGTTCGGCCTGGCATTGTCGGTGGCCAGCACCGTGGTGCTGTTGCGTGCACTGGAAGAACGCCGTCTGCTCGATACGCAGCGCGGGCGCATCGCAGTGGGCTGGCTGATCGTCGAAGACCTGGTGATGGTGCTGGCGTTGGTGTTGTTGCCGGCGCTAGCGGATGTGCTGGGTACCGGTGCGCCCACCGCGCATGCAGGCGAATCCAGCTCGTTATTGGCCGCGCTCGGTCTGACCTTGCTCAAGATGGTGGCGTTTGTCGCCGCGATGCTGGTGATCGGCCGGCGGGTGATTCCGTGGTCGCTGGAAAAGGTGGCAGCCACCGGCTCGCGCGAATTGTTCACCCTGGCCGTACTCGGCATTGCGCTGGGCGTGGCCTTCGTTTCGGCGAAATTGTTCGGCGTGTCGTTTGCACTGGGCGCGTTCTTCGCCGGCATGCTGCTCAAGGAATCCGAGCTCAGCCACAAGGCCGCCAGCGATTCGCTGCCGCTGCGCGATGCGTTCGCGGTGCTGTTCTTCGTGTCGGTGGGCATGTTGTTCGACCCGATGATTCTGATCGCGCATCCCTGGCAGGTGCTGGCGACCTTCCTGACCATCACCGTGGGCAAGTCGCTGGCCGCCTTCCTGATCGTGCGCGCTTTCGGCCACCCCACCGGCACTGCGTTGACCATTTCCACCAGCCTGGCGCAGATCGGCGAATTTTCTTTCATCCTGGCCGGGCTGGGCGTGCAGCTGGCGATCCTGCCCGAGACCGGGCGCGACCTGATCCTGGCCGGCGCGCTGTTGTCGATCGTGGCCAACCCGTTCCTGTTCTCGTGGCTGGACCGCTGGCAGGCGCGGCAGATCCAGGACGCGCCGGCTGCAGTGGAGCCGGAGTTGCCGCCCGGCCCGCCATTGCCCGCCGATGGCCATGCGATCGTGATCGGCTATGGCCGCGTGGGCAGCGCGCTGGCGCAACTGCTGCGCAGCCGCGGCGTCCCGGTGCTGGTGATCGACGACAACGGCGATCACGTGGCCAAGGCGCATGCCGCCGGGATTCCCGGCATCCGTGGCAGCGCCGCTGCCGACCGGGTGCTGGCCGAGGCACGCCCGGAGCACGCCAAGATCGCGATCCTGGCGATCCCTCAGCCGCTGGAAGCGGGCGAAGCGCTGGCCAAGCTGCGCGCGATCAACCCGTCGCTGACCCTGCTGGCGCGCGCGCACAGCGACACCGAGGTCAAGCATCTGCTCGACCATGGTGCCGACGGCGCCGTGCTGGCCGAGCGCGAGCTGGCCTATTCGCTGGCCGAGATGGTGATGTCCACCCCGCCGTATCGGGCGTTGAACGTGCCGGCATCGTGATGACGGATACTCTCCACTGCGCGCCGTTGACAAGGCGCATGCGCATGCCCTGCGCTTTCAGGATTTGATTTACCGGATCGCAGCGACCAGGGGTTGCCATGAGCAATGCATGCCAGCTTACCGCCCACCTCAGCGCGGCTTGACGAGCCGATACTGCCGACGATCACCATAGGCTGCGCCCTTGGTTTCTACATTGGCGCATAACTGCCCGCCACACAATGTCACGTCGGCGGCGTTGTAAGCGCGCAGCAACTCCGCACGCAACTGATTGTCGTTGATCTCCTGGCGGTACTGGCTCAACAACCATCCACCACCACCCAGCAACAGCAGCAGACTTCCCAGGACAATCGCAGCACCTTTCCACAACAGCAGGCGCTGCCCGCGCTCGACGCGCTTGAGTTGATCGGCCAGCGACTGCGCACCCTCGCCGATCAAACCACCGGCCTGCTGCAGCCGCTTTTCGAAACCGGCAACGGGTTGGTCCATTCCCTGCTGGATGCTCCGAATCAGCGTATCGGGCACGCGCTGCAACGTTTGTTCGGCTGAGCGCGTCACTACGTTTGGCAGCGACTGGGCCACCTGTTCCAACTGCTGCGCAAGCCGGCGCTGCAGCTGCTCCAATTCGCCGCATCGGCGCTCGAACTGTTCCATCAGTATGGCGGCTTTGCTGACCAGCGCCATTGGGTCTTGTGCGTCCATCGTGCGTCCTGTCTTCCTGTTGATGACGGCTACAGGCTGCGCGCACCGATGCGCATGGGCTCTTGCTGTTGCGACTCGGCCTGTTGCCGCTGTGCCTGCACCGCCTGCTGGGCCGCCTGCTGTTCCTGCTGATTCACTGTCTCCAAGGCCTCGGCGCGCAGTGCGCGACCAGGTGGCTCATTGGCTAGGGTCTGCGTCATCTGACGGAACTGATCACGATCGCCGCTCTGTGCGGCGGCCAACATGCGGTCCAGAAAAACGCTGGGGTCGTCCTGCAATAAGGACGGCTTGCCGCCGTGTGTCGGCGACGCCGCGCGCACTTCCTGCGCATCCTGCTTGAGCGGCACCTGCCAGGTCTGTGGCGCATGGCTGCGCTCGCGGTCTTGCTGAAGTTGCTGCATCTGCTGCTGCCAGCTGGGCGCATCCATTTCCCGACGCCCGGTCCCCGGCTCCACCGGACCACGCAGCTGGTCGATCCCATCACGGACAAGGCCAGGGATTCCACGCGAATACAACGTCAAGCCCGCCCGCAGCGTTTCGACGTCGCCGCGATACTTCTCGATCATTGGCGCGTACTGCTGCGCGAGCTGACGTGTTGCGGGATCGTCCAATACGGAACGATCCGGCTTGCCGTCGGCATCGACGGGGAGAAAGTTATGCATGACGTGCGAATCGCCCAGCTTGGCTGCCGCTAACAACGAAAGGCGCGCATCCAGCACTTCATTGTCGTTGGCGTAATCAGCTCTCTTCAGCGTGGCGATCTCTTGCGGCGTAGCGTAGATCTCCACGCGCCCGTAATGCCGGCTGGCGGCGCTGACCGCATCGCCGGCCATTACGTGGTTGATTACCTCGTTACCACCCTCGGGAATTCGCCGATCCAGGCTCGTCGCTCCGTAGGCGTTGAATGTCTGTCCCTTCAAGCCGAAATGGTGCGCCGTGACCTGAGTCAGTCCGCCGCCAAGGGAATGCCCGGTGACAGTGACTTCGGGCTTATGCCCATCACGCTTCGCTAGATGCTCCGCCAGCTCGATCGCCCGTTGTGTCAGCTCGATGGCGTCGTCGACCTGGGGATTATGACTCTTCACCACCATGCTGCCATCAGCATAAGCGCCATCTTTCAAGAGCTGTCTATCAGGCTCGGTACCGCGGTGTGCGACGATTACCTCCCTAGTATCCACGCTCCGATAGACGACCCCCTGATATCCCGATGGGCGATCCATATACTCGAGGCGCTGATATCGACCCTCTCCAATTGAAATAACGGGACTCTTTAATCCAACCATATCAGGCCGATTATAAGAGTCATTTGCCAGTGCTGCGCAATCTCGGCCAGATAGAGTCACGGCACTTCCTTCCTGGCAGATAAGGTCACCTTAAACAATTCCCCACGCAACTCACCCTTGAATTTAGCAGGATCACCCTCGCCAGTATCTGGAAAGTCTTCCAACTCGTCTCGCGGGTAGCCACCCTTCCAAAAATAAGTCGTCTTTCTGCCTGAACTTAGAATCTGATCTTTTTCCAGACCAGGCGAAAAGTTCGTCTCCTCTTTCTTGCCATTCGCCTTTAAAGAAATGCCGACACCCATCAATTCCCAATGACACACGCCCTTTCCATAGTAATCTGCGTCAATCATGCCGTCTGCAAAAATCGTCGCAACATAGGTAGTGGTATCGATTTTCTTGAAAACTGCAGGAACACTATCTTCTTTTTGCTTTGACCAGACGCCGGCAATCGGCTCAATCGGGGTGCACAGCGTATGGTTAGTCATCTGATAAAAAGCCGCGCCATCTACGAAATCGAACGGTCCTGGCGCATTCTCGATGGTCATGGTGATCCGATAGGCCTGCGTAGGGCGCGGGTTCCTCCGGTAGATTGGATCGCCGTCAGCGTCACGCGCCTGCACATCCTTGGATTGCATGGGGGTCTCCTTTGCTCCGCAAGCGCACAGCAATGCGGCCAGGGAGATGCATAGCAGTGCGGCGGGGGTTCGATACACGATTGGTTTGGCCAATAAACGCTTGATATCTGAGCCTACGCCGTTTTTATAATCACCTCAACAGGATTCATCGGAAACGCAATCCAGCCGCTAGCCAATCGCGCTTGCTTGACGCTCCGCCAACTCCGTTGCCCATTGCATCAGCTCGATGACATATTGAGCATAGGAGCTATGCCGCCTAAACAGTATGCCGCCGTCGGCGTAAACACTCCCCTAGGAAAGCTTAGTCATCTGATAAAAAGCCGCGCCATCCACGAAACCGACTGGTCCTGGCGCATCCTCGATGGTCATAGTTACCAGATAGGCCTGCTTTGGATACGGGTTCTTTCGATAGATCGGATCGACGTCAGCGTCGCGGGCCTGCACGTCCTTGGATTGCACGGCGGCATCCTCTGCTGGCAGGCGCACAGTAAAGTCGCCAGGGAAATGCATAGCAGCGCGACTGAAGTGGGATATATCGTGTAGTTGGCCGATAAACGCCCTGTTTCTACAAGGCTACGTCCTTTCCTGGACAGCAACAATATTTCTCCTGGCGCAACGCCAGTGCTGCTACTTGAATCGGGCGACATAGCTGCACCGGTATCGATGCCTATCTCCAAATTCAGTCAAGCCACCTCTCCTGGTTACCCAAAAAGACCGAAAGACACACTTGATAATCATTCCCATCAAGCGCAGGATGAGCGCCCGTTTCCCTGGCGGCCTCTACCATGGCGTATGCAGTCGGCCTTCTCAATGCGTTGCCCAGCGTGCAGCTGTGCGAGCTGCTGGGCCGCATCGGTTATGGATTCGTGGTGCTCGATCTGGAGCATGTGCTGCGTGCGCCGGAGCAACTGGAACATGCCATCCGCGCGTGTGAGCTCTCCGGCTGCGAAGCCTGGGTGCGGGTGCCGGAGGTGGACGAAAAACTGATCGGCCGCGTGCTGGACGCCGGCGCGCGCGGCATCGTGGTGCCGCGTGCCGAATCGGCGCAGCAGATGGCCTGCGCGGTCGCCGCCGCGCGCTTTCCGCCGCTGGGCCGGCGCGGCATCACCGGCGGCCGCGTCACCGGCTTCGGCAACACCGACCTGCCGACCTATATCGCGCAGGCCAATCGCGACATCCGCATTGTGCCGATGATCGAAAGCGCCGCTGGCGTGGCCGCATTGCCCGCCATTCTTGCCGTGCCCGGCGTGACGCTGGTGATGGAAGGGGCGCTGGATCTGGCGCTGGATCTGGGCCTGGGTCCGCAGCCCACCCATGCGCAGGTGTGGGAGTTGCTGCTGCAAGTGCAGGCGCACTGCCGCGCGGCCAGCGTGCCGTTCTGCCCCAATCCACGCACCGACGCGCAACGCGCGCACTGGCTGCAACAACCGGATCTGCGCTGGCTGCTCGCCGGCGAGGACCGCGCCCTGATCCAACGCGCACTGCGCGGCCACCTGGCCACGTTCGACACACCCACTTCCCTACCCGCCTGCAGGAGCACGCCGTAGATGTCGACCTTCCGTTTCCATGCCCTGACCCTTGCCATCGTGGCGGCCAGCCTGAGCCTGCCGTTGCGAGCAATGGCCGCAGACGCGCAAGCGTTCGACGACACCGAAGGCCAGCCCCCCATCCGTGCGCTGGACGCCATCCAGGTACAGGGCAGCCTGCTGGGGCGCTCCAAACCGGATGATGTGCAGCGCTACGCCGGCAGCCGCCAGGTGATCGACCGCGCGCAATTGCGCAATGGCGGCAATCGCTCGCTCGACGATGCGCTGCAACGCGTGCCGGGCATCAAGATCTTCGACGAAACCGGCACCGGCGCGCTCCCGCAGATCATGTTGCGCGGCCTGTACGAAAGCCGCAGCGGCCGCGTGCAGGTGCTGGAAGACGGCATTCCACTCGCGCTGGCCCCCTATGGGCAGACGAGCCTGTCGTTGTTTCCGGTGGGGCTGAATCAGATCGATCGCATCGACATCGTGCGTGGCGGCGCGGCCGTGCAATACGGGCCCAACAACGTGGGTGGGGTGATCAACCTGGTCAGCAAGGAGATTCCCAGCGCGTGGAGCACCACCCTGGCGCACAAGATCACCGCCGGCGGCCAGGGCCAGTTCCTGCAGGACAGCGCGCTCAGCAGCGGCGGCTATCTGACCGACAATTTTGGCATGCAGGTCGATGCGAATCGCACCTATGGCGAGTACTGGCGCGCGCACAGCGATACCGACATCAGTAACCTGCGCGTGCGTGCGGAGTGGTGGCTGGACGACACCAAGTTGATCAAGGCCAGCGTGCAACGCTATCTGGTGGACATGGATCTGGCCGGGGCGCTGAGCCCGGCCGATTACCGGCGCGACCCGCGCCAGTCCACGCGGCCGTTGGACAGCTTCAATGGCCGCACCACGCGCGCGTCGCTGAGCTACGAACAGCTGCTGGGCGATTGGGGCCCGCTGCAGGACGTGCGGTTGGACTGGACCAACTTCAGTGCGCGCAGCAGCCGCAACTTCATCGTCGGCATGCGCCAGGCCGCCACCGAAACCTGGCGCTCGGACCTGCCACCGCAACTGCGCCAGACCGCGCCGCGCGACTTCCGCGTAGTCGGCAGCGAGCCGCGGCTGAGCTGGAGCATGGGCACTGCGGGCGGCGTGCGTCAGCAGTGGACCGCCGGTGTGCGCGCCGTGCGCGAAGACATCGATTTTCTGGTCGGCAACCTGCGCCTGCGCGATGGCCTGTTCACCACCGTGCGCGACTGGCAGTTCGAAGACCGCGCACTGGCGGCGTATGTCAGCAACGCGATCACGCTTGCAGATGAGCGCCTGACCATTACCCCCGGGCTGCGCTACGAGCGCCTGGATTCGCGCTACTTCAACCGTGCCACCGGCGTGCGTACGCTCAACCAGACCCGCGACGTGCTGCCAGGGTTGACGGTGGGCTTCCAGGCCAATGAACAGTGGTTCTTCTATGCCGACGGGCAGCGCTCGATGCGCGCGCCGCAGGTCACCCAGATCATCTTCGGCAACAATCTGGATGCCGAGCTGGCGTGGAATTACGAAGCCGGCACGCGCTACCAGCCCAACGACCGCACCCGCATCCAGGTCGGCGCCTATCTGATCGACTTCGATCAGCAGATCCAGCTGGACAACACCACCCGCGTGTTCCGCAACCTGGGCAAGACCCGTCACCAGGGCGGCGAGGTGGAACTGCAGTGGAGCCCGGAAAACCTGCGCGCGCTCACCCTCAACGCCGGCTATGCGTATCTGGATGCCAGCCAGGAATCGGGCGCATTCCGCGGCTTCCGGGTGCCGTTCACCTCGCGCAACCAGATCACCCTGGGCGGCAACTACGCGCTCGGTCATACCACGGTCGCGCTGTCGAGCTATTACTTCAGCAAGGCCTACAGCGATGCCGCCAACACCGTGCAGGAGAACGCCATCGCCTCGGTAGGCCAGCTGCCCGCCTACATGGTCTGGAACACGCAGGTGAGCCGCACGCTGTTCGAACGTGATGGACAAAAATTCAGCGCATCACTGGCGGTCAACAACCTGTTCGACCGGCAGTACTGGTTCCGTGGCGTGGACACCAGCCCATGGGGCCGCCAGGCCGCACCTGGCCGCACGTTTACCGCAGGCCTGGAATACACGTTCTAGGCGATCACACACCATGGCAGCGCATCCTCGCGCTGCCGAAAGTGGGAGCTGCGGCACCATACGTACTTCGCAGACGCTGCGACCACTTCCGCCGACAGCCCTGGCCAAGCACTGCGCGCACTGTTTACTGCACAGGTGGGCTGCGCAGGTCCAGTAGATGCACGAAACGACCGCTGTACAGGGGCATCGGTCGCCATTGATGGTAACGGCGATCGGTCTGCGATCGCCGCAGAACACAGCGTGCACGAAGCACGCTTCAGCGCCGCAACACGCGGCATTGCGATCGATGCGTCGCAGGCCACCCAACGCCGTATGCGGCGCCAGGCAGCCCGTTTCAGTCTCGGCTTTTTTCCTACCGCCCTGTCGAACGAGAGCTGCCATGAACGCCGTACCCGACGCCCCCCTGGTGATCCTCACCCATGTCTGCCACCCGGCCATCACCGACGGCTTCCTGCCGGCCGCGCATGCGCAAGGCATTCCGGTCTGGTTGCTGACCGACCATCGGCTCGATCACCTGAGCCATTTTCACGACCATCCCGAACATGCGCCGCAGCGGGTGATCGAGTGCGATGTATTCAATCCGCTCGGCGTGCTGGACGTGCTGCACGACGTCCAGGTACAGCCGCGTGCCGTCTTCAGCAACAGCGATCACCTGCAGACCAGCACTGCGCTGGTGGCGGCCGGCCTGGGGCTGCCTGGCAAGAACTGGCAGGTGTGCTACGCCGCCAAGAACAAGGCCGCGATGCGGCAGCGCCTGCGCGCGCATGGATTGCCCTGCCCGTGGTTCTGCACCCTGGCGCCCGGCGCCGCGCTGCCTGCGCAGATCCCGTGGCCGGTGGTGGCCAAGCCACGCGAAGGCGTCGCCAGCCTGGACGTGCGCCATTGCGCCGATGCCGCGCAACTACAGCGCTATCTGGACGAGAGCTGGCAGCGCCACCCGCAGCGCACCGTCTTGCTGGAGGCCATGCTGCAGGGTCCGTTATTCACCCTGGAGACGCTGGGTGACGGGCACAGCGTGCAGCCCATCGGCGGGTTCAAGGTCCGGCTGTCGCCGCCCCCGCACTTCGTCGAATGCGAGGCGCAGTGGGATGGCGACGTGGACACGCCGGTGATCGCGCAGGCAGTGCAGCAAGTGCGCAGCTTCGGGGTGAACTTCGGGCTCTGCCACAGCGAATTCATCCTCACCGCCGACGGCCCGGTGCTGGTGGAGATCAATTACCGCAGCATTGGCGACCGCCGCGAATTCCTGCTCGATGGCATGTTCGGCGGGCAATGGTTTTCCGCCGCGCTGGCGCCGCACCTGGGCCAGCCATTGCCGCAGCTGCGCAGCGACCGCGCGCATGCACTGCTGCGCTATTACGTGGCCGAGCGCGACGGCGAGCTGGTCACCGCCAGCGAAGACCGCCGTCATCACGATGCGCACAGCGACGTGCACTACCGGCGCATGCGTGCACCGGGCGAGCGCATCCAGCTCAGTCATTCCAACAAGGATTACCTGGGCGTGCTCAGCGCGCTGGCCAGCGATGCGCAGGCGCTGCAAAACGCCGTGATGCAGGCCGAGGCCGGCCTGCAATGGCAGATCGACAGCGCGGGGGCACGTGCATGAGTCTGGCCGCCGACCAGCGCTATATCGCCATCCGCATCATCGATGCCTGCCTGCGCGAAGACCTGCGCGCCATCACCCGCCGGGGTGCCCTGGCCACGCCGGAGGCGCACGTGCTCGCGGCGTGGCCAGGCGCCGTGCCGGGCGATGGCTGGTGGAAGATCGCCCATCTGCCTGACGGCACGCTGTGGCTGCCGATCCATCGCCACGGCGTGTTGCAGGCCATCAGCGCCTGCGACGACCGCTGGATCGTGCAAACCGCCGCCAGCGCACTGCTTGAACAGGGCAGCCACGCCTGGCTGCAGCGCCTGGGCGCCGGGCTGGACGCGGAGACCCAGCGCCTGCATCGCGCCTATGCCGACGAGGCCGATTGCGCCGCCGCACATCGCGGGCTGGCGCGGCAGGCGTACCACGTGCAGGCACCGGCATTGAACGCTGCCCTGCAGCACGCCGACGCCGCCGAACGCGCGTATCGCTGCGACCAGCTGGCGAGCTATCGCGACCATCCGTTCTACCCCACCGCACGTGCCAAGGCCGGTCTGGAGCCGTCCGAACTGCGCGATTACGCACCCGAGTTTGCGCCCACCTTTGCGCTGCGCTGGCTGGCGCTGCCGCAGGCGCAGCTCAGCTGCACCAGCCCGCCGCCGGCCGAGCTGTGGCCGGCATTCAGCGATGTGGGGCTGTCGCCGGCGCTTGCGGCCACGCACGGCTTGTGGCCGGTGCATCCGCTGGTGTGGGAGCGGCTGGAGCAACCCGGCTTCGAATTGACTCCTTGCGCGGTGCGTGCACCGCAGCCCTGGCTGCTGGTGCGCCCTGGCTTGTCGGTGCGCACGCTGGTGCCGCTGCAGCACCCGCAGCTGCATCTCAAGCTGCCGATCCCGATGCGTACGCTGGGCGCGTTGAACCTGCGTCTGATCAAACCCTCCACGCTCTACGATGGGCACTGGCTGGAACTCGCCTTGCGGCTGATCGATGCGCGCGATGCGGCGCTGCGCGGGCGTTGCGTCTTCGTGGACGAATCGCACGGCGGGCATGTCGGCCAGGCCCGGCATCTGGCCTATCTGCTGCGGCGTTATCCGCCACTGGAAGACAGCACGCTGGTGCCGGTTGCCGCGCTGTGCGCGCCGCTGCCCGATGGCCGGCCGATGGCGGTCCATCTGGCCGAGCGGTTTGCGCAAGGCGACGTGCACGCCTGGTGGCGCGACTACACCGAACTGCTGCTTGCCGTGCATCTGCGGCTGTGGCTGGGTTACGGCATCGCGCTGGAGGCCAATCAGCAGAACAGCGTGCTGGTGTATGCGCCCGGCCGGCCCACCCGGCTGCTGATGAAGGACAACGACGCCGCACGCATCGCCCTGCCGCAGCTACGCGCGCAGCTGCCGGAGATCGCCGGGCTGGGGCCGCTGCAGGATGCGCGTATCGCGGTGGACGATGCGCAGGCGCTGGCGCAGATGGTCTGCACCATCGTGCTGCAGCTGGATCTGCAGGCGGTGCTGGAGGGCCTGGCCGAATGGCAGCCCGGCTTGCGCGCGCCATTGCTTGCGCAGCTGCAGCAGCAATTGCTGCAGGTCCTGGCGCAGCTGGACGCCGAGGGCATCGACACCGCGCCTGCGTATCGCCTGCTGGCTGCGCCACGGCTGCCGGTGAAGTACCTGCTCAGCGCCGGCAGCCTGCTCAGCAAGCAAGTCACCGGTGCGGCCGACATCAACAAGTTCTACGGCGACAGCGCGCCCAATCCCTTCGGCACCGCGTTCGCCGCCGCGCAGCCATCGCCGCGTCTGCAGGCCGGGGGGCGGCGATGAGGCGCGTCCTGGGCCCGGTGCTGGCGGCGCACTACCTGGCGGCCTTCACCGCGCTGGGCATGCCGTTGTTCCTGCCGCAGGTGCTGGCCGACCTGGCGCCGGGCGCGGCGGTGGGCTGGAGCGGCGTGCTGTACGTGCTGCCGACGCTGTGCACCGCACTGACTGCCGGCAGCTGGGGGCGGCTGGCCGATCGCTACGGGCGCAAGCGCTCGTTGCTGCGCGCGCAACTGGGGCTGGCGCTGGGCTTTGCGATCGCCGGCTTCGCGCCCACGCTGAGCTGGCTGGTGATCGGCCTGGTCGTGCAAGGCGCCTGCGGCGGTTCGCTGGCGGCGGCCAATGCCTACCTCGCCAGCCAGCCGCAAGCCGGGCCGTTGGCACGGGCGTTGGACTGGACGCAGTACTCGGCGCGGCTGGCGATGGTCAGCGCCCCCGCAGTGCTCGGGCTTGCGCTGGCGCTGGGCCCGGCGCAAGCGCTGTATCGCGCGCTCGCGCTGTTGCCACTGGTCGCGTTCGCGCTGACCTGGCGGCTGCCGGCCGACCAACCGCATGTACGCTCGGTTGCCGATGACGCTGCGGCCGCGGACAGCACGCCGCCCGCGCATGCAGCACCGGCGACTCCATCGCGATGGCCTGCGCTGCTGCTTGCGCAGTTCCTGTTCTGCTTCGCGATGGTGGTGACGTTTCCGTACTTCATTCCGTACGCACTGGCGCGCGGCGCCGGGCACGATGCATTGGCCGGGCTGCTCTACAGCCTGCCGCATCTGGTCTACCTGGTGGTGCTGCCGTGGTGGCGGCGCGGCGATGGCGAGCTGTGGCTGGTGCCCGGCCTGGCACTGTTCGCGCTGGCCTGCGTATGGCATGCGGTGCTGCACGATCCTGTCGCGTTGACCTGCGCGCGCCTGCTGTTCGGCGTCGGCATGCTGGCCGGCCTGCGCGGGCTCAATCGCAGCCTGGCACTGGTGGCCAGCGGGCACGGCGCCGGTCGCCTGTTCGGCCGCTTCGATGCGTGCGGCAAGTGGGCCGGCGTGCTCGCCGGCGCCGCCGCGGGTGCGCTGACCCAGGCCGCCGGTACTGCCGTGCCCTTTCTTGCCGCCGCGCTGGCTGCGGCCGCTGCTGCGCTCACCGTTCTGGTGCGCTTTCCTTCGAGGAGACCTGCCGATGTCACCGCACACGATGCATGATCCCTGGTACGCCAGCATGGCCGACGCGCAGGCCTGCACCTGCTGGCTCAACTGCTACCTGCGCGAGTTCGCCATTCCGCGCCGCGCTGCCGACTTCGACTACCGCGGCCTGGATCGCCCCGGCCCACGCGTGGCCGAGCAGCGTTGGCTGCGCATCGACCTGGGCGAGACCGGCACGCTATGCGCACGCATCGCCTATGCCGACCGCCTGGGGCGCTGCCGCTTCACGTCCACGCCCTTCCTCAAGGCCGCCGGGCAGCCGTGGCATAGCCTGGACGCGCCTGCACTGGCGCGTTGCCTGCTGCAATCGCTGGGCAGTACGCACGCGGTCAACCCGGAGCTGCTTGCACAGAGTGCCAACAGCGTGGCGATCACCGCCGCGTTGCTGCGCCAGGCGCAGGCCAGGACACCGACCGGCGAGGCGATGATCGATGCCGAACAGTCGCTGCTGTGGGGCCATGCCTTGCATCCCACGCCGAAGAGCCGCGAAGGTGTCGCGCTCGACCAGGTCCTGGCCTGCGCGCCGGAAGCGCGGGCGACGTTCCCGTTGTTCTGGTTCCGCATCGACCCGCGCCTGCTGCGGACACAGGGCGCCGACGTCCGCGCCAGCCTGCGGCACCTCAGCGGCAGCGACACGCTCTATCCCTGCCACCCGTGGGAAGCGCAGCGCCTGCTCGACGACCCGCTGTTGCGCAGGCTGCAATCGCGTGGGTTGATCGAGCCGGTGGGGCCACGCGGCGAAGCGCTATGGCCCACCTCCTCGGTGCGCACGCTGTATCACCCGCAGCTGGATTATTTCCTCAAATGCTCGGTCCATGTGCGGCTGACCAACTGCGTGCGCAAGAACGCCTGGTACGAGCTGGAAAGTGCAGTCGCCCTGACCGAGCTGCTGGCGCCGAGCTGGCGCACGCTGGCGGCGCAGGTGCCGGGGTTCGATGTGATGCTGGAACCGGCGGCCACCTCGCTGGAGGTGGCGCAGGTGGATCGCGCCTTGCATGACGCCAACCCGCTGGCGGCGCGTGCACTCTCCGAAAGTTTCGGCATCCTGTATCGCACGACCATTCCCGCCGCGCAGCGCGCGCGCTGGCAGCCGCAGGTGGCCGCTGCCCTGTTCACCTGCGATGCGCAGGGCAACAGCGTCTGTGCCGCACGTCTGCAGGCGCTGACCAGTGCACGCAGGGATCGGCACAGCTGCACCGTGCAATGGTTCGGCGCCTATGCCGGGTTGTTGCTGGACGGCGTGTGGAGTGCGCTGTTCCAGCACGGCATCGCTCTGGAGCCGCACCTGCAGAACACCGTGATCGGATTTCGCGACGGCTGGCCCACGCGCGTGTGGATCCGCGATCTGGAAGGCACCAAGCTACTCGCCCACCACTGGCCGGAAACACGCCTGCACGGCGTGGGCGCACGCGCACGGCAATCGCTGTACTACACACCGGAACAGGGCTGGAACCGGGTGGCGTATTGCGCGCTGGTCAATAACCTGGCCGAGGCCATCTTCCACCTGAGCGAAGGCGACGCGGTGCTGGAGGCGCGCCTGTGGCACTGCGTAGGCGAGATGGCGCTGCGCTGGCAGCAGCGTCACGGTGCGCAACCGGCGTTGCAGGGGCTGATCGATGGCGCGCCGCTGCCGGGCAAGAACAATCTTGGCACGCGTCTGCTGCAACGCGCCGACCGCCAGGCCGATTACACCGCACTGCCCAATCCCATCGCCGCGCTCGCCATTGCACGGCAGGTGGCCGCATGAGCCTGCGCATCGACACCGCCGCGGTGATTCATGCGCTGCCACAGCTGCGCGCCGACAGCGACGGCCCGCTGTGTGCGTATGTCTACGATCTGGCCGCTCTGGACGCGCATGCCGCCTGGATGCGTGCGCAACTGCCAGCGCAGTGCGAGCTGTTCTATGCGGCCAAAGCCAATGCGGAGGCGCCCATCCTGCGCACGCTCGCAGCGCATGTGGATGGCTTCGAAGCCGCTTCCGGCGGCGAACTGGCCTGGTTGCACGCCCGGCAACCGCAGGCGGCATTGCTGTTCGGCGGGCCGGGCAAACTGGACAGCGAGTTGGCGCAGGCCGCTGCCCTGCCCGACTGCAGCGTGCATGTGGAAAGCATCGGCGAACTGCAGCGCCTGGCCGCCATCGCGGCGCAGGTCGGCCGCTGCGTGCCGGTGTTCCTGCGCATGAATATCGCCGTGCCTGGCGCGCAGAGCACGCGCCTGATGATGGGCGGGCAGCCCTCGCCATTCGGCCTGGACCCGCAGGATCTGGATGCGGCCATGCACCTGTTGCGCACCAGCCCGTCGCTGCGGCTGCAGGGTTTCCATTTTCATCTGATGTCACACCAGCGCGATGCCGGTGCGCAACTGCAGTTGATCGGCGCCTATCTGCGCACCGTGCAGCACTGGCGGCAGACCTACGCGCTCGGGCCGTTGCGAGTGAACGCCGGTGGCGGGTTCGGCGTGGACTATCTGGCGCCGGAGGCCTCGTTCGATTGGGCCGGCTTCTGCGCCGGGCTGCGCGCGCTCTTGCACGAACACGGCAGCGCACTGCGCCTGCGGCTGGAGCCGGGCCGCTACGTCAGCGCCAGCTGCGGCTGGTACCTGATGGAGGTGCTGGATCTCAAGCGCAGCCACGGCCAGTGGTTCGCGATTGCCCGCGGCGGCACCCACCATTTCCGCACCCCGGCTGCGCAGGCCCACGACCACCCCTTCCGCGTGCTGCGCGGCACCCGCGCCCCGGTGATCAGCGACACGCCGGTCACCCTGGTTGGCCAGCTGTGTACGCCCAAGGACGTGCTGGCACGCCAGCAACCGGTGGCCGCGCTTGCACCCGGTGATTGCCTGGCCTTCCCGCTGGCCGGCGCCTATGCGTGGAATATTTCGCACCAGCAGTTCCTGATGCACCCGCCGCCGCAGAAGGTGTTTTTACCGGTGATCGACTGACGGCGCCCCACGCAGGCATCGATGCTGCGCTTGCAGCTGTGAAACGCGCAGGCAGCAGCTTGCACCACCGCTCCGCACGCTCGCAGATCAGCTGCGCGCGGCGCGGCGTGCGTACCCTCAACCACGCGTTTCGGTCGCCATCACCGGCACCCGAATATCGGCGCGCAGGATCGCCTCGGGTGTTTCTTCCGGGTCGTCCAGATACAGGTAATGCAGCGGTGCGTCGCGCAGCAGGTAGCCGCTGTCGGGCAGCCAAGCGGCCAGCAGCTGATCCAGCGCATCTTCCAGCCCGGCGTACGCGCCGACATGGCGCAGGACGGCATGCGGCCCGCCCTCCAGGCGACGCAGCTGCAAGGGCGCCGCTGGCGTGACTGCCACGTCGAAGCCCACGCCGCATTCGAATAGATGCGCGTGCGCGGGAACGTCACGGTGATCGCTCAGCGGCAATCCCGCCAGACACCGCAGGCTGTCGACGACGCCGGCGTGCGCCGCCCAGGCCACGATCTGCCCAAAGCCGCGATCCAGGTCGTCGAATGCGCCGCGCTTGCGCAGCACCACCAGTTCGAATGGCTCGAGCGTCTGCACGCTGACCTGCAGTCGCGCAGATGTACGGTATGACGCGGATGCCGGCGCAGATAACTGCTGCAACTTGCTGGCCCGCAATGCCGGTGTCGAGCGCAAGACGGTGGGACTGGCCTGCAGTGCGCTGCGGCAGGCACGCGCCAGCGCCTGTGGCGTCTGGTAACCGACCGCCAGTGCAACCGCAGTCACCGACGCATCTGCGCTGCCCAACAGATGTAAGGCCTGGCTCAACCGCAAGCGCGCCACGGTGTGGCCAACGGTCTCACCGGTCAGGGCGCGATAGACCCGATGAAAATGGTACGGCGACTGATGCGCGATGGCAGCCAATTCGGCCAGGTCCGGCAAGGCGGCGCCACTGCGAATGCTGGCTTGCAAATGCGCAACGACGCGCTCTACACCCCGTTGCCAAGTGGTGACTGCTGAGTCTGCTGCATGCATGGTAGTGGCTCCCTGGTGACGGCATCAGCATCGCCTGCATCGCCTGCCGGTGCGGTCCCGATCTTGCGCGATGTTGCGTCCATTACACGGTGTGACTCAGCCCAGCCACACCGCCAACGTCACCAGCAGCGCGGCTTCGGTCAGTTCCACCAGTGCGCCGCAGGTATCGCCCGTCATGCCATCCAGGCGCTGCATGCAGGCGCGGCGCCATAGAACGAAGACCACCACGGCACTGCCGAGGCAGGCAGCGGCGATCGTCGGGCCGGCGGCCATGCAGACCACGACCGCCAGTAGCAACGCAAGCCAAAGGCCTGCACGCGGCGCGGCGACCAGCGCGCTGCCGATGCCGGTGGGGCGCACATAGGGCGTGGTCAAGAAGGCCGCCACCACCGCGGCGCGTGCCAGCAAGGGCGCCAGCCACAACGCACCCGGTGCATGCGGCAGCAGCGTGGCCAATGCGGCGCATTTGAGCAGCAACACCAGCACCACTGCGGTGACTGCCATCGGGCCGCTGGTGGGGTCCTTCATGATCGCCAGTGTGCGTGCGCGCTCGCCCATGCCGCCGACCCAGGCATCGGTCGTGTCGGCCAGGCCATCCAGATGCAACGCGCCAGTCAGCCACACCCAGGCGCTCAACAGCAGCGCTGCGCCGAGCAACGGCGCAACCTCGCGCAGGCACCAGGCCAACCCGCACACCACCCCACCGAGCAACACGCCCACCAGCGGGTACCAGCACAGCGAGCGCGCCTGCGCGCCTGCGCGCGTGAACACCCGGGCGGGCACCGGAATACGGGTCAGAAACCCGATCGCCGCCAGCAACCCGTCGATCATTCGGTGTCGTGCGCCGGTGGCAATGCCGTGGATGAAACCGGCGACCCAACGGCGCCAGCCGCGTCGGTTGGCGGCCAGGCCAGCGGATGCAGCGACGCATGCGGCACTGCCAGTTCGGTCATCCGGCCGAAACCATTACCGGCGACCAGGCACTGCAAGGCGCGGATGGCGCCGCCGTGAGTGACCACCAGCACACGCTGTGCCGGGTAGCGGGCGACGATGGCATCGAGCGCGGCCGACAGGCGCGCGCAGAAATCGGCAAACGGCTCGGCCTGCGGCGGCGAGTAGCGCAGCGGGTCGGCCCAGAAGCGGCCCAGCGCTTGCCCTTCGTCGCGATCGATCTCGGCCACCGGCACGCCCTGCCAGCGGCCGAAGTGATATTCGCGTAGCCGCGGTTCCAGCTGCAGCGGCAAGCCGCGCGCGCCGGCGAGTTCAGCGGCAAACGCTGCGCAGCGCTGCAACGTGGAGGCCACCACCACCTCCCACACGCCATCGGCGGTGGCTGCACGTAATTGCTGCCATCCCAACGCGGTGAGTGGGTCGTCGAGCTGGCCGCGATAGCTGCGCTGGCCGGTGTCGCCGTGCCGCAGCAAGGTAATCTGCGCGCTCATGCGTCGGAGACCCCTGCTTCGGCAAAGGTGGCCATGCCGTTGTGCAGGGCGCAGGCGCTGCGCAGCAGCGGAATCGCCACCGCCGCGCCGCTGGCTTCGCCCAGGCGCAGGTCCAGCTGCAGCAGCGGATCGGCATCCAGGGCGCGCAGCAAGGCGGTGTGGCCACGTTCGTGCGAGCGGTGCCCGAACAGCAGCCACTGCCGCACGCCGGGGTTGAGATGGGTGGCCACCAGCGCCGCGGCGGTGGTGATGAAGCCATCCACCAGCACCGGGATGCCGGCCTGCGCGGCAGCGATGTAGGCGCCCACCAGGGCGGCAATCTCGAAACCGCCGAGCCGGCGCAGGCGCTCCAGCGGGGTGGCGGCATCGGCGTGCAGCGCGAGCGCGCGGGTGATCACGGTGGCCTTGTGTGCGATGCCTTCGGCATCCAGCCCGGTACCGGCGCCGGCCATCGCCTGCGGAAACTGCGACAACAGCGCGCAGCCCAGCGCGGCGGCCGCGGTGGTGTTGCCGATGCCCATCTCGCCGCCCACAAACAGCTGCGTATCGCAGCTGCGTGCCTGCGCAATGCTCTCCGCGCCTGCAGCGAGCGCGTCGCGCAGCTGGCTGGGCGTCATCGCCGGTTGCTCGCAGATATTGGCGCTGGAAGGCGCGATCCAGGCGCGGCGCACACGCGGCAGCTCGCCCGGGTCGTTGACCACCCCCAGGTTCACTACCTCCAGCCGCGCACCGAGTTCACGCGCAAGCACCGAAATCGCCGCACCGCCACGGGCGAAGTTGCGCACCATCTCGCCAGTTACCGCCTGTGGAAACGCAGACACGCCTTCGGCAGCGACGCCGTGGTCGGCGGCATACACCGCGATCCAGATCCGCTGCACCACTGGCTGCTCGTTGCGCTGCCAGGCCGCCAGCTGCACCGCCAGCTGCTCGAGCCGGCCCAGCGCACCGTGCGGCTTGGTCAGTTGCTCCTGCCGTGCCAGCGCAGCTGCACGCACGCGTGCGTCCGGCACCGCGCATGCGGCAAAGATCCAGTCGCTGCTCATCATCCCTCTCCCTTCAGCACCATCGGCAAGCCCGCCACCACGAACACCACCCGCTCGCACTGTAGCGCCAATGCCTGGTGCAGCCAGCCGGCTTCGTCGACAAAACGCCGTGTGAGTTCGCCCAGCGGCACGATGCCTTGTCCCACCTCGTTACTGACCAGCAGGATCTGCCCCGGCAGCTGCGGCAGCGTGGCCAGCAGTGCCGCGCGCTCGCGCGCGAAGGCATCCGCATCCGGGTGACCCAGCAGGTTGCTCAGCCACAGGGTCAGGCAATCCACCAGTACGCAGCGCTGCGGCGCCGCCAGTGCCTGCAGGGTGGCCGCCAGCGCAACGGGTTCTTCCACGCACTGCCACTGCGGCGGGCGCCGGCTGCGGTGATGTGCGATGCGCTGCTGCATTTCCGCATCGAAGGCCTGCGCGGTGGCGACGTAGGCCACCTCGGCAGCCGTGCCGGCGGCGAGCGCGCTGGCGGCGAGGCGTTCGGCCAGTGCGCTCTTGCCGGAGCGCGCGCCTCCCAGGATCAACTGCCGCATGAGGGGTCCTTGCAGGTCAGCCGCGTCAGTGCTGCGGTATCCAGATGTGTTTGCACCGCATCGGCCAGGCGCTCGAGCGTGGCCTCGCGCAGCGCGGCAAGATCCACTGGCAGCGCCTGCGCCAGGCCGGCCCATGCAAGCAATGCGTGCAGTGCCTGCGGGTGGTCGAAGATGCCGTGCAGATACGTGCCCAGCACCTGGCCATCCTCGGACATGGCGCCATCGCTGCGGCCATCGTCCAGCCGCAGCAGCGGACGCGCCAGTGCAGCGCCGGTGCTGATGCCGCAATGGATCTCGTAGCCGTGCGCACGCACATTGCCCAGCAGCAAGTGCCCCTGCACGCGACGCAGCTGCTTGTGCGGGTGCAGCTGCGTGTCCAGCGCCAGCCAGCCCAGGCCTGCGCTGCTGCCGGGCGGGCCTTCGATGCCGTCGGGGTCGTGGATCTGCTCGCCCAGCATCTGCAGGCCGCCACAGATGCCGAGCAGCTTGCCGCCGTAGCGCAGGTGGCGCGCAATGGCGCTGTCCCAGCCGTGCGTGCGCAACCACTGCAGATCGCGGCGGGTGGACTTGCTTCCAGGCAGCACGATCAGATCGCAGGGCGGCGGCAGCTGCCCCGGGCCGACCAGGTGCACATCGACCTGTGGGTGCGCCAGCAAGGCATCGACATCGGTGTGGTTGCTGATCCGCGGCAGCACCGGCACCACCACGCGCAATGGCGCATCCGGCTTGTGCACGGCATGCCGCGGCAACGCATCTTCGGCCTCCAGCTGCAACCCATGCAGATACGGCAACACGCCCAGCACGGGCTTGCCGGTTTCGCGTTCCAGCCAGTCCAGACCGGGTTGCAACAGCGCCAGGTCGCCACGAAAACGATTGATGACAAACCCCGCCACGCGCGCGCGCTCGCTGTCCGACAGCAATGCCAGGGTGCCGACCAGGTGCGCGAACACACCGCCGCGGTCGATGTCGGCGATCAGGAGTACCGGGCAATCCACCGCCTCGGCATAGCCCATGTTGGCGATGTCGTTGGCGCGCAGGTTGATCTCGGCCGGGCTGCCGGCGCCTTCCACCAATACCGCCTCGAAGCGCTCGACCAGGCGGGCGTGCGAGGCCAGCACGGCGCTGAACGCGGTGGACTTGTAGGCGTGATAGTCCACCGCATCCAGCGTGGCCACCGCCCGCCCGTGCACGATCACCTGCGCACCGGTATCGCTGTTGGGCTTGAGCAGCACCGGGTTGAAGTCGGTGTGCGGCTCCAGCCCGCAGGCCTGGGCCTGCACCGCCTGCGCGCGGCCGATCTCGCCGCCATCGATGGTGACCGCCGAATTGAGTGCCATGTTCTGCGGCTTGAACGGCGCCACCGCCACGCCCTGGCGGTGTAGCCAGCGGCATAGCGCGGCCACCAGCGTGCTCTTGCCGGCGTCGGAGGTGCAGCCCTGCACCATCAGCACGCGCGCGCTCATGCCAGCAGCTCGCGCAGTGCCGCGTCCAGGCGTGCCTCGCCGGCCGCATCGGGCGGCAGGCCGAAGCGCAGGCTGGCCGGGGTATCGAACAGCCGGGTCAGAATGCCGCGCCTTGCCAGCGCCACGTGCAGGGCCTGCGCATCGGCGCGTTCGCACCACTGAAAAAACGCGGTACCGGCCGATGGCACGATGCCGTGGCGACGCAGCAACTGCGCCAGCCGCTGCGATGCGGCGTGCAGTTGCGCGCGTGCCTGCACGTGCCAGCCGGTATCGGCCAGGGCCTGCTGCACGGCCCAGCGGGTGGGCCCGCTCACGGACCATGGCCCCAGCTGTTCGCGCAAGGCGTCCAGCAGCGGCGCCTGCGCGCACACGAAGCCGGCCCGCGCGCCGGCCATGCCGAAGAACTTGCCGACCGAGCGCAGCACCACCAGGCCCGGCTGCTGCGTCTGCGCGCACACGCTCGCATGCGGGGTCGCATCCATGAAGGCTTCGTCGATCACCAGCCAGCCGCCACGCGCCGCCATCCGCGCATGCAGCTGCAACAGTAGTTCACGATCGAAGCTGTCCGCGCAGGGATTATTGGGATGGATCAGCACCACCACATCGAAGGTATCCGCCGCCTGCAGCAAAGCCGTTGCCGGCAGCGGCACCACGGTGTGGCCGGCGCGTCGCCAGGCATGCGCATGTTCGGCATAGCCCGGCGCAAGCACGCCCACACGGCCGCGACCACGCAACAGCGGCAGCGCCTGGATCGCCGCCTGCGAGCCTGCCACCGGCAGCACCTGCGGCGCGCCGTAGTACGCCGCCGCGGTTGCGGCCAGGCCGTCGTCGTCTTCGGGCAGGCGCTGCCACACCGGCTCCGGAATCGACGGCACCGGCCAGGCAAACGGGCTCACGCCGGTGGACAGGTCCAGCCAGTGCGCCAGCGGGATCGCATAGGTTTGCGCGGCGCGGCGCAACCGGCCTCCATGTTCAAGCATGCGGTGCTCCAAAGGGAAAGACATGCGGCCGCGCCCGGTCGCAACCGCGCACTGCACAGCCAGCGCGGCGGTCGGCACCGGCTGCGATCATTGCATCACCATTGCCATCGACAAGGCGCCGAGCAGCAACCAGAGCAGCACGCCTGCGCGCACCAGCAGCAGCGCGCGGCGCACGCTGTCGGCGCTGGCCGGAGCGCCCTCGCCCAAGGCGGGACGTGTCTGCCACTGGCCGTGATACGGCGCTGGGCCACCCAGGCGCACACGCAGCGCGCCGGCACCAGCGGCCATCACCGGCCCGGCATTCGGGCTTTTCCAGCCGCGGCCCTGGCGCCAGGCGCAGCGCAGGCCCGCATGCGTCGTGCCGAGCGCGGCGTAGGTCACTGCGGTCAGGCGTGCCGGCAACCAGTTGAGCACATCGTCGATCCGTGCCGCCGCCCAGCCGAAGCTGGCGTAGCGCGGCGTGCGATAGCCCCACATCGCATCCAGCGTATTGGACAGCCGGTACAGCACCGCGCCCGGCGCACCCAGCATCACGCCCCAGAACAACGCAGCAAATACGGCGTCGCTGCCGTTCTCCAGCACCGATTCGGTGGCGGCCGCGGCCACCTGCGTGGCATCCAGTGCGGCGGTATCGCGGCTGACGATGCGGCCCACTGCTGCGCGGGCTGCCGGCAGGTCGTCGGCCTGCAACCCAGCGATCACCGGTTGCGCGTGTTCGCCCAGGCTGCGCAATCCCAGCGCCAGATACAGCACCACGGCGGCAAATCCGGCCGCTGCCCAGGCCGACCACCACCACAACAGCGCCTGCAGCCCTGCGGCCAGTACCGTGCACGGCAGCACCGTCACACACCACGCCAGCACGCCGGCGCTGCGGTGGTCACGGTGCAGGCGTTGCTCGATGCGCTGCGCCCAGCGGCCAAACAGCACCAGCGGATGTGCACGCCGCGGCTCGCCCAACAGCAGATCCAGCAGCACTGCTGCGGTGGCCATCAGCAGCAGCATCGTGCGCGGCCCAACCGCATGCCACACGCCAGCCCACCGCCGGGCAACGCACGCGCACGCATGCCTACAGCTCGATGCCTAGCTGCGCCTTGATGCCGGCGTTGAAGGCATGTTTGACCAGCCGCATCTCGGTGACCGTGTCTGCCACCTCGATCAAGCCGGCGGGCGCTGCGCGTCCGGTGATCACCACGTGCTGGCCCGGCGGACGCGCAGCCACTGCGGCCAGCACCTCGTCCAACGCAACGTAGTCCTTCACCAGGGCGATATTGAGTTCGTCCAGCAGCACGAAGTCGTAGCGTGCATCGGCCAGCATGCCGCGCGCCAGCTGCCAGGCCGCCTGCGCGGCGGCGATGTCCACGTTGCGGTCCTGGGTTTCCCAGGTGAAGCCTTCGCCCATCACGTGGTAGTCGAGCAGATCGGGAAAACGGCGAAAGAACGCCTCTTCACCAGTAGAGAACGTGCCCTTGATGAACTGCACCACGCCGCAGGACAGGCCATGCCCGAGCGAGCGCGCCAGCATGCCGAAGCCGGACGAACTCTTGCCCTTGCCGTTGCCGGTATTGACCAGCAGCACGCCGCGGTCGATCACGGCGCGCGCGATGCGCCGGTCCACCAATTCCTTCTTGCGTTGCGCGCGTTCGCGATAATGTGCGTCGTCGTGCTCGGGGGGCGTCATGCGCGTTCTCCCATCAGTGGACGTGCGGCAAGGCTGCGCCCTGCGGCAAGCAATGCGAAAGTGATGCCCACGTAGCCGGCCAGGGTGCCGAGCGCGCGCGGGTAGTACACCGGCACGCGGGCCAGGAAGCCGCCAAGCGTGGCCTGTGGGTAGCGGCCGGAAAGGAAGTAAAAGCCCCCCTTGGACAGCAGATAGGCCGCGCTACCACTGAACAACAGCGCGCCAAGCACCCGTGGCAGCTCCGACCAGGCATCGCGTTCCAGCCGCATGGCAGACCACCGCCCGCCCAGCCACAACGTGGCATAGGCCAGCGCCAAGGCCCAGTACGCCGGGGACAGGCACCAGTCGCTGATGCTGCCGGAGGCCAGGCCGATCAGATCCAATGCCGATGCCAGCCCGAACAGCAGCGGCAGCATCCACACCGGGCGCAGCAATGCACCGGCCAGAAAGAACACCGCCCACGAGGCGCTGGGCAACACGTCCACGCTGGCAAAATGCTGGCCGCGGGTGCAGACCATCAGCAGCGCCAGCGCGATGCCACAGGCCCATGCGGCCCCGCCGTGCAGGGCCGTTCGGGCAGGCGCGGCCTGATGCGAAGCTACGCTCATGACAGCTCCAGCGCGGTGGTCGAGTCGGCGGCAGCGCGGGTGGCGCGCCAGCGCAGCACACACCCTGCAGCGACCAGAGCCACCGCCAGATACAGCGCTGTGCTACGCACGAACACCGGGCCCCACTGCCACGCACGCTGCAGGTACTGCGCCCAGTGCGGGTCGGTGTAGCGCCCGCCCAGCCAATAGAACGCGCCATTGGAGATCAGGAACGATACCGCTGCAGCCGCGACCCCCAGCGCCCAGACCGCGCACAGCGGCATCGCCGCAGGTGCAAGCCGCGCCTGCAACGCACGGCCGGCATACCACAGCACGGCATAGGCCAGCGGCAGCGCGGCGTAGGCGGCGGTGATGCAGAAGTCGCTGACGCCGGCCAACGATACCGCGGCCCAGTCGATCAGCACCGCCAGTGCCAGCAACAGCGCAAACGCCGTATGCCGGCGCAGCGCCAAGCCGCCAAGGAAGAACACCGCCATCGAGGCATCGGGCAGATGCAGCCAATCGCCCACGTGATGGAAGCGGGTGGCCGTCATCGCCAGCATCAGGGCGATGAGCAGGTTGCGCTGGGCGGGCCGGGAGAGCGGGGTCATCGGTGTTCCTCGAAGAGTGGCAAACAGCAGGCAGCGGTCGGTCTGAAGATCGGTCCATCCATCCGCGCGATGCGAGGCAATGGCCGGGTACGCATGCGCGATGCCGCCTGCAGATGCCCTGGTGCGCTGCAGGCGCGGCGGCGCTGCGGGATTCCACGGCGCTTCAAAAACGCAACCGCAGGTGGGGCAACACAGGGAGCGACGCAGCCGGCCAGGGCCGCAGTGTAGCGGCCCCGTCTTGCCGGGCCACCCGCCCCGCTGGCTGCATTGCCCGTTTCATCCGCTGCGGGGTAGTGCCTGCCTCAACAACGATCTTGCGCACGGGAATGGCCCTTATGGCGACCCGTCGACACCGGCCGCCTGTCTACCTCAAGGAACCGCGCAGTGTTTGCCGCGTCTCACTGCGCCGGCTGGTAGCGGAAGGTCAGCAGGTAGTTGCGTCCCGGCTGTGCGTACCAGCGTGCGGTTTCGTACTGGCGGTCGAACACATTGTTGGCGGTGAACTGCACCTTCCAGTCTGCGTTCACTGCATAGCTCACGCGCAGATCCAGCAAGCCGTAGCCGGCCAGTTGCTCGGTATTGGCCAGGTCGTCGTAGCGCTTGCCCGACCCGAACAGGCTCGCGCCCACGCCGAACGCGCCAAAGTTGCGGTCGGCATCGATCCGCCCGCTCTGCCGTGCGCGGCGCGGCAACCAGTTGCCATGATTGACCTCGCCATCGGCCTGCGGCTGCAGCCAGGTCAGCGCGCTGCGCAGGGTCCAGCCGGCCAGCTCGGTGTCGTAGCCGGCTTCCACACCGCGGATGCGCGCCTGGTCGATGTTGTTCGGCTGCCCAAACGGATGGGTGGCATCCACCAGCCCCGCATCGTAGGCAATCAGATCGTCGATACGGGTCTGGAAGGCATTGAGCGTCCACACGCCCCAGTCGTAGCTGCCACGCAGGCCCAGCTCGGCACTTTTGGAGGTTTCCGGCCCCAGCAGCGGATTGCCGTAATCGGGGTAGTACAGCTCGTTGAAGGTGGGTGCCTTGAACGCAGTGCCATAGCTGGCGGTCAGGCGCAGATGCTCGGCAACATCCCAGCCCCACAGCAGGCTGCCGGTGGTTTTGCCGCCGAACTGGCTGTTGTCGTTGCGCCGCAGGCTGGCCTGCAGCGACTGGCGACCGAAGCTCTGCTGCCACTGCGCAAACGCGGCGCGGTCGATCCGGCTGTCGGCATCGTAAGTGTCGCTGCTGGCGATGGCATCGCGCTGCCAGTCGAAGCCAACCGTGAGCAGGCCGGGCGCGGTGGTGATGTCGGCCTGCAGCGAGCCCTGCTTGCGGCGCGTGTCGTAGGTGGACAGGTACGCGCCGTCGTAATAGCTATCGCTCAGATCGGCGCTGCTACCCAGGCTGGCGGTGAATTTGAGCGCGTCGCTGGGCGCATAGCGCACGCGCCCGCCCACGGCCTGCTGCACGCCTTTACCCAGGTTGCCGCCAAAGGCCGAGCCGTCGTATTCGTTGCGGCTCTGCGCGCGCAACGCATGCACATCGGCATCCCACTGTCGGTTGAAGCGCCAGCCGCCCTGCATGCTCAACGAATCGTTGCGATAGCCATCGCGGTCCGGATCGTAGGCACTGGAGCTGGTATCCAGATACGCATTGATGCCATCGGTTTCGTCATGCACGGCGTTCACCGAATACCAGCCGCCGGCCTCGCTCAGATCGCCCTGGCTGCGCCCGGCGACACCGGCGCCATAACGGCGCGCATTGTCGCTGCCGGCCGCCACGCTGAGCGTGGGCACGAAGCTGCCTTGCGGGCGACGGGTAAAGATCTGGATCACCCCACCCAATGCCTCGGAGCCGTACAGGCTGGAAAACGGCCCACGCACGATTTCGATGCGCTCGATCTGCTCGATCGGCAGGTCCTGCAGCGCCGCGCCACCGGACGTGGCCGAGCCGATGCGCACGCCGTCGATCAGTACCACCAGATGATCCGACTCGGTGCCGCGCAGGAACAACGAGGTCGCCTTGCCCGGGCCACCGTTATTGGCCAGCGACACACCGGCTTCGCCACGCAGCAGGTCCTGCAACGCGGTGACCTGGCGGCGCTCGATCTGCGCGCGGTCGATCACGGTGACCGGCGCCAGCGTCTGGTCCTGGGTCTGTGCGGTGCGCGAGGCGGTCACCACCACTTCGTCGAGATCGATGGCGGCCTCGGCCTGGGCCAGATTGGCCACGCACAGCGACAACCCCACGGCCAGCATGGCGCGAGACGGCAAAACGGAAGAAACGGACATCGACTGCTGCTCCTGGAACCGCGCCTACCCGCGCGGGGGCAATGGGGTCGGCAGGCAGCAACGGGCCAGGCGTCCGGCGCGCGCGCACCAGATGCACAAGGCCACGCCCACCGCGTGCCGGGTCAATCCCTTCAGGCCGGTCTCCGGGCTTGCGAGCGGAAGCTTGGTTGCTTCCCGGATCCGCGCCTTCCCATGCACAGCACAGTGGCTTTACCTGCGGACCCTTGCCTCGCCCACCGTTGCGGGGGCAGCTCCGGACTTGCGCCTCGCCAAGGCGATGCGCGCACCGGATTCCCGTTTAAACCACCGGCCAGCCGGCAGTCACCTCAGGGGCGCGCATGGTAGCAGGATTGGCGGCGGCGCCTCGGAGGTGCGCGGCAACCGGCCAGGCGCAGCGCCGGATGAGCGGAGACGCATGGAGCTGTCAGTGGCTGCAATGACACACGCGTCGCCACGCGCCTTCAAAGGTGAAGTACCGCCTACTCTCCATGCCCCCGGCTCGTGCCAGCAGCACGCACGAGCCGAGACACACGTACCGGTAGCCGCAAGCGGTGCCGTAATGCCCCGACCCGAGAAGAGCTTCATGCCGCGCTTCAACGGCGTGTTCACGGTTCCAGGTCATGGAAGCAACGTGCCGAGGCGGCAGCGTGGCTGGGGATTGGCGGAGAGCGGCACAAGGATGTGCCGCGGCGGCGAGTCAGACAGAATGTCTGACCGAGCCGAGGAGCCAGTCCCCGGCCGCGCTGCCGCCCCTACCGAAGCCGCTACCGACAGGCATCGTGCTTCGCCGTACCCTCACCCCAATCCCACTGCCGCAGGGAGAGGGGCTCCCCGTTCTTGCTTATGAAGATGGCTGAAAACCTCACGCTCTCTGCAGCGCCTGCTCCAGATCCGCCAGCAGGTCATCGATATGCTCGATCCCAACCGACAACCGCACGGTGTCTTCGCTGACGCCGGCATGTTCCAGTTCGGCCGGCCCGAGCTGGCGATGGGTAGTGGATGCCGGGTGCGTCGCCAGCGACTTGGCATCGCCGATATTCACCAGCCGGGTAAACAGCTGCAGCGCATCCAGAAACCGTGCACCAGCCGCGCGCCCACCGGGCAACCCGAAGGTCAGCACGCCCGAGCCGTGCCCGCCCAGGTACTTCTGCGCCAGCGCGTGCTCGGGGTGATCGGGCAGCGCCGCGTAATTGACCCAGGCAACGCGCGCATGCTGCTGCAGGTAGCGGGCAATCGCCAACGTATTGGCATTGATGCGCTCCATGCGCAGCGGCAAGGTTTCAATCCCTTGCAGGATCAGGAACGCATTGAACGGCGACAACGCCGCACCGGTATTGCGCAGCGGCACCACCCGCGCACGGCCGATGTAGGCGGCCTCGCCCAGCGCCTCGGTATACACTACGCCGTGGTAGCTCACATCCGGCTCGTTGAGGCGCGGGAAGCGCGCCTTGTGTGCGGCCCACGGAAAGCGCCCGCTGTCCACGATCGCACCACCGATGCTGTTGCCGTGTCCGCCCAGGTATTTGGTCAACGAATGCACCACGATGTCGGCACCGAAGTCGATCGGCCGCAGTAGCGACGGCGTGGCCACAGTGTTGTCCACGATCAGCGGCACGCCGTGCGCATGCGCTACCGCGGCAACGGCTTCGATGTCGGTAATATTGCCGCGCGGGTTGCCGATCGACTCGACGAACACCGCCTTGGTGCGGTCGTCGATCAGGCCGGCGAACGCCTGCGGATCGCGGTAGTCGGCAAACCGCGTACTGATGCCGAACTGCGGCAGCGTATGCGCGAACAGATTGTAGGTGCCGCCATATAGCGCACTGGACGAGACGATATTGTCGCCCGCCTCGGCGATGGTCTGGATCGCATAGGTCACCGCCGCCTGCCCCGATGCCAGCGCCAGCGCCCCGATGCCGCCTTCCAGCGCAGCGACACGCTGCTCCAGCACGTCGTTGGTGGGGTTCATGATGCGGCTGTAGATATTGCCCTGCACCTTCAGGTCGAACAGGTCCGCACCATGCTGGGTGTCGTCGAAGGCATACGCCACGGTCTGGTAGATCGGCACCGCCACCGCGCGCGTAGTCGGGTCGGGGCGATAGCCCCCATGCACGGCGATGGTTTCGGGTTTCCACTGCGGATCGGTCATGGCACGGCTCGCTCTCGGAAAGAACGCCGACGATAGCCGCGACCCCTGATTCCTTCCCAAATCAGTGGTGATGACCTCATGCCACCGCGTTGTAAGCACAACTGATGCGCCGCGCCAGTCCGCATAACGCAAACGGGCACTACCTGCGCAGTGCCCGTTTGATACATCAACCATCTGCGCCGATGCGACGCGCGCCCATGACCAATTCTCAGCCTTTCATAAACGCCAGCCGCCCGCCGTCGCTGCGCACACGCACGGTGTCGCCGCTGAGATAATGGCCAGACAATATTTGCTGGGCCAACGGGTTTTCCACCTGCGACTGGATGGCGCGCTTGAGCGGGCGCGCGCCATACACCGGGTCGAAGCCGACATTGCCAAGCAGCTCCAGCGCCGCATCGTCCAGGTCCAGCTTGAGCCCGCGCTCGCCCAGTCGTTTCTCCAACCCCTGCAGTTGGATGCGCGCGATCGATTTGATCTGCGCCTTGTCCAGCGGATGGAACACCACGATGTCGTCCAGCCGGTTGATGAACTCGGGGCGGAAGTGCGCCTGCACCACGCCCATCACTGCTGCCTTCATCTGCGTATAGGCCTCGGCACTGCCGTCGCCGGACAGTTCCTGGATCTGGTGCGAGCCCAGGTTGGAGGTCATCACAATGACGGTATTGCGGAAATCCACCGTGCGTCCCTGGCCATCGGTCAAACGGCCATCGTCGAGCACCTGCAACAGGATATTGAAGACATCGGCATGCGCCTTTTCGACCTCGTCCAGCAGGATCAACGAATACGGACGACGACGCACCGCCTCGGTGAGATAACCGCCCTCTTCATAGCCCACGTAGCCCGGAGGCGCACCGATCAGGCGCGACACCGAATGCTTCTCCATGAACTCGCTCATGTCGATGCGGATCATCGCTTCGGTGCTGTCGAACAGGAAGTCCGCCAGCGCCTTGCACAACTCGGTCTTGCCCACGCCGGTGGGACCTAAGAACAGGAACGAACCACTCGGGCGATTGGGATCGGACAGGCCGGCGCGCGAACGCCGCACGGCATCGGACACCACCTTGATCGCCTCGTTCTGGCCGACCACGCGCTGATGCAGCTCGTCTTCCATGCGCAGCAGTTTGTCGCGCTCGCCCTCGAGCATCTTGTTGACCGGAATGCCGGTCCAGCGCGACACCACCTCGGCGATTTCCTCGGCGGTCACGCGGTCCTGCACCAGCTTGAAGTCGTGGTGCTCCACTTCGTTGGCCAGCAGCATCTGCTTTTCTAGCTGCGGCAATACGCCGTACTGGATCTCGCTCATCTTGGCGTAGTCCTGCCGGCGCTGCGCCGCTTCCAGCTCCAGCTTGGCGTGCTCGATCTGCTCCTTGATCTTGGTGGTGCCCTGCAGCGCGGCCTTCTCGGACTTCCACACCTCGTTGAGATCGGAGAACTCGCGTTCGAGCTTGTCGATGTCGCTTTCCAGGTCGGCCAGGCGCTGGCGCGAGGCCTCGTCCTTTTCCTTCTTCAGCATCTCGCGCTGGATCTTGAGCTGGATCAGGCGGCGCTCCAGGCGATCGAGTTCCTCCGGCTTGGAGTCGATCTCCATGCGGATGCGCGATGCGGCTTCGTCCATCAGGTCGATGGCCTTGTCCGGCAGCTGGCGGTCGGTGATGTAGCGGTTGGATAGCGTAGCCGCCGCAACGATCGCCGGGTCGGTGATCTCCACGCCGTGATGCACGGCATAGCGTTCCTTCAACCCACGCAGGATCGCGATGGTGTCCTCCACCGTCGGCTCGCCCACGAACACCTTCTGGAAGCGGCGCTCCAGCGCGGCATCCTTTTCGATGTACTTGCGATATTCGTCCAGCGTGGTGGCGCCGATGCAATGCAGCTCGCCGCGCGCCAGCGCCGGCTTGAGCATGTTGCCGGCGTCCATCGCGCCATCGGCCTTGCCCGCACCCACCATGGTGTGCAGCTCGTCGATGAACAGGATGATCTGGCCTTCGTTCTTGGACAGGTCGCTGAGCACCGCCTTGAGGCGTTCTTCAAATTCGCCGCGGAATTTGGCGCCTGCGATCAGCGCGCCCATGTCCAGCGACAGCACGCGCTTGCCGCGGAGGCCTTCGGGGACTTCGCCGTTGATGATGCGCTGGGCCAGGCCTTCGACAATGGCGGTCTTGCCCACGCCGGGCTCGCCGATCAGCACCGGGTTGTTCTTGGTACGCCGCTGCAACACCTGGATGGTGCGGCGGATTTCCTCGTCGCGGCCGATCACCGGATCGAGCTTGCCGCTTTCGGCACGCGCGGTCAGGTCGATGGTGTACTTCTCCAGCGCCTGGCGCTGTTCTTCGGCGTTTTCCGACTGCACGGTCTCGCCGCCGCGCAGCTTGTCGATGGCCGCTTCGATCTTCTTCTTGTCGCCACCGGCCGCGCGCAAGGCCACGCCCAGCGGGCTGGCATCGTCGGCAGCGGCCAGCACGAACCACTCACTGGCGATGAAGGCATCGCCATGCTGCTGGGCGAGTTTGTCGGTCTGGTTGAGCAGGCGATTGAGATCGTTGCCGATCGACAGATTGCCTTCCTGGCCGGACACCTTGGGCAGCGTATCCAGCGCCTCGCCGAGGCGCTCGCGCAGCAGCGGCACATTGACGCCGGCCTGCGACAGCAAGGGGCGCGTGCTGCCGCCGCTCTGGTCGAGCAGCGCGGCCAGCACGTGCACCGGTTCGATGATGTTGTGGTCGCGTCCCACGGCCAGCGACTGTGCGTCGGCCAGTGCCTGCTGGAACCGCGAGGTGAGTTTGTCCATCCGCATGGGGATTCCTCTGAACGGGTGGCCGGCAAGTCCGGCGATACCGAGCAGATGCGGTTTCCAGGCGGCGTTTCAAGATGCGCTGCGACACGAAAGCGTGGCGGACGCCAATCAGCCTACCTAGGCGCCCAGCGGCACCAGGCATGCGGCGCCCGACGCCCGTGCCGTGGCGACCGGCGGCCGGGCGCCCTAGACGATCCGACGCAGTGTCCCTCCTGGCCGCGCCGGAGCGGTACGCACGGCGCCACCCCGACCGGCATCGACCTCTCCGGCAGCCACCGATGCCTCCACCGGCCCACCTCCCAGCAGGCGCGAGAGCACCTGGGCCTGGGTCGCCGCCAGCGCCGGCATGCCTGGCGTGCGCGGGTGCGCCACCGGCACGTCCACCTCCAGGCCGACCTGGCCGTGCTCGATCACCACGATGCGATCGGCCAGTGCACAGGCCTCGGCCACGTCATGGGTGACCAGTACCAGGGTGAAACCGTACTGACGCCACAGCTGCACGATCAGCTGCTGCATCTCGATGCGGGTGAGCGCATCCAGTGCGCCCAGCGGCTCGTCCAGCAGCAACAGCCGCGGCCGATGCACCAGCGCACGTGCCAGTGCCACCCGCTGCCGCTGGCCGCCCGACAGCGCCGCCGGCCAATCGCCTGCACGCGCGCCCAGTCCCACCGCATTCAGTGCGGCCTGTGCCTGTGTGCGCCCGGCGCGGCCCAGCCCGAGCGCCACGTTGTCGATCACGCGCTTCCACGGCAGCAGGCGCGCATCCTGGAACATCAGCCGCACCGCATCGCGCTGCGCCGCCAGCGGTGCATCAGCGCTGTCGACGCTACCGGTATCGGCCGCCTCAAGTCCGGCGATCACCCGCAGCAAGGTGCTCTTGCCGCAGCCACTGCGCCCGACCACCGCCAGGCAGGCGCCAGGCGCGATGTCCAGATCGATCCCGCGCAACACATCGGCCTGACCATAGCGCTTGCCGATCCCGCGCAGGCGCAGCGGCAGGCCGTTCTGGTGGGTGGTCATCGCTGCACCTGGGTGCGCTGTTGCTGCGCTGGATGCCAGCCCAGCCACCAGGCTTCCAGTCCGCGCGCGGCCAGGTCGGCCAGCTTGCCGAGCAGCGCGTACAACACGATCGCCACCACCACGATATCGGTCTGCAGGAATTCGCGTGCGTTCATTGCCAGGTAACCGATGCCGGAGCTGGCCGAGATGGTTTCGGCCACGATCAAGGTCAGCCACATCAGCCCCAATGCGAAGCGCAGCCCGACCAGAATCGACGGCAGCGCGCCGGGTAACAGCACGTCGACGAACAACTGTGGCCCGCGCAGGCCGTAGTTGCGTGCCATCTCGATCAGTGCCGGGTCCACGCTGCGGATGCCGTGATAGGTATTGAGATAGATCGGGAAGAACGTGCCCAGCGCCACCAGAAACAGCTTGGCGCCTTCATCGATGCCGAACCACAGGATCACCAGCGGAATCAGCGCCAGATGCGGCACGTTGCGCAGCATCTGCAGGCTGCTGTCGAGCAGCCGCTCAGCCACCCGCGACACGCCGGTCAGCAGGCCCAGCGCCAGCCCGATACTGCCGCCGATGGCCAGCCCCAGCGCCGCACGCCAACTGCTGATGGCCAGGTGCTGCCACAGCTCCCCGCTTTGCACCAGCGTGGCCGCTGCGCGCAGTACCGCATCCGGCGCCGGCAGGATGCGCTCGGGCAGCCACCCGGTGGACGCGGCGATCTGCCAGGCCGTCACCACCGCCAACGGCAGCAGCCATGGCACCAGCCGGCTGCTCCACTGGCGCAGCGGCGTACTCATGCGCGCACCGGCCGGCTGCAGCGCTGGATCGAGGTCGGTGTGCGCATCACTTTCGTGCAGCCTGTGCGGTAACGCTGGCGGGCGCACGCCAGACCGCCGGTGCCACCAGCACGCGTTTGGGCAACAGGCGCTGTGCGAAGAACAGATCGGCGGTGGCCTGCTGCGCCTTGATCACCTGCTCGCTCAGCGGCTGCACGCTGGCCGGCGGGCGATGCGCCAAGGTGCGCTCCACCACCGCAGGCGACAGCCCGCTCACCTGTGCCAGCACCTTGATGCTGCCGGCGCGGTCGCGTTCCAGCAACCCATCGGCCTGGTTGAGCGTGCCCAGCACCTGCTGCACGAACGGGCCCCATGCCGTGGCATAGCGGCGCGAGGACAGGAAGAACCCGCCGGTCAGTCCCAGCCCCTCGCCATTGGCGAGCAGACGCGCGCTGCCGTCCAGCGTCAAGGCCGAATACCACGGGTCCCAGATCGCCCAGGCATCCACCTGCCCGGCCGCGAATGCGGCGCGCGCGTTGGCCGGCGACAGGTACAGCGGCGTGATGTCGCGCATGCTCAGCCCGGACCTGGCCAACAGCCGCAGCAGCAGGTTGTGCGCACTGGAGCCCTTCTGGAAGGCAACGCGCTTGCCCTTCAGGTCGGCCACACGCCGCAGCGTGCTCTTGGCCGGCACCAGAATGGTCTCGGCTTTCGGCGTGGGCGGCACCCAGCCCACGTACAGCAGATCCGCGCCGGCCGCCTGTGCGAACAGCGGCGGGATATCGCCGGCACCGCCCAGATCGATGCTGCCCACGTTCAACGCCTCCAGCAACTGCGGGCCGGCCGGAAATTCCACCCAGGTGATCCTGGTGCGCGGAAAACGCTGCTCCAGCAGCCGATGCTGTCTGGCCAGCACCAGGCTGGAGACCGCCTTCTGGTAGCCAATGCGCAATTGCGCCGGTTCTGCCGCCGCAGCCACCTGCATCCACACAAGGCTCAGCAACACCAGCGCGGCGATGCGCCTGGCAAACGCCGCCGCACCCCTGCGCGCCAGCCCGGCGTCAACTGCAGCACTGACCGCTCCCGAGGGCCTTGCCGCATCGACCGGCGGCCTTGCCATCGCGTGTCTACGCATTGCTGCAACCTCATGGCGCATCGATACCCTCCTCATTGCCAATCGGTGGACGGTTTTTCCCAGAGGTTGATACCGCCCTCGACCGCGTAGCGGTCGATCTCGGCCAACTCTTCCGGGCTGAAATGCAGGTTCTGCAGCGCCGCCACGTTCTCCACCAGTTGCTCCGGGCGGCTGGCACCCAGCAGCGCCGAGCTCACGCGCGCATCGCGCAACACCCAGGCCAGCGCCAGCTGGGCAAGGCTCTGCCCGCGCTGGCGCGCGATGCCGTCCAGGCCACGCGCACGCCGCAGATTGTCGTCGGACAGGTGCTCCGGGCGCAGCGACTGACCGCCCGGGCGGTTGACCCGCGCATCGGCCGGCACGCCCTGCAGGTACTTGCCGGTGAGCAGGCCCTGCGCCAGCGGCGTAAAGGCGATCACGCCGGCGCCGAGGTCGGCGGTGGTGTCCAGCAGGTCCTGCTCCGGCCAACGGTTGAACAGGTTGTAGGCCGGTTGATGGATCAGCAGCGGCACCTTCCACTCGCGCAGCAACGCTGCAATGTCGCGCGTGCGCGCCGACGAATACGACGACACGCCCACATACAGTGCCTTGCCCTGTTGCACCGCACTGGCCAGTGCACCTGCGGTTTCTTCCAGCGGCGTATCCGCATCGAAACGGTGCGAATAGAAAATGTCCACATAGTCCACGCCCAGCCGTTGCAGGCTCTGGTCCAGGCTGGACAGCAGGTATTTGCGCGAACCGCCGCCCTGCCCGTACGGGCCCGGCCACATGTCCCAGCCGGCCTTGGTGGAAATGATCAATTCATCGCGATACGGCCTGAAATCCTCGCGCAGCAGGCGGCCGAAGTTGATTTCCGCGCTGCCATACGGCGGGCCGTAGTTGTTGGCCAGGTCGAAATGGGTGATGCCCAGATCGAATGCCGTGCGCAGCAACGCACGCTGGGTGTCGATCGGTGTGCTGTCGCCGAAGTTGTGCCACAGGCCCAGCGACAGCGCAGGCAGGACAAGACCGCTGCGGCCGACACGGCGGTAGGCGATGCGGTCGTAACGATCGGGATGTGCGAGATAGGTCATCAGAGTGTCCGGTAGATCAGCGTGCGCTGAAGCGATTGGCGGGGCGTGCCAGCCCCAGATGATCGCGCAAGGTACGCCCTGCATAGTCACGCCGGAACAGGCCGCGCCGCTGCAGCTCCGGTACCACGTGCGCAGCCACATCGGCCAGGCCTGCAGGCAGATGCGGCACCAGCACGTTGAAGCCATCCGCGGCCTCGCCTTCGAACCAGGCCTGCAGCTCGTCGGCAATCTGCGTGGGTGTGCCGATCAGGCTGTAGTGCCCGCGCCCGCCGGCGATACGCCGACCGAGCTGGGCAATGCTCAATTGCTCCTGTCCGGCCAGCTCGGTGAACAGCTGCTGGCGGCTGCGCTGGCCGGTTTCGGTCAGCGGCAATTCCGGCAGCGGGCCATCGGGCGGATAGCCGGATAGATCGAAGTTGCCCAACATGCGCGACAGCAGGGCGATGCCCACCTCCGGCTCCACCAACTGCTGAAACTGCTCGAACTTTTCCTGCGCTTCGGCCTGGCTCTGTCCCACCACGATGAACACGCCGGGCAGCACCTTCAACGCGTCGCGCGGCCGGCCGAACTGCTCCAGCCGCCCCTTGATGTCGGCATAGAACGCCTGTGCCTTGGCCAGCGACGATTGCGCGGTGAACACCACCTCGGCAGTCTCTGCCGCCAATGCGCGCCCCGGCTCGGACGAGCCGGCCTGCACCAGCACCGGATGGCCCTGCGGAGCGCGCGCGATATTGAGTGGCCCACGCACCTGGAAATGCGCGCCGCGGTGGTCGAGCACGTGCGCACGCGCCGGGTCGTGATGCCGGCCGGCCGCCTTGTCGGCGATGAACGCGTCGTCATCCCAACTGTCCCACAGGCCGGCCACCACGTGCTGGAATTCGCGCGCCCGCGCATAGCGCTCGGCATGCACGTAATGCGCATCGCGATTGAAGTTGAGCGCTTCGTCGGCGGCATCGGAGGTGACCAGATTCCAGCCTGCGCGCCCGCCGGACAGATGATCCAGCGAGGCGAACTTGCGCGCCACGTGATATGGCTCGTTGTAGCTGGTGGTCATGGTGGCGATCAGCCCGATACGCTCGGTCACCGCGGCCAGCGCGCTGAGCAGCGTCAGCGGCTCGAACAGGCTGGAACGCGCCATGCGTGGCGCGATCGGCCCGCCAGCGGCGGCCAGGCTGTCGGCGACGAACACCGCATCGAACTTCGCGGCTTCGGCGATGCGCACCATCTCGCGGTACTGCGCAAAATCCAGCGTGTCTGCGCTCACCTGCGGGTGACGCCACGCCGCCACGTGATGGCCAGTGGCCATCAGAAAGGCCCCCAGCGACAACTGACGCTGCCCGCTCATCGCCACTCACCGCAGGCCACGTAAGTACTGTGATCGAACACGTCTTGCCACTCCATCCACTGCATCCTCAGAAATCCTTGTGCACTTGCAGGCCGACATAGCGCCGGTCATCGCGCGGCACCAGCCGGTAGACATTGCCGGTGGCATTGGCCAGAAGCGGCGCATACGCCCGGTCGCCCAAATTGCGGCCCAGTACCGCCACCCGCCAGCCATGTGCGTCGTCGGCCAGCGCGATGCTGGCGTTCCAGATCGCGTACGGCCCCTGGACGGTCTGGGGAGTCTGGCTGAGGTCGTACTGCACGCTGTCCTGCCAGCTCACATCGCCGTTCAACTCCAGCGCCAGGCTGCCACGCAGCGGCACGCGATACGCCGCGCGCAGGTTGCCCTTCCAGTCCGGCGAAAACGGCAGCGGCCGGCCGTCGACGTTGCAGTTGGCCGCCGCCGCTGCCGGGCACGCAAAGCGCTGGATGCGGGCCTGCGTATAGGCCAGTGACGACGCCAGGCTCAGCCGCTCGGTGGGCCGATACTCCAGATCCAGCTCCAGGCCCTGCGTGCGGACCTGCCCGGCGTTGATCAGCCGGGTCACCACCTGCCCCGCCACGGTGTCGAAGAAATTGGCCTGGTAATTGGCGTAGTCGGTATGGAACAGCGCCACGTTCGCGCTAAGCCGGTCGTCCAGCGCACGCGCCTTCAGGCCCAGCTCCCAGGCGTTGGAGGTTTCCGGCTTCAACGCCGGCGTATCGCGCGGCTGCATGTTGAAGAATACGTTGTAGGCCGGGCCCTTGTAGCCGCGCGAATAGGTGAGATACCCAGTGGTGTGCGCATCGATGTCGTACTGCAGGCCGGCACGCCCGGACACGCCATCTTCGGTAGTACTGCCGGCGCTGGCGGTCGCCGGCTGGATCCCGGTGACCGCCGTGGCGGAGCTGGATACGCGCTGGTGCCGGTACTCCAGCGTATCGCGGGTGACACGCGCGCCCAGCAAGGCGCGCAGGTCCGGCCGCCAATGCCAGGTCGCCTCGCCGAATGCCGCATAGGTGGCTGCCCGCGTGGCGTAATCGGCCACGCCCACGTTGCTGGCGGTTGGCGTCGTCACGGTGCGGCGATAGGTTTCGTCGTTGCGCGCGTGCAGGTAGTACAGGCCGGCCACGGCTTCCACCGCACGGTCGCGCGGGGTCTGCACACGCAGCTCCTGCGAATACTGCGTGTATCCGAGGTCGCCACGGTCATGCGAAGACGGAAACGCGGCGCTGCGCTGGGCAGTGCGGTCGCCATCCTGGAACTGGGTGTTGTCCCATTGCCGCCACGCGCTGATCGAGGTCAGCAGCACCTCGCCAATGTGCTGGTCCAGCTGCAGCGAGGCGCCCTTGTTGGTGTCGTCCAGGAATGTGCGGTAATCACTGTTGATCTGCCGGTTGTCTGCACTGGCACGCACCGGCGCGAGCGCGGCGGCAAAATCGGCGCGCGTGCTGGCCACCACCACGCCGCTGGGCGCATCGCCGTGAGAGCGCAGGTAGTCGGCAAGCAAGGTGGCGCTGACGTCCGGCGTCGGGGTCAGGTCCAGGCGCAGCCGCGCACCGGCACGCCGGTAGCCGTTGACGGCCTGGCCATCGGCCACGTTACGCACGTTGCCGCCGTAGTCGGCCCACAACGCGGAAACGTTCGCCTTCAGCATTTCCGGCACCAGGGCGCCACCGACGCTGGCGCGGACGCGGTCCTCGCCGCCGCCACCGAAGTGCGCGTAGTCGACGTAGCCACCAACCACGTCCGGGGCCGGCTTGCTGACGATATTGAGCACGCCGGCCGATGCGTTCTTGCCGAACAGGGTGCCCTGCGGCCCGCGCAGGACTTCGATGCGTTCGACATCCAGCAGATCCAGGGTGGCCTGGCCGGGACGGCCCAGCACCACGCCATCGATCACCGTGGCCACGCTGGGCTCCACGCCCGGGGAGGTGGAGATGGTGCCCACGCCACGCAGGAACAGCGAGGTGTCCTTGTTGGAGGCACCGGTGCGGAACGTCAGGCTGGGCACCAGGGCCGGCAGATCGGCCACGCTGTTGCGATTCTCGCGCTCCAGACTCTGGCCCTGCACGACCGAAACCGCCACCGGCACCTGCTGCAAGGTGGTTTCGCGGCGCGTGGCGGTGACCTTCACCGCACCCAAGGTCTGTGCGGCTCCCTTCGGTGCAGCAGCGGCCTCGCCTACGTCATCGGCGAAGGCCGGTGCACATGCCAGGGCCAGGCTCCACGCCAGCACCTGCGGCTTTCCAAACACCATCGATGCAGAGGCGCTCCTTGCAGGAAGCCGGTGGTGCACGGGCATGTAGGTCCTTTTGTCTGGCGGTGGCCGGTATGGGAGGCGAAGCTGCAGGCCGATCCAGCACCCTGAGATGGCCGGCAACGGCGAAGCCATCTCAAGCGTGCGTGGTGCTACGGCATGCTGTTTGCACACGCTGCAAGCGTCAAATAACCAATGTTTGGGTGCTTATTCACCCCGGCAGTGCGGAGTTGACCGCAGGCGCCGCCGGGCAGTCACCGCCGCGAACCCAGCGCATGCTTCACCGAAGGGCGATAATGCGCGGATGGATGCACCCAAGCCCTGGTATCTCTATCTGCTGCTGTGTCGCAATGGCAGCTATTACGCCGGAATCACCAATGACCTGGAGCGGCGCTTTCAGGCGCATCTGCGTGGCACCGGTGCGCGTTACACACGCGCCAACCCGCCATTGCAATTGCTGGCCAGCCACCCGTATCCGGACCGTGCCAGCGCCTCGCGCGCCGAGTGCACACTCAAGCGGCAGCCGCGCGCGCGCAAGCTGGATTGGCTGTTGACGCAGCCGCACGCCATCGCTGGGTCACAGGCTGCTGACACCTCGATCACGCCCGCCTAGCCACGTCTTCCCTACGCTGCAGCGACCCCCACCGCGGAGTCGCGCATGCACTATCAGCTCTATTACTGGACCGGCCTGCAGGGCCGCGGCGAATTCGTGCGCCTGGCCCTGGAAGATGCCGGTGCTGCCTACACCGATGTGGCGCGTGTCGAGGGCGACGACGTCATGACTCCCTTCATGGAGGGCAAGCAGCCCGGCGCGCAGCCGTTTGCCCCGCCCTTCCTGCAGGCAGGCGATGTCGTGGTGGCGCAGGTGGCAGCGATCCTGCATTTTCTGGGTCCGTCGCTGCAGCTGGTCCCCGATGGCGACGCGCAGCGCCTGCAGGCGCTGCAACTGCAAATGACCATCGCCGATCTGGTGGCAGAGGTACACGACACCCATCATCCGATCGCCACCGGCCTGTACTACGAGGACCAGAAAGCCGAAGCCGCCAAACGTGCCGAAGATCTGCGCAACAAGCGTCTGCCAAAGTTTCTCGGCTATTTCGAGCAGGTGGTGCAGCAGGCTGGCGGGACCTCTGCGTTGGGCGTGCACTCGTACGTGGATCTGTCGCTGTTTCAGCTGCTCAGCGGGCTGGGCTACATGTTCCCGAAGCGGATGGCGACGTTGGCGACAGACATCCCGGGTCTGCGTGGAGTACAACAGCGTGTGGCAGCACGCCCACGGATCACCGCCTACCTCGCCTCCGAACGGCGCGTGGCGTTCAACACCAACGGCATCTTCCGCCACTATCCGGAGCTTGATGCTGCGTAGGCACTGGCATGGGAACATGCGGCAGCGTTCGGCCGCAGCGTCACCGGCCAAGCAGCGGCTTGCGCGACGCGCCTGAAAGGCTGCGCTCCTGCGAATCGCGTGCCCAGCTGATCCATCGGGCGTCGCCTGCCTGTAGCGATGCGGCCGATGTCACGTGCGGCCACAGACGCGCCTGCATGACCGCAGGCGCGCAGATCGAACCCACGGCCGGACGCTGGATCAGCGCGTCCGCAACAAGGCCGCACGAATGCGCTGCAGTTGCGCCTTCACTGCCGACGCCTGCTGTGGCCCCAGCCGCACGATGGCCTTCTGCCCGACCGACAATCCTTCCAACGCCGGGTCCACGAAGCGATAGCGGCCACGTTCATCGCGCACCACCGCAACCGGCTGCGTTGGGTCCGGCGTGCGCAACAGGTGGTCGATCACGTCGATCACGCGGTCGTTGAAATAACGGTCCGGTGCGCCCAGGTTGGCGTAGGCCTGCTGAAACAGTGGGTAGAAGCGCACATAGCTGCGCACCATCGCCTGCGCATCCACGCTGGTGAATGCAGCGACATACGGTGCGTAGCGGCTGGCATTGGCGTGATCGATGACGCTGCGATCGGCAGCAGGGGTCACCTGCAGCTCACCCGGGACCGGCTGCAGCACCAAGGCGCGGCGGCTGATGCTGGGCTGGGTGAGGTTGTCGATCATGACAACCACGCGTTCGATCAGGTGCGGCCGCAACACGAGCGACAGTGCTGCGTCGTCGGATACCAGATCCTGCAGTGCCTGCCATGCGGCGTCATCGCTCTGCGCCAATGCGGGAATTGCAGCGTCGGCGGCATCGGCCGATGGCGCCTGCACCGGATGTCGCGGCGCGGCGGGGGTGGGAGGCGATGGAGCGACCGCAGCAGCCACGGCGTTGGCAGTTTGGCTGATGGGTGCAGGCAGCGCGCCCGATGTCTCGCGTGGCCCGCTGAACAGCCACCAGGCGGCGCCGGCAATCAATGGCACGGCCAATAGCCACGGCCAGCGCGACGGATTGGTTTGCATCATGGAACTCCTTGCATCGACAACATCCAGGGTATGACCATCGGATGTTGCAAGGGTTCCATCGATCTGCCGCCGCAGCGCATTCATCGTCGCGAGCATGGCAACGCGGCGCGCATGAGCGCCGTAAACGTCTCGCCAATTCCGCAGGGGCGCTCCATCCGAACGCGCGGAACGCCCGCTCTTAGGCAGGCATCCCAACACATGCTCTACCGTGCAATCCGAAGCAATGGCGCACGAGGCGAAGCACCAGGCCATTCGCCCTGCCTTCAACCGGCGAAGTTCAGCCGCGCATTCACCCAGGCCGCGACGATCGCAGCAGCCGCCTCATGGGCCTGTTTTTCCGGCAAGCGCTTTTCGCGCACCAGCCATGCGGCGGTATCTGCGCGCACGTTCGGCAGCAGCGCGCGCACCGCCTTGCGATCTGCGGCGGGCCAATCACCGTCATCGCCCCTCCAGGCGGCAATCGCCTTGTCGGGGTCATCTCCGTAGCGCTTGCGCAAGGCCGGTTGCAGATACAGCAGCGGCGACACCGATGCACGCAGCGCAATTACCCGCCACTCGGCGTAACTGGCATAGCGGATGGTGCCGGCGTCCTTGCTCAAGGCTTCGATCAAGGAATCGAAACCATCGTCCAGCTGCTTCCAGCTGGGCAGCGCAAACAGCCCGCCCGGCGCCTCGCAGACCGGGGCGAACGAGTCGCGCGTGGATCCGTACAACGGCCCGAATGCCTCGTACGCCGGCTCGCCCAACGCCGCGAAGATGAAGCAATGCACGTAGGGGCGGTTGCCGCTGCCATCGCGCTCGATCCACATGCGCAGCAGCAGGAGCACCTTGTTGGGATCCTGCGCATCAGGGCCTGCCGCGGCATCGTCCAGCAGCGAAACAGCAAAATCGTCGACCTTGCGCAAGGCCTTACGCGCGCTATCGAAGCGCGCCGTCGCCAGTGCGTCATCCACGCCGGCAGCCGGCACGAACTGATGCAAATACGCCAGCCACGCCGACGCCAGCGGAGCGTCGTAAGCCTGCAACTGGCGCGCCGCCTCGGCAGGCTTGGCGGGAATGCCGGCAATGCTGCGGTCCAACACCTGTTGCTGGGCGGTGAGGGCCTTGGTCAGCACATCGGCCCTGGTGGTGAGGCTGCGCTGCAGACAGTCGTCCGGCTTGGCATCCTGCGCGCAGGCATTGCGCTGCCGCAGCCAGGCGCGTTGCTGATCACGCACGCCGGCCACTGCGGTGCGCGGCGTGGTCTGCACCAGCTCCTGGTAGCTCTCGTCCAGCTGCTCGTCCAGCAGGTCAAGCGCCGGCACCGCGCACAGGCGTTTTTCTACCGGTGTGCTCGCCCGCTTGCAGTCGAACGAGGCTGCCCACGCATGGCTGGCACCCAGTACCAACGCAGCGCCAAGCAACCACTGCAGCGCGCATGATCGGCGTGTCATTGCACAGCCTGCTTGCGCGCCGGCAGCAGCGACAGCAATAACAAGGTCACTGCCAGCGCGACATAGGCGCCGACGAACTGCCAGCTGATCACCCGCGCCAGCCCCTGCAGCGACCAGGGCAGATAGATGCCGCCACGCGGGTCTACCGAGTGGATCAACCCGAACAGGGTCAGCCCCGCGGCGACCAACAAAAACACTGCGCCGCGCCGCAACCTGCCATCGATCATCGCCGCCACCGTGGCGATCCACAGCATCGCAGTGATGATGAAGCCGTTGCCCAGCGCAAAGATCACTGCCAGTTCCGGCAGGCCATGTCCATCCACCTGCGTGGTCAGCGCCACCAGTTGATCCTGCGCGATCCAGCCCGGCGCCTTGATGGTCAGCAGGTAAGCCACCGATGGCAGGAACCCCAGCACCATGGCGCCGGCATGCTGTTTGGGCGTGGCCTGGAACGCCTGCGTGGTGATGTCGATCGACACGTACACGATGATCGGTGCCAGCACCGCCAGCGGCAGCCACTGCACCAACCCGCTGATCACGCCCAACATGCCGCCGAGGCCGACAAACAACCCTGTCAGCAACGTATAGCCGGTGCGCGCGCCCATGTGCTTGTACGCGGGCTGGCCGATGTAGGGCGTGGTCTGCGCCACGCCGCCGCAGACACCGGCCACCAATGTGGCGAAGGCTTCCACCAGCAGGATGTCGCGGGTGCGGTAATCGTCGCCGGCTGCGCGTGCGCTCTCGCTGACGTTGATGCCGCCCACCACCATCAACAGGCCGAATGGCAGCAGCAATGGCAGATACGCCACCGTGGCCGGCAATCCATCGATGAATCCCAGGTTCGGCAGCGGCAGCACGATCTGCGGCGGCGTCCAGGCCGGCACGGCGAAGCCCGGCGCGCCCAGCCCGGCCAGGCCGAGCCCGTAGTACAACGCAGTGCCGATCACGAACGCCACCAGCACGCCCGGCAATTTGGTCGGCAGGCGGCCCTTGGCCAGCAACACGTACAGCAGCAGGCCCAACGTAACGAAGCCGGCCACCGGCGAGCGCAGGGTTTCCAGCAACGGCAGCAGACCCATCAGTACCAGCGCAATGCCGGCGATGGAGCCGAGCAAGGCCGCACGCGGCAGCGCGCGCGTCACCGCCTCGCCCACGAACGACAGCACCAGCTTGAGCAGGCCCATCACCACCAGTGCGGCCATGCCGAGTTTCCAGGTGGCCAGTGCGGCGGCCTGCGGGTCCAGCCCCTGTGCCTTGAAGCCCGCAAACGCCGGGCCCAGCACCAGCAGCGCCATGCCGATGCTGGTGGGCGCATCCAGGCCCAGGGGCATCGCGGTGACATCGTCGCGCCCGGTGCGTGCAGCCAGCCGCCGCGCCATCAAGGTGTAGAGCAGGTTGCCCACCAGCACCCCGAACGCAGTGCCGGGGAACATCCGCCCGAACACCACCTCGGCGGGAAACTGGAAGATGCCCACCAGCGCCATCGCAATGAAGCCCAGGATGGAAAGGTTGTCGACCACCAGGCCGAAGAAGCCATTGAGGTCGCCGGCGACGAACCAGCGCGGCGATGCCGCAGGACGCGAAGAGGGAACCGACATGAGAACCAGGGAGCGTGGGGGTCGAGCGATGGTAGCCGCTGCCTCCCGGGCGCGACAGCGCTGCGGTGGATCAGAGCATGCCGCAGTGGCCACGCTGGCGCCGGGCGCTTGCCGCGGCGACGGACCAGCACTGCGTCATGGCATCGCCTCGTCGGCGCGGATCCAGCCCTCGATCACGCCGTGGCTGGCACTGCGATAACGCACCAGCACCCGTGATTGGTCCGCGCTCACGTCCAGTGCCTGCAGGCGATCGCCCTTGATCAGATACCGCCGCGTGGCCGCCGCAGTGGCTGTGGCATACAACGGCAGCCGCGGCACCTGCACCTGGAACGTGGCCGGCCTGGGCGCATCCAGACTCTGCCCGATCGCCTTGTCGATCACCGCACCGTGCGCATCGAAGCGCGGCCACACCGAGAACGGCATGCCGTCCTCGGTGCCTGGGCCCAGCACTTCCTGGATGGCAGGCGACTCGATGCGCTGCTGGGTCGTATACACGTACAAGCGCCCATCGGGGGCATAGCGATAGACATCGCTGTACCACATCGGGCCGCTACGACAGGAACTGCTCAGGCTGCGCTGCTGCAGGTCCGGAGTCAGGTTCCAGAACCCCTCACACTGCACTGCAGGCCGCGCGGGCGCCGTCAGCAGGCGAAACCGTCGCTGCGCCGAGTCGTACAGAAACACACGCGTGGCCTCGTTGACCTGTCCGAGCATCGCGGTCACCGCCAGATCCGGATAGCCGTCGAAGTTGTAATCGTCGCTGTGCACGCTGCCGGTGGCATTGCCGTCGTCCAGGTCCGCATCCAGCCATTGCTCCTGGCTGCCGGGCTGCACCACCACATGCAGGCGAGTGCCCTCCAGTGTGGCGCGCGCCCGGGTGTGTGCGTCCAGCATCACGTCCTCGCCAACTGCAGCCGCCGCTGCCGCACCTGGCAGCAATCCCGCTGCCATCGCAAGGCCGAACGCCATCGTGCGCATGCGCCAAGCCTGCCGGCGGCGCAACACGGTACGGACGGCGCGGCCTGCCGGAACCGTGCTCAGAACGACACTTCCACCGGCTGCCGCGACCACAGGACCGACTGGTGCCCGGTGGCCTGCTTCCAGGCCAGCCGGATCGCCTCGATATCGTTGCGCCGCTGCGGAGTGTCTTCATGCAGGATCACCAACACCTTGGTGCCCAGCCGGTTCGGCTCCTTGGCGCCGCGAAACAGCCACTGGCCGTAGGCATCGAACACGGTCAGCCCATCGGGGAAGCGCGGGGTCACCTCCTTGTCAAGGAACGCGCGCCACTGCGCTTCGCCGATGGTGCGGGTCTGCGGGCGATCCGCCGGGCCGGTTTCCTCGCCTACGCCGAAGTACAGTTCGCTACGCACCCAGCCGTGCGCCGCCGCCGGCCGCGCCGCATCGCCCTGCAGACTGGCGGTGGTCGAGGCCGGTGCACTGGCAGGCGTGGTCGCGCAGGCGCTCAGGGCCAGCATGGCGGCAAACAGGCAGGACGGCAGCAACTTCATCGACTTCTCCACAACAGGTTCGGGGGCAGGCTCATGCGTTCCGGACATCAGCTGATGCCGGTGTGCGCGCACTGTGCCATCTCGCACAGGCCTGAACAACGCGATAATATCTCTCCATCCGGATGAATGTGGACAATCCGCCCCCAGCGCCTAGCCCGGCCGGATCCCGGGCAAGTGGCGCCTCGCAGTTGCAGTGCAGGAGAAACAGCATGACCCGCCCCACCCTTTCGGTGATCGGCCTGGCCGTGGCCACGGTGTTGAGCGCCGGCGCACAGGCCCAGCAAGCCGATGCCGGCGCCACCACCCTGGACACCGTCATCGTCACCGGCACCCGTGCCAGCGACCGTACCGTGCTGGAATCGACCGTGCCGGTGGACGTGCTCACCGCTGAAGACATCCGCAAGGCCGGGGTGGTCAATGGTGAGCTGGGCAGCGCGCTGCAGGCGCTGCTGCCCTCGTTCAATTTCCCGCGCCAATCCAACTCCGGCGGCGCCGACCATATCCGCGCCGCGCAGCTGCGCGGGCTCTCGCCCGACCAGGTGCTGGTGCTGGTCAACGGCAAGCGCCGCCACACCTCGGCGCTGGTCAATACCGACAGCAAGATCGGCAAGGGCACCACGCCGGTGGACTTCAATTCCATCCCGATCAACGCGATCAAGCGCATCGAAGTGCTGCGCGACGGCGCGGGCGCGCAATACGGCTCCGATGCCATTGCCGGCGTCATCAACGTGATCCTGGACGACAACCCCGAGCGCGGCGAGCTGGAAGCCAGCTTCGGCGCCTACAACACCGATGTAGAGCCGATCAATCGCCGCGTCACCGATGGCCAGACCAGCTACGCCAGCGCCAAGGTCGGCACGCTGCTCGGCGACGACGGCGGCTTCTTCAAGGTGGGCCTGGAGCTGAAGAACCGCGAAGCGACCAACCGCGCCGGCTTCGACCAGATTCCGCCATTCGAAGAGCAGACCCCGGCCAACCTCGCCTTGGCCGGCCGGCGCAACTACGTGCTCGGCGATGGCGCCACCAAGGGCTTGAACGCCTGGCTCAACACCAAGATTCCTTTCAGCGCCACCGGCGAGTTCTACGCCTTCGCCACCTACAACCAGCGCGATACCGAGGGCGCCAACTACTTCCGTTACCCGGACAGCAGCGCCAACTGGCGCGAGCTCTACCCCAACGGCTACCGGCCGATTTCCGAAGGCGAGAACCGTGACCTGCAGGCAGTGGCCGGCGCACGCGGGCAATGGGGTAATTGGGATTACGACGCCAGCGTCAACTATGGCCGCAACGACTTCACCTATCGGCTGCGCAATTCGCTCAACGCCTCGCTGGGGCCGACCAGCACCACGCGCTTCAAGACCGGCGATTTTGCCTTCGCGCAGACCGTGGGCAACATTGATCTGACCCGCGTCTTCGCTGCCGCCGGTGCCAGCCACACCTTTGGCACCGGTGCCGAATTCCGCCGCGAGCAGTACCGCACCCACGCCGGCGACCCGGCCAGCTACGCGGCCGGCCCGTTCACCGACCGCCCCACCGGCTCGCAGGCCGGCGGCGGGCTCACCCCGCAGGACGAGGCCGACCTGTCGCGCAATGTCGCCAGCGCCTACGCCAACGTTTCCAGCCAGTTCGGCGACAAATTCTCCACCGACCTGGCCGGCCGCTACGAGCATTACCAGGACTTCGGCAGCCAATGGACCGGCAAGCTGGCCGCGCGCTACGCGTTCGCCCCGGCGTTCGCACTGCGTGGCGCCATCTCCAACAACGTACGCGCGCCCTCGCTCAGCCAGATCGGCTACGAAGCCACCTCCACCGGTTACGACGCCGCCGGCCGGCTGACCCAGGGCCGCCTGCTGTCGGTCAACAACGCGATCGCACGCGCGCTTGGCGCCACCGACCTGAAGCCGGAAAAGTCGGTCAATTACAGCCTGGGCTTCACCAGCCAGTTGGGCGACCACTTCGACCTGTCGCTGGATTTCTTCCAGATCGACATCGACGACCGCATTGCGTTGTCCGAAGACATCACCGGCGATGCATTGACCAGTTTCGTGCAGCAGAACTTCGGCGTGGCCGGCGTGCAGAGCGCCAGCTACTTCCTCAACGCTGCCGACACCCGTACCCGCGGCGCCGAGCTGGTGGCCAACTGGCGCCAGTACGCCTTCGGCGGCGACCTGCTGCTGACCGGCACTTACAGCTACGCCAAGACCGAGCTGGAAAACATCATCGCAACGCCGGCGCAGGTGCTCGCACTGAACCCCGACTACGTGCTGTTCGGCGTGGAAGAGAGCAATACGCTCACCGATGCCGCACCGCGCACGCGCGCCGCGCTGGCGGCCAACTGGAGCAACCAACGCTGGAATCTGCAGACCCGCGTGAACCGCTATGGCAGCGCTACCCGCGTGTTCGACTTCGGCGGCGGCTTCGTGCCGCGCCAGACCTACAGCGCCGAATGGCAGCTGGACCTGGAAGCCGAATACCACCTGGGCACGCAGTGGACGCTGGCCATCGGCGGGCAGAACATCCTGGACAACTACTCGGACCGCTCCATCGACGACATTGCCTACTTCGGCAACCTGCCCTACGACGTGCTGTCGCCGATCGGCAGCAACGGCGCTTACTGGTATGGGCGGGTGCGGTATACGTTTTGAGCCGGGATTCGGGATTCGGGATTGGCAGAGCAGCATTACTGCGAATCCCCGACCCACCACCCCCAATCCCGAATCCCGAATCCCGAATACTAGATTCGCCTTGCCGGCACGACGACATCGTCCAGGCAATCGACAGTTGTCGGGATTGGAGATTCGAGATTGGCAGGTGTGGCCCTGCCATGCATACCCGGTGCCCAAGGCAGTAGTGGAACTGACTGCCAGGGCCATGGCGCATGCCAGCAAAGGGTTCGGGGTTGGGGATAGCACGCCCTGCGTTGCCACCAATCCCCAATCCCGGCTTCCCAGTCCCCGCCGTTCCATAACCTGAATCTCACACCGCTTTGCGCACACTGCCCTGATGGCAGACGTGCACTCCCCCCTTCCGTCGCCGCCATTGCTGGACGATGCCTGCGCATTGTTCCTGGACGTGGACGGCACCCTGATCGACTTTGCCGACAGCCCCGAGGCGGTGCGGCTACTGCCTGAGGTGCGTGCGGCCATCGGCCGCCTCAGCGTGCGCCTCGATGGCGCCATCGCCCTGGTCAGCGGGCGGCCGCTGGCACAGCTGGACGCCCTGTTCGCTCCGCTGATCCTCCCGGCCGCCGGCCTGCACGGCCACGAGCTGCGCAGCGACACCGCGGCGCGCACAGCGATGCCGCAGGACACGTCCGAGTGGCTGCATGGCCTGCATCAACGCGCTGCCGCGCTCACTCATCGGCATCCCGGCGTGCTGGTCGAAGACAAGGGCGTCAGCGTGGCGCTGCATTGGCGCGCGCAGCCGCTGGCGGGCCCCGACGTGCTGGCCTTCGCGCAGGACGAAATCGCCCAGCTCTCCGGTTACCGCCTGCAGCCGGGCGATCATGTCGTGGAGTTCGTGCCCGAAGGCAGCAACAAGGGCCTGGCGGTAGAACAGCTGATGCAGCACGGCGCCTTCGCCGGCCGTACCCCGGTGTTCGTGGGCGACGATCTCACAGACGAATTCGGTTTCGAGGCTGCCAACCGGCTCGGCGGCTGGAGCGTGCTGGTGGGCGACCGTGCCCAGACCAGCGCGCGCTATCGCGTACCAGGCACGGCCGCCGTGCATGCGTGGCTGCAACAGAACGCGCGCGGCGCCTGAGCGCCCTCCCTCCCCTTTTTGTCATCGCATAGGATTGTTGGTACTTCATGACCGAGCCAAACCTGGATCTGGGCGTCATCGGCAACTGCAGCTTCGGCGCATTGGTGGATCGGCAGGCACGCGTGGTGTGGAGCTGCCTGCCCGCCTTCGATGGCGACCCCGCCTTTTGTTCGCTGCTGTCGCCCAAGACCGAGGGCGGCGACTTCGCCGTGGAACTGGAGGATTTCGTCAGCAGCGAGCAGCACTACCTGCCCAATACCGCGGTGCTGCGCACGGTCCTGCGCGACAGCAAGGGCGGCGAAGTCGAGGTGATCGATTTCGCACCGCGCTGGCGCAATAACGGCCGCTTCTACCGGCCGGTGAGCATCATCCGCCAGATCCGCCCGTTGGCCGGCAACCCGCGCATCATCGTGCGTGCGCGCCCGCTGGCCGACTGGGGTGGCCGCACACCTGAGACTACCTGGGGCAGCAACCACATCCGCTGGGTGTTGCCGGAATTCACCCTGCGCCTGACCACCGACGTGCCGGTGCGCTTCGTGCGCGACGGTCTGCCGTTCGTGCTCAGCCACCCGGTCAGCCTGGTGCTGGGCGTGGACGAATCGCTGACCCGCTCGCTCACCGGCTATGTGCAGGAAGCGCAGGAGCGCACCGAAGAATACTGGCGCGAGTGGGTGCGGTATCTGTCGATCCCGCTGGACTGGCAGGAAGCGGTGATCCGCAGCGCGATCACGCTCAAGCTGTGCCAGTACGAAGACAGTGGCGCGATTATTGCCGCGATGACCACCTCGATTCCGGAAGCGCCCAACACCCCGCGCAACTGGGATTACCGCTATTGCTGGCTGCGCGATGCGGCCTTCGTGGTGCGCGCGCTCAATCGCCTGGGCGCCACGCGCACGATGGAGCAGTTCATCGGCTACATCTTCAACATCGCCACCACCGACGGCACCATGCAGCCGCTGTACGGCATCGGTTTCGAATCGCAGCTGGAAGAACACGAAGTCGACACCATGGCCGGCTACCGCGGCATGGGTCCGGTGCGGCGCGGCAACCTGGCCTGGATCCAGCAACAGCACGATGTCTACGGCAGCGTGGTGCTGGCATCCACACAGCTGTTCTTCGACCTGCGCCTGAAGGATCAGGGTGACGCAGACACCTTCCGTCGCCTGGAGCCGCTGGGCGAACGCGCCTACGCGCTGCACAACGTGCCCGATGCCGGCCTGTGGGAATTCCGCGGCCGCGCCGAGGTGCATACCTATACCGCGGCGATGTGCTGGGCGGCCTGCGACCGCCTGTCAAAGATCGCCGAGCGGCTGGTGTTGCCCGAGCGCAGCAGCTACTGGCGCGAGCGTGCCGACAGCATCCGCGAGCGCGTGTTGAACGAGGCCTGGAGCGAACAACACGGCCACTTCACCGACACGCTGGGCGGTCACCGCCTGGATGCCTCGCTGTTGCTGCTGGCCGATATCGGCATCGTGGATGCCGACGACAGCCGCTTCGTGCGCACGGTCGAAGCGGTGGGCCGCGTACTCAAGCATGGCGATGCGCTCTACCGCTACATCGCGCCAGACGACTTCGGCGAGCCGGAGACCAGCTTCACCATCTGCACGTTCTGGTACATCGATGCGCTGGCGTCCATCGGCCGCAAGGACGAGGCGCGTGAATTGTTCGAGCGCATTCTCTCGCGCCGCAATCACCTGGGCTTGCTGTCCGAAGACCTATCGTTCGAGGACGGCGAAGCCTGGGGCAATTTCCCGCAGACCTATTCGCACGTCGGTTTGATCATCGCAGCGATGCGCTTGTCGCGGAGCTGGCAGGAGGCATCATGAGTCGTTTGGTGGTGGTATCCAATCGCGTCGCAGTGCCGGGCGAAACCCGGGCCGGCGGCCTGGCGGTGGGGTTGCTGGCCGCGCTCAAGGAGCGCGGCGGCATGTGGTTCGGCTGGAGCGGCAAGACCGCACGCGGCGACAGCGGCAGCATGCACGAACAAACCGAAGGCGACATCACCTTCGTCACCATGGACCTCAACAAGCGCGACATCGATTCGTACTACAACGGTTTTGCCAACCGCACGTTGTGGCCACTGCTGCACTTCCGACTGGATCTGGTCGATTACGACCGCGCCAAGCGCGAAGGCTATCTGCGCGTCAATCGCCTGTTCGCAGAAAAACTCGCGCCGCTGCTGAAAGACAGCGATACCTTGTGGATCCACGACTACCACATGATTCCACTGGGCGCGATGCTGCGCGAGTTGGGCGTGGGCTGCAAGATGGGTTTCTTCCTGCACGTGCCGATGCCTTCGGCCGATCTGGTGCAGGCAATGCCCGATCACGCGCGCTTGTTCAGCACGTTCTATGCGTATGACCTGGTGGGCTTCCAGACCCAGCGCGATGCCGAACGCTTCAAGGCCTATGTGCGCCTGTTCGGCGGCGGCCGCATTCTGGAAGGCGATCAGGTTGAAGGGCCGGGCGGGCGGCGGTTTACTGCGGCATCGTTCCCCATCGGTATCGACACCGATCTGATTGCCAACCAGGCAAAGGCCGCCGTCAGCAAGCAGGCGGTGCGCGACTTGCGCGAGAGTCTGCGCGGACGGCAGCTCGCCATCGGTGTTGATCGGCTGGATTATTCCAAGGGCCTGCCGGAACGCTTCCAGGGCTTCGAGCGCTATCTGGAGCGCTATCCGGATCAATCCGGCAGCCTGACCTATCTGCAGATCGCGCCGGTGTCGCGCGGCGATGTCACCGAATATCGGCAATTGCGCGGCCAGCTGGAACAGATCGCCGGCCATATCAATGGCGGGCATGCGGGGCCGGACTGGACCCCGCTGCGCTACGTCAACCAGAACTTCAGCCACGCAACGTTGACCGGTTTCTATCGTGCCGCATCGGTGGGCCTGGTGACGCCACTGCGCGATGGCATGAATCTGGTGGCCAAGGAATTCGTGGCTGCGCAGGACCCGGAAAATCCCGGCGTGCTGGTGCTGTCGTTGCTGGCCGGCGCGGCCGACGAAATGAAGGAAGCACTGCTGGTCAATCCGCACGATCTGGACGGCGTGGCCGATGCAATCGCAACCGCAGCCAGCATGCCATTGGCCAGCCGCATCGAACGCTGGCACGCCATGATGGACCACCTGCGCAAGAACACGATCGGTCACTGGCGCCAGCGGTATCTGCAGGCACTCGCCGATCTCTGAGCCAAAGTGCAAGTCACGCTTGCAGCAGCCCTTCCCCGTGTTCGTTTGAAGACGATGTTGCGGGATAAAAGAGAGCAGCCGGCTCGCAGATCACCTTGGAACGACATTTCAAGGGCTTGTAACAGCGCCACAGCCCCCTGCCCTGGCTGAAAGACTGCGCCTTGAGCCCCGCCCCGTCCTGGGCGCAGTGACGCTTAACCGCTGGCGTGCGCTGTTAGCCGTTCAGTCCTGCGTGTTTTGCGTGCCCGGAACGAGCCGCCTGGAACGGTGGTTCCTACTCCATCACGGACGCGACAGGAGGAAGGGTCTAAAATATCGCCATGATTAGCGCTGAGGACCCTGGGAGGGGCTGCGCGTTCATATCCAGGTCGCCGGCAGTCTTTGCCACCGAACGACCTTTCTCCCTCCACGACTTGTCGCCCGCTGCGGCCCCAAGTCCTTCCTGACATCTCAAAATGACTGATCAATCCTCAAAACGTGGGCTAGGCACCTGGTTGCTGGTGGCCTATGCAGTGGTGATCGCCGTGCTCGGTGCGGTGCTCGCCTACGAAGGTGGGCGCCTGGTGGCCGTCGGTGGTTCCTGGTACTACCTGCTGGCCGGTATCGCGTTGCTGCTGGCGGGCGTGCTGCTCGCGGCGGGCAAGCGCGCGGGCCTGTGGCTGTTCGGCGCCACCCTGGCCGCCACCATTGCCTGGGCACTGTGGGAAGTAGGCCTGGATGGCTGGGGTCTGGTCCCGCGTCTGGCCTGGATCTCGGTACTGGGCCTGGTGCTGCTGCCGTTCTGGGGCGTGGCGCGTCGCCGCATGCAGCCCCTGTCCGGTGCCGGCTATGTGGTGGTCGCCGGCGTGCTGCCGGTGCTGGGCGCAGCCTTGATCCTGTGGCCGTTGTTCGTGCCACGCAATGTCGAACTGGCGGATGCGTCCAAGCAGGCCGTCACTCCCGCCGCCTTCAGCCGCGCCATCGTGCCCAGCCCGGACGGCAACATGGCGGCCAACCACGATGCCAGTAACTGGACTGCGTATGCCGGCTCCAACCTGTCCAACCACTACACCCCGGGCGCGCAGATCACCCCGGAGAACGTGAAGAACCTGAAGATCGCCTGGGAATTCCACACCGGTGACTTGAAGCCGGCTGGCTCCAAGCTGGGCTACGCCTTCCAGAACACCCCGCTCAAGGTCGGCGACCTGCTCTACATCTGCACGCCCACCCAGAAAGTGATCGCGGTGGAAGCGGCCAACGGCAAGGAGCGCTGGCGCTTCGACCCGCAGACCAACCCCAAGGCAATGGCCGGTGTGGCCGCCACCACCTGCCGTGGCGTGTCGTACTACCAGGCGCCGGAAGGCACCGCCGAGTGCCCGACGCGGATCTTCTGGCCGATGGTCGATGGCCGCCTCGGCGCGCTGGACGCGCAGACCGGCAAGCTGTGCACCAGCTTCGGCAACAACGGCTATGTGGACCTCAATGCCGGCACCGGCAATACCAAGCCGGGCTTCGTCGGCCCGACCTCGCCGCCGGTGGTGATGCGTGGTGTGGTGATCCAGCCGACCGGCCAGGTGCGCGATGGTCAGGAAGGCGATGCGCCGTCGGGCGTAGTGCGCGGCTTCGATGCGCTCACCGGCCAGCTGCGCTGGGCCTGGGACCTGGGCAACCCGGCGATCACCGCCGAGCCGCCGGCCGGCCAGACCTATACCCGCTCCACCCCGAACGTGTGGTCGCTGATGGCCGCCGACGATGAGCTGGGCCTGGTCTATCTGCCCACCGGCAATGCCTCCGGCGATTTCTTCGGCAAGGGCCGTACCCCGCAGGACGAGGAATACACCGCATCGCTCGTTGCCGTGGATGCGGCCACCGGCAAGGAGCGTTGGCACTTCCGCACCGTCAACCACGACCTGTGGGATTACGACATCGGTCCGCAGCCGAACCTGGTCGATTGGCCGGTGGCCGGTGGCGGCACCCGCCCTGCCGTGATCCAGGCCACCAAGTCCGGCCAGGTATTCGTGCTGGATCGCGCCACCGGCGCACCCTTGATGCCGGTCAAGCAGATCCCGGTGCCGCAGGGCACCGATCATGGCGACTGGACTGCGGCCACCCAGCCGGTCTCGCCGGGCATGCCAAATACCGTGGGCGCGCCGAGCCGCGAAGTGGAGACCATCATCGAATCCGATGCCTGGGGCATGACCCCGTTCGACCAGCTGGCCTGCCGCATCCAGTTCAAGCAGCTGCGCTACGAAGGCATGTTCACCCCGCCGACGCTGCAGGGCTCGCTGGCCTTCACCGGCAACCATGGCGGCATCAACTGGGGCGGCGTGTCGGTCGACCTGCAACGCGGCATCATGGTGATGAACAGCAATCGCCTGCCCTACACCTTGCAGGTCTATACCCGCGAGAAAATGAACGAGCTGGGCGTGGTCTCGGTATTCGACGGCAAGAGCAAGACCCCCGGCTACATGGCGCAGAAGGGCCTGGCCTACGGCGCCCGCAAGGAGCCGTGGATGTCGCCGCTCAATACGCCGTGCGTGGCACCGCCGTGGGGCTACATCTCCGGCGTGGATCTGCGCACCCAGCAGGTGCTGTGGCGCCGTCCGCTGGGCACCGGCTACGACCAGGGTCCGATGGGCATCCCGTCCAAGACCAAGTTCGAGATCGGCACGCCCAACAATAGCGGCTCGCTGGCCACCGCCGGCGGCGTGACCTTCATCGGCGCGAGCCTGGACGACTTCATGCGCGGCTTCGACACCCGCACCGGCAAGCAGGTCTGGGAGACCCGCGTCCCCGCAGGCCCGCAGGCCGCGCCGATGAGCTACACCATCGATGGCAAGCAGTACATCGTGGCTGCCGTCGGTGGGCATGACCGCATGGAAACCAAGTCGGGCGACAGCGTGATCGCATGGACGTTGCCGGATGACGCACAGGCGACGCCGGCGAAATAATGCTGCCCGGCCAGTGAAGTAACCGATCAAACCGGTCGTCGCGAGACGGCCGGTTTTTTTTGTGGCTGCAGCAAGGGGGTAAGTACTGGGCGACGCCTGGCCACCTGACAGCGCTGCCCCAGCGTCCGCGGAGCCGCAGCCATACGGCGCGCTGCTGACAGCAGGCCGATGCCGGCGGCACCACACATTGATGCGCGCGGCAATGACCTACCGGGAGCAGTTGCAGTTCCCCCGCTCCGTCGAAAGACCTCTCCCTAACGCACGCTATCTTCGCTTGCGCTGGTTAAACCGAATCACCTCCATGCCGCGCACAGCGAGCGCGGCCGCAATACCTGACTGCACCCGCCGGTTTCTGGCTGCCCCGTTCAGAGCCGCGCTCGTCGTGCAGCGGCCAGCCTCGATGCGAGCTGGCACAGATGGCGCAACGACACCCTTTCCTGGATTCACACGCACCGTCATGGCCGCTGCCCGGATGACCATGGCCGTGCTGCCTGGAGCAAAGGGACGCCGATGCGGCTCGACCTGCACAGTGGTCGCGCGCCCGCCTTTCATCACATGGAATTTACATTTATCGCCACTGTTTGATGAATGGCATGCATGGCGAACACGCCGGCGCGCGCACTGAAACCGCTTCCAAATCAACTACATCCGCTTTTTTGCCAGCCCGCCTGCCACGTTCCGATAAACGGTGCATTCACACCATCATGATTCGGCCTCAGCCGCCGATACCCCATTGCAGCCCACCCCTACGGCGCAGCGATCTCCCCTCCAGAACACCAGTTGGACTCAGCCTATGTTGCCTTCACACGATGCCGCCCCTGTTTCCCGCCCGCCGCCGGGCGCAAACGTTGCGCGTAGCGCCTGGACCGCATGGCTGCCCGCCGCCGGCCAGATCGGGCTGCTGGCCTTGCTGACGGTCTATGCCGCCACGCTGGTGCCCGGCGGAGTTGCCGGCGCTTTCGCCAGCTTGTTTCCCGCGCTGCTGGTGCTGGCCGCAGCGAGCGCCGGCCTCTGGTGGTGGATGCGCCGCCGTCACAGCACACAGCTGCAGCAGGCGGTGACTGCCGTCACCGCGATCGGCGAAGGTCGCTTCCAGCGCCTGGACCTGCGCACCGCGGCCGGCGAACTTGCGCCACTGCTGCGTGCCTTGCAGGACACCCAGGACAAGCTGGCCATCCGTATCGATGTGATGGAACAGGGTCTGCGCCACGGGCAATTCGTGATCAAGGCGCTCGACGATCTGGACACCATGATCCGCATCGCCGACGACGACGGCCAGGTGCTGTTCGCCAACCGCAAGCTGCTCGCGATGCTCAAGCTGATTGAGCCGGATGTGCAGAGCTTCCGCCCCAGCTTCCATGCCGAAGGCTTCGTCGGTGGCAGCATCGGCGACATCTATCCCGACAGCCAGGCCGCGATCGACCGCATGCGCGCGTTGAACGCGTCCAAGGCGGTACGTGCGCCGTTCTTCGGCCGCCAGATCGACTTCGTCTACAGCCCGATCATCGCCGCCGACGGCACCAAGCTGGGCACCATCGCACAGTGGATGGATGTCACCGCGCAGGTCAACGCCGAGCAGGCGCTGATCCAGATCATCGACGCCGCATCGGCCGGCGACTTCAGCCGCCGCATGCAGGTCGACGGCATGGACGGCGTACTGCTGTCGTTGGCGCAAGGCATCAACCGCATCTACGACTCGGTGGAAACGCATCTGGCCGCGTTGGCGCGCGTGATCGCCGCGATGGCCGAGGGCGACCTCACCCAGCGCGTGGACGGCGATGCGCACGGCATCTTTGCGCGTCTGCGCGATGACACCAACCAGACCGTCGCGCGTCTGACCGAAATCATCGGCGGCATCCAGACCGCCTCCGACACCATTCGCCAGGCCGCGGTGGAAATCGCCGCCGGCAACACCGACCTGTCCGAGCGCACCGAACAGCAGGCCGCCAACCTGGAAGAAACCGCCAGTTCCATGGAGGAACTGACATCCACCGTGAAGCAGAATGCCGATAGCGCATTGCAGGCCAACCGCCTGGTGGTGGGCACCGGCGAAGTCGCCCAGAACGGCGGCCAGGTGATGGACGATGTGGTTGCCACCATGGGCCAGATCAGCACCGCCTCGCGCAAGATCGGCGAGATCATCGGCGTCATCGATGGCATCGCGTTCCAGACCAACATCCTGGCGCTCAACGCCGCGGTGGAAGCGGCGCGCGCCGGCGAACAGGGCCGCGGCTTTGCGGTGGTGGCCTCGGAAGTGCGCGCACTGGCGCGCCGCTCGGCCGACGCCGCCAAGGAGATCAAGACGCTGATCGCCGACTCCACCGACAAGGTCGAACTGGGCTCGGGCCTGGTGCACCGCGCCGGCGCGACCATGCGCGAGATCGTTGGCTCGGTGAAGCATGTCACCGACATCATGAGCGAGATCACCTCCGCCAGCGCCGAGCAATCCAGCGGCATCGAGCAGGTCAACCGTACCGTGGCGCAGCTTGACGAAGTCACCCAGCGCAATGCCGCGCTGGTGGAAGAAGCCACCGCCGCCGCACGCAGCCTGGAAGAACAGGCGGTGGAATTGGCCGATGCGGTGTCGATCTTCCGCCTGCAATCCGACGCCCGCCCCTCCACCGTCGTGCGCGCCAGCTTCCACAACGCAGCGTAGGCCCGGGAAATTGCGCGACTTGTAGGGGCGCACCAGGGCGCGACGGGCTTTCCCGGTAATGCCCGTCTAGCTCAGGCGCGCTCCTATGAACAGCGCATCGGTGCGCCCGATCGCGCTGGGCAATCGCCACCTTGCACGGCCGGCAACGCACGGCGTGGTGAACGCGTTTCGAATTCGCTACATGCGCCAGCGATACCGACGCAGCCATCGCAATACCCGCACCCGTGTCAGGAGCACCCACGGGCGCGATGAGGCTTTCCGGTTACGCCCATCGCGCTCGGGCGCGCTCCTGCGAACAGCGCATCGGCGTGCCCGATCGCGCCGTCCGCACATCAAGACGGAAACTCCCCCCATCCACGCCGCCGTGCGTCAGTCCAGAAACCGCGCGTGCTGCTCGGGTGTGGGCAGCATGCAGTGGTCGCTGCGGCCGAACCAGCGATAGCGATTGCGTGCGATCAGGCGATATCCGATATCGCGCAAACCACGCGGTATCACGCGCAATACCGCCGCCAGCCGCCACAGGCCGCCCAGGCCCGCCAGTACGCGCACGATGGCATCGCTGTCGGTCCATGCGCCGCTGTGGTCCACCAGCAGGAACGACAACGGGTCGTCCGGGTCCAGCCCATGCTGCTGCAACAGCGCGCGCCCGGCCCGGCCCTGCATCGCGGCAAAGCGATAACGCCCGCGTCGATCGTGGCGCAGCAGGAACTTGACCCAGCCATTGCACAGCAGGCACACCCCATCGAACACGATGGTGGCCGGCGCGGTGCGTCTCCCGGCAGTGGATTTGTCAGCGTGGCTCAAGCCATCCCTCGTAGCGAATGAACGGCCCCACCAGCGGCAGGTGCACGTCGACCAGAAACCCGTAGCGGCCGGCATCGGCATGCTCGCGGCAACGCACCTGTTCGAACCAGCGCGCAGGCAGTGGAATCCAGCCGAACGCCCACACGCGTGTGGCCTGCCAATAGAGGGAGCGGGCATCGGCACGCAACGCAAACTCGAACCGTACCGCGCCCAGGTGTTCGCGCAAGGCCGCTCCATCGCGCCACAGCCGCGAATACATCGGCAGACCGGCAAAGCGTCGGTGCCAGCGCTCGCCCTGCGCATCGACCAGGAACTCCACTTCTACCGCCACCGTGCCACTGCGCGGCAACCGGCTCAGCAGCGCCAGCAAGGGCACCAGCACATGCCGGCCGCGCCGGATCTGCGCCTGCCCGGCAAAGGTCTGCCGCTGCTGTACCGAATGCAGCGCGCGCACCGGCGCCGGCAATTGTGCAAACGCCTGCTGCCCCAGCACCTGCGCGAACAAGGGCGTGCTCAGGGCGCGATCCACGCCAGCGTAGCCATGCGTCCGCTACGGCGGTCGCGGCGATGCGAGAAAAAGCGCGCCGGGTCGGAAATGGTGCACAGGCCACCGCCGTGGATCGCATCGGCCCGCAGACCCGCACGCTGCAGGCGCAGCCGCGCCAATGCGTAAAGATCCACGCGCCAGTGCCCCACTCGCGTGGCCACGAATGCGTGCTGCGCCTGTACGTCCTCGTCGACGAAGGCATCGAAGACGTCCTGGCCGATTTCATAGGCCTGCGGTCCCGCGGCCGGGCCAAGCCAGGCCATCAGCTGCGGCGCCGGTGTCTGCATCGCCGCCACGCTGCGCTCCAGCACGCCATCGGCCAGACCGCGCCAACCGGCATGTGCGGCCGCGATCTCGCTGCCATCGACCGCAGCGAGCACGACCGGCAGGCAATCGGCGGTCAGGATCGCCAGGACCCGCCCCGGCACGTCGGTCACGGCGGCATCAGCGGTGGGTTCATGCGAGCCCCGCACACCATCGCCCGCAGTGTCCACCTGTGCGCCGGCGGCTGCCGACAGCGCCTCCAGCCGCACGACATCCACCCCATGCACCTGCCGCAGCCACTGCGGCGGACCGGGCAAGGCCAGCGCCTGCACCAGCAACGCGCGGTTACGCTGCACCCGTTCCGGCGTATCGCCCTCCGGGCTGCTGCGGTTGCCAAGATTGAGTGTGTCGAACGGTGCCTGCGACACGCCCAGGCCATGCCGAAGCGTGGTCAGCGCCCGGATGCGCGGCGGCGCCGGCCAGTCGGCCGGCAGCACGAACGGTGCAGCCACTGCCATGTCAGCGGCGCGCCAATTCGGCCGCGCGTGCGCTGTCCTCGCGCAGCGCGGTCATCAGCCGCTGCAGATCCGCCGGCACCGGCGCGCTCGCACGCACCGGCTCGCCACTGACCGGATGCAGGAATTCCAGCGTCTCGGCGTGCAGCGCCTGGCGCTTGAAGGTGCGCAGCTCATGCACCAGTTCGTCGGTGGCGCCCTTGGGCAGCTTGAGCGCGCCGCCGTACAGCGGGTCGCCGACGATCGGCGACTTCAGATGCGCCATGTGCACGCGGATCTGGTGGGTACGCCCGGTTTCCAGGCGGCATTCCAGCGCGGTATGCGCGCGAAAGCGTTCGCGCAGGCGGTAATGGGTGACCGCATCGCGGCCGTCGTCGCGTACCGCCATCTTCAGGCGATCGCGCGGATGGCGGTCGATCGGCGCATTGGCGGTGCCGCCGGACACCAGCGCCCCGACCACCACCGCCAGATACTGGCGATGCACGTCGCGCGCGGACAGCTGTTCCACCAGCGCGGTCTGCGCCTGCACGGTGCGGGCAACCACCATCACGCCGCTGGTGTCCTTGTCCAGCCGATGCACCACGCCGGCGCGCGGCACCGCCGACAGCGCCGGATCGCGGAACAGCAGCGCGTTGACCAGGGTGCCGTCTGGATTGCCGGCACCCGGATGCACCACCAGACCGGCCGGCTTGTCGATCACCAGCACCTGCTCGTCTTCGTACAACACGTTCAGCGGAATGTCCTGCGGCGCGGCATGGGTCTGGGTTTCCAGCACCACCTGCAGCTGCACGCTCTCTCCGCCGCGCAAGGTGTCGCGCGGGCGCGCCATTTCGCCGTCCAGCAGCGCGTCGCCGGACTTGATCCACTCCGACAGCCGCGAGCGCGAGAATTCGGGGAACAGTTCGGCCAGCACCGCGTCGAAACGCCGTCCTGCGGCGCTGTCGGGCACGACGGCCTGACGGATGGACGGGTCGGTGGGGTCGGCAGAAGGGTCGGACATGGACACAGGTACTCGGGCAAAAACGGGAATTTGAGGGTCCGGGCAGCAGGAGTCAGTCGCCGGACAGGCCACTAGGCTATCATCGCCCTTTCGTTTTCCTGATGCGTCCTGCCCAGACCCATGATCCGACGGTCCACGTTTTCCGCGCCTGCGCGCCTGATTGCCCTCATGCTGGTCATGGCGTTCGTCGTCACCGGCTGCCACCGCGGCGCCAAGGACAAGAATCCCGACGAGGGCATGCCGGTCGAGCAGCTCTACGGCAAGGCCCATGAGCTGATGGAGAAAGGCAACTGGGCTGGCGCCGAAGCCAGCTTCAAGCGCCTGCAGGCCCAGTACCCGTACGGGCCGTACACCGAGCAGGCGATGATCGAAAGCGCCTACGCGCAGTACAAGGCCGGCAAGCACGACGATACCGTGTCCAGCGTCGACCGCTTCATCCGGACCTACCCGACCCATCGCAACATCGCCTACCTGTACTACCTGCGTGGGCTGGCCAACAGCAACCGCGACACGGTGTTCCTGCGCCGGGTGTGGTCGCTGGACCCGAGCCGTCGCGACCTGTCGTCGCCACAGCAGGCCTACAACGACTTCAACACCGTCACCGACCGCTACCCGAACAGCCGCTACGCCGCCGATGCGCGCAAGCGGATGATCGAGCTGCGCGACATCTTCGCCCAGCACGAGCTGGACAACGCGCTGTACTACCTGCGCCGCAATGCCTGGGTGTCGGCTGCCGGCCGCGCCAACTACCTGCTGGAAACCTATCCGCAGAGCGCCTACCAGTACGACGCGGTAGCGGTGCTGGCCGAGGCCTACACGCATCTGGGCAACAAGACCCTGGCCGCCGACGCGCGCCGCGTGCTCGAACTCAACAGCCCGCAGCACCCGTGGCTGAGCGGCAACTGGCCGAAGTACCCCTGGGCCATCCGCAAGCTCAACCCGTTTGCCGGCGAAAAGTCCGCCGCCACCGGGCAGCGCAATGCGCAGATGAATCGCGATTGAGCCATCAGCCGTCGATGTCATGAAAGGGGCCGCAAGGCCCCTTTTTATTGCCGCAGCGCCGGCAGGCGGCGCAACGCGCGGGCCTGATCGGCCTCTCATGGCCGGGATCGCTCTGCATGGCAGTCGCCGTGCACACCATGCGCGGGAATGGAAAGCCTCGTGCGCACCAGGTGCGCAGTGGCGCGGCGTCGTCCGGGCCGGACCGGGCCGGCTTCATGGCGCGTATCCGTATCCGGCGCCAGGTCACCGAACGGTGTGGCAAGGCTTCCTATACTCCTGGCTCGAAGACGCTTCGACATCCTGCCGATGTATGCCAAGGAGGCTGCATGTCTGCTTATAGGGTCCTGTTTGCGCTCAGCCTGCTGGTGGCGATGGTGACCACCCACGCCGCCCCCATCGTCTACGGCGTCAATGCCCACGACAACCGGCCCGCCTACGCCATGACGCAGGCCGAGGCCCGCTTCAAACTCTTGGCCGCGCGCAACCTGCCCAGCTACCGCCTTGATGTGGACCCGCGCGATTAACGCCACCCTCGACGCCCTGGTTCCGCTCGCGCGCAGGTATGGCATCACCCTGCGCCCGATGGTGTACCCGATGTCGCGCGAGATCGGCTATCAGTTGGCCCGCCGTTATGCTGCCGACATCAAGGTCTGGGAGATCGGCAACGAGCAGGATCTGGTGCGTGCCGACGCCGATGCCAGAATCGCGGCGATGACCACGATGTACCAGGGCATGCGGCAGGCATCCAACGAGCTGGGCGCCGGCTTGCGCTTTACCATCAACATCACCGCCTGCAACAGCGACGATCACAGCGCCACCGCGCGCTGCCCCGGCGATCGCAATGGCTCGCTCTGGTTTCTGGCCAGGGCACGGGCGGCCGGCTTCGCCTTCGACCACATCAGCTTCCACTACTACGCCTTCCATCACGATGCGGGCTACTGGACAGACCTGTATCTGGGCCAGCTGCGCGCAGCCGCGCAGACCTACCGCACGCCGGTGTTCTTCAACGAACTCAATTGCGCCGAGGTCTACACCGGCACGGTCAGCGGCGGCACAGAAGGCGACCGCGGCTGTTACGACAGCCTGGCCCAGCTGTTACGCACCGTGCGCGACCACTATGCCGACGTGGTGGCCGAGGTGAACGTCTACGAGCTGCTGGACCAGACCACCATTCCCGGCGTCGAAGGCCACTTCGGCCTGATGTACGACCTGACACGGCCCAAGCCGACGCTGGACCTGCTCACCGGCTTTGCGCAGCCGCCGGCGTCGGCCGGCATGCCGCACGATCAGCCGGCTTACTGGCCCGAATAGCCATTGGTGATCGGGTAGCGCCGCTCGCGCCCGAACGCGCGCCGCGACACCTTGGGGCCCGGCGCAGCCTGGTGACGCTTCCATTCGTTCAGCCGCACCAGCCGCAGCACGTGCTCCACCGTGTCGGCCGCGTATCCGGCAGCGACGATGTCGTCGCGCGACTGCTCCTGATCGACATAGCGGTACAGGATGCCGTCGAGCACGTCGTAGGGCGGCAGCGAATCCTGGTCGGTCTGGTTGTCGCGCAGCTCGGCCGACGGCGGGCGCGAAATCACTGCCGGCGGAATCACCGGCGCACCGCCGACGGTGTTGCGCCATTTCGCCAGGCCGAACACTTCGGTCTTGTAAAGATCCTTGAGCGGGGCGTAGCCACCGCACATATCGCCGTAAATGGTGGCGTAGCCCACCGCGTATTCGCTCTTGTTGCCGGTGGTCAGCAACAGCCCGCCGAACTTGTTGGACAGCGCCATCAAAATTACGCCGCGGCTGCGCGACTGCAGGTTTTCCTCGGTGATGTCCGGCTGGGTTCCTTCGAACATCGGCCCCAGCGCGGCGAGCAGCCCCTCGAACACCGGCGCGATCGCGACCGTTTCCAGCTTCACTCCCAATGCGCGGCACTGCTCATCGGCCAGATCGTTGGACAGGTTCGCCGTGTAGCGCGAGGGCAGCCGCACTGCAGTGACGTTCTCCGCGCCCAGCGCGTCTACCGCCATCGCCAGCACCAGCGCCGAGTCGATCCCGCCCGACAGCCCCAGCCAGACCTTGCCGAAGCCATTCTTGCGGCAATAGTCCTGCAGGCCGCGCACGACTGCACGCCAGGCCAGCGCATCCATGCTTTCGTCGCCATCGTCCACCCACACCACCGGGGTGAAGCTGCGCTCGTCAGCGGCATAGTCCACCACCAGCCACTGGTCCACGAAGGCGGCGGCAGCCGGATGCACGGTGCCATTGCCGTCGGCCACCACCGAGGCGCCGTCGAACACCAGCGCGTCCTGGCCCCCAACCACATTGAGATAGGCGATCGCCGCTCCGCTTTCGCGGGTACGCTCGGCCAGCAATGCATCGCGCTGCGCATGCTTGCCGCGCTCGTACGGCGAGGCATTGGGGACCAGCACCAGCGCGGCGCCGGCCTGCACGGTCTTGGCCAGCGGCTCGGCGAACCACAGGTCCTCGCAGATCACCACGCCCACCTGCACGCCCTTGACCGTGACCACGCAGTTGTCGCCATCCGGATCCACGTCGAAATAGCGGCGCTCGTCGAAGACCGCGTAATTGGGCAGCTCGCGCTTGCGGTAGGTGGCCTCGATCCGGCCATCACGCAGCACGCTGGCGGCGTTGTACACCACGCTGCCGGCGCTCTGTGGCCAACCCACCACCGCCACGATGCCGCGCGTGGCCGCCGCGATCCGCGCCAGCGCCTGCTCGCAATGGGCCAGAAAACCCGGCCGCAGCAACAGGTCTTCCGGCGGATAACCGCTGATCGTCAGCTCGGGAAACAGCACGATGTCGGCATCGAACTCGTCGCGCGCAGCCGCAATGAACGCGATGATGCGATCGGTATTTTTTGCCACCGCCCCAACCGGGAAGTCGAACTGGGCCATGGCGATGCGGAGGGTCTGGGACATATCGGCAACCTTTTGCAGATTCCTACCGAACGCCGGAAGGAGGAAGAGACAAGCGGGCAACGCACAGCCGTTGCGCAATCGCGTCGCAGACAGCGTCGGTGCGCACCAGCACCTCATTATTCCAGAAGCGCAGCAACTGGAAGCCCTTGCGGTGCAGGAAAGCCTCGCGCGTGGCATCGGAGGGCGCATCCAGATGTTGGCTACCGTCTAGTTCCACGATCAGCGTGCATTCCAGGCAAGCAAAATCGGCGACATACGGGCCGACCGGACACTGCCTGCGGAACTTGAAGCCCAGCAAGCGCCGATCACGCAGGCGAGACCAAAGCAAACGCTCGGCGGCAGTCATCTCGCGCCGCAGGATTTTTGCAAAACGGATCTTTTCACCGGTGCGCATCGGGAGCTCCCAGGTCTGGGGAGCTCACAGCTTGGTGTGGCGGGCCGCTGCCCGCTATCGGCTGCGGCCGTTGCGGGGTGTAAGGAAAGCTACCCTCACCCCTGCCCCTCTCCCGCAAGCGGGAGAGGGGGAATCCAAGGCGAAAGGCAGACGGTGGATCAGTGTGCGTCTGATCCTCTGCTTCTGCTCCCGCTTCTGTTGCCCCTCCTGCTACTGCTGCTCCTGCTCCTGCTCCTGCTCCTGCTCCTGCTGTTCCTGCTGCTCCTGCTGCTCCTGCTGCTCCTGCTGCTCCTGCTGCTCCTGCTGCTCCTGCTGCTTCTGCTGCTTCTGCTGCTTCTGCTGCTTCTGCTGCTTCTGCTGCTTCTGCTGCTTCTGCTGCTTCTGCTGCTTCTGCTGCTTCTGCTGCTTCTGCTGCTTCTGCTGCTTCTGCTGCTTCTGATGCTTCTGATGCTCCTGATGCTCCTGATGCTGCACAGCTGCAGCTCCTATCACTACGACACTCACACCTCCACTTACCACTCCCTTCTCCCGCCTGCGGGAGAAGGTGCCCGAAGGGCGGATGAGGGCAAGCTCCCAAGCACCAACAAAAAAGGCCGCCCGAAGGCGGCCTCTCTGGACGCTTGCACGCTTGCGCGCGCGGCGTACTTACTTCACCAGCGCAGCAATCGCCGCACCCAGATCGCCCGGCGAACGGACGGTCTTGACGCCGGCAGCTTCCATCGCCGCGAACTTGCCTTCGGCGGTGCCCTTGCCGCCCGATGCGATCGCACCGGCGTGGCCCATGCGCTTGCCGGCCGGAGCCGAGGCACCGGCGATGAAGCCGACCACCGGCTTCTTGACGTGGTTCTTGATGTACTCGGCGCCGGCTTCCTCGGCGTCGCCACCGATTTCGCCGACCATGATGATGCCTTCGGTCTGCGGGTCTTCGTTGAACAGCTTGAGGCAGTCGACGAAGTTCAGGCCGTTGATCGGGTCGCCACCGATACCGATGCAGGTGCTCTGGCCCAGGCCCACTTCGGTGGTCTGCTTGACCGCTTCATAGGTCAGGGTGCCCGAACGCGACACGATGCCGATCTTGCCCGGCTTGTGGATGTGGCCCGGCATGATGCCGATCTTGCACTCGCCCGGGGTGATCACGCCGGGGCAGTTCGGCCCGATCAGCACGGTGTCCGGATGCGAACGGGTCAGCACGTTCTTGACGCGCAGCATGTCCAGCACCGGGATGCCTTCGGTGATGCAGACGATGACCTTGATGCCGGCCGCAGCCGCTTCCAGGATCGCGTCGGCCGCATACGGCGGCGGCACGTAGATCACCGACGCATCGGCGCCGGTGCTCTGCACGGCATCGGCCACGGTGTTGAACACCGGCAGATCGATATGCGTGGTGCCGCCCTTGCCCGGCGTCACGCCGCCGACGACCTGGGTGCCGTACTCGATCATCTGAGTGGCGTGGAAGGTGCCCTGCTGGCCGGTGAAGCCCTGCACGATCACCTTGGTGTTCTTGTTAATCAAAACGGACATGGATAGTTCCTTCGGTGTCGTGGATCAGGCGGCGTTCTTGACAGCTTCGACGACCTTCTTGGCACCGTCGTTGATGTTGTCGGCCGGGATGATGGCCATGCCGCTGTCGCGCAGCAGCTGCTTGCCTTCTTCCACATTGGTGCCTTCCAGGCGCACCACGACCGGAACCTTGACGCCCACTTCCTTGACCGCGGCAATGATGCCCTCGGCGATCATGTCGCAGCGAACGATGCCGCCGAAGATGTTGACGAAGATGCCTTCGACCTTGTCCGAGGACAGGATCAGCTTGAACGCTTCGATGACGCGCTGCTTGTTCGCACCGCCGCCCACGTCCAGGAAGTTCGCCGGCTCGCCGCCATTGAGCTTGATGACGTCCATGGTGGCCATGGCCAGGCCGGCGCCGTTGACCATGCAACCGATGTTGCCGTCCATGGTGACGTAGTTGATGTCCAGCTCCGACGCGGTCACTTCGGTCTCGTCTTCCTGCGTCTTGTCGCGCATGGCGACCAGCTGCTTCTGACGGAACGCGGCGTTGTCGTCGCTGTCGAACTTGCCGTCCAGCGCATACAGGTTGCCGTCGTCCAGGATCGCCAGCGGGTTGATTTCAACCAGCGCCAGGTCCTTTTCGTTGAACAGGCGGTACAGGTTCACCATGATGCTGGCGAACTGGCCGGCCTGCTTGGCATTGAGGCCGAGCTTGAAGCCGAAATCGCGACCGTGGTAGCCCTGCACGCCTTCGACGAAATCAACGTTGAGCGAGTGGATCAGCTCCGGCGTTTCGGCGGCAACCTGCTCGATCTCCACGCCGCCTTCGGACGAGGCGATATAGGTGATGGTCTTGGTGCCGCGGTCGACCAGGATCGACAGGTACAGTTCCTTGACGATCTCACCGGCCGTGGTCACCAGCACCAGGTTGATCGGCAGCTCGACGCCGGCGGTCTGGTAGGTGGACATCTTGGTGCCGAGCATCTTGGCCGCTGCGGCCTTCACGTCGTCGGTGGTCTTGCAGAACTTGACGCCGCCAGCCTTGCCGCGGCCGCCCGCGTGGATCTGCGCTTTCACCATCCAGGGGCCCTTGCCCAGGGAATTGGCGACTTCAACCGCTTCGTCCGGGGTCGCCGCGACCTTGCCGGCCGGAACGGGGATGCCGTACTCGGCAAGCAGCTGTTTTGACTGGTATTCGTGGAAATTCATGCGTCACCGTGGGAAAAGGAAACGACCGCTGCGTGCAACGCAGACCGCCGGGGCGGCACGTCATGGGACGCGAACGGGCCGCCTATTGTGGCCGACCACGCCCCGCGGCGCAAAATTGGCCGGGATTGGCCGCCCCGTCGCCAGGCTTGCGCGCCGCCCGACACTGTGCGCACGCACTATGCGCGGCACCGCACCTGCCTATACTCGCGGCTTGTTCCGGCGGGAAATCGGCTTGACATCCATCGCATCGCTCATTGCCCGGGTCCAGTCCGCGCCGCAGCGCGAGCTGTACTTTTTTTCGCTGTACCGGGTGCTGGTGGCAGGCCTGATCGCGGCCCTGGTGTTCAGCCCCTTGTCCGATGCCATTCCCGAGCCGCGCTACCCGCGGCTGGCTGCCGCAGTGGCGATCGGCTACCTGTGCATGGCCATCCCGCTGCTGTTCTGGGGACGCAGCGAGCGCCGGCTCACCGCCACCGTGCTGTGCGCCGTGGTCGCCGACATCCTGGCCGCAACCCTGGCCACGCACGCCCTGCCCGGCGCCAGCGCCGGCATCGCGATGATGCTGTTGTTCAACGTCGCCGCCGCCTCGATCCTGTTGCGGCTGCGCTACGGCATGAGCATCGCGCTGCTGGCCAGCGCCGCCATCGTGCTGGAGTACCTGTGGACGCTGCTGGAAGGCGGCGGCGCTACCCGGCCGGTGGCGGAACTGGCGATGTTCGCCACCAGCTATATCGCGGTGGCCTTCATCTGCGAACAGATCGCCTCGCGCGCGCGGCGCAACCAGGTGCTGGCGGAAGAGCGTGGCGCGCAGGTTGCCAATCTGTACGAGATCAACGAGCTGATCATCCGGCGCATGCGCACCGGCGTACTGGTGGTGGATGCGCACAACCGCATTTCGCTGGCCAACGAAGCGGCCCTGGCCCTGCTGGGCGATGGCGACCAGCGCAATGCGCCGGTGGACCTCTCGCTAGTGGCGCTCACCCCGGAACTGGCGCGCCGGCTGCAGCGCTGGCGCAGTGGATGGCGCCAGGAAGAAGCCCCGCTGCAACTCGGTGCGGACCGCCCGGAAGTGCAGCCGCGTTTTGTGCGTCTGCTGGCCGACAGCGACCTGGTGCTGGTCTTTCTGGACGATGCCACGGTGGTGTCGCGCCGTGCCGAGTCGCTGACCCTGTCGGCCATGGGCCGTTTCTCGGCCAGCCTGGCGCATGAAATCCGTAACCCACTGGCCGCGATCAGCTACGCCTCGCAGTTGCTGGAAGAATCACCGGACATCGGCGATGCCGACCGCCGCCTGTTGCAGATCATCAACCAACAGTGCCAGCGTACCAACGGCATCGTCGAGAGCGTGCTGGGCCTGGCCCGCCGCGAACGCGCAAACCCCGAAAACCTGGATCTGGCCGCTTTCGTGCGCCGCTTCGTGGTCGAGTATCGGCAGACCCTGTCGATGGAGACCGACATCCTGGAGGCCAGCATCCAGGGCAGCGCCGTCAATGCCCTGATCGACCCGAAACACCTGCACCAGATCCTCACCGCGCTGGTCCACAACGCCCTGAAGTACGGCCGGGTCATGGACGAGCCAGCGCGGGTGAAGCTGCGGGTCGAGCGGCAGCACCGCATGGCCGTCATCGATGTGATCGACCGCGGCCCCGGCATCCCCGACACCGTTGCTGCGCAGCTGTTCCGCCCCTTCTACACCACCTCCGAACACGGCACCGGGCTCGGCCTGTACATCGCCCAGGAGCTGTGCCGTGCCAACCAGGCACAACTGGAATATGTGTCGGTTCCCGGCGGCGGCGCGTGTTTCCGGATCTCGCTGCAGGGGCCAAACGGCTTACTCGGGAAATAAGTGCGCGGCCGCTGGCGCGGATCGGGAATGCGGCCCATCAGGTGAGCAACACGACAGGGCCGAACGCAGCACGTCGCGATAGCCGAACGCATACTTGTCGTAGGACACGCAGTTTGCTCAGTGCGCTGGACACCTAGATGTCAGCCTGCCTTAGGCAAATACGCGTGTGCGCAGCACCTCGGCACTTCCTTTTTTCCCGCCACCAACCGCCCTTGCAGACCGGTGGAAAGCCGCGTTGATGCGCCTGCGCCGCGGGTGAACCATTGGGCCTGGACCCAAGCGGTAATTGTCGAGTGTCATCACGCTGGGCTATCGTGCGCAGCATGAACGAACCCAAAAGCGCCCTGGTTGTCGATGACGAGCGTGATATCCGCGAGTTGCTTGTTCTCACCCTGGGCCGCATGGGCCTGCGCATCAGCACTGCCGCCAACCTGGCCGAAGCGCGCGAGCTGCTGGCCAACAATCCCTACGATCTGTGCCTGACCGACATGCGCCTGCCCGATGGCAACGGCATCGAACTGGTCACCGAAATCGCCAGGCACTACCCGCAGACCCCGGTGGCGATGATTACCGCGTTCGGCAGCATGGACCTGGCGGTAGAGGCCCTGAAGGCTGGCGCTTTCGACTTCGTCAGCAAGCCGGTGGACATCGGCGTGCTGCGTGGCCTGGTCAAGCATGCGCTGGAATTGAACAACCGCGACCGCCCCGCCCCTCCGCCACCTCCGCCGGAACAGGCCAGCCGCCTGCTCGGCGATTCAATCGCGATGGAAGGCCTGCGCACTACCATCGGCAAGGTCGCACGTAGCCAGGCACCGGTCTACATCGTGGGCGAATCTGGCGTGGGCAAGGAGCTGGTTGCGCGCACCATCCACGAGCAGGGCGCCCGCGCTGCCGGCCCCTTCGTGCCGGTCAACTGCGGCGCCATTCCTGCAGAATTGATGGAAAGCGAGTTTTTCGGCCACAAGAAAGGCAGCTTCACCGGCGCGCATGCCGACAAGCCTGGCCTGTTCCAGGCTGCGCATGGCGGCACCCTGTTCCTGGACGAGGTCGCCGAACTGCCGCTGCAGATGCAGGTCAAGCTGTTGCGCGCGATCCAGGAAAAATCGGTGCGCCCGGTCGGCGCCTCCGGCGAAACCCTGGTGGATGTGCGCATCCTGTCGGCCACCCACAAGGACCTGGGCGACCTGGTCTCCGATGGGCGCTTTCGGCACGACTTGTACTACCGCATCAACGTGATCGAGCTGCGCGTGCCGCCGTTGCGCGAGCGCGGCGGCGACCTGCCGCAACTGGCGGCCGCCATCATCGCGCGGCTGGCGCGCAGCCACGGCCGGCCGATTCCGCTGCTGACCCAGTCAGCCCTGGACGCGCTCGATACCTATGGGTTTCCGGGCAACGTCCGCGAGCTGGAAAACATCCTCGAACGCGCCCTGGCCCTGGCCGAAGACGACCAGATCAGCGCCAGCGACCTGCGCCTGCCCGCCCACGGCGGCCACCGTTTGGCCGCCACACCCGGCAGCGCCGCCGTTGAACCGCGCGAAGCCGTGGTCGATATCGACCCCGCCTCGGCCGCCCTGCCCTCCTACATCGAACAACTGGAACGTGCCGCGATCCAGAAAGCGCTGGAAGAAAACCGCTGGAACAAGACCAAGACCGCCGCGCAGCTGGGCATCACGTTTCGGGCGTTGCGTTACAAGTTGAAGAAGCTGGGGATGGAGTAGAAGAGCCGGGAATCGGGAGTGGGGAATCGGGAATTGTAAAAAGCGCTGTCGCGGGCTCGATGGCCTTCGTGGGAGACACCGCGATGGACTGGCTCATGCGTCAGTTTCCGGCAGTCGGCCGCAATGCTTGACGCCGTTGTCCAACAAAACAGCCTGTAACGTACGGGCCCCAAGCTGTTCCGATTCCCCAATCCCGATTCCCGATTCCCGATTCCCGGCCCCTAGTCCTTGGTCACCCGATTGATCTCGGCCAGGCTGGTCACCCCATGCGCCGCCTTGACCAACGCCGACTGACGCAGATCGCGGATGCCGATACTCTGCGCCGCCTCGGCGATCTGCATCGCATTACCGCCTTCCAGAACGATCGCACCGATCTCGTCGGTCATCGGCATCACCTGATAGATACCGGTACGGCCCTTGTAGCCTTCGGTGCATTCGTCGCAACCGACCGCCTCATACAGCTCGATACCGGCAGCAATCTGCGCCGGTGTGAAGCCTTCGGCCAGCAACGCATGCTCGGGCAAGGTCGCCTTGCGCTTGCAGTTGTTGCACAACCGACGTGCCAGACGCTGCGCGATCACCAGGGTCACCGACGAAGTGATGTTGTACGGCGCGATGCCCATGTTCATCAGACGTGCAATGGTCTGTGGCGCATCGTTGGTATGCAGCGTCGACAACACCATGTGGCCGGTCTGCGCCGCCTTGATCGCGATCTCGGCCGTCTCCAGGTCGCGGATTTCGCCGACCATGATGATGTCCGGATCCTGGCGCAGGAACGAGCGCAGGGCCGCTGCGAAGGTCATGCCGCGCTTGTTGTTCTGCTGCACCTGGTTGACGCCGGGCAGGCGGATTTCGACCGGATCCTCGGCGGTTGAAATGTTGCGCGTCTCATCGTTGAGGATGCCCAACGCCGTATACAACGACACCGTCTTGCCCGAACCTGTCGGGCCGGTCACCAGCACCATGCCATAAGGCTTGTGGATCGCATCCAGGAACAGCTTCTGCTGGTCCGCCTCGTAGCCCAGCTTCTCGATGCCCAGCTTGGCCGCGCTGCCGTCCAGGATACGCAGCACCACCTTCTCGCCGAACAGGGTCGGCAAGGTGCTCACGCGGAAGTCGATCTGCTTGGTCTTTGACAGGTTGAGCTTGATGCGCCCGTCCTGCGGCACCCGCTTCTCGGCAATATCCAGCTGCGACATCACCTTCAGGCGCGCCGCGATGCGCTGGCTCAGCTTCACCGGCGCCTTGGCCACGTTCTTCAGCAGGCCGTCGATCCGCAGGCGCACCCGGTAGTCGTCTTCATACGGCTCGAAATGGATGTCGGAGGCTCCCCGCCGGATCGCATCCACCAGCACCTTGTTGACGAACTTCACCACCGGCGTGTCGTCGCCCTTGGCATCGACCCCGGAATCCCCGCCGGCGCCCATGTCCTCGTCCCCGGCCGAGACGTCCAGGTCGCCCATCTCGTCATCGTCGCTCCCCAACGACGAACCAAGTGCCGCATTGCTTGCCTGCCACTGTTCCAGAGTGCGCCGGATCTGGTCCTCGTCAACGAGGATAGGCTCGACCACCAGGTTCGTATGGAATTTGATATCGTCTAGCGCCCGGGTCTGGGTCGGATTGCTCACCCCCACAAACAGCCGGTTGCCGCGCTTGAACAGCGGCAGCACCTGGTACTTCTGGAGCAACTCCTCGCTGACCAGCTTGATGGCGTTCTGGCTAGCGTCGAATACCGACACATCCATCAGTGGCATACCGAACTCGACCGCATTGGCGGCGGCGAGTTGAGACGCCGAAACCAGCTTTTTGTCGGCAAACCACTGCGGTAAAGGAATTCTAGCTGACGATGCCTGCTCCATCGCATTTCGCGCAGCTAGTTCGTCGAGCGCACCATCCTGAACCAACCTACGGGCAATGCCAGTAATACCGACAAGGTTGACTGTCATTACTGAGCTCATTGCAAAACTCCTACTTGAAATACTTCAGGCGACACTCAACTCAACGGTGAGGACAAGCCTTCGGCGCAACTTGCACAGGTGCACTTGTTACGCAAGCCCATTCGCCGGTTGCTGGAGTATACGTAACAGTCAAAGTGGCGCCCGCTACTTGCTTACTTACATTATCGAAGGGGATACGAGCCACAAGAACGCAGGGAGTAGCAGGAGTAGCGGTGACGCTGGAAACATACCTTCCAGTGGTTACAGAATTCGCAGGAATCGAGCACGAAGAAGCAGCGTTGTCGTCAGCAAATTGCTCACCTATGGGCGTTTTCAAGCCACCTAAAAGTACAACAGCCTCCGACAATTGGGCACGGGCCGTGTAGTCGCTATATTGCGGGATTGCAATAGCTGCAAGAATCGCAATCAGAGCGATCACGATCATCAACTCTACAAGCGTGAAGCCTGAGTTTCTGTTCATAGCCTCTACCCGCCCCAAAAAAGCAAGAGCCCCGGATGGGGCTCTTGCTTTAAGAGAAGTTACTTACAAGCCTTTGGCGTGACCTCTGAGTTAGCAGTGCTACTGCAGGTAAAAGCGCCCGTGGTCTTGTTATAAGCGAGCGCAACAGCTTTGCCGTTGACTTTCTCATTCACACCTGCAGCCTTCATCGTGGCAGTGATAGTACAACCAGTACCACTTGTTGCCACTTCAAGACTGGCTACATACTTGCCAGTGCTAATCGTGCCGGCTGGCTTAACGCAAGAATTAGCGTCAGTATTATCCTGCGAATACGCCTCAGCAATGGGCGTCTTCAGGCCGCTAGCCAGCGTAAAAGCCTCGGCCAACTGCGCGCGAGCCGTATAGTCGTTGTACTGCGGAATAGCGATTGCCGCCAGAATCGCGATGATCGCGATGACAATCATCAATTCGATAAGAGTGAAGCCCTGCTGCTTTTTCATTGTGAATCCCCTAGAGACGAGAGAGAAATTGGATCACGTTGATATCTTCAACGCTTGCGCGGCGACTGCCGCGTAATGGGTGTACAAGCAGGATACGTGCCAAGTCTCCCGACGCGCCTCCATACTCCCCATCGACATCATGCCGCATCGCAGACAGGAAGAAAGCGCGGAAATGCAAATTTGCGATGAAATTTCAGTCCCGCCAAACTGGGTCAGAAAGTGACAACAACTGTCACCTTCGCATCTCCCGTACCGCTGTCCCGCTTGCGACCCATGGCCACGATTCCATAGATGTCCGGTGCCCGCTAAAGCGCTACAATGCGTTCAGTCCACCTGGGGATGGCTGGACGGGAGCGATCAATATGTCCACAACGCGAAGTACAATTCAAAAGGGCCCGGCAGCCCGCAATATCAGTCAAACGGTTGCGTTTGTTTGGGAGGGGACGGACAAGCGCGGCGTCAAGATGAAGGGTGAGCAGCCCGCCAAGAATGCAAACCTGCTTCGAGCCGAGTTGCGACGCCAAGGCATCACTCCATCAGTGGTGAAAGTGAAGCCCAAGCCGCTCTTTGGAGCCGCAGGCAGCAAGATCACACCAAAGGACATAGCGTTCTTTAGTCGCCAGATGGCAACCATGATGAAGTCCGGCGTACCCATTGTTGGGGCACTGGAAATCATTGGCAGCGGACACAAGAACCCGCGCATGCGCAAGATGGTCGAACAGATCCGCAACGATATCGAGGGCGGCTCTTCGCTGTACGAGTCGATCAGTAAGCATCCAGTGCAGTTCGACGAACTTTACCGCAACTTGGTCAAGGCAGGTGAAGGTGCCGGTGTTCTTGAGACGGTTCTCGAAACAGTGGCGACCTACAAAGAAAACATAGAGGCCCTGAAAGGCAAGATCAAAAAGGCACTTTTCTATCCGGCGATGGTGATGGCTGTAGCTATTCTTGTCAGCGGGATTCTGCTGGTCTGGGTTGTTCCACAATTTGAAGATGTGTTTAAGAGCTTTGGCGCCGAATTGCCCGCATTCACTCAATTGATCGTCAACGCGTCGCGTTTCATGGTGGCGTGGTGGTGGTTGATGTTGCTGGCCGCAATTGGCGCCGTGGTGGGATTCGTGTTCAGTTACAAGCGATCTCCTTCGATGCAACATGCCATGGACCGGCTGATCTTGAAGGTCCCGGTCATTGGCCAAATCATGCATAACAGCTCGATCGCGCGTTTTTCGCGCACGTTGGCGGTGACTTTCCGTGCTGGCGTGCCGCTCGTTGAGGCGCTTGACATCGTGGCGGGTGCGACAGGCAACACGGTCTACGAGAAATCAGTTCTGCGGATGCGCGATGACGTATCAGTCGGCTATCCCGTCAACACAGCGATGAAGCAGACAAATCTATTCCCGCACATGGTCATCCAGATGACGGCAATCGGCGAGGAGGCTGGCGCACTGGATGCCATGCTATTCAAGGTTGCCGAGTACTTCGAACAGGAGGTCAACAATGCCGTGGATGCGCTGAGCAGCTTGCTTGAACCAATGATCATGGTGTTCATCGGCACCATCGTAGGCGGCATGGTCATCGGCATGTATCTTCCGATCTTCAAACTCGGCGCAGTAGTTGGATAAGACGTAATGGCATTTCTCGACCAGCATCCCGGTCTCGGCTTTCCCGCCGCGGCCGGACTGGGACTGCTGATCGGCAGCTTCCTGAACGTGGTGATCCTGCGCTTGCCCAAGCGCATGGAGTGGCAGTGGCGGCGCGACGCGCGCGAGATCCTGGAGCTGCCGGACATCTATGAACCGCCGCCGCCGGGCATCGTGGTGGAGCCATCGCACGACCCAGTCACCGGCGACAAGCTCAAGTGGTGGGAGAACATTCCGCTCTTCAGCTGGCTGATGCTGCGCGGCAAGTCGCGCTATAGCGGCAAGCCGATCTCCATCCAATACCCATTAGTCGAGTTGCTGACCTCGATACTGTGCGCGGCCAGCGTCTGGCGCTTCGGCTTCGGCTGGCAGGGCTTCGGCGCCATCGTGCTGAGCTGCTTCCTGGTGGCGATGTCGGGCATCGACCTGCGCCACAAGCTGCTGCCGGACCAGCTGACCCTGCCGCTGATGTGGCTGGGCCTGGTCGGCTCGATGGACAACCTCTACATGCCGGCCAAGCCCGCCCTGCTGGGCGCGGCGGTTGGCTATGTCTCGCTGTGGACGGTGTGGTGGCTGTTCAAGCAGCTCACCGGCAAGGAAGGCATGGGCCACGGCGACTTCAAGCTGTTGGCCGCGCTCGGTGCCTGGTGCGGGCTGAAAGGCATCCTGCCGATCATCCTGATCTCCTCGCTGGTCGGTGCCATCCTGGGCTCGATCTGGCTGGTGGCCAAGGGTCGCGACCGAGCCACCCCGATCCCGTTCGGCCCCTACCTGGCCATCGCCGGCTGGGTGGTGTTCTTCTGGGGCAACGACCTGGTGGACGGCTACCTGCACTTCGCAGGCCTGCGTTGACCGGGGCACGGCGATGAGCGACTTCATCGTCGGCCTCACCGGCGGCATTGCTTCCGGCAAAAGTGCCCTTGCCGCCGAGTTCGAGAAGCTGGGTGTGCCGGTCATCGATGCCGACGTCATTGCAAGGCAGGTGGTGGCGCCCGGCCCTATTCTTGATGCCATCGTGGATTGCTTTGGGCCAAGCATTTTGTTGCCGGATGGCACCCTGGACAGGCAGGCCTTACGCAAAGTGGTCTTCGCCGATCCACAGCAACGCAAAGCGCTAGAAGGGATTACCCATCCCGCTATCCGTGCAGAGCTGCAGCGCGCCGCACAGGCGACTGAAAGCTCGTATGTCATCGTTGCGATCCCCTTACTCACCGAAGCCGGCGGCCGCGCGATCTATCCGTGGCTGGATCGAATTCTAGTCGTCGATGCGCCGGTTGAATTGCAGCACGCCAGACTGATGCGACGCGATGGAAGCACGCCGGAGTTGGCGGATCAGATGATTGCCGCGCAGGCGTCGCGCGAACAGCGTCTGGCGCTCGCAGATGATGTCGTGGTCAACGATGACCAACCGGCGCATCTGGTCCGCGCGGCTCACAATCTCGATGCGCGGTATCGCTCCAACGCGATTGGTTCGTAGTTTCCGCAGTCTGTTGCACGCTGCGCTGAGGAATACCAACACACGGCCCACCGCTAACGCTACTAGCGATGGAAGGCCAATGTTGCGATCACGCCCCGCTCCTGCCCTGGCCGCACGCTAACCCGCCAGCCATACAAATCGCACAGCCGGCTGACGATCGACAGGCCGATGCCGCCGCCTTGCGAGTGGCCGGCGTGGGTGCCGCGGTAGCCGCGCTGGAACAGTTTGGCGGCGTCTTCCTCGCTCAGGCCGGGGCCGGAGTCGATCACTTCCACCGCATCGCCCAGCACGCGCACGCGTACCTGGCCGTCCTGGGTGTACTTGACCGCGTTGCCGATCAGGTTGCCCAGCGCCACCGACAAGGCAGATTCGGGCGCGTCGATGACCAGGTCGCGCTCGCCCTCCAGCAGCAACTCCAGCGGTTTGCCGCCGAGCTGGGCGCGGTGCGAGTCGATCAGTTGCTCGGCTACCTTGGCCACGTTGCTACTGCCCTGCCCGCGCTCGTTGCGCGAGAGCAACAGCAGCGAGCCGATCAAGTCACTACATTGCTGCTCGGCGCGCTGGATGCGCTGCAGGCGTTGCAGCACCTTTTCGTCGAGATTGGGCTTGGTCAGCAGCAGCTCGGTGGCGCCGCGGATCACCGCCAACGGAGTTCGCAGTTCATGGCTGACGTCGGCATTGAATTCGCGGTCGCGCTGCACCACTTCGGTGAGCCGCGCAGAGTAATCGTCCAGCGCTTCGGCCAGCTGGCCGACTTCGTCATCCGGGAAATGCGCGGCCAAGGGCTTGGGCTCGCTGGTGCCGCCACGGTAGGCGCGCAGACGCGCGGCCAGATCCGAGACCGGGCGCATGACCTTGGAGGCGGACCACCAGCCGATCAGCAGCGAGAAGCCGCTAAACACCAACACCGACAACATCAAGGTGCGCTTGAGCTGGATCTCGCCCTTGAGCGTCTGGGTCATGTCGTAGGCAAGGAAGAACCACTCGCTGGGCGTCTTGCGCACCGCCAGCTTGTACGAGTACGCATTGCCGCTTTCGTCCACGCCGGAGATGGTGTGGATGCCGTCCGGGAACTGGTACCACTCCGGTTGTTCGAGGCGCAGTGCTTCGAACTTGTCGCGCTTGACCACGCGCCCACGCATCTGCTGCACCGGCAGATCGGGATTGCGGAGCGGGTCGGAATAAAATCGCTGCGCGAAGGCATCGATGTTGCGATTCATCACATCTTCGACCAATTGGTTTTCCACGCGCGCGCGCGCCCAGTTGGTGGCGAAGGCAAACAATGTCGTCAGGCAGAAGCCCAACAACACGAACGAAAGAATGATGCGGCTACGCAGGCGCCGCCGGTAGCGGCCACGCCTGCGGGCGGGCCGCGATCCGCCAGCACTCTCAGGCATCGGGCGAGGCGATGCGGTAGCCGATGCCGTGACGGGTCTGGATCATCGGCACATCGAAGGGCTTGTCGACCACCGCGCGCAGGCCGTGGATATGCACGCGCAGCGAATCCGAATCCGGCAATTCTTCGCCCCAGACGCGGGTTTCCAGCTCCTGGCGCGTCACTACGGCGGGCGAGGCCTCCATCAGCGCCTGCAGAATCTTCAGCGCGGTGGGGTTGAGCTGCAGTAACTTGCCGCGGCGACGCACTTCCAGCGTGTCCAGGTTGTATTCCAGGTCACCGGTTTCCAGCACGCGGGTGTGCACGCCCTTGCCGCGACGCGACAGTGCGTTGAGGCGTACTTCCACTTCCTGCAAGGCGAATGGCTTGATCAGGTAGTCGTCGGCGCCGGAGTCGAAGCCGGCCAGCTTGTTGTCCAGCGAGTCGCGCGCGGTCAGCATCAGCACCGGGGTCTGCTTGCGCGCTTCGTTGCGCAACTTGCGGCAGACTTCGATGCCGTCCATGCCGGGCAGGTTGAGGTCGAGCACGATGGCGTCAAACTCGTGCACCACTGCCAGGTGCAGGCCGGTCACGCCATCGGCGGCGAAATCCACGGTATGGCCGCGGTCTTCGAGGTAGTCGCCGAGATTGGCGGCGATGTCGCTGTTGTCTTCAATTACTAGGATGCGCACTGGAACCTCTATGGTTGAGTCACGTACCCGGAGGCGTTGCCAGACGGCAACCACATCCGCGCGATGTTGCTTTGATCAAACTGGTGTTGGCGCCATACGGCTGCCACTGCACGTTGTTTTGCTGGACCGGCATCAGTAGACACGCAAAGCACGTCGGCAGTTCCGCTGAAGTGTCTAATCGCTCTACCCGGCCTATCCGGGATCGGTCGAGCGCCATTGAACACCGCAGCGTTGAAATCGGACGTGAGTTGGCTGCATCGTCCCATACAGACCAGGACATCGATGCGTCCAAATGCGTGGGCAACAGCTGCCCGCCCGCCCGGCCCATGTGCCGGCGTGGCGGTCGTGGATCCGATCACTCCCTGATCGCCGACGCCGCGCTTGGCGGCCGCTGCCGCCATGTAAGTGGTAGCACTCCGCAGGCTATGTGTTCCTGATCCTTCCACGTGCCGCGCTCGTTCCTTCGCCCTGACGCCCGAAATGTAGACCTGAACAAGGCCGCCAACAAGCTGCCATAAAAAGGCCCGGATGCCGCGAAGCATCCGGGCCAAAAGTTCATCCCGATCACCGTCACTGCCGAGAGCGGAGCTACGGTCGGAAGAGGCTAGCGAGCTAGAGATTATTTTTTCGTTAATTTTCCGCTAAGGCATTCAGCCATCCGATCGGCGGGCGGCCTGCTCCAGATGCTGGATGATGTGGGTGGCCACATCGACGCCACAGACCCCCTCAACGCCTTCCAGGCCCGGGGTGGAATTGACCTCCAGCACCAGCGGCCCACGCTTGGAGCGGATGAGGTCGACGCCGGCGACCGCCAGACCAAGCGCACGTGCCGAGCGCACCGCGACCTCCTGTTCCTGCCTGGTCGCCTCGGCCACCGCGGCGCTGCCCCCCAGATGCAGATTGGAACGGAAATCGCCCTCGGCCGCCTGCCGGCGCATGGCCGCCACGACGTGGTCACCGACCACGAAACATCGCAGGTCGGCGCCCTCGGCCTCGCCGATGAACTCCTGCACGATGAAGTTGGCGTACAGCCCACGCAGCGCTTCGACCACGCCGCGCGAGGCGCTGGCCTTCTCGGTCAGGATCACTCCGGCCCCCTGCGCGCCTTCGTTCAATTTCACCACATGTGGCGGCGGGCCGAGCATGGAGAGCAGGTCCTGGGTGTCGTCGGGGTTGTCGCCGAACACGGTGACCGGCATGTCGATGCCTTGCGCGGCCAACAACTGGTGCGCACGTAACTTGTCGCGCGAGCGCAGGATGGCGTCGGAGGGATTGGGCGTGTAGGTGCCCATGAATTCGAGCTGGCGCAGCACCGCGGTGGCATAGCGGGTCACCGATGCGCCGATGCGTGGAATCACCGCATCGAAACCGGTGATCGGCTTGCCCTTGTAGTGCAGGCTGAAACCGTCGGCGGCGATGCGCATGTAGCAGCGCAGCGGGTCGAGAATACGTACGGTGTGTCCGCGCTTGCGCCCGGCCTCGATCAGTCTCCGCGTCGAGTACAGCTTGCTGTTGCGGGAAAGGATGGCGATTTTCATCGCGGCAGGTACACGGCGCGGCCTGGACATGGTCGGAGTCTGATGACGGAGTGAGCCAAGTCCGTAGGTCTGCCGGTCGTCAGGGCGTCAGGGCTGCCAGACCCTGTACGCGACGATCGAACCGGTGTGCGACGGTCCCGAGGACGAAGATGCGATGACGCATCGGCACGTGTTGCAACAGCGCACACGCAACCCAGCCTCAACACCAGCGATGCTAGCAGGGCGCCCGCGCGGCGCTCAAGACACAGCGGATGCTTCGAAGACGGCAGCCGCGAGAGCAGATACGCCTGCCTCGGCCGGGCATCGCGGCGTTGGCGCGTCCTGTGCCGCCATGGTGCTACCGCAAGCGAGCGCCACTGCCAGCGCGAACCAGCGTCGCGGCGTCACTCCCTCACGCCGCACCGGGATTGCCGTAACGCGTTTTGCACAGATGAAACCGCGATGCTTGAGCCCCCTTAATGCCGGCATGCCGGCGCACCCGAGACTCTCCATGCGACGTCCAGCAAGCGCGGCCTATGCCAACCCCTCCCGCATCCGTCAGGGACGCCCGTTTCCCCGCGGTGCCGTCTTCGATGGCAAGGGCACCAATTTTGCCCTATTTTCCGCGCATGCCACGCGTGTGGAGTTGTGCCTGTTCGACGAGCAGGGCAACGAAACCCGTGTCGATCTTCCCGAGTACACCAATGAGATCTGGCACGGCTATCTGCCCGACGCCAAGCCAGGGCAGCGGTATGGCTACCGCGTGCATGGCCCCTACGCGCCGACCGAAGGCCACCGCTTCAACCACAACAAGTTGTTGCTGGACCCCTATGCACGCGAGCTGGAAGGCGATCTGATCTGGGCCGACGAACTGTATGGCTACACCGTCGGCCATCCGGACGGCGACCTGAGCTTCGATGAGCGCGACAGTGCGCCCTTCATGCCCAAATGCGTGGTGGTCGAGGACACCTACGATTGGGGCGACGATGTGCGCGTGCTCAAGCCCTGGAACGAAACCGTCGTCTACGAAACCCATGTGCGTGGATACACCATGCGTCACCCGCAGGTGCCCGAGGCCGAGCGCGGCACCTTCGCAGGTCTGGCCCAGCCGCAGGTACTGCAGTACATCAAGGATCTGGGCATCACTGCCGTCGAGCTCTTGCCGGTACACGCGTACCTGGATGATCAGCATCTGCTGGATAAGGGGCTGCGCAATTACTGGGGCTACAACACCATCGGCTTCTTTGCGCTGAAGTCGCGCTATCTCTCCAGCGGCCATCGCGACGAGTTCCGCGACATGGTCAAGGCCATGCATAAGCAAGGGCTGGAAGTGATCCTGGACGTGGTCTACAACCACACCGCCGAAGGCAGCGAGTTGGGGCCAACCCTGTCGTTCAAGGGCATCGACAACGCCAGCTACTACCGTTTAGCCGAGGACAAACGCTATTACATCAACGATACCGGCACCGGCAATACGCTCAACCTGAGCAACTCGCGGGTGATCCAGTTCGTCAACGATTCGCTGCGCTACTGGGCCGGCGAAATGCATGTAGATGGTTTCCGCTTCGATCTGGCCACCATCCTGGGGCGTGAGCCGAGCGGTTTCGACCAGCGCGGCGGTTTTCTGGACGCCTGTAACCAGGATCCGTTGTTGTCGGAAGTCAAACTCATCGCCGAACCCTGGGACTGCGGCCCGGGCGGCTATCAGGTGGGTCACTTCCCGCCGGGCTGGTCGGAGTGGAACGACAAGTTCCGCGACAACGCGCGCGAGTTCTGGAAAGGCGAGGACGGCAAACTGGCCGAATTCGCCACGCGCTTTACCGGCTCTGCGGATCTATTCGACCGCCGCGGCCGTCGACCGTGGGCCTCGGTCAACTTCATCACCGCACATGACGGCTTCACCCTGCGCGATCTGGTGAGCTACAACGAGAAGCACAACATCGACAACGGCGAAGACAATCGCGACGGCTCGTCCAACGATGGGTCGTGCAATTACGGCGAAGAAGGCGATACCGACAACGCCGACATCCTGCAGATCCGTGAGCGGCAGATGAAGAACCTGCTTGCCACGCTCCTGCTCTCGCAAGGCACGCCGATGCTGCTGAGCGGTGACGAACGCGCGCAGACCCAGGGGGGCAACAACAACACGTATTGTCAGGACAACGAGATCACCTGGCTCGATTGGGAAAACGATCCCACCGACGGCCGCCTGACTGACTTCGTCAAGTCACTGACAGCGCTGCGCAAGCGTTACCCGATCCTGTCGCGTGGCCGCTTCCTCAACGGGCAATACAACGAGGAGGCGGGCGTGCGTGACCTCACCTGGCTCAACCCCGGTGGCAGCGAAATGGAGGATGCGCATTGGACCGATGCAGGCGCGCGCTCGGTGGGGCTGTTGCTGGAAGGCAAGGCGCAGACCTCGGGCGTCAAGGAGTTGGCCAACGACGCTACCTTGTTGATCGTCATCAATGCCTATCACGAGGGCGTGAGCTTCACTCTTCCCACCACCGATGAGCCGGTGCATTGGAAGCTGGTGCTATCGACCGACGAGGCGCTGGAAGTGGACATGATGCCTGCTGGCGCCAGTGAATTCCTGGCACCGCCGCGTAGCGTGTCGGTGTTCGAGTGCAAGAGCGATCAGTAACGTTTGAGCGGTCGATAGGCTCGCTGTCCACCGCCACGGCGGGCAGCGAGTTTTGTCATGCGGTGCCGGGATGCTCGCTGGGCAACGGCATGCGTGATGCGTTGATCAGATGCCGGGTACTCGCGCATTGTGGCTGCCGACATCACTCAGGAAGGCAACGTTAAAACGTTTCTTCGCCAATGCGCCAAGCAGGCGAGAGCTGCATTCGGTTGAGTTTTTTTACGCATCTCTTAGCAGCCGGCAGGCACCCAAGCCACGCTACAAGCGGCGCATCGACACGTTTGGTGATCGGCGCCTGGCGATCAGCCAGTTGGCGTAATGCCTCGACACTGGCCAGACGCATCCACATTTTGGTTCCGCGACCGACTCCTGCCAGGGCAATGCGCATCACGATCCGGCCGCAATCAGGCATCCACTGTCGCCACGCTGACAGGCAGACGAACGCACGGTCGCGCAGGGCGAAACGCTGCACGCATGACTTATGTGACCACGTGCCTACTCAACACACCTCGAATTCGGGAAACCCCACGCACACGCCAAACCGGCGACACCTCACCCCGGATAGAGCGGGAAACGCTTGTCCGGATGCTTGGACTTCCATTCCTTATAGGAGCTGGTGCCTTCCCACGCCTTGAATGCGCGCGGCGTGCGGCCACGCCCGGACCAGGTCTCTCCGGAATGGGGAAGCCAGTACTTGGCGACCACCTCGCCGGTGGACGACAGTGGCCCCTTGGTCTTGCCGGTCATGGCAAGCGAGGCGATCTGGGACTTCTGCTTCGCGTTGAACCGGCTACCGAACTGGGTGAGCGCTTCGACGATCTGGTCGAACGCTTCCAGGGTCTGGGCATATTTGAGCTGCGCTTCTTCCTGCTCAAGCTTGCGCAGCTCTTCCAGCAGTTGGGCTTTGGCGGCGGCAGAGGGTGACGCTGGCGGAACCTGGCGCATTGACGAAACTAAGGTTGGGCGGGTCAACGAGTATTGCCGCTACGCCGTCCAGCGTAAAGCGCCCGGCCAGATTCGGGTCTGCTGGCGCTCAGCGATGGCGCAGCAAGGCGTGTTCGCGGGCCATGGTCAGCACCGGACCGATGCGACCGGCCCGGATCAGTTCGCTGCAGTGCTTGCCCACGAACTCCACCCGGGGGGCGGTGAACCACTGCACCACCCGGTCCAGCTGACCGGCGTTGATCGACCAGGCATGGCACACCGCCTCGCCCAGCTCCTCCACCCCAACCAGACCAATCTGGCGAATCTGATCGGCGTCGAGCTTGAACATCTCAAGCACCTTACCGGCATCGTCCGACGTGCCACACGTACTCGTCTGATCCGCCGGCCCGGCGCGGTAGGCAATGGAGGCCGCGCGCGCAGACTCGGCGCGGCGCATGCCTTTCATCAACGCACCGATCAGCTGGGAGTGAGTAGTTGTCATGGTGTCCGCTCAATGATGCAGTCACTATGGTAGACATGCGAAGCGTTCTCAATCAGGAAGTTCCTGACCCTGAAGAAGAAAAAGCCGAAGCTGCGGGCTACTTCTTACAGCGATTAAGCGCCTGCAATCGATGTCATTGGCAACACTCATCGCAGCGATAGAGACAAGCTTGGATTGATCGCATCGGCAAGCCTGCGACACAGGTCGAAGAGCGGCAGGATGCGCCGACCTGATTGCCGCTGAAGAGCGGCAGCAACACTGCTTGGCTCACCGCCAGGCTGGCACGCGAGCGCGGGCGCGGCCGGTGCTCGGCGCGGCAATACCGCTCCTATACTCAGGTTGTGATCACACCGTCCACACCCACCTGACGGCTGCTCGCTGTGTCTGTTAGCCGCTCTGGAGTGACATCGGCCTGGATCTGCCATCGTGATGTCCGAGACCGCGCCTGCACATGCAATGCGGCGAATCGGCCTTGCGGAACCCGCGACATCCCGCGTCGTCGTTGCAACGCATCAGCGCACCAACGACTGCTCCACATCCTTCAACATGCGCCCGTAAGACGCCCGCTCTGCTGCACTGAGAAAGCCTTGCTCGCGCACAAGCCTGGGGACGTCCGCAGCAATCTTCGACAGGTAGGCGGTCAGTTTTTTCGCGCGTATGGGCGTCATCGACTTGCTCTTGCGCGCATCCGCAATCGCACTGCGCAAGGTCTCCACGCGCTCGGCAAAATACCGTTGCTGCGCCTGATTGACGCGCCAATGGTCATCGGCCGGCCCGGCTTCGAGGCCGCTGCCACGCACCGATTGAATGAAGGCCTGATCGGCGCTAAGGGATCCCGTCAATGCAGCGGCGCGTTTGCCCTGCAGAAGCGATGGATCCACTTCCACCGCGCACCCGGTGACGTGGGCCAGCTGCTGCAAACGCTCGTCGAGCCGCTGTGCAGGCAGCGAGACGGCAAACGGCCCGGGCTGGCAGGCCGCGAACACAGGCCCCGCACCAACGATGGCACCCAGCGCAACGATGATCGACGGCAACCGATAGCGAATGACAGACATGACAGCACCTGGACTACACGGACATCCGTGCGTTGCGAACGCTAGACCGGCGATCCCGAACCGCAACGAAACCGGCGTCGTACGGCGCCCCTGTCGCCAACGCTTCCACGGCAGCACATCGCAATTGCGCCACGCACCTATCTGGCGATCTCCATCAGCACGTACTGGAACGCAACAACGCCGTAGGCCAGTGCTGCCGCAACCAGACCAAACCACATCCATCGCCGCGGCCCGCGCACGATGCCCACCACAACCGTGCACAGCGACAACGCAAGCATCACCACGAACTTCAGCACGTACGCCGAGGAAGGCAAGCACGCTGCCAGCGGCAGCCCAACGGCCACACTCGCCATCGCGCACTGTTTGACGACCATCGACGTACGCCACGCGGCACGCCGAAACAGCAGCGATGCCACCAGGGAAAACATGACAAACCAGACGGCGATTGCCGTTTGACCCGCTATCGCATCCGATGAAGATACAAACACGCTTAGATGCCCTCTCACCTGCGATCAAAACTGCGCAAGGTGAGTCGCTATAGCGAGCCAGCGCTTGAGGCTGCCGCGCAAACAAGCACTCCGGCGAAGGACAGGATGATGACGCCGCAGAGCGGCTTGTCCATCTCACGCTCCCAAGTCGCTGCGCTGCGCCAGTAATTGCGAAGGCCCGAAGGGATCCTACCGAACGCACGCATCATCGGGCGTGAGCCGAACAAGATCACTTGCTCCGCAAGGCCCCAAGACGCCCAGCGCGCAGCACAAGCAGCAACGCGATGCTGCCATCTCCTCTGAGTGTGCTCGGTGGAGACAGCACTTCACCCTGCCCCATCGACTCATGGTCTGGCCGGCAACAGGGCCTTGTCGATCTTGGCCGCCACTCCCACGCTGCGGCCGGCGAGGTTGGGGATGCTGTAGTGCATCGCCGTGCCCAGCACCTGCGCGCTCTGCGAAAGCGTCAGCCCGTAATCCTGCTGGAGCCACTGGACCATGCCGGTGCTAGCGGACTTCAGCGCCTCGTCGAGCGACCCGGCCTGACCCAGCACCATGATCTGGGTCGGCGACTCGACCCGTGGCATCGACACGCTGCGTCCCTTGACAAGATCGACAGTGACGGTCACGTCCATCGACGTTTCCAGCGCATATTGCGTCGTCTCGCCGTCACCCTGAAGCGCATGGGCGTCGCCGAAATAAAGCAGCGCGCCGGGTTGCTGCACCGGCAGGTAGACGGTGTTGCCTTCCACCACTTCGTTGAAGTCCATATTCCCTCCGAAGCGTCCGGTGTCCCCGGTCGACATTGCAGGCAGCCCGAAGCCCGGCGCGACCGCCATGCCGCCGAGCATCGGCTTTACCGGCACCGAGTAGCCGGCGAGCGAGCCGGTCGCGTTTTCAGGACGTGCACGCCCTGTCTCGCGGTCGAGCCGCCACTTGATCGGCTTACCAAGGGCGGCGGCGTCCGGCACCAGCGCTGTACCGAGAGCACGCCCAACGATCGTGTCGAGGCTGTCGGCCCAATCGCGGTTGAGCTTCAGGCGACGGATATGTACTGCCAGCGTATCGCCAGGCTGGGCGCCTGCGACGAAGAACGGGCCGGTCTGCGGATTGCCGAACAGCGCCCTGGTTTTTCCCTGCGCGTCGACTCCACCGGAATCGACTGTCGTCGTGTGGATCGTATCCCCCGGCCAGACCACCAGCACCGGTCTGCGATCGGCATTCCATGTGTTGGAATAGTCGGTCGGGCTGAACTCCACCGTACGCGGTCCGCCAGCGCGATCGGGCACACGCCAGCCCGTCACCGCATGGGTGGCGCGTGCGGCGGGATCGTTGGTATCCGGCCCCTCGGTCGTGCCGGTCAGCTCCTTGCCCTTGAGGCGCAGGACGTAGCGCGACGTGCGCTGCTGGCGATCGGTCGCAGTCAGCGTCAATTGATCGCCGCTAGCGCTGCCGTCGATCGTGTCGCCGTCCAGGTCGCCGTTGATCCGATGTCCCGTGCGCTCGATCGAGAGGGTCGAAAAGGCAGGATTTCCCCATAGATCGGTTCGGACGATCCACGTTTCGGCATGCGTCGTGCCCACCATTGCAGCGGTCGATATGGCAAGAAACGCGGCGACAAGACGGGGGATCGGCATGAGGTGTTTTCAGTGAATGAGACATCGCGATACTAGCGGACACCGTGCCCGGCACAGGAGAACGACACGTCGCTGCACGTCGGCACCTTGCGAAGCGGCCAGATCACGAGTTCAACACCCAATTTGCCAGGTCAAGCACGCCTGGCGGACGATAGGATCAAGCACTCCATGCATACGCTGCCTCCGCCCACTTCCAGGCAGCGCGCCATTGGAGTTCCATTGTCCTGCCCCGCGGACGACGACCAAGGGCAGGCGTCTGCGTCCCCAAGCCACGCGAGCAGGAACATCGCCATGAAACGTAGTCGCCCCCTGTGCGCGTTGACGCTTGCACCTCTGCTTGCCCTCCCACTTGCAGGGTGCATGGCGTCCGGCACCGGCACGAGCCGCCCGGTTGAAGGGCCTGTGCGACTGGGAGAGATTGCAGCCCTAGACGGCCCCAGGGTGCGCCCCGACCGTGTCATCGAGGACAGCCGTTGCCCGGCCAACGTTCAATGCATCCACGCTGGACGGATGATTGTCAGGGCGACCGTGTTTGGCGGCGGTTGGTCGAAGCAAGTCGACCTCACGTTGGGGACTCCGGTCCCCGTCGCCGATGGCATGTTGGCGCTGGTGGAGGCGACACCTGCGCCTTTTGATGGAAAAGCCATCCAGGCGTCTGCTGCTCGTTTCACCTTCAAATTTCAGGGTGGCCGGTAGACAGGCGCGTGCAACTCTCGGCGCCCTGAATTCTTCGTTTTTTGCCTTGGTTATCAGTACGGGTGAGCCCGTGCCAAGCCACGTCCGTTCAAACGCCAATAATCGAGCCTGGAAGCACGACTATTCGTCTGGTTGTCATCTGCTTGGGAGCTTATGCCCGCGAGGGTTCCGAAAGCCCGGGCGAGATGGCACTAGCCAATCCGGGCTCGAAGATCAGTATGACCAAAGAAGCGCGCATACCGGCCGGCCGAGCGCGACATCATCAGAGCCTTGGGCAAGATTGATACCTCGATTGAGACCTCGAAGGGCATCGCCCGAAATCATCAATCGGCCTGAATATACAACTCAATCAAGTAGTTACGGGCTGAGTAGAAGCTCTGGAGCGGGCGAAGGGAATCGAACCCTCGTCAGTAGCTTGGGAAGCTACAGCTCTACCATTGAGCTACGCCCGCGTGGCGTTGGCAGAGTTTAGGCGGGTGCGGGTGTCGGGCGCAATGTGCAGACGCGACGAGGGCCGGTTGCCCGGCCCTCGTGTGTGACGTGTGCTGCGTGATCGGCAGCGCGTGGATCAGAAGCTGCCGCTGAAGTTCACGAACAAGGTGGCATCGCGGGCGCTGCGCTGGGCCGTGGTGGTGCTCAGGCCGATGTTGCTCTGCAGGCCCCACAGGCCGGTACGTGCGCCGAGCACCACGGTGGCGTAGTTGCGGTCGAAGTTCTGGCCCGGGACGGTGTACATGCCCACTTCCGGCATCGACTGCAGCCAGGCGCTGGCTTCGCCACCGTCCTTGAACTCGTGGTCGTAGGTCGCCTGCAGGTACGGCTTGACCATGGCGCCGTCCAGACGCACCTGGAAGCCGACGCGCCCGACCAGCGAGTCGATATCCTGATTGGCGTAGCCCAGCGCGGTGGAGCTCTCGTTGCTTTCGGTGTAGCCGTCGAGCTTGATCTTCTGCCAGGTCAGGCCGGCCACCGGGCCGTACTTGACGTTGCCTTCGCCCAGCGAATACCCGGCGTTGAGCGCGGCGGTGAGGTTGCTGCCGTCCGGCGAGCCGCTGTGCACGCGGGTGGCCGGCCCGAGCTGCACTTCGCGGTCCACGTCGTAGCTCAGCCAGCTGTAGCTGACCTGGGCGTTGACCCACACCGGGCCGGTGTACCAGCCGAAGAAGCCGCCCAGCGTGGTGTCGTCCTGCTTGAAGCTGCCGTTGCGGTTACCGAAATCGGCGTCCATGCGGCCGAAACCGGCAAAGCCACCGAACACCATGTCGCCTGCAGTCCAATCCACACCGAACAAGCCGGCCGGCGCCATGCCGTCGTACAGGTCGGCATGGTCGTAGCGCTGCATGTCGCCACGCACGCTCCCCCACCAGCGCAGGCCATCGGCGTCCGGCTTGCCGTCCAGATGCCAGGCCACCTGGTCGGCGCGCGCGCGGCCGCCGGCCTGCGCGGAATGGGTCAGCACCTGCTGCAGACGCGGCGCCTCCAGCAACGAGATCGCGTACTGGCCCAGGATCTGGTGCACAGCGGTGGTCGGGTGGATGCCGTCGGCAAACACATAGGTGTTCTGCGCATTGGCGGCGACCAGGCTGGTCGGGTTGCAGGCCGGCAGCGGCACGGCCGGGTTGCAGGCGGTGCTGGTGACGTTGCTAAAACCGTAGGTGCCGGGGGTGGCGACGATTTCCTGCAGCATGTGGAAGGTATCGACCGGGATCACCCGCAGGCCGGCCGACTGCAGGCCGTTGAACAATGCGGTGTTGTAGGCGGTGGCAGCGCCGGTGCCCTGGGCCATTGCGGCGGCACCGCCAGCACGGAAGCGCGGAGTGATGCCCACGTCCGGAATGGTCGGCACCATCACGTACCGTGCGCCGGCGTTCTGCAGGGTGGCCACGGCACCGACCTGGGCGGTGACTGCGCTGCCGATGATGGCCTGCGCCTGGGCCGGCACGGTAGCCGCGGCGAGCAGGTCGTTGGCGCCGCCCCACACGGTGTAGAGCGCATTCGGGTCGGCGCGGCCGCCGTTGGCGGTGAGGTAGGTGTTGATCTGGCTGGTCACCGACGGTGCCGCGCCCAGCGCGCTGACCGAACTGGCCTGGATGCGCGCGCCGCCGGCGGCGTAGTTGTCGCCGGTCTGTCCGTTGCCGTTCGGGGCAGCGTTGGTGCCGAAGTGGTCGCCGACATACTCGGCCCACACCCAGCCCGGGTTGGTGGTGAACTTGCCGGTGACAGCGCGCGAAGCGGCCGGCAGCAGCGGGTTGTAGTAACCGCTGTCGGTGAGGCTGTCACCGAAAAACACGGTCCGGTCGAAAGCCGACTCGGCCATGGCCGGGGTGGCCGCAATAGCGATGGCGACCGCCATCAGGGAGCGGATCGGGCGAAGTGTTGAAGCCATGGGAGTGCCTGCTTGAAGTGGATGGGACCGGACCGGCCTGCATACGTACGCCGGCGAATGGCAATGGTTTCATCCCCGCCGTCCGTGCTCACGCTGCAGTGCCGCATAACGCAAAAACGCGCGCCCGGACGGCACGCGATGCGACAATGATGACATGAACATTCAACTCAACGGCAGCCTGCGTACGCTGCCCGACAACCTGCCGTTGGCCGCATTGCTGGACCAGGAAGGCCTGGCACACCGCCGCGTGGCGGTGGAAGTCAACGGCGAAATCGTGTCGCGCGGGCGGCATGCCGAGCACGCACTGCACGAGGGCGACGTGGTGGAGATCGTGCACGCCTTGGGCGGAGGTTGACCGCCAGGTCAGGCTCGCGACCGGTGCCACTTTTCACACTCACTGTCCGCTACGCGCTCGACTGGTTCTCAACCCAGCTCACCGCGCCGGACGCACACGCAGGCGTGAAGCAGTTTTTCGACAACACGTACCCGTTGATTCGTGAGGGCGCCTTCGGGGCGTTGGCGCCGGATGTCAGCGCCGCGGACCTGGTGCTTTTTATCCCATTGGAGGGGCTCACCAACGTCTGGGCAGCAACGGCGGGGCGCTGCGGCAAGTACGTCGAAGTCGTGTGTTCCAGGACCTTCGGTGACGATTGAGCCTGACCACGCACTCGCGCGGCAGCCAACGCACCCGCGCGTGATGGGTGATAATCGCGCCATGACCACTCACGCCCCCTCCGATGCGTTGCTGATTGCCGGCAAACGCTACCGTTCGCGCCTGCTGACCGGCACCGGCAAGTTCAAGGACCTGGACGAAACCCGCCTGGCCACCGAGGCCGCCGCCGCCGAGATCGTGACCGTGGCAATCCGCCGCGTGAACATCGGCCAGGACCCCAACGCGCCCAACCTGCTCGATGTGCTGCCGCCGGAGCGCTACACGCTGCTGCCCAACACCGCCGGCTGCTACACCGCCGACGATGCGGTGCGCACCTGCCGGCTGGCGCGCGAGCTGCTGGATGGCCACAACCTCACCAAGCTGGAAGTGCTGGGTGACGCGCGCACACTGTATCCGGACGTGGTGCAGACCCTCAAGGCTGCCGAGCAGCTGGTGGCCGATGGTTTCGAGGTGATGGTCTATACCTCCGACGACCCGATCCTGGCCAAGCGGCTGGAAGAGATCGGCTGCGTGGCGGTGATGCCGCTGGCCGCGCCGATCGGTTCGGGCCTAGGCATCCAGAACAAGTACAACCTGCTGGAAATCATCGAAAACGCCAAGGTGCCGATCATCGTCGATGCCGGTGTGGGCACTGCCTCTGATGCGGCGATTGCGATGGAGCTGGGCTGCGACGGCGTGTTGATGAACACCGCCATTGCCGGCGCGCGCCATCCGATCCTGATGGCCAGCGCGATGCGCAAGGCGATCGAAGCCGGTCGCGAGGCGTTCCTGGCCGGGCGGATCCCGCGCAAGCGCTATGCCTCGGCATCGAGCCCGGTGGATGGCGTGATTGGATGAGTGGGTGGTCTGCTGGCGCTGTGTGTTCGACCGTGTGCATTACGCAACCGCCAGGCGGTGGCCGCTCCACAATGGGCGTGATCGGATCCGGTACCACTTCGCCCATACCCTCACCCCACCCCCTCTCCCGGTGGGAGAGGGGCTTTTTTCAGCTCCTGCGTGGGGTGCGATGTGGTTGTCGCGCACACGCGGCGCGCGTGTCTGCTGACGTGACCGACCTTGTCGGATCCGGCATCGCTTCGCCCGTACCCTCACCCCAACCCTTCTCCCGGTGGGAGAGGGGCTTTTTTCAGCTCCTGCGTGGGGCGCGATGTGGTTGTCGCGCACGTGCGGAGCATGTGTTTGCTGACGTGACCGACCTTTCATGACCGACCCGTTTACCAGCGACGGCGCCAAGATGCCGCCCAAACCCTTCACCATCGAAGAGGGACGCCGCCAAGTGCGCAGCTTCGTGTTGCGCCAGGGCCGTTTCACCCCCGCGCAGCAGCGCGCCTTCGACGACCTGTGGCCGCGGTTCGGGCTGGACTACACCGGAGCGCCGCGCGATCTGGATGCCGCATTCGGGCGCGACGCGCCCAAGGTGCTGGAGATCGGTTTCGGCAATGGTGCCGCCTTGCGCTTTGCCGCCCAGCACGATCCCAGCCGCGACTACATCGGCATCGAGGTACATGCGCCCGGCGTGGGACGCCTGCTCAACGCGCTGGAGGAAGACGGCAGCACGCATGTGCGCCTCTACCACCACGACGCGGTGGAAGTGCTGGAGCACGAGATCGCCGATGGTGCGCTGGATGAAGTACGCATCTACTTTCCCGATCCGTGGCACAAGAAGCGCCACAACAAGCGTCGCCTGATCCAGCCGGCGTTTGCGCAGTTATTGGTGCGCAAGCTGCGCGATGGTGGCCGCCTGCATGCCGCCACCGACTGGGCCGACTACGCCGAACAGATGTGGGACGTGCTCGACGCCAGCAACGGTCTGGTCAACCGCGCCGGCCCGCGCGGCCACGTCGAACGCCCCGCCTGGCGCCCGCAGACCCATTTCGAAACCCGCGGCCAGAAGCTTGGGCACGGGGTGTGGGATCTGCTCTACGACCGGGAATCGGGAATCGGGAATGGGGAATCGCCAGGGCAATTGCCCGCGTCACCCGGATAACCCACAGCGTCCGCATTTTCGCTCTGCCAATTCCCCATTCCCGACTCCCCATTCCCGGCCCCCAATGGACACCGCGCTGACGCTGACCAACGACATGAAGCTCGTCCTCGGGCTGGTCGGTTTCACGATGGCGATGTTCCTGTTCGAGCGCATTCGCGCCGACGTGGTGGCCTTGATCGTGCTGGTCGTGCTGGGCGTGACCGGGCTGGTGGCGCCGGAAGAACTGTTCGGCGGGTTTTCCGGTAATGCGGTGATGAGCATCATCGCCACCACCATCCTTGGCGCGGGGCTGGAGCGCACCGGTGCGTTGAACCGGTTGGCCAGCTGGCTGTTGCGGCGGTCGCACGGCAGCGAGCAGCGCCTGATGATGATGACGCTGGCCATCTCCGGCTTGAACTCATCGTTCATGCAGAACCCCTCGGTGATGGCCTTGTACCTGCCGGTCGCCTCGCGCCTTGCTGCACGCACCGGGCTCACCCTGCAGCGCATGTTGTTGCCGATCGCCGCGGCCATCGTGATGGGCGGTGCGCTCACCATGGTGGGCAATTCGCCGTTGATCCTGCTCAACGACCTGCTGGTGTCGGCCAACAACAACCTGCCCTCGGGCATGGCCAGCATCGAGCCGTTGACGATGTTCGCGCCGCTGCCGATCGGCGTGGCCCTGCTGATCGCCGCACTGCTGTACTTCCGCTTCTACGGCGACCGCAAGCTGATCGAAGAAGAGCGCCTGATCAACGAAGGGGTCACCCCCTCGCGCACCGAAAGCTATTTCGCCAAGACCTATGGCATCGATGGCGATGTGTTCGAGCTCACCGTCACCGCCGAAAGCCCGCTGGTCGGCATGACCCTGGGCGAAGCCGAAGCCATTCACGACGCCCCGCTGCTGCTGGCGCTGAAAACCGGCAACGACACCCGGCTTGCGCCGCCGGCGGACATGCGCATCTGGGTCGGCAGCGTGCTGGGTGCGATGGGCCAGCGCCAGGAGGTTGCCGACTTTGCGCAGAACCATTTCCTGCGCATGTCCTCGCGGTTGCGCAACCTGGGCGACCTGTTCAACCCCAGCCTTGCAGGCATTTCCGAAGCGGTGATCCCGCCCAACTCGCGGTTGATCGGCAAGAGCGCCGGCGAGCTGCGGCTGCGCAAGCAGGCCGGCATCAGCCTGCTTGCCATCAACCGCGACAAGCAGGTGATCCGCGAGGACGTGCGCAGCGTGCCCTTGCGCGCCGGCGATATGCTGGTGTTTCACAGCATCTGGCAGGATCTGGCGCAGGCAGCGGAAAGCCGCGATTTCGTGCCGGTCACCGATTTCCCGAAAGGCGAGCAGCGCCCGCACAAGTTCAAGATTGCGATGGCGATCTTCGCCTTCACCATCCTGATTGCGCTGACCTCGCGCCTGCCGGTGGCGCTGACGCTGATGACCGGCGTGGCCTGCATGCTGGTCAGCGGCGTGCTGCGCATGGACGAGGCCTACGCCTCGATCAACTGGAAGACCATCTTCATGATGGCCGGGCTGATTCCGCTGGGCTGGGCAATGGACAGCAGCGGCACCGCGGCCTGGGTCGCAGGCCACACCATCGACCGCCTGCCCGAAGGCGTCCCGGTGTGGGCGCTGGAAATCAGCCTGGCACTGTTGACCACGGCGTTTTCGCTGGTGATCAGCCATGTCGGCGCGACCATCGTGATGGTGCCGATTGCGGTCAACCTGGCGCTGGCGGCCAACGGCAATCCCACCGCATTCGCGCTGATCGTGGCGTTGTCGGCCTCCAATAACCTGATGACCGCTTCCAACCCGGTGATCTCGATGGTCGCCGGCCCGGCCAACTATCAACCGCGCGAACTGTGGCGCGTGGGCGCGCCGCTGTCGCTGATCTACATCGTGGTGATGGTGTCGGTGATCAACCTGATGTTCTGGTGGGCTGCGCGCTGAAGATGGGTGGGTGCGGGCTGGCACTACACCGGCACGTGCTGTCACCGTCTGAGGTCACTTGCACAGGCCAACGTGCCTGCGACTGCGCCGTCGCTCTCCACACCTCAGGCACCGGCTGCACCGGCCATCGGGTTGCGGCGCCAAGGCGTCATCGACCTTTATCCGAGCACCACGTGCTCACCGTCGACGCGTACCGGCACTGCCACGAGCGATTGACCGCGACACGGGCCACTGATGCATTCGCCTGCGGCCAGTTCGAAGGCGGCGCCGTGCGCAGCGCAGACCAGATGGCCCTCCTTGGTCTTGAGGAACTGGCCCGGCGCCCAATCCAGCCTGCGTCCGGCATGCGGGCAAACGTTCAACCATGCGCGTACCTGCGCACCGTCGCGATACAGCACCAGCGACTCCGGGCCGTCTTCCCAAAGCGCTTCCACTTCCAGAAATCCGGCATCGGGAATCTGCGCCAGGGTGGCGAGCGCGGTCGGTGAGGACGGTGACATGGGCAACGCTTGCGAAGAACGGTCGCCGATTGTGGCATGTGCCGGCATCGTCTCTGTGCGCAACGCAACGCCGCGTCGCTGCCGGCGCCATGCGCAAGATCACCCGGCATCACCAGTCATCCAGACGCTACGGCAGACTCCGGTTAGCACACGCAGCGTGATGCACTTAACAAAACAGCGCTCGAATTAACGAACTTTTCACTCAATGACATGAAACCGCAACGATACTTCGCGCTTGTTTCCTGCCCGGCAGCCCACCGCCATGCCTGCACGCATCTTCCAATTCGGCAACCTCCATCACCTGTTTGCGCCACGCAAGCCGCGCCATCCGTTGGTGCGCGTTGCAGCGGGCCTCGCAGGCCTGGCCATCCTGGCGGTGCTGATCTTCTTCAGCGTGTTCGTTGGCGCAGCGATGATCCTGGGCGGCATCGCCTGGAAGCTGTTGAGCAAGTCGAACCGACGTCCGTCGCCGCAGACGCGGGTGGTCGAGGCCGAGTACCGCGTGGTGCGCAAGCCCGCGCTGCCGATGTCGCACTGAGCACGCCCTGCCGCTGCGTCCTGGCGGCGCGTTTCGCCTGGCTCCACCCCTGCACATCACCCATCGGCATGTGGTCGCACATGCCGATCTGCGCTTGGGCGCCTGCCTGACCGCCCGGCGGCGCGACGCCGGCCGATGCGCCTCTGGCGTTTCAGCAGTGAAGGTTCCGTCGGACACGGCGTAGCAGCTAGACTCACGCGTCCCCTGTTCGAGGATGCGTGCATGACCCACGATGTGATTCCCGCCACCGACGTTCCGCGCATTCCGGTGGTTGGCGGCGGTACGTTTCCGGTGCACCGCATCTATTGTGTCGGCCGCAACTTCGCCGACCATGCGCGCGAGATGGGCGCCAGCGCGCCGGCTTCCAAGGCCGACCGCGGGCAGCCGACCTTCTTCATGAAGCCTGCCGACGCCATCGTGGTCGGTCATGGTGACCACATCCCCTACCCGCCCGGTACCAACGAGCTGCATCACGAAGTAGAGCTGGTGGTGGCGTTGGGCAGCGATGCGCCGGCCGGTGAGTTGCCGGTGGAGCAAGCCGACGGCCTGATCTATGGCTACGGCGTGGGCCTGGACCTGACCCGTCGCGACCTGCAGGCCGCCGCCAAGGCCAAGGGGCTGCCGTGGGATATCGCCAAGGGTTTCGATCATTCCGCTCCGATCAGCGAGCTGGTGCACGCCGGCGAAGTGGGCGCGCTGGAGGCGTTGAACCTGTCGCTGGAAGTCAACGGACAGGTGCGTCAGCAATCGCTGCTGGATCAGATGATCTGGAACGTGCCGGAAATCCTGCATGAGCTGTCCAAGCTGTATGCACTGCGCGCGGGCGACCTGATCTTCATGGGCACGCCGGCCGGCGTCGGGCCGTTGCTGCCGGGCGATCAGTTCAGTGCGCGCCTGGAAAACGTGGCCGAACGCCACGGCATCATCGCCGGCTGACATTCGCCGGGCTACGCTCGGCGTAGCGGCAGTGGGTCCGCAACCGCATCTGGAGAGCACAATGGGAATGGTCAGCGAGTTCAAGCAATTCGCGATGCGTGGCAACGTCATCGATCTTGCGGTCGGTGTGGTCATCGGCGCGGCATTCGGCAAAATCGTCACCGCGCTGGTCGAAAAGATCATCATGCCGCCCATCGGCTGGGCCATCGGCAACGTGGATTTTTCGCGGCTGGCGTGGGTGCTCAAGCCGGCCGGCGTCGATGCCACCGGCAAGGAAGTTCCGGCCGTGGCGATCGGCTATGGCGACTTCATCAACACCGTCGTGCAGTTCGTGATCATCGCCTTCGCCATCTTCCTGGTGGTCAAGTTGATCAACCGCGTCACCCATCGCAAGCCGGATGCACCGAAGGGCCCGAGCGAAGAAGTGCTGTTGCTGCGCGAGATCCGCGACTCGCTCAAGAACGACACACTCAAGCCGCCGACCACGCCCTGACCGGGCACATCCGTTGCGCGCTTCGCGCGGAAGGATGACCTTTCGCACGCGGACGGGGGACCTTGCGCTGATAAGCTCGGGGTCCCCCTTGTCGTTTGGAGCCGCCCTGCATGCGTCGCCTCGCTGTTGCCATCTCCGCCCTGCTCGCCTGCGCGTCCGCCTGTGCCGCACCGACCACCATCCCGGACAGCGCGCTGCGCACCGCCGCGCAGCTGCGCGAGCAGGCGCTGGCCGACAGCACCGGTTTTGCGGTGGTTGAATCGCTGACCACCGAAGTGGGCCCGCGCATTGCCGGCGGGGAAGCCGATCCGCGTGCCGTGGCCTGGGCAAAGGCCAAGTTCCAGTCATTGGGTTTCGACAAGGTGTGGACCGAGCCGGTGACCTTTCCCAAGTGGGAACGCCGCAGCGAGCGCGCCGCCGTGCTTGGCGCGCATGCGCAACCGCTGACCATCACCGCACTGGGCGGCAGCCCGGGCGGCAGCGTCGAAGGCGAGGTGGTGCGCTTCGAGAATCTCGCCGCGTTGCAGGCCGCACCTGCCGGATCGCTGGCCGGCAAGATCGCCTTCGTCGACTACCAGATGGTCAAGGCGCGCGACGGCAAGGATTACGGCAACAGCGGCGCGGTGCGCAGCAAGGGCCCGTCGGAAGCGATCCGCAAGGGCGCGATCGGATTCGTGATGCGCTCGGCCGGCACCGATTCGCATCGCGTGCCGCATACCGGCATCACCCGGTTCGATGAGGGGCTGACCCCGGTGCCGGCGGCGGCGTTGTCGGTGCCCGATGCCAACCAGCTGGCCCGCCTTGCTGCCCTGGGTGCCACGCGCATCCGTCTGGCGCTGGATTGCGGCTGGGACGGCACGGCGACCTCCTACAACGTGATTGGCGAGATCACCGGGCGCAGCAAGCCCAAGGAAGTGGTGGTGATCGGCGGGCACCTGGACTCGTGGGATCTGGGCACCGGCGCGATCGACGACGGCGCCGGTGTGGCGATCACCATGGCGGCAGGCCACCTGATCGGGCAACTCAAGCAGGCACCCAAGCGCAGCATCCGCGTGGTGGCCTTCGCCAACGAAGAACAGGGCTTGTACGGCGGCAAGGCGTATGCCGCCGCGCACGGCAAGGATGCCAAGGACATGGCGCTGCATCAGATCGGCGCGGAGAGCGATTTCGGCGCCGGGCGCATCTACGCGTTCAACACCGGCGCGGCTGCGCCAGAGGACTCGCGGGCAGCGACCAAGCAGATCGCCGACGTGCTTGCGCCGCTGGGCATCGCGTATGAGCCGAGCAAGGGCGGCCCCGGCCCAGATGTCGGGCCGATTTCCGCCAAGGGCGGTGCCTGGGCGTGGCTGGCGCAGGATGGCACTGACTACTTCGACCTGCACCACACCGCCGACGACACGCTGGACAAGATCGACCCGAAGGCGCTTGCGCAAAACGTGGCCGCCTACACCGTGTTTGCGTATCTGGCGGCCGAAGCCGATGGCGATTTCGGCAGCCGCGCCAGCGCCGTGCAGCCGCCGAACGAGTAAGCTGGTACCGCGTCGCACGCTTGCGCTTCTACTCCAGGACGAGCACACACGATGGTGGCCAAGCGGCAACGCAGTGCGAACAATGCGGCGACCTTGCTGGACGTCGCCAAACACGCCGGTGTATCGCCGATGACCGCATCGCGCGTCATCAACCGGCACCCGCATGTCGGCCAGGACATGCGGGCACGGGTGGAGGCATCGGTACAGGCCTTGGGCTACCGGCCCAATCTGGCCGGCCGCTCATTACGTACCAGCGGCCTGCTACGGATCGGCGTGCTGTACAGCAACCCCAGCGCCGCCTATCTCAATCAATTCATGCTGGGGCTGCTCGAACAGAGCAGCCTCAATGGTAGCCAGGTGCTGGTGGAAAAATGCGGTGCCATCCGCAGCCAGCGCGCCGCCACCGAACGTCTGCTGGCGGCAGGCGTGGATGGCGTCATCCTGCCGCCGCCGTTATGCGACTCGCGCCAGACCATTGCCGAGCTGGATGCGCGCGGCATTCCTGTCGTGGCCGTGGCCAGCGGCGCGCCGATGGCGCAAATCAGTTCGGTGCGCATCGATGATTACCAGGCCGCGCGCGCCATCGTCGATCACCTGATCGAACTCGGTCATCGGCGTATTGCGCTGATCAAGGGCGATCCGAAGCACACCCCAAGCGCGCTGCGTGCCAACGGCTATGCCGACAGCCTGCAGGCCGCCGGGCTAGCGCTTGCCGACGACCTGATCGCCGATGGACTGTTCACCTATCACTCCGGCCTGCTGGCCGCACGCAGCCTGCTCGCCCAGCCGCAGCCGCCAACCGCCATCTTTTGCAGCAACGACGACATGGCCGCTGCCGCGGTGGCCGTTGCCCATGGTCTCGGCCTGCGGGTGCCGGAGGATGTGTCGGTGGCTGGGTTCGACGACACGCCGGTCGCGACCACCATCTGGCCTGAACTCACCACCGTGCATCAGCCGGTCACTGCGATGGGCCGTGCGGCGGTGTCGCTGCTTGCCGATGCCATTCGGCAACGGCGCAAGGGCGATGCGGCCGCCGGCGTGCATCAGGTGATGAAGTACACCGTGGTCAAGCGCGGTTCGACGGCGGGGCCGTCTGCTGGGTAATGGCGATTCCGGGGCCTGGTGCCGCCGGCGAAGATCGATCTTCGGTCGTGCAATGCGTGCGCCAGGTCAGCGCGCTGCATGTCGACAGACAGGCGCGTGTGGCATCGCGTTGAGATCCCGCTGCAGGGATGAGCGCTGGGCAGGCAGAACACGCCGTCAAGGAACCCAACGCTGGTGCATGCACGCTTGCATCGCATCCATGGCGGCCGGGTGGCCGCCATGACCTAGGGGGGCATCAACGACACGGTAACGACCGGGCCGACACGCAGCCAGCCCAGCCGCCACCGCCGCAGGGCACCACCGTACTGGTGCCCTGCGAGCTCATCACTTGCCTGGCCGCGCGCGCACGACTGCCGATGGTGCGCTCGTTCCTGCCACGCCGTTTGCGCTCACCACGTAGTCGTAGCTGGCCCCATTGGTGACCGACTGATCGAGGTAGGACGCAGAGGCCACATTGGCATCGACGGTCACGAAGGCCCCCGTGCTGCCGGCGCGCCGTTGCACGGTGTAGCTGGTTGCCCCTGCCACCGGCGACCAGCTGAGGCGGACCCGGGCATCGCCGCCCATCGCGGTGAGGCCACGGGTGGCGCCCGGTGCCACGCGTGGCGTCGTCGACGCGACAGAAGCGGCACTGGCCGTTGCGATCGCCGGGTACGCGTTGTTCACCAGCTCGACGAACTGGTTGTGGAACCAGGCACCGGAAATTGGCGCGCCCGGGAACGCTCCGGTCAACACGCCATCGGCCGTGGTGTAGGTGGGATCGCACATGCGATCAAAGCCCTTGCCCTCATTGTTCGGAATGAGGGTGCTGGAGCCATCGGATTCGCCCGGCGGCTTGACCCAGGCATAGGCATCCAGATGCGGGCCCGGCGCCGCGGTCGGCAATTCGCCGATCCCCGCGCCCTTCTGATTGCACCAGTTGCCGCGATGGAAGCGGCGATCGATACGACCGGAGTTCACATAAGTATTGATATCGCTGCCGGACGCACCGACCGGACGATTGGGTCCGCCCCAGCCATTGCGGCCCGTATCGACGATAAACCCGATGGTGCTCGGCCAACCTGCGCTGACAAAGCCGTTATACAGCGCCTGAGTAAAGTCGGTTTCGTCAAAATACGGATTCCATTCGTAGTATTTCGACGACTTGATCGGCTGCCCGTTGATGCTCAACTCGGGATTGGGAAGATTCGGCTCGTTCAACGGCGTGGTATTGGCGGTATTGGTGACAAATCCGTCCACGCTCGCCAACCCGGAAGTGGTGCCCTGCACGACCCGGGTATACAGCGAAATCGATGGGCCACGATTGCTGTCCCAACCCAACCACCCGGAGTGACCGATATCCAGATAATTGTAGGTATTGGGGATGGCATGCAGCTTATTAAGGGCATACTTGATGCCCTCTTCGTAAATGCCGGTGGAACTGGCCAGGGCGCAGCGCATGTCATTCAAATTGGTGACCAGGTTCGGCAGGCTGTCCGGCTCGATCACGTTGACGATGCGAATATCCTTGTATTTTGGATCGGCGAAGATCCCGGCAATCACATCGATATATTCTTTCTTGTAGCGCTCCAGCGCTGCCGGCGTCAGCGGCAGCTCGCCGTTGGACGCCAACGCATGGCAATCGCGGCCCGGCAGATCGTAGATGACGAAACTGGCGGTAATCGGCGTATTGGCCTTTTTCTGCGCCAATGCGGCATCCAGATGGCCGCGCAACCCCAGCCGCCCGGCGTTCTGCGAACCGCCACTGATCGCGGCGATACGATCCAGCCACACCGCGGTGGGATAGGTCTTGACCACGCCCATTTTGGCCTTCAACGGCACGCCTTTGACCTTTGCAATCGATGCATCGACCTTCTTGGCGTAATCCGGATTCACATAACCGGTGGCGCCCACAAAGGGATTATCGACATGGACCTGCGCGCAGACCGTCGCGACGAACAGCGGATTCACCGCCAACAGCGATAGCGCCATCGTGCGCTTGAAGTGACGACGGATGCCTTTGCTGGATTTCATGAGATTCACCTTGATGATTGGATGGTGTTTATCGACACGCATTGCAGCACTGCCTTTTTTGGCTTGCGTTGCTCCTTTCTTTCAGAGCGCCCATCAGAGATGTCTGGAGCCACTCGATGACGCTCCGTCAGCGTCCCGCCGAAGAGTCGTTGCGCGGCAATAATTCAGCGACGCCCAGACAGAAACCAGGCCGTTGGCCTGCCTGCAATTTGGGACGATTCGCCTAAGACCTCAGATTCCTTGGAGGCCAACACGGTCGCGTCGAGATAATCGTTGCGCCGGTTGCCTCTGCGATGTTCGGAGTATCTCCAGGGAGCGAATGAGCGAGCAGCATGGGATGCTGTGCCTGCGAACGGGGTGGTGTGTTCGCCATGCGGAAACTACGCCGCATATCAGCCATAAGCAATCGTCAAATATTGCGGTTGGGCACAGATCCAGCGACTGTCCATGGCGACATTTCAACTGCAGGCATTACGCCACAAATCGATGTGCCATTACGCACAAAAAAACGGCCACATCGCTTCCCGACGATGCGGCCGAATGGGAGGGTGCCCGACGTAACGTCGGACGTACTGCAGCGCCGGGAAACACCGGCGACGGGAAGAACGCGCAATGACCGCTTGGAGAGGGACGACAGAAGACCATGTGCAACACGACGCGGGGGTGCGCCGTGTCGCACATCGACACATCGGGTCAGAAGCGCAAACGCAGACCAGCGTAGTAACGACGCTCGAAGATGTTCTGGTCGTAGTAATGGTTGGTCCACTGCGCGTAACGGCGCTCGCTTTCACCGGTGAGGTTGGTGGCCTGCGCGTACAGCGTCAGATGGTCATTGACGTCATAGCTGAAGGAGGCGTCCAGATAGCCGACATCGTCGTTCCAGATCGCCAGCTCGTCACCCCAGGCACCGCTGTTGACCTGGCTGAAACGCTTGCTGCGCCAGTTGTAGGCCACACGTGCCTGCAGCTTGTCCTTTTGATACCACAGCACCGCATTGGCCTGGTGCTTGGAGTTGTCGCCGATCGGAAGCGTGTTGCCTTCAATATCGGTGTTGTCGGTATCGGCGTCTGAGAAGGTGTAGTTGATGTTGGTACCGAAGCCGCTCAACCAGCCGGGCAGGAAATCGAAGGCCTGCTGATAGCCAATTTCAAAGCCCTTGATCTTGCCGCCACCGCCGTTGACGATGCGTTCCACCGGGCCACCCAGACGCGCCACGCCATCGGCATCGGGCAACAGCTCGATATTGGTCACGGTGGTGGGGAACGACTTCACGTCGATCAGGAACGCGCCCACGCTGATCAGCGACGCATCGGAGAAATACCATTCCCATGAGGCGTTGTAGTTGGTGGCGCGATAGGGATCCAGATCCGGGTTACCGGAGCGGCCATTGAGGAACAACACCGCATCCGATGGCAACGACGGGTTACGCGGCGGCGTGCCGTTGACCGCATAGAAACTCACCAGGCCGCGACCGAGATCGGGCAGGTCCTGACGGGCCACCGCCTTGTTGTAGGCAAAGCGCAGTTTCTGCGCATCGGTGATATCCAGCGACAGGTTGGCGGTGGGCAGCACGTCGGTGTACTGACGGTTCAAGCGATTGGTGCCGATGGCCGGGCTCACGCCGTTCCATTCGACATTGCCGATAAACACATTGCCGCTACTCAGATACTGATCGATCGCCAGCTTGGTCTGCACGATGCGCGCACCGATATTGGCTGTCCACGGCAGCGCGCTGCCGGTGCCGCCTTCCAGGTTCGCCAGGAAGTACGCCGCGGTGCTCTTCTCGGTGACCTTGTAGGAGTCTGCCGCCTGCTGGTAGGCCACGTTGCCCGGGTACAGGCTGTTGAGATAGGCCACCGGGTCTTTCATGACCTGCGGATTGATCGCCGGCAAGCCCTGGCTGCCCAGGCCGGTGACCTTGAGCGGATCGAAGTCGTTGAAGTAAGCCCAGTAACCGGGAATCGAATTGAACGGCAGCAGCCGCGCCTCGGAGACGCCGCTGCAGGTATCCACGATCAGCGGGTCCTTGAAGTAGTACAACGAACGGTTCGGGTCGGCGCAGGTCGTCGAGACCGGCGACAGGTAGCGATAGGTATCGAGCTTGACCTCGCGCTCGCCGTAACGGATACCGAACTGGAAGCCGCGCACCACGCCCTCATCGAACTCGAAGGTGCCGTCGGCACGGAACGCATCCATCGTCGCTTCGATCTTGTTGCCCTGTGCCCAGGTGGACATCAGCTGCCAGTTGTCCGGGTTGGACACATCGGTGCCCAGGTTGACCGCCGGGTAGGTGCCACGGAAATCCACCGAGGCATCCACTGTCGGCAAGCCGTTGGCATTCGCCCATTGGGTGACGCCGCCGGCACGCGTGATCTGATCGCCGCGTGTCACCACCGCATCGGCGCGCGCTTCGTCGTAGGTACGCTGCGCATCACCATGCACCCAACGGAACGACGCACGGAACGGACCGCCGTCATCGAAGCGCAATTCCAGATTGGTGTTGAGCGAATCCGAATCGGCGACACCAGCCATCGAGTGCGCCTGGAAGCGGTTATAGCGGAACTGGCCGTATTCGAGCACGCCGTTGGGATCGACCACCGATCCCGGCTGCAACTGATTGGTTGCCCAACCGGTATGCAGCTGCGCGGCCACCGAGGTGTCGTGATCTTCGAGCTTGGTGTAGGCCGCGTCGGCCAGCACTGTCCAGGAGTCGTTGATGTTGAACTGGAACGAGCCGTTGACGCCGGTGCGCTGGCGGTCGGTGCTGCGGTTGTCCAGCTCAGTGGCGACCCAGTTGTAGAAGTAATCGCGCGGCAGGTTGGACGGATCGGTATTGCTGCCGATGCGGCCGTCGCCGTTGAAATCGAAGCCCACATTCTGCTCAGTGGATTTCTGCGCACCGTTGGAATACACGCTGGGGTGCTTGTTCTCCAGCGTGGCATCGGAGTACGACACGGCCAGCAAGGCGCCCCAGCGCTCGGTGCGGAAGCTGGCCAGGCCCGAGTACAACTCGTTGAGTTCCTGCACGCGGTCGCCGTAGGAGCCTTCGGCCTGGCCACTGAAGGTCCAGCCTTCCGGCAGGTCGAACGGGCGGCGGGTCTTGAGCGATACCGTACCGCTGATGCCGCCATCCAGGTCGGCAGCGGTAGGCGACTTGATCACGTCCACGCCGCTGAACAGCGTCGGCGGGATGTCGACGAAATCCGGTTGCGCGCGGCCGATGTTCGGCTGGCCGAACTGGTCGCCACCACCGGCGCTCAGATACAACTCGCCGTTCATGGTGGTCTGCACCTGCGGCATGCCGCGGATGTTGAGCTGCGAGCCCTCGCCGGCCGACCGCCGGATCTGCACGCCCGGCACGCGCTGCAGCGAGTCGGTGATGGTGACGTCGGGCAGCTTGCCGATGTCTTCGGCCGAGATCGAATCGATGATCTGCGCAGCGGTGCGCTTGTTCTCGATGGCCTCGGCCTGCGCGCCGCGCACGCCCTTGACCATGACCTTGTCCAACTCGGTGACACCGGCGGTATTACCTGTGTCCTGCGCGGCGGCCTGGGCGGTTACCAGGGTGAGTGCTGCCGCGAGCGCGGCGGCCAGCGGCGTATGACGGGTACTACGATGCAGCTTGTTCATGGTCCCCTCCCAGGGATGACGACACTCCACGACCGTTTCGAATGGCAATGCCGGGGGGCATTGCATGTTGGCTGACGCGCGACATCGCGCGTCACTGCAGAACGCCATGCAATGGCATGGCGTGGCAACTTGCTGGCGCGGTTATGGGGACCCGCTGACCGCGCCGCTTGATGGTTCGACATTCCAGCCGCGCACTTGCAGCGTGGCATTGCGCAAGATGTCCGCCGATGGGCCGCGGATCTCGATCTCGCGCTGTTCGCCCGGCACCAGGCTCAGATAGTTGTCGCTGTAATACGCCGGCAGGATGCGTTGGCCTTGCGCATCCACCAGGGTCAACTTGGTAGTGAGTGCGACCTGCTGCGATGGATTGCGCACGGTGGCGTGCAACACCGGTTCGGCACCATCCTGCAGCCGCGTGGCAAGGTGCACCGGCACCGCGGCCAGCGCATTGAGGCCGCGCATGGCAGAGGCATCCCCGGCCACCCAGTAGAAATTACGCGAACGCACCAGCGCATCGCGGTCGAGCAATTGCAGCCGCACGAATCCCAAGCCGTTGGTGTCCTTGAGCAACGGCGCCAGCTGCAGCACCGGCGCCGAGACCGCAACAGGCGCCGCATCCACGGCCTGCTCGCGTTGCTGCAGCAGGGCACCATTACTGCCATAGACCTCCGCGCGCACGCGCAGGCCACGCACCGGCGTGCTGGCGTTGTTGACCACCACCACCTCGTGGCCCGGCAGGTTCATCTGCACATGCAGGGTTTCCGCCGCGTTGCGTACGCCGTAATAGGCCGCATGGGTGTCGTAATCGTGGCTGTAGATCTGCCACATGTTGCTGGGCCATGCCGGATGGCTCATCCACAACAGCCGCCCACTGTTCTTGGTCCACAGCTGCGCGTTGAAACCTTCAAAGATGGCGCGGTGGGTGTCGTAGTTGAGCAGCTGCGCCTTGCGCTCGAAGTCGTCCAGGCTGGTCGGCGCACCAAGCTTGTCGGTGAGCGAGCGCATGAAGCTGGCGGTGTCGCCGTTCCCGGACTGGTGCCAGTCGTGATACGCCCAGGCGTCGCTGATGGGCCACTGATCCTGCGCTGCCGGAACCGAAGCCTTGAACGACTCCAGTGTGGAGAACGATGGTGTGCCCACCTCCACCGAAAAGCCTTGTGCCAGGGCATTGAAATAGGCCACCGGCTCACGGTAGTTGTACGGGCCGCTCCCCTGCAGGTTGACCTGATTGGAGCTGCCGGTATACCAGCGCGTGCCATCGAGCTCGGCAACCAGCTTATCCAGGCCTTCGTTGAGGATGGGTGCCGGAACGCCTTCGTTGCGTCCGAACCACAGCACGATGGAGGGGTGATTGCGGAAGCGTTTGATTACTTCGGCAGCGTTGTCCAGGAACAGCGCCGCATCGGCGGGCTCCATGTTGTAGTTCTGGGTGGATTGCCAAAAGTCGTTGAACACCAGCATGCCGTATTCGTCGGCCAGCTCGAAGAAACTGGCTTCGGTGTTCTGTCCCACCCAGTTGCGCACCACGTTGAAATGCGCGTCGCGTTGCAGGCGGAAATACGGCTCCAGCCGTTCGCGCGAGACGCGCTTGCGCCAATCGTCCATGCCCCAGTTGCCACCCTTCACGGCAATGCGTACGCCATTGATGCGGATGGCCAGGTAAGGCGCCAGCGCGTCATCGTGCAGTGGCGTCACCGCCGGCGAGGCCTGCGCCCCCGGGTAGAACGACTGCGCATCGCCGCCGGGCACCGGGCGAATTGCGCTGTGACGCGCATCGACGATGCGTTCGCCACGCAGCCGGGCCTTGTTGAAATCCACCAGCACACGGCGCAGCGCACCGTCCTGGTCGAACAAGGACAATTCGTAGCTGACTTCACGAATGCCGAAGCGCAACTGCTGCACGTCCGAGTGGGCACCGGCCACATCCACGCCCACCTGCAAGGTGTAGAGCGCCGGTTCGCCATAGCCGTTAGGCCACCACAGACGGGGATGGGCGATGACCAGTTCCGGCGTATCGGCCGCGGTGAGCGTGAGCGTGGTACCACCGGCCGGCACGTTGACCTGACGCTGGATGCGTACATCGCCCATGGTCAGTTGCACGCTGCCCTGCACCGCCGTGGCGCTGTCGTTGCGCAGCGGCACGTTGATTTCAAGCTCGGCACGCCGGTGATCCGGGGCCAGCCGGGTTGTGACGACCTGGGTGTCTCCAAGCGCCACCGGCCCGGTGGCGTGTAGCTGCACGTCCTGCCACAAGCCGGCGTTGCGATCGCGTACCGCCGGAATCCAGTCCCAGCCTTCGCTGGCGATGAAGGTTGGCCCATCCAGCGCCTGCACGCCGCCGTTCTCGCCCACGCCTGCGGTCATCGATTGCTCGTGCGCAATACCCGGATGCGGCGGCGGAGAAACGCGTACCGCAATGACATTGCGGCCGGCCTTGAGCTGCTTGCTGACATCGAAGCGCCCACGTGCGAAGGCACCGCGCGTGCGCCCCACCTGCGTGCCATTGACCCAGACCTCACCGGCATAGTTGATGCCGTTGAACAGCAGTTCCAGCCGCTTGCCCTGCGCTGTAGCCGGCAGATCGAAACTGCTGCGGTACCACCAGTCCTGCCGGCTCAGCGATTCGGGAATGGCCATGTTGTTGAGACCAATATCCGGATCCGGATACACGCCGCGATCGACCAGTGTGGTGAGCACCGTGCCCGGCACGGTGGCCACGCGCCAGGCCGCAGCAGTGCCTGCGTCGTCGCCGCGCGACAGGCTGGCGCCGGTGGCCTGCGGGAGATCGGGTGCGGCAGCCAGCTGCCACGCACCCACCCGCCACGCCGCTGCATCCAGCGGCTGCAACGCGGGCGTCTGTGGCACCGGCTTGGCCACTGGTGCGGAAAAGGCCGCCGCACTGCGTGGCAGCGTGGCCGGCGCCTGCGGTGCAACCTGGCCGGCCATCTGCCTGACCTGCACCTGCCAGGCCGGCGAGGCGTCTTCGAAACGCTGCAAGGCCGCGTCAGGCGCCCTGGACGCAAGCTGCGCGACGGCTGCAGCATCCAGTGCGCCGGCTTGGGCGAGGAAACCGGCAATCTCGCCACCGAAGTGCTGCGTATACGCGGCAGGTTGTTCGCGTGGGCCGAACATCAGCACCGGTGCGACCACCTTCTGGCGTAGCGCGCCGCTGGCCACCCGACGGCCGTTGGCGTACAGCGTCAACTGCCCGCCTTGCGCCACCGCCGCAACCTGTGTCCAGGTTCCGGCACGCAGTGCCTGCGTGCTGCGCAGCACGGTGTCGGCGCCCTGCACGAAGCCGAGCCTGCCGTTGTCGATGGTGAAATAGCGGCCTGCGGCTTGCGGCTCACCGATCCCGGCGATCAATGCAGGGCCGGCAGTCGCACGCGAGGGACGCACCCAGCCCGACACGCTCCAGTCTGCGTCGGCGGCCAACAACGGTGCATCGGCGGCAAGCTTCTTCGCCAATCCCATTCCGCCGGCCAATACGCGGACATCGTACGGGCCGGGCGAAGGCACATCGGCGGGCGCGGCCTCCACTGCAGCCCACGCCATGCAACCACACAACACCCACAGCGCTCCACGGCGGAACGCCCTGCGAACCATCAGCATTAGAGGCCTCTCCCAAGCTCTATTGCCAAGCAACGGTGCACACCACCAGCATGCAATCGGCAACCGTTCGATAAACGAGTTGCGCGTTGCGTTCGGTCGTGCCGCCCGTGGCTGCCGCCCCTGTTTCAGCGGCCATGGTGCGAGGTAACGTTACCCCAAGGCGATATCGACGACAACCGTTCTGCGTTAGGGTTGTCGCTCCCAGGAGGAGGGAACCATGCGAAACCTGATCCAGTCCGCACTACCGGTGGCGTGTGCCTTGCTGTGTTTTGCCGCCGTACCCGCATCTGCGCAGCGCTTGAGCGTGCAATCGCCCGATGCACGTACCCAGTTGCAATTCACCCTGGCCGAGGGCGGCGTGCCGAGCTACCGCGTGCTGTACCGCAACACGATCGTGCTCGACGACGCACCACTTGGACTGGATCTTGGCAAGGCCGGCAAGCTCGGTCGCGGCATGACCGTGCAAGGCAGTACGACCGACACGCACGACAGCCGCTTTGCATTGCCGGTCGGCAAAACCCGGCAGGCGCGCGACCATTACCGCGCATTGCGCGTGCAGCTCTCCGACCCGCAACAGCGACGCCTGGATGTCGAACTGCGCGCCTACGACGATGGCGTGGCGCTGCGTTACGTATTGCCGGATGCAGGCGATGTGCGCATTCGCGATGAGCTCACCAGCTTCGCCTTTCCGCGTGATTACGCATGCTGGACCTTGAACCTGGGCCGTTTCGGCACCAGCCACGAAGGCGAGTACGACGCCATCGCGGCGTCGAAGTTGCGCCCGCACAATCTGCTCGAGTTGCCGCTGGTCTGCCAGACCGATGCCAAGGGCACCACACTGGCGATCGGCGAGGCGAACCTGCGCGATTACGCCGGTCTGTATCTCACCGGACGCGCCGACGGCGGGCTGGGTGTGTCGGCAAGACTGTCGCCGCGCCTGGACGACCCCAAGCTGGCGGTCAGCGTCGATGCGAAGGGCCGCGATTTCGCCACGCCCTGGCGCGTGATCATGTTGGGCGATAGCCCGGCGAGCCTGATCGAATCCAACCTGGTTTCCGCATTGAATCCGCCGCCGGCGTTCGATGCGCGCTGGGTGCGGCCAGGCAAGTCGGCCTGGGACTGGTGGTCTGGCAGTCTGGCCAGCGGGCTGGAGCATCCGGGCATGAATACCGCCACCATCCAGCGCTATATCGACCATGCGCAGCAGTTGAAGCTGCAGTACATGCTGATCGACGATGGCTGGTACTACGGCAGCACCGGCGACGGGCAATACAACGCCGATGCCGATATCCGCCGCCCTGTGGCGGACCTGGATCTGCCAGGCCTGGTGTCGTATGCGCGCAAACGCGACGTGGGGCTATGGCTGTGGGCACACTGGCGCGCGCTCGATGCGCACATGGACGAAGCGCTGGCGTGGTACCAGCAGCTCGGCATCAAGGGCATCAAGGTCGACTTCATGGACCGCGACGACCAGCAGATGGTGGACTTCTACCATCGCCTGTTGGGCAAGGCGGCCGAGCACAAACTACTGGTGGACCTGCATGGCGCCTATCACCCGACCGGGCTGACCCGCACCTATCCCAATTATCTGACCCAGGAAGGCGTCCTGGGCGCCGAGTACAACAAGTGGACCACCCGCATCACCGCCACCCACAACCTCACGCTGCCATTCACGCGCATGCTGCTCGGGCCGATGGATTACACGCCGGGCGGTTTCCGCAACGTGCGCCCGGCCGAATTCAAGATGCAGCACATCGCTCCGCAGGTAATGACCACGCGCGCGCAACAGCTGGCGATGTATGTGGTGTACGAAAGCCCGTTTGCGGTGGTGTCCGACAGCCCGGAGCAGTATGAGAACGTACCGGCCGCGCAATTCCTGCGCGATGTGCCGGCAAGCTGGGACCAGACGCGTGCGCTGGACGGTGCGATCGGCGAGCACATCGTGCTGGCGCGGCGCAGCGGCAAGGACTGGTATCTGGGTGCGATGACCAACGAACAGGCACGCACCCTGGAAGTCCCATTGGCGTTCCTCGGCAAGGGCCGCTGGACCGCCACGATCTATGCGGATGGGCAAGCGCCCACCGAAGTACGCATCGACACGCGCAGGCTTACAGCTGCTGACACCTTGCACCTGGCGCTGGCGGCAAACGGCGGTGCAGCGGTGCGATTGCAAAAGGACTGAATGTTTGGGGGGTGCGCGGCGGCCGGGCTGAGCCGCTTCGCACCCTTCTTCTTTGGATGCCTGCTCGCATCGGTGGCGAAGCATCCGCATGATCGAGGTGCGCGCTGATCATGCTTGACCGATGGCTATGGCGGTCCATCTCAGCCTGCGTGGCATCAAGCACTGGTTGAGTCTTGCCACACAGTTCCCTGGGTTGCCTGCGATCGACTGGCCTGGCATCACGAAGGCAAGCATTCGCCCGTGCGTAAGTCGTCTCGAATTGTATGCGCAGCAAAGAAACCGCCTGCATCGGGCCGAGATGTTCTCCAATCATCGGAGAGAGGCAAGCAAGAATTGCTATGCGCCAGCTGACCCCACGGGCGGCGCAACGCCGAGCGCCGCAAGGGATTCGTGCACACAAGCGAAGCGCACGTCAGCGTTTTCACCGGCATGCACGGGCAGGGCCTAGCCGACGCAGGTGCACGTCTCCATCGCGCGCGCGCCACTCGATGCGCTCGCAGTGATCGGTGCGCAGCGATCAATGCGACTTGTGATCTCAGACACGGGGACATGGCCATTGTCGCGGTGGCGAGTAGCAACGCCGACGCTGCCACCCCACTCGCATCCGCGCCCCACTGCCTGCAGTAACGTGACCGGATAGATGATCACCTCGAAACCGCCACGTGTGGACACGCGCACTGTTGCGCAACGGCCTCCACGCCACGCCTTGCCAGCCATCAGGTGCGTCACAGCATCCGCTTAGCCGGTTGCGCATGGCATGTGCCTGCTGTCACGCAATGGCAGTTCTCCTGAATATTTCAGAGATAGAAAATTTAGGATGCGCACGCCCTCAGCGTGGACGTGCGCGTTCGACCAACGTTGCAAGCGCCGCTACGACCTGATGGCGCGGCTGGCACGGTTCGCCGCGTGCCCGCTGCCTCGCTCCGGCCCCCAGGACACTCTGCATGCCCATTCGTTTCCATCGATCGCTGCCACTGCGCGGCGCCCTTGCTGCGTTCGTCGTTTGCGTGGCGGCTTCCGCTCATGCAACGACCCTGTTGCCGGCGTCCGTGTCGCCAGCCAGCGACCAGCGCATCGACCAACTCATGCCACCGCTGCTGCAGACACCGGCCACGCCGCGCGTCGCCAGGGCGCAGGCGGCGCACGCGCGCCTCGCCGGCGAGGTATCACTTGCGTCTCCACAGGTGACGGCCGAATTTCAGCAGTTCCTGCAGATGCAGACGCACGCCAGCTATGCCAACCGCGATGCGGCGGCGAAGGTTGCCGACCCCACGGCGTTCGCTCAGATGCAGCGCTATCTGTTCAATCGCTACAACGGTTTGACCGTGCTGGGCAGCGTGCGGCAAGGCGGCACCGTATTCGACTGCATCCCGCGCGCGCAGCAACCGGCATTGCGCGATGGAAGCACGCCTGCCCTGCCACCGGCCATTGCGCCTGGCGTGCGCACCAGTGCCGCACTGGATGCGGCGCAACGTTGCGATGCCGGCAGTGTGCCGCTGCAACGCATTGGCCTGGCCGAACTGACTCGCCACCCAACCCTCCAGGCCTACCTGCGTGGCACCACACCGCGCGTCACGGAACCGTCGACCGCACGCCGCATGACCGCCGCGCAGGACGCTGCCTCGGTGGTGCATTACTACTCCACCATCTATCTGGACACCGCCGGCTCGCCGGTGACCGGCGCCGGCGCCGATCTCAATACCTGGGTACCCGCGGTACGCGCCAACGATGCGCAATCGATCAGCCAGATCTGGCTGGGCGGCTACACGCCGCAAGGTCGGATCCAGACCCTGGAAGCCGGATGGCAGGCCCAGCCCGGTGCAGGCTGGGGCACTACGCCCATCCTGTTTATCTATTCCACACAGGACGGCTACCTCACCACCGGCTGCCATAACCTGGATTGCGCCGACTTCGTGCAGACCAGCAGCGCGAATGTGCTCGGCGCCGCGCCGGCAGGCGGCTTCAGCACCGCTGGCGGCAAGCAGGCGCTGCTGCATGTGGAATTCCAGCGTAATGCCGAGGGCTACTGGTGGTTCGGCTTGAACGGCGAATGGATCGGTTACTACAAGGCCGAGCTCTATGCGGGCGACATCGCCGAAGGAAGTGCCGACATCTTCATTTCCGCCGGTGGCGAAATCTCCACCTGGGACGGTCGCCCCAGCGCGCCGATGGGCAGTGGGAAGTTCGCCTCAGCCGGCTATCGGCAGGCAGCGTTCCAGGCCAATCATTTCTACCGCGACGCAAACATGGCTACCCGTCCCGCGCAGCGCCTGTCATCGATGAATGTGGAGCAGCCCGCCTGTTACACCCTGGCGATTGCCGGCTACACCTATCCGTATGCCTTGGGTGCAGGCGTCTCACGCACCAGCCTGTCGCCCGAGATGAGCAACGGCGGCATCTACTTCGGCGGCCCGGGCTGCGCACGCTGAGCCAGCCGCAGGTCTACGCGCACTGCTGCAGTGCGCGTAGCGGCCTGCGATGACCGCAGTGGCGCGCGCATCGTGCAGGCGTATCCAGGCTAGCGATACGCCGGCGCGCGGCGGAAGGGGTGGTTTGCAGCCGCGCAGCATCCACGGGGCATCGCGGCTCCCGCCATGCCGGCAGGACGTGTGTCGATGCGCAAGCAAGCAGGCACTCCCCGGACCTTGCGTGGCTGGAGGTCCGGAAGCGTCTGGAAGCGTTAGCGCCGCCCTTCCTCCGGGGCGGAAAGGCAGTGCTTGCGTGCTACGGGCGCGCGGGCAGCAGAGCGCCCGCGTTGCAAGCGTGGGTTGGGGCGCGAAACGGGATTGGGGGTGAGGGGGCGCGGCAAAGCAGTCCTAGCGTCACTTCTGGAGGCGCGTGGCGACGCGTTTATCACTGCTTGCACTGACAGACGCTTGAGGCGCGCCCTCATCCGCCCCGTCGGGGCACCTTCTCCCAAAGGGAGAAGGGAGTGTTATCACGTTCTCTGGGGTCGACGCTTACTTCGGCAGACTGCGTAGTTGGCTTGATGGCCGCCCCAGTCCGCAGTGACGGCCACGCTGGTCTACCAGAAACACCTCCTCGCCTCGGCGAGGAGGTGTGGCTTACGGCAAATCCACGCCTGCGCACACGGCCGGGCGGGCATCCTTGATCTGTTGCACACCCCGCGCATCGAACTGCAGCGCAGCATGTTTCGGTGCGAAGGCAGGCCACGCAGGCAAGCCTTTGGCATTGGGATTGCCACGCTGCACAAACGCGGCCCAGTAACGCTGCAGGCTTACCGGTGGCTGGCCGATGGGCAGATTCTTGAACAGGAACGGCAGCTCGGCGCTATGGGTCACCTGCCCACCCGGCACGGCAGTGTCGAACACGTAATGCCATACCGGCACACCGAGCGCGGCCTGATGCTGGGCCACAGTCACCGCCGGGCAACGGAAGGTGAGGTCGGTGGACAGCTGCATGGCGGCATTGCCCTGCCGCGCCGCACGCTGCCCGGCATGCGCGCGTTGCGCCTGCAGCACAGCATCGGCACGATCGGGATAGTCGCGGCGCAAGCGCGCCTGCGCTCCCTGCTCGCCGCCATAGGTGAGTTCCTGCACCACGTAACCGATCAACAACGGCACCTTGGCTTGCGCGCCGCTTGCCAACAGCTCGGCCGGCGCGCGCGGCAGCACGCGTCCATCGACCACCGCCTGTAGCCAGATATAGCCATCATCGTCCAGCGCCGGCACATCCACGCCCTGCCCGGCCTTGAGCAGCTGGTCTACCGGCAGCGCACGCAACTGCGCCAGGCGCGTGGCCGGATCGTCGATGCCGGCGCGCTTGGCGATGCTCACACCCACTGCGCGGTTGTCGTCCAGACTGCGTGCCGGCAAGCCGAACCCGGCGGTACCGCTCTGTTCGATCGCGGCCGAAAACAGCCCGCGCGCCAATGGGCTGAGCATCAGCAATCCCACGTCCTGGCCGCCCGCCGATTGCCCGGCGATAGTGACCCGCGCCGGGTCGCCACCAAACTGCGCAATGTTGTCGCGCACCCAGCGCAAGGCCGCAATCTGATCGAGCAACGCGTAATTACCGGCCGCCTCGTTCTCGCCATCGCGCAGCTCCGGCAGCGACAGAAAACCCAGCGCGCCTAGCCGGTACTGCAGCGTCACCACCAGCATGTTCTGCGCAACCAGGTTGGTGGGCAGATGCCCGTCCGCACCACCGGCCACATTGGCGCCGCCATGGATCCACACGAACACCGGCAACGGCCTGGCCGGATGCAGCTGCGGGGTCTGCACTTCCACATACAGGCAGTCTTCGCTGCCGCGGCGGGCCATGGCGTTGTTCCAGCCCAGCGCAGGCTGCACGCACGGCGTGGCTGCCTGGGTGGCGTCACGCACCTGCGTCCATGCGGCGGCCGGTTGCGGTGGCCGCCAGCGCAGCGCGCCGAGCGGCGGTGCGGCAAACGGAATCTTGCGGAACACTGCGCTGCCATCGTCCTGCCACTGCCCGCGCACCGCACCGTGATCGGTGCGCACTTCCGGTGGCGCGGCGGGCGTGGGCGTCGTGGCAGCAGCAGCGCTGCCGGTGACAACGCAGGTAGCAGCAAGTAGCCAGGCAGACACACGCATCACAGATCTCCGGTGATCACACGGGCACGCCAGGCGGCCTGGAAGACAGCGGTGGCCGAGGCCACGTTGAGACTCTCGACCTTGCCGCTGCCGCCGATGGACAGCTGCAAATCGCAGTCGCGGGCGAACTGGCGGTCCATGCCTTCGCTTTCTGCGCCCATCACGTACACCAGGCGTTGCGGCAGGCTGGCAGCGAACACGTCCTGGCCGCCCTCAACGAGCGTGGCCGCCACCGCAAACCCGGCGTGTCGCAACTGTGTCAACGCCTGCGCGGTCTCCGGCAACTGCACCAGCGGCACCGCTTCGGCGCCCCCTTCGGCGACGCGGGCCGCCGCGCCGGACAACCCCAGCGAGGAACCGGCCGGCAGCAGCAGGCCGGCCACGCCGAAGTGTGCCGAGGAGCGCAGGATCGCGCCGAAGTTGTGCGGGTTGCCTACACCGTCCAGCCACAGCGCCAGCACCGGGCCCGGCGGCAGCGCGGCCAGCCATTCCTGCAACGGCTGCGGCGGCACGCGCAGTACGTCGGCCACCACGCCTTCGTGGTGCGCACTGGCGGCGAGCTTGCTCAGGTCTGCCTCTTCCACCACGCGGTAGCCGATGCGCTGGGCCACGCACCAGGCCAGCAAGGCCTTGCACTGCGGGATGCGCGCTTCGGTCAGGTAGAGCTTGCGCAGCGCCTGCGGACGCGCCTTGAACACGGCCTGGACCGCGTTGATGCCGTACAGGCGCAGCTCGCGCGCGGTGTTGGCGTTGCCAGCGGCCGGTGCGGCGGCAGCGGTACGTGACGCAGGCGCAGCCGGCGCCGGGGCGCGTGGCGCCGCACGGCCCCACGGGTTGAGGGGCGTCGCGCCGCTGCCGGTGTTGTCGCGTGGCGGCCGCGCGCCACGTCCATCATGCTGTTTCATCGTTGTGTCCAGAAATCCGCGTTCTTGATGCCAAGCCGAACCGGATCGAAGACCGGATCCAGCCCCTGGCGTTTTTGCCGTTCGTAATCCTTCAAGGCCAGCATGGCGGGCTTGTGCAGGATCAGGATGGCGATGATGTTGAGCCAGGCCATGACACCCACGCCGATGTCGCCAAGCGCCCAGGCCAGCTGCGCATTATGGAACGCGCCGAAGATCACCATGCCCAGGATGCCCAGGCGCAGCAGCAGTACGGTGAACGGGCGGCGGCGGTTGCCATTGACGTAGCTGAGGTTGGTTTCGGCCATGTAGTAATAGGCCATGATGGTGGTGAAGGCGAAGAAGAACAGCGCCACCGCCACAAAGCCCGCGCCCCAGCCCGGCAGCACCGATTCCACCGCCGCCTGTGCATACCCGGGACCTTCTTCCACCCCGCTCAGGCCTGCATACAGGCCCGGCTTGGCACCGTCGGGCGCGTACACGTTGTACTTGCCGGTGGTGAGGATCAGGAACGCGGTGGCGGTGCACACCATCATGGTGTCGAAGTAGATCGCAAACGCCTGCACGTAGCCCTGCTTGGCCGGATGCGACACCTCTGCCGCGGCCGCGGCATGCGGCCCGGTGCCCTGCCCGGCTTCGTTGGCGTAGATGCCGCGTTTGACGCCCCATTCCACCGCCAGCCCCAGCAAGGCGCCGAATGCGGCATGGCTGCCGAAGGCGCTGCTGAAGATGGTGGCGAACATGTCCGGCACGCGCTCGGCGTTGAGCACCATGATGACCAGCGCCATCAGGATGTAGCCCATCGCCATGAACGGCACCACGATTTCGGCGAAGTTGGCGATGCGCTTGACGCCGCCGAAGATGATCACCGCCAGCATGCTCGCCACCAGGATGCCGATGCCCAGCTTGGCTGCATCGCGCATCGGCAGGCCCATCCACTGCCCGTCCATCGCACCGCACAGGCTGGTGCCGCGGCAGGCGTTGATGGCGCTGTCGGCGATTGCATTGGCCTGTACGCCCGGCATCAGAAACCCGGTGGCGATGATGGTGGCCACCGCGAAGGTGAGCGCGTACCACTTCAGCCCCATTGCCTTTTCGATGTAGTACGCCGGGCCGCCACGATAGCGGCCATCGGCATCGGTGATCTTGTAGATCTGCGCCAGCGTCGATTCCACGTACGAGGTGGACGCGCCGAGGAACCCCATCACCCACATCCAGAAGATCGCGCCCGGTCCACCGAAGGCAATCGCGGTGGCGACGCCGGCGATGTTGCCGATGCCGATACGCCCGGCCATCGACATTGCCAACGCCTGAAACGAAGACACCCCGGCATCGGACTTCTGCCCGCCCACGGTGAGACGGATCATTTCCACGAACCCGCGTACCTGCATGAAACGGGTGCGGAGGGTGAAGTACACGCCTGCCCCCAGGCACATGAAGATCAGCGCCTTGCTCCAGACGATGCCGTTGATGCCAGTGATGAGTGCTTCCACGCAATCTCCCCGAGTGCTGGATCGTGAACCCCAACGCCGTGGGGAGTGGGTCGATTCTGGCCGAAAGCGTCACCCGATGCGACGTCTATGCCTGGTGCGTTGTGCCTGGCGCGTGCGCGCGCACGGCATGCCACGCCGTGTCGGCTGCGCCTGTGCATGCCGTGCGCACCATCGTGGGCACGGGGACAGCACGCCAGTGGCGTCCCCTGTGCGGCAACGCCCCTGGTGTGCGGCCGCCTGGCCAAGACCGGATCCACGTCGCGCGTGAGCGTGGGATGCGAACGCTGCATCCAGCTCCGGCGTGTGCGCGTGGCACATGCCGGTTCGTGCACCGATCGCGTCCCGCGCGGCCGCGTTGTGTGGCGCCTTAGCGTTTGGCAGTCTGTGCCTGTTGGAGCGCGGCGCACAGGCGAATGCTCTCGCCGGTCTGGGCCAGGCCGCGATCGGCACCGCTGAGGCTGGCCAGACGCGGCTTGAAGAACGCCTCCAGGCGGTCGGCCTCTTCGCTGCTGCAGCCACCGCTCGCGCCCAATGCCGGCAAGCCGCCACCATCGAACGAACCGCTGCGCTGCACGATGCGGTCGAAGTTGGCGGTGAACCACGGCCACATCGATGCATGCGATGCCTGCTCGGCATGGCCGCGGCGCAGCAGGCTCTTCATCTCGCCGACCTTGATTGCATCGGTGAGCGCAAAATCCCGCACCTGCTTGAGCAGCGCCGGATCCTGCACCGTGCCCAGCCCGTCGATCATCGCGTTGCGCTGCGCCGGGTCGGCATGCGTGCGCAATGCCGCGATCAAGGCATCCACCGCGGCTGCACCACGTTCCTGCACGGTCACCGCCAGTGCGTCGCCGAGCAGATCGGGATTGGCTGCAGAAAAATCCAGCGCGCCGTTGCCGCCGGCCAGCACCGCATCGCCCTGGGCGAGCAAGGCCTTGCGCACTTCGGGATTGCGCAGGCGCAAGCCGAACAGGCTGGCCAGGGAGCTCCGCAACGCGACCTCGTCAACCGACTCGCCGCTGCGACGCGTGTAACCCAACTGACGCAGGCGCGGCAGGTAGGCCTGCTCGGCGACCTTGCGCAATGCGCCGCGTTGCGCCTCGGTGCTGGCCTGGTACTGCCAGATCCACACGAAGCGGTCCACCAGCGCGGTGGACACATCGGCCGACGTCGACGGCGCCAGCTGCTTGATCGCTGCCAGCACCGCATCGCTGTCGGCATCGCCATGGCGGTAGGCCGCATCGATCGCATCGGCATAGGCGAGCTTCTCGCTGTCATCGAGCTGGTCGATCTGCTTGCCCAGTGCGGCCAGCTGCTTCTTCGGCAGGCTGAAACGGTAGTAGCCGGCACCACGCGCGTTCGGGAACACCCAGGTGTTCTTGCCGGCCCCTTCCAGCACGATGCTGCCGCTGGCGCTATCCAGCAGCTGGCAGGCAGTACCGACCTGGTTTTTGCCCTTGCCGTACTTCACGCACACCGGCACGCCCCATTGCTGCGCGGTCGATCCGGTCGAGCCCAGCGGCAGATACCGCTGCTGCTGCAGGTTGACCACGGTCTTGCCACCGGCGCGGGCCACCTGGGTCTGCAGGTACGGCACGCCCGGCTGGTCGAGGAAACTGCGGAAAGCTGCCTTGAACGCATCATCCTTGCCGGCTGCTTCGGCGATCGCATCAACCAGATCGTCGGCAGTGGCATTGGCGAACTTGTGCTTGGCGATATAGGCCCGCATGCCCTCGCGGAACACCTCTTCGCCGACAAAGGCTTCGAACATCGCCAGCACCGCCGCACCCTTCTGGTAGGTGATGCCGTCGAAGGCGGTTTCGATATCGCCATTGCCGGTGATCGGCTGGCGGATCTTGCGTGCGCTGACCAGGCTGTCGTTGTTCATCGCATACTGCGCGCCGCCGATGCGATCCAGGTTGGCGTGATACTCCGGATGCAGCTGCATGGTGATCTTCTGCTGCATCCAGGTGGCGAAGGCCTCGTTGAGCCACAGGTCGTCCCACCACGCCATGGTCACGGTATCGCCGGTCCATTGGTGCGCCAGCTCATGCGCGTTGGTGTTGAAGGAGCGCTGCACGTTCACTGCCGGCGAGTCCTTGTCCAGCAACAGCAGCCAATCGCGGAAGGTCACAAAGCCCGGGTTCTCCATCGCGCCGGCGCTGAAATCCGGAGCGGCCACCAGATCGAGCTTGTCGAACGGATAGCCGAATGCGTAGTAATCCTCCAGCGCGGCGATGATCGCCGGGGTCTGGTCGAGTGCGGGGGTGATGCGCGGCCCCTGCCCCTTGGCGGCGATGCCGCGCAACGGCGTGGCCGCGGGCCGCTGCGGCGTGGCCGGCATTGCAGGCACATCCACCACATCCCACGGACCAGCCGCATATGCCACCAGATAGGTAGGCAACGGCACGGTGGGCGCGAAGGTCACTGTCTTCCACCCCTTGCCAGCCGGCTTGGTCGAGGTGGCGATGGTATTGGCCAGCGCCTGGTCGTCCTTGGGCACGGTCAGGCTGATGTCGAACGGCGTCTTGAATGCCGGCTCATCAAACCCGGGAAATGCGTAGCGCGCGCTGATCGGTTCCATCTGCGTCATCGCATAGGCATTGCCCTGGTACTTCACCTGATACAGGCCCTGCAGCTGCTGATTGAGCGGCGCGCTGTAGGTGATGTCCAAGGTGATGGTCTGTGGCTTGAGCGTGCGACCGAAATCCAGGCGCACCACACCGGCCTGCGCATCGGCCTGCACATAGCGCGCGGTCAGCGCCTTGCCCTTGCCGGGCTTGACCGTGGCCTTGCTGACCTTCAGCTCCTTGCCGTGCAACCACACGTGGTCGGAGGCCTGCTTGAGCTGCACGCGAATGGTGGTGCGGCCGCTGAACTGCGCCTGGTCCGGGTCGATCTTCAGCGCCAGGCTGTAGCGCTCGGGCACCGCCCACGTCGGCAGACGGCCATTGGGCACCGGCTCGCCGGAGGATTGCGCCAGCGCCGTGCCGCAGCACAACGCAAGAAGGGAAGGAGCAAGCAGGCAGGCAAGACGGCGCATCGGCATTTCCGGTCAGGGTAACCGCCGAAGTCCACCACAGCCGGCGGTGACTGTCATGTGACCTTCGTCATTGCGTGGACCAGGCAGCGCTCCGGCACGGGTAGTCAGACCAGGGGCGACGGTTTCACGCAGCGATCTCGACCGGCGGCGCCACCGCACAAGCGCAGTCAACGCTCTACGGCATGCCGCGCGGCCACCTCGCAGACATTTCAACCACCCGGCTCGCGCGCCGGCTGGCAGGCGCTAGGCGTGCCCGCCCACCGATGGGGTTCTTGCCTCCAGCGCGTCCAATTCACGGGCCAGTGCTTCCGGCGACTTGGTGTACGGGGCGATCAGGTTGTAGAACGCCGGCACCACGTACAACGACAGCAGCGTGGACAGCGAGACGCCGAAGATCACCACCACGCCGATGGTCGCGCGGCTGGCCGAGCCGGGCCCACCGGCCACCACCAACGGGATCGCGCCGACCACGGTAGCGATGGAGGTCATCAGGATCGGGCGCAGGCGCACCGATGCCGATTCCACGATCGCCGCGTGCACGCTGCGGCCTTCGTCGCGCAGCTGATTGGCGAATTCCACGATCAGGATGCCGTTCTTGGCCGCCAGGCCCACCAGCATCACGATGCCGATCTGGCTGAAGAGATTGAGCGTACCGCCGGTGAGCCACAGGCCGACCAGTGCGCCCAGCACCGCCAACGGCACGGTGAGCATGATCACCAGCGGGTGGGCAAAGCTTTCGAACTGCGCCGCCAGCACCAGGTACACCACCAGCAAGGCCATGCCGAAGGTCAGCAGCACCGCGCTGCCGGATTGCTGGTATTCGCGCGATTCGCCCTTCCAATCCACCTGGGCGTATTCGGGCAGCTCTTCGCGCGCGGTCTGCTGCGCCCAGGCGATGGCTTCGCCCAGCGGGTAGCCCGGCGCCAGGCCAGCCGTAATGGTGATCGCGCGCAGGCGATTGAAGCGGTTCAAGGTGCCGGCTTCGGCCACTTCGCTCAAGCTCACCAGGTTGGACAGCGGAATCAGTTCGCCGCGAATGGAGCGCACGCGGATGGCGGTGAGGTCTTCCGGCGACATGCGGCCTTCGCGCCCGGCCTGCAGCATCACGTCGTATTCCTCGCCGTTGTCGACGAAGGTGGTGACGCGGCGCGAGCCCATCATGGCCTCCAGCGCGCCACCGATCGCGGTGACCGGCACACCCAAGTCGGCCGCACGCAGACGGTCGATATTGACGCGCATCTGCGGGCGGGTTTCCTTGTAATCCGAGTCGGGGCCGACCAGGCCGGGATTGGATTCCATGCGCTGCAAAATGCGATCGCGCCATTGCGCGATTTCCGCATAATCCGGCCCGCCCAGCACCAGCTGGAACGGCTGGCCGCGGCTACGCACCAGCCCACCGCTGACCTGCGTGCGCGCACGCACGCCACTGAGCACATTGAGTTTTTGTTGCAGCTCATCGGCCACTTCGGTGGTCGGGCGGGTGCGCTTTTCCCAGTCCTGCAGAAATACGCTGACACGGCCGGTATGCATCTCCTCGCTGCTGCCGAAGCCGCCAGGCACGCGCGGGTTGGCGCGCACGATGGGTTTATCCGGGCCGACGTAGGGGCGCAGGATGTCTTCGACCTGATGCATCTGCCCCACGGTGTAATCGAACCCGGCGCCTTCGGGCCCGTCGATCATGATCTGGAAATTGCCGCGGTCTTCGGCCGGTGCCAGCTCGGAGGGGATGCGGCCCATCAGCCATGCACTGGCGCCCAGTGCCAGCAGCATCAGCAACGCAAACACCCAGGTGCGTTGCACGTGGCGCTCCAGCGAGCGGCCGTACGCACCGGACACTGCCTGCATGCGCCCATCGAACCATTGGTGGAAGCGATTGGGCTTGGCCTGCGCGTGCGAACGCAGCAACTTTGACGACATCATCGGCGTCAGCGTCAGCGCCACGAAGGCCGAGATCGCCACCGCCGCCGCCAGCGCCACTGCCAGCTCGCGGAACAGCCGCCCGGTGTTGCCTTCCAGAAATCCCACCGGCAGGAACACCGCGACCAGCACCGCCGTGGTCGCAATCACCGCGAAGGCGACCTGTGCGGTGCCGCGTTTGGCGGCCACCAGCGGCGGCTCGCCCAGGTCGATGCGGCGCTGGATGTTTTCCACCACCACGATGGCATCGTCCACCACCAGGCCGATACACAGCACCAATGCCAACAAGGTGAGCAGGTTGATCGAGAAATCGAAGGCATACAGCGCGATGAACGCGGCAATCAGGCACACCGGCACTGTCACCGCCGGAATCAAGGCGGCGCGTGCGCTACCCAGGAACACCCAGATCACCACCAACACCAGCACCACCGCCTCGATCAGCGTGTGGTAGACGCGCTCCACCGCCGCGTCGATGAAGGTGGTGGTGTCGAAGGCGACGAAGATATTGGTGCCCTGCGGCAGCGACTTCTGCACTTCTTCGGCTTGCGCGCGTGCCTCGCGCGCCACGTCCAGCGCATTGGCGGTGGAGTTGCGCACGATACCCAGGCCCACGTTGGGCACGCCGTTGCTCTGGAAATACGCGCGCCGCTCGGCCGAGGTGAGTTCCACCTTGGCCACGTCGCCCAGCCGCACGACGTAGCCATCGTCGCCCTTGCTCAGCGGCAACTTGGCAAAATCTTCCGGCTTGAGATAACTGCGCTCCACCCGCAGGGTGAAGTCGCGCTGCGCCGACTCGATGCTGCCGGCCGGCAATTCCACGTTCTCGTTCTGCAGCGCGGCTTCCACGTCGGCAACGGTGAGCGCGCGCGCGGCCAGTTGGTCGCGGTCCAGCCAGATGCGCATCGCATAGCGCTGGCGTCCGCCGATGCGCACCTGCGCCACGCCATCCAGGCTGGAGAAACGATCCACCACATAGCGCTCGGCATAGTCGGACAGCTGCAGCGTGTCCATCGTGCTGGAGCTCATGTTGAGCCACAGGATGGGGTCGGCGTCGGCCTCGACCTTGGAAATCTCCGGCGGGCGCGCCTGGTCGGGCATGCGGTCGGAGACGCGGCTGACCGCATCGCGCACGTCGTTGGCAGCCGCTTCCACATCGCGCGACTGCGCGAATTCAATACTGATGTCCGAAGAACCATTGCGGCTGCGCGCCTCGATGGTCTCGATGCCCTCGATGCCGGCCAGCGCGTCCTCCAGCACCTGGGTGATGCGGCTCTCCACCACTGCGGCCGAGGCGCCGGTGTATTCCACGTCCACCGAAACGATGGGTGGGTCGATCGCCGGCAGTTCGCGCAAGGTGAGCCGGGTGAACGACATCACCCCCAGCACGATCAACAACAGGCTCATGACCACCGCCATCACCGGGCGGGTAATGGACAGGTCGGAGAGTTTCATCGTGCAGCCTGCGGGGTAGCCCGCGCCGGTGCCGGCTGGTCGGCGACCTTCAGGCCGGGCCGCAGCTTGCCGGTGCCATCCACCACGATGCGCTCACCGGCCTTGAGGCCTTCGAGGATTTCCACCTTGCCATCGCGTCGCTCGCCCAGGCGCACGTCGGCGCGCTCCACGCTGCTGTCGGGCTTGACCCGGAACACATAGGACTCGCGCCCCACCTGCACCACCGCGATCTCCGGAATCACCACCGCCTGCCGCGCCGGCTGGAACAGCCGCACATCCAGCAGCATGCCCGGACGCAGCCGGCGATCGTCGTTGGGGAAATCCGCCCGCACCGTGACCGAACGCGTGGTCTCGTCGATCCGCGAATCGATCGCCGCCACCTCGCCTTCGAAACGCGCCCCCGGATACGCCGCGGCAGTGCCGTTGACGGTATTGCCAAGCTGCACCAGGCCGAATTGCGATTCCGGGACCTGGAAATCCACGTACATGCGCGCCACATCGTCCAGCGTGGCGATCACCGTGCTGGATGTGATCAACGAGCCCGGGCTGATCTGGCGGATGCCCAGCACGCCGGAAAATGGCGCGCGCACCTCGCGGTCGGTGATTTCCGCACGCATCTGCTGCACGCGCGCCTGCGCGGCATCGCGCAACGCGCGCTGGGTATCGACCGTGGACTTGGCCACCAGCTGCTGGCCCACCAGGCTCAACTGGCGCCGGTACAGCTGGTCGGTTTCCTCGAAGGTGGCCTGTGCGGCGGTCAGCGCGGCCTGCTGCGAATTGCCACGCAAGCGCAGCAGCAGCTGCCCGGCCTTGACCTCATCGCCGCTATCAAAATAGACCTGCTCGACCACATCGCTGACCGCGGCGGTCAGCGCCACCGACTCGCGCGCACGCACGGTGGCGATGGACTGCACGGTGGAGTTCCAGGGTTGCACTGCTACCGGCTGCACCACCACCGGGATGGGCTTGGCCACCGCCGGCGCACTCGCCTGACGGGAACAACCGGACAGCCATACGGCCAACAGAAGCGCAACGCAGACACGCGCGCTGGGCAGAACAAGCATCAGAACATCCTGGCGGGGTACGGCGAAAGTTTACCGACCTCGCCGCCATGAATTGCCGGAAAGGGCGCGCTTTGCACCATGACCAACGACCCTTGTCGCCGGCGTCACGATGCGCTGTCGAGCGTGACGCAGAACGCACTGCCTGCAGCGGCAAGCGAGCCCAAGCGGGCATCACAAACCCGGCGCACCGGGGTGCCCATGGATCGCGTGCCGCCTGTCCTGCCTGCCACTGCCCGCTGTGCCGCCTGCATCGCGCTCAGCGCTCCAGCCCGAGATACCCCAGCACCTGGCGCGCCAGCGCCTCTACATTCTCACCGTCGGCGTGAAGATGGATCTCCGGCGTCTCCGGCGGCTCGTAGGGCGAGTCGATGCCGGTGAAATTGGGAATCTGCCCGGCGCGGGCCTTGCGGTATAACCCCTTCACATCGCGCGCCTCGGCCACCGCCAGCGGCACATCGACGAACACCTCGACGAACTCGCCCACCTCGAAGCGTTCGCGTGCCAGTTGGCGCTCGGCGCGGAACGGCGAGATGAAGCTGACCAGCACGATCAGCCCGGCATCGGCCATCAGCCGCGCCACCTCGGCCACGCGGCGGATGTTTTCCACGCGACCTTCGTCGGTGAAGCCCAGATCGCGGTTGAGCCCGTGGCGCACGTTGTCGCCGTCCAGGATGAAGGTGTGATAGCCCAGCGCATGCAGGCGCTTGTCGACCAGATTGGCCACGGTGGATTTGCCGGCACCGGACAGGCCGGTGAACCACAGCACGCGCGGCGTCTGCCCCTTGATGCGTGCCCGCGCACTGCGGTCCACATCCAGATGCTGCCAGTGCACGTTGCCGGCACGGCGCAGCGCGAATTCCAGCGTACCGGCGGCCACGGTGGCATGGGTCTGCCGGTCGATCAGGATGAAGCCGCCCAGCACACGGTCGCGCGCATACGGCGCGAATGCAATAGGTTCGTCCAGCGACAGATTGCAGTAGCCCACCTCATTGAGCTCCAGCCGCTTGGCGGCCAGGCGCTCCTGGGTATTCACATCGACCTTGTGCTTGATCTCGCTGATGCTCGCGGTGACCGTGCGTGCGCCGATCTTCAGCCAGTACGGGCGCCCCGGCAGCAGCGCGGCATCGTCCATCCACAACAGATGCGCGGCGAACTGGTCGGCCACTTCGGGCGGATCATCGATGCCGGCGATGATGTCGCCGCGGCTGATATCGATCTCGTCGGACAAGGTCAGCGTCACTGCCTGACCGGCACGTGCGCCGTCCACCGCGCCATTGGCATCGAGCACGCTGGCTACCTGCGAGCGCCGCCCGGATGGCACCACCACCACCGCATCGCCTACCCGTACCTGCCCGGCCGCGATGGTGCCGGCGTAGCCGCGAAACTGCGAATTGGGCCGGTTGACCCATTGCACCGGCAGACGCAGGCCGCCGGCGTCCTCCGGCGACGCCAGTTGCACACTCTCCAGATGCTGCAGCAGATGCGGCCCCTGGTACCACGGCATGCGGGTGGACGGGGCGGACAGGTTTTCGCCGGCCAGCGCCGACAACGGGATGCAGTGCACATCGGCGATGCCCAGCTGTGCGGCCAGTGCGCGGTAGCCCTCGGCGATGTCGGCGAACACCTGCGCGTCGTAGTCCACCAGATCCATCTTGTTGACCGCCAGCACCACGTGGCCGATACCCAGCAGCGACACGATGTAGCTGTGCCGGCGGGTCTGGGTCAGCAGCCCCTTGCGTGCATCCACCAGCACCACCGCCACATCGGCGGTGGACGCACCGGTGGCCATGTTGCGGGTGTACTGCTCATGGCCGGGGCAATCGGCCACGATGAACTTGCGCCGGTCGGTATCGAAATAGCGGTAGGCCACATCGATGGTGATGCCCTGCTCGCGCTCGGCCGCCAGCCCGTCCATCAGCAAGGCGTAATCGATGCCCTCGCCCTGGGTGCCATGGCGGCGGCTATCGCTTTCCAGCGCTGCCAATTGATCGTCGAACAAGCGCTTGCTGTCGTACAGCAACCGCCCGATCAATGTGCTCTTGCCATCGTCCACGCTGCCGCAGGTGATGAAGCGCAGCAGCGGCTTGGCTTCGTGCTGTTGGAGGTAGGCGCTGATCGCGCCGGGAATCGGGAGTGGGGAATCGGGAATCGCAAAGGCGCCCTCTTCCCTCGTCGCGTTCGCAGCCAGCTGCTGTTGCGATTCCCCATTCCCCATTCCCGAATCACTGCCCATCAGAAATACCCCTCAAGCTTTTTCTGTTCCATCGAGGCGCCCGGCGCATGATCGATCATGCGGCCCTGGCGCTCGGAGCTGGTGCTGACCAGCATTTCGGCGATCACCGCTTCCAGCGTGTCGGCGGTGGAGTCGATCGCGCCGGTGAGCGGGTAGCAGCCCAGCGTGCGGAAGCGTATCGAGCGCAGCTGCGGGGTTTCGCCAGGGTGCAGCGGCAGGCGTGCGTCGTCGACCATGATCCAGGCGCCGTCGCGCGCCACGACCGGGCGCGGTGCAGCGAAATACAGCGGCACTACCGGGATTTTCTCGCGGTAGATGTACAGCCAGATATCCAGCTCGGTCCAGTTGGACAGCGGGAACACGCGCACGCTTTCGCCGGGGCTGGTGCGTGCGTTGTACAGATTCCACAGCTCCGGACGCTGGTTCTTCGGGTCCCAGCGATGGCGCGCATTGCGAAACGAGAACACCCGCTCCTTGGCGCGCGACTTCTCCTCGTCGCGCCGCGCCCCGCCGATCGCCGCATCGAAGCGGCCCTGCTCCAGCGCCTGCTTGAGCCCCTGGGTCTTCATGATGTCGGTGTGCACCGCGGCACCATGGCTGATCGGGCCGATGTCCTGGGCGATGCCGTCGGGGTTGATGTGCACGCGCAGGTCCACACCGGTTTCGGTGGCGCGGCGATCGCGGAAGGCGATCATCTCGCGGAACTTCCAGCGCGTGTCCACATGCAGCAGCGGAATCGGCGGCGGCGACGGCGCGAATGCCTTGAGCAGCAGATGCAGCAGGACCGAGCTGTCCTTGCCGACCGAATACAGCATCACCGGCGCCCGGAATTCGGCGGCGACTTCGCGCAGGATGTGGATGCTTTCGGCTTCGAGCCGGTCGAGGTGGGACAGCGGCAGCAGGGTCATCGGGATGTCGTCGGCATCGGTGGCGGGCCATCCGATGGTAGGGCAAGGCGCTGCAGTGTGTGCCGGGCTTATGCCGGCCCGAAATAAGCGGCCGGCATAACGCGATAACGGCTGCTCCTTTCTGGTGACTGCAACGTTTCCCTAACATCGTCGGTCTCATCCAAGCCCCCGGACCCGAATGACTGCCGCCAGCTCCGCGCTACCGCCCAGCCCCTTGCCCGACGAGCGCAAGGCGCTGCTGGAACGGTTGGTGGACGGTCTGGATGCCGCGTCGTTGTGGTGGCTGTCCGGCTATACCGCCGGGCTGGCCCAGGGCCAGCCGCCGCGCGCGCTGGCGGTGCTGCCGGGCGGGCAGTCGCAGGCAGTGGCGCAGGACAGCCAGCGCCTGACCGTGCTGTACGGCAGCCAGACCGGCAACGCGCGCCGGCAGGCCGAACACCTGGCCGCCGACGCCGAGGCCGCGGGCCTGCACGTGCGGCTGCTGCGCGCCGATGCCTACCCCACCCGCGAGCTGGCCAGCGAACGCCTGCTGTACGTGGTGGTCAGCACCCAGGGAGAAGGCGACCCGCCGGACGATGCGATCGGCCTGGTGGAATTCCTCACCGGCCGACGCGCGCCCAAGCTGCCCGAGCTCAAGTACGCGGTGCTGGGCCTGGGCGACTCCAGCTATGCGGACTTTTGCGGGATTGCGCGGCGCATCGATGAACGCCTGGCCGAGCTGGGGGCCAGCCGCGTGCAGCCGCGCGGCGAAGCCGACCTGGACATCGACAGCGTAGCCACCCCCTGGCGCACGCAGGCGCTCAGGCACGCACGCGAGCAGCTCAAGAGCGGTCCGCACTCGGCCACGATCACGCCATTGCGCAGCAGCCCCGCCGCGCCGGCCTGGTCGCACCAGCATCCGTTCGGCGCCGAGCTGCTGGCCAACCAGGTCATCAGCGGGCGTGACTTCAAGGGCCCGGGGTTCCGGGTCTATGCGCAACCTGGCAAGCGCGTGCGGCACCTGGAATTCTCGCTGGACGGCAGCGGCCTGAGCTACGAGCCGGGCGATGCATTGGGCATCGTCCACCGCAATCCGCCGGCGCTGGTGGAGCCGCTGCTGCAGGCGGTGCGCCTGGGTGGCGATGCCGCCGTCACGGTTGGCGAGGACACCCTGCCCCTGCGCGACTGGCTGAGCAGCCGGCGCGAACTGACCAAGCTATCGCGGCCCTTTCTTGCCGCACATGCCGAGCGCGCCGGTGCCCACGAGCTGCAGGCGCTGCTCGCCCCGACCCAGACCGCCGGCCTGGCGGCGCTGCTTGCCGATCATCAGGTGATCGACGTGCTGCGCCGCTGGCCGGCGGACTGGGACCATGCCAGCCTGCTGGCCAGCCTGCGCCCGCTCACCCCGCGGCTGTACTCGATCGCCTCCAGTCGCAAGCGTGTGGGCGAGGAGGTGCATCTGGCCGTGGACGAGCTCAACTACCAGGCCCACGGGCATGCGCACCTGGGGTCGGCCAGCGGCTTTCTCGCTGCGCTTGCCGAAGGCGAAACCGCACCGGTCTACATCGAGCCGAACGAACGCTTCCGCGTGCCGGCTGACACCCACCGCGACATCCTGATGATCGGCCCGGGCACCGGCGTGGCGCCGTTCCGCGGCTTCGTTCAGGAACGCGCCGAAACCGGCGCCCGCGGCCGCAACTGGCTGTTCTTCGGCGCCCAGCACTTCAACACCGATTTCCTGTACCAGGCCGAATGGCAGCAGGCCCTGCACCGCGGCGAGCTGCATGCCCTGGACCTGGCGTTCTCGCGCGACCACAGTGAAAAGGTCTATGTGCAGCACCGCCTGCGCGAGCGCGGCGCCGACGTCTACGCCTGGCTGCAAGGCGGTGCGCACGTGTACGTGTGCGGCGCCATCGGCATGGGCAAGGACGTGCACGCCGCACTGCTGGACATCGTCAGCACCCATGGCGCCCTGGATGCGGAAGCGGCTGCGGCCTATCTCACCCAGCTGCAGGTGGAGGGGCGGTATGCACGTGATGTCTATTGAGGCCGGGAATCGGGAATCGGGAATCGGAACAGCCTTCAACTGAAAAATCTCGATAGATCACACCGCCTTTGCGATTCCCCATTCCCGACTCCCGATTCCCGATTCCCATGAGCCACTCTGTCGAAGACATCAAATCCGAAAGTCGCCGTCTGCGCGGATCGCTGCAGCAGAGCCTGGCCGATGCGGTGACCGGGGCGCTGCGCGAGGACGATCAGACGCTGATCAAGTACCACGGCAGCTACCAGCAGGATGATCGCGATATTCGCGACGAGCGGCGCCGGCAAAAGTTGGAGCCGGCGTACCAGTTCATGATCCGTACGCGCACGCCGGGCGGGGTGATTTCGCCTAGCCAGTGGCTGGCGCTGGACGGCATCGCCACGCGCTACGCCAATCATTCGCTGCGCATCACCACCCGCCAGGCGTTCCAGTTTCATGGGGTGATCAAGCGCGAGCTCAAGGCGACCATGCAGGCGATCAATGCCACCTTGATCGACACGCTGGCTGCCTGCGGCGATGTCAATCGCAATGTACAGGTGGCGGCAAACCCGCTGCTGTCGCAGGCGCATGCCACGCTGTATGCCGATGCGGCGCGCGTATCCGAGCACCTGTTGCCCAATACCCGTGCGTACTACGAGATCTGGCTGGACGAAGAACGCGTGTCCGGCTCCGGCAGCGAAGACGAGCCGATCTACGGCGAGCGCTATCTGCCGCGCAAGTTCAAGATCGGCTTCGCTGCACCACCGCTCAACGACGTGGACGTGTTTGCCAACGATCTGGGTTTCATCGCGATCCTGCGTGACGGCGAGCTGCTCGGTTACAACGTCAGTATCGGCGGCGGCATGGGTGCCACCCACGGCGACACCGAGACCTGGCCGCGCGTGGCCAATGTGATCGGCTTCGTGACCCGCGAGCAGTTGCTGGAGATCGCCACCGCGGTGGTCACCACCCAGCGCGACCTGGGCAACCGCGCGGTGCGCAAGCGCGCGCGTTTCAAGTACACCATCGACGACCACGGCCTGGATAGCATCGTCGCCGAGATCCAGCGCCGCGCCGGGTTCGCCCTGCAGCCGGCAAAGCACTTCGCGTTCGACCACAACGGCGACCGCTATGGCTGGGTGGAAGGCGAAGATGGCCGGTGGCACCTGACCTTGTCGCTGCCGGCCGGCCGCATTGCCGACACCGACACCGCTGCACACCTGAGCGGGTTGCGTGCCATTGCAGAGTTGATCGCACAGTTGCAGGTGGGCGAGTTCCGCATGACGCCCAACCAGAATCTGGTGATCGCCGGTGTGCCCGCCAGCGCGCGGGCACACATCGACGCCCTGGTCGCGCAGTACGCGCTGGATGCGGGCAACCACGCTGCCACCGCGCTGGCACGCGGCGCGATGGCCTGCGTGGCGCTGCCCACCTGCGGCCTGGCGATGGCCGAGGCCGAGCGCTATCTGCCGGAGTTCAGTGCGGCCCTGCAGCCGCTGCTGGAACGACACGGCCTGGCCGACACGCCCATCGTGCTGCGTCTGTCCGGCTGCCCGAACGGTTGCTCCCGACCCTACCTGGCCGAGATCGCGCTGGTGGGCAAGGCGCCCGGCCGCTACAACCTGATGCTCGGCGGCGACCGCCGCGGCCAACGCCTCAACACCTTGTATCGCGAAAACATCACCGAAGTGGAGATCCTCGCTGCACTCGAGCCGCTGCTGGCCCGCTATGCGGCCGAACGCGACCAGGCCGGCGACGAAGGCTTCGGCGATTTCCTGCACCGCAGCGGCCTGATCGCGTTGCCGCCCTACCCCACGCACCGTCACCTCGACCTGGAACTGCTCGCATGACCGCGCTGCCCGCTGCATCGAACACCTCTTCGGCACTGGACGATCTGGACACGCTCAACGCGCAGCTGGAGACCCTGCGCGCCGACGAGCGTGTGGCGTGGGCGTTGCAGCACGGGCCGCAGGAGGCTGCGCTGTCGTCCAGTTTCGGTGCGCAATCTGCGGTGACGCTGCACCTGTTGTCCCAGCAGCGCCCGGACATTCCGGTGATCCTGATCGATACCGGCTACCTGTTCCCGGAAACCTACCGCTTTGCCGATGCCTTGACCGACCGGCTCAAGCTCAACCTCAAGGTGTATCGCCCGCTGGTCAGCCGCGCCTGGATGGAGGCCCGTCACGGACGCCTGTGGGAACAGGGCATGGTGGGCATCGATCAGTACAACAATCTGCGCAAGGTCGAGCCGATGCGGCGCGCACTGGACGAGCTCAACGTGGGCACCTGGTTCACCGGCCTGCGCCGCAGCCAGTCCGGCGGCCGTGCGCAGACCCCGATCCTGCAGAAGCGCGGCGACCGCTACAAGGTCAGCCCCATCGCCGACTGGACCGATCGCGACGTGTGGCAATACCTGCAGGCCCACGACCTGCCCTATCACCCGCTGTGGGAGCAGGGCTATGTCTCCATCGGTGATTTCCACACCACCCGCCGTTGGGAGCCGGGCATGCGCGAGGAAGACACGCGCTTTTTCGGGCTGAAGCGCGAATGCGGCATCCACGAAGACATTTGAGCGGAGTGGCGGGCGGCTAACGCGCGCTCAGCACGGTACCGCACGCCCCCTCCATCAGCGCTGCGCCGCGCAGATGCGAAACGGCTATGACTGGCAACGCTGTCGATCAACGCGGCGAGCCATGCGAATGACGCAGCATCTGCCGATGCAGCACGGCAGCCGCGCTTGCTGCCACAGGGTGACTCCAGACCACCGTGTTGACCCCGCAGACTTTCGGACGTTTTGCTGGATTGCGAACGTACGCTGGGGCGCAACCTGTCTCAGGGATCAGGCTGCACCTTCCACCTGCTCCCGCCGGACCCAATACCGATCGAACACCCACATCAGCAAGAACGAGACGCCGACCAGCGGAAACATCAGCCCGCACAGCGCCAGCAACACCAGCATCCCACGCAAGGTGCGCGCATCTGCCGGCAACGGCGGCACGCCCAGCCCACCGCTCGGGCGTCGCTTCCACCACATCACCGCCGCGCTCACGCACAGCAGCACGATGGCCAGGCAGGCCAGCAGCAGGATCAGCTGATTGGCCGTACCGTATTGCTGGCCCAGGTGCACATTGATGCCCCACTCCAGCAGCTTGGCCAGCGGCCCGTAGTCGCGATACGTCATATCCAGCAACACCGCGCCGCTGTACTGGTCGAGATGGATCACCCGCTGACGCTGCAGGTCGGCCGGATACACCGATGCGGTGTACACCCCGCGCACGCCACTCGGTGGCGCCACGCTGTAACCGGGCACGATGCCCAGCCCGTCCAGGCGCACCAGCGCCGCATCCAGGCCGATCGCGCCGTACCCCGGCGCAGCAAGACCACCGGCGCCGCCATGTGCGGCATGCTCGGGATTGTTCGGGTGCGCGTGTTGCGTGAGGTGTTCCGCACCGGCGGCGTCTGATGCGTGCCCTGCGTGCTCCCAGTGATCCGTCTGTACGGCGTGCCCGACATCTTCCGGGCGCTCCATTCGGGCTGCCTGTTCCGCATGTGCTGAAGGCTCGTCGTGGTCCGCTGGCATTGCGTGCGGCAGCTTATCCACCCGCTGCGCCAGCGCTGCGCGCACTCCAGGAAAAACCTCCGACCCAGTATTCCCCCCGGCTGAGCGGGTGCTGGAATCGAGCCCGGCCGCATGCAGCGCACCCGGGTGCCGCCCATCCGCCTGCGCACCGCGCTCCTCGTCATGACCTCCACGCGCTGCGTGCCCAGGCAACACAGACTCCGGTACTCGCGCTTGCCGCAGCGACCACGCGGTGTCGCCGCTGTCGGCGAGCCGCTGCTGCGACATCGGGAGTTGCACGCGCAGTCCGGCGGGATACCCGAAGTCGTGGCCATTGGCCCAGCGATTGACCTGCGCGCCCCAGAGCCACGACCACGGCATGCCGGTCAGCGCCAGGAACAGCAGCACCGCGCCGACGCCCGCACCAGTCACCGCATGCAGGTCACGCCAGAACAGCCGCTGGTTCGGTGCGCCACGCACACTGATCACACCACCGCGTCGCCCACGTGGCCACCACAGATAGGCACCGGTGAGCACTAGCACGATCGCCCAGCCGGCGGCCATTTCGATCAACCCACGTGCCAGCGGCCCGAACACGTCAAGACTGTGCAGCCGGCGGATGGTCCAGGCCAGCGTGCCATGCTCGGGCAGGCTGCCCAGCACGCGCGTGCGGTACGGGTCCACGTACACCACCCGCCGCGCGCCGCGCGCGTCCACCAGCCCGATCTCGGCACTGGCATCGGCCTGCTTCGGCGTGGTGTAGCGAAACAGGCGACCTGGGTAATGGCGCTGGGCCGCATCCACCAGTTGCTGTGCGGCTGCGCGTGCCGGCCCTACCGGCACCACCTTCAGTGCGTGATGCACGCTGCGATCGATTGCTTCCTGGTACAGAAACGCCGCGCCGGTCAGCGCCAGCCAGATGATGAAAGGCAGCACCAACAGGCCTGCGTAGAAATGCCAGCGCCATACCGCGCGATAGAACCGCCAACGCCCGTCCGGAGGCGCCGCGCTGGCTCGGCCAGCGTTGAGAGGTATCTGCATCAGAAACTCCAATCCCAGGACACTGACAGCGCGCGGCCATCGCCCGGCGAGTAGCCGGAGCTGCCGCTGTCGTACCACGCATACACATAGGCGCGATCGGTGACATTGCGCAATTGCACGCTGAGCGCATGACGCGCATCCACATTCCAGCGCGCGCCAAGATTGAGCAAGGCATAGCCACCGGTGCGGCCCAGCGTGTTGCTGCGCTCCAGGAAGTAATCGCCCTGCGCATTGCCCCACATGCTGAGCTGCACGGCCGGCATGACCTGCCACTCCAGCCCGGCGGTGGCCAGCCAGTGCGGCACGTTCTCGATCTCCTTGCCGCGCGTGGCCGGCGCGCTTGGGTCGGGCGTGGCGATGCTGGCCTTTTGCCGTGAATACGACATCCATGCGCGCCAGTGCTCTGCTGGCTGCAGGTTCAACTGCACATCCCAGCCACGCCGCAACGTGCGTCCCACGTTGGCCACATCGCCGATGCCGGGCACGCCATTGACGCCCAGCACGGTCGCCACCTCGCCGGAGGCGCGTTGCTCCCAATACGCCAGCCGCCCATCCAGCATCGCCGACGGGGCAAACTTGAACCCGGCTTCCCAGCCGTCGTTGATCGATGGCCCGAGATTGGCAGGCTGCCGACGGTAGGCGCCGTCGCCGCTACCGATCTGGAAGCTGCGCCCCCAGTTGGCATAGACGCTGCCCTGCTCGCCCACGCGATAGCTGGCACTGAACTTGGGCTGCCTGATGCTGCCGTAGTCATAGGTCGGCGCAGACACGCCGGCCAACACATCGTGCAGCCGGCCATCGACCTGATCGATACGGTAGCCAGGCACCAGTTGCAGACGCGCAGTAGGTTTGAGCACCGCCTGCACATAGACGCCGTGCGTGCGCAGGTCGTAGTCCCAATCGCGCAGTTGCGCGCCGCGCACACGCGCGGCGGTGCGATACCGCTGCTGCCGGTTGTCCTGCCATTGAGCGTCCAGACCGGCTTCCAGGCTGGTGTCCATCACCTCCCAGCCGGGCTGCCAGTTGCCACGCAGCACCACGCCGCGATGGGTTTCGTCGGTATCGCGCTCCTGCTGCAGGCCAGCGGCGGAAAAGCGCACCCAACGCTGGTTGCGGTAGTCGTTCTGATAGGCCTTGGCGCTCCACTGCGCATCCGCACCCAGCACACCATCCACATGCAGTGCGGTCTGCCGCACGCGGCGTTCGCTGCGATCGTCCTGCGCATACGCCGGTGAACTGCGCGGCGCTGCACGGGCGCTGGCCGCATCCAGATACCCCGCCTCCAGCGCGTGGTTGTCGTAGTAGCGCGTGGTCAGCCCGGCCCGGAAAGCGCCATCCGGGTCGGTGTAGAACCACTTGCCGGCGACGCTGCGTTTGCGCGCATCGGCATGCTCGCGATAGCCATCGGAATCGCGCCAGGCCAGCACATAGTTCTGGCTCCAGGCGCCCTGCTCGAAGCCCTTGCCCAGTTGCACCTCGCGCGCGCCGAAGCTGCCGGCGGTGACGCTGAGGCGGCCATCGTTGCCGCCGGTGCGGGTGAGCACATCCACACTGCCGGCGATGGCGTTCAAACCGTACCGCGCATCGTTGGTGCCGCGCACGATCTCGATGGCGCTGATGTCCTGCGGAAACACCGCATCCAGGTACGGCATGCCGCCGGCATTGTCGTTGCTCGGGATGCCGTCGATCAGCAGCTTGACCGCATTGATCCGCCCCTCGCCATTGAAACCGCGGAACGAGAACCGCCCTGCGTCGGTGCCCATGCGGAACTGGGTGACCTGCACGCCGGGCGCACGCATCAGCAGCTCCCAGCTGTAATCCACATGCTGATCGTGCAGCAGCTCGCCGCCGATCACATCCACCGAACTGAGCACCCGCGCCGCACCCGGGAAGCGCTGGGCCTGCTCGCTGACCTGCACCCTGCCCAGTGTCAATGCCGCCTGCTGCGCCTGCAGTTCGCAGGCAGGCCCGTACATCAGCGCCAACGATGGCGCGCACCACAACGTTTTCAACAACCCCCAACGCATGACCAACCCCTTGCCGTTCCGGAACGGCACCGAGAGCGGCTGACAGGACGTCGCGAGCAGTGCTCAGGTAGGCGGGACGGCACGCTCGGAACCGGCGTGTACGCGTGGTACATGCCGATTGCGCGCACCGGCCGCGCCCGCCTGTCGGCTGCGCAGTCGTGGTGTCAGCAGCTCCAAGCGGCGCGCCGCCGCAACACGGCGGGCGCTTGCTTGATTCAAGAAAACGGGCGATTCATCCAGACGCGCACGCACAGGCCGAGGCATCGGCGGCGCAACAGCGGTGGTGAAATGAATGCCCGCGACGGGCGAGAGTCAGGCGTACAGCGGCGGCCCGCGCGCGCCATGCGCTGCCCAGCGCAACACTGCCCGGCGCGGCGTGCCGATGCGTGTGGAGACTGTCGTTGGCCGCAGCTGGAGCAGGCACAGCACCGCCAACGCCAGCCAGGGCAGTAGCCGTGCAGCCAGCACGCAATAGTCGCAGGCTTCGCCATGGCGGTTGGCATCGTGGTCGCCTGGATGCTGGCCAGTCTCTGACGCATGCGCGGCATGATGCGAGGCGTGCGGCGCCGACGGCCCCTGCTGACGCAACAGCGCAGCGGCCAGACTATCGGCCGGCCCGCTGATGCACATCGGCTCCTGCGATGGCGCCTGGTTCCAGCGGCTGATCAGCGGTGCCACCAGCAACAGCAGCACTGCCAGGCAAACCAGCAGATGCATCAGGCGATGGCGACGGAACGAACGCAGCATGGCGGCAGTGTACGCGGCCCGGCACGCACGCCGCGATGCTGGCTCCCCTGCCGCGACCGGATGTCGCACCCTTCGCACGGACCTTGGGGCGGTGCCTTCCTTGGCAACCTGCGCGACCGTCGCCTCGTGCTGCCTGGGCGGGCCGTCGCACTGGCCGACGAAGCGATCCGCCGGTCGCGGGCGGTGGCCGATGAGGGCACCCCGGTGCGAAGTCGTCAGACGCGCGTTTTTCAATCGGCATCGACAAGGGCTAACGGTCTTTTCGCTTACAGACCGATAGTTCTCCCCCAGGCCTGCCACAGACCCGGCGCAACAGGGACCGGCAGCGCGGCGTCGCCACTCATGGCCGGTCGATACGGACAAGCCGCGGCGCTCGACGCATTCCGACGACGGTCCATGCCACCGGCCGAGCCACCACCAGCGCCGTCCCCACGCTGTTGCCAACGTCGGTCCGGGGTCGAGAATCCAGGGTGCATCGGCAAGGAGCGACGCCAGTGCAGCCAGCTGACCGCCGGCACGGCCAGGCGCCCAACGACACGACACCAGCGCGGCCCGGTCCAGGCCGGCAGTCACAGTTCCCGGCCGGTGCGTCGCGCTACACGCCTGCTGCGCACGGTCATGCCCTATGCTTGCGGCTCATCCCATTCACCTTCCGCGCATGAGCACCGTCCTGTCCGATCCAGCGGCTGAGCCACTTCCCTGCGCCCCCAAACCCCCGAGCGAAGCACTCCGCCTTCAGGCGCTGCGCAGCTATGGCGTGCTCGATACGCCGCGCGAGGCGGCGTTCGAAGACATCACCCGGCTTGCCTCGATCATCTGCCAGACCCCGATTGCGCTGATCAGCCTGGTGGACGCCGACCGCCAGTGGTTCAAGAGCGAACTCGGCATGGGCGAGCGCGAGACGCCGCTGTTCAAGTCGATGTGCGCGCATGCGCTGCTCGACAACGATGTGCTGGTGGTGCCGGACACCCGGCAAGACGTCCGCTTTTCGCGCAATCCGCTGGTGACCGGCGAAGCGCCGCTCTACTTCTATGCCGGCGCGCTGCTGAAGACGCCCGACGGCCTGCCGCTGGGCACGGTCTGCGTGCTGGACCGCAAGCCGCGCCAGCTCACCGACGAGCAGGTCGAAGCGCTGCGCGCGCTCGCACGCCAGACCATGGCGCAGCTGGAATTGCGTCGCGCCCTGCTGATCGCCGAAGAATCCGACCGTTACCGCAGCCGCCTGATGGCCATCGCCGGGCACGACCTCAAGACGCCGTTGCGTACCGCGGCCTACGCCATCGACAAGATGCGCCGGCATGCCAACGTCGACTCCATTCCCACCCTGGTGACCGCGCGCGATGCGATCAGCCAGGTCGGGCGCCATCTGGATGAACTGGCCACGCTGGCGGCCGCGAGCAAGGCCGCCATGCCGGACCTGCAGGCGCTGCAGCTGGAAGACGTGCTGCATTCGGTGCTGGGCGTGTGGCGCCAACCGGCCATCGACAAGTGCCTGGCGCTGCGCCACGTGCCCACCTCGCTGCGCGTGCGCAGCCACCCCACCTTGTTGACCACCCTGATCGGCAACCTGGTCGGCAATGCCGTCAAATACACCGAGCGCGGGCGCGTGCTGGTCGGCGTGCGCCGCCGCCCCGGCTATGCGGTGGTGGAAATCATCGACAGTGGCATCGGGCTGAATCTGGAGCAGCCCGAACAGGTGTTCCAGGCCTTCCGCCAGGCCGACCCGCGCAGCGACGGCCTGGGCATCGGCCTGTGGATCGTGCACCGCACTGCCGAGACGCTGGGCTGCGAAGTCAGCGTGCGCCCACGTTCGGAAGGCGGCACCTGCTTCTCGGTGCGGATTCCGCTGGCCTGAGGGCTGGCGATTGATTCGCGCTGTGTGATGCGCGGGAAAGCAACATCCGGGATCAATAGCGGTCTCGGCCCTGTGAGCCGGTTTGCGCCCCCATCCCGCAGGTGCCGCAGCTGACCAAACGTCACGAGCGACAGTCGGTCTGGTGCGAACGATTGGGAGACCCCGTTTTGGACGCGGAATGGGCCAATGCCGTGCAGCGGCTGCCCACCTGACGACCACGCACCCAGTCGTCATTGGCTACTGGCAGGGCCACTGACGGCATCAAGCGTTCTGCCGGTTGGCGTCATCGCCGCCGTGCCCGCTCCTCTGCACTTGTGCAGGCGTGTGGGCGAGCCTGCGGCTGCCGATGGCATGGGGCCGGCACCCGGCACGGCACTGCCTTGCCATGACCCGGGCGCGCGTGCTCACGCAAAAAAAAGGCGGATCCGAGCTCCCGACCCGGATCCGCCGCCAAACACGCCAGGTCTCTCCCCAGGGACCCGGGTGCGCCAGCCGCGCTGTGCGCAGCCTCGCGCAACAGTGATGCGACAGCGCTAGCAACCCCTCGACGACACCCCACTGACCAGACCGGCAAGGCGATGTCTGCTTGGCCGGTCCTGCGTCGTCCACCCCTAGACGTCCGAAAGTGTCGTGTCATGGCTGCTATAAGGGTTTACGACAGCGCCGCGGCCAACTTGATGCATGCCAACGACACCAGCGCAGGCGCCCCTGACACCTGTAGGGAGAATCACTGACAGCGCGCATTTTTGTGTAACGCGTGAGCGCTGTAGTGCATTGATTCAAATCGCCTTTCCTGACAGGAATTTACGATGCAATGCAGCATGGAATCGGGAAACGGGAAACGGGAATCGGGAATCGGGAATCGGGAATCGGGAATCGGGAGTCGGGAGTCGGCAGGCGAAGCTGGAAGCGGAACCAGCAACAAAGCCCGCCACGCCCACGCCCACGCCGCAAAAAAATCAAATTCCCCGCACTTACGATTCCCGATTCCCGATTCCCGATTCCCGATTCCCAATTCCCGAATCCCGATTCCCGAGCTAGTTGTGTAAACCCACCACGTTGTTCATTGGAATTGGAATTCGGGAGATGGGGGGCTTGTAGCCGAGGCTGGCGTGGGGCCGATGCCAGTTGTAGTGATGCAGCCAGCTGTGGAAGGCGTTGGCGCGTTGCGTGGAGTCGGTATAGGAGCGCGCATAGGCCCATTCTCGCAGGCTGGTCTGCACCAGCCGTTCGGCCTTGCCATTGGTGCGCGGCGTGTAGGGTCGGGTTCGCAGAT
>NZ_LXNG01000057.1 GCF_001642575.1 Xanthomonas floridensis | reverse complement strand
ATCAACTCCGCTATGCTCGACGGGTCGAGAGCTCTCCTGTGCAGCCCAGCCTTATCGTTACGAGCGCCTACTCGAGCAACTGTTCGGGCGTTTGCCAGGAGATTGCGGCGTGGCGAGCTGGCTCTCCCGCGGTCGGCAAGACCAAGGGGTTATCGGTCGACCACGCCGCCTCTCGACACCTAATCTGGCAGATCGCCAAGAGATAAGGGGTTGGGGTGAGGGTACGGACCAAGCGCAGTGCATCAGATTCTAGTATTTCGCTTCAAAAGCGCACGACGAACGTATCAGTTTCGTCATCCGGGCACCTCTCACCTGCCTCCTCGGGCGCATTCCCCAACGGCGAAACAAACGCAGGTGTGGGCGTGATGGGCTCGTTGTCGTTGCTAGTGGGCAGTAGCGCTGCTTCGCCGCCATCTCATCCGCCGCCATCTCCGGAAACCCGCGATCTCATTCGCGGCCATCTCCAGAAACCAGCGGCTCAGGAAAACATCCGTCGCCCGGTTGACCAGGTGGTTGCGCCGCCTCTCCCACCGAAGCGCCCCGTCGACCCTGTTCCATCGCTGCTACAGCACGCTCGGCGCAAAGTGTGCCAAATCCGATACACCGCTCGCGCGGCATTCACTGCGTCCATACAAAGCCCTGACGCCGCAAGGTGCTGCGACGCAACAGCGCGCTGGCACGCGCTGTGCTCTGTCCTCTCGCGGTACCCACCCGTTTGCGCCGCCGTTGCGTGCCTCAAACGCCCGTGGCTGTTCGTTCGATTGGATTGTTCACCGAGAGGGGTAGACGCATATGCACCAATCTTCCTGTCGCAGCATCCGCAGCGGCGCGCTGCTGATGCTCGCGCTGAGCGCCGTGTTATCCGGTTGCAAGAAGGACACGCCGGCCGAAACCGCCGCGCCCGCACCTGCAGCGGCCCCGGCCGCCGCGCCACCCGCCGCTGCCGTGGTGGATACCGATAGCGAATTCACCGCCAACGCCAGCAACGCGGACAACTGGGGTGGCGTCGGTCGCGACTTTGCGCTTACCCGTCACAGCCCGCTGGCCGAAATCAACCGCGACAACGTCAAGAACCTGAAGATGTCGTGGGAAATGAAGACCGACGCCACGCGCGGCCACGAAGGCCAGCCGCTGGTGATCGGCAGCATCATGTACATGGTCAGCGCGTACCCGAACAACGTGTTCGCCATCGACCTGGCGGCGCAGGACGACGGCGGCAAGGTGTTGTGGAAATACACCCCGCAACAGGACGAGCGTTCGGTGGCGGTGGCCTGCTGCGACACCGTCAACCGCGGCGCCTCGTATGCCGATGGCAAGCTGGTGTTCGGCAGCCTGAGCGGCGATGTGATCGCGCTCGATGCCAAGACCGGCAAGGAAGTGTGGAAGCAGAAACTTGCACACCCGGACAAGGGCGAAACCATCACCATGGCGCCGATCATTGCCGACGGCAAAGTGGTGGCCGGCATCAGCGGCAACGAGTTCGGCGTGCTCGGGCGCGTGGCCGCCTACAACCTGTCCGATGGCAAGCAGGCCTGGTCCTGCGATGCGGCCGGTACCGACAAGGCGATCTGCCTGGGTCCGGATTTCAACAAGGCCAATCCGCAGCACGGCCAGCTTGGAGACCTGGGCGTCAAGACCTTCCCCAACGAGGAATGGAAGCGCGGCGGTGGCGCGGCCTGGGGCTGGTACAGCTACGACCCGAAGTTGAAGCTGGTGTACTACGGCACCGGCAATCCGGGTCTGTGGAGCCCGTCGTATCGCTGCGGCAAGACCACGCAGGAGGAGTGCAATAACGGCGAGCACGACAACAAGTGGTCGATGACGCTGTTCGCGCGCAAGATCGATACCGGCGAAGCGGTGTGGGGCTATCAGAAGACCCCGTTCGACCAGTGGGATTACGACGGCATCAACGAGCCGATCCTGGTGGACCTGACCATCGACGGCAAGCAGGTCCCCTCGGTGGTGCAGTTCGATCGCAACGGGTTTGCCTATGTGCTCGATCGCCGCGATGGCACGCTGCTGCGCGCGCATAAATTCGTACCGGCCAACTGGGCCGAGCGCATCGACATGAAGACCGGCCGGCCAGTGAAGGTGGCCGCGCATTCGCCGCTGGAACGCGGCAAGAAAGTGCAGGCGTTCCCGTCGGCGATGGGCGGCAAGGATCAGCAGCCGTGTTCGGTGGACCCGGCCAATTCGGCAGTGTTCTTCTGCGGCACCAACAACTGGCACATGGAGCTGGAACCGCAGGAACGCGGCAACACCATGATGGGCCTGCCGTATGTGTTCGCCAACGTGATGATGAAACCCAATGAGCCCGGTGCGCTGGGCATCGTCAAGGCCTTCGACGTGGTGGAAGGCAAGTCCAAGTGGGAGATCAAGGAGAAGTTCCCGGTGTGGAGCGGCACCCTGGTCACCGATGGCGGACTGGTGTTCTACGGCACGCTGGATGGCTGGTTCCGTGCGGTGGACAAGGACACCGGCAAGAAGTTGTGGGAGATGAAGTTGCCCTCCGGCATCATCGGCAACCCGATCGCCTACAAGGCCAACGGCCACCAGTACGTAGCGGTGTTCTCGGGCATCGGCGGCTGGATCGGTCTGCCGGTGGCGGCAGGTCTTGATCCGTCCGATCCGTACGGCGCGCTGGGTGCTGCCGGGCTGGCGTTCGGCGCCGGCTTCGACAAGATCCCGCTCGGAGGCATGGTGCACACCTTCCGAATCGATGGCGCCGGCAAGACGGTGTCCACCACTGCAACTGCCACTGCGGCCGCGGGTGGCGGCACCGCCAACGCAGCAGCGAAGACGGCACGATGAGATCCACGCAAGGCGTTGGACGCACGCGTCGGCAGAGTCCTGCCGACGTGCGCGGCATGACCCGGCACCTGCGCAAGGTGCTGGTGGTTTGCATCCTCGGACTCGTCGCCGCAGGTTGCACACGCGAGCCGTCTTCACCGACGGCTCGCGCTTCTGATTCCGGTGCGGCGCCCGCAGCGGCGCCTGCATCCACTGCAGCACCCGCCGCCGCGCAAACGCCGGCAAACACGCCACCGCCTGCGCCCGATCCCACGGTGCTGCGCGTATGCGCCGACCCGGGCAACATGCCGTTGTCCAACAAGGCGGGCGAGGGCTTTCAGAACAAGATTGCGCAGGTGGTGGCCGATGCCATGGGCCGTCGCCTGGAATACGAATGGCGCACCTACTACCAGCGCGGGCTGGCGCGCAGCACCATCACTGCCGGCCGCTGCGATCTGCTGATGGATCTCAACAGCGATTTCGAACAGGGCCTGACCACGCGCCCGGTGTACCGCTCGACCTATGTGCTGGTCACGCGCAAGGGCTTGAATCTGGTGCCCACATCGCTGGACGATCCGGCGCTGAAAAAACTGCGGCTGGGCGTGTTTCAGAGCTCACCCGCGCGCCAGGCGCTGTACGAGCACGGCATCATTGGTGAGGTGCAATACCTGTTCTACGACTCGGCCACCGCACCGGAAGAACACCCGGGCAAGCTGGTGGAGCGTGTGGCCGCCAACGAACTGGATGCGGCCGAATCCTGGGGCCCGGTGGCCGGTTACTACGCCGCGCGCAGCAGCCTGGGCGTGGTGCCGTTGAACACCATCGACGATGCGGTGCTGGAATATTCGATGGCGTGGGCGGTATCGCGCAAGAACGCCGCATTGCGCGATGCATTGAACACCGCGCTGCAGGACAACGCGGCAAAGATCGCCGAGATCCTGCAGGGCTATCACGTGCCGCTGGTGCGTTGCAGCGACTGCATCGTGGCCGGCGACCTGCCGTCGCATGGGCCTTACACCACGCCTGCCTCCGCATCGACTACGCCGAGTCCTGCCGCCTCGTCGCAGGAACTGGCGCAGCTGCAGCTGCGCATCGCGGACGGCGCCAACCCCAACCAGGAACTGGCGCATGCGCTGGATGCCGGCGACGCCGTGCGTGCTGCGTGGTTGCTGCGGCACGGCGCCGATGCCAATACGCCCAACCTGCTCGGCGAGCCGCCATTGCATCAGGCCATCCGCAATCAGGAGCCGGATCTGGTCGGCCTGTTGCTGGATGCCGGTGCACGGCTGGATGCGCGCGATGCCAGTGGCTGGACTGCGCTGATGAAAGCCGCGTGGGCCAACGATGCCGATAGCGTGACCCGGCTGGTGGGCAAGCGCGCCCCGGTCGATACGGTGTCCGGCGATGGCTGGAGCGCATTGGATCTGGCGGTCTCGTATGCCGACGCCAGCGTGGTGCAGGCACTGCTGGCCGCGGGGGCGAACGTCAAGCGCGCCAATGCCAAGGGATTTACGCCGGTGATGTTTGCGGTGGCGCGTGACGACCCGGCCATCCTCGACGCGCTGCTCGCGCGCGGCGCCGACGTGGGACATGCAAACCAGGCCGGTGTCACCGCCTTGATGCTGGCCGCAGCGGCCGGGCGCGAGGACGTCGCCAAGCGTCTGCTGGCTGCCGGTGCCGACCCGGCGGCACGCAACCGCGATGGCAAGACCGCCGCGACATTGGCACAGGACCGCGGCGATACCGCGCTGGCTTCGCTCCTCAACGCGGCCAGGCGCCCTGCCAGACGCTGACTGTTTCATCCACCGCGTGCACGGGGTGCGCGGTGTTCCCTCCGATCAGAAAGGTTCGTTCATGCGCAAGTCCACCATGGGTTGTATCGATCGTTCCGTCCGCGCAGCGCTGTGCGGCGTGCTGCTCAGTGCAGTGCTGGCGGCTTGCGGCAAGGAACAAGCGCCGCCGCCTGCTCCGGCGCCGGATGCGGCGGCCCCCGCTGCCGCCGGCGCGCCAGCACCCGCACCTGCATCAACCGCCACAGCACCAGCACCGGCCGCCGCACCGCCGGCAGTGCCTAATCCCGCCGCCGGGCCAGCGCCCGATCCAGCCACCCCGCCCGCGCCGCCGGCCACCGTGGTGCCGATTCCGAAGGGGCCGGAGGTCAAGGTCACCCCGGAGCTGGTGGCCGAAGGCAAAAAGATCTATTTCTCGGCCGGCTGCAATGCCTGCCACGGCGGCACCGGTGGCGGTGGCATGTGCCCGCCGCTGACCAACGATGTGTGGGTGTACGGCAGCGACGACGACACCTTGCGCGCACTGATCAGCGAAGGTACCGCCGCGATGATCACCCATGGCAAGACCCGCATCGGGCATGAGAAGGTCGTCGGGCAGATGCCGCCGTTCGCACCGGTGCTCAAGCCCGGCGATACCGAGAAGCTGCTGGCTTTCATCCATTCGATCAACAAGACTGCAGGCAAGGCGCAATGAGGCCAGGCGCACCTAGAGCGGCCTCCGGCGCCTGGCTGCGCCTGGCGACCATGGGTGCGCTCGGCGCCTTGCTCCTGCTGGCCGGCTGCCAGCGCGATGCGACGGTGACGGCCTCCACGGCGGCGCCCGCAGCCTCCGCGCCGGCACCCGCCACCGATGCAGCGCCGGTGCCCGCATCGCCGCCGGTGTTTGCATATGTGCCCAATCAACGCAGCGGCACGGTGTCGGTGATCGACACTGCCAGCGACACGGTGGTGCGCACGCTCAGTGCGCAGGGCCAGCTCGGCAAGCGCCTGCAGCAGGTGCTGCCCGGCCCGCAGGGGCTGCTGTATCTGATCGATGCCGAACATCACCGGTTGATCGAACTGGACACCGCCAAGGACACCGTTGTGCGCCAGGTGGACATCGGCGAAAACGCCGAAGGAATCGCACGTTCGCCCGATGGCACCCAGTTTGCCGTGTGCGTGGAAGGACAGAACCAGGTGATGCTGATCGATGCGGCGCAGTTCCGCGTGCAGCAGGTCATCGCCACGCGCGGGCAGGCACCGGAACATTGCGCGTATACGCCGGATGGGCAGTGGCTGCTCACCAGCAACGAGGGCTCCAACGACATGGACATGATCGAGCTGGCCACGCACCGGTCGCGCGGCGTGGTTGCCACCAGCGGACATCCGCGCGGGATGGCGTTCGCCCCGGATGGACACAGCGTCTACATCGCGCAGGAAACCGCCAACGTGGTGGATGTGATCGATCTGCAGACCCGCACGCGCCGCGCCAGCCTGCCGGCCGGTGTGCGTACCGCCGGGGTCACCCTCTCGGCTGATGGCGCGCGGCTGTACGCATCCAATGGCGGCGCCGGCACCGTGAGCGTGATCGACACCCGGCAGGGGCGCAGCCTGGCGGAGATTCCGGTCGGCTTGCGGCCCTGGAACCCGGCACTGACACCGGCTGGCGACAAGCTGTATGTGGCCAACGGGCGCTCCAACACGGTGAGCGTGATCGATACCGCCAGTTTGCGCGAACTCAAACAGATCCCTGTCGGCGAACTGCCGTGGGGCGTGGTCATCGCGCGCTGAGCGGCGCCCATGCCGACACGCGCCGGGGAGGCGGGATGAAGACACGCGCTGCGGTGGCCTGGGGTCCGCATCAGCCGCTGACCATCGAAGAAGTGGACCTGCAGCCGCCGCGCCCCGGCGAAGTGCTGGTGCGCCTGGTCGCCACCGGCGTCTGCCATGGCGACGCGCATGCGTTGGCGCACGGGCAGGCAAGCAGCTTCCCGGCGATCCTGGGGCAGGAGGGTGCCGGCATCGTCGAAGACGTCGGCATCGGCGTGACCAGCGTGCGCGTCGGCGATCACGTCATCCCGCTGTACATGCCCGAATGCGGCGTCTGCAAGTTCTGTCGCTCCGGGCGCACCAACCTGTGCCAGGCGATCCGCAGCAGCCAGGAGCGCGGCCTGATGCCCGATGGCAGCAGCCGGTTCTCATTGCATGGGCGCCCAATCCTGCACCACATGGGCACCAGCACGTTTTCCGAATACACCGTGCTGCCGGAGATCGCGGTGGCCCGTATCCACCCGGATGCGCCGTTGGATCAGGTCTGCCTGCTCGGCTGCACGGTCACCACCGGTGTGGGCGCGGTGCTCAACAGCACGCATGTGCGGCCCGGCGACTGCGTGGCGGTGTTCGGGCTGGGCGGGATCGGCTTGTCGGTCATCCAGGGCGCAGTGCTGGCGCAGGCCGGGCGCATCATCGCGGTGGATATCGACCCGGGCAAGTTCGCACTGGCACGCGCGCTGGGCGCCACCGATTGCCTGGACCCGCGCGACTACGGCGCGCCGATCCAGCAGGTGATCGTGGACCTCACCGACGGTGGCGCCGACCATAGTTTCGAATGCGTGGGCGATGTCGGCGCAATGCGCGCGGCGCTGGAGTGCTGCCACAAGGGCTGGGGCGAGAGCGTCATTCTCGGCGTGGCCGACGATGCGCAGGAAATCAGCACCCGCCCATTCCAGCTGGTCACCGGGCGGGTGTGGCGTGGCAGCGCGTTCGGCGGAGTGAAGGGGCGCAGCGAGTTGCCCGGCTATGTGGAGCGTTATCTGCGTGGCGATCTCCAGCTGGCACCGCTGATCACCCGCACGCTCGCATTGGACGACATCAATCAGGCGCTGGCAGATCTGCGCGCGGCGCGCGGCATCAAATCGATCGTGCGGTATTGAAGGAGACGACATGAGATCGACGCATCACTTGCCTGGGTATTGCAGCACACCGCCGTTTTGCACCGCACGCCATGGCTGCGATGCACTGCAACGGCATCGGCTCGCCCACGCATGCGCAGCACTGCTGTGCGCTGGCACGATCGGCGCTGCAATGGCCGACGACACGCCGCAAGTCACCTGGCTGGATCGCATCGAAGTCACCGCCACGCCGATCCCCGGCACCACCATCGACGCGGCGCAGCTGCCGTACATGGTGCAATCGGCGACCACTGCGGAGTTGTCGCGCGGGCGCAGCAACAACCTCGGCGATCTGCTGCAACGCCGCTTTGTCGGCGTGGATGGCAACGATGTACAGGGCAGCGCATTTCAGAACGACCTCACCTTCCATGGCTTTCGCGCATCGGCCTTGCCGGGCGCCTCGCAGGGCGTGTCGGTCTATCTGGATGGCGTGCGCGTCAACGAGCCGTTCGCCGATATCGTCAGCTGGGACATGCTGCCCGAATCGGCCATCACCGCGGTGACCTTGATGCCCGGTTCCAACCCGTTGTTCGGGCCAAACACGCTCGGCGGCGCGGTGGTGTTGTCCACCGCATCCGGCCTCACTGCGCCAGGATTGCAGGGCGAACTGAGCATCGGCAGCGGCGCGCGCAAGCGGCTGGACGCCAGCTACGGCGTGGCCGGCGGCGATGGCTGGCATGGCTTTATCGCAGTGACCGGCTTCGACGAAAACGGCTGGCGCGATGCCTCCGAAGGACGCCTGGGCACGGTGTTCGGCAAGCTCGGCCGGCAAGGCGATGACACCGACTGGAGTCTGTCGCTGCTGCACGGGCGCAGCCGCCTGATCGGCAATGGCCTGCTGCCGGATACGCGCTACACCGATGAAGGGCCAGAGCCCGGGCTGTATCGCGCCGATCGCCGCGCGGTGTATACCTCGCCCGACCTCACCCGCAATCGCAACACGCTGCTGACCGCGCAACTGGATCATCGCTTCGATGCCGACACTGCGGTGCATGCGTTGGCGTACTCGCGGGTGGGGCGGCGCGACACCGTCAACGGCGACATCGGCGAAGACTACGAAGAATTCGTCGAGGAGTGCGCCTCCGGCTACGCCGCCGATGGCAGCGCGCTGGATGCCGATTGCGAGGTGGCGCGCGCCGATGCCGATGCGCTGCATACCGGCGCGCTCAATACCACCCAGATGCGTCAGGAAGCGCAGGGGCTTGCGCTCAACTTGAGCAAGCAGTGGGGCGCGCATGCGCTCAGTGCCGGTGTCACCTTCGACCGCGGGCATGTGCGGTACCGCCAATTCGCCCGCGATGGCTGGGTACAGCCGGACCGCTCGGTGGTGGCCGATCCAGATGCCGAGCGTGCGTTCTTTTCCGGGGTGCGCGGCAGCACCAAGACGCTGGGCGCGTTTGTCGCAGATACCTGGGAGCTGGACGCGGCCACCCATTTCACTGCCGCCCTGCGCTGGAACCGGGTGGTGGTGGACAACATCCTCTCCACCGCCGAAGACGGCGACCGCCCGCGCGAGCGCTTCGTCTACGCCAAGGCCAACCCCTCGCTGGGGCTCACCCATCGGCTGGAGTCCGGCCTCACCGTGTACGGCTCGGTGGCGCAGAACACGCGCGCGCCCACGGCCATCGAACTGGGGTGCGCCGATCCCACCCAGCCGTGCCGGCTGCCGACCGGCTTGCAGGCCGACCCGCGCCTGGAGCAGATCGTCTCGCGGACCTACGAGCTGGGCGCACGCTGGTCGCCATGGGCCGACAGCAACGCGACGGTGTCGGTGTACCGCGCCGACAATCGCGACGACATCCTGTTTTTGCGTGCGCCCGACACGCAGCTGGGTTATTTCGATAACGTGGGCCGTACCCGCTACCAGGGCATCGATGCGGCGCTGCACCTGCGCAGCGGCGACTGGCAGTGGTCTGCGGGATACAGCTATCTGGACGCGAGCTATCGCAGCAGCGGCGAACTGCTGTCCGGCGAACGCGTGATCGCCCTGCGGCCGGGCCTGCGGATCGCCGCTCTACCGCGGCATAACCTCAAGCTTGGCGTGGAATGGCAGCGCGACGCGCTGACGTTGGGCATGGGCCTGCGCGCTGTGTCCGGGCGGGTAGCCAGCGGCAACGAAGACGGCCAGGTCGACAACGCCGAAGACGGCGAAGCGGCTCCCGAGCGCATCGACATCGGCACCGCCGGCTATGCGCTGGTGGATCTACAGGCGCGCTGGCAACTGGGCGAGCGGCTGTCGTTGTTCGCCCGCATCGACAACGTCTTCAACCGCCGCTACGCGACCTACGCAGCCGTGGCCGAAGACGTGTTCCCCGACGGCGAACTGGCGCGCCCGCAGGAAGCGCCGGTGGAAACCGGCCCGGCAAGGTTCCTCGCGCCGGGCGTACCGCGGCAGTATCTGATCGGGTTGCGTTGGGCGTTGTGAGTCTGGGGCGGGGATTGGGGATTAGGGATTCGTAGGTGCGGGCTCCAGTTGCTCGCAGCTTCATCTGGATGGTGCCGAGCTGCACTGGTGGAGGGCGCGGCGTCCTCGTCGCTCGCGGGACACGCCGTGAACCCATCCCTGGCGGCTCGGTGGCGGCATCCGTGCCGCCACACGGTCCCGCAATCTGCGGGGCCACCGCACCAGAGAGTGAATCGGTGGTCGTGTGAAAAGCTGCTTGGAGCGCGTTGCGCATCAGGCGTTGAGCCGGCACGTCATGATCGAACAACGCGCATCAATCGCTCCTGCCGCGCGCACCGACCAGCTCAACTGGTCCTTGCCCGCCCACCGTCGCGGGACCTTACTCGGCATGGATGCCGCGTAAGAGCCTACAAGGACGTACTTGCGGCGTGTCCCGCGATGGTGGGCGGGCAAGGGCCCTGCAACCAAGCCCCAAATCATCCGCTCCACAATCGCGGCATGTACGCATGCTAGATGCCGCACCAAACAACAGCAGCACCCACCTGAGAAGGGAGAAGGAGTTTTCTAATCGCTCCAAGTACCAGCGCTGAGAGACTCCGCCTTGGCTCTGACGAATCCCCAATTCCGAATCCCAAATCCCTGCCTCTCAATTCCCCAATTCCGACTCCCAAATCCCCGCCCCTCGATCACCCGGTATCCAAGCCATGCTTGCGCAACTTGCGATACAGCGTATTGCGGCTGATCCCCAGCGCATCGGCGGTGCGGCTGACATTCCAGCGGTGGCGTTCGAGCTGTTGCTGCAGCACCAGGCGTTCGGCCTGATCCAGTGCGGCGCGGCCGGGCATGTCGTCGGCGGCCACCGCGCGACCATCGACCAGGCAGGGTGCGCTACCGGCATCAACGATTTCCTGCGGCAGGTTGGGCAGGCGGATCACGCCGTTGCTGCACAGCACCGCGGCGGTGCGCAGGACATTACGCAGCTGACGCAGATTGCCGGGCCAGGCGTAGCTGAGCAGTTTGTGCATGGCCTCTTCGCTGATGCGCACGCTGTGCTCTGCGTTTTCTTCGCGCAACAGCGTGCGGATCAGCTCGGCCTTGTCACTACGTTCGCGCAGCGGCGGCAGGTGCAGCACCACGCCGTTGAGGCGGTAATACAGATCCTCGCGAAACTCGCCTGCAGCCACGCGTTGCGCCAGATCGCGGTGGCTGGCGCTGATCACATGCAGTTCCAGCGGCACCGCCCGCTCGCTGCCAAGCGGAGTGACCGATTGTTCTTCCAGCACGCGCAGCAGGCGGCTCTGCAACGGCAACGGCATGTCGCCGATTTCATCCAGAAACAGCGTGCCGCCGCTGGCCTGCAGCAATTTGCCGTGGCGCCCTTCGCGCGCGGCATCGGTGAAGGCGCCGCGCGCGTAACCGAACAATTCGCTTTCGATCAGCGCCTCGGGAATTGCCGCGCAATTGATCGCGACAAACCCGCCGCTGGCCCAGGGCGAGCCGCGATGCACCGCTTTGGCGAATTCTTCCTTACCGGTGCCGGTATCGCCGCGCAGCAGGATCGACACGCGATGCGCGGCCAGTTTCAGTGCATTGGCCAGGTTGTGGCGCATGCGCGAATCCGAGCCGACATGCTCACCTGGCTGCAGTTCGCACTCCGGCGCCACCTGTCCGGCCCCGCCGATCGATGCCGGTGCAACGCGCGCGCGCGGCGGCCGCACCAGCGCATAGAAACGCCGCCCGTGGCACGCACAGCGAATCGACCACAGCGTGCCTGCATCGCTGCCGGCGCGGTGTTCCAGAGTGTCGAAATCCAGCTGCATCACCTGCGAAATGTCGCGGCCCACCAGTTGGCTGCGGTCCAGCTTGCCCAGTTGCTCCAGCACTGCTTCGTTGACCGCCAGCACGCGGCCATCGGCGCCGATGGCGATCAGCGCTTCATGCAGCAACCCGGCAAACTCCGGGCGGCTGTGAAAGCGCAGGATGAACGCGTGACCGAACTGGTTGAGGAAATGCGAACGCGAGATCTGCGCGGCCGACATGCTGACCAGGGCCATGGTATGCCGCTGGATCTGCTTGCTGTCCTGCGCATTGGGGGTGGAGGCATCCAGCACCGCCAGCAGGCCGCCATGCGGGTCCAGGATCGGCGCGCCGCTGCACGACAGTGGCAGGTGCCGGGTCAGGTAATGCTCGCCGCGGTGCACGCTGACCGCGGTGCGTTCGGCCGCGCAGGTACCCAGGCCGTTGGTGCCTTGATGGCACTCGGCCCAGCTGGCGCCGCAGAACAGGCCGGCCTGGCGGAATTCGCGCAGCAGCGTGGAGTCGTGCACGCTGTGCAGCACGGTGGCCTCGGCATCGCCGAAGATCACCGCATAGCCGCTGCCGGCAATCTGCTCGTACAGGTTTTCCATCTCCACCCTGGCGATGCGCAGTACCTCGCCCAGGCGCTGCTGGCGCTCGCGCACATGCAGTGCGTCGTGCACCAGTGGCTCGGGCGTCGCTTCGGGCAGCAGGGCGTAATCGTCCAGGCAGCGCCGCCACGAGCGCGACAGTGGCGCCGCCAGCGGCGCGATGTCGCGCAGCCGCCGGATCTGCCGGAGGGCATCCGGTTCGATCTCCGGCAGGCTGATGGAAGCGGCGGCGACAACGCTTGGCTCTGACATGGGCCAGCGTTCCTTGGTGGGCGCGAGACGCCAGTAGAGACACAAACCGGGCCTCTGCTCAAACTGCATTGCAGCAAACTGCGACGTGCGGCGTGCCGGACAATCTCCTCGGGCTGACTGCCAGGGCGTTGCGGCGCGGTGGCGGCCGCTGCCGCGCGGCGTTTCCAGGACGGCTGACATGCCCTTCTCTTGGCGGTGTGAGAAGGCGAGGGGGCTCGAGGTGCCTGGCTTGCGCGGCAGTGGAGCAAGGGCAGGCTGGGTGGCGTGCGGGCTGGTGCGAGGGTGCCTTCGACGCGTATGTGCCGGCCGGCCGCATCAGAGGTCGCGCGGACCGGCCTCCGCCCCTGCGGGGCACCTTCTCCCGGCGGGAGGGAGAAGGCAATGTGCGATGGACGGCTCGCGCGGGCCCGCGTCACCAAGCCCGGCCGGGCCCGGCATGGCGCAATACAGGCGCAGGTGAGCGTGCGGTGCGCGGCCGAGCTGTCGCACCGGCGCGCTCCGGGCCGCGCTTACAGCGCGTAGCCGAACTGCTGCTTGAACTGGTCGTTGAATTCGGCGAAGTCGAAGCGCTGGTTCTGCGTGCCCGGGTGCTCCACCTTCAGCGCGCCCATCAGGTTGCCCATGCGCCCGATGGTCAGCCAATCGTAGTTGTGCTGGATGCCGTAGATCAGCCCGGCGCGGAACGCATCGCCGCAGCCGGTGGGGTCGACCACGCGGCGTTCGTGTGCCGGCGGGATGTCGTAGGTCTTCTCCGGCGTATGTACCAGCGCGCCCTTCGGCCCCTGGGTGGTGATATAGGCCTGCACGCGCGAGACGATGTCCTTTTCGTCCCAGCCGGTGCGTTCCTGCAACAGGTTGGACTCATAGTCGTTGACCACCACGTACTGGGCCTGCTCGATGAACTGGCGCAGCTCCGGACCGTTGAACAGCGGCATCGCCTGGCCGGGGTCGAAGATGAAGGGGATGCCGCCGGCAGCGAACTCGTCCGCGTTCTGGATCATGCCTTCGCGCCCATCCGGGCCGACCAGGCCCAGGGTCACGCCCGGCACGTCCTTCACGTGATTCTCGTAGCTGCGCATCATCGCGCCCGGATGGAAGGCGGTGATCTGGTTGTTGTCATGGTCGGTGGTGATGAAGGCCTGCGGGGTGAACAGGTCCTCGATGATCTTCACCCGCGACAGGTCGATGCCCAGCGTCTCGAAGTGCTCGCGGTACGGGCCGAAGTCCTGGCCCACCGTGCCCATCGGGATCGGCGCGCCGCCCAGCAGGTGCAGGTTGTAGGCGATGTTGCCGGCGCAGCCGCCGAACTCGCGACGCATGCGCGGGACCAGGAACGACACATTCAGGATGTGCACCTTGTCCGGCAGGATGTGGTTCTTGAACTGGTCCGGAAACACCATGATGGTGTCGTAGGCGAGGGAACCACAGATCAGTGCGGACATCGAATCAGGCCTTTGCGTAGGGAAATACCCGCCAGTTGCCGGGCATGGCAGCGGGACGGCGCGCGCGCCGCGGCGCAAAGGGTAACGGCTGCGACCGATCAGGGCCACAACCGCATGCCATGGCCGGCGTGACCGCCACATGAAAACAGAGGCGAAATCGCCGATTTTTCCTTGCTCACCCCGGGGGGGATTGCTAGGCTAGCCGACTTCGTTTTCTGCCCAAAATTTCGCCACTCTGGCGGCAGGGCGCGCGACTTACCCAGGAACAACTCCCTCGATGTTCAAGAAACTGCGCGGCATGTTCTCCAACGACCTGTCCATCGATCTGGGCACGGCCAATACGCTGATCTACGTGCGCGGGCAGGGCATCGTGCTGAACGAGCCATCGGTGGTCGCGGTGCGTCAGGACCGTGCAATCGGCGGCACGCGCTCGGTGGCTGCGGTCGGCGCGGAGGCCAAGCAGATGCTCGGCCGTACCCCCGGTCACATCACCACCATCCGCCCGATGAAGGATGGCGTCATCGCCGACTTCACCTATACCGAGGCGATGCTGAAGCACTTCATCAAGAAGGTGCACAAGTCGCGCTTCCTGCGCCCCAGCCCGCGCGTGCTGGTGTGCGTTCCGGCCGGTTCCACCCAGGTGGAACGCCGCGCGATCAAGGAATCGGCGGAAGAGGCCGGTGCACGCGATGTGTACCTGATCGAAGAACCGATGGCTGCAGCGATCGGCGCCGGCATGCCGGTGACCGAAGCGCGTGGCTCGATGGTCATCGACATCGGCGGCGGCACCACCGAAGTGGCGGTGATCTCGCTCAACGGCATCGTCTACTCGCAGTCGGTGCGCGTGGGCGGCGACCGCTTCGACGAGTCGATCACCAACTACGTGCGCCGCAACCACGGCATGCTGATCGGTGAAGCCACCGCCGAGCGCATCAAGCTGCAGATCGGTTGCGCCTACCCGCAGGACGAGGTGCAGGAGATGGAAATCTCCGGCCGTAACCTTGCCGAGGGCGTGCCGAAGATGATCAAGATCAACTCCAATGAAGTGCTCGAAGCGCTGCATGAGCCGCTGTCGGGCATCGTTTCCGCGGTGAAGCTGGCGCTGGAGCAGACCCCGCCGGAACTGTGTGCCGACGTGGCCGAGCGCGGCATCGTGCTCACCGGCGGCGGCGCGCTACTGCGCGACCTGGACCGCCTGATCTCCGAGGAAACCGGCCTGCACGTGCAGGTGGCCGACGACCCGCTCACCTGCGTGGCCCGCGGCGGCGGCCGCGCGCTGGAGCTGGTGGACATGCATGGCAACGAGTTCTTCGCGCCGGAGTGATGGAGCCGGGAATGGGGAATCGGGAATGGGGAATCGTGAAAGCATTCCCTGCCTGCGGCCCTGAGCGGTTGCGACGCGATCCGGCCCATGTGAGTTTTCGCCTCAATTTTTTCGGGGACAGCCGACTGCTCCCCGATTCCCCATTCCCGACTCCCCATTCCCGGCCCTGAAAGTGCCCTCCTACGCCGGTCCTCCCGTCGCCTCCCGTCCGGGCGAAGTCACCTCCACGCTGCGGCTGCTGGTCTATCTGGTGCTGGCGGTGGTGCTGATCGCGCTCGATAGCCGCGGCAGCTGGTTGAGCCAGGTGCGGCTGCAGGCCAATCTGCTGATCCAGCCGATCTGGGCGGTGGCCGGGTTGCCGGGGCGGATCGGCTCGCAGGTGCGCGACAACGCCGCCACCCATGCGCAACTGGTGGAAGAAACCCGCGACCTGCGCAATCAGCTGCTGGTCGCCAACGCCCGGCTGACCCGGCTGCAGACCGCCGCGCTGGACAACGCGCAGTTGCGCGAGCTGCTCAACGTGGCCGAGCGCCGCGGCCTGGACGTGCAGCTGGCGCCGATCCTGGACATCGACCTGGACCCCACCCGCCAGCGCCTGCTGCTGGATGCCGGCAGCCGCGATGGCGTGCTGCTGGGCCAGGCGGTGATCGATGCCGGCGGGTTGATGGGTCAGGTGATCGAAGTGACCCCGCTGCATTCGACCGTGCTGCTGCTGACCGACCCCGACCATGCGGTGCCGGTCAGCGTGGCGCGCAACGGCGTGCGCCTGATCGTCTACGGTCGCGGCGACCGCCTGGAACTGCGCGACATCCCGCTCAGCGCCGGCGTGCAGGTGGGCGATGAGATCGTCACCTCCGGCCTGGGCGGCCGCTTCCCGGCCGGCTTCCCGGTCGGCAAGGTCTCCGAACTGCACCCCGACGACACCCACGCCTTCCTGGTCGGCGAACTGACCCCGGCCGCCAAGCTCGACCGCGGCCGTGACGTGTTGCTGCTGCGCGCCGGCAAGCCGTTGCGGGTGGTGCCGGGAATCGGGAATGGGGAGTCGGGAATCGGCAGCAGCAACGGCAGCAGCAACGGCAGTGCCGCGCCCGCCGCCACCACCGCGCCAACGAACGTGCCGTTGACCGCAACGCCACGCACACCGGCGGGTGGAGTTTCCAGCGCGGCGACCGATCCGGCACGCCCGACGGCGGGCGCGGCAGCGGCTGCCGCAACCGGCACCGCTCCGCGCGCTCAGTCCGTGCCGCCATCGGCCACACCTGGCGCGCAGCCTGCGAGCGCCCCGGCATCCAACCGCCCGGCCAGCATGCCCGCCCGTTCTCCTGCATCGAACGAATCCAGCATCCAGAATCCCGATGCCCGCCGGGCTTCACCGCAGGGCTCACGGGCGTCAGGGAGTGCCGCATTCGGAACAGGTAACCGCAGCGCCTCACCGCCGCAGAACACCGCTCCTACCGATTCCCAAATCCCGATTCCCGATTCCCGTCCGGCTCCGCAGGAGACGGACCAATGACCCGCATGCGCAATACCTGGATCCTGCCGGTGAGCATCTTCATCGCGTTGGTGCTGGGCCTGCTGCCGTTGCCGGCGGTGGTGCAGCCGCTGCGCCCATATTGGGTGGCGCTGGTGCTGGCCTACTGGGTGATCGAGGAGCCGGACCGGGTCGGGCTGGGCATCGCCTTCGTGGCCGGCGTGCTGGCCGACCTGCTGTATGGCGGGCTGCTTGGCGAACAGGCGCTGCGGCTGGTGATCATGACCTTCATCCTGCAGCGCTTCCGCGCGCGGATGCGCTTCTTCCCGGTGTCGCAGCAGGCGCTGGCGATCGGTGGGCTGCTGTTGAATGACCGGATCGTCTCTTCGGCGGTGCATCTGGCAGTCGGCGAGCCGACCCTGCCGTGGAGCTACTGGTGGGCGCCGCTGCTGGGCATGGCGCTGTGGCCGCCGCTGTTCGTGCTGCTGGACGCGGTGCGGCTGGGCAAGCGGAGCAAGAAGTAGCCCATGCACGGTCGGCGCCAGCCCAAGAACCCGCATGCCGAGGCCGAGCAGTTCCGCCGGCGCGCGGTGCTGGGGTTTGTGATGGTGGTGATCTGCCTGGTCGGCCTGGGTGGGTGGTATTTCAAGCTGCAGGTGCTCGACCACGAGGTCTACGCCACCCGCTCGGAAGCCAACCGCATCAAGCCCAAACCGGTGGTGCCCGGGCGCGGCATGATCTACGACCGCACCGGCCGGCTGCTGGCCGAAAACGTGCCGGCGTTCCGCCTGGACGTGACCCCGGACAAGGTCGCCGACATGGACGCCATGCTGGCCGCGCTGGGCAAGGTGATCCCGATCGCGCCGGAAGACCTGGAGCGCTTCAATCGCGAGCGCCGCGCGCGCCGCAGCTTCCTGCCGGTGACGCTCAAGCTGCGCATGAGCGATGAGGAAATGGCGCGCTTTGCGGTGGAGCGCTGGCGCTTTCCCGGCGTGGAGCTGGAGCCGTACCTGACCCGTCGCTATCCATTCGGGCCGTTGTTCGCGCACATCATCGGCTACGTCGGTCGCATCGATGAAAAAGACCTGGCGGTGCTGGGCGAGGGCAATGCCGCGTTGACCCACATGGGCAAGTCCGGGCTGGAGCGTTACTACGAGCAGGACCTGCGCGGCCAGGTCGGCTACGAGCAGGTCGAGACCAACGTGCAGGGGCGGGCCATCCGTACCGTGGGGCGGGTGGCGCCGCAATCCGGCGCGGATCTGCGGCTGTCGGTGGATGCCGACCTGCAGCGCGCAATGGTGGCGGCGTTCGGCGAGCACGAAGGTGCGGCGATTGCGATGGACCCGCGCACCGGCGAGATCCTGGGCATGGTCAGCCTGCCCAGCTACGACCCCAACCTGTTCGTCAACGGCATCTCGCATACCGACTTCAAGATGCTCAACGACAACCCGTCGCGGCCGCAGTTCAACCGGCTGGTGCTGGGTGGCGTGGCGCCGGGCTCCACGCTCAAGCCGCTGATTGCGCTGGCGGGGCTCGATAGCGGCCTGCGCCGGCCGGAAGACCGCGTGCTCTCCACCGGCATGTTCTACCTGCCCGGGGTCAGCCGCGGCTGGGGCGACTCGCACCGCGGCGGCCACGGCTGGACCGACCTGCGCAAATCCATCGCCCAATCGGTCAATACCTATTACTACCGCCTGGCGGTGGACATGGGCATCGAGCGCTTCGACCACTACATGGCCGACTACGGCTTCGGCCAGCCCACCGGGGTGGACCTGCTTGGCGAAATCGGCGGCATCCTGCCGTCGCCGGCCTACAAGTACAAGACCCGCAAGGAGCGCTGGTATCCCGGCGACACGGTCAATATCGCCATCGGCCAGGGCGACTGGAAAGTGACCCCGCTGCAGCTGGTACGCGGGGTATCGGCCATCGCCGGCGGGCTGCTGCTGCGCCCGCACCTGGTGCTGGAGCAGCGCACCGGCTTCGACCATCCCTGGCAGCCGATGATCCAGCCGCCGGGCAAGCCGGTCAGCCCGAGCGCAGCGCACCTGCAGGTGGTGCGCGAGGGCATGATGGACACCATGCGCCCGGGCGGCACCGGGTATGCGATCACGCCCGGCGCGCCGTACCAGATGGCCGGCAAGACCGGCACCGCGCAGGTGGTCAGCCGCAAGGGCGTGGCTGCGGTGGACCCGCGCAGCCTGCCGATGCATCTGCGCCACCGTGGCCTGTTCGTCGGCTTTGCGCCGGCCGACAATCCGGTCATCGCGGTGGCGGTCGCGGTGGAGGGCGGTGGCTTCGGCACCAGCTCGGCGGCGCCGATCGCGCGCAAGATCTTCGACGCCTGGCTGCTTGGCAAGATGCCTGCGGGCATCCTGCCGCTGGACAGCGAGCTGGGCATGACCGCGGTGGGCGTCAACCAGTTCGAAGCCGGCGCCACCGATGCACGCCAGGCCGGCGATACGGCCGCTGCCACGCTGGAAGACCTGCCGGTGGTGATCGGCCAGACTGCGGTGGCGCTGGATCCCAGCACGCCCGCGCAACCGGTGGTGCCGGACGTGCCGGATGCGGTGCAGGAGACCGACCATTGAGTGACATCGCGCGCTGGTTGGTGGACATGGCCGCGCGCTTCACGCGCAGCCTGGACTGGGTGCTGTGCCTGGCACTCGGCGCGTTGATGGCGATCGGCCTGTCGGTGCTCAAGAGCGCTGGCGGCGCCGTCAATGGCGATCACCTGGTGATGGCGCAGGGCGTGCGCTTTGTCATCGGCATGGCCGCGATGTGGGGGATCTCGCGCATGTCGGTGCTGCGCCTGCGTGCCTGGACCCCATGGGTGTATGGCCTGTCGATGCTGCCGTTGCTGGCGGTCTTCGCACTGGGCACGGGCAAGTACGGCCGCCAGTGGCTGGACCTGAAAGTGTTCTACCTGCAGCCGGCCGAGCTGCTCAAGATCAGCCTGCCGATGATGGCGGCCTGGTATCTGCATCGCATGCCGCTGCCGCCGCGCATTTCCACCGTGCTGGTGACCGGGGTGATCATCGGCGTGCCGACCGCACTGATCATGCTGCAGCCGGACTTCGGCACCGGTGTGCTGATCGCCGCCAGCGGCGTGTTCGTGCTGCTGCTGGCCGGGTTGCCGTGGTGGTGGGTGGCGGTGGGCATCGGGGGGGTCTCGGCGGCCGCGCCGGTGGCCTGGTTCTGGCTGCTGCGCCCGTACCAGAAGGACCGCATCATGATGTTCCTCAACCCGGAAAACGACGCGCTCGGTGCCGGCTGGAACATCATCCAGTCCAAGATCGCCATTGGCTCCGGCGGGCTGGATGGCAAGGGGTGGGGGCTGGGCTCGCAATCGCATCTGAACTTCATTCCCGAGCAGACCACCGACTTTGCGTTCTCCGTGCTCAGCGAGGAATTCGGCTGGATCGGCGTGGCCACCGTGCTGACCTTGTATTTGATCGTCATCGGCCGCTGCCTGTGGATCGCTTCGCAGGCACGCGACACCTATTCGCGCCTGGTCGCCGGTGCCACCGGCCTGGCGTTCTTCGTCTACGTGCTGGTCAACGGCGGCATGATCTCCGGCCTGCTGCCGGTGGTCGGCGTGCCGATGCCGCTGATGAGTTATGGCGGCACCTCGGCAGTGTCGTTGCTGGCCGGGTTGGGGCTGGTGATGGCGGTGAAGTCGCATCGCCCGGTGCATGGGTACTGAGGCCGCGCAGCTGCGCTGCATCGCGTGCTTACGGTTAGTGAGCGCCAGGCAGAGTGCCTGGCGTGCGTCACACCAATCACTCCGCGCGCAGCAGGCCTGCACGAACGTGTTGTTGACGGTCGTGACGCGCGCATGTCATCGCGCTGACAGCTCGGCACCTGTGTCGTGTTTTGCGCGCTGTGTTGCAAGGAGCGCGCAGCGCGCGGGCATGACTTCGCTCGCACGGTGCCCGATTCGCTCGTCTGCTACAGGCGTGCACCACGCTCCGTAGAGTCCGCCACGCCGCTGCAGCGATGGCGGTGCGCACCGCGTGGCCTGCACGGGCACGCGCACTTTCTCTTTCGGGTGATCTCTTCTATGAAACTGCTTACCGCTGCCATCGGCGGCGCTTGTCTGACGCTTGCTGCGCAAGCCGGTGCCGTTACGTTTGCTACCGGCGATACGCGCGCTGTCGCGCAACCAGCGATTCCTGCCGCTTGCCAGCCATCCTTGAAGGCCAGCCAGACGCCGACCGGGCGGCAATTCGACGCCGCGCTGGAAAGCGCGCCCCCTGATACCAAGGCCATCCAGGCCGCGCTCAACGCCTGCAAGAACGGAAGCGTGCTGTTGACCAGCGGCAGTGGCAACGCGTTTCTGACCGGGCCGTTGTCCATCCCGGCCAACGTCACCCTGGTCATCGACCAGGGCGTCACCCTGTACGGCTCGCGCAACCCGGCCGACTACGGCAGCGGTTGCGGCACCGCCGGTTCCAAGAGCGGTGCGTGCCTGCCGTTGATCAGCGTCAAGGGCAACAACGCAGGCGTGATGGGCATTCGCACCGGCGGGCGTCAGGGCACCATCGATGGGCGCGGCGATCAGACCATGCTGGGCAAGAGCACCACCTGGTGGGAGTTCGGCGAAAACGCAAAGAAAGCCAATCAGGTGCAGAACAGCCCGGACCTGATCAAGGTGCAGAATTCCAGCGAGTTCACGCTCTACGACGTCAACCTGATCAATGCGGCCTACTTCCATTTCTTCTCGCATATCGTCAATGGCCTCACCATCTGGGGCGTGCGGGTGAAATCACCCGCCAGCAGCCCCAACACCGACGGACTGGATCTGGACAGCGTGGTCAACGCCACCATCCACGACAGCGATGTGATGGGGGGCGACGACTGCGTGGCGATCAAGACCATCGCCTCCAGGTCGGCCAACATCACCGTGCGCAACAGCCGCTGCTATGGCACGCACGGCATCTCGATCGGCAGCGAAGTGATGTCCGGCGTCAGCAACGTGCTGGTGGACAACAATGCGCTGGTGTCCACCGACGATGCAGGTAACCGCAGCACCGACAACAACGGCCTGCGCATCAAGACCAGCATCGTCAAGGGCGGGCCGGTCAGCCAGGTGACCTATCGCAACACCTGCCTGTACGGGGTGACCAGCCCGGTGGTGATCAACCCGTTCTATGCCGGCGGCAGCAGCGGTACCAAGCCGACCTTCAGCGCCATCGTCGTGGATGGATTGCGCAGCGCCAACGACGCCGGCGGCAAGGGGTGGATCCTGCGCGGCTACGACGCGCAGACACCGCTGGATCTGGTGCTGGCCAATGTGGCCATCGGAAGCACCTCGGTGACGGTGACCGCCAGCAATGCGCAGATCGGGCTCAGCAACAGCGCACTGACACCGACCGGCACCGGAGTCACCACCGGCCCGGTACAGGTCAGCGGCGCGATCCCCACCTGCTCGGGCGCTCCCCGCTTCCCGGCGCTGTGAGACACCCGGCGCGGCCCTCCAACGGCCGCGCCGGAACAGCGGCTACCGCGCAGCGCTGCACCCACCAAGGCGGCGCAGGTGCGAAAGCGTCGTCCGCCAATCCACGTCGCATGCGCAACTGCTACGCAGCTGGGTGAGTAGCGCGCGTAGTCGTGCCTCCATGTTGTCGACAAGCGCAGGCGACGACCGCGCTCACGAGTTTGCCGTTCCAGGCTTCTGCCCATCAGTCAGCCAGAGCCAAACCGCACGGCTCGGTACCGCCCTAAGCCAAACCATACGACTTGGTCTTGGCCTTGGCCCCACAGCAGCCCGCCAAGTCCGGCCCTGGGGTGCAGCCTCAACCCTAAAAGCCAAGCTTCCTTCCTGATCGCGACCTCCCGCTACTGCATCTGCGTCTTTCCAATCCCGACTCCCCATTCCCGATTCCCGATTCCCGACTCCCCATTCCCGAATTTGCTGCAACACCCCTTGACTTGATCCAAAGTCTTTGCGTTTCATGGCCTTATTGCCAGAAGTTCATCTGATGTCTGTTACCCTCGGCCGATGATTCGACGCACTCTGACCTGCCTGCTCACCCTCGGCCTTGTCGCCTGCGCGACCCAGCCCAGCCCTCCGTCCCCGCCGCCGGCAGCCAGTGCGCCCCCGGCCAAGCCGCCCGGTCCGCCTGTAGCGTCCGCAACGCCCGCCAGCGCTGCTGCCGAGGCGCCCGCCTTGCCGCCAGTGGATCTGACCCCGGTGCCGTTCGAGATCGCCCGCGCCAACTTTGTGCGCGACACCGCTGCCAGGTACGGCATCGATGCAGCGCAGATCGAGGCGACCCTGGCGCAGGCACAGTTCAAGGACGCCATCGTCACCGCGATGTCGCGTCCGGCCGAACGGGTCAAGCCGTGGAACGAATACCGGCCGATGTTCATCACCCAGGCGCGCATCGATGGCGGCCGCAAGTTCCTGGCCGAACATCGTGCCGAGTTGAGCAAGGTGGAGGCTGCCACCGGGGTGCCCGCCCAAGTGATCGTGGCCATCATCGGTGTGGAAACCAGCTACGGCACGAACGCAGGCAAATACCGCGTACTGGACGCGCTATACACGCTGGCGTTCCGTTATCCGCGCAGCGGCGACCCAGCCAAGCTCGAGCGCGAAGTGCGGCGCGAGCTGTTTTTCCGCGATGAACTTGGTCAATTGTTCGCGCTCGGCAAGGAAGAGCAGCTCGATGTCACCGCGCTGATCGGCAGCTACGCCGGTGCGATGGGCATGGGCCAGTTCATGCCATCGAGCTATCGCCAGTTCGGCGTCGATGGCGATGCGGATGGCAAGCGCAATCTGTTCACCGATTACAACGACGTGTTCGCCTCGATCGCCAATTACTTCGTCAAGAAGGGCGGCTGGGTGCGCGACGGACAGGTCGCGGTGCCGGCTACGCTGGCCGCCGGCCACGAGGAATTCAATCCCACCGACTGGTCGCCGGTGTACACGCTGGCCGATCTGTCCGCGCGCGGGTACCACCCAGGTGCGCCGGTGGTGGCGGGCAGCACCGCCACCCCGATCAGCCTGGATGACGCCAACGGCAAGCAGTACTGGCTGGGCTTCCAGAACTTCTACGCAATCACCCGCTACAACATTTCCAAGATGTATGCGATGGCCGTGTTCCAGCTGTCCGAGGCCATCGCCGGCAAGGAGTTACCCCCGGCATGAACAGCATGACAGGCCCCAAGTGGCTGATCCCGATGGCATTGATGCTGGGCCTGGCGGCCTGCAGCAGCGCACCGAAGAAAGGTGCCGGCAGCAGCGGTAGCGGTGCCATCAAGGGCGTCAAGGTCGATGGCAAGGGGCCGGCATATGTTGCGACCGGATGCCCCTCCACATCGCCGTACGCGGCGGCCAAGGAAGACCCGTCCACGCGTGGCGATTACACCGCCGGCGGTCTGTACAAACCCGGCGTCAAGGACAGTACGCCGGACCACGTGCCCAACGTGGCCTGCATTCCCGAACCCCTGGTCACCAACGAGCCGCGCTCTGCGGTGGGCAATCGCTCGCCGTATGAGGTGCTGGGCAAGCGCTACGTTGTGATGGACAGCCCCGGCGACTATGTCGAACGCGGCACTGCCTCGTATTACGGCAGCAAATTCCACGGCCGGCTGACCTCCAACAAGGAGGTCTACGACATGTACGCCTTCACCGCCGCGCACAAGACCCTGCCACTGCCGAGTTTCGCGCTGGTCACCAATACCGACACCGGCGATTCGGTGGTGGTGCGCGTCAACGACCGCGGCCCGTTCCACGATGGACGCGTGATCGATCTGAGCTACGCCGCGGCGGTCAAGTTGGGGATCACCGGCAAGGGCACCGGCAATGTGGAAGTGCGCGGGCTGACCGAAGCCGATAATGGCAATCTGCTGGCCAAGCGCCGCAGCGGCCAGCCGGCCTCTACAGCCGTTGCCACGGCGCGGCCTGCTGCGGGCAGCAGCCAGATCGATGGTCTGGTGCAGCGCCTGCCCACCCGCACCGTGCCGCCACGTGCGGCGGCGAGCGCGGGTACGGTGGTTGCCGCGCCTGCCGCTGCCTCGGGTGGCGCTGTGGTCATCCCGGCCGGCGAACGGTGGCGCTATCGCGTGGCCGATTCGCGCCAGCCCGGTAATGCCGACAATTTCGATGCCTGGATGAAGGCGCAGGGCGTACGTGTGGCCACCGGCAAGCCGGCGGCCGCGGCACCGCGTCCGGCTGCTGCTGCGCCTGTCGCCGTTGCGGTGGTCAAGGCGCCGGAGAGCGCGCCTGCGCGCCCGGTCAAGGTCGATCCGGTTCCGGCCAGGGCGCCCAGCGCCGCCGAATCCGCGCTGGGCGACATCCTGTTGCAGGTTGCCAGTTTCGCCAGCCGCGAAAATGCCAATCGCGCGCTATCGCAGCTGGCATCGGCCGGCATTGCAGGCGCCAGCGTCAGCGATATTGTCAGCGGCGGGCGTACCTTGTGGCGCTTGCGCGTCAATGCACGCGATCACGCCAACGCGTCCGAAATCGCGCAGCGCATCGCCGGCCTGGGCTTCGGGCGCCCGCAAATCGTCGCCAACTAAGCGCCCCGGCCGTGCCTGCCAGATCAGTGGCGGACACGGTTGCAACCAGCAACCGCAACCACACCCTTCTGCTACCGCCCGCGGTTGTTCGCTCCGACCGCCCTGTCAGATTGCCGCCCAGGCCGGCATGGCGCGCCACCCGCCGTCATCGCTGAACTGCGCAGGCGCCTGCGTGGTCTGATGCGTCGCCCTCGTTGCTGCAGCGCTTTACAATTTCGCATTACCCAGCCTTCGGGCCCGTCAGGAGTCGTTCTTCAATGAAATTCCGCTTCGCCGCCGCTGCCGTGGCCACGTTTGCCTTCGGCCTGGTCTGCGCCCAGACGCCCGCGCCGCAGCCGACCCCCGCTGCGGCCGCCGCGCCTGCTGCCCCGGCTGCATTGCCGGTTCCGCCCGCGCCCGCGCCGGCCGTCTCCAAGTCCTGGATCCTGATGGACTACGCCACCGGGCAGGTGCTGGCCGGTGAAAACATCCACCAGCAACTGGCGCCGGCCTCGATCACCAAGGTGATGACCTCCTACGTGGTGGCCGCCGAGATCAAGAACGGCAAGGTCACCCGCGACGACCAGGTCATGATGAGCGAGCGCGCCTGGCGCGAAGGTGGCGCAGGCACCGATGGCAGCTATAGCGGCTTCCCGGTTAACCAGACCGCGCGTCTGGAAGACATGGAAAAGGGCATGGCGATCCAGTCCGGCAACGACGCCGCGATTGCACTGGCCGAGCATGTGGCTGGCAGCGAAGAAGCCTTCGCCTCGCTGATGAACAGCTACGCCGCCAAGATCGGCATGAAGAACTCGTACTTCGTCAACGCGCATGGTCTGAGCGCCGAAGGCCACCATTCCACTGCCTACGATCTGGCCCTGCTGGGCCGCGCGATGGTGCGCGATTACCCGGAAACCTACGCCTACAACAAGATCAAGGAATTCCAGGTCGGCAGCATCAAGCAGAACAACCGCAACCTGCTGCTGTGGCGCGACCCGGCCGTGGACGGCATCAAGACCGGCCACACCTCCGAGGCCGGCTACTGCCTGCTGAGCTCGGCCAAGCGCGGCGATCAGCGCTTGGTCGCGGTGGTCATGGGCGACAGCTCCGAGCGCCAGCGCGCCGACGATAGCCTGGCGCTGCTCAACTGGGGCTTCCGCTTCTTCGAGACCCACAGCCTGTACGCACCGGGCAAGGTCGTGACCAAGCAGAAGGTCTGGAAGGGTGCACAGGACGAAGTGCAGCTGGGCGTGGCCCAACCGCTGCTGGTAAGCCTGCAGCGCGGCCGCTACAACGACCTCAAGCCCAGCATGGAAGTGGCCAAGAACCTGCAGGCGCCCATCAAGAAGGGCCAGCAGGTTGGCACCGTGAAGGTCAGCCTGGACGGCAAGATCATCGCCCAGGCCCCGCTGGTCGCCATCAACGCAGTGGAAGAAGGCGGTTTCTTCAAGCGCCTCTGGGATTCCTTCTGGATGTGGTGGGAATCGGAGTAACAAAAAAGCCGGCGAAAGCCGGCTTTTTTTTGAATCGAGAATGGGGAATTGGGAATCGGTAAATGCAGGAGCACAGCGTTTGCTCTTGCGATTCCCGATTCCCCACTCCCGATTCCCAGCCATCAAAGCATCCGGCTGATCGTGAAACTCCCATACACCGGCGTCTCGCGCTGGGTCTCGAATTCGCGGGTGCGGTGGTAGCGGGCGAGGGCGAACTTCCAGCGGCCGTACATGATGGCCAGGCCGTAACCGACATCGCCCACGAACGGGCGTTTGTCCACGCTGTGGCTGTTGCGGAAGGTGTTGCCGTCCAGGGTGATGTCGCGGATCACCCAGCGTGCGTCGGTGGTCACGAACAGATGCCCCGACCAGCCACTGGCACGTCCCAGCCGGCTCGGGGCCGTGTTTTCGCCCGCCGGGCGGGTGGGGGTGCTGCCGAAGTCATCGGGCAGTTTCCAGCCAAAACGTGCTTCGCCACCGGCGTTCAGATGTGTGGCCATATTGCCCACCGCGCCGCCCCAGTGAGAGATGAAATCCCAGCCGAATCCATCGGCATTGCCGCTGGCATCGGCCGGCCAGCGACGCATGCGCTCGTGGACCAGATTGATCAGTGGCTCATTGTGCAACTGGTTGTCCCAGCCCTGGAATTTTTCGTCACCCAATGCGTCGTGGATCGCATCCTGGGCCTCCTGCGCGAAGGCCCAGGGGCCCACCACGCCGACCTGTAACTGGGTGGTTCGCAAGTGCGCATCGTTACGCGCGTTGTAGCCGAAACTTGCCAGCAGAATGCCTGCGTAGGGGCGGTCGTCCGGGATCACGTCGCGACGGGTGAAATCGGTCGGGGTGAAGATTGCCTGGCCGATCGAGAACACCATGTTCTGCTGATCGAATTCGCCCGGATGCAGGCGTTCCAGGTAGCTGTTCACCCAGCGCGCGGTGCGTGGCAGGCAGGGGTCATCGGTGTAGTCCACCAGGTTGGGCGACACCAGGGTCAGCACCGCGCCGTTGGAATACCCCTGATCCTGGTCCTCCCCCCCGAACAGGTCGTTGTCGACGCGGAAATTCACCGCCGGTGGCGTACGCCCCAGCCGGCTCGAGTCGCATTGATCCGCCGCCAGGGCGGGCATCGACAACCCGGTGAAAGAAAGCAGCAGGGCAGCAGACAACGCGCGCGGTCGGAGCATGGAGGGCCTGGGGGAGTAAAGGTGGACTAGGTTCAGCAAAGGTGCCTGCGCACAGTGCTGCGCGGCGTGAACATACGCAGCATCATCTCGCCACACAGCGTGGCGCGTCTTGCGCACCAGTCCGTTTCATCGGCGGCGTGGCGGCGCTGCCGCAGGGCAGCGATGAAAAGCCTGCGCGATTAGCATATGATCCGTCCCCGGGGAAGAAGCCCCAAGGAACGGCAGCCTTTGCAGGCTATTCATCGCCAACGGATCGCGTTTGCCCACGGCAGCGCAGGTGTCAGGGGACTAAATATGAGCAAGACGATTTCTGTCAGCGCGGCGGTACTGTCCAGCATGCTGGGTATTGCATTGGCCAGCGTCAGCGCGCCGGCATCGGCCGGGTTCAAGGACGCCTTCAAAGGCTCCGCGCAGGACCAGCGCAAGGAGGGTGTCGCGCAGATCCCGACGTGCACCAAGCCGTTGGGTAGCCTGTCGGTGATCGAGCCGGAAGATGCGGTCAACTGGTGGTCGGGTCAGCAGCTCCCGGCACCGTCCAAGTTGATCAAGGTATTCGTCAACAAGTCGCGCTGCTTCACCCTGGTGGACCGTGGCGCCGGCATGGCGGCATCGCAGCGCGAGCGCGATATGGCGGCCAATGGTGATCTGCGTGCACGCTCCAATATTGGCAAGGGCCAGATCCGCGCAGCTGATTACGTCATGACGCCTGATCTCATTTCGCAGAACAGCAATGCGGGCGGCAGCGCGATTGCCGGCATGCTGGGCGGCCTGGTCGGTGGCAATGCCGGCAACTTGGTGGGCGGCCTGAATCTCAACAAGAAGACCGCTGACGTGGTCCTGACCATCACCGATGTGCGCTCGTCCGAACAGGTGGCCATGGCTGAAGGCAACGCCAAGAAGACCGACCTGGGCTGGGGGGCGCGTGGCAACCTGTTCACTGGCGGCGATTTCGGCGCGGCTGGTGCCGGCGGTTATGCCAACACTGAGATCGGCCAGGTGATCACGCTGGCGTATCTGCAGGCCTATACCGACATCGTCAGCCAGCTTGGCGGGCTGTCCGGCAACCCTGCTGCGTCCAACACCCAGCAGGCAGTCACCGTGACGCGCGCAGGGCGCCTATTGGCCAATGCCAAGGGCACTGGCGCGGCGGTCCGCACGCTGGAGCCGGGCATGATGCTGTATCCCACCGGCACCAAGGAAGGCGTGATGTGGGAAGTCGAGGACGAGATGGGTAATCGCGGCTGGGTGTCGTCGGCGATGCTGGAACTGTCCAAGTAAGTGCGGGAGGACAACCGCGTCGCCATCAGGCGTGCGCGGGTGTCGGCTGGAGATCCAGTGGGCATCTGCCATCCATGGTGGTCTGTTTCCTGGCTTTGTCTGGCGACACCGCCAGACAATCCGCATGGCGCGATTGCCTGTCCGAATCCTGCCGGGCGCGCGACGCCCGGCGCGATGTGGCGGTGTCCATGCCAGGCGCATGGCTCCGCTGGTCGTTTCTGATAGTACGGACTTGGGTTTGCCCTCCACCGGCCCGATAATGGGGCGATGGATATCAGCACCGACAACCCCGATCACGGCTTCCAGTTTCCCGGCACCTTCGAGCTCAGCGCCATGGGCGCGGCCGATCGTGGCCTGGAAACCGAATTGCCGCGTCTGCTCGCCGCCACCGGCGTGGAGCTGCTGCAGGAAAGCATCAGCTGGAAGCACTCTTCCAGCGGCAAGTATGTCTCGGTCAAGATCGGCTTCCGCGCCGAGAGCCGGGAGCAGTTCGACGCCGCGCACCAGGCGCTGCGCGATCATCCGGAAGTGAAGTGGACGCTGTAGCGGCCGAACCGGTCGTGGCGCCGGTCGCCATCCCGCCGGCGCAGTTGCGCGACCTGGGTCAGCAGGACTACACCGCGGTGTGGCGTGCAATGCAGCGTTTCACCGATACGCGTGATGAGCACACGGCCGACGAGGTGTGGGTGGTCGAGCACGCGCCGGTGTTCACCCTGGGCCAGGCCGGCAAGCCGGAGCACGTGCTGGCGCCGGGCGAGATTCCGGTGCTGCAGGTGGATCGTGGCGGTCAGGTGACCTATCACGGCCCTGGCCAGTTGGTGGTCTATCCGCTGCTGGACCTGCGCCGGCTCAGGATCGGTGTGCGCGATTACGTGTGCAAGATCGAGCAGGCGCTGATCGACACGCTGGACGAGTGGAATATCGTGGCCGCGCGTCGCGACGGCGCGCCAGGCGTCTATGTGGGCGCGGCCAAGATCGCCGCACTCGGTATCCGCGTGCGCCGCGGCTGCACCTTTCACGGGTTGTCGTTCAACGTGGCGATGGACCTGGAGCCCTTCCACCGTATCAACCCCTGTGGCTACCAGGGTCTGCAGGTGACCTCGGTGCTAGACTTGGGCGGCCCCTCCGGGATGGACGCCGTCAAGGCGGTGCTGCTCGAGCAACTGGCGCGCCAGTTCGGCCTCGTGCTGCAGCCCGTTTCCGCATTGCCCGACCTTTCGCTTCCGGCCTGAGCGCCCGTACCGTCATGACCCAGCCTATCGCCCGTTCCATCCCCTTGCAGGTCGTCTCCGGCGACACCGCCGCGCCTGCGCCGCTGCAGACCGGCGTCAAGCAGATCGGTGGCGACAAGATCAATCGCTCGCCGGTGCAGTTTGTCGATGCACCGGTACTGCGCAAGCCGTCGTGGATCCGCGTGCGGATCCCGTCCGGCAATGCGGTGCAGAACCTCAAGGCCAAACTGCGTGAAAACCGCCTGGTCACCGTCTGCGAAGAGGCCAGCTGCCCGAACATCCACGAGTGCTTCAGCCACGGCACCGCCACCTTCATGATCCTGGGCGAGGTGTGCACGCGGCGCTGCTCGTTCTGCGATGTTGCGCACGGCCGGCCCAAACCGCCGGATGCCAGCGAGCCGGCCAGCCTGGCGACCACGGTGGCCGACATGGGCCTGAAATACGTGGTGGTCACCAGCGTGGACCGCGACGATCTACGCGATGGTGGTGCGCAGCACTTCGTGGAGTGCATCTCCGCCATCCGCGCCAGTTCGCCCAATACCCGCATCGAGATCCTGACCCCGGATTTCCGCGGCAAGGGCCGCATGGATCGCGCGCTGGAGATCCTGGCGCTGAGCCCGCCGGACGTGTTCAACCACAACATCGAAACCGTGCCGGACCTGTATCCGAACGTGCGCCCCGGCGCGGATTACCAGTGGTCGCTGACCCTGCTACAGCGCTTCAAGGCGCAGCATCCGGCCATCGCCACCAAGTCCGGCATCATGCTCGGGCTGGGCGAAACCATGGAGCAGGTGCAGGCCACCTTGCGCGATCTGCGCGCACACGATGTGGACATGATCACGATTGGCCAGTACCTGCAGCCGACGCCGCACCATCACCCGGTGATGCGCTACTGGACGCCTGAGGAATATAAGGCGCTGGAAGACTACGGCAACGCCTTGGGCTTCAGCCATGTGGCGTCCGGCCCGATGGTGCGCTCGTCCTATCACGCCGACCGGCAGGCCGCAGGCGCCGGCGTCGCCGCCTGAGCGGCAGTACCGGTGGCCGGCAGGTGATCGCCGTCGCGTGCTGCTGGTCGGCGCGGCCAGCCAATGCCGGATGCGCAATCGCGCATTGACGGCCGTGATGCTGTTTCTACCAACATTGCTGGTTCGCCCGATTCGGCCCTGTGCACCGCACGGGGCCGTGTTGTATTCGGCGGCGGCGCCCAACTGAGCGAGGTACGGTCTCGTTCACAATCCGCTACGTGCCCGGCGCTAGGCTCATTCAGCCAGTGGATGACAACGCCAGCAACTTTCGGCACTGTCATGCTGTCTGATCCGATCACCGCCTTTCTTTCATCGGCCCCGTGCCGAGAGCCATTCGATGACCTACAACGTTTCTGCGTCCATGAAGGCCGGCCTGCTGGCGCTGGTGTTGACCACTCCGATGGCATTGCTCGCACGCGCCGACACGGCGCTGCCGGCGGCCGCCACGCCTGAGCAGGCGACCGCGACCAAACTCGTCTATGGCCTGCTGTCCGATAGTCGCTATGCCTATCGGCCGCGCACGCTGGACGAGGCGATGGCCAAGGATGTCTTCAAGCGGTATCTGGAAGCGCTCGATGGCGGCAAGCAATTCTTTACCCAGGCCGATATCGACGGTTTTGCGCCGCTGCAGGCTGGGGTGGGTGATGCATTGCGCGGCGGCAACCTGGAACCGGCATTCCAGGTCTTTGCGGTGTACCGCAAGCGCGTCGATCAACGGGTCAAGTACGCGCGCGACCTGCTCAAGCAGGACTTCGATTTCAACGGCAGCGACAAGTTCGAGTACGACCGCAAGGACGTGCCCTGGGCATCGGATGACAAGCAGCTGGATGTGCTGTGGCGGCAGTCGGTGATGAACGACTGGCTGCGTCTGAAGCTGGCCGGCAAGAAGCCCGACGACATCCGCAAGACGCTGGATAAGCGTTATGCCTCGCTCGCCGACTCGGTCAAGCAGCTCAAGGGCGAGGACGTGTTCCAGTTCTTCGTCAACGCCTACACCAACGCAGTTGACCCGCACACCGACTATTTCACCCCGCGCACCGCCGAGACGTTCAATCAGCAGATGTCGCTGTCGCTGGAAGGCATCGGCGCGCAGCTGCAGAAGCAGGACGACATGGTGGTGATCCGCGAGGTGATCCCGGGCGGTCCGGCAGCGGTGGATGGCACGCTCAAGCCGGGCGATCGCATCGTCGGCGTGGGCCAGGCAAAAAATGGCGCCATCGAGGATGTGATCGGCTGGCGTATCGACGACGTGGTGGCCAAGATCCGTGGCAGCAAGGACACCCAGGTGCGCCTGGAATACATCCCGGCCGAATCGGGTATCGACGGCAAGCACCGCACGGTCACGCTGACCCGGCAGAAGGTGCGCCTGGCCGAACAGGCCGCCAAGGGCGAAACCATCACGCTGCCGGCCCAGGGCGGTCAGCCGGAACGTCGCATCGGCATCATCAAGCTGCCGGGCTTCTACCAGGATTTCGAAGGGCGTCGTCGCAACGCGACCGATTACGCATCTGCGACGCGCGACGTCGCCAAGCTGTTGGCTGGTTTCAAGACCGACAAGGTCGACGGCGTGGTGCTGGATCTGCGCAACAACGGCGGCGGCTCGCTGGATGAGGCGATCGAACTGACCGGCCTGTTCATCGAACAGGGCCCCGTGGTGCAGGTGCGCGAATCCGGCGGCCGGGTCACCGTCAATGGCGACAGCAATCCCAAGGTTGCCTGGGATGGCCCGCTGGGCGTGCTGATCAATCGCGGTTCGGCATCGGCATCGGAGATCTTTGCCGGCGCCATCCAGGACTATGGCCGTGGCCTGGTGATCGGCGAAACCAGCTTCGGCAAGGGCACGGTGCAGAACATCGTCGACCTGGACCGGTGGCCGGCCGCCGAAGGCCAGCGCTACGGGCAGGTCAAGCTCACCATTGCGCAGTTCTTCCGCGTCAGCGGTTCCAGCACTCAGCACAAGGGCGTGGTGCCGGATATCGCGTTCCCGGCCAGCGTGGATGCCACCGAATTCGGCGAGAGCACCTACGACAACGCGCTGCCGTGGACGCGCATCGCCGCCGCGCCGCACACCCAGTACGGCAACTTCGCACCGCTGCTGCCCAAGCTGCAGACGCTGCACACCGCACGCATTGCCACCGACAAGGAGTTCCAGTGGTGGGAAGAGGACGTCAAGCAATTCCGCGAAGAGAAGGCCAAGAAGTACATTTCCTTGAACGAGGCCGAGCGCCTGGCCGAGCGCCAGAAGCAGGACCAGCAGCGCAAGGATCGCCAGCAGATTCGCAAGCAGCTCGGCTTGCCGCTGGATCCGCTTGCCGACGACACCGATGACGGCCTGACCGGCAGCGAACGCGATATCGTCAAGGACACCGCGCGCGAGAAGGCGGCAGAAAAGCGTCCGGACCCCTTATTGCACGAGTCGGCCGCCATCCTGGCCGATGCGCTGGGCCTGCTGTCGCAGGACCAACCGCTTTCGGCGCAGGTGCTGCCGCAATCCACGGCACCGGGGCGCTGGGCAGACTGATCACCGCTGCGCATCCGATCCACCAACGCCACCGTTTGCCGGTGGCGTTTTCGTTTGTGTGCAGCATCTGCTGTCAGCGAGGTCTCAGGCCAGTGCCTGCCAGCACGCCTGCAGGCCGAGCAGCAGCAAGGTGCCGAAAAATACCTGGCGGAACACGTCGGCAGAGATGCGGCGACGCACTCGCGTGCCTGCCCATACGCCCACTGCGGTAGGTGCCAGCGCCAACAGCGATGGCAGGCCGGCCGAGAGCGGCACCCCGCCATGCCAGACCAGCGCAATGGCCAGGGCGAGCGTTGCCGTGCCGAAGCACGCCGCCAGTGCGCGGATCAACAGCTCACGCGGCAGGCCCAACGCAGACAGGTAGGGCACCACCGGAATCACCAGCACACCGGTGGCGCCGTTGAGCAGGCCACCGACCAGTCCGGTCAGCGGGCTGGCCCAGCGTTCGTGGCGTGGCGGCAGCGTCCACTGTCGGCGCGCAAACCCGAGCAGGGCATAGGCCACCAGCAGCACGCCGAGCGCGGCGCGCAGGAAGCGTGGATTGCCGCCGATCATCACCCCGGCGCTCAGCCAGGTGCCGGCCACTACGAGTGCCAATACCGGCCACAGACGCCGCAACAGCGCTGCCGGCGCCGGCCCCCAGGCCTGCTGTAGATTCGTCACCAGCGAAGGCAGCACCAGCAGTGCGGCGGCCTGGCTGGGCGGCAGCCATAGCCCGAGCAGCCCCATCGCCACCGTTGGCAGCCCCATGCCGGCCACGCCCTTGACGCCGCCGGCCAGCAGGAAGACCGCTGCAACCAGCAGCCACTGCGAAACATGTCCACTCATGGGCGCCAGGATCCGGGTGGCGATGCCGGGCCGGCAAGCTGTCTTTGTTTGAGGCAGACTTCGGCCACGCCGAAGGCTGGAGTGCACATGCAGGTGGAATTCGTCGATCTGCGGATCTTTGTCGCGGTGGCCGACACCGGCAGCATCACGGCTGGCGCCGATCGCGTGGCGCTGTCGCTGGCGGCCGCCAGTGCGCGCATCCGCGCGCTGGAGCTGCAGGTCGGGGCGGCGCTGTTCGAGCGTGGCCGGCGCGGGGTGACGCTCACCGCGGCCGGCCAGGTGTTGCTGCGGCACGCACGGGTGCTGGCGCGGCAGGAGCAGGCGATGCGCAGCGAACTTGGCGACTATGGCATCGGCGGCCAGGTCACGCTGCGACTGGCTGCCAACACCGCCGCGCTCTCGGAATGGCTACCCGAATGCGTGGCGGATTTCTTGCTGGCGCATCCGCGGGTGGATCTGACCCTGGCCGAGTGGGGGAGCGAAGAGGCGGCCGACGCGGTACGCGATGAACGCGCGGACCTGGCCGTGGTGGCAGGGCATGCGGATTTCACCGGCCTGCAGCGGCGCCCGTTCCGGCAGGATCGCCTGGTGGTGGCGATGGCCGCCAGTCATCCGCTGGCCGCTGCGGGCAGCGTGCGCCTGGCCGATATCGCACAGATGCAGTTGCTGGCGTTGTCGGCCGACAACGCCTTGCAGCGTCACCTGCGCACGCACCTGGCCAGGGCCGGCGTGCACCTGCGCATCCGCGCGCGCGTACCCGGCATCGAGACGCTGTGCCGCATGCTGGCGCGCGGTGTGGGCGTAGCCATCGTGCCGCACGCGGCGCTGGCGTGCTCCAGCGTCAGGCAGCAGTTGGCGGCAGTGCCGCTGGACGAAACCTGGGCGCGGCGCGAGCTGTCCATCGTCTGGCGCGACACGCCATCGGCGATCCTGCAGACCTTGCTGGAATGGCTGCAGGCCAGCGCGGCACAGGCGGGCATCCAGACGGTTTGAGCGGCCGGCACATCGCTGCGTAGCCGCCAGGCGGGCGTGGCCGGTGCGCGGACCTTCAATGTCCTGGCGGTGCAACCACTGATTCAAGTGCGCCGTCCTTACCGACATGACGCTAGCTTGAGAGGTTGTTGGGCCGCTTCAAACGGCCGCAACACCCACAAGATTGGATCCCGTCGCCGCTGGCAGGCGCGTCATTGCCGGCGCGATAAGTGCCTGCGTGCCTGCTGTCAGCGCGGCCAGTCGAACTCGGCCAGCACCGGATAATGATCGGACGGCAGGATGCCGCCGGGGCGGTCGTCCAGGGTGGTGAAGCGGGTGGGCGTCAGGCCGCGGAACAGAATCCAGTCGATGCGCCGGGTCGGCTGGGTGCTGAAATCCTGGAAGGTGTTTTCCGGCCCGTTGCGCGTGCGCGCGTGCGTGCGCGCATCGCCCAGCACGGCGGTGAGCGTGGGGTAGGTACGCTTGTCCGGATCACTGTTGAAATCGCCGGTCAGCACCACCGGACTATCCGCAGGCAGTTTCGCGATACGCGACAGGATCACTCGGGCCCCTTGCTCGCGAGCCTGCTCATCCTGATCGCGGTGCGGCAGATGCGTGTTGAACAGGTAGAACCGGCGCTTGTCGTTGCGACGTTCGAACAGCGCCCAGGTGACCATGCGTGGCAGGTCCGTTCCCCAGCTGCTGCTGCCGGGAATGTCGGGTGTTTCGGATAGCCAGAAGTCGCCCGATTCCACCACCGTCAGCGCGCGGCTGTCATAGAACACGCCCATGTGTTCACCGCCGCCGTCGGCGTTGCGTCCCTTGCCGAACCAGCGATAGGTCGGCAAATGCGTTGCAAGATACTGCGCCTGCTCCTGTACCAGCTCCTGGGTGCCGACGACATCCGGATGCGCCTGACGGATCAATCCGACCATGGCATCGCGGCGCGCCTGCCAGCGTTTGTCGCCGTCGGTATCGACCGGCACGCGCACGTTGAACGACATCACCCGCAGCGGCGCGCTCGGCGTTGCCGCCAGTGCGGGCAGGGCGATGCATAGCACTGCAACGGTGGCGAAAAGGCGGCGCAGCAGCACCTGCGCGATCGGACGTGGCATGCAGGCGAACTCCCTGGAAACAAGAGCACCGAGTCTAGCCAGCAATGATGACCGCTGCGTCACGACACTGATGATGCATGCAGACACCATCGCCTGCTTGATCGCCTGCTTGATCGCCCGTTTGATCGCCTGCTTGACGCCGCCGCGCATCGGCGTAGCATTTGCACCAAGCCAGCGGACAGACCGCCGGCTACCCACCAACCGTGAGGGATTCTCATGGCACTTCAGTACGATTATCTCGTGTTTATCGGGCGTTTCGAGCCCTTTCATAACGGCCACGCCGCCGTCGCCCGCCACGCGCTGGGCAAGGCGAGCAAGCTCATTGTGTTGATCGGCTCGGCCGACACGCCACGTACCATTCGCAATCCCTGGACTGTCGCAGAACGCGCGGTGATGATCGAGTCCGCGTTGCCGGGCGAGAACGCGCGATTGATCCTGCGTCCATTACGCGATCATCTTTATAACGAAAGCCTGTGGATTGCCGACGTGCAACGCCAGGTTGCCGAAGCAGTGCAGGCCGATGGCGGCGCGCCGGATGCGCGGGTCGGTCTGATCGGCATGGACAAGGATGCCAGCAGCTATTACCTGCGCGAGTTCCCACAGTGGCCGCTGGAAGATGTGCAGCACACCGCCACCTTGTCGGCGACCGAGTTGCGCCGCTATCTGTTCGAGGCTGGCGACATCGGCTTCCATGGCGGGTTGTTGATGCTGCGCGGCAATGTGCCGGCGCCGGTCTACGACATGCTTGAAGCGTTCCGGCGCAATTCGCCCAGCTATGCGCAACTGGTGGCCGAATACCGTTTCATCGAGCAGTACCGCGCTGCCTGGAAGGATGCGCCGTATGCGCCCACCTTCGTGACTACCGATGCGGTGGTGGTGCACTCGGGCCACGTGCTGCTGGTGCGCCGCCGTGCCGAGCCGGGCAAAGGCCTGTGGGCATTGCCGGGCGGCTTCGTTGCGCAGGACGAGGGGCTGCTGGACAGCTGCCTGCGCGAGCTGCGCGAGGAAACCCGGCTCAAACTGCCGGTGCCGGTGCTCAAGGGCTCGTTGCGTGCCCGCCAGGTGTTCGACCATCCCGACCGCAGCCTGCGCGGGCGCACCATCACCCATGCCTTCCACTTCGAATTTCCGGCTGGCGAGCTGCCTGTCGTGCGCGGTGGCGACGATGCCGACAAGGCGCGCTGGATTCCAATCGCCGAGGTCATGGCGATGGGCCCGCGTCTGTACGAAGACCACCTGCATATCCTCGAATTCTTCCTGGGCCGTGGTTGAAGGCAGCCGCATGCGCCTGCGTGTCGGTACCGATCGGTGCTGGCCGCATGACATGCGCCGTTGCTTGCAGCACAGCCTCCCGCCGGCGGACAGACCGCCGGTTTTCCCGACGCGAAGGAGCTTCCGTCATGCATTACCTCGATAACCTGCTGCTCAATACCGATAGCTACAAGGCCAGCCACTGGCTGCAATATCCGCCCGGTACAGACGCCTCGTTCTTCTATGTCGAATCGCGCGGCGGCGTGTACGACCAGACCGTGTTCTTCGGCCTGCAGTCGATTCTGAAAGAAGCCATCAACCGTCCGGTCACGCATGCCGATATCGACGATGCGAAGGCCTTGCTGGCCGCGCATGGCGAGCCGTTCAACGAGGCCGGCTGGCGCGATATCGTCGACCGTCTCGGTGGCCAGTTGCCGATCCGCATCCGTGCGGTGCCCGAAGGCACGGTGGTGCCCACGCACAACGTGCTGATGACGATCGAGTCCACCGACGCCAAGGCGTTCTGGGTGCCGTCCTATGTGGAAACCCTGTTGCTGCGCGTGTGGTATCCGGTGACGGTGGCCACGGTGAGCTGGCAGGTGAAGCAGATCGTGCGCGATTACCTGGAGCGCACCAGCGACGATCCGGAAGGCCAGCTGCCCTTCAAGCTGCACGATTTCGGCGCGCGTGGCGTGTCCAGTCTTGGCTCGGCGGCTCTCGGCGGCGCGGCGCATCTGGTGAATTTTCTCGGCACCGATACCTTGTCGGCGCTGTTGCTGGCGCGCGCGCATTACCACACGCCGGTGGCGGGGTTTTCGATTCCCGCCGCCGAGCACAGCACCATTACCAGCTGGGGCCGCGAGCGCGAGGTGGATGCGTATCGCAACATGCTCACCCAATTCGCAAGGCCCGGTTCCATCGTGGCGGTGGTCTCGGACAGCTACGACATCTACCGTGCCATTGCCGAGCATTGGGGCACCACCTTGCGCGAGGAGATCGTTGCCTCCGGCGCGACGGTGGTGATCCGCCCCGATTCCGGCGACCCGGTGGATGTGGTCGAACAATGCCTGCTGCTGCTGGACGAGGCCTTCGGTCATCAGCTCAACGGCAAGGGCTACAAGGTGCTCAACCACGTGCGCGTGATCCAGGGCGATGGCATCAACCCGCAGTCGCTGCGCGCGATTCTGGAGCGCATCACCGCCGCCGGCTATGCCGCCGACAACGTCGCCTTCGGCATGGGCGGTGCCTTGCTGCAGAAGGTGGACCGCGACACCCAGAAGTTCGCGCTCAAGTGCTCGGCGGTGCGTGTGGACGGGCAGTGGATCGATGTCTACAAGGATCCGATCACCGACCAGGGCAAGCAGAGCAAGCGCGGTCGGCTGACCCTGCTGCGCAATCGTCGCGATGGTAGTTACCGCAGTGCACTGCTGGACGAGCTGGCCGCCAGCGCCGACAGCGAAGATGCACTGGTGACGGTGTGGGAAAACGGGGCGATGCAGCAGGAGTGGACGCTGGAGCAGGTGCGTGCGCGCGCCGACGCTGCGCGCCGCTGACCGGCAGCACGCAGGCATGCTCGTGCCCGCTTCCATCGACGACGCATCGCTGTCGCCGGCCTCGCCGCTGTTGACGCAGCTGCGCGCGGCAGTCCCCAGCCTGCAGCGGCGTGTGCCGCTGCAGGACGAGGGCAACCGCTGGCACCACTTGCGTATCGGCGAACGCCGCTATCGGATGGCGTTGCCGGTCACCTTCACCCCGTATGCGTCGGTGCGCCCCTGCTCGGCACGCTGCGGGTTCTGTTCGGAAAACCTGCGCCAGCACGGCGGTGGCCTGACGGCGTCCATGCTGCGGCCTGGTCCGGCGTATTTCGATCAGCTGCGTGCCGCCTTGCAGGTGCTGCACGCAGTGCCGTTGTCGTATTCGTTGTCGGGTCTGGAGATGACCGATGACGCGGGCTGGCTGCAGACCCTGCTGCAGACCTTGTCGCAGACACCGGATGGCCCGCGCGTGGAGCAGCGCGTGCTCTACAGCAACGGGGCGGGCCTGGCGCGTGCGCAAGGCGGGCGCCTGCTGGATGCGCTGAGCCAGTTCGGCTTGTCGTGGATCGAACTATCGCGACACCATCCGTTGCAGGCGCGCAACGATGCCATCATGCGGTTTCGGGCGGACGAGCCCATCGCCGATGCGGCCACCTTCATGCGTACCGCGCGCAGCATTGCCGAACGCCTGCCGGTGCGGCTGGTCTGCATCGTGCAACGCGATGGCATCTGCTGTGCCGAAGACGTGGCGCACTACATCGCGTGGGCACGCCGCTGCGGCGCCAGCCAGGTCATCTTCCGCGAGTTGTCGCGGCTGGACGAGGCATATCGCAGCAACGGCACCTGGCGCTATATCGAACAGCAGCGCATCGGCGTGGAGCCATTGCTGGCCGACTGCATGCAGCAGCCGTGGTGGGCGCAGTGGCAGCTCGATGGCATGACCGAAGGGTATTACTTCTGGAATGTGCGCCTGCGTGGCGACGACGGCCTGCAGGTGGTCTTTGAAAGTGCCGATTACGCGGCCATGCATGCGCGTCATGCCACCGGCGACATCTACAAGCTGGTGTTCTTTGCCAATGGCCGCCTGTGCGCCGGCTGGGACCCCGACGCCGACGTGCTATGGGAGCCGGCCGATGGATGAGTTCGATCAGCGTAGCTGGTGGACACCGAGCGCCGACGATGCCGCCTGGGCGTTGCCGGAGGATCTGCGTGCCAGCGATCCGCTGCACGGCCGCGACTGCGGCTGGGTCAATCAGATGCGCCCGTTCGTGCGCCACTTCAGCCTGCCGGGCGACCAGGTGTTCGACCCGTTCTGCGGATTCGGTACCACCTTGCTCGCCGCGGCCCTTGAAGGTCGCAACGCGCACGGTATGGAAATCGATGCCGCGCGGGCGCAGGTGGCGCGCACACGGCTGCAGCGGCATGGGGTGGATGCGCCGGTCGTGCTTGGCAGCCTGGTGCAGACGCCACCCGCAGCGGCAATTGATCTGTGCCTGACCAACGTGCCGTATTTCGGCTGCCAGTGGCAGGGTGAAGCGCAGGCAGGCCAGCTGTACGCCAGTGCCGACTACGTGGGCTATCTTGCCGGCATGCGCGCGGTGTTCCATGCGCTGCGACGGCGGCTACGCCCAGGCGCATTCGGCGTAGTGATGGTGGAAAACATCTGTCTTGGCGGGCGACTGATTCCGCAGGCCTGGGACCTTGGCCGGGTCCTGGGCAGCCTGTTTACGCTGCACGAAGAGCGGGTGCTGTGCTACCGGCGCGCAGCCGGTGGTATTGCCCATGCACGCACCGACAGCAACCGTAGCCACGAATACGCGCTGATCTTCCAGCACTGCCGGGCGCAACTGGACCTGGCGCAGGCCGCGCAGTTGGTGCTGGCCCTACAGGCGCTGGGGGTGCCGGTGCGGGTGCATGGCAGCTACGCACGCTGGCTGCAGTCGCCCACCCTGGTGCCTGACGGGCCGGCCGACCTGGACCTGATGCTGCGCGCCGAGCAGCCGTTATGGGACCGGCTGACCGCCTGGCTGCAGGCGCAGGGCTTCAGCTTGAGCCTGTGGGGCGAGCCGTGCCGGGCACCGGTGCCGTTGGCGGCGGTCCGTACGCATCACTACCTACGCGCCGAACGCATCGGTGCCGATGGCAGCCGCCTGCAGGTAGACCTGCAACTGCCAGCGGATGAACCGCCGATGCCCTGAGCAGGCGAGGCGACACCGCGCGCACATGCGTTGCGGCTATGCTTTGGCCGGTTTTGGATGATGGAAGCTTCCCATGTCTCGTACTTCCCTGATCGCGCATGGCGCACTGCTTGGCGCGCTGGCAACCCTGGCCGGCTGCGGTGGCAGCAAGGGCGACACGATGCTGATGCGTGAGTCGTTCAATTCCGACGACACCTACTCCCGCAGCGTGGCGGCCAGCTCGCCACAGGCCTGCGAAGCGGCTCGGCGCGTGCTGTTGAGCCAGGGCTACGCCGTCACCCGTGCCGATGCGGCGGCGGTGGAGGGCAGCAAGAACTTCCAGTTGAAGGAAGCCGACCAGAGCGAGCAACTCAACTTGCGGATCTCCTGCGCCACTCAGGACGGCGGCAAGGCGCAGGTGTTCGTCAGTGCGCTGCAGGACCGGTATGCGCTGAAGAAGAGTTCGACCTCCGCCAGCGTTGGTGTGGGGGTGCTGGGGTCGTTGTCGCTGCCGGTAGGCAGCAGTGGCGATTCGCTGGTGCGCGTGTCCAGCACCACCGTGCAGGACGCGGCCTTCTACAAGCGCTTTTTCGAGCGCCTGACCTCGTATCTGCCCAAGGTGACCGAAGCGGTACCCGCTGCGGCGGCGCCAGCGCCCGCACCGGTGCCGACACATCCGCCTGCAGCACCTGCCGCACCATTGGCGCCCGCAGCGCCACCTGCGCAGGCGTCGGCTGCCAATGCGCCGGTGGGGGCCGCTGCTTCGGCCACTGCGTCCCCAGCGACGGTGGCGCAGCCTCCGGTGGCGCCGTTGCCGGTGGAGGCGCAGGACCCGCCGCCGGCGCCGGCAAAGGAACCGCAACACGAGCCGTCGACGCAGCCGTGACGATCGGTTCATGCTCCGCTCCAAAGCCTGAATAGCCGTAAGCGCGCTTCACGTTGTGTTCTCGACCAGGCGAACAGAGTGCGGGCCATGACTCGCCGAGCGGGCGAGAACGATGGAGAGCGACGATGAAAATCCAGACATCCCTGCTGGGCCTGACCATGATCGGCCTGATGGCGACCAGTACGCTTGCGCAGGCACAGCGCTACTCGCATCAGGGGTCGTATACGGAAGCCGACGAAGGCCGCAAGTTTTCCGATGGCACACGCGTGCGCTGCCGCAACGTGGAAGTGCAGAAGAATGCAACCGACCCCAATCGCATTGGCGGCACCGTGGCCGGCGCGGCCATCGGTGGCCTGCTCGGCAACCAGGTGGGCGGCGGCAACGGCAAGAAGCTCGCAACGGTTGCTGGTGCAGTGGCAGGTGGCGCGGCAGGCCGCACCATCCAGGGCAACCGCCAGCAGGCCAACGGCAACCGCCGCGTCGAGCGCGTTTGCGAACGCCGCTGAGCCTGATGCAGTGAATCCGCAGAGCCCCGGCCATGCCGGGGCTTTCTGTTGTAGTCAAGAAGACAACGCCTTCAATCTCCGCCGTTGTGCGAATGAGCAACCTTCAGCTGCCGTGCCGTCAGCGTGCGTCGCCCTCCATCTGCGTGGCCACGCGGCATAGCGTGCGTACCCGTTTGGCGACGCGGTGCTGTGCCATGGTGCTGGTCGCGGCGCAGCTGCTGCAGGCAGCGACCGCTGCGCCCGGCGATGCGGCAGGCGCAGCCAGCGCCGACTGCGTGCAGGCGCTGTTGCAACGCCTGGGTTGGACCATTCGCCAAGCAGCGGTCGACGCGCCGGTCATTGCGCGCGGCGCACCCTGCACACGGGGATCGCTGGCGCAGGCGCACGCGGCCGGCGACCTGCAGGCAACCTTGCCGGCAGCCTGGGGCACGCCGCAACGCCGCGCCGCACTGAACGCGCTGCTGGATGATCCGGCCACGCACTGCGCCTATGGGTTCGAGGTCGGGGCCGCAACACGGCGCGCGGTGACCCAACTGCAGAACAATCCGAACTACCGGTTCTCGGCAGTGCAGCTGGGCTGGATCGGCTTTGGCTGGCGCGGCGCGACGGCGCAGGGCTGGAGCGGGTTTCGCAGCTTCGGCCGCGGTTATCAGCCCCACGGCAGCAATGCGCAGGCACTGGATGCGTTCTACCGCGGCCATGTGCGCTCCGAATGCGGGGTGGGGCGGCAGGTGGCCCAGCTCGCCACCCAACGTGAGTTGTATGGCGATGCCGGATTCGATCGGGTGTTCACGCCCGGCGAGTTGTCGATCGGCACCTTCCTGACCCTGCACGACACCGACAGCATTCTGCTTGGCGCGCACGCCGGCACGTTGTTCGCTGATGGCAAGGCGACCAAGACCGCGCAGCTGGGGCGGCAGGCCTTTGTGGGTGCGCCGGGTTTCATCGCGCACGTGTTCGACAAGGCCTACCTGGACGATATCCACAACCAGGCCGAAAATTTCGTGGTGGTGGATGTCAGCGATGCGGCGGCGCAGGCACTGGCCAAGCATGGTGGCTTTGCGCACTACGACGCACTCAACCGGCGGATCTGGGAGGTGTCCAAGTCGCTGCGCGGGCCGGGTAAGCGACGCTTCGAACGCTTGTTGTATGAGCGCGACGCCTCGCTGCGCGCCAGCCTGGATCCGCAGCAGCAGGCGCAGCTGCAGGAGTTGCAGACGCTGCTGGACGATCCGTTCTACCAAGGGTTTCTGGTGTACGTGCATCCCAAGGGCATCAAGCCGATCGGCTATCACGTGGCGCGGTTGCTGGACCGCAACCCGCGCACGCCCTACGCCATCGACCTGACGCTGCACAATCTGCGTACCACCTTGTACTGGCGCTGGATCGACTGGCAGCTGCAACAGTGCGCCACCAGCACCGCCACGGAACAATCCATTGAGAATTCCGCCACGCCGGCGTACGCCGGGCGTGGCACCCTGCACTGATCAGAGCATTGAGGAGTGGTTATGGAACTGGGTATGGTGGGTTTGGGCCGCATGGGCGCCAACATGGCCGAGCGTCTGGTGCACGGCGGGCACCGCGTGCATGGCTACGATCCAGGCGCGAGCGCGCGTAGCAGTGCGCAGGCCAAGGGGATCGTGACTGCCGAGGCGCTGGAAGCGCTGGTCTCCGCATTGCCGAGCCCGCGCGTGGTCTGGCTGATGGTGCCGGCCGGCAAAATCGTCGATGACACCCTGGCGCAGTTGCTGCCGCTGCTGCAGGCCGGCGACATCGTCATCGACGGCGGCAATTCGTACTACAAGGATTCGCAACGTCGCGCGGCGCTGCTGCAGGAAAGCGGCATCGCCTTCGTCGATTGCGGCACCAGTGGTGGCGTGTGGGGCTTGAAGGAAGGCTATAGCCTGATGGTCGGCGGCGAAGAGGTTGCGGTGACCACGCTGCATCCGATCCTGGCCACGCTGGCGCCTGCGCCGGACAAAGGCTGGGGGCGGGTGGGCCCGAGCGGTGCCGGCCACTTCACCAAGATGGTCCACAACGGCATCGAGTACGGGATGATGCAGGCCTATGCCGAAGGCTTCGCATTGATGCAGCACAAGACCGACTTTGCGCTGGATCTGCACCAGGTATCGGAGATCTGGCGCGACGGCAGCGTGGTGCGCTCGTGGCTGCTGGATCTCACCGCCGATGCGCTGCGGCACAATCCCGCGATGGATGGCATCGCGCCGTTCGTGGCCGATTCGGGCGAGGGCCGCTGGACGGTGGCCGAGGCGATCGATCTGGAAGTGTCGGCGCCGATCATCACGCTGTCGCTGATGGAGCGGCTGCGCTCGCGCGACAAGGATTCGTTTACCGACAAGTTGCTGGCAGCGATGCGCAACCAGTTCGGCGGGCATGCGGTGATGACCACCAAGGCGGCCTCCCCGACGATCGGCAGCAAGGACGCATAAGCGGCCTTCGGTGACTGCGCCTGTTGCAAGGCGCAGTCATGGCTGAGCAGCATGCCGGTGGATGCAACGCTGTTTTGAGCGTAGCGGCCGCGCTTCAAGGCGTTGCAAGGCTCGCTGGCTGGAGATCGCCGCGCTGCGAATCCAGCCCGTCGATTGAATGCCCGCAGCGATGGCGTCGGCTTCCAGTACGTCGCGCACGCAACATGCTCGGCCGCTAGCCCGGCGGAGCGTTTGCACACCGGCCAGCGTGCCTTGAACACACATACTGTCGGCATCGAACTGTGAACGTCGAACGCGAGTGCGGTAAACCGTCACGCCAATAGCCGATGTCTTGCGCGCAGCCGGCTATGCGCCGTCAAGCGCACGCAGCTGGCTGCGCCTACATCAGGGCGTGCGCATGCCCTCCAGCCACTGCACCTGGCCGGTTGCTGCGCTGCGCTGGGCCAGCTCCAGCAGATGCATGAGTTGCACCGCGTCGTCAGTGGCGACCGGCGCCGGACCGGTGCCGGCCAGCGCGTCGCGGAAGGCGGCGTAACACTGGCGATAATCGCCGGGCAGGTTTTCAGGCTGATGGGTATGCACGCGGCCTTCTTCGTCCACGCGCGTCAGCGTGCCCGGCAACGGATCCACGCCCCAGCCGACCGTGCCGGGGCGACGCCCGGCACGCAGCTGATCTTCCTGCGTATCCAGGCCATGCTTGAGATAGCTGCCGCGCGTGCCATGCACCGCAAAACGCAGGCGGTTGTCGGCCACCAGCGAGCCGGCGTGCAGGATCGCCCGCAGCCGCGGGTAGTGCAGGGTGACGTGGAAATAGTCGTCGCTGCGCGCCTGGCTGCGCTGGCGCTGCAGGTCTGCGCCGATCGCCTGCGGCATGCCGAACAGTTGCAGGGCCTGGTCGAGCAGATGCGGGCCCAGGTCGTACCACAGGCCGGCGCCGAGGCTATCGCTTTCGCGCCAGCGGTCGCGCACCTGCGGGCGATAGCGATCGAAGTGCGAGTGGAATTCCACCACCTCGCCCAACTGGCCTTCGTCGATCAGGCGGCGCAAGGTCAGAAAGTCGGCGTCCCAGCGGCGATTCTGGAACACGCTGACGATGCGCCCGGCAGCGGTGGCGGCCTCTGCCATGCTGCGCGCCTGCGTGGCATCCAGCGCAAAGGGCTTGTCTACCAGCACGTGCTTGCCGGCTGCCAGCGCCTGCAGCGCGAACGGTGCATGGGTCTGGTTGGGCGTGGCCAGCACCACCGCATCGAGTGCGGGATCGGCCAGCGCAGTGGCGAGGTCGGCGACAACGTGGATGCCGGGAAAGTCCGCCTGCGCCTGTTGCGGCTTGGACGACACCACGCTGTGCAACTGCAGGCCGGGCGTGCTGGCGATCAGCGGTGCATGGAAGGTGTGGCCGACATAGCCGTAGCCGACGACAGCCAGATTGAACGGTTTAGGCATTGAAAACGGTTCATCGCAACGACGGAAGGAACCTGCATGGTATTGCACCCACCCGTGTTCGCCGGGTTCACGGCGCCTGCATGCAGCGGTCACGTCTGCTCGACGAGCACCGCCGCAAGCTGCAGCCACGTTCAACAGGAGTGTCTCGGATGAAGAACATGAAGCATGCACGCAAGTTGCTGGCGCTGTCGTTGTCGCTGGGCCTGACCCTGGGTGCCACGCAGGCCTTTGCCGCGCCGCAGGACATGGGCGCCCACAAGGACCATGCCGCTGGCATGAATGAGTCCAAGAAGCCGGTCACCGACACCTGGATCACCACCAAGGTCAAGGCCGATCTGCTGGCCACCGACAACGTGTCGGGCACCGACGTCAAGGTCGAGACCAAGAACGGCATCGTGACGCTGACCGGTTCGGTCGCCACCCAGGCTGAGCACGACAAGGCCGTGGCCGTGGCCAAGGGCATCGAAGGCGTCAAGAGCGTTAAGTCGACCGGCCTGAAGGTCGTTGCTGCGAAGAAGTAAGCGCAGCTGCTGCGAATGCCGGTCCGGCCGAGGCGAGGCGGCGGGACCGAGCTCAAGGTGCACTCCACGGAGTGCGCCTTTTTTTGTTGGCGCGTTCTCGCCGACGCTTGCGCGATCAGCTTCGGCAGATGGCGTGTTGTGTATTGCTGGCAGGTGCTTGTCGCTGCAATGCCAGCCGCGCTCATATCAGGATCTTATCGTGGCCATAAGTCGGGGCCGGGTCTCATGGCTGTCGTTGCCATTTAGTATCAAGTCCCCTTTCGCTATGCGCCTGTCCATGACTGCCCCATATCCGCGAAATTTCTCCCACATCGGTCTGTCGGTCACTGATATCGAGGCGGCGGTTGCGTTTTATACCGATGTATTAGGCTGGTATCTGATCATGCCGCCGACCGGGATCACCGAAGACGACAGTGCCATTGGCGTGATGTGCACGGATGTCTTCGGTGCCGGGTGGGGCTCGTTCCGTATCGCGCACCTGTCGACGGGCGATCGCATGGGAGTGGAACTCTTCCAGTTTCGCAACGCCGAAAAGCCTGCCAACAATTTCGAGTACTGGAAGAGCGGTGTCTTTCACTTCTGTATTCAGGACCCGGATGTCGAAGGGCTGGCGGCGAAGATCGTCGCCGCCGGGGGCAGGCAGCGGATGCCGGTACGCGAGTATTTTCCGGGCGAAAAGCCGTATCGCATGGTCTATATGGAAGATCCGTTCGGCAACATCCTGGAAATCTACAGTCATAGTTATGAGCTGACCTATTCGGCGGGTGCTTACGCCTGAATGCAGGGCGCGCATGGTTGTAGCGCTCATTGATGCGATGCGTGATTGCGCAACATTGCAGAGCATGTGCCGCCACACCAGCCTGGGCTGCTTGCTTCAATCGGATGCTGCGTATCTGCCGATGATCGGCCGCCTGATCAACCTACGCTCGACGGTTACCTGCGATGCGCAAAGCGCGTTGTTTCGCCTTGAATCATCGCAGTCCCTGGGCATAGGCCGGAGCGCGACTGCAGGCTTCTGCCGATCGTCCATTGAACAAAGAGGATCCGCATCATGTTCAGCCCGAGCAATGCCAACAGGCGCAGTAACACGTTCTACGCGCATAGGGCGGCTGCGGTCGTCGCCTTGTTCGGGTGCGGGCTGCAAGGGTGCGCGCGCACCCACGAGGCGTCCATTGCCGCAGTGACGGCGACGGGGCCGCAAGCACAATCGACTGCGCTGGCAGTGGTCAAGCCGGTGATGGCCTGCGCGGACCTGGGCCGCTTCGACCTTTCCGCTATCGCAGGGGCAGGCAGCAAGATCACCGCTGCTGTCGAGACCACCAACCAGGCGGGCCAGTCCATCTGCGCAGTCGAAGGCACGCTCTTGCCTGCAATCGACTTCGCGGTGCAGTTGCCGATGCAGACGTGGACGCAGCGCTATCTGCAGATTGGCTGTGGCGGCCTGTGCGGCAGCATTGCCGGCAACGTTGGCGCGGCCGACGGCTGCGCGCCATTGAACAGTGGCGGCTTCGTGTTGGCGTCCACCGACATGGGGCATCAGGATCAGGACGGCACATTCGGCAAGGACGCACGCAAACGCGCCGACTTCGCCTATCGGGGTCAGCACCTCACTGCGGTCGCTGCCAAGGCATTGATCCGCGCGTATTACGGCCGCTCGCAGCGCTACGCGTACTTCAGCGGCTGCTCCGATGGCGGGCGCGAGGGATTGATCGAGGCGCAGCGTTATCCCAACGATTTCGACGGCATCATCGCCGGTGCGGGGGCGCTGAATTTCGTTGTACAGAACGCGGTCTTCCATGCGTGGCAGGCACGTGCCAATACCGGTGCCGACGGCAAGCCGGTGTTGCTGGCAGCGCGGCTGCCGGTGTTGCATGCCGCGGTGTTGAAGGCCTGTGATGCGCTCGACGGGCTGGCCGACGGGGTGATCGGCAATCCGCTGGCGTGCCACTTCGATCCGGCAACGCTGCAGTGTCCAGCCGCTGCGAGTGAGCGTTCTGCCTGCCTGAGTGCGGCGGAGATTGCGGTTGTCCGCAAGTTCTACGATGGCCCACGCGATCAGGCCACCGGCACGCGCCTGAGTCCGGGTGGCCCGCAATACGGGTCGGAACTGGCCTGGGCCGGCGTGTATGTGCCGCAGTCGGCCAACGATGCGATCTTCAGTGAAAAGGTCAGCCTGCCGGTCCTGCGCAACATGGCGTTTGAGGTCGATCCGCCGAGCGATTTCACGCTGGCCGACATGCAGTTCGATCTGGCGACCTTTCAGAAGCTTCGCGTTCGGCATCGTCTGTTCGACGCTACCAACCCCGACCTGTCGGCGTTTGCCGACAGCGGCGGCAAGCTGATCCTCTTCCACGGGTGGTCCGACCCGCATATTTCGCCGATCAACAGCATTGCTTACTACACCGCGATGCGCGAACACCTGCGCCCCCGGCGTGCCGACAGCTTTGCGCGCCTGTACGCGTTCCCCGGCATGTACCACTGCTCCAACGGCGAGGGGCCTTATCAGATGGATCTGCTGACGCCGCTGATGGCCTGGGTCGAGCGCGGCACTGCGCCGGATGCGATCCAGGCGCGCCAACCGCAGCTGGATGCCGCGAGCGACTTTGGAGCGCCGCGCGGTGCAGGGGGAATGCACGCAGCACGCACGGCGCCTGCGCCAGGAGCGCAGGCGGCGGCGCTTGGGCCGGACAAGCGGACGACTGCGCAGACCGTGCGAGCGCGTCCGGTTTATCCCTGGCCGTCTACGACGGCGTGGGACGGCAAGGGCGACCCAGGCAAGGCATCCAGCTTCGTGCGCGGCCCGGCTATCGACTTCCAGATGCCGGCCTGGGCCGGTGCCGAGTTCTTCAGTCCATACGCCCCGTTGGCGCAGTAGCGCTGCCGGTTTAGGGCAGCCCGGCTGTTGCATTCCAGCAATGATCGTCCGGGCGTGCGCGGCGGATCGCACAAGGCGCTTGCTCGCTGGTATCGGGCTGGATGATGGGGAATATAAAAAGTAAGGATTGGATTTATATCTGAGCGGTCGCCATCGTTGACCGGGCAGACAGGCGCGGCCCGCAATCGCACGGCCGCAGCACTGCCTTCCAACCCACTTTCATCGAACTCAGGACTGTCCTTATGCAAACCAACCTCGCGCATGCCACTGCCATCGTCTGGCCGGAAGGCTACGTACCGGGTTTCACCGAAAACTTTGCGTCCAACGAGGTGGTCGTCGCCGGCTTATGCGCCGCCCAGATCTGGCCGCTGCTGAGCGAGCCATCGCTTTGGCCCAGCTATTACGCCAACTCGGCGAACGTGCGTTTTGAGGATGCAGCAGGTCCGCAGCTCTGCGAGGGAGTGCGCTTTTACTTCGAGACCTTCGGGTTTCCGGTGCATGCCCGATGCAATGAGTTCGTCCCGCCGACCGATAGCCAGCCCGGACGCGTTGCATGGCATGGTTGGTCGGGCGAGGAAGGCAGCTCCGCACGGTTGGACGTGCACCATGCCTGGCTGGTGGAAGACCTCGATGGCGGCCGCGTACGCATCCTCACGCAGGAAACCCAGAAAGGTAAGCCGGCCGAAGCGTTACGCAACGCCAGGCCAAATCCGATGATCAACGGCCACCAGGACTGGCTGGACGGCCTGGTCGCCGCTGCCCGCGCTGCCCGGTAAGCGCGGCATTTTCCGGTTGCTACGATGGCGTGTCGCCGGCGGGTGCCCACAGCCTGCAACGCGAATGCAGCCTATTGTCGGCGGTGCGTGGCGCGGTCCCCGCAATGGTCGAACAGCAACTGGCGCAGCCAGCGTTGTGCCGCATCGCGGTGGGTGCGCGCATGCCAGGCGGCAACCTTGGTGAAGCCCGGGACATCGATGGGCGGCTCGAGCATCGTCAACCCGTCGAAGCCGGCAACCAGCCGGCTCGGCAGGATCGCCACCCTATCGCTGGCGCGCAAAATCTCGGGAACGATGAGGAAGGACTGCGCCGACAGGGTGACCTGGCGGTGCTTGCCGAGCGTTGCCAGCGCCGCGTCGGTCACGCCGCGGAATCCGCCGCCCAGGTACGACACCAGTGCATGGTCGAGCGCGCAGAACTGATCGATGCTCAATCGCTTGCGGCTACGTTGCAAGGCAGGATGATCGCTGCGCAAGACGCAGACATAGCGCTCGTGGAACAAGGCCCTGGCGTGCAGATCCGGGGGCGTGCTGTCCGGCGTCAGCAGGGCCAGGTCGATGTCGCCGCGTTCGAGCTGGGCGTAGATCTGCCGGTCGTCCACCGGCACCAGGGCCACGCGGATCTGCGGCGCCTGTTGCTTGAGTGCGGCCAGGAACGGAATGGCGATTGCCCGCAACGCGTAATCGGTAGCCGCGATGGTGAAGGTCTGCGTGGCGGTGGCCGGCTCAAACACCAAGGGTTGCAACAGGGCACCGATCTCGCCGATGACCTGCTTGAGCGGCCCGGCCAATTCCAGACAGCGCTGCGTGGGCACGATACCGCGCTGCGCGCGCACGAAGAGCGGGTCGTCGAAGGTCTTGCGCAACCGCGTCAGCATGCCGCTCATGGCTGGCTGGGTGACGCCCAATCTGGCCGCGGCACGGGTGACGTTATGCTCGTCCAGCAACGCATCCAAGGCCTTAAGCAGGTTCAGATCCAATGTCTTGATGTCTTTCATCAGCTGCGTACGTTGCAAAACCTTGGACGGGTTCCTGTATAGCGGAACCGTTCGTCAGAACACAATTCGCTGCAGCGGTGATACGGGGTGCCGGAGGTTCAGCAAGGCGCCCCGGCGGCATCGATGTGGAGCCTGCAGCTGCGCATGGGAGTTGGGCGCAAGACTGGTGTCTCAGGCCGCACAGCCAGCGGTGGCACTTGGAGCGGTAAGCAGAATGGAGCAGTGGCCACGCGTTGGGGATCACTGGCTGGGGCGTAGGATCAATCGCACGATGCAGGGCCGTCAGAGCTGGCGCATTGTGCTTCATCAGCCTGGGCGGCCCGATTCGATCAACCCGATGCGCCCGCAGGCCCATCGCCGGCCACGACGCCGACAGACGGCGGCCTTCTCGCGCCATTTTCACCTTTGCTGCACTTATGATATGCCCATTCAGCTATGTCACGGTGGTAACCGAAATTTGCTGAATCATTCATCTCGTTTGGGGCGCGATCGGAGACAATGCCGACCCGACCTGGGCACTTGCAGCGAGCGGACACAGACCTGGTAATGCAGACAACGGCCCAAGCAGAGAAATGGGATCGCTGGCGACTGCCTTCATTGGCGGTGGCGGTGTGCCTGATCGTGGTGGTGCCGTCCTTGCTGCTGCAGCAGATGGCGCGCAACGCCAACCGGGCAGCGGTGTGGGTGTCGCATAGCCAGGAAGTGCAGGAGACCGCGCAGCGGCTGGAAGCGGCGATGCGCGACACCGAATCGGCCGCGCTGATGCGCTCGCATGGGGTGGAGCGCCCGGCGTTGCTGGAACGCATGCGCCGGGGCCGGCGCGAATCCATGGCAGCAGTGGCCCGTCTGGTGGCGCTGACCAACGACAACCCGCCGCAGCTGGTGCGCATGGGGCGGATCCAGAGCACGATCGAGCGCCGGCTGCTATTAGCCGAGCGGATCGCCGTGACCACCGAGCCGGAGCAGATCCGCACGCTGATCGACGACATGACGGTGAACAACCCGATCCGCGTGTTGATCGACGACCTGCAAGGTGCCGAAGGCCGGTTGCTGGCGCTGCGCAACGCGCGCGCGGACACCGAGCGCATGCACTACACGGTGCTGAGCTGGGCCGCGCTGGCGGTGCAGCTGCTGTTGCTGGCCACGGTGATCTGGTTGCTGCAACGGCAGATCCGGCGCCGGCTGGCGGCCGAGCAGGAATACCTGCGCGCCAACGGCCGCGCCAGCTCGGTGCTGCAGACCGTGCGCGAGCCGATCGTGCTGCTGGATGCCAGTCAGCGCATCGTGCTGCACAACCCCGCGTTCGCCGAGCTGTACGGCCTGGAAGAACGCGGCAATGAATTGATGGCGCTGGAAGATGTAGGCGACGGCGTCTGGCGCGACCAGCAGATTCACCAGCGCCTGGCCGACGTGTTGCTGCGCGGGCGCGAACTGTGGGACTTCGAGCATGAGCAACGCGGCGCCGATGGCGTGCTGCGCACCATGCTGATCAATGCGCGGCGCATGCCGCTGCCCGATACCGCGGACGAGGACGTGGTGCTGATGACGGTCAGCGACATCAGCCTGCAGAAGGCCTCGCAGCTGCGCATCACCGAGCTCAATCGGCAGATGGAGGGCAAGGTGGAGCAGGTGTCGGAGGTCAATCGCGAACTGGAGGCCTTCAGCTATTCGGTCTCGCACGACCTGCGCGCGCCGCTGCGCCATGTGGCCGGGTTCTCGGACAAGCTGGCGCGCCATCTGGGCGACGCCGCCGATGAGAAGTCGCGCCATTACATGGAAGTGATCAGTAGCTCGGCGCGGCGCATGGCGTCGTTGATCGACGATCTGCTGGTGTATTCGCGCCTGGGCCGTGGTGCGCTGCGGCTGCAGGCGGTGGACATGCAATCGCTGGTCGCCGAAACGCGCGCGATCCTGGATTCCAGCGTCAAGAGCGAGAACACCGGCCACCGTGTGGAGTGGCAGATCGCGCCGCTCCCGGTACTGGTGGCCGACGAAAACATGATGCGCCAGCTATGGATGAATCTGCTGGGTAACGCGGTCAAGTACAGCGCCAAGCGCGAGGTGGCCAGGATCGAGATCACCTATGTCCCGACGCCCGAGGGTGGTCACCGGTTCAGCGTGCGCGACAACGGCGCCGGCTTCGATATGGAGTACAGCGCCAAGCTGTTCGGTGTGTTCCAGCGGCTGCACAAGGCCAGCGAGTACGCCGGCACCGGGATTGGCCTGGCCAGCGTGCGACGCGTGCTGACGCGTCACGGCGGCCGCATCTGGGCCGAAGGTGTCGTCGATGAAGGCGCCACGTTTTATTTCGAGCTTCCCCCTGCGCATGAGGCGCCCAACCAAGAGTTCACCGTATGAGTGCCATTCGTACCATTCTTCTGGCAGAAGACAGCCCGGCCGACGCGGAGATGGCGGTCGACGCTCTGCGCGATGCGCGCCTGGCCAACCCCATCGTGCACGTCGAGGACGGCGTGGAAGCCATGGACTACCTGCTGCGCCGTGGCGCCTACGCCAACCGCGAGGAAGGCTTGCCGGCGGTGCTGCTGCTGGACATCAAGATGCCGCGCCTGGACGGACTGGAAGTGCTCAAGCAGGTGCGCAGCGATGAAACGCTCAAGCGCCTGCCGGTGGTGATCCTGTCGTCCTCGCGCGAAGAGAGCGACCTGGCGCGCAGCTGGGACCTGGGCGTCAATGCCTATGTAGTCAAACCGGTGGATGTCGACCAGTTCTTCAACGCGGTCAAGACGCTCGGCACCTTCTGGGCAGTCATCAACCAGGCACCGGAGCTGGACTGAGCCATGCCGCATGAGGGGGGCAAACTGGAGCAGCTGAAGATCCTTCTGGTGGAAGATTCACCCGAAGACGCCGAGCTGTTGTCCGATCAGCTGCTGGATGCCGGCATCGATGCCGTGTTCGAGCGCGTGGACAGCGAGCCGTCGTTGCGCAGCGTGCTGGACGTCTTTCACCCGGACATCGTGCTGTCGGATTTGAGCATGCCCGGGTTTTCCGGCCACCAGGCGTTGCGCCTGGTGCGCCAGAACGGCGCCATCCCTTTCATCTTCGTCTCCGGCACCATGGGTGAGGAGACCGCGGTCAAGGCGCTGCAGGACGGCGCCAACGACTACATCATCAAGCACAACCCCACGCGGTTGCCGAGCGCGGTGATGCGCGCCATCCGCGAGGCGCGTGCGGAGCTGGAGCGCCAGCGCGTGGAGAGCGAGCTGATGCGTGCGCAGCGCCTGGAAAGCCTGGCGATGCTGGCGGCCGGGCTGAGCCATGACCTGCGCAACATCCTGCAACCGTTGCTGATCGTGCCCGATCTGCTGGCCGGGCGTACCGACGACCCGCAGCTGCGCCAGCTGGCCAACGTGGTGGCCGAATGCGGCCGCCGCGGGCATGAGATGGCCGAGTCGATGCTGTCGTTCGTGCGTGGCTCCAACAAACCGCGCGAGCAGGTATCCATCGCCAACCTGTTTTCGGCGGTGCAGATGCTGCTCAAGAGCAGCCTGCCCGATGGCGTGCGCCTGCAGATGGACCCGATCGCCGCCGACCTGACCATCGAAGCCAACTACACCGAGTTGCAGCAATGCCTGCTCAACCTGGGCTTGAATGCGATCCAGGCGATGCCCGGCGGCGGCACCTTGATGCTGTCGGCCGATCGCTTCGATGCCACCCGCGTGCGCATGAGCGTGGCCGATACCGGCGTGGGCATGAGCGATGAAACCCGCGCGCGGTTGTTCAGCCCCTTCTTCACCACCAAGGCCGATGGCACCGGGCTGGGCCTGATTTCGTGCAAGCGCATCGTGGAAAGCTACGGCGGCAGCATCCAGGTCGATAGCCGGCTGGGTGAGGGCACGCGCTTCGACATGATCGTGCCGATGCGCGCAGCGGCGGTAGCGATCGCCGATACCGAACTGCCGCTCGCGCTGGGCCATGGGCAGCGCATCCTGCTAGTGGATGGCGAGGCCACGCGCCTGTCGCTGCTGGGCAATGCCTTGTCCAGCCAGGGATACCAGCCGCAGCTGGCCACCGATGGCTTTGCGGCGCTGCAGCTGGTACAGCAGCATGCGATGCCGGACCTGGTGATCATCGACAGCGACATCATCCAGCTGTCCGCAGTGAACGTGCTGCTGAGCATGCAGGAGCTGGGTTATCAGGGGCCGGCGATCGTGCTGGAAGACATGGGCTCGCCGCTGCAGCGGGTGCACTTCCCGCCGGACATCCCGGTGCACGTATTGCGCAAGCCGTTGGAAATGCGCCGCGTGTTCCGCGCGGTGGCGCACGCGCTCGAAGTGGCCTGAGCCGGAGCGTCGCGTGCGGTGTGCCCGTTGTTTGGCAGTGGGCACGCTTGCAACAGTTGACGCTGACGCCGGCCGCATGCGCGAATACCGCATGACCACCGTGCTCCTCAGTCTCGGCAGCAACGTCCAGCCGACCCATTACCTGCGCCTGGCCGTGGCAGCCCTGCGCGCGCGCTTTGGCCCGCTCACTGTGTCTGCGGCGTACCGCACGCCGGCGGTGGGCTTCGATGGGCCGGATTTCGTCAACAATGCAGTGGCACTGCAGACCGAGCTGGGCTTGCAGGCACTGGATCAGTGGTTGCATGCGCTGGAAGATGCGCATGGCCGCGATCGCAGCGGGCCGCGTTTCAGCGACCGTACCCTGGATGTGGATGTGGTGTTCTTCGGCGACAGCATCGTCGAAGGACCCGGGCAGTTGCGCATTCCGCGGCCCGAGCTCAAGCATGCCTTCGTGCTCAAACCATTGGCCGATATCGCGCCGGACTTCGTGGACCCGTTGAGCGGGCAGACGCTGGCCGCGCTATGGCAGGCGCATCCGCAGCATGGCAGTGCATTCACCACAGTAGAGCTGGACGCGCCTGCGCTGAATGCTGCGCAGTAGCGCAGGTGTGCGTGCAGCTGGCCGTGCTGCACCAAGCGAGCTCACGTCGGGCTCTTTGCAGATTGGCTTCTGCGCATGCGCCTGCCGATCGCTGCCGAGGCATGTCGCGCAGCGTGTGCGTGCTTCGTCTGCCTTCGCGCGGCGCACGCTAGGTATCGAGGGGTCGTCAGGCGGGTGTGGATGGCGCGCTTGGGATCGGGATGTACCCGTAGCCACGCGCACCTGTCACCGAGCAGCGGCCGCGCCCGCATGGCGGTGAGCGCAGCCGTGTGGGCAGCGGTTCTCAGCTCAGTTGACGGCCGCCATCCACATTCAACGTGTGGCCGGTGACGAAGCTGGCGTCATCGAGCAACCAGCGCACCGCCTCGGCGATTTCGTCCGGCGTGCCGATCCGCGCCAGCGGAGTGCGTGCAAGCAGTGCCTGCTTGGCCTCGGCGGCCTTGCCTTCTTCCGGCCACAGGATCGCACCGGGCGCCACCGCATTGACCCGCACGTCCGGCGCCAGCTCCAGTGCGAGCGAACGGGTCAGCATTTCCAGTGCGCTCTTGGAGGCGCCGTACAGCGGGTGATGACGCATCGGCTGCCGGGCATGCAGGTCGGTGAGGTTGACGATGGCGCCGCGGTGCAGACGCAGCTGCGCGGCGGCGGCCTGGGCGATGAAGAACGGCGCACGTGCGTTGACGGCGAACAATTCGTCCCACTGTGCCGGCGTGGCCTGGCCCAGCGCGGTGGGATAGAACGCCGAGGCGTTGTTGACCACCGCATCCAGGCGGCCGAAGGTGGCGATGCAGTCATCCACCAGCTGCGCCGGCGCCTGCGGCAGGCGCAGGTCCGCCTGCAGGGCGCATGCACTCCCGGCGCGCTGCGCGCACAACGCAGCCACGCGCGCGCTCAGCGCCTGGCCGGAGCGGTGCGCATGCAGCGCGACGCGGTAGCCGGCGGCGTGCAGCGTGGTGGCGATCTGCGCGCCGATGCGGCGGCCTGCACCGGTGATCAACACCACCTTGGAACTGTCTGTCATGGCGTACTCGCTCGGCGTTGCGGAGGGCTCGGCTATCCTGTGCATTGTCTTCGCAACCGGTACCCGCATGCACGCCGACCTTCCCACACCCGATCCGGACGCCCTGGCGCATAGCGAGCGGTTGGCCGCACATCTGCGCGCCGAGATCCAGGCGGCCGGCGGAGCGATTCCGTTCTCGCGTTTCATGGAGCTGGCGCTGTATGCGCCGGGCCTGGGCTACTACAGCGCCGGGTCGAGCAAGTTCGGCGAGACCGGCGACTTCGTCACCGCGCCCGAGCTGGGGCCGCTGTTCGCCGCCACCGTCTCCGGTGCGCTGGCGCCGGTGCTGCAGCAACTGGGGCCGCAGGCGCGGGTGCTGGAAGTGGGGGGCGGCAGCGGTGCGTTTGCCGAGGTCACGCTCAAGCGGTTGCTGGAACTGGATGCGTTGCCGGAGCGCTATGCGATTCTCGAGCCCAGTGCCGACCTGCGCGAACGCCAGCGCGAGCGCCTGGGACGCAGCCTGATTCCGCCGGTGTTCGATCTGGTCGAGTGGCTGGACGCACCATTCCCCGACGATTGGGACGGCGTGCTGTTCGCCAACGAGGTGATCGATGCCCTGCCTACGCCACGCTTTGCGCTGCGCGATGGGCAGGTGTATGAGGAAACCGTGGTACTGGATGCGCAGCAGCAGTTCGCGCGCGGCGAGCAGCCGGCCGATGCCTTGCTGAGCGCGGCGGTACGGCATCTGGAGCGCTATCTGGAACAGCCGTTCGCCGAAGGCTACCGCTCCGAGCTGTTGCCGCAGCTGCCGTACTGGATCCAGGCGGTGGCTGGTGGACTGAAACGCGGTGCGATGCTGTTCGTCGACTACGGTTATCCGCGTGGCGAGTTCTATCGTGCGCAGCGCGAGGACGGCACCTTGCGCGCCTTCTATCGCCACCGCATGCACGAGGATCTGTATCGTTGGCCGGGTCTGCAGGACCTGACCGCCTCGGTGGACTTCACTGCGTTGGCCGAGGCCGGCACCGGCGCCGGTTTCGAACTGGCCGGTTACTGTACGCAGGCCAGTTTCCTGCTGGGCAATGGTCTGGATACCTTGCTGACCCAGGCCGATGCGCGCACCGATGAAGTCGGGCGCATGCGCCTGCGTCAGCAGGTCAAGCAGCTCACCCTGCCCAGCGAAATGGGCGAGCGTTTCCAGGTGATGGGCTTCTCGCGCGACGTGGATTTCGCTCCTGCCTTCCTGGCTGGCGATCTCACGTGGCGGCTGTGACGGTGGCGCTGCGGCCGTTCCACCGGCCGGCGCTGTGGATGGGGCTGTGGATCGCGGCGATCGTGGTACTGATCGCTGTGTGTCTTGGACCACCACCGGAATTTCCCGAGCTGCCGTCCAACAGCGACAAGGTCGAGCACTTCCTGAGTTTCGCACTGCTGAGTTGGGGCGCCGTGCAGTTGTTCGCAACCCGTCGTGCGCTGTTGCTGGCCGCGTTCGGGTTGGTGCTGCTGGGGATCGGGATCGAGATTGCGCAGGGTGCGCTGACCACCAATCGCAGCGCAGATCCCTACGATGCGCTGGCTGATACGCTGGGCATCCTGGCTGGCGTGTGCCTGGCGTGGACGCCGTTGCGGTTTGTGATGCTGCGGATCGATCAGCGCTTGTTCGGGTCGCGTTGATCGTTTCGCAAGACGGCGCGAGTGGGGGTTGCAGATTCACTGCAGGGCCCTTGCCCGCCGCCATCGTGGGACATGCTGCAAGTACGTCCTTGTCAGCTCTTAGGCGGCATCCATGGTGCGTAAGGTCCCGCGACGGTGGGTAGGCAAGGACCAGTCGAGATGGCCGGTGTGCAAGGCTTTCAACACGCAATCAGCAAGCTGGCGAAGCAGCGTGTCGCTCTTCGATAAAACGACAGTCAACGTTCTGGTGCGGTGTCCTTGCCGCTTGCGGCATGGATGCCGCCATCGAGCCACCATGGATGGGTTCACCGCGTGTCCCGCGAGTGGCGAGGGCACCGCGCGCTCGGCCCACTCGGCTTTTGACGGTATCCCCGCCACGATGCAACACCCCGGTCGCGAGGAGCCGATCCGATCATCTGGGTGGGTCATTTCAGGACGATGGTCGTCCACCTGGCGAATGCGTAAGCGTTGATCTCCGCCCTTAGCCAGGCATGCGCACTGCGCGCTCGCGCAGCCATTTGGTCGCCACCCATTTTTCGCCGGCCAGCACCGGCGCGCCGGCATGCAGGCTGCGCGTCATCGGATGCGGTCGGTCGTAGCTGAAGAACACCGCGTTACCCTTCACTGCGGCAACGTCCAGGTGCACATCGGGAAAACGCGTGGCGCCGCCGCGTGCGGGCGTGTTGAGGTACATCACCAGCGAGGCGACGCGCTGGCCACCAGCCTGCAGCAGCACCGGCGTGCCGGCCGCGTCGGGGTCGAAATAATCGTAGTGCGGCTGATACTCCGCGCCGGTGGCGTAGCGCAGTACCTGCAGTCCTTCGCCGTGCGCCACCGGCCAGTCGAGCAGGCGCGCAATGCGTGCCTCGATCCGTTGGCACAGCGCATCCTGGCCCAGCTGCAGGCACATGCTGTCGCTGGTGCGTGCGGCGTGCACGATCTGCGCGCCACTGCCGTTGTCCACCGTGCGCGAGCGTGCCAGGCGCGGCTGTGCGAGCGCGATCAAGGCATCGCACTCGTCATCGGCGAGAAAGCTGCCAAGCACCACCACGCGTGGCAGTAGCAGGCTCATCAGTACACGCACCTGGCGGTCGCCCAGGTCCAGCAACGAGGCATCGTCGTGTTGCAGCAGCGCGGGCACGCGGACCGGCAGCGGCAGGCCGTTGGCCTGTGCATGCCGCTGGATATGGTCGCGCACCAATGCCTCGACCGCGTCGATGGCGTCCTGTTCGTTCCAGCCTTGATCGATCAGCGGCTGTAACGCCTGTTCGGGCGGCTGGCCGGCCAGTGCCTGCGCCACGATCCAGTCGGCCAGTGGGCTAGGAATTACGGTGGATGTCATCCCACTACAGTGCATGTCGGCGTGTGTCAGTGATATGTCAAATGTGTCGCGGTAAGACAAATGCAACAGACGGCCCCTATAAAGGTGACGGGGATCTTGAACGTGCTCGCCACTGCAGTGAGCGGAACGCAACCAATTCTTGACGACTCCTCTTCATACCGGACCTTTTGACCTGGAGATCAGCCGCATGTCCGTTCGCAACAGCAGCAAGACACTTCTCATGACGTTTGGTACCGCCCTGGCCCTGTCGGCCTGCGGTGGTGGTGCCGACCGCGTCGCTTCGCCGGGCGAGGGCGCGTTTCCGCCCGCACCGGCGCCCGCGCCGACCCCGGCGCCCACGCCTGCACCGACGCCCACGCCATCGCCGACCGGCCCGGCCGCCGATTGCCCGACCGGTTTCTCCAACGTCGGCACCATCGCCAACAACACGCTGCGCGCCTGTCAGTTGCCGGAAACCGTCAGCGGCAATCTGGTCGTGCCTGCGCGCGCCGGTACTGCGTATTCGATCAGCGGCCGCGTCAACGTCGGTACCGACCGTGGCGGTAACGCCACCGCGCCGGCCGCCGGCAGCGTGCAGGGCGTGCTGACCATCGAGCCGGGCGTCACCCTGTATGGCTCTTCGGGTAGCGACTACATCGTGGTCAACCGCGGCTCGCAGATCTTTGCCGAAGGCAGCGCCACTGCGCCGATCGTGTTCACCGCGCGCCAGGCGCTGGAAGGCCAGGTCAACGCCAACACCATCGGCCTGTGGGGCGGCATCGTGGTGCTGGGTCGCGCGGCGATCAACAACTGCCCGGGCGCTACCGTGTCGGGGACGCCGGAGTGTCAGGCGCAGGTGGAAGGCACCAACGCGTTCTACGGCGGCAACAGCGCCACCGACAACAGCGGGTCGATGCGCTACCTGCGCGTGATGTATTCGGGCTTCGAAATTTCGCCCAACAACGAGCTGCAGGGCATCACCCTGGCCGGCGTGGGCAGCGGCACGCGTCTGGACTACGTGCAGATCCACAACAGTTCCGATGACGGCATCGAATGGTTCGGCGGCACGGTCAACGGCAGCCACGTGGTGATCACCGGCGCCGACGACGATTCGCTGGATACCGATGCTGGCTGGAGCGGTGCGTTGCAGTTCGGCATCGTGGTGCAGCGCGCCGGCGGCGGCGACCGCATGAACGAATGGAGCAGCCTGCGTCGCCAGCCGTATTCGCGCCCGAAGGTGGCCAACTTCACCTACGTGGGCAATACGCGCGCCGGTGCAGCAATCATGCTCAACCAGGGCACGCAGGCCGCGTTCTACAACTCGGTCGTCACGCGTCCGGCCGGTGGCACCGGTGATGGTCTGGTGTGCTTCAACCTTGCCGATGCCGACACGCTCGGTACCTTCAACTCGGTGTTCTTCGCCTGCCCGACGGCCTTCGGTAGCGACGCGCGTGCGGCCACCCAGTTCGCAGCCGGCACCAACAATGTCGCCAATGGCGTGTCCACGTTGCAGAACACGTTCGTCAATGGCGCCAACGAAAGCGCCGTGCCGGCCTTCCAGGGCTTGAACGGGGTGAGCAGCTTCTTCCAGCAGGTGAACTACATCGGTGGCGTGCGTGATGCCAACGACACCTGGTGGCAGGGCTGGACCTGCGGCCTGACCGCCGATCGTCCCTGCTGAGGCACGGCATCGCGCGGCGACCCGATGCCGCCGCGCGATGCGTCCCGCTTCATCTTTCTGTTGCCAGGGCTCCCACGATGCGAACCTCCACTGTTGCCCGTCTCTCGCGGACGGGCCTGTCTCTTTCCATTTCCACCTTGCTGATGTCCGGCGCCGCACTGGCGCAGTCGACTACCAGCGATGCTGCCGGCGGCAGCAGTTCCAGTGCTGCTGCCATCGCGCCCAAGCAACTCGACCAGGTCGTGGTGCGCGGCGAATACATTCCCGAGCCGATGCTGCAGACCTCCGAAGTGGCCTCGTTCGTCACCCGCGAGGACATGGAGCGCACCGGCGACAGCAGCGCCGCGGTGGCGCTGACGCGTGTGACCGGCCTGAGCCTGTCGCGCGGCAAGTATGTGTATGTGCGTGGCCTGGGCGAGCGTTATTCGTCCGCGTTGTTCAATGGCTCGCCGTTGCCCAGCCCCGAGCCGATGCAGCGCGTGGTTCCGCTGGATCTGTTTCCCAGCGACGTGCTGCAAAGCGTGACCGTGCAAAAAACCTATTCGGCCGATTATCCCGGCGAATTCGGCGGCGGCGTGATCGATCTGCAATCGATGACCGTGCCGGACAAACCGTTCCTCTCGCTCACCGTAGGCGGCGGCGCCAACAGCGTCAGCACCGGCGAGAAGGGCCTGACCTATTACGGCTCCGGCGATGACGAGTGGGGCTTTGATGACGGCACGCGCAAGCAGCCGGGCGCATTGCGCGATGCCATCGCCAGCGGGCGCCGCGTGGATCTGGGCAATTTCTCGCGCGATGACATCCGCCGCATCGGGCGCAGCATGAACAATGCCAACCTGTATGTGCTGCAGGAAAAGGACAGCCTCGACCCGGACGTCAATGTGGGCGCCAGCGCCGGCTACAGCATGGATATCGGCGAAGCCAAGCTGGGCATCCTGGCGGTGGCCAGCTACGACAACGAATGGCGTACCCGCACCGGCAAGCAGCAGGACGGCATCTTCGTCGGCGATAGCGTGGAGTTCAATTCCAACTACGATTTCGCCACCACCCGCAACAACGTGCGCACCAACGGCATGCTCGGCCTGGGCTGGGAATATGGCCGCCACACCATCGGCTGGACCACCCTGTATGTGCACGATGCACTGAAGGTGGCGCGCAGCCGTGCCGGCCGCGATGAGCTGGCCGGTTTCGATGTGCGCGATGACAACACCGAGTGGTACGAACGCCAGCTGATCAACAACCAGCTGCTGGGCTCGCATGCGTTTGGCGAATACGACGACCTCAAGGTCGAATGGCGTGCCGCGGTGGCCAACGCCAGCCGCGATGTGCCCTACGAGACCGGCATTCGTTATGAACTGCTGGATGGTTACTGGGCGCACGATGCCTCGCGCGTGCAGAACTACACCCGCTTCAGCAAGGTCGACGACAAAGTCGCCAGCGGCGGCGTGGATGTGACCTGGCGCCTGCCGATCGAGCACGACATCACCGTCAAGGGCGGTCTTGCGTATCTGGACAACGACCGCACCGCGTGGAGCCGCGAGTTCCGCTTCCTGGCGCTGGATGGCCCGTTGCCGTTCCTGAATCAGTATCAGCGCGTGGATTACCTGATCTCCGACTACAACCTCAGCAACGATCTGCTGCGGCTGCGCGAGACCACCGGCAGCTTCGGTGCGGCGGCCTACGACGCAACCTTGAAGGTCAAGGCGGCGTACCTGCAAGCCGAAGGCGAGATCGTGCCGACCCTGCGTGCCACGTTGGGCGTGCGTTACGAAGACGCCACGCAAGCGGTGCATCCGTACGACATCTTCAGCGGCACGCGCCAGGACAGCGTGGCGCCGCTGGAGAACAGCTACGCGCTGCCGTCGGCCACGGTGACCTGGAACTTCGCCGACAACCAGCAGTTGCGCTTTGGTGCGTCCAAGACCATCGCGCGGCCGCAGTTCCGCGAAATGGCGCCGCAGCAGTATCTGGACCCGGATATCGACCGCCAGTTCTTCGGCAACCCGTTCCTGGTCGACAGCGAGCTGGTCAATCTGGATGCACGCTACGAATGGTTCTTCGAGCCGGGCCAGTACGTCACCGTCGGTGCGTTCTACAAGGACATCGACAAGCCAATCGAAGCCATCGTCAACGACGCGCCCGGTGGCGGCATCGTGCAGAGCTTCATCAACGCCCCCAAGGCCACGTTGTACGGCATCGAGCTGGAAGCCAAGAAGTATCTGGACCTGCCGATCGCTGCCGACTGGTGGGGCGACAAGCGCCTGTTCGTGTCCGGCAACTACACGCGCACCACCTCCGAGGTGAGTGCCAGCGCCGGCGACACCGTGCAGCCGTTCGGTTTCAGCGCGCCGGTGCAGGCCACGCTGTTCATTCGCGATGGCTCCGCACTGCAGGGGCAGTCGGACGACATCGCCAACCTGCAGATCGGCGTGGAGAGCGAGAGCACCAACAGCCAGGCCACCCTGATCGCCAACTACGTGGGCGAGCGGGTGTCGGCGCGCGGCCGCCCCGGCCAGCCGGACTACATCGACAAGCCGGGCACTTCGCTGGATCTGGTGATCAAGAAAGGCCTGGTCTGGTCGGGCGATACGCTGTCGGTGAACTTTGCCGCACGCAATCTGCTCAAGACCAAGTACCAGGAATACCAGAAGGTGGGCAGCAACCGGGTGGACCTGTACACCTACCAGCCCGGCATCAGCTATGACATCAGTGTGACAGCGCGCTTCTGATCCGCAGCGCGCGGGAAGCGCCGCAAACGCCCGCTGTGCCTGGCACGGCGGGCGTTTGCGTTTCACCGTACATCGGTATGTGTCGGCCTGTGTCATCAGTTTCTTCTAACTGACACATTGCTGCCGCATTCTGTCATCCGTTCGCAATCCTCAAGACGGATGTCTGCTTTGCAGCGCGTGTTGCCCTCGTTGAATACCGTCATGTCGCTGCGCGGTGCGCGCACGGCCGTGGTCTGTGTGCTGGCCGTGGTGTTGGCGGTGCAGGCGCTGCGCCTGGTGTGGCTGGTGGTGACGCCGATCGGCCCGTTGGGCACGCACTCGCCTGCCATCGAGGCGACATCGGATCTGTCTGCGCTTGGCCGCGATGTGTTCTATCGCACTGTCAGCGACGTCAACAGCGAGGGCGTCGTGCTGCATGGCGTGCGTGCGGGCGGCACGCAAGCGGCGGTCTATCTCAGTGACGGCGAGGGCAGGCAGGGCGCCTACCGTGTGGGCGATGCGGTGCTGCCCGGTGTGGTGGTGCAGGCGATCGCTGCCGACCATGTGCTGCTGCGCACCGGCAGTGGCGTGCGCCGCCTGGCGTTGATCGATGCCGCACCGCAGGTGCCCGCCTCCACAGCACCGGTAGCGGGCACGACAACGGCAGGCACCGCCGCTGCGGTGATGTCGAACGTGGGTAACGCGACCAATGCCGCCTCTGCCGCTGGCGTGGACCCGCAGCAGCTGCTGAGCACCGCCGGGCTGCGCGCAAGCGAGGACGGCAGCGGCTTCACGATCATGCCGCGTGGTGATGGCGCGCTGCTGCGCCAGGCCGGCCTGGCGGCCGGCGATGTGCTGACCCAGATCAACGGCCGCACCCTCGATGCCGAACACCTGCGCGAGTTGCAGGACGAACTGCGCGGTGGCCAGGCGGCCACGCTGACCTATCGCCGCAATGGCCAGACCCACACCATGACCTTGAAGCGCCCGCAATGACTGCCGTTCGTCCTCTCTGGCTGATCTCGGCCACGTTGTTGTTTGCACTCCCTGTCATGCCGGCAGTCTCGCTGCGCGCGGCCGATGCCCCGGCGGTGCGCCTGCAGGATGTGGATCTGCGTGCCTTCATCCAGGATGTCTCGCGCGCCACCGGCATCACCTTCATCGTGGACACGCGCGTGCAGGGCACGGTGAACGTGGCGCGCGCGCAGGCGATGAGCGAAGCCGATCTGCTCGGCATGTTGCTGGCGGTGTTGCGCGCCAATGGCCTGATTGCGGTGTCCAGCGGCCCGTCGACGTATCGCATCATTCCCGACGACACCGCCGCGCAGCAGCCGGGCAGCGCGGCCAGTGGCAACCTGGGGTTTGCCACCCAGGTGTTCACCCTGCAGCGCGTGGATGCGCGCAGCGCCGCGGAAATCCTCAAGCCGCTGGTCGGGCGCGGTGGGGTGATCATGGCGATGCCGCAAGGCAATAGCCTGCTGATCGCCGACTACGCCGACAACTTGCGGCGCATTCGCGGGTTGGTGGCGCAGATCGATACCGACCGCGCGGCGATCGACACGGTGACCTTGCGCAATAGTTCCGCGCAGGAATTGGCGCGCACCTTGACCTCGTTGTTCGGCCAGGGCGGCGAGCGCAGCGCGGTGCTGTCGGTGTTGCCGGTGGAGAGCAGCAATTCGCTGATCGTGCGCGGCGACCCGGCATTGGTGCAGCGGGTGGTGCGCACCGCGGTGGATCTGGATGGGCGCGCCGAGCGCCGCGGCGATGTCAGCGTGGTACGGCTGCAGCACGCCAGTGCCGAACAGCTGTTGCCGGTGCTGCAGCAGCTGGTTGGGCAGACGCCCGGCAACGAGGCGCAGCCCGGGCAGGACACGCGTTCGACTGCGGTGGATGTGGCAGCGGTGAGCGGCGCTGCGCAGACGCAAGTGATTGCACCGGCGGCAGGCAAGCGCCCGGTGATCGTGCGCTACCCCGGCTCCAACGCCCTGATCATCAATGCCGACCCGGAGACGCAGCGCGCACTGATGGATGTGATCCGCCAGCTGGACGTGCATCGCGAGCAGGTACTGGTGGAAGCGATCGTGGTGGAGATTTCCGACACCGCCGCAAAGCGCCTGGGCGTGCAGCTCTTGCTGGCGGGCCGCAACGGCACCGTGCCGTTGATCGCCACGCAGTACAGCGGTGCCTCGCCGGGCATCGTGCCGCTGGCCGCAGCGGCGGCCGGTACGCGCAGCGGCAACGACGACGACGATTCGGTGCTGGAACAGGCGCGCAATGTGGCCGCGCAATCCCTGCTGGGTTTGAGCGGCGGACTGATCGGCCTGGCCGGACAAAGCAACGATGCGGTGTTCGGCATGATCATCGATGCGGTCAAGAGCGACACCGGCTCCAACCTGTTGTCCACGCCCTCGATCATGACACTGGACAACGAACAGGCGCGCATCCTGGTAGGCCAGGAAGTGCCGATCACCACCGGTGAGGTGCTGGGTGCGGCCAACGACAATCCCTTCCGTACCATCCAGCGCCAGGACGTGGGGGTGGAGCTGGAAGTGCGCCCGCAGATCAACACCGCCGGCGGCATCACGCTGGCGATCAAGCAGGAAGTCTCGGCCATCGCCGGGCCGGTCAGCGCGCAGTCGTCCGAGCTGGTGTTCAACAAGCGCCAGATCGAAACGCGTGTGGTGGTGGAGAACGGCGCCATCGTCGCACTCGGCGGCCTGCTCGACCAGAACGATCGCCAGACCGTGGAGAAAGTGCCGTTGCTGGGCGACGTACCGGGCCTGGGCGCGTTGTTTCGGCACAAGTCGCGCAATCGCGACAAGACCAATCTGATGGTGTTCATTCGCCCCACCATCATCCGTGATGCGGCCGATGCGCAGCGCATGACCGCACCGCGCTACAACTACCTGCGCGATCGGCAGCTGGCCGATGGCGACCCGGAGGCCGCGCTCGATGCGCTGGTGCGCGACTACCTGCGCGCGCAGCCGCCGCAGCTGCCGGCGACCCCGTCCGTGCGCCCGGCGCCAGCCGTCACCCCCGCACCCACCAGCCGTCCCATGCAGCGTTGATGCCATGACCACCGCACGCGCCGCCATTTCCTATGCCTTCGCCAAACGCCATGGTGTGGTGCTGCTTGGCGCACAGGACACTGCGCAGATCGGCCTGCGCGAAGGCGGCGATGTGCAGGCCTTGATCGAGTTGCGCCGGGCGCTGGGCATGCCATTGCAGGTGCGCACGCTGGCACCGGCGGTATTCGACCGGCACGTGTCGGAGATCTACGCCGACGCCGGGCTGGAGCAGGGCGTGCAGGTCGAGGCATTGGACCTGCACGGCAGCCTGGATTCGTTGATCGACGATATCCCCACCGCCGATCTGCTCGACAGCCAGGACGATGCGCCGATCATTCGCCTGATCAACGGCATCATCGCCGAGGCCGCGCGCCTGGGCGCGTCCGACGTGCATCTGGAATCCTACGAATCGCGCCTGCGCGTTCGCCTGCGCGTGGATGGTGTGATGCGCGAGGCGGCCACCTTGCCCGGCCGTATCGCGCCCTTGCTGGTGTCGCGGGTCAAGGTGATGGCACGGCTGGACATCGCCGAAAAACGCATTCCGCAGGACGGCCGCGTGTCATTGGTGATGGGTGCCAAGGCCCTGGACGTGCGCGTGTCCACCCTGCCTACGCGCGGCAGCGAGCGGGTGGTGTTGCGTATCCTGGACAAGGAGCAGGGCACCTTGTCGCTGGCGCAGCTGGGCATGCCGCCGGCGGTGATGCATACCGTGCAGCGCGCCTTGCAGGTGCCCAACGGCATCGTGCTGGTCACCGGCCCCACCGGCTCGGGCAAGACCACCACGCTGTATGCAGCGCTGAGCCTGCTCAACGATGGCTCGCGCAACATCCTCACCGTCGAAGACCCGGTGGAATACGCCATCGACGGCGTCGGCCAGACCCAGGTCAACGCACGCGTCGGCATGACCTTCGCCGCCGGACTGCGCGCCATCCTGCGCCAGGACCCGGACGTGGTGATGATCGGCGAAATCCGCGACACCGAGACCGCGCAGATCGCGGTGCAGGCCAGCCTCACCGGCCACCTGGTGCTCTCCACCGTGCACACCAACGATGCGGTCGGCGCGGTCACGCGCCTGCGCGACATGGGCATCGAGCCATTCTTGCTCGCGTCCAGCCTGCGGCTGATCCTGGCGCAGCGGCTGGTACGGCGGCTGTGCATGGAGTGCCGCACGCCGCGCCCCCTGGACGCCGCCACGCGCGAGCTGATGGGGTGCGACCACAGTGCCAGCGTGTATGCGGCGGCGGGCTGCAGCGCCTGCCATCACAGCGGCTACGCCGGACGCGTGGGCATCTACGAAGCCATTGCGGTGGACGATGCAATGCGCCGGCTGATCGGCGACAACGCCGATGAAGACGCATTGGCGGCGGTGGCCTTCGCGCGTGCGCCGCGCCTGGGTGAGGCCGCGCGCGCCGCGGTGCTGCAAGGCCTCACCACGCTGGAAGAAGCCTTGCGCGTCACCCGCCAGCAGGACGAAGCGCATGCCGCGGTTTGATTACACCGTCCTCGACCTGCAAGGGCGCAGCCGCCAGGGCGTGATCAGCGCCGACAGCGTGCAGGGCGCACGGGCGCAGCTGGAACAGCGCCAGTGGGTGCCGGTGCGCGTTGATGCTGCAGCCGCCACGACGTCGACCGCCGTGCGCGCAGCGCGCTTCAGCGGCAAGGATCTGGTGCTGTTCACCCGCCAGCTCGCCACGCTGGTGGAAACCGCGCCGCTGGAGGAAGCCTTGCGCACCATCGGCACCCAGTCCGAGCGCCGCGGCGTGCGCCGGGTCACCGGCCAGACCCATGCGCTGGTGGTGGAAGGATTTCGCCTGTCCGATGCGATGGCGCGCCAGGGCAATGCGTTCCCGCCGCTGTATCGCGCCATGGTGGCCGCCGGCGAAAGCGCGGGCGCCCTGCCGCAGGTGCTGGAGCGGCTGGCCGATCTGCTCGAACGCCAGGCGCAGGTGCGCAGCAAGCTGCAGTCTGCGCTGGTCTACCCGGCGGCGCTGGCCCTGACCGCCGGGGCGGTGGTCATCGTGCTGATGACCTTCGTGGTGCCCAAGGTGGTGGATCAGTTCGATTCGATGGGGCGCGCCTTGCCCTGGCTGACGCGCGCGGTGATCTCGGTGTCGAACTTCCTGCTGCATGCCGGTATTCCGCTCCTGGTTGCGCTGGTGATTGCCACAATCGCTGCACTGCGGCTGCTCAGACGACCGGCACTGCGGCTGGCAGCAGATCGCGCCATCCTGCGCGCGCCCTTGCTGGGGCGCCTGATCCGCGACCTGCATGCCGCGCGCATGGCACGCACGCTGGCGATCATGGTCAACAGCGGTCTGCCGTTGATGGAAGGGCTGATGATCGCCGCACGCACCGTGGACAACCGCGCCCTGCGGCTGGCCACCGACAGCATGGTCAGCGCCATCCGCGAAGGCGGCAGCCTGGCCGCGGCGATGAAGCGCGCGGGCGTATTCCCGCCCACGTTGCTGTACATGGCCTCCAGCGGCGAGAACAGCGGGCGGCTGGCGCCGATGCTAGAGCGCGCCGCCGATTACCTGGAACGCGAATTCGAATCCTTTACCACTGCGGCAATGAGCCTGCTGGAGCCGGCCATCATCGTGCTGCTCGGTGGCGTGGTGGCGGTGATCGTGCTGTCGATCCTGTTGCCCATCCTGCAATTCAACACCCTGGCGCTTGGTTGAGCGCAGCCGTCCTTTCGGAGATCCACATGCAGTCCATCCAGTCTCTTGCATCTGCCGGCGCGCGTCCGCTGCGTGGTCGCGCGCGCGGCTTCACCCTGGTCGAGTTGATGGTGGTCATCGTCATCATCGGCCTGCTCGCCACCGTGGTGATGATCAACGTGATGCCCAGCCAGGACCGCGCCATGGTCGAGAAGGCGCGCGCCGATGTCGCGGTGCTGGAGCAGGCGCTGGAAACCTATCGCCTGGACAACCTCACCTATCCCACCACCGAACAGGGCCTGCAGGCCCTGCTCACCGCGCCGAGTGGTCTGGCCCGGCCGGAGCGCTACCGGCAAGGCGGCTATATCCGCCGCCTGCCGGAAGACCCGTGGGGGCATGCGTACCAGTATCGCCGCCCGGGTCGCACTGGCGGCTTCGATGTGTATTCCTTCGGTGCCGATGGGGCCGAAGGCGGCGATGCCGACAACGCCGACATCGGCAACTGGCGCTGAGACACGCGTGCCGATCGCTCCCGTCATCGTGCCGCGATACGCACTACGCCACGGGCGTGCGGGCACGCGTGGTTTCACCTTGCTGGAGGTGTTGGCCGTGCTGGTCATCACCGCGCTGGCCAGCACGCTGGTGGTGATGACGCTGCCCGACACCCGGCGCGATCTGCACGACCAGGCCGATGGATTGGCCAGCGTGCTGATCAACGCGCGCGACGACGCCATCCTGAGCCTGCGCATGGTCGAGGTCATCGTCGATACCGGCGGCTACACCTTCCGTCGTCAGGTGCGGCAGCAGTGGGTGGCGCTGGACGAAAAGCCGTTCGTCGCTACACGCTGGCCAGCCGGTGTGCAGGCGCAACTACCAGCCGGTGCCACACAGCTGAGCGTGCGCTTCGACCCCACCGGGGCGGCCACGCCGCAACGCATCGCCCTGGTCGACGGGCAGCAACAGCTACAGGTGCTGGTCGATGCCGCCGGCGGAGTACGGGTCGATGCGCCGCATCGGTAAGCGCCAGGCCTCGGCCGGCTTTTCGCTGCTGGAATTGATGGTCGCGCTGGCCATCTTCGGCATGGCAGTGGTCGGGCTATTGAATCTGTCCGGCGAAAGCACGCGCACGGCGATGGTGCTGGAAGAACGCGCAATGGCGGCCGTGGTGGCGGAAAACCAGGCGATCGAGGCACTGCTCGTACCCACCGCCGCTGCGCTGGCGCCTGCGCGTGGGAAGGAGCTGCTGGGTGGCCGCGGCTGGGACTGGCAGCGCCAGGCCGTGCCAGCCAGCGCCGGCATGGTGCGTGTCGAGGTGCAGGTGCGTGCCGCAGGCCAGACGCAGGAAATCGCCAGCCTGAGCGCGTTGCGGAGCGTGCAATGAGCCGCCCACCTCGCGCGGCCGGCTTCACCCTGATCGAGCTGCTGGTGGCGCTGGCGGTCTTCGCGCTGGTGGCAGCTGCGGCGGTGGTGGTGATGCGCCAGAGCATCGATCAACGCGATGCGGTCCGCCAACGGTTGCAGCAGGTGCGCGATTTCCAGCTGGCCCATGGCCTGCTGCGCAGCGATCTGCAACAGGCCGCGGTGCGGCGCACGCGCAATGGCGATGGCAGCGCTGCGCGCACGGCCTTCATCGCCAGTGCGCCGGGAACGCAGGGGCCGCTGTTCGGCTTCGTGCGGCGCGGCTGGAGCAATCCGGATCGGTTGGCACGTGCCTCGCTGCAGTACGTGGAGTACCGCGTGGTCGAAGGACGCCTGGAGCGCAGTGCGCGCCCGGCACTGGATGGTGCGGCGGCCGCCACGCCGCAGGTGCTGCTGCGTGGCGTGCGCTCGGCGGTGGTGGCGTTTCATTACCGTGCGCAATGGAGCGATGGCTGGAGCGGCGGGCTGGAAGCACTGCCGGATGCGATCTCGCTGGAGCTGGACCTGGAGCAATGGGGACGCGTGCGGCAAGTGTTCCTGCTGCCGGAGGGACGCGCATGAGGGCGTTGCCTGCACCTGCGCGACAAGGTGGCGTCGCCTTGTTGACGGTGTTGTTGCTGGTGGCGGTGATGACCCTGCTGATGGTCGCGGTGCTGGACGATCTGCGCTTTGGCCTGCGCCGTAGCGGGAATGGCGAGGCGATGACGCAGGCGCAGTGGTATGCGCTGGGGAGCGAGACCCTCGCGCGGCAACGCCTGCAGGCCCTGGCCAGGCGCGACCCGCTGCGCACCACGCTGGATGGCGGCTGGAACGACCAGCCGGTCACCTTCCCGCTGGACGATGGCATGGTGCGCGTACGGCTGCGCGACCGTGGCAGCTGCTTCAACCTCAATAGCGTGGTGGCCGGCGCGCCCGAGCAATGGCAGCGCAGCGACGACGGTGCGCGCCAATACCAGGCCCTGCTGGAGGCATTGGGCATCACGCCGCCACAGGCGCAGGCGCTGACCGATGCGCTGGTGGACTGGATCGACAGCGACAGCCAACCCGGCGCGCATGGCGCGGAAGACGAGCAGTATCTGCAATCGGCAGTGCCGCTGCGGACCGGTGCGACCTTGCTGGCCGGTGTCAGCGAGCTGGGCGCCATCGCCGGCTACACCCCCGCACGCATCACGCTGCTGCAGCCCTATCTGTGTGCGCTACCGGAAGGGCGGCTGTCGCCGGTCAACATCAACACGCTGCGCCTGCAGGATGCGCCGGTGCTGGTGGCGCTGACCGAAGGCCGGCTGGAACTGGCGGCCGCACGCCGGGTGATCGCCGCACGCCCGGCCGGCGGATGGCGCGATCCGGCGGTGTTCTTCAACACGCCCGCCCTGCTGCACGTCGCACCGTCGAACGCAGTGCTGCAGCAGGTGCAGTTGCGCACCACGTATTTTTCCCTCGTCAGCGACGTCGAACATGCCGGTGCGCAGGTCATGCTCGAAGCCTTGCTGCAGCAAGACCCGGCCGGCCGCGTGCGGCTGGTGGCACGTCAATGGAGCCCCGACGCATGATGACCACGCTGGTGCTGCTGCCGGCCGACACGGCAACGCCGCCAACCGCCGTGCATGTGAATGCGCACGGGCAGGTGGTATGGCAAGGCGAATGCAGCGCACGGCCCGCGCCGTCTGGACGCAGCGTGCTGGTGGTGCCCGGCGCCGATGTGCAGCTGCGCTGGATGGCCTTGCCCGGGCGCAGCATGGCGCAATCGGTGGCCGCCGCGCGCCTGCAATTGGCCGAGCACCTGGCAGTGGACGTGCAGGCCCTGCACGTGGCGATTGCCACGCAGCCGGAGGCCGACGGCATGCAGCTGGTCGCGGCGGTGGACACGGCGGTGATGCAGCATTGGCTGGAGCGCGCTGCAGACGTGGGGATCGTTCCCGATGCGGTGGTGCCGGAGTGTTTGCTGCTGGCCGTGCCGGCCACCGAACAGGCGCCGACACTGCTGCAGTGGGACGGGCGCTGGTTGCTGCGTGCGCCGCGTCTGGCCTTCAGCCTGGAGCCGCCGCTTGCACAGGCGCTGATTGCCTCGCTTGCCGCCGCGCCGGTGCTGCCGCCGGATCCGGATCCGCAGCAGACCATCGTGCAGTTCGCGCGGCATGCCGCCATCGCGCCGATCAATCTGCGCCAGCAACGCTTTGCGGTGGTCACCCGCCAGCGTGCCGACATGCGCACGCGCACGCTGACACTGTTGGTTGCGCTGTTGTTGCTGTCGCCGGTGCTGCTGGTGCTTGCGCAGACCCTGCGCTACGAGGTCGGTGCGCAGCTGCTGCAGCGGCGTACTGCCGCGCTGCTCGGCAGTGGTGAACTCCAGCGGCCATCCGATGCGGCGGCAGCGCAGGCCAGCGCAGCAACGCCGGACGTATTCGCCTCACGCTTGGCAACCGTGTTTTCGGCAGTGGAGTCGGTGCCGGGAGTGGAGCTGGATGCGCTGGCGTACCGGCACACCGGTGCGCTACGCATCGCCGTGCTGTATGCCGATGCGGCGCAGCTGCAAAGTGTCAGCTCCCGCTTGCATGCTGCCGGCTGGCAGCTGCAACCATCGCCGAGCGAATCCCTGGACGGGCGCCTGCGCACCACCTTGCAGCTGGAGCCACCACGATGAACCATCGCATGCAGGCCTGGTGGCAGGCGCGTGCGCCGCGTGAGCGCGGCATGCTGGCGATCATGCTGCTGGCCGTGGCGGCCTTCGTGGGGTGGTACGCGCTGTTGGTGCCACTGCGGCATTGGAAGGACCGAGCCCAGTCCCGTTATGACCATGCCGCCGAAGCGCTGCTCGCTGCGCGCGCTTCACAACGCGCCGCTACAGTGACGGCAGTCCCCCTTGAGCGCATTTTGCGCAGCGCCCGCGAGGCCACCATCGCCATCACCCATCACCGCGTCAGCCCCACCGGGACGCTGGACCTGCAGATCGATCGCGTGAGCAGTGCCAGCCTGTTTGCGTGGCTGGAACAGCTGCGACAGCGCGACCGTCTGGCACCGACGCAGCTCGATATCGCTCGCCGCGACGGCCAGCTGCAGGCGCACATCACCTTGCAGGGCATCGCGCCATGAGGGCACTGCGCTGGGCGCTGCTGGGCATGCTGTTGCTTGCCACGGGTGTGATCGCCACCTTGCCGCTGCGCCTGCTGTTGCCTGCCGAGCGCCTGCCATTTTCCGCGCTGGAAGCGCAGGGTTCGATCTGGAACGGCACCTTGCGCGAAGTGCGCTGGAATAGCCTTTTGCTCGGCGATGTCGGCGTGCGCCTGCGTGCGCTGCCGCTGTTGCGTGGCGAACGCCAGGTGCAGCTGCGATCGGCCACCGTGCACGCGGTTGCACTGCAGGGCGCACGGCAGGGCGTGGAGCAGGCCAATGGCCGGCTGTTGCTACGCAAGCCCGGCGGGGTGCGCTTGATGGATCTGTCGATCGATCTGCGTGATGTCCGCGCGGTCTTCGACACCACTCGCTGCATCCAGGCCGGCGGCGATGTCGCCATGCAGATCGTGCCCAGCGAACGCGGTGAGGCCGCCGGGTTGCTGCCACTGCGCCTGCGTGGCAGCCCGCGTTGCGTGGACGATGCCGTGGTGCTGGCACTCACCCCCGATGGCGGTCTGCCGGATGGCGTGCAGTTGAATGCCGAACTGCGCCTGCAACGCGACGGCCGCTGGCGGTGGCGCACCCAGGTCGAGCCAGGCCCCGACACCGCCCTGCAGCTGGGCCTGCAATTGCTCGGCTTTACGCAGACGCCGGAGCGCTGGCTGGTGCGGCGCGACGAAGGGCAGCTGTAGATCTGCCTGCAGGGCCGATGGGCCACCGGTGCAGTGTGAGGGACAGCGATACGTGCCTGGCGTAGCGCGCGGTCCGGCAGGGTCTCCCCGTCATTGTGCTGCCGACAGCGCGATGCAATCGGTCTGAATCCTGGTTCCGCCCGCCATTGTCGCTGTCGTGGCCGAGCGCCTCGCCCGGCCTTGCCGCCGTGGCATCGGGCAGACCAATGCGCGACCGTCCCGGGATGTCATAACCAGTGCCTCGGCGAGCCCGAGCGTGAAGTCCCTGCCGAATCGCAGCGTTGTCGGTCACTGGCGCACCGGGGCTGGTGCGTCGTCGTCGATTGGTACTATATTGGACCTATCGAATTTGGGCGGACGGGAACAACGATGGCCAAGGCCAAGGCGGACGCCGACAAGCGACTGGACGAGCTGCATCTGGACGCATCCGCGCCAACCCCCTTGTACCTGCAGCTGGCCGGCAAGCTCACCGATGCCATCCGTGGCGGTCAGTGGAAGGCCGGCGAGGCGCTGCCGGCAGAGCGCCAGCTGTGCGAGCGCCTGCAGATCTCGCGGGTGACCCTGCGCCAGGCGGTCGACGTGCTGGTCGAACAAGGCCTGGTGTCGCGCCGGCAGGGCGCTGGCACCTTCGTCACCACCCAGATCCAGCACCAGCTCAGCGGCCTCACCAGCTTCAGCGAGACGCTGCGCATCAAGGGCTACGAGCCCGGCACGCGCTGGCTGGAGCGGCGCCTGCGCCCGGCCCATGGCGAAGAGATCCTGCGGCTGGGCCTGTCGCCGGATGCGGCGGTGGCTTCGCTCACGCGTCTGCGCAGCGCCGATGACCGCGTCATGGCCTATGAACATGCCGTGCTGCCGCAGCGCATCGTGGCCGACCCGCAACAGGTGGGCGATTCGCTGTACAGCTATCTCGATGCGCAAGGCACCCCGGTGGTGCGGGCACTGCAGTACTTCCGCGCGATCAATCTGCCGGCGCGGCTGGCCGAGCATCTGCGCATGAAAACCGGCGAGGCGATCCTGCACGTGGTGCGCGTGGGCTACGCCCGCGACGGCAGCGCGATCGAATTGACCGACACCTATTGTCATAACGACTTCTACGACTTCGTCGCCGAACTGCGCCGCTGACGCCAACGGCATTCCCTACGACAACCTCAGAGCCAGCCGATCCATGACTACCGCCAGGCCCGCAAATCCCGTTGTCTCGATCGCCATCGTCGGCGTGCTGTTTTTCATCATCGGCTTTTTCACCTGGATCAACGGGCCGCTGATCACCTTCGTGCGGCTGGCGTTCGACCTCAACGAGGTCAACGCCTTCCTGGTGCTGATGGTGTTCTACCTGTCGTACTTCTTCCTGGCACTGCCGGCGTCGTGGATTCTCAAGCACACCGGCATGAAGAAGGGCCTGGCACTGAGCCTGGTGGTGATGGCCGTGGGCGCGGCCGGCTTCGGCCAGTTCGCCACCCAGCGCTGGTATCCGGGCGCACTGGGCGGCCTGTTCGTGATCGGTAGCGGCCTGGCGCTGCTGCAGACCGCAATCAACCCCTACATCAGCATCCTCGGGCCGATCGAAAGCGCCGCGCGCCGCATCGCCTTGATGGGCATCTGCAACAAGATCGCCGGCATCCTGGCGCCGATCCTGATCGGCTCGCTGGTGCTGCACGGCATCGGCGACCTGTCCGCGCAGGTGGCCAGTGCAGATGCCGCAACCAAGGAAACCTTGCTCACAGCGTTTGCCGCCAAGATCCACGCACCGTATCTGGTGATGTCCGGCGTCCTGCTGCTGCTGGCCATCGGCGTGCTGTTCTCGCCGTTGCCCGAACTCAAGGCCTCCGAGGCCAATGCCACGCTCGGCGCCAAGACCGGCCTGCAGAAGCACAGCATCTTCCAGTTTCCGCATCTGTGGCTGGGCGTGCTGTGCCTGTTCGTCTATGTGGGCGTGGAAGTGATGGCGGGCGATGCCATCGGCACCTACGGGCATGGGTTCAACCTGCCGCTGGACAGCACCAAGCTGTTTACCTCCTACACGCTGGGCGCGATGCTGCTGGGCTACATCGCCGGCTTGGTGCTGATCCCGACCGTCATTTCGCAGGCGCGCTATCTGAGCGTGTCGGCGGTGCTGGGTGTGCTGTTCTCGCTGGGCGCATTGTTCACCCATGGCTACGTGTCGGTGGGCTTCGTCGCCGCGCTCGGCTTTGCCAACGCGATGATGTGGCCGGCGATCTTCCCGCTGGCCATCCGCGGGCTCGGCCGTTTCACCGAAATCGGCTCGGCGTTGCTGGTCATGGGCATTGCCGGCGGTGCGATCATTCCGCAGCTGTTCGCCATTCTCAAACAGCATTACGACTTCCAGGTCGTGTTCGCTGCGCTGATGGTGCCGTGCTATCTGTACATCCTGTTCTATTCGCTGCGCGGTCACCGCGTGGGCCTGCCGGCCCAGGCCAAGTGAGCGAAGCGGCATGATGCGTTCCGACGACCAAGGCACACCCATGCGCAGGCCCACCATCAAAGACGTCGCCGAGCGCGCCAAGGTCTCGTTGAAGACCGTGTCGCGGGTGATCAACAACGAACCTTCGGTGATGCAGGCCACGCGCGCGCGCGTGCTGCGTGCCATCGCCGATCTCGACTACGAACCCGATCCGTCCGCGCGCAACCTGCGCAGCGGCACGCCGTTCGTGATCGGCCTGGTCTACGACAATCCCAATCCGTACCACATCATCGGCATCCAGAACGGCGTGCTGGCCGCTTGCCGCGAAACCGGCTTCGGCCTGCAGATTCACCCCTGCGATTCCACATCGCCGCTGCTGGCCGAAGAACTCGCCGAATGGGTGCAGCGCTCGCGCCTGGCCGGGGTGGTGTTGACCGCGCCGATGTCCGAGCGTCCCGAGCTGCTCGCTGGCCTGGCCGCGCGCGGTATCAAGAGCGTGCGCATCATCGCCGCCACCGATGATCCCGGCGATGGCCCCTGCGTGTATATCGACGACCGCGATGCCGCGTATGAAATCACCGAGCATCTGATCCAGCTCGGCCATCAGCGCATCGGCTTCCTGTGGGGCGGGCCGCAGCATCGCTCCAGCGGCGAGCGCTACGCCGGTTACGAGGCCGCGTTGAAGGATTACGGCATCAGCCTGGACAAGCACCTGGTGATTCCCGGCGACTACACCTTCGACGATGGCTTCCGTGGTGCGCGTCGGCTGTTGTCGCTGCGCGAGCCGCCCACCGCCATCTTCGGCAGCAACGACGAAATCGCTGCCGGCGTGCTGGCCGCAGCCAAGTCCACCGGCATGAACGTGCCGTACCAGTTGTCGATCGCCGGTTTCGAAGACAGCCCGTTCTCGCGGCAATCGTGGCCGGCGCTGACCACGGCCAAGCAGGCCACCGACGACATCGCGCGGCACGCCGCACGCCTGTTGATCAGCCAGCTGCGCAGCGATGCCTACGACGACCAACCCGCGCAACTGCAGAACCGCGGCTTCGTGCCGCAACTGGTGGTGCGCGGCTCCACCGCACCGGCGCAGACGCCGGCCAGCAAACCCCTTCCCCCCGAATCCGCCTGAGCTCCGATGAACCTCCCCCAGGAAACCGACACCCTGATGTTCCGCGAGGCGGCGCAGACCGCCGACGTGGTCGCCGCACAGTTCGCGCGTAACGCCGACACCATTGCCGCACTGGCGCAGTCGCTGCGCGATAACCCGCCGCCGTTCGTGGTGACCTGCGCGCGCGGCAGCTCCGATCACGCCGCCACGTATGCCAAGTACCTGTTCGAGACGCAGTTGGGCATCGTCACCGCTTCCGCATCGCCGTCGGTGGGCTCGGTGTACGCCGCACCGCTGCAGCTGCGTGGTGCGCTGTACATCGTGATTTCGCAATCGGGCAAGAGTCCGGATCTGTTGCGCAATGCCGAAGCCGCCAAGGCGGCTGGCGCGCGCGTGGTGGCGCTGGTCAACGTGGAAGATTCGCCGCTGGCGCAGCTGGCCGATGTGGTGATTGCGCTCGGTGCCGGCCCGGAAAAAAGCGTTGCCGCCACCAAGAGCTATCTCGCCTCGCTCGCGGCGGTGCTGCACCTGGGTGCGGTGTGGAAGAACGACCCCGCACTGCTCGCCGCAGTGGACGCGTTGCCGCAACAACTGCGCAGCGCCTGGCAGGCCGACTGGTCCGCACTGACTACCGGTTTGACGCCCGCGCATAACCTGTTCGTGCTCGGCCGCGGCCTGGGCCTGGGCGCGGCGCAAGAGGCAGCGCTGAAATTCAAGGAGACCTGCGGCCTGCATGCCGAAGCCTACAGCTCGGCGGAGGTCAAACACGGGCCGATGGCATTGGTTGGCCCGGGCTTTCCGGTGCTGGTGTTTGCCCAGCCCGACGAAACCGGTGCCGGCACGCGCGCGCTGGCCGAAGAATTTCGCGCACGTGGCGCGCAGGTGTGGCTGGCCGCGCCCGATGGCGATCTGCCGCTGGCCGATGCCGCACACCCGGCGTGCGCGCCGCTGCTGACCGTGCAGAGCTTCTATCGCGCGATCAATGCGCTGGCACTGCAGCGCGGCCATAATCCCGATCTGCCTCCGCACTTGAACAAGGTCACGGAAACCGTTTGAACATGGATGCTTCCCCGATTCAAGCGCTGTGCAATGCACGTGTGTTGACCGACGACGGTCTGCAGGATGGCCTGGCCGTGCTGCTGGACGGTGCGCAGATCCAGGCGATCGTGCCGGCCGACGATGCACGCGTGGCGCAAGCGCATATGCGCGTGGATCTGGGCGGCGCCACCTTGCTGCCGGGTTTCATCGACATCCAGGTCAACGGCGGCGGCGGGGTGCTGTTCAACAACGCACGCGACCCGCAGGCGCTGGCCACCATTGCGGCGGCGCATCGCCGCTTCGGTACCACCGGCATGCTGCCGACCCTGATCAGCGATACCGCGCAGGTGATGGCCGAAGCGATCGAGGCGACGCGCCAGGCCATCGCACAAGGCGTGCCCGGCGTGCTTGGCATCCATCTGGAGGGGCCCTACCTGAGCCCCGCGCGCAAAGGCACCCACGACGCGCACAAGTTCCGTCTGCCGGACGCGCATGAAATCGCCGTGGACACCTCGCTGGACAACGGCGTCACCCTGATCACGCTCGCCCCCGAGCGCGTGCCGGTGGAGGACATCCGCGCGTTCGTGGCTGGCGGTGCAATCGTATTCGCCGGCCACACCGCGGCAACCTACGAGCAGGCGCGCGATGGCATCGCTGCCGGCGTGAGCGGATTTACCCATGTCTACAACGCGATGTCGCAGCTGGCAGGGCGCGAGCCCAACGCCGTGGGCGCCGCGCTGGAAGACCCGCAGGTGTGGTGCGGTGTCATCGTCGATGGCGTGCACGTGCACCCGGCCAGCCTGCGCGTGGCGTTGGCGGCCAAGCCGCGCGGCAAGCTGCTGCTGGTGACCGACGCCATGCCGATGGTCGGCAGCGACAGCCCCAGCTTCGACCTGTACGGCGAAACCATCACTGCGGTGGATGGAGTGGTGCGCAATGCCGACGGCGCTCTCGCCGGCTCGGCGCTGGACATGGCCACCGCCGTGCGCAACAGCGTGCGCTGGTTGGGCGTGGATCTGGCCGAAGCCGCACGCATGGCGTCCACGTATCCGGCGCAATGCATCGGCCTGGGCGAGCGCCTGGGCCGCATCGCACCTGGCTACCAGGCCGATCTGGTGCTGGTGGACGCCGACGTGCAGGTAGTGGACACCTGGGTGGCCGGGCAGCGCGACGGACGCCGCACATGATGGTTGCGCCTGCTTTCGGGCAGGTGCATCCCTTGGGCTATGTCTGCAGGTGGCAATGAGGTCTGGCGTATCCGGGCGTAGTGCTACGGTGAAGCGTCCTTAGCTCTCCGACATGGTTGTTCAGGCATTGCGGTGGTTACAGCAGCGGCAATACCTGGCCGGCACCCGTCCGGACGGGTTGCGGTACCGTTTCCGTTGCGTGCGGATCAGCGGCCGAATCATGGCGGCTGCGAGGTGGGTGGTTTGGCCATCCACCCGCAAAACGCCGTGGCTGCTAGAGTCGGCATCGACTCAAGGACAAGGCAGGACCGATGAGCAATGCACGGATGCGCTGGTGGTGGGTGGGGTGGTTGCTGTTCTGCATGCACGCGACCGCTGCCGCTTCTGCCTCCTGGCAGCTGGTTGCCGGCGGCACGGACTACCGATTGGAGGTCGCGCAGGGGGATGTGCAGGCGGCCGAGGGCGCCCGGTTACGTCTGACCGCCGGTGCCAATCGCACGGCCGCCTTCGGTGCGGTAGCCGTGCAGCTGGACGCCGCTGCGCTGCGTGGTCAGTCGCTGGCGCTGGACGGCCTTTTGCAGGCATCCCAGGCGATGCAGGGTGCAAACCTGTGGATGCGCGTAGTCGATGCGCAGGGCAAGGTCTTGGCATTCGAAACCTCGCAGGCTGATCGGGTGGGTGGCAATGCCCAGGCGCAGCGTCGCATTGCGATGCAGATTCCCCCGCAGGCAAGTCGATTGGCAGTCGGCGTGGTGCTGCGAGGAGACGGTGCGGTCGAGGTGACCGGCTTGCGTCTGATGGCGCAGGCCATCGTTGATGCTGCACCGGCGTCCGCGATCCTCGACGTTGCCATCCCGGCCATCCGTGACCACGCACTGCAGCGCACCCGCATCGACTGGGCCACCCGCGAGCCACAGCTGCGCGCGCAGGCCGCAGACATGCGCGAAGCCGACGCGTACGCCGCCATCGATGCGCTGATCGCCGAGCTCGATGACGGCCACAGCTTCCTGATGCGCCCCGCGGCGCGCCGCCAGATGGAGTCACTCGCCGCCGCGCGACCCGCAGTGCAGGCACGTTTGCTGCCGCCGGATGTGGGCTATGTCGAGGTGACTGGCTTGATGACCTCGTCCGGTGATGTCAGGGGGGCCTATCAACGCGCGCTTGCCGCCGCGCTGGATGGCATGGCATCGCAGGCGCGCTGCGGATGGGTCATCGATCTGCGACAGAGCACCGGCGGCACGATGTGGCCGATGGTCAATGGGTTGCAATCGTTGCTGGGTGACCAGTTGCTCGGGTACTTCGTCGACTCGACAGGCCGGCAGACGCCCTGGCATGCGAGGCCTGCTGCCGGCGCGCACGCGTCGCAAATCGAGCGCCCGGTAGCCCTACTGATCGGGCCACACACGGCAAGCGCGGGCGAGATGGTTGCCATCGCGTTCCGTGGCCGCCCGGCAACGCGCAGTTTCGGCCAGCCGAGTGCGGGGCAGACCACCGGCAATCGCTCGGTCGATCTGCCCGGTGGTGGCGTTCTTGCAATTGCCAGCACTGCGACGCAGGACCGCAATGCACAGCGTCTGGATGGCGCATTGCAACCGGACGTGGTGCTGGACCCGCGGGGCGATGCCGTCGCTGCGGCGGCGCAGTGGCTGCGGACGCAGCGGTGCGTGCAAGCGGATTGAGGCGGATACGCATCAACATGTGCTCGCAAACGCGTCAGTGTGCTGTGTGCATGGCGCCTACGGAGAGGCGACGCTTCCGTGGAAACTTGCGCGAACGAATCGATGCCAATCGCTTGTCATGACCGCATGACACAGGGTGGTATCGGCACCATGGCGATCATCCGGCTCGCAAGGCCTCAGACCTGGCGAGCCGAACCACTGAATGGCCTTGCGACCCGCGCGTACCACGCCAGGCAGCCATCGCGTCTTGCATCGCATCATTTCACTGCGCAGCCTTCCCGCGTCACGCTGCCTGGCGCAGTGGTCTGTGTGTGCAGCCGCCCGGACTGCGATAAAGGTCACGCTGTTATTCAATTATCGACGGCGACTACAGCGTATCTCGCATAAATCCAGGCATTTCTGACCATTGGTTGACAGTGCCATGATCGGAAGGCACCTTCGCTGATAACGTTGTCAGCGAACAGGAGCCTGTTCCATTCGATCACTTCATTGCCAGCCGCCCATGCTGCGGTCTGGTAGTCCGATCTGCACGCGAAACGCGCGTGTGGGTCATTGCTTGCATTCCGGCGCAGGGGACGGAGTGCAGCACCGCGCGCGCCGCGCTCCAGTGCAACCCATCGGTTGCGGCCTGACGTCTCCGCCACGAGGTCAATGCAATGCTGTTTCCCCGTCTGTTGTCGTTGTCTGTCGATTCACTCTGCACCACTGCCGCGCGGTCAATCCCCGCGCACGATCGTAGCGCTTCGGCGCTGCCCACTGGTCCCGCTAAGCGCACGCCAATGGCCAGGATCGACGGTCCGATGCAGGGCGCAGGCGCGCGAGCGCGTACTGCAGTGCGCAGGCCATCGCCGCAACACGCGCCATTGGGCGTTGCGGTCCGCGCACTGTTGATCGGGGGCGCCGCACTGGGTGGTGCGCTGGCGCTCCCTGCGTCTGCGCAACAGCAGCCCGTATCGGCGCCCGCACCATCGCAGCCCGCACCGGTTGCTGCACAACAACAGCCGCCAGCCAATCCTTCGGTGTCCACGCTGGACGAGATCAAGGTGGTGGGTTACCAGGCCAGCCTGGGCAAGGCGCTCAACGTCAAGCGCAATGCTGACGCGATCGTGGATGCGATCAGCGCCGAGGATATCGGCAAGTTCCCCGATACCAACGTGGCCGAATCGTTGTCGCGCCTGTCCGGCATCACCGTGGATCGCCAGTTCGGCGAAGGCGAAAAAGTGAGCATCCTCGGTACCGATCCGGCGCTCAATCGCGTCCTGCTCAACGGTCAGACCATCGCCTCCACCAGTTGGGGTGGCGACCCCAACGACCCGGACAGCCGTTCGTTCAACTACAGCACGCTGGCACCGGAAGTGGTGGGCCTGATGGAGGTCTACAAGACCCCCGAGGCGCGGATCGACGAAGGCTCCATCGGCGGCACCGTGATCGTGCACACGCGCAAGCCGCTGGAGCTCGATCGCAATACGCTCACCGGGACAGTGAGCTACGGGTACAACGATCGCTCCGAGGAGGGCAAGCCGAACGCCTCCGCGCTCTACAGCTGGAAGAACCAGGACGAGACCTTCGGCGTACTGACCTCGGTGATGCACTCCCAGCGCGTGCTGCGCCGCGAGGGCGTGGAGATCTTCGGTTACGACGATGTCGCTGGCGCCGCGTTTCCGCCTGCGGTGGTCGGCAACAATACTGGCGTGTTCCCCACCTCGATCAACACCGCGTTGTTCCAGCAGACGCGTAAACGCGATGGCATCAGCGCTGCGCTGCAGTGGAAGCCCGATGCCGACTTCGAGCTCAACCTGACCGGTCTGTACGTCACCGAGAATTTCGACAACTACAACCAGAGCCGCTACGGCTACTGGGGATCCAACCCCGGCGATGCACGGGCGCTGGGGTTCGAAAACGGCGTGGCCACCTCCGGCACGTTTGGCGATCAGTCCACCACGTTCCTGGATGGCTACCTGCGCAACAGCGATGTCAGTACCGGCAGCATCCATCTGCGCGCCGACTGGCATGGCGACGGCTGGAATGCCTCCAGCCAGGTCGGTTACACCAGCTCGCAAGGCGGTGCCGAGCGCATCTACGGCATCCAGTTCCGCAACCTGGCCGGCTACAGCTACACCATCGACGGGCGCCGCACCGCGATGGACTACAGCACCGAGCCGACCAATACGGCGGCGATGCAGCTCAACAACGCCTCGGCCAGCCACAGCCCGCAGTACGACAAGGAGCGTTACCTGCAGCTGGATTTCGACCATGCGGTGGAATGGGGGCCGTTCACGCAGATCCTCACTGGCATCAAGCTCACCAACCACGCCACCGGGCAGTCGTCCTATAGCCGTACCTGGGCGCCCAACGATGGCAGTACGCTGGCGGATTTTTCGCCAGGCACCACGCCATCCGGCTACCTGGATGGCCTGTCCACCAGCGCCGACATGCAACGCTGGTCCACCATTGGTCGCGGTGCGATCAGTCGCTACATCGGTGGCCTGGAGGGCGATGCCGGCTTGCCGATCAGCTACGCAGGCAATTACAGCATCGAGGAGCAGAACCGCGCCTGGTTCCTGCAGGGCAACTTCTCCGGCGAGCGCTATCGCGGCAACATCGGCGTGCGCTACGTGCATACCCGCGATTCCACCGATGGCTTCAGCTATGCGCCGGGCGGCAGCTACACGCCGGTCAACTTTCTCAGCAGCTACGGCAAATGGTTGCCGGCCTTCAACATCGCCTATGACCTGCGCGATGACCTGATGCTGCGTTTTGCCGCCTCCAAGGTCATCGCGCGGCCGCGCTACACCAACATGACCCCGTACGTGGCCACCGACGACACCACCTTGACCGCCTCCACCGGAAACCCCGGCCTGAGCCCCTACGAGTCCACCAACCTGGGCGCGTCGCTGGAATGGTATTTCGCCGACAGCAGCCTGCTCAGCGCCGAGTTCTTCTCGCGCGATATCTCCAACTACATCCTCACCACCGTGCAGGACCGGGTGTTCTTCAACAATGCCACCGGTGGGTCGAGCACCTATCAGACCTCAGTGCCCACCAATGCCGGCGATGCCAAGGTGCAGGGCGTGGCGCTCAACCTGCAGCACAACTTCGGTAACGGGTTTGGCGTGGTGGCCAACTACACCTATTCCGACTCCAGTACCGACGGCGACTACAGCCTGCCGTACAACTCGCGCAACGCCTACAACATCAGCCCGTACTACGAGCAGGGCAAGTGGAGTGCGCGGGTGAATCTGGGCTGGCGCTCGGAGTACTTCACCCAGATCGGTCGGCTCAATGGCCAGCAGATGACCGATGCCTTCACCCAGGTCGATGCCTCGTTCGGCTACCAGGCCACCGAGCGGCTGCGCGTGGCGCTGGAAGCCACCAACCTGCTGGACGAAACCTACTTCAGCTACATCGGCAACAAGAACCAGCCGTACTACCTCTACAAGAACGGCCGGTCTTTCATGCTGAGCCTGAATTTCAAGCTGTAAATAGTGCCGGGCGGCTGCGAAATGCGGCCGCTTCGGTTTCGATTGGCAGGGCGGCGTGTCGATGGAGGCCTCGCAAACGCAGGGGCTGCCTGGGACGGTCAGAGCATGATGGTTTGGCTCTCAGTACTGCCATGCCATCAGGTCATGGTGTTCAATCGAGTAGAGGCCTGCCAGACCTTGAATGGTGGAGCGCCAGATGCACATCGCAGGCTATGGACTTGCGACACGTATCTTTTAAGGGCATTCAAAAGAGGCCTCGCTCCTGCAGCGCATGCGAGAGCTGCTGCGCAAGCCAATGCATCACTCCTTGCTGCCGCCCCCGGAGCCAGTGACACGCTATCGCCTGGCTGTGGCGGGTTTGGCCTGCACCAAGAACGACACCGTCCTGTGCAGCCCGTATGGTGCACATCGGTTGAGCGACTGATGTTCGTGCGCGGGAGGCGGTCTTACTGATCGTGGTTGCGCATCGCCGCGATTGCGGCAATCCGCGCCTTCGCCAAGGCCTGCCCGATCTGCGGTCCTTGCAGGCCGGTCGCGGCCAGGTCGCGCGCATTGATCGCCAGTGCTGCTGCATGCAGACGCTTGAGCTGTTCGCCTTGCGGGTAGGCCGTTTCTTCGCTGCCGAGGCGGCCACGCTTGTCGGCCTCGCACACCAGCGCCAGCTGCGCGATGCGCTCGGGCCGGCGAAAACCATCGCAACGCACCAGCAAGTCGTGCACGGTGCTGTTGCGCAGTTCGGGCAGGCGATGCACGTTGAGATGTTCGCGGCAGGCGGCGACGGCCAACTGGCGATAGTCCTGCGGCACCTTGAGCCGTTCGCACAGCGCCAGCAGCGGGTCGACACCGCGCTGCTCATGCATCAGGTGGCGAGGCCATTGCTCCGGTGGCGTCAGCGCCTTGCCCAGGTCATGGGTGAGCGCGGCAAAGCCGATCAACGCATCGCTGGGCGCCAGACGTGCGGCCATGTCGCTGACCATCTCCTGGTGAACGCCGGTATCCACTTCCGGGTGGAAGTCGGCGCGCTGCGGCACGCCGTACAGCGCATCGATTTCCGGCAGGATGACGCGCAATGCATCGGTGTCGTGCAGGGTGCGCAAGAATGCCGACGGCCGTGCGCAGCTCAACGCCCGGCGCAGTTCCTGCCAGACACGTTCGGGCACCAGGCTGTCCAGCTCGCCACTGGCCGCCATTTCGCGCATCAGCGCTGCGGTCTCCGGCGCCAGCGTAAAGCCAAGTGGGGCGAACCGCGCCATGAAGCGTGCCGCACGCAGGACGCGCACGGGATCTTCGATGAACGCCGGCCCCACATGACGCAGGATGCGCGCCTGCAGATCGCGCGCACCGCCATACGGGTCCACCAGCGCGCCGCTGTCTTCGTCGCGGGCAATGGCATTGATGGTGAAATCACGCCGCAGCAGATCTTCTTCCAGCGTCACCGAGGGATCGGCATCCACCACGAAGCCGCGATAGCCCCGGCCCGATTTGCGCTCGGTGCGCGCCAGTGCATATTCCTCGCCGCTACGCGGGTGCAGGAACACCGGGAAGTCCTTGCCCACCGGCTTGAAACCCTGCGCTTGCATCTGCGCCTGATCGGCACCGACCACCACCCAATCGCGGTCACCGGCCGGCTGGCCGAGCAAGGTATCGCGGACGGCGCCGCCAACGAGATAGATCTTCATGTGCACATGATGCCCGATGCGACGCGCGAGCCGAAGCCCCCCGAAAGAAGTGCTTTAGCCGTAATGAGCAGTCGCAACATCGCCAGCGCGCTGTTCAAGGCAGTCTGCCGCGTTGGGCGCTGCTGCGCGATAAGGAGGATTGGTCGCGGAATGGACGCGCTGCAGCTTGGCCGCAGAATCCTGCCCGCTGCATGACGCGAAACATGCCGCAGATGCATCCGTGCTGGACCGTGCATGGCACCGGGCCGAACGAGCGCTGGCGGCGGCAGCCTGCAAACATCGCTCGAGAGAGCTGGTGTGCGCTGGTTGGAGCTGTGCGTGACCTGTGTCGGCCGGACGATGGGCTGTCCGGTCCGACGGCTGCTCCGACGCGCAGGTCCCGAGGGGACTGCGCGCCGGCGCATGCGCTATCGCGCAACGGCGTGATGCACTGCCTCAGAGTTTGGCGCGTTGCTCGCGCAGGCCGGTCAGCTGCACCGTCCAGTCGTTCAGGCGTGCACGCTCCTGCTCAACCACCGCGGCCGGCGCGTTCTGCACGAAGGTGGCGTTGCCCAGCTTGCCGTTGCACTTGCCGATCTCGCTTTCCACGCGCTTGATTTCCTTGTCCAGGCGGGTGCGTTCGGCATCCATGTCGACCAGGCCCTCCAGGGGCACCAGCAACGTCAGTTCGCCGACGATGGCGGTGGCCGAGGGCGGCGTCTCCTGGCCGGCATCCAGCCAGTCGATCGCTTCGAGCTTGAGCAGGAAGGACAGTTGCGATGCGAAGCGCGCCACGCGCGTGCGGTCGTCGGTGTTGCCGGCCTGCAGCAATAGACGCACCTGCCTGGATGGCGGCACGTTCAATTCGCTGCGCACGCGGCGTAGTGCCGACACCATCGACTTCAGCCATTCGACATCGGCTTCTGCACCGGCGTAGCCGCCGGTATCGAGGTCGTTGGCCTGCGGGAAGGCCTGCAGCGAGATGGTGGCGTCGGTGATGCCCAGGCGCGGAGCGACCTGCTGCCACAGTTCCTCGGTGACGAACGGGATCAGCGGGTGCAGCAGGCGCAGCAGGGCTTCGAGCACGTAAAGCAGGGTGTGGCGGGTGCTGGCGGCCGCATCGCTGCCCTGCATGGCATCGCTGAGCGCCGGCTTGGACAGCTCGACGAACCAGTCGCAAAACGCGTTCCAGGCGAACTCGTACAACGCCTGCGTGAGCAGGTCGAAGCGGTAGTTGGCGTAATGCGCGTGGGTGTCCGCAGTGACCTGGTCCAGGCGCGCCAGAATCCACTTTTCCGTTTCGGTGCGCGGTTGCGGCACGCCGGCAAAGCGCGCGCCTTCAGTGTTCATCAGCACGAAGCGCGTGGCATTCCACAGTTTGTTGCAGAAATTCTTATAGCCCTCGGCACGTCCCAGGTCGAACTTGATATCGCGGCCATGCGTGGCGAGTGCGGCGATGGTGAAGCGCAGCGCGTCGGCACCGTGGGCGATGATGCCGTCCGGGAATTCCTTGCGGGTGGCCTTTTCGATCTTGGGCGCATCCTTGGGCTTCATCAGCCCGGTGGTGCGCTTGGCGATCAGGTCCTCGATGCTGATGCCGTCGATGATGTCCAGCGGGTCGAGCACATTGCCCTTGGACTTGGACATCTTCTGGCCCTGCGCATCGCGGATCAGACCGGTGATGTAGACATCGCGGAACGGCACCTGGCCGGTGAAGCTGTCGGTGGCCATGATCATGCGCGCCACCCAGAAGAAGATGATGTCGAAGCCGGTGACCAGCACCGACGATGGCAGGTAGCGCTCGAAGCCGCGCTCGGCCATCGCGTGCGCATCCGGCCAGCCCAGCGTGGAGAATGGCCACAGCTGCGAGGAGAACCAGGTTTCCAGCACGTCGCTGTCCTGGTGCAACGCGACCTCGGCACCCAGGCCATGTTTGGCGCGCACTTCGGCTTCGTCATGGCCGACATAGCACGTGCCTGCCTCGTCGAACCACGCCGGAATGCGATGGCCCCACCACAGCTGACGGCTGATGCACCAATCCTGGATGTTCTCCATCCAGTGGCGATAGGTGTTGATCCAGTTCGGCGGCACGAATTTGATCTGGCCGCTTTCGACCAGCTCCAGGCCGCGCTTGGCCAGCGCGTCCATCTTCACGAACCACTGGTCGGTGAGATACGGCTCGATCACCTGGCCGGTGCGGTCGCCGCGCGGGACCTGCAGTTTGTGCGGCTTGGTTTCCACCAACAGGCCGAGGTCTTCCAGTTCGGCCAGCACCAGCTTGCGTGCGTCGTAGCGATCCAGTCCGCGATAGCGCTCCGGTGCTTCGTCGTTGAGGGTTGCGGTGACGGTGAACAGGTTGATCATCGGCAGCGAGTGCCGCACACCCACCTGGTAATCGTTGAAGTCATGCGCAGGCGTGACCTTGACCACGCCGGTGCCGAACGCGCGGTCCACGTAATCGTCGGTAATCACCGGCACCTGGCGGCCGGTCAGCGGCAGCACGATGCGTGCGCTGTGCAGCGTGGCGTAGCGTGCATCGTCCGGGTGCACCATCACGGCGGTGTCGCCGAGCAGGGTCTCCGGGCGCGTGGTGGCCACCACCAGATAATCGCGGATCTCGCGCAGCGTCTCGACGCCGTCGGCATCGTGCTCGACGTGTTCGTAGGTCACACCATCAGCCAAGGTGTAACGGATCGACCACAAAAATCCGTCTTCTTCGACGTTTTCCACTTCCAGGTCGGAGATGGCGGTCTTCAGCACCGGGTCCCAGTTGACCAGGCGCTGGCCGCGATAGATCAGGCCCTGCTCGTACCAGCGCACGAAGGCTTCGTTGACCGCCGCCGACGGTTGCGGGTCCATGGTGAAGGTGCTGCGCGACCAGTCGCTGGAGGTGCCCAGCCGGCGCATCTGGCGCTCGATGGTGTCGCCGGACTGCGCCTTCCACTCCCACACCTTGGCGATGAAGCCTTCGCGGCCGAGCGTGTCGCGCGTTTCGCCCTTGCCTTCCAGCGCCAGATTGCGCGAGACCACCATCTCGGTGGCGATGCCGGCATGGTCGGTGCCCACCTGCCACAGTGTGTCGAAGCCACGCATGCGGTGGTAGCGCACCAGCGCGTCCATCAACGTCTGCTGGAACGCATGCCCCATGTGCAGCGTGCCGGTGACATTGGGCGGCGGCAGCAGCACGGTGTAGGGCTCGCCCTTGCCGGACGGCGCGAAGTAACCGGCCGCCTCCCATTGCGCATACAGGCGCGATTCGAAGGAAGCGGGGTCGTAGCTGGAGGCGAGGGTGGTCATAAGGCGGGGAATGGGGAGTCGGGAATAGGGAATGGGTAGAGCGTGGAGAGCTGATCGGTGACGGTCCAATGGGAGGGAGCCAGGTTTCGACTCCCCATTCCCCATTCTCGATTCCCGATTCACATGTCGTACTTGGTCAGTTCCAGGCCCAGGGCCTTGTACTGTTTCCAGCGTTCGCGCAGCGGTTCGCGGGCGGCGGGGTCGGCGGGCACCACTTCCAGGACGCGGTCGCAGGCGCCCAGGTAGGGATCGTCGCGCAGGTTGATCACCAGCGGGCGCGAGGGGGCGGAGAACTCAGGAGCGGCGATCAGCACCGGCGCCAGTTCGTCCTCGTCGTCGGTGCCGGCGATCTGGTGCGGCACATAGGCCTCGTCGTCGAACGCCCACAGCAGGTCGTCCAGCGCCTCGGCCTGTTCCGCATCGCGCGCCAGGATCAGCGTGGACAGGTTGGCGTCGTTGGCCTTGCGCGCCAGCTCGCAGACCAGCCGCAGCGGTTCGTTGAGGAAGCGCGGCTTGGCGATCAGGTAGAAGTCGGCACGGGGCATGGTCAGGTCACGAAGCAATGGGGAAAACGACGTCGGCAATGAGGGTGCCGAGCATGAACAGCAGGCCGGACGCCAGGATCGCCAGCACGAACCCGCCGATGGCGCGCAGGCGTCGGCCGGCAGGCCGCGCGCGATACAGGTAGATGGGGATGAACACCAGCCAGGCCAGCACCATCCCGATGTTGATCCACATCGGGCGGCGGAAGCCTTGCCGGCGGCTGTCGGCCGCCAGCCACACGAAGATCAGGACCAGCAATACCGCAAACCGGACCAGGTCGCTGGCAGGGCCGGTCCATCCGGGTAATGCGCTGGTGGCCCCGTCCGCCAGCACGAAGCCGGCGATCAGGGCCAATGCAGCGCGAGGCGACATCAGGCGGCGCGGTCGAGCAGCCACTGGGTCAGCAGGCCGACCGGGCGACCGGTGGCCATGCCGCGCTTGCCTTCATCGCTGGCCACGCCGGCGATGTCCAGGTGCGCCCAGCGCTGGTTTTCGGTGAAGCGCGACAGGAAGCAGCCGGCGGTGATCGCGCCGCCCCAGCGGCCGCCGATGTTGTAGACGTCGGCAAAGGTGGAATCCAGCAGGCCCTGGTACTCGTCCCACAGCGGCAGGCGCCAGGCGCGGTCGAACACGTGCTCGCCGGCGGCCAGCAGTTCGTTGGCCAGGTCGTCGTGCTTGCTCATCAGGCCGGCGGTCTGGTGGCCCAGGGCCACCATGCAGGCGCCGGTCAGCGTGGCCACGTCCACCAGCGCTTCGGGGTTGAAACGCTCGGCGTAGGTCAGCGCATCGCACAGGATCAGGCGGCCTTCGGCGTCGGTATTGCCGACCTCGATGGTCTTGCCGGACATGCTGGTGATCACGTCCGAGGGGCGGTAGGCATTGCCGTCGATGGCATTCTCGACCGCCGGCACCACCACCACCAGGTTGATCGGCAGCTCGGCCTTGACCGTGGCCACGAAGGTACCGATGACGTTGGCGCCACCGCACATGTCGTACTTCATTTCCTCGATGCCGCCCTGCGTCTTGAGGTTGACGCCGCCGGTGTCGAAGGTGATGCCCTTGCCGACCAGCACGTAGGGGCGCGCGTCGCCGCCGCCGTTCCACTTCAGCACGATCAGGCGCGGGCGGTTGGCCGAGCCACGCGCCACCGACAGCAGCGAGCCCATGCCCAGCGCGTCCATCTGCGTCTCGTCCAGGATCTCGGCCTCGGCACCGGGGAACTTGCCGGCGAAGGCTGCGGCGGTGTCGGCCAGGTAGGCCGGGGTGCAGTAGTTCGGCGGCAGGTTGCCCAGCTCGCGGGCGAACTCCACACCTTCGGCGGTGGCGATGCCCACTGCCAGTGCACGGGCGTCGTCGCCGGCGATCGCCAGCGTGGTCAGGCCGGTCTCGTCGACCTTCTTCTTGCCCAGCGTGGCGGTGTAACGGTAGGCGGCATGGTCGCTGACCACCACGGCCTGGCGGATGTTCCAGGCGGCGTCGCGGGCCTTGATGGAAAGCTCGGTCAAGGTCAGCAGGGCAGTGCCCACCGCGCCGGTCTTGAGCGCGCGGGTCGCATCGCCGATCGCCTTGAGGTAGGGCGCCACGCCGAACTTGCCGCCATCGCCCAGCCCCACCACCAGCACGCGCGGGGCGGTGACCCCGGGCAGGTCGTGCAGCAGGGTGGTGGAGCCGGTCTTGGCAACCACATCGCCGCGTGCCACCAAGGCCGTCAAACGGCCCTGGCTGGCGCTGTCCAGCGCCTGGGCAGCGGGCGAAAGGGTCTTGTCGGCGAACACGCCAACCACGATGCAGTCGACGGCAGCGCTTGCTGGCGCGTCTTGGTTCAGGGTGAATTGCAGGGCCATTGATCAGATTCCGTAGGCAAATCCGTACAATCGCGGGCTGTTTACGCCAACCTGACTAGGCTGGCGGCGCCGCGAACGAATCCGAGAGTTTAAGACAAGCCCACCCTATGCCGAAGCTCGATCGATATCTGCTTAGCGATTTCACCCAGAGCTTCCTGGCCACCTTGATCGTGCTGCTGGTCGTCAGCGTCGGCGGCGTGCTGGTGGATATCCTCGGCAATATCGCCGACGGCCGCATCCCCGCTCGCTTGCTGCTGTCGCAGGTAGGCCTGCAATTCGTCGCCTACCTGCCGATCATCCTGCCGCTGGCGCTGATGCTGGGCCTGTTATTGGCCCTGGCCAGGCTGTACCGCGATTCAGAAATGGCGGTGATCACCGCCATTGGCGTCGGCCCCAGGCGCATGTTGCGGCCGATGCTGATGCTGGTGGTGCCGGTGGTGGTGATCATCGGGCTGTGCTCGCTGTGGCTGGGCCCGTGGGCCAGCCGCACTGCCGAGACCATGCTGGAAGACGCCAACCGCAGCGTGCTGATGGCCGGGCTGGAGTCGGGCAAGTTCACCCCGCTGTCCGGCGGCGGCGTGGTCTACCTGACCACCATCTCGGCCGATGGCAAGAACCTGGGCAAGGTCTTCATGCAACGGCAGAAGGACGACCGCCTGGACGTGGTCACTGCCGAACGCGGCGCGATGTTCTTCGAAGGCAAGACCGACCGTTACCTGCGCCTGGAGGACGGCTACCGCATCGAGGGCCCGGCCGCCGGCGACGCCCTGGACTACCGTTTGATGAAGTTCGCCAGCAACGACGTGGCCTTGCCCGACCGCACCCGCACCCACGACGCCAACGACCCGGAAGTGATGTGGACCACGCAGCTGCTGTCCGATGAGCGCCCGGCGGCGCGTGCGCAGCTGCACGAGCGGTTGGCGCCGCCGCTGCTGGCGCTGGCCTTCGCCCTGCTGACCCTGCCGCTGTCGCGCAGCGCGCCTCGGCAACAGCGTTATGGCCGGATCATGCTCGCCTTCCTGGCCTACATGGTGGGCACCAATTTGATGATTGTCGGCACCCAGTGGATTGCCAACGGCAAGACCCCGGCTGCGCTGGGCTTGTGGTGGCTGACGCTGCCGCTGCTGGCGGTGGCGGTCTGGGCGTATGCGCGCGATGGCCGCGTGCGCCGGCCGAGGACGCGCGCATGAGGCTGACCCCGCGGGTCCATGATTGGTATGTCGGTCGCGTGGTGCTGTTCACCGTGCTGCTGACCTGGGCGGTGCTGTTGGGCCTGGATCTGGTCAATGCGTTTGCCAGCGAGGCCAAGAATATCGGCCAGGGCAGCTATAGCTTCGGTCACGCCGTGGCCTATGTGGCCTACACGGTGCCGCGCCGGGCCTACACCTTGTTCCCCACCGCCGCGGTCATCGGTGCGTTGATGGGTCTGGGTCAGCTGGCGGCCACCTCCGAGCTGACCGCCTTGCGCGCGCTGGGCGTCTCGCGCAAGCGCATGTCCGCCTCGGTGGTCGCTGCGATGGCCTTGCTGACCGGCAGCATGGTGATCAGTGGCGAGACCGTGGGGCCGTGGGCGCAGAACCAGGCCGATACGCTCAAGGCCAGCGCGCGCTACAACAACGATATGGCATCGTCGCGCTATTCCGGCCTGTGGGCGCGCGAAGGCGACACCTTCCTCAATGCGCTCAGCGGCGAGGAAAAGCTGCTCGATGGCGGTGGTACCGCGTTGGATCTGCACGACGTGCGCCTGTACCACCTGGATGCCAACGGCCGCATGCAGCAACTGACCTACGCATCGGTGGCCGAACACCGGGATGGTCGCTGGACACTGCGACAGGTACGCCGCGACACCTTCCAGGAACGCTCGGTGCAGCGCGAAACCTTCCCCGAGTTGCCATGGCAGTCTCAATTGAGCCCGGCAGCGCTGGCGGCGGGGTTGGCCAAGCCACGCAATCTCTCTGCACACGAGCTTGAGCAGAGCATCGAGTACCGCCGACGCAACGGGCTGGATGCGCGCGACTACGAAGACCAGTACTGGAGCCGCTGGTTCTATCCGCTCAATGTGCTGGCGCTGTGCATGGCGGCCATTCCGTTCTCGTTCGGTTCGCTGCGCAGCGGCGGCCTGGGCAAGCGCTTGTTCCTGGGCATCCTGTTCGCGCTGGGGTTCTGGCTGTTGCAGCTGTTCTTCGGCCGCATGGCCGGCGCGCTCAAGCTCGATTACCGCATCGCCTACGCACTGCCGCCGATGGTGATGCTGGGCGTCTCGGCGTGGTTGTTCCGGCGGCGCAGTAGTTGATGCGCAAGCGGCGCCTCAGTGCGTTTGGGATCGTGCTGTGTGTGCTGTACCTGATACCTACAGCGCTCTGCCTGTGGATCGCTCAGGAGGCAGGCAGCGACGACAAGGGGCGGTTTGTGATGCTGCAAATGCCCCTTACCCCGCAGCTTGCGCTGCTGGACGCGATTGGCGCAGATTCCTGGCTACGCGGGCTGTCCTGGTTGACGAGTTACCTGGTCTTGGTGCCACCCTTTTTGGTGGTGTTGTATCTGTTGGGAAGCCTGGTGCAGGCATGGATCGAGCGCCCGTCCCCGTTCTCTCGCTAGATGACGCTGGCCAAGCCAGCAAGCGGCGCGCCCGTTTGAGAACGCCACCATGCATGCGATGCGCGTGTCATTTGCGGTCTGCTTGCAGATCGCTTGAACGTCTGGTGATCTTACGGGTCAGCGACCTGACTTGAGTGGGCGCTGCAGCCGTGTCCCGCTTGCACGGTCATGCCAGGTCAGCCGCTCGCGGTCCACCCATGCCCACCAGAATCCGGCGCCGGCCAGGGCCAGCGACAGCGTGCCCACCGCATAACGCGTCCAGGCCTGTCGCCAGGTGGGGCGTGGCTCCTGCAGGTGCAGTCGCCACGGGCGCATGCCCAGGGTCTGCCCACCGCGCCGCCAACTGACCGTGGCGTAGATGCCGGCCACCACCCAGCAGCACAGCCACAGCAGCCACTGCCAGGCGCTGAAGGGAGCGATGTTCTGGCGTGCGGGGTGTCCGGCCAGGGTAAATCCCAGCGTGAAGCAGGTGGACACCAGCATCCAGAGCGCCAGCGCTGGCCAGAAGTCGTAACACAGGGCGAGGATCCGCCAGCCCAGCAGGGCAGGTGAGCGTGCAGCGCGGGGAGCAGGAATCGACGTCATGCCAGGAGCATAGCCGGCACCCAGGCGATGGCAACGCCGCGTTGCGGTAGTGCGCGGCAGGTGTTGCTGTGGTGTGCCTGAGCGGTGGCGAGCCAGCCTGTCGGTGCATTGCCGGGGGCACGCTTCGCCTCGCGCATGCCGCCGGTCACGTTCTATCCTGTGGCGATGTCTGCCAGCAGCCCCACCGAACGTCGCCAACTTGCCCGGCAACTGCCGCCCTTGCAGGCGGCCGATGCGGTGGCCATCGAGCGTTTCCTGGACCGTTTCTGGGCCGAAAACGGCGTGGCGCGACAGACGCTGGAGAGCTACCGGCGCGATCTGGAGGGGCTGGCGCGCTGGCGCGATGGTGCGGGCGGCGGCCTGTTGGGGATGCAGCGTCCGGCCTTGTTCGACTACCTGCGCTGGCGCACCGAGGCGCGCTATTGCCCGCGCAGCAATGCCCGGCTGTTGTCCACCTTGCGCGCCTTCTATGGGCTGTTGCTGCGCGATGGCGTGCGCAGCGACGATCCCACCGCCTTGCTGGACCCTCCGCGCCTGCCACGCTCGCTGCCCAAGGCGCTGACCGAAACCCAGATCGATGCCTTGCTGGCGGCACCTGATGTGCAGACGCCGCTGGGGCTGCGCGACCGCGCCATGCTTGAATTGATGTATGCGGCCGGCCTGCGCGTGAGTGAGCTGGTCAATTTGCCTGCGGTGGGGGTCAACCTGCGGCAGGGCGTCCTGCGCGTCACCGGCAAGGGCAGCAAGGAACGTCTGGTGCCACTGGGCGAGGAGTCCCAGCACTGGCTGGAGCGCTATCTGCGCGAGGCGCGCCCGCTGCTTGCCGGCAACAAGGCGGTGCCTGCGGCGGATGGGCAGGTGCCATTGTTCATCGACGCGGTGCGCCAGCCGCCCAGCCGCCAGCAGTTCTGGGCGCTGGTCAAACGCTACGCGGCGCTGGCCGGCATCGACCCGGCCACGGTCAGCCCGCATGGCCTTCGGCACAGCTTCGCCACCCACCTGCTCAATCACGGCGCCGACCTGCGCGCGCTGCAGATGCTGCTGGGCCACAGTTCGCTTTCGACCACTCAGATCTACACGCTGGTGGCGCGTCAGCACCTGCAGACGCTGCACGCCCGGCATCATCCGCGCGGCTAATGGGGCGGGCGAGGGAATTCTTGTCGTGCAAGATCATGTCCGGGTGAGTCACGCGTAGCCGCCTGTCGGCGACGTGGTATGGCGCGCAGCGTTGATTGAGCGGAGGCGTCCCGGCCTTGAGCGTGCGGGCATCTGATTGGTGGACGTCGCCATCTGCAAGCCACTCTGGCTATCGGCGTTCCCACGCCAGGTCTATGCGGTACTGGGGCGCAACGTTCTGATAGTGCTTGAGGAGGCTCGTGCTGCGGCGCCATCTCGGCCCATGACTGCGTGCCCTTCAAGTGTCATGAACCTGTCCCTCGGGGAGCGAACAAACTGTCGCGGCCGCTGCCAGGCTTCATCCGCCCTGTGCGAGAATCCAGTCACCCCGATTCCACTGGATGCGTGAATGTATCGTCTTGCTATTGCCGCGCTGCTGGGCGCGCTCAGCCTTACCGCCTGCGCACAATCGTCGCAGCCTGCGGCAAGCAACGCCGGCGCCAAGCCAGCCGCCGCTGCCGCTCCCGCCGCGACCGGCAATGTGGATCAGCGCGTCGGCGCTGCCCTCAAGGCATTGGATCCTGACTTCAAGCCGGATTACATCGGCGCCGCGCCGTTCCCCGGGTTCCGCGAGGTGGTGGTTGGCGGGCAGGTGCTGTACGTCAGCGACGACGGCCGCTACCTGATCCAGGCGCAGCCGTTCGACATCCAGAACAAGCAGTTCGCGGCCAGCCCGGGCCTGCTGGCCTACCGTCGCAAGCAGCTGGAGACGGTGCCCAAGGCCGATCGCATCGTGTTCGCGCCGGCCAACCCGAAGTACACCGTGACCGTCTTCACCGATGTGGAATGCGGCTACTGCCGCAAGCTGCATAGCGAGATCGGCGAGCTCAACAAGCAGGGGATCGCGGTCGAATATCTGGCGTTTCCGCGCATGGGCTTGGGCAGCCAGGACCACAAGGAAATGATCGCGGTATGGTGCGCCGCCGACCGCAAGCAGGCGCTGACGGCGGCCAAGACCGGCCAGCCGGTGGCGTCCAAGGACTGCAAGAACCCGGTGTCAATGGAGTACACGCTGGGTCAGCGCCTGGGCGTCAACGGTACCCCGGCGATCTTTGCGCCCGACGGCACCCAGCTCGGCGGCTACCTGCCGCCGGCGCAGCTGCGTGAGGCGCTGGAAAAGCGCGCCGTCACCACGGCGGGCGGCAGCCGCTGATCCACGTCGACGCGGGCGTGTGACGCCGCGTCGGCGCTGGCCCTCGCGGGCTGGACGCTCGTCAGAGGGCCGGGATGCGTCTGCATTCCGGCCTTTTGCGTTCCGGGGTGGCGTGGCTGGCTGGATCGAGCGGTCGGGTGGCGTCCGGCCGCCGATTCGGGCACGCGGTGGTGTGGATCGGCTGCGTCCGGCGCGCAGATGTCGCCACCGCCAGATGTCGCGCCTGCGCCAGTCGCAGGGCCACGATGGCGGTGCGGATGAAGACACAGCTGGAGCAGGGCAGGGCGCAGCCAACCGGCGCGTGAGCCAGATGGCCAGTCGCCAACGCGTTAGCCAGGCAGCCAATCGCCAGGTCGCTGCGCTCGTCCGTGTACCTGTCACGATGGCCGCGCCGAATGAAACGTGGGTTGGTGGCTGTCGGCCTGATTCGCTGGCCGATTGCCTTCCGCCGCATGCTCGACCGACGCCGACCCATCGGCTCCGTTACAATCTGCAGCCCCGTTTCTGACACGGTTCCCCGGACATGATGGTCCTCGAGGGCGCTTCCGCCCTTTCGCCGTTCCGCCGCGCTCGGCTCGAAACCCGCCTGCAAACCCTCGTTCCCGCGCTGCGCATCACCGGCGCCTGGCACGTCTACTTCATTCGCGCCGAGGCCGGGCAATCGCCCGATCAGGCCACCTTGCAGCGGATCCTGCAGGCCGCTGCAGACCCGGCGCCGCGCGCAGAGGACGCTTCTTCGCGCTATGTCGTGCCGCGCCTGGGCACGTTGTCGCCGTGGTCGAGCAAGGCCACCGAACTGGTGCGCGGGGCCGGGCAGCTGATCCAGCGCGTAGAGCGTGGCACCCGCATCGATCTGGCTGGCTGGCCGGAGGACCCTGCCGTGCAGGCCGCGGTGGCCAAGCTGCTGCATGACCCAATGACGCAGTCGCTGCTGGGCTCGACCGCCGCGGCCGAAGCCCTGTTCAACGTGCCCGACCCGGGCCAGCTGCAGCGCGTGCCGCTGGATGCGCTGGAACAGGCCAACCGCGACCTGGGACTGGCGCTGGCGCAGGACGAGATCGACTACCTGCGCGAACGCTTCGCCGCCCTGGGCCGCGACCCGGCCGATGTCGAGCTGATGATGTTCGCGCAGGCCAACTCCGAGCACTGTCGGCACAAGATCTTCAACGCCAGCTGGACCATCGACGGCAAGCCGCAGGAACGCTCGCTGTTCCGGATGATCAAGCACACCCACCAGCAGACCCCGCAGCACACCTTGTCGGCCTACAGCGACAACGCGGCGGTGGTGGAAGGCGTGCCGGCCGCGCGTTACCGCCCGGACCCGGCCAGCGGCGAGTACCGCAGCGAAGCGGTGCTGCCGTCGGCATTTGCGATCAAGGTGGAAACGCATAACCACCCGACCGCGATCGCGCCGTTTCCCGGCGCGGCCACCGGCGCCGGCGGCGAGATCCGCGACGAAGGCGCCACCGGTCGCGGCGGCAAGCCCAAGGCCGGCCTGACCGGGTTTTCGGTCTCGCACCTGCGCATTCCCACCCTGCCGCAGCCGTGGGAAGCGCCGCGCGCGCTGAACCCGCGCATGGCCCCGGCGCTGGACATCATGCTGGACGGTCCGCTGGGCGGTGCCGCGTTCAACAACGAATTCGGCCGGCCGAACCTGCTGGGGTATTTCCGCAGCTTCGAGCTGGCCGAAGGTCCGGGCCTGACCCGTGCCTACGACAAGCCGATCATGCTGGCCGGCGGCCTGGGCGCGATCGATCGCAACCAAGTGGAGAAGCTGCGCCTGCAGCCGGGCGATGCGGTGATCGTGCTGGGCGGCCCGGCGATGCTGATCGGCCTGGGGGGCGGTGCGGCCAGCTCGGTGGCCGCCGGCGACAGTGCCGAGGCGCTGGATTTTGCCAGCGTGCAGCGCGAAAACCCGGAGATGGAGCGCCGCTGCCAGGAGGTCATCGACCGCTGCGTGGCGCTGGGTACCGACAACCCGATCCGCTGGTTCCACGACGTGGGCGCGGGCGGCCTGTCCAACGCCATCCCCGAGCTGCTGCACGATTCAGGGGTGGGCGGCATCATCGACCTGGGTCGCGTGCTCAGCGACGACCCCTCGCTGTCGCCGCTGGAACTGTGGTGCAACGAATCGCAGGAGCGCTACGTGCTCGGTGTGCCGCAGGCACGCCTGGACGAATTCGCCGCCATCTGCGCCCGCGAGCGCTGCCCGTTCGCCGCTGTCGGCGTGGCTACGGCCGAAGAGCGGCTGGTGGTTGGTTACGGCGTCTTCGACGCCGGGAATCGGGAATCGGGAATCGGGAATGGTAACGGCGCGCTGGCGGTTGCCGAAGCCGCTCCTCCCCATTCCCCATTCCCCACTCCCGATTCCCGGCTCCCGATCGATTTGCCGATGGATGTCCTGTTCGGCAAGGCGCCGAAGATGCATCGCGATGCGGTACATCCGCCGGCACCGCAGTGGCCGGTGTTGCAGACTGCGGGGCTGGATCTGCACGAGGCCGGGTTGCGCGTGCTGGCGCATCCCACCGTGGCGTCCAAGAGCTTTCTGGTCACCATCGGCGACCGCAGCGTGGGCGGGTTGACTGCACGCGAACAGATGATCGGTCCGTGGCAGCTGCCGCTGGCCGATTGCGCCATCACCCTGGCCGGGTTCGAGACCTTCGAAGGCGAGGCGATGTCGATCGGCGAGCGCGCCCCGCTGGCGCTGTTGAATGCTGCCGCCTCGGCGCGCATGGCCGTCGGCGAGGCGATCACCAACCTGTGCGCGGCACCGGTGCAGACCCTGGCCAGCATCAAGCTCTCGGCCAACTGGATGGCCGCCGCCGGTCATGCCGGCGAAGATGCACTGCTGTACGACGCGGTGCGCGCAGTCGGCATGGAACTGTGCCCGGCGCTGGAGCTGAGCATCCCGGTGGGCAAGGATTCGCTGTCGATGCAGGCGCAGTGGGTTGCCGGGAATGGGGAATCGGGGATTGGGAATGGCGAAACGCCGCAGCCCTCCGCTTCCACCATTCCGCATTCCTCATTCCCCATTCCCGGAGAAATGCTGAAAAGCGTTTCTCCAGTCTCGCTGATCATCAGTGCCTTTGCGCCGGTGAGCGATGTCCGCACCCAGCTGACGCCGTTGCTGCGCAACGATGAAGAAAGCGAGCTGTGGTTGATCGGGCTTGGTGGCGGCAAGCAGCGTCTGGGTGGCTCGGTGCTGGCGCAGGTGTACGCCGACGCTTCGGCGTTGCCGGCGTTCGGCGGTGACGTGCCGGATCTGGATGATGCGCAGCGGCTGCGCAGCTTCTTCGAGCTGATCCGCGATGCACGCGAAGGCGGGCTGCTGCTGGCGTATCACGACCGCAGCGATGGCGGTGCGTTTGCGGCGCTGTGCGAGATGGCGTTTGCCTCGCGCCAGGGCCTGGATATTACGCTGGATGCGTGGGGCGACGATGCGTTCCGCAGCCTGTTCAACGAAGAACTCGGTGCGGTGGTGCAGATCGCCAGCGAAGATCGCGCCGCGTTTGCCGATCTGGTCGAGCGGCATGCACTGACCGAATGCGCGCAGCGCATCGCGCGTCCCACCGGCGCGCCGCGCGTGCGGGTGAGCGGGCAGGGACGCGTGCTGGCGGAATGGCGTTGGGAAGAATTGTTCGATGCCTGGTGGTCGGTGACCCACGCCATGCAGAAGCTGCGCGACAACCCGGACAGTGCCGACGAAGAGCGCGCGCTGGCGCGCGATTTCCAGGCGCCCGGCCTGCGTCCCAAGTTGGTGTTCGATCCGTCCGAGGATGTGGCAGCGCCGTTCGTGGCGACCGGCGCGCGGCCCAAGGTGGCGATCCTGCGCGAGCAGGGCGTCAACGGGCAGATCGAGATGGCCTACAACTTCGAACGCGCAGGCTTCAGCGCATTCGACGTGCACATGAGCGACCTGATCGAAGGGCGCGTGGATCTGGCGCAATTTTCCGGCTTCGCCGCCTGTGGCGGTTTCAGCTACGGCGATGTGCTGGGCGCCGGCCGCGGCTGGGCCACCTCGATCCTGGAGCGTGCGGCATTACGCGATGCATTCGCCGCGTTCTTCGCACGTAGCGATACGTTCGCGCTGGGTGTGTGCAACGGCTGCCAGATGCTCAGTCAGCTCAAGGACATCATTCCCGGTGCCGAGCACTGGCCGCGCTTCCTGCGCAACCGCAGCGAACAGTTCGAGGCGCGTACCGCGCTGCTGGAAGTGGTGGAGTCGCCGTCGATCTTCCTGCGCGGCATGGCCGGTTCGCGGATCCCGGTGGCGGTGGCGCATGGCGAAGGCCGTGCGGAGTTCGAGACCGCCGTGGACCAGGCGGCTGCACGGGTGGCCTTGCGCTTCATCGATGGCGATGGCGTGGCGGCGTCGCGCTACCCGCTCAACCCGAACGGCTCGCCGGACGGCATCACCGGCCTGACCAGTACCGATGGCCGCGCCACCATCCTGATGCCGCATCCCGAGCGCACCCCGCGCACGGTGAACCTGAGTTGGCATCCGGCGGAATGGGGTGAGGAGTCGCCCTGGCTGCGGATGTTCCGCAACGCGCGCGTCTGGTGCGGTTGAGCTGGATGCGTAGGGGCCGCATGCGCTGAGTGCGCCATGCGGGGGTCTTGCTGGCGGCCGTGTGCAGCGATGCACACGGCCGTTTGCGTTTGGTGCATGGCATGCACGTTGCGGTGAGTGCGAAGCGCGTCATGGCATGCCAGGACACGGCGTGCGCTGGAAGGCTGGGGGCATGCCGCGAGGTGTCGCATGCAGCGGGTTTTACACAGGCCTCAACGCGCGGCCGCCGTCTCCGGCGCGAGTGAGCGTTCGGTACCGTGTGCCTTGCGTTGCACGCTTTTCCAAACGCTTGGCTGGGCTCATCCACGCAACACCCGCCGTGCGGCCCTGGCCACCGCTGCAGATTAGTCGGGGATGCATGACGGGCTGCAGGGCGTTCGCCTGCAGTGCCGACGATCAGGTCCTGCCTGCGAGGACGTTGCATCGCACGGGGCGCCGGAATCCTCGCTCACGCATCGTTGCAGCGCTGCCGCCGAAGAAAGGGCGCAGCTGTGAACAGCTGGGTGGAAACAACTGCGACCGAAGCTTGCGTGGTTTGCATGGCTTGCGTGCGACTGATCGGCACCGCCCGGGGGGCTAGCAGGACGTTGCGGCAGGGGGCATCTGGGTGATGCGGTGAACCTGGCGCAGCTCGATCGCGTTGGCGCCATCGCTGCCCGTGCCGGCCACCGCGCCGGCCGGCCGGTAGCGGCATCGTCGATGCCGGCGCAGCGGCGACGCGGGCGTTACGCCGCTGCGCCGCCAGCGATCTCAGCTGCCGCCTGGACACCGTGGCCTTGCGCAGCAACGTGCCCGAACGCGGGGTGTCCAATGTCGCCGGCGACGCGCTGATCTTCAGTTTCGACGCCGCGGCCGGTGCGGTGCCGAGCTTCATCAGCTTTGGCGGAGGCGGCCAGTCGTCGCTGGATGTGGGCCCGGGGCGCGAGCCCAGCGCCACCGACAACGATCGTGCGTCCACCCGCGTAGGCACCAGCCAGACGGTGCGCTTCACCGCCCCGCGTGCCGGCCCCCTGCATCGTCAAACGGCTGGGGCCGCGCTTCAGCGGGGTGAGCGTGATGGCGCGTCAATGATCCGCCACCGCGCGCGGAGATCGGCGCAACGCCGGTTCTTTGGCGCATGTCGCACCCCACGGATCGGGGAATCGCGCAGGCGAGACGAGGTCGGAGCCTGACCGCTCGTTGACCTGCGGTTTTGCGCAACCAGGCCTGCTGGCGTCATGCCGGCGGGCTTTTTTTGTCCCTGACAGTCGCGGCCATTCAGTCTGGAAATGTCTCTAAGGACATGATCTAGGTCTCTGTTTTCCAAAGAATTATCAAAAAAATAATAAAAGCAAGCAGAAGTGTGACAAAAAGCACACTTATCTTCGCTTTCTGTCAAAAACTTGACGCCCGATTTGGCGACTGTTAACACTCTGCGCAGTTCTATGGTTGGGTAGCGTTCACTTTTTGACTATCCAGGGTGCAGGCGCAAGCCGTCCATCGCCGCAAGGCCCATAGCGCGCCCAACCACGGGGAATCGCGTGGCCGAAAGGCCTTCCGAGGGTGGGCGCTCGCCAACAACCAGTCCCAACAACTCAGGAGTCGTGCGTCGATGAATCGGATTTATCGCAAGGTCTGGAACAAATCGTTGGGTGTGTGGACCGTGGCCTCGGAATTGGCCAGCGGCGACAGCCCTGGAGCAGTAGCGCAGGCCTCGCTCATCGACCGCCGGCAGAGCCTGGCACTGGCCGCCGCGATCGCCCTGGCGCTGGGTAGCGCCGGCTTCGTCGCCCCTCTTCCCGCCAGCGCGCAATCGGTCGAAGTCGGCCGCGGTGCGTCCGCGCCTGCCGCCAAGGCCACCGCCATCGGTACCGGCAGCCATGCCAGCGCTACCGGTGCAGTGGCTACCGGCGCCGACAGCAGCGCCAGCGGTGTGAACAGCAGCGCGATCGGACGCCAGACCAATGCCATCGGCGAAAACGCCGTGGCGATCGGCTACAACAGTTTCGTGCGTCAGGCGGGCGAAAACGGCGTGGCGCTGGGCGCCAATGCCGGCGTCACCGGTGCCAATTCGGTCGCGCTGGGCGCAGGCTCGCGCACGCACGAAGACGACGTGGTGTCGGTGGGCAGCGGCAATGGCCGCGGTGGCCCTGCAACGCGCCGCATCACCAACGTCGGCGCCGGCATCAACGCCACCGATGCGGTCAACGTGGCGCAGCTGCGCGATGTGGCCGATGTGGCCGAAGACACCGCCACGTTCTTCAAGGCAACCCCGGGCGAAGACAGCGTGGGCGCCTACGTCGAGGGCGACAGCGCACTGGCTGCCGGCGATGCCGCCAACGCGGTGGGTACGGCGACAACGGCGCTGGGCACCGGCGCCAATGCAGTGGCCAACAACGCCACGGCGGTGGGCGCCAATGCGCTCGCCTCCGGGCAGAACAGCGCGGCATTCGGCCACAACGCACAGGCCAACGGCCCGGCCAGCGTGGCCGTTGGCGGCGCGGCAGTGAACGAAGACGGCGAGCCGCTGATCACCAACGGCGGCGTGCCGGTCACCACCGGCGCAACCAGCGCCGGGGTCGGCGGCACCGCGGTCGGCGCCAGCGCCAATGCAGACGGCTTTGCGGCGTCCTCGTTCGGCGTCGGCGCGTATGCCGCCGGTGCCCAGGCCTCGGCATTCGGTGCGGTGGCCAACGCCGGGGGCGATTACGCTACTGCCGTCGGTACCCAGACCAGCGCCAGTGGCACCAGCAGCACGGCCGTGGGCGGCCCGGTGGACCTGATCCCGGGCCTGGGCTTTTTCGTGCAGACCCAGGCCAGTGGCGAGGCGTCCACTGCGCTGGGCGCCGGTGCGATCGCCTCGGGCACCTACACCACTGCCGTCGGCACGCTGAGCGAGGCGTCGGGAACCGAAGCCACCGCGGTGGGCTACTTCGCCTACGCACCTGGCGAAGGTGCAACCGCAGTCGGTCCGGAGTCCTGGGCCAGCGGCGAACTGAGCACCGCGCTGGGTTACTACAGCACCGCACGCGGCGCCAACTCGGTGGCGCTGGGCGCCAATTCGGTGGCCACGCGCGCGGACACCGTGTCGGTCGGCGCGGCTGGCGCAGAACGTCAGATCACCAACGTCGCTGCCGGTACCGAAGGCACCGATGCGGTCAATCTCGATCAGCTCACTGCCGTCTCCGATGTCGCCTCCACCACCGCACGCACGTTCGTGGCCACCGGTGAGGGCGCTGCACTTGCCGAGGGCGTGGACAGCGTCGCGGCAGGGTCCAATGCGTCGGCGCTGGCCGATTACAGCACTGCGCTGGGTTCCAGCAGCCTTGCATCGGACATCAACACCACAGCCGTGGGCAGCGGTGCAGTTGCGAACGTCAACAACGCCACGGCAGTGGGTTTCAACAGCATTGCCAGCGACCGTTACGCCACGGCGCTGGGCGCAGACAGCACCGCGTCGGGGTTCTACGGCACGGCACTTGGCAGCACCAGCGTGGCCTTCGGTCGCGGTGCCACGGCGGTCGGTTTCGAAAGCATCGGCAACGGGCTCGAATCCACCGCACTGGGTTTTGCCAGCGTGGCGTTCGGCGACACCAGCACCTCGATCGGCGCGGAAAGCACCGCGTATGGCACGGGCAGCGTGGCTGTCGGCATCACCTCGGCCGCAGGTGGCGATGCCTCGGTCGCAATCGGCGACACCGCCATCGTGCTGGGCAACGGTTCGGTTGCGGTAGGCGCATCGACGAGCGTGTCGGCCGACAACAGCGTGGCGTTGGGTGCCAACTCGGTTGCCGACCGCGCCAACACGGTGTCGGTGGGTAGCGTGGATGGCCAGCGCCAGATCACCAATGTCGCTGCCGGTACCGAAGGCACCGATGCGGTAAATCTGGATCAGCTCAATGCTGTGGCCGGAGCCGCCGAAACCACCGCACGGCTGTATGCCGGTACCGGTGAAGGCACCGCGTTGGCGCAGGGCGAAGATGCCACCGCTGCCGGCTCCGATGCCACCGCAGATGGCGATTACAGCAGCGCCTTCGGTGCCAGCAGCCAGGCCACGGCCATCGGTGCCGTGGCGATCGGCAGCGGTGCCAGCGCCACCGCGCAATACGCCAATGCCGCCGGCTACAACGCGGCGGCCAGCGGCTTCGGCAGCGTCTCCAATGGCGCCTTCAGCCAGGCCAGTGGCGACTATGCCGTGGCCGTGGGTGGCGAGAGCGAAGCGGCCGGTGCGCAGAGCACCGCGCTCGGTGCAGCGGCCGGCGCCTATGGCGATGGGTCGCTGGCGGTCGGCGCGTTGAGCGAGGCGCAGGGCAGCGAATCCACCGCGATGGGGTATTTCGCCAGCGCCAGCGGCGAATCGGCCACTGCCGTGGGCGCGGAGAGTGTCGCCAATGGCACCAGCGCCGCGGCCTTCGGCTTCGGTGCAGAAGCCACGTCCAACTACTCCACCGCCTTGGGTGGGTATTCCACTGCGAGTGGCTTCAATAGCACCGCGCTGGGGAATTTCAGCACCGCCAGCGGTTCGAACACGGTGGCCGTGGGCGGTGATGCCACTGCCACAGGCGCCTACAGCATCGCCGCAGGCCAGGGCAGTGTGGCCAGCGGCTACAACAGCGTGTCGGTTGGCGGCGCCTTGCTCGGCTTGTTGCCGACCGAAGCTTCCGGCGATTTCTCCACCGCCGTGGGTGGTGCCGCGTGGGCACCGGGCCTCAACAGCACCGCATTGGGTAACTTTGCCGAGTCCACCGGCGAAAGCAGCGTGGCATTGGGCGCCGATTCGGTCGCCGATCGCGACTTTGCGGTGTCGGTGGGCAGTGCCGGCAACGAGCGTCAGATCACCAACGTCGCCGCCGGTACGCAGGGCACCGACGCGGTGAACCTGGATCAGCTCAACGCCGTTGCCGAGGCCGGCGCGGCCACCAGCAAGTTCTTCCAGGCCAGCGGCAGCGATGACAGCGATGCCGGTGCGTATGTCGAAGGCGACAACGCGCTGGCAGCAGGCGAGGGCGCCAATGCCACCGGCACCGGCACCACCGCCCTGGGTGCCGGCGCGCAAGCCGTTGCCGATGCGGCCACGGCGGTCGGCCTGAATGCACTGGCCAGCGGTATCGGCGGTGCAGCGGTGGGCAGCAATGCGCAGGCCCTGGGCGAGAACAGCAGCGCGTTCGGCAGCGATGCGCAGGCCAGCGATGTGGGTGCCACCGCCAACGGCGCTGGTGCACAGGCCATCTCGACCTACACCACGGCGGTGGGTAACGAGGCAGTTGCCTCGGACAACCAGGCCACGGCGATGGGCTTCCGCAGCACGGCCTCGGATGTCGGCAGCGCCGCGTTCGGTGGGTATAGCGAGGCCACCGGCCGGTTGTCTTCGGCATTGGGCTACGGCGCAGTGGCATCCAGCGACTACAGCACCGCCGTTGGTGCCGCAGCGCAGGCGTCCGGCGCCAGCGCGGTGGCCGTGGGTGAGTTCAGCGAAGCCACCGGCGATGAAAGCGTTGCGGTGGGCGGCAGCACGTTCTTCGGCTTCATTCCGGCGCGTGCGTCGGGTACGGGCGCGGCCGCCTTCGGCGCAGGTGCGTGGGCCACGGCGGACTACACCACTGCCATCGGCTGGAATTCCTTCGCCGATGGCCTCAACGCCAGTGCGCTGGGCCAGAGCGCAGCCGCGCTGGCCGACAACACGCTGGCCGTGGGCAGCGGCAGCCGCGCCGATGCGATCGGTGCCAGCGTGGTCGGCGTGGATGCGTCGGCCACCGGCATCAACAGCACCGGCGTCGGCCGCCAGGTGAATGTGATCGGCGAAAACGCCACTGCGGTGGGCTACAACTCGTTCGTGCGCCAGAGCGCGGTCAATGGCGTGGCGCTTGGTGCCAATGCCGGTGCCACCGGCGCCAACTCGGTGGCCCTGGGTGCCGGTTCGCGCACCTATGACGCGGACACGGTGTCGATTGGTAGCGGCAATGGTCGCGGCGGTCCGGCCACGCGTCGCATCGTCAATGTCAGCGATGGTCTGGCGGCGACCGATGCGGTCAACAAGGGCCAGCTGGATGCGGTGTCGGCCGATGTGCAGAACACCAGCAGCAAGTTCAAGACCACCGGCGATGCAGTGGCCAGCGCAACCGGCGAGCGCAGCACTGCTGCCGGCTCCGGCGCTGTCGCCACCGGCGCACGCAGCGTCGCCATTGCCTCCGGCAGCAGCGCCTCGGCCACCGGTGCCAGTGCGATGGGCGTGGACAGCAGCGCCAGTGGCGTGAACAGCACCGCGATGGGTCGTCAGACCAATTCCATCGGCGAAAACGGCGTGGCGCTGGGTTACAACTCCTTCGTGCGCGAAAGCGGCAGCAATGCGGTGGCGCTGGGTGCCAATGCCGGTGCCAGCGGCGCCGATTCGGTGGCTTTGGGCTCTGGCTCGCGCACCTACGACGCCAACACGGTATCGGTGGGTAGCGGCAACGGTCGCGGCGGTCCGGCGACGCGTCGCATCGTCAATGTCAGCGATGGTCAGACCGCTAGCGATGCGGTCAACAAGGGGCAGCTCGATGCCTTGGCGGCCGACGTACAGACCACCAGCGGCATGGTCAGGACCACCGGCGACGGTGTGGCATCGGCCACCGGCGATCGCGCAACGGCAGCGGGTTCGGGTGCAACGGCCAGCGGCGCACGCAGCGTGGCGGTGGCTTCCGGTAGCCGTGCCTCGGCCACCGGTGCCAGCGCGATGGGCGTGGACAGCAGCGCCAGCGGCGTGAACAGCACCGCGATGGGCCGTCAGACCAATTCCATCGGTGAAAACGGCGTTGCTCTTGGTTACAACTCCTTCGTACGCGAAAGCGGCAGCAATGCCGTGGCACTGGGCGCCAATGCCGGTGCCAGCGGTGCCGATTCGGTGGCTTTGGGCTCTGGCTCGCGCACCTACGACGCCAACACCGTGTCGGTGGGTAGCGGCAATGGTCGCGGCGGTCCGGCCACGCGTCGTATCGTCAATGTGGGCGCCGGCGCGATTGCCGATGCCAGTACCGATGCGATCAACGGCGGCCAGCTGTACCAGTCGCTGAGCAATGCCGCCAGCTTCCTCGGCGGCGGCGCGGCGATCGGTGCGCAGGGCGTGTTCGTGGCGCCGACCTATGTGATCCAGGGCGCCAGCTACAACAACGTGGGCGCTGCATTGACCGCGCTGGATACCAAGGTCACCGCACTGGATGCACGCGGCGGCATCGCGGCTTCCGGCACTGCGGTACGCACGGTGTCGCTCAGCTCGGCCACGGTGCCGGCGGTCGCTGCAACGGCTGCAGCCAGCAACGTGAGCGGTGCAACCGCCAGCGTGCAGGGCACGCCGACCACGGCAGCGGTTGGCAGCATCACCCCGGCGGCGACGTCCACGGCGGTGGGTACCGCTGCAGTGGCCAATCACGTGACCGGGACGGCCATCGGCGGCAGCGCCTACGCGCACGGCCCCAACGACACCGCGATCGGCAGCAATGCACGCGTCAATGCCGATGGCAGCACCGCTGTTGGCGCCAACACGCAGATTGCGGCAGTGGCCACCAATGCGGTCGCCATGGGCGAGGGCGCGCAGGTCACCGCGGCCTCGGGCACCGCCATTGGTCAGGGCGCACGTGCCACGGCACAGGGTGCCGTTGCACTGGGCCAGGGCTCGGTTGCCGATCGTGCCAACACGGTGTCGGTGGGCAGCGTGGGCGGCGAGCGGCAGGTGGCCAATGTGGCGGCCGGTACGCGTGCCACCGATGCGGTCAACAAGGGCCAGTTGGATAGCGGCGTTGCCGCGGCCAACAGCTACACCGACAGCCGCTACAGCGCGATGGCCGACAGCTTCGAAAGCTATCAGGGCGATATCGAAGACCGTCTGCGTCGGCAGAACCGTCGCCTGGATCGTCAGGGCGCGATGAGCTCGGCGATGTTGAACATGTCCGCCAGCGTGGCGGGTATCGCCTCGCCGAATCGCATCGGTGCCGGTGTCGGTTTCCAGAACGGCGAATCGGCGTTGTCGGTGGGCTACCAGCGTGCGATCAGCCCGCGCGCCACGTTGACCGTGGGCGGTGCGCTGAGCGGCGATGACAGCTCGATCGGCGTGGGTGCCGGTTTCGGCTGGTAAGCGATTGCATCAAACGCGACGGTGCCGATGTGCGCCGTCGCGGCAAGGCAGGGCCTGAGGGGGCGGGCAAGGACCGTGGCTAGGCCAGCCAACGGATTCGCATGGAGGAATGGCCGTACCAGGGGCAATCGAGAAAGCACCGCAGGCCGCGTAGCGGCTGCACGGCGTTTTCGACGCTGCTCCAAGCCTGATTCACGAAAAACACGAAGAGGACTTCACCGTGATCGACAAGACTTTCCGCCTCACCCCGCTGACCGGCGCCATCCTGATGATGGCCCTTGGTGCGTCCGGCACCCTGGCTGCCGCACCGAAACTGCTGGTCAAGGAACCGACCCAGGCAGCTCCGGCCGGCGCCGCTTTCAGTAGCCGCCTGATCGTGCGCTACAAGGAAAATACCGCCGCTGCGACCGATCGCAGCAGCAAGCTGGGTGCGGTGCAGGCCGCGGTCGGCCGCGTTGGTGCCAGCACCGGCGCACGCAGCAGCGCTGCCGCCGCCAAGGCGACGTATGTGCGCAAGCTCGGCATCGGCTCGGACCTGATCAAGCTGTCCAGCACGCTCACCGCCGCCCAGGTGGACAAGGTGGTGGTCGAGCTCAAGAACGATCCGTCCGTGGCCGACGTGCAGATCGACCGCATGTTGCGTCCGGTCGAGATCAAGAAGAGCGTTGCAGCCACCGATGTGAGCCCGCAGCTGGTTCCCAACGACCCGCTGTACGCGCAGTATCAGTGGCACCTGAGCAACCCGAACGGCGGCATCAACGCGCCGGCCGCGTGGGACCTGTCGCAGGGCGCCGGCGTGGTGGTGGCGGTGCTGGATACCGGCATCCTGCCGGGCCATCCCGATTTTGCCGGCAATCTGCTGCAGGGGTATGACTTCATCAGTGATGCCGAAGTCTCGCGTCGCCCGACCGATGCGCGCGTGCCTGGCGCGCTGGATTACGGCGATTGGGAAGAAGCCGACAATGTCTGCTACGACGGGTCTGTGGCGCAGGAAAGCTCCTGGCACGGCACCCACGTCTCCGGCACCGTGGCCGAGGCGACCAATAACGGCGTCGGCATGGCCGGCGTGGCGCCCAAGTCGACCATCCTGCCGGTACGCGTGCTCGGCCGTTGCGGCGGCTACACCTCCGACATCGCCGACGCCATCGTGTGGGCGTCCGGCGGTACGGTCGAAGGCGTGCCCGCCAACACCAACCCGGCCGAGGTCATCAACATGAGCCTGGGTGGCGGCGAGCCCTGCGATTCGGCCACCCAGCTGGCCATCAATGGCGCGGTGTCGCGCGGCACCACCGTGGTGGTGGCGGCCGGCAACAGCGGCGAAGATGCGGCCAACCATTCGCCGGCCAGCTGCAACAACACCATCACCGTGGGTGCCACCCGCATCACCGGCGGGATCACCTATTACTCCAACTACGGCAGCAAGGTGGACCTGTCCGGTCCCGGCGGCGGCGGCAGCGTGGACGGCAACCCGGGTGGGTACATCTGGCAGGCCGGCTACACCGGTGCGACCACGCCGACCTCGGGGAGCTATACCTATATGGGTTTGGGTGGCACCTCGATGGCGTCCCCGCACGTGGCGGGCGTCGTGGCCCTGGTGCAGAGCGCGGCCATCGGTCTGGGCGAAGGCCCGCTGACCCCGGCCGCGGTCGAGGCCCTGCTCAAGCAGACCAGCCGCCGCTTCCCGGTGACCCCGCCGGCCAGCACCCCGATCGGCAGCGGCATCGTCGATGCCAAGGCCGCGCTGGAAGCGGTGCTCGAAGAGCCGTGCGATCCGGACACCGAGACCTGCGCCCCGACCGCCATTGCGCTGACCAACAAGGTGCCGCTGACCGGCTTGAGCGGCACCTATGCCAGCTCCACGCTGTACAGCTTCGAAGCCAAGGCCGGCGCGGTGCTGAGCTTCATGACCTACGGTGGCACCGGCGATGTGTCGGTCTACGTCAGCCATGAGGCCGAGCCCAGCGCCACCAGCTTCGACGCCAAGTCGACGCGTCCGGGCAACAGCGAGACCGTGCGTTTCACCGCACCCAAGGCTGGCACTTACTACATCAAGCTGGTGGGTGCGATGGACTATGCGAAGGTGACGCTCGTCGCGCGACAGTAAGCGCGGGCAATAGTGTGACCGATGCCCCCGGCTAATCACCGGGGGCATCGTTTTTCAGGGCGATTCAGATGCGTGCGGTTGATCGTCGCGGCAAACTGCTACAGTCGGCGCCGGACCAGTGGAGACGAGTGTGAACGCGGTTGCCGTCGATCCAATTGAGCATCGAAGCGCGGAGATGCGCATCGTCGAAGCGCTGCTTGAACGCCGCCGTCTGAAGGACACCGATCTGCTGCGCGCGCGCCAGCTGCAGGCCGAATCGGGCATGGGCCTGCTGTCCCTGCTCGGCCGTCTGGGCCTAGTGTCCGAACGCGATCATGCAGAGACCTGCGCCGAAGTGCTCGGCCTGCCGTTGGTGGACGCGCGCCAACTCGGCGACACGCCGCCGGAAATGCTGCCCGACGTGCAGGGTCTGTCGCTGCGCTTTCTCAAACAATTCCATCTATGCCCGGTGGGCGAACGCGATGGCCGGCTGGAGTTGTGGATCGCCGACCCGTATGACGACTACGCCATCGATGCGGTCCGTCTTGCTACCGGCTGTGCGTTGTTCCTGCAGGTTGGCCTGCGCTCGGAAATCGACGATCTGATCGAGCGCTGGTACGGCCAGGGCCGCAGCGCGATGGGCACCATCGTCGAGACCGCCGATGGCGATGCCAACAGCAGCGACGACATCGAAGCCTTGCGCGATTTGGCTTCCGAAGCGCCGGTGATCCGGCTGGTGAATCTGGTGATCCAGCACGCGGTGGAACTGCGCGCCTCCGACATCCATATCGAACCGTTCGAAAGCCGGCTCAAGGTGCGCTACCGCGTGGACGGCGTGTTGGTGGAAGGCGAAAGCCCGCCCGCCAAGCTCACTGCCGCGGTGATCAGCCGCATCAAGATCATGGCCAAGCTCAACATCGCCGAGCGCCGCCTGCCGCAGGATGGACGCATCATGTTGCGCGTGCAGGGCAAGGAACTGGACCTGCGCGTGAGTACCGTGCCCACCGCGCATGGCGAAAGTGTGGTGATGCGTCTGCTCGATCGCGAAACGGTGGTGTTCGACTTCTACAAGCTCGGCTTCACCGAAGAATTCCTGCCGCAGTTCCGCAAGGTGCTGGAGCAACCGCACGGCATCATGCTGGTCACCGGCCCCACCGGCTCGGGCAAGACCACCACGCTGTACACCGCGTTGAGCCAGCTCAACACCGCCGACGTCAAGATCATCACCGTCGAAGACCCGGTGGAGTACCAGATCGAAGGCATCAACCAGATCCAGGCCAAGCCGCAGATCGGACTGGATTTTGCCAACGCATTGCGCAGCATCGTGCGCCAGGACCCGGACATCATCATGATCGGCGAAATGCGCGATCTGGAAACCGCGCGCATCGCGATCCAGTCCGCGCTCACCGGTCACCTGGTGCTGTCCACGCTGCACACCAATAATGCCGCTGGTGGCATCACCCGCCTGCTGGACATGGGAGTGGAGGATTACCTGCTCACCTCCACCATCAACGGCATCCTGGCGCAGCGCCTGGTGCGCAAGCTCGATCTGGCCAACGCCGAACGCTATGCCGCTTCGCCGGAGGAGATCGAACGCTTCAATCTGCGCCGCCTGCAGCCCGATGGCGAGATCTTCCTGTATCGTCCGCGCCCCTCGGCGGCGGCGCCGACCGGGTATCTGGGACGCACCACCATCGTCGAATTCCTGGTGATGAACGACGAACTGCGGCGCGCGGTGATGCGCCGCGCCGGCATGGGCGAAATCGAACAACTGGCGCGCCAGGCCGGCATGCGCACCATGTACGAAGACGGCCTGTCCAAGGCCCTGCGTGGCGAGACCACCATCGAAGAAGTCCTGCGCGTCACGGAGGATGCGTGATCGGTAAGGCGGCAGAAACACGCCTAGCAGGCACTGGACCAACGAATCGCCAGCACAGCCATCCGCTGGCTCTGCTGTGCGTGGACAGCGAGGCGTGCGCGATGTCGCCAATACGCAGCGATGTGCTTTTCCCGATTCCCGATTCCCGATTCCCCAATCCCGGCCTCTCAGCCTGATGCCCCTCTACCGCTACAAGGCGCTCGACGCCCACGGCGAAATGCTCGATGGCCAGATGGAAGCGGCCAGCGATGCCGAGGTGGCGCTGCGGCTGCAGGAACAAGGCCATCTGCCGGTGGAAACCCGTCTAGCCACCGGCGAAAACGACTCGCCGTCGTTGCGCATGCTGCTGCGCAAGAAGCCGTTCGACAACGCGGCGCTGGTGCAGTTCACCCAGCAGCTGTCCACCCTGATCGGCGCCGGGCAGCCGCTGGATCGCGCCCTGTCGATCCTGATGGACCTGCCCGACGACGACAAAAGCCGGCGCGTGATCGGCGATGTGCGCGACACCGTGCGCGGTGGTGCGCCGCTGTCCTCGGCACTGGAGCGCCAGCACGGGCTGTTTTCCAAGCTGTACATCAACATGGTGCGCGCCGGCGAGGCTGGCGGCAGCATGCAGGACACCTTGCAACGGCTGGCCGACTACCTGGAACGCAGCCGTGCGCTCAAGGGCAAGGTCATCAATGCGCTGATCTATCCGGCGATCCTGCTGGCGGTGGTGGGCTGCGCGCTGTTGTTCCTGCTCGGCTACGTGGTGCCGCAATTTGCGCAGATGTACGAGAGCCTGGATGTCGCCTTGCCGTGGTTCACCCAGGCGGTGCTGAGCGTGGGCCTGCTGGTGCGCGACTGGTGGATCGTGCTGGTGGTGGTGCCGGGCGTGCTGGGATTGTGGCTGGATCGCAAGCGTCGCAATGCCGCCTTCCGCGCATCCCTGGACGAATGGCTGCTGCGCCAGAGAGTGATCGGCAGCCTGATCGCACGGCTGGAAACCGCACGGCTCACACGCACGCTGGGTACCTTGTTGCGCAACGGCGTGCCGCTGCTGGCGGCGATCGGCATCGCACGCAACGTGATGTCCAATACCGCGCTGGTCGAGGACGTGGCCACCGCTGCCGACGACGTCAAGAACGGCCACGGGCTGTCGATGTCGCTGGCGCGCGGCAAGCGGTTCCCGCGGCTGGCGTTGCAGATGATCCAGGTCGGCGAGGAATCCGGCGCCCTGGACACCATGCTGCTCAAGACCGCCGATACCTTCGAGCTGGAAACCGCGCAGGCCATCGATCGCGCACTGGCGGCGCTGGTGCCGTTGATCACGCTGGTGCTGGCCTCGGTGGTGGGGCTTGTCATCATTTCGGTGCTGGTACCGCTGTATGACCTCACCAATGCGATCGGCTGAGTGCAATGACCCACACCGCTGCGTTGCCGTCAGCCGGACCCAAGCGGGGCTCGGCATCGGCAGGCATCGCTCGTACACTTCGGTAGCGCCACGCAGTGCGTTCAGCTGCGCAGCGTATTCACCACAACTTTCCGGTGACCGCGCGACACCCATGCGGGAACCAGTGCAATGGTCGCCGTGTCATCTAGTGGCGGCAGCATCCTTCATCGACGTGCAAGGAAATCGTTCATGATCAAGCGTTCCATTACCCGCAGTCCGTCGCGTGCAGCCCAGGCCGGCATGAGCCTGCTGGAAATCATCATCGTCATCGTGCTGATCGGCGCGGTGCTGACCCTGGTGGGCAGCCGCGTGCTGGGCGGTGCCGACCGCGGCAAGGCCAACCTGGCCAAATCGCAGATCCAGACCCTGGCCGGCAAGATCGAGAATTTCCAGCTCGACACCGGCAAGTTGCCGGGCAAGCTCGACGACCTGGTCACCCAGCCCGGCGGCAGCAGCGGCTGGCTGGGTCCGTACGCCAAGCCGGCCGAACTCAACGACCCATGGGGCCACACCATCGAATACCGCGTCCCCGGCGATGGCCAGCCGTTCGATCTGGTGAGCCTGGGCAAGGACGGTCGCCCCGGTGGCAGCAGCTACGACGCGGACATCAAGTACCAATAAGCCTTACGACATGCGCGTTGCGCGTCCGCCGTTGCGTTGCCCGCATGCAGTGGTCGGTTCTGGGGGCAGTCGCACGCGTGGCAGTTCGCTGCTGGAAATGCTGCTGGTCATTGCGTTGATCGCGATGGCCGGCGTGCTGGCCGCCGCCGCATTGAACGGTGGTATCGACGGCATGCGGCTGCGTACTGCCGGCAAGGCGATCGCCTCGCAGTTGCGCTATACGCGCACCCAGGCGATCGCCACCGGCACGCCGCAGCGGTTTCTGATCGATCCGCAGCAGCGTCGCTGGGAAGCGCCTGGCGGCCACCACGGCGATCTGCCGGCGTCGCTGCAGGTGCGTTTCACCGGCGCGCGCCAGGTGCAGTCGCGGGAAGATCAGGGCGCCATCCAGTTCTTCCCCGATGGTGCCTCTACGGGCGGCCGGATCGACCTGCAGGTCAAGGACGCGCGCTGGCGCGTGGACGTGGGCTGGATCACCGGCGAAGTCCGTTCCGGACCGCTGCGGACGCCTGCGCCATGAAGCGTCAACGCGGTTACACCCTGATCGAAGTCATCGTCGCCTTCGCGTTGCTCGCGCTGGCATTGAGCCTGTTGCTGGGATCGTTGTCCGGTGCGGCGCGCCAGGTACGTGCGGCCGATGAAAGCACGCGCGCCACCTTGCACGCGCAGTCGTTGCTGGCCGTGCAAGGTATCGAAAAACCACTGGTTCCCGAGCAGCAGCAGGGTACCTTCGAAAACGGGCACTTCCGCTGGTCGATGGACGTGCGCCCCTATGACGAGCCGCGGCGCAATCCGCAGGCACCGGTCGCGCCGGGCGGGCATCGCTTGCTGCAGCTGACCCTGGTGGTGCGTTGGGGCGAAGCGCCCAACCAGTTGCTGCAATGGCGCACCCTGCGCCTGGTTGCGGCCAGCGCGCAGGACGGGACGCTGTGAGCCGGTCGCGTAGTACAGGCTTTACCTTGATCGAGGTGTTGCTGGCCACGATGTTGCTGGTCGGCGGGCTGACGCTGGCCTTTGCCACGTTGCGCTCGGCCAGCGCGGTGAGCCAGCGCGGCGAAGCGATCGCACAGCGCAGCGAGCGCGTACGTGCGGTGGAAGAATTCCTGCGCCGGCGGCTGGCGGCCGCGTTGCCGCTGGCCATGGGCATCGATCCGCAGAGCCAGCAGCCGATGCTGTTCATCGGCGAGCCGCAGCGCATGCGCTTTGCCGCCGACATCCCGGATTACCTGGGCCGTGGCGGACCGTATCTGCACGACCTGTCGGTGGCTGGCGATGGCGAGCAACGCCGCCTGCAGATTGCGCTGACCATGTTGCAATCGGGCAAGTCGATCGAAGAGGGCACCGCCTTGCCACCGGAGACGCTCGCCGACGGCGTGCAACAGGTGAGCTTCCGGTATCGCGGCATGGACCCACAAAATGGCCGCCTGAGCGCGTGGCTGCCGCAGTGGGAATGGCATGACCGGCTTCCGCTGATGGTGCGCATCGAGATTCGCAGCAGCGACGCTCCCTGGCCGCCGGTGGTGGTGGCGTTGCCGCAATCCAGCAACCCGGGAGCCGGGCAATGAGCCGGGCGCGCGGTGCCGCGCTGGTGCTGGTGTTGTGGTTGATCGCGCTGCTCACCGCGATGATCGGCGCATTCGCGCTGACCGCACGTGTGGAAGCCTTGCAGGGCAGCATGCTGCGCAATGGCGCGCAGGCGCAGGAATATGCGCGTGCCGGCCTGGAATACGCACTCTCGCGCTTGCAAAACACCGACACCCAGGCACGCTGGCGCGCGGATGGCCGGCGCTATCGTTGGCGGATGGACGATGCCACGGTGGAAATCCGCATCACCGATGAAAGCGGCAAGGTGGACCTGAACATGGCCGAGCCGGCGCTGCTGGCCGGGTTGGTGCGTGCAGTCGGCGGCGAACAGGGCCGCGATACGCGCATTGCCGGCGCCATCGTCGATTGGCGCGATGGCGATTCGCTGAGCCAGCCCGGTGGCGGCGCGGAGGATCGCGATTATGCCGATGCCGGCCTGCCGTACGGCGCGAAGGACAGCCCGTTCGAAACCCTGGGCGAACTGCGTCTGGTGCTGGGCATGGACAGCGCGTTGTATCGCAAGCTGTTGCCCAACATCACCTTGTACAGCGGCCGCTCGCGTCCGGAAGCGCGCTTTGCGCCCGGCCCGGTGTTGACCGCGATGGGGCTGGATGCGCAGCAACTGCTGGCGCAGCGTGACGCGCCGCTGGGTTTGCCGGGCAGCGAGGCGACGGTCGGTGGCTCTGACACTTATAGTATCGAGAGCCGGGCGCGACTGAGTCAGGGACGCGAGGCTGTGTTGCGGGCGGTGGTGTCCACCAGCGCGTCTGCGTTGCCGGGATCGGCCTATACCGTGTTGCGTTGGGAAGAGGGAGCAGCAGTGCAATGACCGCATGGCGGGATACCTTGGGTCGTATCGGCGTACGCGCCATGCCGGGAGCCGGAGGCTTCTGGCGTTGGTGGCAGCACTCGCTGCTGGCGTGGTTGCCGCAGCGTTGGCAATGGCAGTTGGGCCTGTCGCAGGCGCGGCTGCTGTTGCAGCTAGACGGCGAGACCTTGCACCTGGTGCGCCAGCGCGATCACAGCCGCGAGGCGATCGCCAGCCTGCCGTGGCCGGTGCAGCCGCAGGAAGTCAATGCGGTGCTGCCGACCGCGTTGGAAGGCTTGCCGCGGCATTGGCTGTTGCCGGCCGCACACACCTTGCGGCGCCCCTTGCGTCTGCCGGCCGCTGCTGCGGCGCGGCTGCAGGATGTGGCGCGCTTCGAGATCGACCGGCAAACCCCGTTCACCGCCGACCAGGTGTATTTCGACGCGCGCGTGCTCGATGTGCGCGAAGACGGCCAGCTCGACGCCGAACTGGTGGTGGTGCCGCGGCGCATGATCGATGGCCCGGCCGGTGTGCCCGATGCCTGGGCGACGGCCTTGTCCGGGATCGACGTGGCCGATGCGCAGGGCGCGCCGCTGGGCGTGAATCTGCTGCCGCCGGCACGCCGCCTGCGCCGCAGCGACCCGATGCAGCGCTGGAACCTGTTGCTTGCCGCTACCGCCGTGGTGTTGCTGGCAGTGGCCGGTTGCCTGCTGCTGGACAATCGCCGCCAGGCCGCCGACGACCTGCGCGCCAAGGTACAGGCCAATGCCGCGCGCGCGCGGCAGGTGGCCGCCGAACGCCAGCAACTGATGGATCTGGTCGAAGGTGCCACCTTCTTCCAGAAACAACGCGCCACGCGCCCGACCTCGGTGGAAATCTGGGACGAGTTGAGCCGGCGCCTGCCGGGCGGTACCTATCTGGAAAAATTCTCGGTCGAAGGCGGGCAATTGCAGCTGATCGGTTTGAGCAACGAAGCCTCCTCGCTGGTGCGTCGTCTGGAAGGCTCGCCGCTGTGGCGTACGCCATCGCTGACCGGCGTGCTGCAGAGCGATGCCGGTCGCAACGTCGACCGTTTCACCATCACCGCCGAGCTGGCCGGCCCCGATGCCAAGGAGGCGGCCGATGCCACGCAGCGTTAAGCGCGACCGCTGGATCGCCTTGGGCCTGCTGCTGCTGGTGCTCGGCGTTGCCTATCTGGTCCTGGTGCACCCCTGGTTCACCCAGCCGATGATCGCCGTGCAGGACGACCTGCAAGCGCTGCGCGAGCGCGAACTGCGCGTGCGCGTGCAATTGCAGCAGGCGCCAGAGGTCAGCAAACGGCTACAGCAGGCGCGCCAGACCCTGGAAAGCCGCCCCGGCTTCCTGCCGGAAACCTCGGCCGAACTGGCCTCGGCCGGGCTGGTGCAGCGGCTGGAACGCGCGGTGGTGGAAGCCAGCCCCGGCAATCGCAGCTGCGCCATCAGCAACCGCTCGCCGCTGCAGCCGGAGAGCAAGGACCGCTTCACCCGCGTGGCGGTGCAGGTGCGCCTGCGCTGCGGCACCCCAGAGCTGGCCTCGGTGCTGTACAGCCTGGAAAACGGCAGCCCGCGGCTGTTCGTGGACAACCTCAACGTGATGGCGCAGCGCTACCAACTCTCGCCCAACGAAAGCGGCAACGGCCTGGACATCGCGTTCGAGCTGGCAGGTTATCTGCGGCCCGGTGCCAGCGCTGCGCCGTTGAATACCGATGCCGCGCCCGCCGCCGCCGCCGGGGAGGCCAGCAATGCGCCTTGACCTGATCGGTTTGCGTACCTGGTTGCTGGCCACGGTGGTCGGCTGGGCGCTGCTGGTGTGCATCCTGGCCGTGGCCGGGCTGGGCAAGCGGGTGGAGCTGCTGCCGGACGACCCGGCGCTGGTGCAACGCCTGCCCAGCTTGCCGGCGCCTGCGCCGGAGCGGCTGGGGGCGTTCGAAAAATATTCGGAGATCGCCGCACACCCGGCTTTCGCCGAAGACCGCCTGCCGCATCCGTTCTTCCTGTCCGGCAACGATGGCAGCGGCGCGGCCTCGACGGTGCGCCTGACCGGCGTGCTGCTGACCGACAACTTCAAGATGGCCACGCTGACCCTGGACCCGCAGGACTCGGTGCGCGTGCAGCTCGGCGGTGAAGCGGTCAAGGGCTGGCGCCTGCTGGCCCTGCAGCCGCGCAGTGCAACCATCGAGGGCCCCGGCGGCACCCAGACCCTGGAGCTGCACGTGTTCAACGGCCAGGGCGGGCAACCGCCCACCGCCAACGCCGCCGCGCGTGGTGCGGCGGGCGCGGTCCCGCCGTTGCCGTCGCCCGATGCCGCCGCGACCGTGCAACCGCCGCAGCAGCCGCAGCCTGCCACCCCGCCGGCACAGCAGCAGCCTGGCGGGCAGGCCCCGCCGACGGTGCCGCCGCAACGCAGCGATGGCGCGCAGGAAGCCCCACGCCCCTCCGACGATCAGATGCGTGCCATCCGCGAACGTATCGAAGCCCGACGCCGCCAGCTGCAACAGCAGCGCCAGAGCGGCTCTACCCCCGGTCAGACCCAATGAGTGAACGCATGACGCCGCGCCTGTTTCCCGTGTCCCTGCTGATTGGCCTGCTGGCCGGTTGCGCCACCACTCCGCCGCCGGACGTGCGCCGCAATGCGCGCCTGGACCCGCAAGTCGGCGCCGCCGGCGCCACCCAAACTGCGGCCGATCAACGTGCCGACGGCAACACCAGCGCCAAGCCCAGCCCGGTGATCCGGCGCGGCAGCGGCACCATGATCAACCAAAGCGCGGCGGCGTCGCCGTCGCCGACGCTGGGCATGGCCAGCAGCGGCAGCGCCACCTTCAACTTCGAAGGCGAGTCGGTGCAGGCGGTGGTCAAGGCGATCCTGGGCGACATGCTGGGGCAGAACTACGTCATTGCGCCCGGCGTGCAGGGCACCGTGACCCTGGCCACGCCCAACCCGGTGTCTCCGGCGCAGGCCTTGAACCTGCTGGAGATGGTGCTGGGCTGGAACAACGCGCGCATGGTGTTCAGCGGTGGCCGCTACAACATCGTGCCGGCCGACCAGGCGCTGGCCGGCACCGTCGCGCCCAGCACCGCATCGCCGTCGGCCGCGCGCGGTTTCGAAGTGCGCGTGGTGCCGTTGAAGTTCATCTCCGCCAGCGAAATGAAGAAGGTGCTTGAGCCCTATGCGCGCCCGAACGCCATCGTCGGCACCGACCCGGCGCGCAACGTGATCACCCTGGGTGGCACCCGCGCGGAGCTCGAAAACTACCTGCGCACCGTGCAGATCTTCGACGTGGACTGGTTGTCTGGCATGTCGGTGGGCGTGTTCCCGATCCAGTCCGGCAAGGCCGAAAAGGTCAGTGCCGATCTGGAGAAGGTGTTCGGCGAGCAGAGCAAGACGCCCAGCGCCGGCATGTTCCGTTTCATGCCGCTGGAAAACGCCAATGCGGTGCTGGTGATCACCCCGCAGCCGCGCTATCTGGATCAGATCCAGCAGTGGCTGGACCGCATCGACAGCGCCGGCGGCGGCGTGCGGTTGTTCTCCTACGAGCTCAAATACATCAAGGCCAAGGATCTCGCCGATCGGTTGTCGGAAGTGTTTGGTGGGCGCAGCAACGGCGGCGATTCCAACGCATCGCTGGCGCCGGGGGCGGAAACCAGCGTGTTGGGTGGGCAGCTAGGCAATCGCGACAGCAGCATGGGCGGCAGCTCCGGCCTGACCGGTGGCAGCATCGGTGAAAGTGGGAGCAGCAGCGGCACGATGGGCGGTGAGTTCGGCGGCAGCGGCACCGGTGGCAGCAGTGGCAGCAGTGGCGGAGGGCTCGGTAACGGCAGCCTGCAGTTGTCGCCGCGCAGCAACGGCAATGGCGCGGTAACCCTGGAAGTGCAAGGCGACAAGGTCGGCGTGTCGGCGGTGGCCGAAACCAACACCTTGCTGGTGCGCTCCACCCCGCAGGCATGGACGTCCATCCGCGATGTCATCGAAAAGCTCGACGTGATGCCGATGCAGGTGCATATCGAAGCGCAGATTGCGGAGGTCAATCTGACCGGCGAGCTAAGTTACGGCGTGAACTGGTACTTCGAAAATGCGGTCACTACGCCGTTCGATGCTAATGGCAATGGGGGCCCCGCACTGCCATCTGCCGCCGGTCGCAACATCTGGGGCGACATCGCCGGTAGTGTGACTGGCAACGGCGTTGGCTGGACATTCCTCGGCAAGAATGCCGCAGCCGTCATCAGCGCGCTGGACCGGGTGACTAATGTCCGCCTGCTGCAGACGCCATCGGTGTTTGTGCGTAACAACGCCGAGGCCACGCTCAATGTTGGCTCACGCATTCCGATCAATTCCACTTCGATCAACACCGGTCTGGGCAGCGACAGCAGTTTCTCTTCGGTGCAGTACATCGATACTGGTGTGATCCTGAAAGTGCGTCCGCGGGTCACCAAGGACGGCATGGTGTTCCTGGATATCGTGCAGGAAGTCAGCACACCCGGTGCACGACCTGCAGCGTGTACGGCGGCGGCAACCACTACAGTCAACAGCGCTGCCTGCAACGTCGATATCAATACACGTCGCGTCAAGACTGAAGCTGCGGTGCAGAGTGGCGACACCATGATGCTGGCTGGGCTAATCGATGACAGCACGACCGATGGCAGCTCCGGCGTGCCGTTCCTAAGTAAGTTGCCAGTTGTAGGGGCCCTGTTTGGTAGCAAAACCCGCGACAACAACCGCCGCGAAGTCATCGTGCTGATCACCCCGTCGATCGTGCGCAACCCGCAGGAAGCGCGCAATCTCACCGACGAATACGGCCAGAAGTTCAAGGCCATGGAGCCGCTGAAACCCAGCCAGAAGCCGCAATGAGTGCGGCACTGCCCGTCGTGCTGGTGCCGGTCGGCACCGACGACGAGGCGCTGGATGCGTGCCTGGGTGCATTGGATGTGGCCACGCCCGCCGGTACGCGGGTGTGGCTGGCCGACGATGCGCAGGCCGGCCCCCGCGGCCGCGCCGTCATCGAGCACTGGCTGGCGCGCACCCAGCTGCAGGCGCATCACACCCGTCGCCAGCGCATGCTCGGCGAGGTGGCGCATCTGGATGAAATGCTCGCCGCCTGCGGCGACGCCGACGTGGTGGTGCTGGGGGTCGATGCCTGCCCGCTGCCCGGTTGGTTGCGTCAACTCACCGCGTGTTTTGCGCGCGATGCGGCGATCGCCACGGCCACGCCCTGGAGCAATGTGGGCGAAGCCTGTAGCTGGCCGCGCCTGGGCGAACTCAATCCCATGCCGGATGCGCCGGAACGCCTTGCCGCTGCCTGTGCGGCCATGCCGCCGCTGCATCCGGAGTTGCCATCGGCGATCGGACATGCGGTGTTGTTGCGTGGCGCCGCACGGCGCAAGGCCGGCGGTCTGGATGCCAGCAGTTATGGCTCCTGGTATGCCGCGCTGGTGGACCTCAGTCTGCGCATGGGCGGGCTGGGATGGCGCAATGTGTTGTGCGATACCGCCTTCGTCGCTTCGCCGCACGAAGGCCGCCCGGCCGATGGCGACATGGATGCCCTGGCCACGCGCTGGCCGGCCTGGCATGCACGCCTGGCCAACTTTTTGATGCACGACCCGCTGCGTGCGCAGCGCGACCAACTGACCCAACTGCTTGCCGACCTGCCACCGCCGGACCCGCAACGCATGCTGTTCGACGCGTAGAACAGCTGCCAAGTGGCATGCGCATCGCCAGGCGGGCGCAGCCGGTGTTCGGTGCGGCATGTAGCACGCATACAGTGCAGTTCCTTGAGCGCTGTGCCCTGCAAGCTGACGACTGCTCGCCGTGCGATGAGTGCAGAGTGTTGTCGGCCGCATCCTGATGGATGCCGTCGGAAGTTCAGGTCAAACGCATTGGAAGTCCAGATCAAACGCTGAGTGGGTCGAGTGCGCGGTGCCCTCGCCGCTCGCGGGACACGCCGTGCATCCATCCGTGGAGGCTCGGTGGCGGCATCCATGCCGCCACACGGTCCCGCAAGCGGCAAGGACACCGCACCAGGCAGGTTGCTGGTTGCTTTGTTGAAAACCGCGCACACCGATCATCTCGACTGGCTCTTGCCACCCGCCCTTGCGGGACCTTACGCGGCATGGATGCCGCGCAGGAGCCTACATGCACGTACTTGCAGCGTGTCCCACGAGGGTGGGTGGGCAAGGGCCCTGCAGCCAGGCCGCAGATCAGCCGGCCTGCAGTGGACTGACGTTGTCGGCCGCTCTAAGAAGCTGAGCGCGTCGGCGCCTCGGTGCGCACCACCACGTCCAATGCGTCGTGACGCCAGGATTCGATATCCAGCTCCACCGCACGGCCGTCTTCGGCAAAGCTGATCCGCTGCAGGCGGAAACACGGCGTGCCGGTGGTGGACTGCAGCAGCATCGCCTGCGTCGCATCCAGCCCGGCCGGATGCATTGAGACCTGCGCGCGGCTCAGGAACAGCCCCAGCTTCTGGTTGAACACGCTCGACAGCGATCCGGCCAGGTCGTGTTCGAGCAGGCCCGGTGCCCACGCGGCCAGCACCACATTGGTTTCCAGCAGCACGGCGCGGCGGTCGATCCAGCGCCGGCGCTGCAGCACGAAGACGTCTTCGTAGGGCGTGTCCAGGCGCAGCGCGGCCGCAACCGCAGCGCCTGCGGGCTGGCGGGTGGCACTCAACAGTTCGGTGCGCGGCTTGCGGCCTTGCGCGGCCACGTACTGCATGAAGCCGGCGATGCTGGTGGGGTCGTAGCGCACGCGTGGCGCGCTGACGAACCAGCCACGGCGGTTCTCGCGGTAGATGCGGCCTTCGGCTTCGAGATGCTGCAAGGCTTCGCGCAGGGTGATGCGGGTGCAGCCGAAGCGCTCGGCAAGCGCGCGCTCCACCGGCAGGCGCTGGTCCGGTCCCCATTCGCCCGCGGCGATCTGCGCGGCAATGATGTCGGTGATGGCGTGTTGGCGCGAGGCGGTCATGCGGCGCACCGCCAATCGGAGATACGGACCATCGGCAAGGCAATGAGATGAAGATCGTGCATGCCGCGATGGTAAAGAAGAACGCGCACGCAAACCGCGCCGGGCTCAGCGTGCCGCCGTCGGGTTCTGGTTCTGTTGGGTTTTCCAGCTGCGCCAGCCGTAGACCGCCAACGCCACGAAGCCCGCGTAGAGCAGGGCAGTGGGATACAGCGCCTTGCTGACGAACACGCCGACGTAGATGCAGTCGAGCACGATCCACAATACCCAGTTGGCGATGCGTTTGCGCGCCGCCCACACGCTGGCGACCAGGCTGAAGCTCGCCAGTGCCGCGTCCAGCCAGGGCAGTGCGGCATCGGTGCGGTGATGCATGTAGGCGCCGAGCGCAGCAGCGAACGCCGCGCCGATGCACAGCGACAGCCACAGTTCCGCAGCCGGCATCGGCAGCGGGCGAATCCGCGTGTCTGCAGCGGCGCCGCGTTGCCAGTGCCACCATCCATAGAGCTGGGTCAGCACGTAGACCCCTTGCAGCAGCATGTCCGAGTACAGCTTCCACTGATAGAACAGCCATGCGTACAACGCCACCGCCACGATGCCCACCGGCCAGCACCAGCGGATGCGCCGCGCGGTCAGCCACACGCCCAGCAGGTTGATCACAACGGCGATGGATTCGAGCAACGACATGCAATGCCTGATGGAAAGTGGACAGCGGTGGAAGGAGTGCAACCCGTGCAAAACAGTGCTGCGGTCGGAAGTGGATGCGGCGCGATGACCCGAATCGGCGTGCGATGCAAGCGCGACAGCGCCCTCACCGCAGAGCGCCTGCCTTGAGTCCTTAGCACAGGTGACTCGCTGCGACATCCTTCCCCCGCCTGCGGGGGAAGGTGCCCGAAGGGCGGATGGGGGGCAGCAGCAGACGTCAAAAATCCACCTGCACCGTCAACCGCGCCGTGCGCGGCGCACCCGAAGCACAGGTGACACGCTGCGACATCCTTCCCCCGCCCGCGGGGGAAGGTGCCCGAAGGGCGGATGGGGGCCGCAGGCCTCAAGAATCCACCTGCACCGTCAACCGCGCTATGCGCGGCGAGCCCGAAGCACAGGTGACGCGCTGCGACATCCTTCCCCCGCCTGCGGGGGAAGGTGCCCGAAGGGCGGATGGGGGCAGCAGCAGACGTCAAAAATCCACCTGCACCGTCAACCGCGCCGTGCGCGGCGCACCCGAAGCACAGGTGACACGCTGCGACATCCTTCCCCCGCCCGCGGGGGAAGGTGCCCGAAGGGCGGATGGGGGCCGCAGGCCTCAAGAATCCACCTGCACCGTCAACCGCGCTATGCGCGGCGAGCCCGAAGCACAGGTGACGCGCTGCGACATCCTTCCCCCGCCTGCGGGGGAAGGTGCCCGAAGGGCGGATGGGGGCAGCAGCAGACGTCAAAAATCCACCTGCACCGTCAACCGCGCCGTGCGCGGCGCACCCGAAGCACAGGTGACACGCTGCGACATCCTTCCCCCGCCCGCGGGGGAAGGTGCCCGAAGGGCGGATGGGGGCAGCAGCAGACCTCAAAAATCCACCTGCACCGTCAACCGCGCCGTGCGCGGCGCGCCCGAAGCACAGGTGACGCGCTGCGACATCCTTCCCCCGCCCGCGGGGGAAGGTGCCCGAAGGGCGGATGGGGGCAGCAGGCCTCAAGAATCCACCTGCACCGTCAACCGCGCCGTGCGCGGCGCACCCGAAGCACAGGTGACACGCTGCGACATCCTTCCCCCGCCTGCGGGGGAAGGTGCCCGAAGGGCGGATGGGGGCAGCAGTAGGCCTCAAAAATCCACCTGCACCGTCAACCGCGCCGTGCGCGGCGCACCCGAAGCACAGGTGACCCGCTGCGACATCCTTCCCCCGCCCGCGGGGGAAGGTGCCCGAAGGGCGGATGGGGGCAGCAGCAGGCCTCAAAAATCCACCTGCACGGTCAAGCGCGCCGTGCGCGGGGCACCCGGAAACAGATAGGCATCGCCCTGGTATTCGCCGGAATCACGCCAGTAGCGTTTGTCGAACACGTTGTCCACGTTCAACCGCCAGGTGGTCGCCAGGCCCCCCAGCGCAGTGGCGTAACGCGCACCCAGGTTGGACACGGTGTAGGCCGGCACGCTGGTATTGCCGAGCCGGTCGGCGAACTTGCGGCCGCTGTACTGCACGCCTGCCAGCAGCGCCAGGCCATCGATACCGGGAACGCTGTAGTCGGCCTGCACGCTGGCACGCAGCTTGGGCACATTGATCGCCTGATGGCCTTCGTAGTCGGCAATGTCGGTGTCCTCAGCACGCGCGCGGATGGCGGCGACGCTGGCGAACACGCGCAATTGCTCGGTGGCCGCACCGTCGGCAGACAGTTCCAGCCCGCGGTTGTGCAGCCGGCCCTGCTGCACGAACCGCAGGCCGCCATCGGCCTGCGGTTGGGTGAACTGGTACGCCTGCCGGATATCGAACAGCGCCGCGCCCAGACGCAGCCCATCCAGCTCGAACTTGGCGCCGGTTTCCAGCTGGTAGGCACTGGTCGGCGGCAGGATTTCATCGGCGTTGTCGGCAAACCAGGGCGCCGTGCCACCGGCGGCAAGGCTCTTGGCGTAGCTGGCATATAGCGAGATGTTTTGCTGCGGCTTGAACAACAGCGCGGCCTGCGGCAGCACCGCATCCTTGCGGGTGCGCCGTTCCAGCAGGCCATCGCGGTCGAAGGCGCGCTCGTCCAGGCGCACCGCGCGCGCACCCAGCGCCAGTTCCCACTGTGCGCCCAGGCCGATGCGGTCGGCCAGCACCAACGCGCGTTGACGGCTGTCCAGGCGCCGTTGCTTGGGGTCCAGCGCGACGTCGGTCTGTGCAAACACTTCGGGGTCGCGGTCGATGCTGCCGCTGCCGACGAACTCGTTGACCGAGCCGAAACGATCGATGGTGCGGCGCAGCCAGTCGCCGCCGATGCTCAGGTGATGCTCCAGCGCACCGGTGACCACGTGGCCTTCCAGCGTGGCGCGCAGCTGATCGTGCACGCGGGTGTCATCGGGGCTGCGATAGTCGTAGATGTCGTACTCGCCTTGCGCGCTGAAGACGTTGGGCGCGGCGATGTCGGCGCAACTGGCGGCGCCATAGCAGCCCCAGGCAAATGCGGAGAAATCGTTGATCACCGAACGGCTGCGCGAGGCCTCGGCAGTGGCGCGCCAGTCGTCGTTGAACTGATACGCATAGCGCAGCTGCGCGTTGAGCGAGTCCATTTCCACCGGTCGTGCCCACGGCTGGTAACCGAGCAGGCGGTGCACATCGATGTCGCGCGGCACCTGCGTGCCTCCGAGCAATTGGTAGCCGGGCACCGAGCGTTGCTGACGATGCTGGTATTCCACGTCCAGCTGCAGCAGCGAGTGCGCAGTGATCTTCCAGTCGCCGGCCAGCGACAGGAAATTGCGGTAGCCATCGGCGTGATCGACATAGCTGTCGATGTTTTCGCGCGCGGCATTCACCCGCAGGCCCAGCGTGCGCTCGGCGCCGAACCAGTCGCCCAGATCGGCGGCGAGGTAGCGCGAGCCCTGCTCGTCGGTGCCCAGGGTCACGCTGCGCACATGCTCGGGGCGCTTGGTGCGGTAGTCGATCAGACCGGCCGGCTCGTTGACGCCCGACTGTAGCCCGGCCAGGCCTTTGAGGATCTGCACCTGCTGCTTGTTTTCCAGCGCAATCGACTGCTCGCCGACCGCGCTCAGCCCGTTGATGCGATAGCTGTTGGCGGCATTGAGCGAATAGCCGCGCACCACGAAGTTCTCGTAATAGCCGATCGGCGCATACGCATCGCCGGCGGAGGCATCGGCGCGCAGCACCTCGCTGAGCACGCGCGCCTGGCGATCGAGCAGTTGCTGGCGCTCGATCACTGCGATCGAGGCGGGCGCATCGAGCAGGCGGGTGGCGCCGAAACCGCCCAGTGCAGTGGCGGTGTCGCCGCGTTCGCCACGTACAGTCACCGCGTCCAGTTCCACCGCATCGGTATCGGGGCGTTGCTGTGCCAGTGCCGGCGCGGCCAGGCAGAGCGTCAGTGCGAGCGTGAGCGGGCAGCAGGAGAGCAGGGTGGGGCGCAATGCAGGCATGCGAAAGACTCGAGAGAAGGAGAAAGCGCTCATGGCGAGCGGCGTGCACGCGCGTGCAGATGCGCGAGCAGGTCCTGGCCATCGGGGCTGGCGAACCAGTCCGCATGGCCGAGCAGGTACCGGTGATAGGCGATGTCCACGTTGTCGGCGGAACGGGTGATACCGGCGAAGTATTCGATCTCGCTCAGCGCAAAATCCGCATGCACGATGGGCAACAGCGCCGCCAGGCACTGCAGCTGCGCACCCGTCAACGGGCGGTGCAGGGCGTACCCGTCGAGCAAGGCATCGAGCTGGGCGAGCTCGGGCCGCGCGCGTGCGCCGGCATCCAGCTGCAGCCAGGGCACCAGGTTGCGTTCGATGGCGGTGGCCAGATCGAACAGCGCGCTGCTGCAGTCGCTGAGGCCGAAGTCGAAGATCGCGCTGACCGCCGCGTGGCCGTCGGCGTCGGTGGTCCAGAGCAGGTTGGACGCATGCCAGTCGCCATGCGTCCACAGCGGCGGCATCGCACCCGGCGCAGACAGCAGCGGCCAGGCCTTGGCATGCCAGGGCAGCAGATGGGTGGCCAGGTCGCGTTGCCAGGCAAAGCGCTGCAGGGCCGCCGCCAGGTGCGGCCGCGTTGGCAGCGTGCGCTGCAGCGCCAGCAGTGGCTCGGCCTGCGCGAACAGCTGCAGGTTGGCGACCAGCACGCTGGTGGAACGTGGCGGCGCATCGAAGCCCTGCGCCGCGCGGTGTAGCTGTGCCAGCGCCACGCCCGCCGCCTGTGCATGGGCGCGGTCGGCGAACGGCGTCCACGACAAGGCGTCGCGGTACAGGTCCTGGCCGGCGCCGACGCGTTGCACCTCATAGACCCATTGATCCTGCGCCAGCGCAGTCTGGCCGCCGGCCGCATGCAACACCTCCACCACCGGTGCGCCGGCCCAGCGCAGATGTGCCATGAAGCTGTGTTCCTCACGCAAGGCCGTGGCACTGCGCACGCTGCAATGGTGGCGCTTGACGATCACCGGCCCGGCCGCGGTTTGCACGCAGGCCGCAGCGGAGAACGGACGCGCGCTATGCCAGCGCACCACCTCGCCACCGCCAATGCCGGCGAACCGCTGCAGCACGCGCTGGATCTCGTCCACGGTCAGGGCAGGCCAGTCCGGCAGCGCCAGCTCCAGGCTCATGCCGTGGACCTGATGGGTGGCACTCATCGGGCACCCCACGGCGCGTGCGCTGCGGGAATCGCGGGTGGTATAGACCAGGTGGATGGAAGCGTATCAGCCGGACCGGTGCGCAGGCCGGTGAAACGAAGGACGGCGCTGCCGGGCCGTCGTTGCCGCGCTGGCCGCATCAGGCCGCCGCGAGGCAAAAGGTGAAAAGGCAGCGGCAAACCACGCGGTTGCTGGCTGTCATCACTGGAATCGAGTGTGGGGTTGCGCCGCGAACGGCACCGACGCAGGCCGCTGGGCCGCTGTCGGGCGCGCAGTATGCCCGCTGCCGATGCCGTCCGCCATGTCGGCGCTGCCAAGAAGCCAGGAGTTGGCGTCGACGGTTCGCGGGGTGGCCCGGCCAGCGCGGTGAGTGGTTGAAGCGGGGCGGCGCGTCGTGCCGTACTGCGTCGTGGGCAATGAGGTTGCTTTGCGTCGCCTATTTTGTCGGGCCATGGTCGTGGCGCGGTGGGCCCGCCACCCACGTGCTGGCTGGAACGCCGCCGGACCGTCCTCCCTCGCGTGCAGATGCCCGGGGCTCACGCGCGTGCTGGGTGCAGCACCACGCACTGCCAGGACCTCGCCGGAGGATTGCAGCGCGCAGGCGCAGGTTTCCGCCAGGTACCTGAGCGATGGGGTGGCGTTCGGCCCAGACGCCGATTGGGGAATACCGACAGGTAGCCCTGTGCTGCGTGCAGACGTCCGGAGGCTTACATGCGCGCTGGGTGTGCAGCACCACAGGGACGCCAGGATTTCGCCAGAGGTTTGCAGCGCGCAGGTGCAGGTTTCCGCCATGTATCTGAGCGATGGGTTGGCGTTCGGCCCAGGCGTTGATTGGGTAATGCCAACGGACCGCCGTGTGCTGCGTGCAGATGTCCTGGAGGCTCACATGCATGCTGGGTGCGCTACGGCATCCCCGGGCGACGCCTGAGGTCTACAGCGGGCAGGCGCATGGTCCCCGCCACTTACCTGAGCGCTGGGTGCGCGCTCCGTGCGCATGCCATGGCGCGGCGACGGCTTGCCACCGGATAATGCGCGGATGACCCCTGTCCAGATCGCCGCCGTCGTTGTCACCTACCAGAGCAGCAGCACCATCGATGCCTGCCTGTCGCGGCTGCGTGCGGCCGAGGGCATCAGCGAAATCCGCGTTGTCGACAACGCCTCCAGCGACGACACCCTGGACGTGGTGCAACGGCATGCCCTGGCCGATGCGCGCGTGCACTTCATCGCCAACCCGGACAACCCCGGCTTTGCCACCGCCTGCAACCAGGGCGCGCGCGCCTCGCACGCCCCGTGGCTGGTCTTCATCAATCCGGACCTGATGGTCGAGACCGATACGCTGGTGCAGCTGTGCGCCCGTGCCGCCGGGCACGCTGCCGTGTTGCTGGGGGTGGAACAGGTGGACGAACAGGGCCGGCCGGATGCGGCCGTGCGACGTCGCGACCCCGACTTTGCGGCGATGCTGCGTGCGCCGCGTGCCGCCGCCCAACTGGCGGTGCCGGCCGACCCGTCCACGGCATTGCAGCGGGTGGATGCCATTTCCGGCGCGTTGATGCTGATGCAGCGCAGCCTGTTCGACCGGCTGGAGGGCTGGGATGGCCACTACCGGCTGCATGCCGAGGATCTGGACCTGTGCCGGCGCGCGCGCCAGGCCGGTGCGCTGGTCGCGGTGGCCAATGATCTACAGGTGGTGCATGTGCGCGGCGTGTCCAGTCGCTCGCGGCCGTTCTTCGTGGAATGGCATAAACATTGCGGATTGTGGCGGTATTTCCGCAAGTTCGAGGCAGGCCAGCGCGGTCTGCCGACCCAGGTTGGCGTCTGGCTGGCGATCTGGACCCACGCCGCCGTTCAGGTGCCCAGATTGTTACGTTCGAAATGAATTTCCGCGCGTTAAATTGGTGATAAATCTGTGATGGGGGAGCGTTCGCAACTGTGATACGTTGCGCGACGAAGTGTGATCTAGCCCGTGCTTCCTGTCCCTAACGGGTCCCCCATCAGGAATCGTACAAATGTCCTTACAGAACGACCCGCGCTCGCGGGTACGTCAGTCGTGTCTTACCTCCGGGCAGTCCAGTCCGGTTGCTGCATCGTCCACTCCTGTCCGTAACGCCCGCCGCCTGTCGGTGGCCGCGACGTCGGTACTCGCCATGGGTTGCGCGCTGGCCGCGTTGCCGGGTAGCGCCATCGCCGGTGCCTGGACCCAGCCGCAGGGCGACACCTTGGTGATCGTCAAGGCGCTGCATAGCGATGGCCGAGGATGGTTCGACGACAGTCACCACCGCACGACCTTTGGCGACGGCCAGCAATTCGACGGCAACGGCCGCAGTCGCCAGGACCAGCTCAATGTCTACGTCGAGCATGGCCTGACCGACAAGCTCAGCGTCATCGGCAATTTCTATTTCAACGATATCGGCTTCAGCAGCCACGATGCCGTCAGCGGTCGGCAGCGGACCACCACCACCGGCTTTGCCGATCAGGAAGTCGGCTTGCGCTATGCGCTGCCGAGTGCACAGAACGACGTGTGGCGCAGCTCGGTGCAGGCGCTGGTCAGCATCCCCGCCTATGGCCGCAGCAAGACCTATCATCCGAATAATCCCGGTGCGAATTCCGATCCTGCGCTTGGCCTGGGCGACTATGGCCTAGAGCTGCGTTACAGCCGCGGCCGCGGTTACACACTGGGCGGGCGCAACGGCTACGTCGATCTGGGGGGCGCAGTGCGCCTGCGCGGCAGCGCTGCCTCCGACGAAGTACGGGTGGACGCGTCCACCGGTCTGAGCCTGACCTCGAGCTGGTTGTTGCTGGGCGAGCTCAATGTGATCCAGGGCCTGGGCAACGGGCGTAGCAACTTTGATGTCCCCGGTTCTGCTGGCGGCGTTGGCTTCGTCGCCACCGGCACCAACTACGACCTCACCAAGCTGCAGCTATCCACGCTGTACACCGCCCCGGGCGGCAGCCAGTGGCAGGTGGGGTATCAGCAGCCGGTGATGGGCCGCAACACCGGTGCCGCAGGCGGGCCCTTCGTGGCCGCCTGGTGGCGATTCTAAGGACGCCACGCCATGACGGTCACCTGCGAAATGGATGCGCTGGGACGGGCGCCGGACATCGGCCGCGAACGCGGGCTGCTGGGTCGTGCGCTGGTTTCGGCAGGCGTCATCACCGATGAGCAACTGCGGGCGGCGCTGGCGCTGCAGCAGCGCTGGAACTCGCGCCTGGGCGATGTGATCCTGGCCCAGCGCGGCGTGCCGGCGCAGCGCTTCTACGCCATCGTGGCGGCGCACTTCGGGCTGGACTTCATCGACCTGGTACAGCAGCCGCCGGATCCGACGCTGCTGGTTCCCGGAGATCTGGACAGCTATGCGCAGCGTCTGCTGCTGCCGTGGCGGCGCGAGGACGGCGTGCTGGTGCTGGCCGTGGCCGACCCGGACCCGGCGCTGTTCGCCTGGGCGCGCGCGCACTACGGCGAGGAGGTGCGCTTTGTCGGCACCGCCAAGTTCGACATCATCTGGAGCCTGCAACGCCACGCCGACGAGCAGCTCACCGACAACGCACTGAACCTGCTTGCCGCGCATGCACCGACTTATTCGGCACGCCAGGTGGTCACGCACGGGCAGAAGATCACGCTGTGGGTGCTGGCCGCCCTGCTGGTGGTGACGTTGGCGGTGTTTCCGGTGCCGGCGTTGATTGCCGTCAACGTGCTGGTGGCGCTGGGCTTTCTGGCCACCTTCGGCCTGAAGCTGTTGCTGGTGTGGTTCGGCTCGCGCCACCGCATCGACATCAAGGTCACCGAAGACGAAGTGGCCGCGTTGCGCGACGACGACCTGCCGGTCTACACCGTGCTGGTGCCGATGTACAAAGAGCCGGAGGTCCTGCCGATCCTGGCCAACGCGCTGCGCAAGCTGGATTACCCCATCAGCAAGCTCGACGTGAAGCTGGTGCTGGAAGCCGACGACTTAGACACCATCGAGGCGGCCAAGAAACTCGGCCTGGAAGCGTTCTTCGAAATCATCCGGGTGCCGCCGTCGCAGCCCAAGACCAAGCCCAAGGCCTGCAACTACGCGCTGCACTTTGCGCGTGGCGAACTGCTCACCATCTACGACGCCGAAGACAAGCCCGAGCCGGACCAGCTCAAGCGCGTGGTGGCGGCGTTCCGCAAGGCAGAAAAGGATGTGGTGTGCATCCAGGCGCGGCTGAACTACTACAACGCCGACGAAAACTGGCTGACGCGGATGTTCACGCTGGAGTACACGCTCTGGTTCGACTTCTACCTGCCGGCGCTGGAGTACCTGCGCATCCCGATTCCGCTGGGCGGCACCTCCAATCACTTCCGTCTGGATGTGTTGCGCCAGGTGCGCGCATGGGACCCGTACAACGTCACCGAAGACGCCGACCTGGGCGTGCGGCTGATCCAGAACGGCTATCGCGTCAACGTGGTCAATTCCACGACGTTCGAAGAAGCCAACGTCAGCATTCCCAACTGGATCCGGCAGCGCTCGCGCTGGCTCAAGGGCTACATGCAGACCTGGCTGGTGCACATGCGCGACCCGGTGCATCTGTATCGCAGTACCGGTTTCAAGGGGTTCTGGGGGTTCCAGTTCTTTATCGGCGGCGGATTTTTCACCGCGCTGGGCGTGCCGGTGCTGTGGGCGTTGTATGCGGTGTGGATGCTCACCGGCACCACCATGTTCGACCGTTTCTTCCCGCCGTGGCTGGCGGCGGTGTCGCTGGTCAATCTGCTATTGGCCAACGCGTTCTTCATCTACATCACGCTGGTGGCCGCGTTCAAACGCGACTACTTCAAGTTGGCGCCGTATGCGCTGACGGTGCCGTTCTATTGGGCGTTGCAATCGATCGCCGCCTACAAGGGGCTCTGGCAGCTGATCCACAATCCGTTCTATTGGGAGAAGACCACGCATGGCATCAGCAAGCATTCGGAAAACGAGCGCCGCGCCGCACTCGAAGAGTGAGCCGGCTGCCGCGCGTGGCGACAGCGGCCTGCCGGCGTTCCTGGTGGCGGTGGTGGGGCTGTCGCTGCTGAGTCAGCCATTGCTGGTGCAGTCGCTGGGCAGCGCCGCACCGGTCGCCACCCCGGGCGTAGGCGTGCCGGCCAGCGGTCTGCTGGCGTGGGCGGTGGAGCTGGCGCTGCATCGCTGGGATCTGCCGTTCCAGGTCTGGCCGTTCTTGGCGGTGGCGGCCAATGCCCTGTTCCTGTCGCTGCTATGGCGCGATCTGGCCGGCGTGTTCGGGCGGGGCTGGGCCAGCGGACTGACCCTGCTGGTGGGTTGCAATCCGCTGTTCCTGCTGCCGATCGCGGCCGGCGGCAGCCAGGCGGTGGGGCTGCTGGCGTTCTATGGCCTGTGCCGCACGCTGCGGCGCCTGCAGGCACCGGTGGAAGCGTTCACCTATCTGCGCATCGCCGGGTGGCTGTGCATCTTGCTGTGCCTGGACCTGCAGACGTTGGCGCTGTCGACGATGGTGGCGCCGTGGCTGTTGCTGGTGATGCCGCCGCAGATGCTGCGCAAGGCGCCGGGGTCGTTCTACCTGGTGTGCTACCTGCCGTTTGTCTTTCTGGTGGGCATGTGGGCCTACGTCAATCTGACCGTGTTCAACGCGCCGTGGCCGACGCTGTCGAGCATTGCGCAGGGCGCGCATCCACTGCCGTTGCCGCTGGCCGCGCAGGCGCAGGATTGGCTGCCGGCGGTGCGTTGGGGCGTGGCCGCCCTGGTGTGCTTCCCGGTGCTGGCGCTGGTGGTACGTGCGCGCAGCGCGGCACTGGCCCGTGGCGTGGTTGCCAGCGCCGGGACCGTGATCTGCGCTGCGGCGCTGTCGTTCGCCTTCGGCTGGGCCGGGTTCGATGCGCTGGTGCTGCTATGGGTGCCAGCCGCGTTGCTGCTGCGCGCCTTGCAGCCGGACCAGCGCAGCCAGGCAGCGGGCTTGCTGCTGCTTGGCCTGCTGGGTGCAGCCTGGGTGCAACCGCAGGGCTGGGGGAGCTGGCTGCGCGCGGTGCCGGCTGATGAACAGGCGTTGCTGCAGGGCGAGGCGGTGGTCATGACGGCGCCGGCCTCGCTGCCGTTGGGCCGCGCGGCAGCGCAGCCGGCGAATGCGCCGGTGGTGGAACCACAGGGCGCAACGCAGACGCCATCCGTGCTCGGTGCATCGACGCTGGCCAGCGCTCCGGAGGCAGCCGTAGGCACGACCACCGGCACCATGGCGCCGCCGGACACCACGCATGCGACCCTGGGCACGCCCCACTGCGTGCAGGGCACGGCAGCGTCGACCACCGAGGCAGCGGCTGCATGTTCCAGCGCGTTCTGACCTTCGCTGCGGTGCTGGGCGTGTGCCTGCTGGCCAATGGCTGCAATGCGGCCGCGCCGATGTGGATGGGCGCCAACGTCAAGGTCTCGGCCAACGCGCCCTGGGAAAGCTCCGCCGCTGCGCAGTCGCTGCAATCCCTGGCCGCCACCGGTGCCAGCAAGGCCTTGCTGGTGGCATTCGTGTGGCAGGCGACACCGCACTCCAACGACCCGGTGCTCGGCAGCGACAGCAGCCTGGAGGCGATGCGGGCGGCGCTGCGCCAGAGCCATCGCGCCGGCCTGAGTCCGACGCTCAAGGTGCATGTCTGGATCCCCGGTCACTGGGCTGGCGAGGTGGCGCCCAGCGACCAGGCGGCCTGGTTCGCCGCATATCAAAAGACGTTGTTGCCGCTGGCACAGCTGGCCGAGGACGAACACGCCGAGGCGCTGGTGATCGGCACCGAGCTGCGCAAGCTGCAGGACGCACCGCAATGGCCGGCGCTGGTAGCGGCGGTGCGCAAGGTCTATCGCGGCAAACTGTTGTACGTGGCCGATGGCATGGAGCACGCGGAGAGCTTCCGTTACTGGTCGCTGTTCGATGCGGTGGGCACCAGCCTGTATCCGCGCCTGTCCGAAGCGGCCAAGCCACGCACCCAGGAAATGAATGCCGCCGCGCAGCGGCTGCAGCAATTGGGGCAGCGCGTAGGCAAGCCGGTCTGGGTGGCCGAGCTGGGCCTGCGCTCGGCGCGCGGCAGCCTGGCGGCACCGTGGGAAAGCCCGGAGCAACGCACCGCAGCGGTGGATACCCGTCTGCAGCTGCAGGTGTTGCAGCAATGGCGCACGGTCTTGCAGGCACACGGCATGGACGGCATTGCGCTGTGGTGCTGGTACACCGATCCGGCCGCCGGCGGCGTGGGCGACAGCGACTTCACCGTGCAGGGCAAGCCGGCGCAGCAGGTGCTGGCGCGCTGAGGCGCTGATGCGCTGATGCGCGACAGTGCTCGGCGACAGGCCAGTGCGGGTAGGTGAGGTGCCGCGGCCGATCTCGTCCATCAACACCCGCGACGGTGGTGTGGCGTGATGCAGGATGGTCGCCACTCGTTGCAAGGACTCAGGTGCTGGATCTGCGCTCCGCGGTCTTGTGGATCCGACCGGTGCCGCCGGTGCGTGACACCAGGCAACCAAGGCCCCATGCGGCTCCCCGGACGCCAACGGCAATGCGACGAGGCCACCGTGCTGGGGCGTGCGCCCCTGAGCGCAGGCTCCAGCGCGACGCAGCCCGCGGTTCGGTCATGCCCACTTGCACGCGCGCGCGCTGCCGCTGCGGGCATAATCCGGCGGCATGATCATCCATTCGTTGCTCGACACCGACCTGTACAAATTCACCATGATGCAGGCGGTGCTGCACCAGCATCCGGCCGCGCAGGTCGAGTACCGCTTCAAGTGCCGCACGCCCGGCGTGGACCTGGCGCAGTTCATCGATGAGATCTCGCGCGAGATCGACGCGCTGTGTCGGCTGCGCCTGCGCGAGGACGAGGTGGACTACCTGCGCAGCCTGCGCTTCATCAAGCCGGACTTTGCCGACTTCCTGGCGCTGTTCCACCTGGATCGCAAGTACCTGCAGCTGTCGGCGTCCACCACCCACCCGGGCGAGATCGAACTGACCATTCGCGGGCCGTGGCTGCACACCATCCTGTTCGAGGTGCCGCTGCTGGCGATCATCAACGAGGTGTGGTTCCGCAACACCTCCGAGCCGGATTTCGAAGAGGGCCGCAGCCGCTTGCGCGCCAAGGTGAGCAGCCTGCGCAGCATGCCGGCCGGCTGCAAGATCGCCGATTACGGCACCCGGCGGCGTTATTCGCGGCATTGGCATGGCGAGCTGTTGCCACTGCTGCGCGACGGGCTGGGCGAGCAGTTCGTGGGCACCAGCAATGTGTACTTCGCCAAGCATTACGGGCTGACTCCGCTCGGCACGATGGCGCACGAATACCTGCAGGCATTTCAGGCGCTGGGACCGCGGCTGCGCGATTCCCAGGTGGCCGCGCTGGAGTCGTGGGCGCGCGAATACCGCGGCGACCTGGGCATTGCGCTGTCGGACATCGTGGGGCTGGATGCGTTTCTGCGCGATTTCGACCTGTATTTCTGCAAGCTGTTCGACGGCATGCGCCACGATTCCGGCGACCCGTTCGAATGGGGCGAGCGGGTGATTGCGCATCTGGAAGCCCATCGCATCGATCCCAGGACCAAGGTGCTGGTCTTCAGCGATGGCCTCAACATCGACAAGGTGATGAAGCTGTACCAGCACTTCCACACCCGCTGCCGGCTGGCGTTCGGGGTGGGCACCAGCCTGACCAACGACCTGGGGCCGACGCCGCTGCAGATCGTCATCAAGATGGTCCGCTGCAACGGCCAGCCGGTGGCCAAGCTGAGCGATTCGCCCGGCAAGAGCATGTGCGAAGACGCCGGCTACCTGCGCTATCTGCGCGACGTGTTCGGCCTGCCGCCGGTGCCGGAAGGCGCCTGACCCGCGGCGGCAACGACTGACGCAGGCCGGCAGTAACTGCCGAAAAGTGTGGGCAGCTGTCAGGGAATGCCCGGAAAAGTGAGATGCATCTCTCAATCGCCAGTTGGCAGGCCTTAACATTGGCATCACGCTTGCATCACTTTTGCTGCATGCGTCGTATGTGACGTCCCTCCCTCGCGAAGCTTGTCGAATGCCCGCACTCGATCCACTGTCGCTCTACCGCACCCGCAGCTGCTCCCGCCAGTGGCTGGGCTTTGTGCGGGCGATGGCCGAGGAGTTCGGTGCCGAGTTACCCGAGCATGATCTGGCCACCCTGATGGCGCGTATCGGCCGCCGCTTCGCGCGTGAGCACCGGCTGGCGCCCTGCACCACGCTGGACGAGGTGCAGCAGGCCGCCAATACGATCTGGGACGGCTGCGACTGGGGCCAGTGCGTCATGGACGAACATGCCGACCACGTGCAGATCCGCCACGGCGGTGCGCCGTTGGGGGTGGCCCTGGACGGCGCGGCGTGGAGCGACGGGTTCTTGCAGGGTGTGTATGAAGGGTGGTTCCAGCAACTGGGGATGCTGGCAGGCCTGGAGGTGCAGACCGTTCCGGGCGAGACCGTCGATTTGCGCCAGTTCGTACTGGCGCGGACGGCATGAGCATGTGTGATCGGGCAAGGGGACTGTGATGGCACCGAAGAACACCAAGAATGCACCTGGACATGACGATGTCTCGGGCCTGTTCGCGCGTTTGGGGACGCAGGCAAGCGAGGGCTATCACGACTTCGCCTACACCCAGCTGCCGCCACGCAAGCCAGGTGCGGCGCCGGCCGATGCGCCTGCATCGTCTGAGGCGGCACCGCCTGCACCGGACGCGGTGACGACGGCTCCGCCGACACCGGCGCCGGCGCCACGTGCGCCCGCTGTGCATGCGGCGCACGCTGCCGCGCCTGCCGACGAACCGGCCGAGCTGGCGCCCGCCGATGCGCTGGCGCCGTTGCGCAAGTTGCGCCAGCTGGACGAGTCCGGCCCGCGTGGCCTGCCAGCGCCCGAGCGGCCGGCGCATACGCCGCTGGAGCGCCTGTTCCAGCGCCTGCTGCAGGCCGACGCGCGCGCCTCGGCGCATAGCCCGCTCAAGCGGCTGCGCTCGCGTTGATTCCAGTTGCAGAGTGATCCCCGGCAGGCGCCAGCGCGCGCCTGCCAGTTTCCGTTTTGCCGCATGCCGCCATGCCTGAGAGGAGTTGCCCGATGACCGCTGCCAGTGTCCGTTCCGCATCACCGCTGCCAAGGCTGGCGACCTGGGCGCTGTGGTTGCTGGGTGCGTTGCTGCTGGTGTTCGTGGTGGCTGTGCCAATGGACGTGAACCAGCAGCTGGTGTTCTCCGGCGTGCTGTTCGCCGTGGCGCTGGCGGTGCGCAACCGTGGCGGGCGGGTGGTCATCCTGATGATGATGGGCATGTCCCTGGCGGTGTCGTGCCGCTACATCTGGTGGCGCATGACCCAGACCATGGGCGTGGGCAGCGCGGTGGATTTCATTCTCGGTCTGGGCCTGCTCGGCGCCGAGCTATATGCGTTCGTGATCCTGGTGCTGGGCTATTTCCAGGTGCTGTGGCCGCTCAATCGCAAGCCGGTGCCGTTGCCCGCCGACCAGAGCCTGTGGCCGAGCGTGGATGTCTTCATTCCCACCTACAACGAGCCGCTGTCGGTGGTGCGTACCACCGTGCTGGCCGCCAGCGTGATCGATTGGCCGGCCGGCAAGATCACCATCCACCTGCTCGATGACGGACGCCGCGACGAGTTCCGCGAGTTCTGCGCCGAGGTCGGCATCAACTACGTCACCCGCACCAATAACGCGCATGCCAAGGCCGGCAACATCAACGCGGCGTTGAAGAAGTGCAGCGGCGAATACGTGGCGATCTTCGACTGCGACCACATCCCGACCCGCTCGTTCCTGCAGGTGGCGATGGGCTGGTTCCTGCGCGACACCAAGCTGGCGCTGGTGCAGATGCCGCACTATTTCTTTTCGCCGGATCCGTTCGAGCGCAATCTCGACACCCACGGCAAGGTGCCCAACGAAGGCGAGCTGTTCTACGGCCTGCTGCAGGATGGCAACGACCAGTGGAATGCCACGTTCTTCTGCGGCTCGTGCGCGGTGATCAAGCGCACCGCGCTGGAAGAGGTTGGCGGTGTGGCGGTGGAAACCGTGACCGAAGATGCGCACACCGCGCTCAAGCTGCAGCGCCGCGGCTACCGCACCGCGTATCTGGCGGTGCCGCAGGCGGCGGGACTGGCCACCGAGAGCCTGTCCGGGCATGTGGCGCAGCGCATCCGCTGGGCGCGCGGCATGGCGCAGATCGCGCGCATCGATAATCCGTTGCTCGGTCGCGGGCTCAAGCTCTCGCAGCGGCTGTGCTATCTCAACGCGATGCTGCACTTCTTCTACGGGCTGCCGCGCATCATCTACCTCACCGCACCGCTGGCCTACCTGTTCTTCGGCGCGCACGTGATCCAGGCCTCGGCGTTGATGATCCTGGCCTATGCACTGCCGCATATCCTGCAGGCCAACCTGACCAATCTGCGCGTGCAAAGCCGGTTCCGGCATCTGCTGTGGAACGAGGTCTATGAGACCACGCTGGCCTGGTACATCTTCCGCCCGACGCTGGTGGCGCTGATCAACCCCAAGCTGGGCAAGTTCAACGTGACCCCGAAGGGTGGCCTGGTGGCGCGCAGCTATTTCGACGCGCAGATCGCAAAGCCCTATCTGTTCCTGCTGCTGCTCAACGTGGTGGGCGTGGTCGCCGGCGTGCTGCGGCTGATCTATGTGGGCGGCAGCGGCGAGCAGCAGACGATCTGGTTCAACCTGGCCTGGACGCTGTACAACATGGTGCTGCTGGGTGCCACGATCGCCACGGCCAGCGAAACCCGCCAGGTGCGCAGCGCGCACCGCGTGCCGCTGGATATCCCGGTCAACCTGTACCTGCCCGATGGCAATGTGCTGGTCAGCCGCTCGCTGAATTTTTCCACCGGCGGCATGGCGATCAGGCTCGATCAGCCACAGCCGATCGAACCCGGCCTGCCGGTCCAGATCGGCCTGAGCCATCGTGGCATCGAACAGACCCTGCCGGCGGTGGTGCGGCAGGATCGCGATGGCCAGGTCAGCATCCAGTTCACGCAGATGTCGATGGAACAGGAACGCTGGCTGGTGGCGTCCACCTTCGCGCGCGCCGATATCTGGCTCTCGCAATGGGGCCAGCACGACCGCGATTCGTTCTGGCGCTCGATGGGCCAGGTGCTGGAAGCCAGTGCGCGCGGATTCGGGCGGCTGGGCCGGCATATGGTGGACAGTGCGCGGCAGGGCTTTCGCCCGGCGCGCCCGGTGGATCTGGAGTCGTGAGTTCGATGCGTGCTGTGTCCCTTTCCCTTGCCAAGAATCGATTGATGCGAATGTCCCCCGCCGTGTTGACCTGCGCGCTCACCCTCCTGGCCGGTCTGGCACAGGCGCAGCAGGCCGCGCCGACGGCGCCCACAGCCGATGCGCAGGCCGCCGCGACAACCGTGCCCGAGGCGCCGCTGCCCGCCGGCAGCGCGCGCGCGGCCACGCTGCGCGATCTGGGCATCGATTACGAAATCACCTTGCGCGGCGTGCAGGGCAGTGCCGGCGTGCCCTTCAGTGTGCGCAGCGACGAGATCGTCACCGCCGCCACGCTCAATCTCAAATACAGCTATTCGCCGTCGCTGCTGCCGGACCTGTCGCACGTCAAGGTCACCATCAACGGCGTGACCGTTGCGACCTTGCCCACCGACAAGGCCAACGCCGGCAAGCTGCTCTCGGCCGACCTGCCGATCGATCCGCGCCTGATCACCGACTACAACCAGCTCAACCTGCAGCTGATCGGCCATTACACGCGCGACTGCGAAGATCCCGACCACAGCAGCCTGTGGGCGAACGTGGATGCGGCCACCAGCCTGTCGCTCACCACCACGCCGCTGGCGCTGGCCAATAACCTGGCGCTGTTGCCGGTGCCGTTTTTCGATGTGCGCGATACGCGGCGCCTGGAGCTGCCGTTCTATTTCCCGCAGCAACCGGACATGGCCACGCTGCAGGCCGCCGGCACGGTCGCCTCGTGGTTCGGCACCCTGGCCGGGTATCGCGGCGCGGTGTTCCCGGCATCCACCACGGCGCTGCCGGCCAGCGGCAATGCGGTGGTGTTCGCCACCCCGGCCACCTTGCCGGCGCAGTTCGCCACCGCCGACAGCGGCGTGGCCGATATCCGCGGCCCCACCGTGGCGGTGGTGGTCAACCCCACCGATCCGAACGGCAAGCTGCTGCTGGTGCTCGGCCGCACCACGGAGGATCTGCAGCGTGCCGCTGCCGCACTGGCGCTGCGTGCGCCGTTGACCGGCGCGGTGGCCCGGATCGGCGAGATGTCCGCACCGGCGCCGCGCCAGCCCTACGACGCCCCCAAGTGGGTGTCCAGCGAACACCCGGTGCGTTTCGGTGATCTGGTCACCCAGGCCGGCGCGCTGAATGTCACCGGCTACCACCCGGACCTGATCCGGGTCGGCCTGCAGCTGCCGCCGGACCTGTTCGTGTGGGAGCGCGACGGCATTCCGGTGGCGCTGAAATACCGCTACACGGTGCCGGAGGTGGACAACAAGTCTGCGCTCAACGTCAGCATCAACGAGTCGTTCGTGACCACGCTGCCGCTGACCGGGCGCCCGTTCGCCGAGTCCACCCCGATGCGCTGGTGGAACAGCCTGGGCGCGCGCGGCAGCATGCCGGTGCACCAGGACCTGAAGTTGCCGGTGGGCGCCTTTTCCGCCAATAGCCAGCTGCGCTTCCACTTCTTCTTTGATCGCCCGCAGGGCGAGGCGTGCAAGAACACCTTCCCCGACGTGTCCGGCGCCATCGATGCCGATTCCACCATCGACCTGAGCGGCTTCCACCACTACATGGCGATGCCGAACCTGGCCGCGTTCGCAAACGCCGGCTATCCGTTCACGCGGCTGGCCGACCTGTCCGAATCGACCATCGTGCTGCCCAACAACCCGGGCGACCAGGATCTGGGCAACGTGCTGACCCTGCTCGGGCGGTTCGGCGCGAGCACCGGCTACCCGGCGCTGCATGCGCAGATCATCGGCGCCAGCGCGGTGCAGCAGCACGCCGATCGCGATCTGCTGCTGCTCGGCAGCGCCGACTCGCAGCCGTTGTTCAAGCAGTGGCGCGCGCAGCTTCCCATTGGCCAGGACGGGCAGAGCCGGCGGGTCGGCCTGACCGACTGGCTGTTCGAGAAACTGCCCGGCTTCCTGTCCTTCGACGCGCGCCGCACCGACCTGCCGACCACCACCGAGGTCGCGCTGCAGCCCCAGCCGGACGACGTGCTGTTGATGGGCTTCGAATCACCGCTGAAATCCGGCCGCAGCGTGGTCGCGTTCCAGACCGAAGACCCGGCCAACATGAGCCGCCTGTTCGATGCCTGGTTCGACCCGGCCCTGCTCAAGGACTTCCAGGGCAGCGTGGTATTGCTGCAGCAGAAGAAGGTCACCAGCCTGGTCGGCAACCAGACCTATTACGTGGGCCACCTGCCGCTGCCGACCTGGCTGCGCTGGTACTTCTCGCACCATCCGGTGTGGTTGGCGTTCACCGTGGTGCTGCTGGCGCTGTTGCTGGCCCTGGCCGCCCGCGTGCTGCTGCGCCGGCATACTGCAGAGCGACTCAACCAAGGACACGGCACATGAGCGCGCATCACACCGGCAGTGCGATGACCCGCCGCCGCCTGCTGCGCGCCGGTGCGCTGGCCGGCCTGGCGGCGGTCCTGCCGGCGGGCGCCAAGCCGGCACCGGCGCAGTGCGGCAGCTGGCCGTTGTGGAATGCATTCGTGTCCAGGCACATCCAGCCCGATGGACGGGTGGTGGATTTTCTCAACCCCGACCAGCGCTCAACCTCCGAAGGCCAGTCGTATGCGCTGTTCTTCGCGCTGGTGGCCAACGACCAGGTGCTGTTCGACAAGGTGCTGGGCTGGACCCGGCACAACCTGTGCGGCGGCCGCCCGGACCTGAACCTGCCGGCCTGGCTGTGGGGCCGCGACGAGGGCGGCAACTGGCGGGTGCTCGACCCCAACACCGCCAGCGACGGCGAGTTGTGGATCGCCTACGCCCTGCTGGAAGCGGGCCGGCTGTGGAACCGCCCCGGCTACGTCAAGGCCGGCCAGCAGATCCTGCAGCTGATGCGTGCGCAGGAAGTGGCCACGCTGCCCGGGCTCGGGCCGATGCTGTTGCCCGGCCGCAGCGGATTTGCGGACAAGGGCCGCTGGACGCTCAACCCCAGCTACCTGCCGATCCAGGCCCTGCGTCGCTGCGCCAGTGCCGATCCCAAGGGCCCATGGGCCGCCATCGCCGCCAACAGCGCGCGCGTGCTGCGCGAGAGTGCGCCGGTGGGATTCGCCCCGGACTGGACGGGATGGGACGGCACCAGCTTCAGCGCCGATCCCAAGCGCGGCAATGTCGGCAGCTATGACGCCATCCGCGTCTACCTGTGGGCCGGCATGCTCGATGCCGGCGAACCGCTGCGCACCAGGTTGCTGCAGGACCTGTCCGGCCCGGCCGACCTGCTGGCAGCAGGCACCGGTTTTGCCGAAAAGATCGACACCGCACGCGGTGTGGGCACCGGCCCGGTGCCGGTGGGATTTTCCGCTGCGCTGCTGCCGTACCTGAGTGCCCTGGGCCAGCCCGCATTGCTCAAGGCGCAGGCGCAGCGCATTCCCGCCGCCGCCCAGCCTGCGGCCGCCGCCCTGCCGTACTACGAACGCACGCTGGCCCTGTTTGGACAGGGCTGGCTTGAGAACCGCTACCGCTTTGCCGCAGACGGGCGCCTGCTGCCCGCCTGGAGAACGCCTGCATGCTCCGCAAAAACCTGACGCCGCTCTACCTCGCCGGCATGATCGACCTGTGCCTGCTCGCCTCACCGGTGCATGCGCAGACCGGCGCCACCCAACAACTGGTCGGGCAGGGCAACTACTGGCATGACCAGGGCCGCGACGACCTGGCCGCCGACACCTGGAAGAAGCTGCTCGGCATCGACCCGGACCAGCCCGACGCCTTGCTCGGCCTGGCCCAGATCGACCTGGCGCAGGGCCGCCAGTCCGAAGCGCGCAAGCGCCTGCAGCAACTCGAAGCGGCCCACCCGCAGTCGCCGCAGGCGCAGCGCCTGCGCGTGGCGATCGGCGCGCGCGGCAGCGCCACCGCCGGCGAAGATCCCAATCTGCGCAACGCGCGCCGCGCTTCTGCAGCCGGACGGTATGTAGAAGCTGCCCGCAGCTACGAGGCCGTGTTCGCCGGCAAGGCACCGCCGCCGAACCTGGCGCTGGAGTACTACCAGTCGCTAGCCGGCACGCCCACCGGCTGGGAGCGCGCCCGTGACGGTCTGCGCAAGCTGCAGGCCAGCGAACCGGGCAATCCGTCGTTGCAGCTGGCCCTGGCCCAGGTGCTGAGCTACCGCGAACCCACCCGCCGCGAAGGCATCGCGCAGCTGCGCACGTTGGCGCAGCGTGCCGACGTCGGCGGCCCGGCGCGCATCAGCTGGCGCCAGGCGTTGCTGTGGCTCAATGCCAACACCGCCGATGCGCCGCTGTACCAGGCGTTTCTGGCCGGCACCCCGAACGATGCGGAAGTCACCGCCAAACTCGGCCAGCTGAGCAACCGCCGCAGCGCCGAGACCACGCCCGCCGATCCCAATGGCATTGCGCTCGGCGAAGGCTTCCGCGCGCTCAACGCCGGCAACCTGGGTGTGGCCGAACAGCGCTTCACCCAGGTGCTGCGTGCGCGTGCGCGCGATCCCGAGGCACTGGGTGGGCTGGGCTCGGTGCGCCTGCGCCAGCAACGTTTTTCCGAAGCGCAGGAGCTGCTGCGCCCGGCGGCGGCCAGCAATGGCAAATGGAAACCTGCGCTGGACAGCGCGCGCTATTGGCAGCAGTTGCAGCAGGCCGAGGCCGCGCGTGCGCGCGGCGATCTGGCGCAGGCACGCCAGCTGGTCGAACAGTCGGTGCAGTTGCTGCCCAACGAGCCGGCCGGCCATGTGGCGCTGGGCGGATTGCAGGCCGCCGGCGACCCGGTCGCGGCCGAGGCCAGCTATCGCAAGGCGCTGTCGCGCGATGCCGACAATGCCGGCGCGCTGCAGGGCCTGGTCGGGCTGTACAGCCGCCAGGGCCGCATGCAGGAAGCCACCGAGTTGTTCAATCGCCTGCCGGCCGCCGAACGCGCCAAGTCCGGGGGACAGGCCTTGCTGCGTTCCAACGTGCAGCGTGCGCGTGCCCGCCAGTCGCTGGACGCCGGTGATGCGGTCAGCGCGCAGGCCGAGCTGGAAGCGGCCATGGTCGAACGTCCCGGCGATGCCTGGATTCGCCTGGATCTGGCGCGCCTGTACCAACAGGCCGGCCGCCCCGATCAGGCGCGCAGCGTCATGGACGGCCTGCTTGCCGTCCATGCCGATCAACCCGAAGCGCTGCATGCCAATGCGTTGTTCGCCCAGGAAAGCGGCGACTGGCAGGGCGTCTACGACAGCCTGGACCGCATTCCGGTTGCCGCGCGCACGCCGGAGATGACCCAGCTGCGCACCACCGCCTGGATCGAACTGCAGGCACGCCAGGCGCGGCTGCTGGTGGAGCAGGGCAGGGTGGGCGAGGCCCAGCAACTGCTGGCGCGTACCGAAACCGCGCTCGGCAACCAGCTCGACGACCCGCAACTGCTGGCCGCGCTGGCCGGTGCGCATGCCGATGCCGGCAATGCCCCGCGCGCGCTGGTGCTGGCCCAGCGCCTGGTCACCGGTGCCAATCCGCGCACCGAAGACCGCCTGCAATATGCCGGCGTGCTGCTGCGCGCGCAGCAGGACGCCGAGTTGTCGGCGGTGCTGCGCCAGCTGCAATCCACCACCATGACGCCGGAACAATTGCGCCGCTATCAAAGCCTGCGCAGCGCCTACACGCTGCGCCAGGTGGATGCCCTGCGCGAGCTCGGCAATCTGGAAGGCGCCTTTGATGCGCTGTCGCCGATCCTGGCCCAGCAACCTGACAACCGCGATGCGCAGGCCGCACTGGCCCGGCTGTATGCCGCCGCCGGCGACCAGCCGCAGGCACTGGCGCTCTACCAGCAGATCCTGCAGCGCCATCCCGATGACCTGGACACGCTCACTGCAGCCGCCAACAGCGCCGCCGCGCAGTCGGATCTGCGCAATGCCGAGCGTTATCTGCAGCGCGCGCTGGCGCAGGCGCCCGAGTCGCCAGAAGTGCTGGCCGCGGCCGGGCGGGTGTATCGCAGCGCCGGCAAGAACCGCAAGGCCGAGCAGTATTTCCGCGCCTCGCTGGCCGCCCAGCAGCGCCAGGCCGGCCAGCTCGACAACGGCCTGCCGGCCGCACGCGGCCCCGCCGTGGTGGTCTCGTCCGGTCGCCCGCTCAATCCGTTCTCCGGCATGACCGGCGGCATGCCGCGCTCACCGGCGGTGCTGTCCGAGCGCATGGACACCGGCAGTGACTACGCGCAGACCGCGCTGGCGCCGCTGCCCACGCAACCGGCCGCTGCCCGCTTCGCTGCGCCCGTCCCCGCGCCTGTCACTGCCGGCGCGGATGCCTACGCCGGCAATAGCGCCGATGCCCTGCCGCCGCCGGTGAGCGCCAGCGCGGCGCCATCGGTGCTGCCAGCGCCGGCCAGCCGTTCGCGCCTGCCCGCACGCAGCGTGCCGACGCTGGCACCGGCGGACGCTCCGCGCCCGCGCGGCGTCGCGGCGCAGGCACTGCCGGCGGCCAGCAGCGGCAACAGCGGCAACAGCGTGCTCGACGAACTGCGCGCCGTGCAGTCGGAAAACAGCGACAACCTCGCCGGCGGCGCGCTGTACCGCTCGCGCGATGGCGAAGACGGCCTGGGCCGCCTGGACGACATCGAAATGCCGGTGCAGGCCGAGTTCGCGGTGGGCGAAGGCAAGCTCGGCGTCACGTTGACGCCTACCGTGGTGGATGCCGGCACCCTGACCACCGATTACGCCACCGCCAGCCGCTTCGGCACCGGCCCGCAGACGGCGGTCAACGACGCGCTTGCCGCCGACCGCAGTCCGATCGACACGCTGACCAGCTCATCGGTGTATCAATTGCTCGCCACCCAGGGCAACACCGCCGCCACGCGCGAACGCCTGCGCCGTTATGCCTTGACTACCGGCTTGTTCGGCGAACTGCTCACCGAAAACAACAACAGCACGCCGGCGGCGTTGGCCGCGCTGGCCAACGAACCGTTGCCGGCGTACCTGCTCAGCGTCAATGCGTCCAACACGCCGATCGCGCAGCTGGCGCGCGACATCCTCAGCAACACCGCCATCAGCGAACAGCTGGCCGCGGGCGACGGCGCCGCGTTGCAGGCATTGGCCAGCAGTTCCGCCGCCGCGCAGCAGACGCCAACCTCGCTGGCGGCCACGCTCAACAGCATGGCCGCCACCGGCAACGGTGCGCGCCGGCTCAGCCAGGACGACACCGGCGTGGGTGTCGGCGTGCGCTATCGCAACGGCGGTTTCAGCGCCGATGTGGGCAGCACGCCGATCGGGTTCCAGGAGCAGAACATCGTCGGTGGGGTTGGCTATCGCGGCGAGCTCGGCGAGACGGTGAGTTGGTCGGCCGATGCGTCGCGGCGCGCAGTCACCGACAGCGTGCTGTCGTTCGCCGGCGCACAGGACGGCCGCAGCGGCCGCGAATGGGGCGGTGTCACCAGCAGCGGCGTCGTCCTGTCGGCCACTGCCGACAACGGCCTGCTCGGTGGCTACGCCAATCTCGCCGCACACCGCCTGACCGGCAACAACGTGGCCGACAACGACCACCGCCAGGCCGACCTGGGCTTCTACGTGCATGCGCTGGAAACTCGCAATCAGTCGCTGACCGCCGGCGTCAATCTGACCGCCATGCAGTACGACAAGAACCTCAGCGGCTTCACCTACGGGCACGGCGGTTACTTCAGCCCGCAGGAGTATGTGGACCTCGGCTTCCCGGTGCACTGGAGCGGCCGCAGTGCCGGGCAGAGCGTCAACTGGAAGGTCGATGCCAGTGTGGGCGTGCAGCATTTCAAGACCGACCCCACGCCGTATTTCCCCACCGACCCGACCCTGCAGCAGGCCGCCTACGATGCCGCATCGCTGGCGGCGCTGCTGGGCCTGGTCGAGCGCTACACCGATCCGGTGTACGCGGGCGAAAGCCGTACCGGGGTGTCCTACAACCTCAGTGGCGCGGCCGAGTGGCGGGTGGCGCCGCAGTTGTTCCTGGGCGGGCGCATGACCTTCAACAACGCACGCGACTACAACCAGTTCAGCAGCAATCTCTATCTGCGTTTCGTGATGGATCGCCTGGGCGCTGCGCTGGGCCGCGCACCACAGGTGCTGACCTCGCCGTACGCCGCCGATCGCTGAGGCAGCAGGGGCACTGGCGGTCCGCTCTCGCAACGGGCAGTTGCCGCTGCATGGCGGCCGGGCGATGCCTGCCTGCGGCCTGCTGTGTGGGCGCACGCCTGGCACAACCGTGCATCGATCTTGAGAGCGGCGTGCGGCGCACCGCACCGCGCCGCATAAACGAACGGCGCCTCGCGGCGCCGTTCGCATCCCCATCACGTGGTGCAGGCGCGCCTTACGGGCGAACCTTGGTGGCACAGATGAAGGTCGCCGCCTGCTGCACGCGGCTGATCGCTCCCTGGTCTTCCAGCTCGCGCAGATGGTCGTTCATGCAGCTCAGGTAACCGAAGCGATTGCCTGCATTCTGCGTCTTGCACAGGCTGTTTTCGGCAGTGAGGTTGGCGCCGGCAATCAGCCCGCCAGTCTCCACGGTCGGTACCAGCGTATTGCAGTTACCCAGCCGGGTCAGGCCACGGTTCAAGGTCCAGCCGATATCGGCAAACATCGCCGGGGTCAGGTCGATGTTCAGATGCGCCTGCACTTCCGGCGTATCGAACGGTTCCATCAGCGCATTCGGCTGCAGGTCGGTGTCGAAGTGCGAGAACGTCGAGCCGCCTGCCACAACGCTGGGGGCGTACAAACGCGTGCGGCCGGCGCTGTCGGTGCCCTGCAGCAGTTCCGGATCCTCGTACAGCCCGGCCACGACCGCGGTGCTGCCCTTCAGGCGTGCGCCATCGGCCTGCGACACCATGATCGCCGGGATGGTGATGTCGGTGATCGGCGGGGCCGCGTTGCCCATGGTCTGCACGCCGGCGGCGTTGTTGGCCACGATCACGCCCACCGCGCCATTGAGCTGGGCGTTCTTGACCTTGATGGCGAAGGCGCAGGTGCCGCGGTCGATCAACGCCACCTTGCCGGCCACCTCGGCCGCGTTGACGAACGGGGTCTCGCAGCCATCGGTCGCCGATGCGGCGGCGACGCCATCGTTGACGGTCACCACTGCGCGGGCGGGGAAATTGCCGGCGGTGGCCAGCAGGCCGAAGCTGGCAAAGCCCACCTCGAACTTGCCGGCGGCGGTGCTGGGCGCGGTGACCTGCAGCAGCGTGCGCGGATCCAGGATCAACGCCGCCTCGCGGTTGACGCGCGTGCCGGCCCATACCGTGCGACCGGGTGTGCGCATTGCTTCGGCGCGCAGGGCATTGGTCATGGTCGGGTCGTCGAAACGCTTGTTCTGCACGTTGTCGTAGGCCTGCGAGGTGTAGACGTCGGTCAGCCCGCTGCCCGAACCGAGCACGCCGGTGGTCTTGTTGAGGAAGCCGGCAGCGCCCAGGCCGTGGCCGATCTCGTGCATCACCACGTTGAGGAAGTTGATCTGGCCCTCCGGGGTCTTGCCGTCCAGGCCCAGGTACCAGCCGGAGCCGGCCAGGCAGTCGTCCTTGCCCAGGTCGCCGTTGAATTGCGAAAACACGTCGGCCGGATCGGCTGGATCGGGCACCAGGTCCTGCCCGGCGATCGCATCGCCCAGCGCAGACGGATACAGCGTATTGGGCTTGGCGCCGGGGAAGTTGTTGACGATCCAGTTCGGGCCGGCCTGGCCCAGGGTGCCGCCGGTGGCGGTACAGGTCAGCCGCGCGAACGAGGCGTACACCTTGATTTCCACGTTGCTCTGCAGCACCGCGCCCCACAGGTCCATTGCGTACTGGTAGGCGATGCGACGCTGTTCGCCGACCGACCGCCCGGGGTTGCCGCCTAGCGGGGCAGCGGCAGTCGGGTCGTTCAAGCCGACCACGGTGCCGGCGTCGCCATTGATCAGCGTGACATTGGCAGCCGAGGCGTGCAGCGGTGCGAGTGCGGCGGCCACCGCCAGGGACAACAGCAACAAGGGCTTATTCATGCGGCAGCGCTCCGTGCTCGGCGTGGGCGGGTTGGGTGTCGGCGTCGTCGCTGTGCTCGATCACGATGCGGCCATCGGCCTGGCGGGTCGCGGTCAACGAGCTCATTTGTGTGGCCGGCAACTTGCGCGCCACGGTGCCGTTGGGCAGGCGACGCTCGGTGGCGCGTGCGGCCGCCTCGGTTTGCGGCATCGTGGTGCGGGTCGCGGCGCTGCGGGCAGCCGCGCCGGCCTGCTGGTCCAGTGCCGCGCTCTCGGCATCGGTCAGTGGGCGCAGCTTGCCGGTGACAGGATCGATACCGACCTTGGAACTGGCGGCGACATCCTGCGCCCCGGCAAGCGCCGGCAGGCAGGCAACACACAGCACGCCGGACAGCATCCATCCGGGCTTGCGAACGCTCATCATTGTTGGGGTTTCCTTGGGGCCAACTGCAGAAAGAACGCCGTGCGAGATCCCGGCGTTCGGGAGAAATCCTTCCGATTTAGTCTGTTCATGACTGAATCATGAATCCGTGACTTGTGTCAATCTTTTGACAGGCCGAGCGTCTCAAGCGAAGTCATGGCCTGAAAAAGTCAGCTTCGTGCTTGTGCTCGGCGCCTTTTCTGCGGTGCGACGTTGATTTGGGGCCGGTCCCAGTCAGAAATCTGACGCGGTGGCGGGGTGGGGCAGCCGGTGTTCTTTCGGAGCGGGTGCCGAGATGGGCGGATGCGGGGCGGGCGAGGCTGCGCGGGTCGTGCAGCGGCACGTGGCACGTCGGTCGGTGGTCCATGCGATGCGTTGCATGCCTGGCCCGCGCTTGCGGCGCAGGCGCCGGCCAGCGCGCTGGAAGGGCGTAGTCCGCGGGTTGGTCATGACGGACGGGTCTGGATTTCCGTCTTGTCGAGGCGGTCGGCAGATCGACGTGCCCGCAAGCCGCAGGCAGCGGGGAGCGCGACGGGCGGTCCGGAGCAGTTGCCCCACCGAACGGAGCCGGTCCGTGCGTATGCGCATTCGATCCATCCGCTCGTACACTGCGCCCCACGCGTGGCGGCATGGACAGCGGTCACCGCTGCACGCGTGGTCCGTCGCCCCCCTTCAGGTCATGCATGCACGCCGTCATCTACCACAACCCCGCCTGCGGCACGTCCCGCAACACCCTGGCGCTGATCCGGCATGTCGGCATCGAGCCGCAGATCGTCGAGTATCTGCAGTACCCGCCAGACCGGCAGACGCTGCAGTCGCTGATTGCCGATGCCGGCCTGTCGGTACGCGATGCCCTGCGCCAGAAGGGCACGCCGTATCTGGAACTGGGGCTGGACGATCCCGCGCTGGATGACGCCGCCCTGCTGAGCGCGATGCTCGCGCATCCGATCCTGATCAATCGCCCGTTCGTGCAGACCCCGCTGGGGACGCGCCTGTGCCGTCCATCCGAGCAGGTGCTCGACCTGTTGCCACCAGCCACCGGTGCGTTCGTCAAGGAAGACGGCGAGTGCGTGCTGGACGAGACCGGCCAGCGGATCGGCGCCTGAGCGCCGCAGCAATCGCAGTCATCACTGCGCCGCTACCGGTCCTGCCTTTTTCACGCTGCGCGCATCCAATGACACCGTTGCGCGGTGACCGGGCAGGGCGGATCGGCGCTTGGCGCCAACGCCATGGGAGTCATGGATTGCACCGCTACCACACGGTATCTACCGCGCTGGAAGCGACCAACCAAGCGACTGTGCGACCACCGTCAGGCGCGGCCGGTGCCAGGGACGTCATGCGGCACTCGTCCACGCCGATTGGCGCCGTGCACACCTGCCTGGCAGCCGCTCGCCAGCGTGTGGTGGCCGTTCTAAGATCGCCGTATCGTTTTTGAGGAGCATCGACATGATTCGCGAGATTATCCGCATGGGCGACAAACGCCTGCTGCGCGTGGCGCCACCGGTGACCGACCTGGGCAGTGCCGACTTGCATGCCTTGGTGGCCGACATGTTCGAGACCATGGACGATGCGCGCGGCGTCGGTCTGGCCGCTCCGCAGATCGCGGTGGACCTGCAATTGATGGTGTTCGGTTTCGAAGTCAGCGAGCGTTATCCGGACGCGCCCACGGTACCGCGCACGGCCTTGGCGAATGCGCAGATCGAGCCACTGTCGGACGAGATGGAAAACGGTTGGGAAGGCTGTCTGTCGATTCCCGGCCTGCGCGCGGTAATCCCGCGTTACCGCCACATCCGCTATCGCGGCTTCGCGCCCGACGGCACCCCGATCGATCGCGAGGCCGAAGGCTTTCATGCGCGCGTCGTCCAGCACGAGTACGACCATCTGGTCGGACGCCTGTATCCCTCGCGCATCGAAAATTTCGATACCTTCGGTTTCGAAGACGTGTTGTCCTACGACTTGTAGCGCAGCAGTCGCGCTGCGCATTTCATCTTCGACAGCGGCACGGTCTAGGCGGGACGGCACTGCACCTCGGATATAAAAAGGGCGCCTTGCGGCGCCCTTGTCATGCTTACTTCAGCGCCTTGAAGCGCAGACGCTTGGGACCTGCGTCATCGCCCATGCGGCGGCGCTTGTCTTCTTCGTACTCGCGGTAGTTGCCCTGGAAGAACTCCACGTGCGACTCGCCTTCGAACGCCAGGATATGCGTGGCGATGCGGTCCAGGAACCAGCGATCATGCGAAATCACGAAGGTGTTGCCCGGGAACTCCAGCAACGCATCTTCCAGCGCACGCAGGGTTTCGATGTCCAGGTCGTTGGACGGTTCGTCGAGCAGCAGCACGTTGCCGCCCTGCAGCAGCGTCTTGGCCATGTGCAGGCGACCGCGCTCACCACCGGACAGCGAGCCGACCATCTTCTGCTGGTCCTGGCCCTTGAAGTTGAAGCGGCCGATGTAGGCGCGCGACTGGATCTCCACGCCATTGATGTTGAGGATATCCAGGCCGCCGGCGATTTCCTGGAACACGTTGTGGTTGCCCTCCAGCGCGTCGCGGCTTTGGTCCACGTAGGACAGCTGCACGGTGGGGCCGACCACGATTTCGCCGGAGTCGGGCTTTTCCTGGCCGGTGATCATCTTGAACAGGGTCGACTTACCGGCGCCGTTGGGACCGATGATGCCGACGATGGCGCCCGGCGGCACGATCATCGACAGGTTGTCGATCAGCAGGCGGTCGCCGAACTTCTTGGACACGTTCTTGAACTCCATCACCGAGTTGCCCAGGCGCTCGCCCGGCGGGATGAAGATTTCATTGGTCTCGTTGCGGCGCTGGTAGTCCACCGACTGCAGCTCTTCCAGGCGGGCCAGACGCGCCTTGCCCTTGGTACGGCCGCCCTTGGCGTTCTGCCGCGACCATTCCAGTTCCTTCTGGATCGCCTTCTGGCGTGACTTTTCCTGGTTGTCTTCCTGCTTGAGGCGCTCGTCCTTCTGGGTCAGCCAGTCGGTGTAGTTGCCCTTCCACGGAATGCCGCGGCCGCGGTCCAGCTCGAGGATCCACTCGGCGGCGTTGTCCAGGAAGTAGCGATCATGGGTCACCGCCACCACGGTGCCGGTGTAGCGCGCCAGGAACTGCTCCAGCCACTCCACCGACTCGGCGTCCAGGTGGTTGGTCGGTTCGTCGAGCAGCAGCATGTCCGGCTTCTGCAGCAGCAGGCGGCACAGCGCCACGCGACGCTTCTCACCACCGGACAGCTTGCCGACGATGGCGTCCCACGGCGGCAGGCGCAGCGCATCGGCAGCCACATCCAGCTGGTTTTCCAGGGTGTGGGCATCGCCGGCGGCCAGGATCGCCTCCAGACGCTCCTGCTCCTTGGCCAGCGCATCGAAGTCGGCGCCCTCTTCGGCATAAGCCAGATACACCGCATCCAGCGCGGCCTGGGCCTGCAATACGTCGCCCACGCCTTCTTCGACCGCTTCGCGCACGGTGTGCTCGGGGTCGAGCTGCGGTTCCTGGGCCAGGTAACCGACCTTGATGCCTGCCTGCGGACGGGCTTCGCCCTCGAAGTCGGTATCCACGCCGGCCATGATCTTCAGCACCGTGGACTTGCCGGCGCCGTTCAGGCCCAGCAGGCCGATCTTGGCGCCCGGGAAAAAGCTCAGCGAGATGTCCTTGATGATCTGCCGCTTGGGCGGGACCACCTTGCTGACGCGGTTCATGGTGTAGATGTATTGCGACATGGGTGCTCCGTGGACGCAGGCAGCCCACCGGCCGGGGCCGGAGGCAGCGGAAAAGGGATTGCGTCGATTATACGGGCAAGCGCCCGGAGCCGCGCCGGGTGGAAGCTAGCTAAACGGCAGCCTACCTATTACCTGAATAGGGATTTTCGTAACCGATTCCAGCAAGAATGCGTTAAGGCGGGCAGCGTCTTAATGAAATTGCGACATCGCAAACAGGAGCTGGTCATGAACCGCAAACGCATCGTCACTGTTGTGCTTTCTTCCATCCTGGCGCTGGGCTCGGTGGCTCCGGCAGCGTTTGCCGACGACTGGGGCCGCGGCCACGACCGTCATGGCCACGACCGCGACGATCGCCACGACCGCGGTCGCGATCACCGTGGCGATTGGCGCGGCGATCGCCGCGACTGGCGCGATGACCGTCGCGACGACCGCCGCTACTACAGCAGTGGCTACCGCGAGGGCTATCGCGACGCCCGTTACCAGGACCGTCGCTACGACCGCAACCGGGTCTATGTCTACGATCGCCCCAGTTACTACCGCGCCGGCCCGCCGCCGCGCCCGTACTGGGCCCGCGGCCAGCGGTACCACGGCCCGGTCTATGTGATCAACGACTACGACCGCTACAACCTGCGCCGCCCGCCGTACGGCTACCGTTGGCAGCGCGACAACACCGGCAACCTGCTGCTGGTCGCCATCGCCACCGGTGTGATTGCCGACCTGGTCCTCAACAACTGAGCAGGCAGCCGGCGGCCGAGCAATCGGGCCAGCCATCACGCAAAGGCGCACTCCGGTGCGCCTTTGTCGTTTGCGGGGCGCGCCGACCGATCGGGCCCATGTCCGCCAGCGGCGCGATTGGTCACCTGTGCGGCGGGGGCTTACAATCGGCGGCCCTACTGGCTGCAGCTGCCCCGGAGCTTCGAATGTTCTCGCGCGACGTCCGACTGGAAACCTACGACCCCGAACTGGCCAAGGCCATCGCCGCTGAAGTCGGCCGCCAGGAGGATCACGTCGAACTGATCGCCAGCGAGAACTACTGCAGCGCCCTGGTGATGGAAGCCCAGGGCAGCCAGCTAACCAATAAGTACGCCGAAGGCTATCCGGGCAAGCGTTACTACGGCGGTTGCGAGTACGTGGACATTGCCGAACAACTGGCAATCGACCGCATCAAGCAGGTGTTTGGTGCGGGGTCCACGGAAGATATGTACGCCAACGTGCAGCCGCACAGCGGCTCGCAGGCCAATCAGGCGGTGTATCTGGCGCTGTTGCAGCCCGGCGACACCATCCTGGGCATGAGCCTGGCCCATGGCGGTCACCTGACCCACGGTGCCAAGGTCAACGTCTCCGGCAAGCTGTTCAACGCGGTGCAGTACGGCGTCAACGAGCAGGGCCTGATCGATTACGACGAAGTCCAGCGCCTGGCCACCGAGCACACGCCGAAGATGGTGGTGGCCGGTTTCTCTGCGTACTCGCAGAAGATCGACTGGGCGCGCTTCCGCGCCATCGCCGACAGCGTCGGTGCGTATCTGTTCGTGGACATGGCGCACGTGGCCGGCCTGGTGGCCGCCGGCGTCTACCCGAGCCCGATGGAGCATGCGCACGTTGTCACCTCGACCACCCACAAGACCCTGCGCGGCCCGCGCGGCGGCATCATCGTGGCCAAGGGCGCCAGCGAAGACCTGCAGAAGAAGCTGCAGTCGATCGTGTTCCCCGGTATCCAGGGCGGCCCACTGATGCACGTGATCGCGGCCAAGGCGGTTGCGTTCAAGGAAGCCTTGGAGCCGGCGTTCAAGACCTACCAGCAGCAGGTGGTCAAGAACGCCCAGGCGATGGCCAACACGCTGATCGCGCGTGGCTACAAGATCGTGTCCGGCGGCACCGAGAATCACCTGATGCTGGTGGACATGATTGGTCGCGATGTCTCCGGCAAGGATGCAGAAGCCGCGCTCGGCAAGGCGCACATCACCGTCAACAAGAACTCGGTGCCCAACGACCCGCGCTCGCCGTTCGTGACCTCGGGCCTGCGCCTGGGCACCCCGGCCATCACCACGCGCGGTTACAAGGAGCAGGACAGCATCGACCTGGCCAACTGGATCGCCGACGTGCTGGATGCACCGAGCGACGAAGCCGTGCTGGCCAAGGTGCGCGACGCAGTGACCGCACAGTGCAAGCGTTATCCGGTCTACGGCTGAGATGGGAATGGGGAATAGGGAGACGAGAATGGTAAAAGCAACGCTGCGATAGCTCTGCTGTTCCGATTCCCTATTCCCCTCTCCCTATTCCCGGACGCCTGATGCACTGCCCCTTTTGCCAGCACAACGACACCCGCGTGATCGATTCGCGGGTGTCCGAAGACGGCACGACGATTCGTCGGCGCCGCGAGTGCGAGGCCTGTGGCGAGCGTTTCAGTACGCTGGAAACCATCGAGCTCAAGCTGCCCACCGTGGTCAAGAGCGATGGCGGGCGCGAGGCGTTCGACGCGCGCAAGCTGCGCACCAGCTTCGACCGCGCGCTGCAGAAACGCCCGGTGTCCGAAGAACAGATCGAAGCGGCGGTGCGCGCGGTGGTGCATCAGCTGCGCATGTCTGGCGAGCGCGAAGTGGGCTCGCTGCGGGTGGGCGAATACGTGATGGTGGAGCTGCGCAAGCTCGATCATGTCGGCTATGTGCGGTTCGCTTCGGTCTACCGCAGCTTCCAGGATGTGGCCGACTTCCGCGAAGAAATCGAAAAGCTCGAACGCGAGCTTCCGGTCGGCAGCGAGCAACTGCCGTTGCTGGAAGCGGCGCTGGAACGTGCTGGCAAACCCGGCAAGCGCTGAGCGCATGCGCATCGCCTGCGTGGCGGACACGCCAGAGCATCTGCCTGCCATCGCGCAGGCGCATCTGCAGGCCTTCGGCAGCCTGTTGCCGGACTGGACGATCGATGAAGCGTTGAGCGAGCTGCGCAGGCATACGCGCGATGGCGTGATACCCACCACCTGGGTCGCGCTCGATCGGTCGCACTGGCTCGGTTCGGTCAGCCTGCTGGAGAACGACGACGACCGCATCCGCCAATGGTCGCCCTGGCTGGCATCGCTGTTCGTGCAGCCGCAGGCGCGCGGGCAGGGCATTGGCGAAGCACTGGTGGCGCACTGCGTGCGTGCCGCCGCGCAATTGCGTGTGCCGCTGTTGTATCTGTATTGCCAGCCGGCGCTGGTGCCTTTTTATCTGCGACTGGGCTGGCACACGCATGCCAAGCTGCTGCTTGGCCCGATGCAGATCGTGGTGATGGCCATCGCGCCCGAAGGAGCAAGGCAATGAAGGTAACGGCCGACGACCACCGCTGGATGGCGCAGGCGCTGCGCCTGGCAGAACGCGGTGCATACACCACGCGGCCCAATCCGATGGTGGGCTGCGTGATCGTGCGCGATGGCGTGTGCGTGGGCGAAGGCTTCCATCAGCGGGCCGGTGGCCCGCATGCCGAGGTGTTCGCACTGCGCGCTGCCGGCGCGCTGGCGCGCGGCGCCACCGCTTACGTCACGCTGGAGCCGTGTGCGCATTACGGGCGGACGCCCCCGTGTGCACTGGCTTTGATCGAGGCAGGCGTGACGCGTGTTGTCGCAGCGATGGCCGACCCGTTTCCGCAGGTCAACGGGGGTGGATTCGCGCTGCTGCGTGAGGCAGGAATCGAGGTGGTCAGCGGCGTGCTGCAGGCGCAGGCACGCGCGCTCAATCGCGGGTTTCTATCGCGGGTGGAGCGTGGCAGGCCGTGGTTGCGGGTCAAGCTGGGCGCCAGCCTGGATGGGCGCACAGCGCTGGCCAGCGGCGAGTCGAAGTGGATCACCGGTGTAGATGCACGTGCCGACGTGCAACGCTGGCGCGCGCGTGCCGGTGCCATCCTGACCGGTGCCGGCACGGTGCTGGCGGACGATCCGGCGATGACGGTGCGCTTGGGCGATGACACGCCCTTCGTGCCGCCGTTGCGGGTCGTACTGGATGCGCGCTTGCGCACCTTGGAGTGCGGGACCATTCGTCAGGGCGATGCGCCGACGCTCTATCTGCATGGCAACGCGATGCCCGTTCCATCGCTGCAGAATGCCGAGTTCGTCGAGATGCCGCTGCAGGAAGGGCGCTTCGATCTGGGGTCGGTGCTGGCGCAACTGGCAGAGCGCGGCATCAACGAAGTACATGCAGAGGCCGGCGCAACGTTGAGCGGCGCGCTGCTGCAAGCCGGCCTGGTCGACGAACTGTTGGTCTACATGGCTCCGGTGCTGCTGGGCGATACCGCCAGACCGCTGCTGGCCGGGTTGGGCATCGATACGATGGCGCAACGGCGCACGCTGCATCTGGCCGATGTGCGCCAGCTTGGCCAGGATCTGCGGCTGCGCTATTTGCCTGGGGTCGTCGAGTGAGCGCTGGCTCTGGCGCAAGAGAACGTTGCAGGATGCTGATCCTCCAGCTCACGCGTTCCGTAAGCGTCGAAGCTTGAGGGTGGCGTTATCGAATGCATGGCCTGCCTGGGCCGGCCAGGTCCGAAGGTCCCAGCGATGACGGCGATTGGTTGAACACGCTGCCGACCAACATTTGCTCTCAAGCCGCGTTAGATGAAAATTAGCCTCCTTTCTGTCATCGGATTTTTAACTATGACCCTGGTCACCGCACAAGCCCGGCAGTTTGCGGAAGGGCAAGTCTGGAAGTACCGCAACAGGGCCGAAGAGCCGGGATCGACGCTGCAGATCAACAGGATCGAGAGCGAACCGAAGATTGGCGAAGTCTTCCATATCAGCGTCCGCGACGTTCGGGTAAAAAATGCGCGTGCGCCCGATGGCATCTCGACGGAGTTGCCGCATTCTCCGGTATCCAGAGCGACACTCGAAAGCTCGGTGACGACGCTTGTCGGTCAGTCCCCGGTGAATCCGGAGTATCTGGAGGGCTACACAACCTGGCGGACTGCCTTTGAAGAAGGCAATGCTGGAGTTTTCACGATCCCCGTCAGTGAGATCGTCGATGTCATCGAAACCACGCTCAATCAATAGCAGGATGCGGCGTGATGTAGTGGTCGACGGCATGCTCTGGCGTCTGGACGTTTCCTAATGCAGATCGCAGCAAGCGTGCGTGCGATGTTGCAGGCGCTAGAAACACGGCTTCCAGCGCCCATTCTGCTGGTGGTGCTTGCAGCCGTGGTGTGGCTATTGCTGGGAGCGTTCTATTCGCGTGCGTGCTCTGCCATTGGCGTGCTGTGCCTTGCGCTTGGCCTTTCAATCAATGCATGGTCGAACGTCAGGTGGCGGTTTGCGCGTACCACGGTCGATCCACTGCACCCGGAGCGATTTAGCTGTATGGATCTTCCGTGACCAAAATTTTTGTCTTAAGGAACGCGCGAATCGCGCCAGGCGTGGACGGACACAAAAAAGGCTCCGCAAGCGGAGCCTTTTTCTGCAGCTGCAGCGCGTCGATCAGAAGCTTGCGCGCACGCCGACACGGTACTGGTTGGCGTTGTCGATGAACTGCGCTTCGGCCACCAGGCCCCAGGTCGGGGTGAAGTTGACCTGGCCGCCCAGGGTGCCGACGAATTCGCCTTCGTCCACGTCGCTGCCGTCGATATAGCCGGCCTTGATCCATGCTTCGGTACGCGGCGAGGGCTTGCCACGCAGGCCGAGGTTGCCGAAGCCCAGGCTGCTGGTGTCGGAGGAGTCGTCGATCGAGCGGCCACGCAGGCGCAGGTCGGATTCGACCTTGGAGCGCAGCACGCTGATGTCGGCGATGAACTCAACGCGCTCGGTCATTTCCTGGCGATAGCCGATACCGACGCTGGCCTGCTGCAAGGTGCCTTCGAGCACGAAGCCGGAGCCGAGGTTGAAATCCTTGGTGGCGCGCTGGTAGCCGGCGAGCAGGTAGACCGGCTCGGCAATCTGCCACGAACCGCGCAGGTAGCCGCCGTCCAAGTCGTCCGAATCGTCGTTCACGGTGATTTCGGTGCGGTTCCAGCCGCCTTCGACATAGCTGTAGCTCAGGCCTTCAGCAGCGGCGGCAAACGGGGAGGCGGCCAGCAGGGCGGCCAGAATCAGGGTGGTGCGCATGAGTGTTCTCTTTAGAGTTGATGTCCGTGTCTTCCGGCCCTTTGCAGGCTGGAAAAGCGCGACGTCTCCCGTCGCGGTGCGCAATTTAACAGACTCTTCACAAAACTTGCTATGGGGAAATTCCTGACATGACACAGCGTCCTATTGGCCTTAGCTGGTGGTCAGCAATGGCGCCGATGCGCGCTGTTAAACTGCGCCGGCCGGTTCGCCGGTACTTACGAACGTCTTCAGGGCGGGGTGCGATTCCCCACCGGCGGTAGGCACGTGCAAGCGTGCGAGCCCGCGAGCGCTTCGCCGCCAATCCGCCCCGTGCGGACGCGGGGGCGAAGGTCAGCAGATCCGGTCCGATGCCGGAGCCGACGGTATAGTCCGGATGAAAGAAGACGGCCAACGCGCAGCCCTCGCGGCTGTGCGCGCGCCTGTTTGCTTTGCCTTGTGGCGTTTTTCGCTCAACTCCTGCGAGAAACGACTATGCCTCTGCATCACCTGCTGCGCTGTCCTGCACCTGTTCACCGCCCGACTCCTGCGCAGCGCTCGCTGCACAAGGGGGCGCACTGATGTTCACCGGAATCATCGAGGGCGTCGGCCGCCTGGCCGCGCGCCAGCCGCAGGGCGGCGATGTGCGATTCACCTTTGCCACCGGCAGCCTGCCGTTCGACGCCGTGCAGCTGGGTGAGAGCATCGCGGTCAATGGCGTGTGCCTGACCGTGATCGCGTTCGACGCAACCAGTTTCCAGGCCGATGCGTCCACCGAAACCCTGTCGCTGACCACGCTGGGCGCGTTGCCCGACGGCGCGGTGATCAATCTCGAGCGCGCGATGCGCCCCACCGACCGGCTTGGCGGTCATCTGGTGAGCGGGCATGTCGATGGCCTGGGCCAGGTGCACTCTGTCCATGACGATGCCCGCGCACAGCGCTGGCGCTTTGTGGCACCGCCCGAGGTGCTGCGGTATGTCGCCAAGAAGGGGTCTATCTGTGTCGATGGCGTCAGCCTGACCGTCAACGCCGTGGACGATGCCGGCTTCGAGGTCGCGCTGATCCCGCATACCGTGGCAAACACGGCGTTTTCGGCAACGGCAGTGGGGGCGGCGGTGAATCTGGAAATCGACCTGGTGGCGCGTTATGTCGAACGCCTGCTCGGCACGCGGGGGGCAGCATGAATTTCGCACCGGTTCCCGAGCTGATCGAAGAGTTGCGTGCCGGGCGCATGGTGGTGATCGTCGATGACGAAGACCGCGAAAACGAGGGCGATCTGATCATGGCTGCCGAGCTGGTCAAGCCGTCGGACATCAACTTCATGGTCACCCACGCACGCGGCCTGGTGTGCCTGTCGCTGACCCGCGAGCGCTGCGCGCAGCTTGGCCTGGCGCCGATGGTGCGCAACAACACCGCGCAGTTCCAGACCAACTTCACCGTCAGTATCGAAGCGGCCGAAGGCGTGACCACCGGCATCTCCGCCTACGACCGCGCGCACACGGTGCGCACCGCGGTGCGTCCGGATGCCAAGCCGCAGGATCTGAGCCAGCCGGGGCATATCTTCCCGCTGATCTCGCAGCCCGGTGGCGTGCTGACCCGCGCCGGCCACACCGAAGCGGCCAGCGATCTGCCGATGCTGGCCGGGCTGGAACCGGCCGGCGTGCTGGTGGAAGTGCTCAACCCGGACGGCAGCATGGCGCGCCGCCCGCAGCTGGAAGTGTTCGCACGCGAGCATGGGCTGAAGATGGGCTCGATCGCCGACCTGATCGCCTACCGGTTGGCCAACGAGCACACCGTCGAGCGGGTGGATGCGCGCGAGATCACCACCGAGTTTGGACCATTCCAACTGGTGACCTACCGCGACCGCATCGCCCACGACCTGCACTTCGCCCTGGTGCGCGGCACGGCCGATCCGCACACGCCCACCCTGGTGCGGGTGCAGGTGGAAAACCCGCTGGCCGACCTGCTGCACTGGCAGCGTGAGGATTTCGGCGTGCCCGCCACCGACGCCTTGCGCGCCATCGCTGCCGAGGGGCAGGGTGTGATGGTGGTGCTGTCGGCCCCGCGCGACAGCGAATCGTTGTTGGCGCGGTTGCGTCAGCAGCCCGAGGCCGCCACCAATGCCAAGGATGTCAGCCAGTGGCGGCGCAATGGCGCCGGCGCGCAGATCCTGGCCGAACTGGGCCTGGGCAAGCTGCGTGTGCTGGGGACGCCGCGGCGTCAGGTCGGCCTGGCCGGCTTCGGACTGGAAGTGGTGGAGTACCTGGAATGCCACCCGGGCCAGGGCGTGCGCTCGGTGCCGCCGGACGCGGTGCCGTAACCGATGCTTCTGCGCTGGTGCCGCGCCATGGCGTGGCACTGGTGCAGCCCGGCCGCCACTGCGCCGGCCGCAGCGCAGTCGCGGGCGGTGCCCGGGCCTGCAGTCGCCGCCAGCCTATCCCCTGCCCATACTGCTTTGGCGCCACGCGTCCGACGTCCGGCGTCCGGCGCCAAGCGTCCGGCGCCAAGGCAGGGCCTGCTTTGCCGGGCCACGCCGTGCCGGTGCCCGCCGGGGCTGACCCCGGCAGCTGTTAAACTTCCCGCCCCCTCGAGTTGCCGACCCGCATGACCCACTACGAAGGCGATCTTCGCCCCACCACCGCGCGCTTTGCGATCATCGCCAGCCGCTGGAACGCCCGCATCACCGACGTGCTGGTTGCCGGCGCACGCCAGAGCCTGGCCGGCAACGGCATTGGCGAGGACGCCATCGACGTGATCCGCGTGCCCGGCGCCTGGGAAATCCCGATCGCCGCCAACCGCGTGGCGCAGTCCGGCCAGCATGGCGCGATCATCGCGCTGGGCTGCGTGATCCGTGGCGATACCCGCCATTACGAACACGTGGCCGACCTGTGCGCCGAAGGCCTGATGAGCGTGCAGCTGCAGACCGGCGTGCCGGTGCTCAACGGCGTGCTGGCGGTGGAGCGGGTGGAAGATGCCGAGGCGCGTGCCGGCGGCAGCCACGGCAACAAGGGTGAGGAATGCGCGCTTGCTGCGCTGGAACTGGTGAATTTGATGGAGTTGTTGCCATGAGCAAGTCCGGTGGACATGCACGCCACGGCCGTCGCGACGGCATCGACCCGGTGCTGCGTTCGCGCGCGCGCCGCCGCGCCCTGCAGGCGGTGTATGCCTGGCAGATCTCCGGCGGCTTCGCCAGGCAGGTGATTGCCCAGTTCGCGCATGAGCAGGCGCACGAAGTGGCGGATCTGGCGTATTTCGAAAGCCTGGTCGATGGCGTGATCGCCAACCGCGCCGAACTGGATACCGCGCTGACGCCGTATCTGGACCGCGGCGTGGAAGAGGTCGATGCGATCGAGCGCGCGGTGCTGCGCCTGGCCGCCTACGAGCTGTTGTACCGGCAGGACGTGCCCTACCGCGTTGTCATCAACGAAGCGATCGAAACCGCCAAGCGCTTCGGCTCCGAGCACGGCCACACCTACGTCAACGGCGTGCTGGATCGCGCCGCGGTGGAGTGGCGCAAGGTCGAGTCGGGCGCCTGAGGCGCCGTGGGAATGGGGAGTCGGGAATGGGGAATCGTAAGAGCTCCATCTGCGATATCTCCTGACGCGCTTTTACGATTCCCGATTCCCTTCTCCCGATTCTCGTCCCCATGCCCGAATTCGATCTGATCGCTCGTCTGCGCGCCCGCATTGCGGCGCGTGCCGATGTGCCGTTGGGCATCGGCGACGATGCGGCGCTGTTGCAACCGCCGGCCGGCGAGCAGTTGGCGATCACCGCCGATACGCTCAATGCCGGGGTGCACTTCCCGCACGAGACGCTGGCCGCCGATGTCGGCTGGAAAACCTTGGCGGTGAACTTGTCTGATCTGGCGGCCATGGGCGCGCAGCCGCGCTGGTGCACGTTGTCGCTGTCGCTGCCCAGCGACGATCTGGCCTGGGTGGACGGGTTTGCCGATGGCTTCTTTGCGCTGGCCGACGCGCATGACATTGCCTTGGTCGGGGGCGACACCACGCGCGGGCCGTTGTCGTGCGCGGTGACCGCCATCGGCAGCGTGCCGCCGGGCGCGGCGCTGCGTCGCGATGGCGCGCGCGTGGGCGATGACGTATGGGTCACCGGGGCGCCAGGCGAGGCCGCAGCGGCATTGTCGCTGTGGCAGGCCAGCCGGCTGGATGTCACGCAGGCCGCGGCCGATGCAGTGCATGAAACCTGGCGCGGCCGTCTGCTGCGCCCGCAGCCACGTGTGCAGGCCGGCTTGCGTCTGCGTGGGCTTGCGCATGCCTGCGTGGATGTCTCGGACGGTCTGCTGGCCGATCTGGGTCACCTGTGCGAACGCAGCGGCGTGGGCGCTCAGATACTTGCTTCGATGCTGCCGCCCATGTTGTGCAGCGATGGCATTGATGCGCTGGCCTGTCTCGGCTGGCAACTCGGCGGCGGCGACGATTACGAGCTGTGCTTCACCGCCGCCCCGCCGCATCGCGATGCAGTGGAGCAGGCAATGGCGTTTGCCGGCGTGGCCGCCACGCGCATCGGCCGCATCGTGGCCGCACCGGGCGTGGTGGTGCATGACGCAGATGGCAATCCCTGGCATCCACCGCAGCGCGGGTATCAGCATTTCGTTGGCTGACGCGTGGGGTTGGAGCGTGTGCTGAGGGGACCGGCGGTGCGTGGGGCGCCGTGCTGAGACGGCGCAGCGAAGCGGATCGCCGGGCGCGCATCAGCGGGCGCGCATCAGTTGGGCGCTAGTGTCTTGCTTGACCTTGGGTTGATGGTGCATCTGGGGACGACGAATGCGGCCGGTGGCCCTCATCCGCCCTTCGGGCACCTTCTCCCGCATGCGGGAGAAGGCAGCGTGCTCGCGTTATCCCGCCAGTCCTGCGCGATGAGTTTCCATCAGCCAAGCCAAACGCGATCCCCGCCGCCTGCCGCTTCCCGCTTCCCGCTTCCCGCTTCCCGATTCCCGATTCCCGATTCCCGCTTCCCGCTTCCCGCTTCCCGCTTCCCGCTTCCCGATTCCCGATTCCCGATTCCCGATTCCCGATTCCCGATTCCCGATTCCCGATTCCCGGCCCTTGAGCCATACCGTACCGTCTGGTACGTTCGCCCGGCGTTCTCCCCCGAACCACGGATGCATGGCAATCGCCGCTGGGCCATCCCGGCCCGGCCTTGCGTGGGAGAAGCAGCATGAGCAAGCGTTGGATTGGTGGCATCGCCGCACTGGCGTTGCTGATGGCATCGGCGTCGGCCGTGGCGGGCGCCTTCAGCAAGACCTATGAGCGCATCCCCGGCTGGGACGGCGCCCGGATGGGAGCCTTGGTGCTGGTGCCGCAGGGGCAGGGGGCCGGGCCGTTTCCGCTGATCGTGATGCCGGCCAGTTGGTCGCTGCCCAATCTGGAATACCTGGGCCGCGCCACCCAACTGGCCAGCGATGGCTATGTGGTGGTCAGCTACACCTCGCGCGGGTTCTGGGATTCGGCTGGCCAGATCGATATCGCCGGGCCGGACACGGTGGAAGACGTCAGCGCGGTGATCGACTGGGCGCTGGCGCATACGCCAGCCAACCCGAATGCGATTGGCGCGTCGGGGATCTCCTATGGCGCCGGCATCAGCTTGCTGGCGGCCGAGCGCGACCCGCGCATCAAGGCAGTGGCTGCGCTCAGCGGCTGGGCCGATCTGGAAGCGGCGCTGTACTCCAATCGCACGGTCAGCCAGCAGGGTGTCGGCTTGCTGGTCGGCGCGGGAACGTTGACCGGCCGGCCTGGTCCTGACCTGGCGCAGATCGGGAAGCGGGTCGCCGTCGGCGACTACGACGGCGCAGTGCAGGGCTTCCTGCCGCAGGCCGCTTCGCGCAGCCCGGTGCGCGGGGTGGACGCGCTCAACCTCAATCGCACCGCCGTCTTGCTGGGCAATGCCTTCAACGACGGCTTGTTCCCGCCGAATCAGACCATCGCCTTCTTCAATCAATTGCGCGGGCCCAAGCAATTGCTGCTGAGCCAGGGCGATCACGCCACCACGGAACTGCCCGGCGCGTTGGGCCTGCCCAACGAGGTCTACACCGCCGCCACGCGTTGGTTCGATCGCCATCTCAAGCAAGTACGCAACGGCGTGGATACCGAAGCGCCGGTGCGACTGTCGCCACGCGCGGGGCAATGGCTGGCGTATCCAAATTGGACATCGGTGCAGCAGGGCAGCACGCGCCTGGGTCTGTCTGCACCATCCGGGCTGCTCAGCCCTACCGGTGGGTTGATCGCCGGCACTGCCAGCGGATGGCAGTCGCGCATTGCCACCGATGTGCCGACACTGGCCGACTCGGGCGTGGTGCTGGTCAGTGGCCTGTTGCAGGGGATCGGCTTGCCGGTGACCACCTCGATTCCGCTGGTCGCGCGCGCTGGCGCGGCGGTGTGGGTGGGCTCGCCGGTTAGCAATGTGCGTCAGCTGGCCGGCAGCCCATCATTGCGAATCACGGTGGTGCCCACGCAATCGAAGGTGAGCCTGTTTGCGTATCTATACCGCATGGACGCGTTGGGCGTTGCCTCGTTGATCACGCATGCGCCGTATTCGCTGCGCGATGCAACGCCCGGCCGTGCGGTGACCCTGGAGTGGTCGCTGCAGGCCGCCGCCGCCGAAATCCCCGCAGGGCAGCGATTGGTGCTGGTCATCGATACGCGCGATGCGCGTTACACCGATGCAAGCGATGGCGGCGGCGCGGTGACGTTCACCTCGCCGGTGGCAACGCCATCGGTGTTGAACGTGCCGCTGCGATAACGCATCAAGGCAACACTTGACCTGTGTTGGCGTGCATCAGCGGTGGGTGATTGCCAGGACGCGTGTTCGTCTTGCGACTGCACTCGCGTGGCTGGTGTGCAGATTGCGAACAAGTGGGATTGCTCGTTGGCCTTGTTGCGGCATGGATGCCGCTAGGAGCCTTGAGTGATCGGTTGATGGCGTATTTCGCTGGCGGGTAGGACACGCGTCCTGCGATCACGCTGGCTTGGGTTTTCAGATGTTGCCAAAGCGCGCTTGCACCTTGCATGTCGTTGCGTTCGATGAGCGGCGGCGACAAGCCGCTGATCTGTGCGGTCGCTGCAGGGCCCTTGCTCGCCCACCATTGCAGGACACGCCGCAAGTACGTCCTTGTAGGCTCATGCGCGGCATTCATGCCGCATAAGGTCCCGCGACGGTGGGCGGGCAAGGGCCACTCGAGAGTATCGGTATGCGTGGTTAAAAGCAGGGCATCGTTTGCGTGCGTTGCTGTGGCGAGCGGATGAGTTTCTACTCCTCGCTTTTCTTGTGGGAAGAGCCCACACATAAAAAAATGTACTCCCAGCAATCATGTCGTTACGTCTGTAGCTGAGTCGTCAGCCGCATCAGCTCGATCAACCCCACAAGTGACCTGCCTGCGCCACTGCATGTCGCCGTTCCATCCGCACCCAACCAATTCGAAAGGCGCACTGCCCTGGCCGGTTCCGGGACCGTGTGGCGGCATGGATGCCGCCACCGAGCCTCCACGGACGGATTCACGGCGTGTCCCGGAACCGGCCAGGGCAGTGCGCCCTCGACTAACCGCCCTCGACTAACCGCCCTCGACTAACCGCCCTCGACTAACCGCCCTCGACTAACCGCCCTCGACCAACCGCCTCGACCAACCGCCCTCAGCCAAACCAATAGCCAGCGTCCAACCCGTAACCGCACACAGGCGAGCGAACAATCCAGGCGTCGACCAAGCACCGCTCGGCCGCTTTTATGCGGAATTTACGCAGCGACCATGCCACGTCCATAGCGACTTTACGCAGCCCGGGAAGACACTGCGCGGGTTGGCGGAGCGGTTCCGCCGTGGACGATCCCGATGCATCCCTTGACCTGTCTGCTCCACCGGCGCTGCGCGCGCGGTGTGGCGGCGCCTTGCCCTGTTGTCATGTCCCGGCTGCCTGAAGATGCGGGCAGCCTCATGTTGTCGCGTGCCTGCGCACGTTTCGGGGAGTGAACGACATGCCTGCCTGGTTGTCCCTGTTGTGCGGCGTGGCCGTACTCGTTGCTGCCGCGTACCTGCTGTACGTGGTGCTGCGGCCCGAAGACTTCTGATGTGAGTGCGCTGCAATGACTCAAACCTTTCTTGTTTACGCGCTGGCCATCGTGCTGGCGTGGCCCGTGGGCCGGTACCTGGCTGCGGTGATGCGCGGTGCCCCGATGCGGGGCGATGGCGTGTTCGGGCTGATCGAACGGCCCCTGTACGCGCTGCTCGGCACGCGCCCGCAGCAGGGCATGTCCTGGCGTGGTTACGCCATGGCGTTCCTGATCAGCAACCTGGTGGTCGGCCTGCTGACCTGGGGAGTGTTCATGACCCAGGCCTGGTTGCCGCTCAACCCCGATGCCATTCCCAACATGCGGTGGGATACAGCGCTGCACACCATGGTGTCGTTCCTCACCAACACCAATCAGCAGCACTACTCGGGCCAGTCGCAATTGTCGTACCTGTCGCAAATGACCGGCATCGTCGGTCTGCAGGTGGTGACGCCGATGATGGGCCTGGCATTGGCGGTGGCAACGCTGCGTGCCTTGTTCGGTGGACGAGCCATCGCAGGCCCGTCCGATGCCTTGCCGGCATCGGACGCAACGACAGGCGCCCGGCCAGGGATGATCGGGCAGGACGAGGCGGAGACGGCGCTGGCGCGCCATGGCGGGCAACCGCCAAGCTCTAGCGCGGAGGCACTTCCTGACGCCGATGTCGGCAACTACTGGGCCGATGTCATCCGCGCCAGCGTGCGCGTGTTGCTGCCGCTGTGCCTGCTGTGGACCGTGCTGCTGGGCTGGCAGGGCGTGCCGTCCACGCTGCAGGGCGCGGCCACTGCCGTGCCGCTGGACAGCGGCGCCGGCATGGCCAAGCAGACCATTCCGGTAGGCCCGGTCGCATCGATGGTGGCGGCCAAACAGCTCGGCACCAACGGTGGCGGCTGGTATGGCCCCAACAGCACGGTGGCGCTGGAAAACCCCACACCGCTGAGCAACTTCCTGGAAACCCTGGCGCTGGTGCTGCTGCCGATGAGCGTGGTGTTCATGGTCGGCTACCTGACCGGACGCAAACGGCTCACGGCGCTGGTGTTCGGCACCATGTTGACGATGTCGGCGGCGAGTACCGCATTGTTGCTGTGGTCCGAGGCGCATTCGAGTAGTGCCGCTTCGCCGGCCCTGATGGAAGGCAAGGAAGTGCGCATCGGCGCCGACGCCTCTGCGTTGTGGGCGGCCTTGACCACGCAGACCTCCAACGGTTCGGTCAATGCGATGCACGATTCGCTGGCACCGTTGAGCGGCCTGGTCACGTTGGTGGATATGCTGATCAACGCGATCTGGGGCGGCATCGGCTGCGGTCTGCAGCAGTTCGTGGTGTATCTGCTGCTGAGCGTGTTTTTGGCCGGCCTGATGACCGGGCGCACGCCGGAGCTGTTCGGCCGCAAGATCGAAGCGCGCGAAGTGCAATTGCTGGCACTGCTGATTCTGTTGCAGCCGCTGGTGGTGCTGGGCTTTACCGCGGTGGCACTGGCGGTGCCGGCATTGACCGCCAATTCCAATCCTGGCTTCCATGGCATCAGCCAGGTGTTCTACGAGTACACCTCGGCGTTCGCCAATAACGGCTCGGGCTTCGAGGGGCTGGGTGATGCCACGTACTGGTGGAACCTGAGTTGCTCGGTGGTGCTGGCCCTGGGTCGCTACCCGGCGCTGATCCTGCCGTTGATGGTGGCTGCGCGCATGGCGGTGAAGCGGCGCGCGCCCGAGTCGGCCGGCAGCCTGCAGGTGGAAACCCCCACCTTTGCGCTGACCCTGATGGCGATCGTGCTTGTGCTGACCGTGCTGCAGTTCATGCCGGCACTGGTGCTGGGCCCTATCGCTGAACACCTCGCCCTGGCGGCGTCCTGAGAATTGAGCAATGTCTACGATCGATACAACTGAAAAACGCGAGCGCGGTGACGCAGCGTTGTTCGATGCTGCGGTGCTGGTCGCGGCGATCCGTGCGGCCTTCGTCAAGTTGTCGCCACGGCATCTGCTGCGCAGCCCGGTGATGGCGGTGGTGATGGGCGGTACCGTGCTGGCGGCGGTGATCACCGCCAGCGGGCAGGACCATGCCGGCTTCGGCTGGGCGGTGACCGCCATCCTGTTCGTGACGGTGCTGTTCGGCAATTTCGCTGAGGCCATCGCCGAAGCGCGCGGCCGCGGCCAGGCCGCTTCGTTGCGCCGTGCGCGCAAGGACCTGGTGGCGCGGCGGGTCGAAACCGCGCTGGGCGGCCGCGAAACGCGGGTGCCGGCGGCCGAGTTGCGCCCGGGCGATTACGTGATGGTGTCCGAGGGCGAATTCGTCCCGGCCGACGGCGAGATCGTGCGCGGTCTTGCCACCATCAACGAAGCGGCGGTGACCGGCGAATCGGCACCGGTGCTGCGTGAGGCCGGCACCGATCGCAGTGGCGTGATCGGCGGCACCCGGGTGCTGTCCGACGAGATCGTGTTCAAGGTGACGGCCGAGCCCGGCCACAGTTTTCTGGACCGCATGATCGCGCTGGTGGAAGGCGCCAACCGGCAGAAGACGCCGAACGAAATCGCGCTGACCTTGTTACTGGCCGCAATGACGCTGACCTTCCTGATCGTGGTGGCCTCGCTGCCGGCGATTGCGGGCTTCGTTGGCGTCACGCTTGATCCGCTGCTGCTGATCGCGTTGTTGGTGTGCCTGATCCCCACCACCATCGGCGGCCTGTTGCCGGCGATCGGTATTGCCGGCATGAACCGCGCGCTATCGGCCAATGTATTGGCCAAGTCAGGCAAGGCAGTGGAAGTGGCCGGCGACGTGGACGTGCTGTTGCTCGACAAGACCGGCACCATCACCTACGGCGATCGCCAGGCCACCGCATTCCATCCGTTGGCCGGCATCGATCGTACGCAACTGCGCGATGCCGCGATGCTGGCTTCGCTTGCGGACCCGACGCCGGAAGGCAAGTCCATCGTCAAGCTGGCGCGCCAGCAAGGTGCGGTCGCGGTCGAGCCCGAAGGCGCGCATTTCATCGCCTTCACCGCGCAAACCCGCATGTCCGGCGTGGATCTGGCTGGCCGCAGCATCCGCAAGGGCGCCGGCGATGCGATCGTGGCGTATGTGCAGGCGCAGGGTGCGACGGTCTCGCCGGAACTGCAGGGCCGCATCGAGGAAGTCGCACGCGGCGGTGCCACCCCGCTGGTCGTGGCCGAAGGCCGCCATGTGCTCGGCGTGGTCGAGTTGAGCGACGTGGTCAAGCAGGGCATCAAGGAGAAATTTGCGCAGCTGCGTGCGATGGGCATCAAGACGGTGATGATCACCGGCGACAACCCGCTCACCGCGGCCGCCATTGCTGCAGAAGCCGGCGTGGACGACTACATCGCGCAGGCGCGCCCGGAAGACAAGCTGGCGCGTATCCGTGCCGAGCAGGCCGGCGGGCGGCTGGTGGCGATGGTGGGCGACGGCACCAATGACGCACCGGCGCTTGCGCAGGCCGATGTCGGCCTGGCGATGAACTCCGGTACGCAGGCGGCCAAGGAGGCCGGCAACATGGTCGACCTGGATTCGGATCCGGCCAAGCTGCTGGCGGTGGTCGAGGTGGGCAAGCAGCAGCTGATCACGCGCGGCGCCTTGACCACCTTCTCGCTGGCCAACGATGTGTCGAAGTATTTCGCGATCCTGCCGGCGCTGTTTGCTGCGGCAATTCCGTCGATGACCGCGCTCAACGTGATGCAGCTCTCCAGCCCGCGGCATGCGGTGCTGGCGGCGCTGATCTTCAACGCCTTGATCATTCCGGCCTTGATTCCGCTGGCGCTGCGCGGCGTGCGCTTCCGTCCTTCCAGCGCCACCGCGCTACTGCGGCGGAACATGCTGATCTACGGCCTGGGCGGTGTACTGCTGCCGTTCGCGGCCATCAAGCTGATCGACCTGGCGCTGGCCGCCACCCTGGGTACCTGAGTCATGACCACTTCTTCCAAGAGCACTGCCATGTCCACCTCCCTGCCATTGCGCGACGATGGCGTGCTACGTGCCTCTCTTGCCTTTGCCGCGGTTACGCTGCTCGGCCTGGGCCTGGCCTATTCGCTGGTCGCCACCGGCATCACCGGCGCGCTGTTTCCGGCGCAGGCGCAGGGCTCGCTGCTGCGCGCGGAGGCGAAGGTGGTCGGCTCGGCACTGGTGGCGCAGCCATTCACGGATGCACGCTACTTCCAGCCGCGCCCATCGGCGGCCAAGTACGACCTCACCGCCGCCGCCGGCAGCAACCAGGCGCGTTCCAACCCGGACCTGCAGGCGCGCATCGCCGCCACCCGTGCCGAGGTCGCCGCGCGCGACGGCATCGCCCCGGACGCGGTTCCCGGCGAGTTGCTGACCCAGTCCGGCAGCGGCCTGGACCCGCACCTGAGCCCGGCCGGTGCGCAAGTGCAGGTACGCCGCATCGCCACCGCGCGTGGCTGGCCGGAACAGCGTGTGGCCGTACTGCTGCAGGCCGCCACCGAGCAGCCACAGTTCGGCCTGCTGGGGCAGCCGCGGGTGAATGTGCTGGCGCTGAACCTGGCGCTGGATCGCGCAGGGAATGGGGAAGCGGGAATCGGGAATGGGGTGAAGCAAAAGCACTAGGATCATCGGGCAGCTGTAGGCTTTGCGATTCCCCATTCCCCATTCCCCATTCCCCATTTCCGATTCCCGATTCCCGATTCCCGATGACCGACGCCCGCACCCAACAAGCCGACGCGCTGATCGGCGAACTGCAACGCGAACATGGCGGGCGGCTCACGGTCTTCCTGGGTGCGGCGCCCGGCGTGGGCAAGACCTACGCCATGCTGTCGCGGGCGCGCGAGCGTTTGCGGCAGGGCATGGACGTGGTGGCGGGCGTGGTGGAAACCCACGGGCGCAGCGAAACCGCTGCGCTGCTCGACGGCTTGCCGCTGCTGCCGCGCATGCGCGTGAACTACCAGGGGCGGGTACTGGAAGAGCTCGACCTGGATGCATTGCTGGCGCGCAAACCGCGGCTGGCCCTGATCGACGAGCTGGCCCATCGCAACGTGCCCGGCAGCCGGCACGAGCGGCGCTGGCAGGACATCGTTGAATTGCTCGATGCCGGCATCGATGTCTATACCACGGTCAACATCCAGCACCTGGAAAGCCTCAACGACATCGTGCTGCGCATCACCGGCGTGCGCGTGTCCGAAACCGTGCCCGATGCGGTGTTCGACCGCCTGCGCGATATCGTGTTGGTGGATCTGCCGCCACGTGAACTGATCGAACGGCTGCAGCAGGGCAAGGTGTATCTGCCCGAACAGGCGACACAGGCGTTGCAGGCATTTTTTTCGCCCTCCAACCTCACTGCCCTGCGCGAGTTGGCGATGCAGACCGCCGCCGACCGCGTCGACAGCGATCTGCGCGACACCCAGGCCGCGCGCGGGCTGCCCGGCACGGCCGCGTTGCGTCGCCGCGTGGTGGTGGCCATCGATGGGCGTGGCAGCTCGGATTATCTGGTGCGGGTGGCGCGGCGCCTGTCAGAGCGCCGCGATGCACCGTGGACGGTGGTGACGGTGCAGACACGCACCGTTGCCGATGCCGACTGGCAGCTGGAGATCGATCGTGCCTTCGCGCTCACGCGTCGCCTCGGCGGCGATACCGCGCTGCTGCACGGCGCCAACGTCGCCGAGGCGTTGCTGGATTTCGCCGCGCAAAACGGCGTGTCCACGCTGGTGCTGGGGCGCACGCGCGAACGCCCGCTGGCGCGCATGTTCAACCGCACGCTGACCCAGCAACTGCTGCAACGTGGCGCGCATTACGAACTGGTCATCGTCAGTTCCGCGGACGCGCGCGCACGCGCACGCCAGCGTTGGCGCAATCCGCGCCAGTGGCTGCAGCGTTACGACCTGGCCTTCGCGGCGATCGCCGCCGCTGCCGCGGTCGCGGTGGCGTGGGTGATCCAGCGCTGGACCGACATCGACGACCTGTCGATGGTGTTCATCGTCGCGGTGGTGCTGGTGGCCTCGCGCACGCGCATGGCCGCCGCGGTGATCGCCGCGCTGCTGAGTTTTGTCGCCTACAACTTCTTCTTCATCGAACCACGCTTCACCCTGCATATCAGCGCGCGCCAGGGCGTGGTGACGGTGTGCCTGTTCCTGATTGCCGCCCTGGTCGCCGGCCGCCTGGCCTCGCGCCTGCGCAGCCAGGTGCTGGCCTTGCGCGCCGCCAATGCGCATGCCAATGCGCTGCAGACGCTGGCCCGCGAGCTCAGCACCGCCGCCGACCTGGGGCAGGTGCTGGAAGCCGGCCGTCGCGCGCTGGCCACGGCCCTGGATGCCGAGGCCTGGTTGCGCCTGGAGCAGCGCGAAAGCGATGCACCGGCCAGCTTCGGTGCACTCGATCGCAGCGCGGCGGACTGGACCCAGCGCCACGGTCAGCCGGCCGGCCGCTTCACCGATACGCTGGCCGGTGCGCAGTGGTGGTGCCTGCCGGTGCGGCACGAACGCGGCAGCCTGGGGGTGGCCGCGCTGCGCTTTCGTCAGAGCGTGCAGCGGCCCGGCCTGGAGGAGCGTCGGCTGGCCGAAGCGATGGTGGAGGACATCGGCCAGGCGGCGCTGCGCACGCGCCTGGTCGCCGATCTGGAAGGCGCGCGCGTCAGTGGTGAAACCGAGCGCCTGCGCTCGGCATTGCTGTCCTCGGTCTCGCACGATCTGCGCTCGCCGCTGGCCTCGATGATCGGCTCGGCCAGCAGCCTGGCCAGCTACGGCGATGCGATGGACGCGCAGGACCGCCACAGCCTGCTCGACACCATCCAGCTCGAAGGCGAGCGGCTGGATCGCTACATCCAGAACCTGCTCGACATGACCCGGCTCGGCCACACTGGGCTGACCTTGAAGCGCGACTGGATCGGCGTGGACGAGCTGATCGGCTCGGCCACGCGGCGGCTGCAGCGCTACCAGCCGGCGGTGCGCCTGCAGCTGGACCTGGCCGCCGACCTGCCGGCGATCTGGGTGCACCCGGCGCTGGTGGAGCAGGCCATCTTCAACGTGCTGGAGAATGCGGCGAAATTTTCGCCATCCGGCATGGCGGTCACGGTGCAGGCGCAACTGCGCAGTGGTGCGTTGCAGATCGACATCGGCGACCAGGGCCCCGGCATTCCCGAAGACGAGCGCGCGCGCATCTTCGACATGTTCTACAGCGTGGAGCGCGGTGACCGTGGCCGCCATGGCACCGGCCTGGGCCTGACCATCTGCCAGGGCATGATCGGTGCGCACGGCGGCAGCGTGGAGGCATTGGCCGGGGCGCATGGTCAGGGCACCACGATTGGCATTACGCTGCCGCTGCTCCTCCCTGCCGCGCCACCACGCCCCGATGCCGACTGACCCCGCTGCCATCCCTCCCGCCCGTGTGCTGATCATTGACGATGAGCCGCAAATCCGCCGTTTTCTCGACATCAGCCTGCGCGCGCAGGGGTACCGTGTGCTGCAGGCCGGCACCGCCGAAGAAGGGCTGGCCACGCTGGCCGGGCAGGGTGCCGAACTGGTGGTGCTGGATATTGGCCTGCCTGACCGTGACGGCCATGAAGTGCTGCGCGAGATCCGCCAGTGGTCCAATGTGCCGGTGATCATGCTCACCGTGCGCGCCGGCGAAACCGAGAAGGTCGCCGCACTCGATGCCGGCGCCAACGACTACGTCACCAAACCATTCGGCGTGCAGGAACTGATGGCGCGCATCCGCGCGCTGCTGCGCCAGTCCGGTGCCGGCAGCACGGTGGAAGAAAGCGTGTTCGACGACGGCCGCCTGCACATCCATCTGGGCCTGCGCGAAGTCACCCTCAATGGTGAAGCGGTGCCGCTGAGTCGCAAGGAATACACCCTTCTCGCGCTGCTGCTCAAGCACGCCGGCCGCGTGGTCACCCAACCGCAACTGCTACGCGAGGTGTGGGGCCCCACCCACGAGGAAGACACCCACTACCTGCGCATCCTGGTCGGCAAGCTGCGCCAGAAACTGCACGACGATGCCGCCGACCCGCATTACATTGTCACCGAACCGGGCGTGGGCCTGCGGTTTATCGGTGTAACGCGCTGAGTCAACTGGCCCATGGTGCACGAGGATCCAAAATCAGCAACATCTCCAGGGGCGTATACGCAGATCGTTGAAAACGGGATCGGCTGGTTCATGAGTTTTGGGGTACGCCGAAGCCATACGCTATCTATCCCATGACCGGTCCTTGACGCTGTCCTTGCTGTGTCTGGTCGAGCTGCATGCTTTGCTGTTGACTCAATTGTTCCCTATGCAGGTCTAGGCCACGCTGGATCGATACTTCGATTGGGGTATTGATTGCCACCTCTGTCTCTACATGGGCCCGCATGTGTGCGGGATTGCTTGGCGTTCCTTGCACCGCGAAAATGATGCCCTGCCTGCAGTGATGGCGTAGCCGTGCTGAGCATGACGTGATCTACCCGAGTAAGGCCATTTGCCATTGCCTCAGTAGCCAAACATGCGGCCGCGCGGTTGCTGCGTTCATCTGGTGATCGCCCCATCAATCGATCTAAAGCATGAACGCGTTCAAGGCACTGTCCAAATATCGGCGGTAGGTTTGGCGACTTCAGGGTTAATGGCGCGGGAGGCCCAAAAGGGTGTGCTCCTTGGTGGTAAATTGGATCAGTTCGTTCGAGTGACGAAGCCCAAGATCTGCCGACCTAGGTGTGTACTTCGCCAGCGGGATCGGTCACTGATAAGTGGCCCTGGCGATCGACTCTTACCTGAGAAATTTCAGCTCTAGCAAGTTCATTTCCTCCGGAAATTGCCAGTGGAGTTCCAGGGGTTTGGGTATCCATCCTCGCAAGGATGCGAGCGCCGTTTGCCGGGTCACGGAACATCGCATCGAAAAGCTGTAGGCTAGGCTCGCTGTTGAATCCGCGTGCCAAGGCTGGATTGTTAGCCTCTCTGACCTGAGTTCTCCATTCTTCACTGCCTTGCCCCTGCCCCAGTTCCAACGCATTGACGAGGCCGACTCCCCTGGCTGTCGCATCGCGCCCGGATGTGATCGCTGCTCGAACATCAGGGTTCAGATCGTTGATCCCTTGGTTCCCAACCCAATCGCGGACGCTATCGGGCGTCATGCCAGTGGATTGTTTGAGGGTGTCTACGAGTAGCGTTCCACGAGATTGGTTCTGGTTGTAAAGTTTGCTGGTCACAGCAACGATTTCCGCAGCTTCGCCCGGGTGAGTTCGATTGAGATTCTGTAGCCAGCCTATTTCCGACAGAGGTTCGCCCACGGCTTGCCATTTTCGCTCGACCTGCTGATCGTTGAGAGCTTGCACAAACGTGCGTCCGTCATCAGATCTGAGGAATTCGTTGATACGATCTTGTTCCGTGGAGGAAAGGTCGTTACCCACTTGTCCGCGTGTCTGCAGTCGCCTTAGGGAAGGTCTGAACAACTCCATCTGATACTGCCACAATGGATCAACGAACCGAGCGGACGATCTCGATGCAGCTGAGCTTTGGCGACGCGGAGTACAACGGCAAGCGCAAGCAGACACGGCGCGAGGTGTTTTTGTCGGAGATGGAGCAGGTGGTGCCGTGGAAGGGTCTGCTGGTGCTGATCGCGCCGCACTATCCGACGTCTGGGCAGCCGGGCCGGCAGCCCTACCCGCTGGAGACGATGCTGCGCATCCACTTTCTGCAGCAGTGGTACGCACTGAGCGACCCAGCGGCGGAAGAGGCGCTGTACGACACGGTGTCGATGCGTCGTTTCGCCAAGATCGGCGGGCTGGATGAGGTGCCGGACGAGACGACGATTCTCAACTTCCGTCATTTGTTGGAGCGGCACGATTTGGCGCGCAAGCTGTTCAATCGGGTCAACGCGCACCTGTCGCGCAAGGGGCAGAGCTTGCGCGGCGGGACGATCGTGGACGCCACCATCATCGCTGCGCCCAGTTCGACCAAGAACAAGGAAGGCGAGCGCGATCCTGAAATGCATCAGACCAAGAAGGGCAACCAGTACTACTTCGGGATGAAGGCGCACATCGGGGTGGACGAGGACTCCGGGCTGGTGCACCACGTGGAATGCACGGCGGGCAACGTAGCCGATATCACGCAAGCGCACAAACTGCTGCACGGCAAGGAGGACACGGTGTGCGGGGACAGCGGCTACACCGGGCTGGAGAAGCGCGAAGAACTGAAGCGCAAGCGCAAGTTGCGCTACCTGATCGCGGAGAAACCCTCGAAGCTGAAGCAGATCAAGAACAAACGCGAACTGAAGTTGGCCAAGCGCTGGGAGCACACCAAGGCCAGCCTGCGTGCGAAGGTGGAACACCCGTTTCGGGTGATCAAGCGTCAGTTTGGCTACGTCAAGGTGCGCTATCGCGGCTTGGCGAAGAATACCGCGCAGGTGCTGACGCTGTTCGCGCTGTCGAATCTGTGGCTGAAGCGAAAGCAGTTACTGCCTGCCGTGGGGAAGGTGTGCCTGTAGCAGGGGCAACA
>NZ_LXNG01000056.1 GCF_001642575.1 Xanthomonas floridensis | reverse complement strand
TCCGGTCGAGCACACCGGCCTTGGCCCAACGGTTCATGCGTGTATAGACCGTGTGCCAGTTGCCAAAGCGCTTGGGCAGGCCCCGCCATTTGCAGCCATGCTCTGCGACGTAAAGGATGGCGTTGACTACCTGCAGGTTGGTCATGCTGACATTGCCGCGCTGCGCAGGTAAGCAATGTTCGATGAGGGCAAATTGTGCGGGCGTGATCTCCATGCCAGATAGTTTAATCGCTTATCTCATTAGTGTTAACACGCCCTAGTCCGTTTGACATCGCGCCGGCATCCTGGCCGCGTCGGGAACAGGACAGCCAGGAGGCACTTCGACCAATACGGCACTGGTTGACGCCTGCATCTGGCGGCCCGATGATTGTGGTGGGGCGTGGCGCGATGCGGACATGCTTGGGGGCGCGCCGGTCACACGATATTGGCTGGTGCGAGTTTATCGAGTGGCGGGGCAGGCCGTTCGATTCCGGGCGTGTTCGACATCGGTGAATCCGGGGAGCACCTAGTTGAGTGCGCCGAGATGTCGATGCCTGTAACCCAGGTTAGTGGGTTACGGATGCTCGGCTGTTCCGGACTGAATCGCGGTAATGACTGGACAGATAAATGAAAGTAAAAAGCTTGCTCGAAAGCGTTGGCGTGGCGTTGTGCGGCTTGGTCACGTCGCTCCTGGTGGCGATTGCCGACGTCGCAGTTGCCCGCATGACAGGTTTTGACTTCTTCACCATCACTATCTGGGTCATCGTCCCGGTGGGCGGCTTGATCACCGGGTTCGCCGCCGCATCGGGCTACTACTTTGGCTCGCTCTACTTTCACAAACGCGCCACGGTGATCCTGCTCATCCAAATGGCGGCGATCGCAGGCCTGACCCAGCTTCTGATCTATTGGCTTGGCTACGTGACACTGATTCTCGATGACGGAAGCAAGGTTGCCGATCTCGTGCCATTCGGCCAATACCTGAATTTGATGCTGACCAAAGCCCATTACGGCGGACGCGCCCACACAGACTCGGGCGAAGTGGGCGGGTTGGGTTACTGGATTGCCGGCTTGCAATGCGTGGGTTTTCTCGTTGGTGGGCTCGCTGTTTTCGGTTTCCTGAAAGCCAAGCAGGTCTGCACTGCTTGCAATCTCTATCTGCGGGCAATGGGCAAAAAGCGTAAGGTCTTCGCCAACGCCAATGCTGCTGGCGGCTACTACGACAGGCTGCTTACGCTGGCGGTGAACGGGCCAGACTTCGCGGCGCTCATCCGTTCCGATGCCAAGGTGCCCAAGATCGTTCAGGGCGTCCTGCGAGTCGATACGTCGCTGCTCGGCTGCCCTGGTTGCAAGGACCAGATGATCGAGGAGCGTGTCTCGGGATACAACGGCAAGGAATGGAAAGATCTGAACACTATGCACCGTCAGGTCATCATTCCAGCAGGCATCGACCTTGCTCCCGTGTTTCGTGGCTGATTGGCAATGCCTGTTGCCGCGACTTCATCGCGGGTGCGTGGCCCTTTGGCATTGCGTTACCTATCGCGATCTGGCGCGGCGCATAGGTCGCTCATCGAAAGCCTTGCGGTCAGGATGGCAATCAGGAGCATTGACAGGCTGCATGTAGAACTCGCAGGTTTTTCAAATGGTGGCAAGCAGCTTTATTTATCAACACGCATTCCTGGCCATATCGCACGACTCGAAACAAGAGATTGGTCCTGATATCGGCAAGACCATTCTGGAAGTTTCGATGATAGCTCTCGAGTTGCTTGGAAGTGGACCCAGTCCCGTAAGTCGCCAGGCCCGCCAGCATCTGGCTATGGTCGCTGTGCGCGGCAGCTGCCCTCGTCAAGCAACGCGACTTCGGTTGTGGCATGCTTGGTTGAGCGATGGTCGTTCTGAGGCGCAGAGTAATGTGTCGCCTCACTGAAATCCCGCCACCTCACCTATTTAGCCCCATGTTGCCCGGTAGCGCCACCCAACTCAGGCCGCTGATTCATGAAGCTTCTTGCGTATCCATTAATCGCCATACTTTTTATTCCTTTTCTAGGCCGTTCTTTTCCTTGCCAGACTGCCGGGATTGGCAGTTTTAATGAATTTACCGAAGAGGAAGAAGTTCACCATTCCGATCTTGCCATCATTGGAAGTGTCATTGAGGTGAACGAGGTAATGGACCTAAATCCGCAGGGAACGCAGAGGCCGGACACGACTATCGGTATTGGTATTGTGTAAAGACCTTGAGCACGCACAACGGGAAGCGCGCGTCTCCCCGATTGTGGCGTCCCCCCAACGAGCGACTGGTATCGCTGCAGCTGGCGACGCGGCCTGGCCCAATGGCTTTGCGGCTGGATTCAGACTCGCCCTTGTGACTTCGATCGGCAGGCGCCGAGGTGATCAACCCCGCCGACTGTCCACGGCTGTCGAATCGCATGCGGCGCTACCGCGGCAGCACCGCCCGGCTCAACCAGCGATGGTAAACACCGAACCCGAATCCACGCGCACGCCGGCGCCGTTGATGAAGCTTGCGCGCTCCGAACAGAGAAACGCGACCACCGAGGCCACCTCTTCCGGGCGTCCACGTCGCTTGAGCACCATGCCGGGGCGCTCCTCGTCCAGGAACGAGGAAATCGCGTCTTCGACACTGGTTCCGGTTTCCTGCGCGCGTTTTTGCATCATCTTGTCGGTCATCGGCGTTGCAATGAAGGCAGGCGACACCGTATTGACCAACACATTGTCGCCGCCATAGGCCTTGGATAGCCCCTTGGCCAGGCTGAGGATGCCGGCCTTGGAGGCGCAGTAGGCCAGTTCATCGACGTACGGCTGCACCGCATCTTCGGAGGCGAACAACACGATCCGTCCCCATTGTTTGCGACGCATGGCAGGAATGGCCTGGCGGCACATGCGCACCGCGCCCATCAGGTTGATGTCCAGCGTTTCGAGCCAGCCAGCATCGCTGACCTCCAGGAAATCGCCGGTCGCGCCGGTGACGCCGGCGGCATTGATGTAGATGTCCGGCTCACCCAGCTGTTCGCGCACCTGCGCCCAGATGGCGGTGACGTCCTGTTCGCGCGTCACGTCGCCTTCGATGGCGATGATCTCTCCCAGGCTGGACAACTCGGCCAGTGCCTGGTCGAGTGTGCCATCGGGAAGATCGGTGATCGCCACGCGGACGCCTGCTTCGAGCAGCTGGCGAGCGGTTTCCTTGCCCATGCCGGAGTCGCCGCCACTGATGAGGGCGATGCGCTGGTTGATTCCGAGATCCATGTTGAGCTCCTGGTGGTTGAAGGTCGTGGCGGCGCGCACGCCGCTAGCGTGCAAGGAAACGTTCCGCGGTACGCAGCCCGAGCGCCATTTGCGTCAGCGCCGGATTGGCCGCCAGTGCACTGGGAAAGATCGAGTTGTCGCACACGTAGAGGTTCGGCACATCGAAGGCGCGGCCGTCGGGATCGACCACGGCCTGCGCGGGATCAGTGCCCATCCGGCAGGTCCCCAACGTGTGCGCCGAGCGTGCGGCTGCGAAGACGTTACGGGCGCCAGCGGCGCGCCAGATGCCCTGCAGCGTAGCGCGCGCATGTGCATCGATGGCCTGTTCGTTCGGCCCGTAGCTGAAATCGATACGCGCCTTGCGCTGCCCGAACGCGTCATGTTCGTCAGACAGCGTCAGCCGGTTGCGATCCTGCGGCAGGCATTCGCCATTGATGCCGATACCGGCCAGACGGTTATAGCGCTGCATGGTGGCGACCAGCTCCCTGCCCCACAGGCCGGCGCCACGTGCCAGTGTGTTGGCCAGCGTGATCGGCTGCACGCCCAGGCTCTGCACCAGATAGCCGCCGATGAAATCGGCATCGGCCGGGCGCAGCATGTCCTCGGTCATCAGCGAGGACGGGTATCCCCGGTTCATGCGCATATCGGCGTCGAATTCGCCCCACACCTGGGTGGCCACATGCGCCATGAAATTGCGCCCGACCTGTCTGCTGGAATTGGCCAACCCCAGGTTGAGCAACAGGCGCGGCGTCTCTATCCCGCCCGCACACAGGAAGACGCTGCTGCATCGCTGGCGATGCTCTTGGCCATGCTGGCGATAGATCACTGCGGCCAGCGCGCCGCGGCCATCGCGTTCCAGATCGATCACGCGGCTGTCGCTGCGCAATTGCGCGCCATGCGCTTTTGCGAGCGGAAGCCAGGTGGTATCGACGCTGACCTTGGCCGCGTTGCTGCAGCCCTGGTGACAGGCACCGCAATTGTTGCAGGCCCCGCGCAAGCCCCAGTGCGGCTGCTGGTGAGGTCGGCTGACCAGCGCAGCGGGCGCATCGGTCGCAATGATGCCGAGTGCGCGGCAGCCGCGCTCCATGGCCGCGGCCGATGCGTTGCGTAGTGGCGGTGGATACGCGTAGCTCCGCTCCGGATCCCACGGATAATGCGCGGGACCGGAGACGCCGATAAACGCTTCGACGCGACGGATGTAGGACAGCAATTCCTTGTGCGGGACCGGCCAGTCGGCGCCTTGGCCGGTCTGGGTCAGCAGCGTGAGGTCGTGCGGGTCCGGTCGTGGGCAGAATGCGCCCCAATGCAGCGTGGAGCCACCAAGCCCGGATCCGGAGTTGTTCGGCCCGAACGCGGTCGGCGTCTCTCCACCGCTCAGGCGCTCGTCCATCCAGTAGATGCCGGTGGTCAATTCGTCGGGAATGTGGGACTGCGGTGTGAACGCCGCGCCCGCCTCCAGCACGACCACCGAAACGCCCGCCTGCGCCAGCCGCGCCGCCAGGGGGCCACCGCCAGCACCGCTGCCGATCACGACTGCATCGACACTATCCTGCGCGCCAGCAGCCTTCATCGGTCGGCTCCGGAGGCGTGGAGTTGCCAGGGTTCAAGCCGATCCGCTGCGGTCTGTTCGTAGCCCACGCTCCCGCTGCCGACATCGCCAACGGCAAACCCGTCGTAGCCCAGCGCGGCCATCGTGGCGGGAAGGCTGGTCCAGATGCGGACCGTCTCGGCACGCACGTCTTCGAACCAGTGCGCCATCTGGATGGCATCCAGACCATGCGCCGCGGTGTTGCGTGTCGCCGCGTGCGCGATCTCCTGCAGCCAGCGTTCCTGGGCAGCGGCGGACTGTTCGGCAAAGCCGCCGGCCAGCGCATCGAGCACATCCAATCCCAGCGGTACTGCCAGGCAATCGGCCGGCAGATCCGCATGACGCCAGCCATCGCCCGCGCCCTCTGCCAGCTGCACATCGATGCGCCGCGCAATCTGCCGCGCGTCGCCTTCGCCATCCAGCACGCGCGCAACCACTGCTGCCAGCACCTCCAGCTGGCGCGGGTTCAACACGCCTGCGGCCGTGGCAGGCGGGCACGCATGCCGTGCGAGCAACGTCTTGCGCATGCGCGGCATGACGCGCCCGGAGTTCAGCAGGGCAATGAAGTCCTCGGGCAGGCAGTGCGGCCTGCAGTGCTCCACATGTGCCGCGATCAACTGCGCCAGCTGCTGGGGCTGCTCGTACGGGATCAGGTGCGCGGCATCGGCCACAACGGCCAGCTGTGCCTGCGCATAGTGCGGCGCATTCAAGCGCCGCTGCGCGGCCTCGTCCAGATCGCCGTCCTGCCCACCTGCCACGATCATTGCCGGCACGCCGATGCGCGCGGCCTGCGCCGTGCAGTCCTCGCGACTAGCGCGTGTGAGCCATGCACTCCACGCAGTGGGCGCGGTGCGCAGAACATCGTTGATCGCAGCGTCCCTGAGCTCGTCCGGTAGCGTCGAGGCGCAATTGGCATCCACGAACTGCGCTGCCTGCCCATGTGTGGGCTGGCCTGATTCGAACCAGGCCAGCATGGTGCCGCGGCGCGACTCCTCCATGGGCTCCGGTGCCGGCGGCGATGCGGCAACGAGCACCACGCCCGCGAGCCCGGCCAGGCCAGCCACGCCATCGCGCGCGCGCGCCGCTGTCAACGTGGCGATCTTTCCGCCCATGCTGTGCCCGACCGCAAACCAGCATGCCGGTTGCCGCTCGATGACTGCACCGCTGAACCAGTCAACCAGCGAGTGCGTATCGAAATGCTCCAGCGCCGCCGCATCGCCGAAGCCGGGGATGTCCAGGGCCACACAGTCGAACTGGTCACCGAGCTGCGCGATGACACGGCTCCACGCATGCCGACTGCCCCCGAGGGCATGCAGGAAAAACAGCGTTGGCTTGGCCATGTCACACCCAGGTCTGCGAGTCCGGCATGGTGGCGCACGCGTCGTCCACGGCTCGTGCAGATGAGGCCGAAAGGCGGTTTGTCGCAGGAAGGAGTGGTCGCGCGCGACGCCGTTGTTCAGTCGCGGGCACTAACGGGGAACTTTTCTTCTCGGTTGCCTGCCCAGCCATCCCGTCATGTCGAGGTTGCAGTGGCGATGAAAGCCTCATTGGCTACTTTGCGATGCACGTCGCAAGCTACGGCACTGCCGCGGACATCGGTTTCTCAAGACGGGCACGCCTTGGCCACATCATCTCTCAGGCGGGCACAAAAGGCAGAGCTTCCAGCTGCTTCAAAAAATCCGAGAAACCGCCGAGCGCGCGTGCGTGCCTGCGCGCACTGGTCCACACCACCGAGCGTGGCGACCAGGCGATGGACGCCTTGATCGCCTGCAGTGCGTGGACCAACGCAACATCTTCGCTGCAGGTCAATGCAGGGAATCCGCCGCACTGTTGATAGAGAGCGGTGCTCACGCCCAGGTTGGCGCCGTGGATGCGGCCATGGCCTTCGCCGGTTGGCTGGGTCTGTTCGAACCTGTGGCGCACCTCATCGGAATAGTCCAGCCAGTCCTCCACTTCCACCACGCCGCAGAACACCCCCGTGCCTGCGCGGCGTTGTTCCAGCAGCCAATCGGTGGGGACGCGCGAGTCGGCATCGGTGACGGCCAGCCAATCGGCACCTAGCGCAATGGCCTGGGATGCGGCTGCGGCGCGCGCGATGCCCACACCGCCGGGTGTAGGGACGTCGACCACGCGCGCGCCCAAGGCCAGCGCCAGCTCGGCGGTGGCATCCGTGCAGCGGTCCACCGCAACGATCACCTCCACCGGCTCATCCAGCTCCGGATGCGCTGCAGCACGGAAGACCGATGCCAGGCACGCGCCCATGCATTCGGCCTCGTTATGTGCGGGGATGATGACCGCAATCACCGCAAACCTTCCTGTTGCGCTACCGACAGTGGCTGGGCCGTCCACGCCTCCAACAGGAAATCGCTATCTTCGTAGCGGTAATTCAAGGGCAAGGTGAGCAAGCGGGCGATGCAGGCATGGACTGCGAGGCCATCCTGCTGCGCCTGCTCGAACGGATGCTTCCAGTGGCAGGCCACCAGCAGTCCGTCTGGCGTGAGCGCCTCCTGCAGACGCACGCTCAGGTCGTCAAGTTCGGCGGCGGCAAGGTAGTAACCGATCTCGCTCAGTACGATCAGATCGAAGTTGCCAACCGGCCATTGCTGCGGATGGCAGGCCTGCACGATCTCGACATTGCTGCGCTGCCCGACGCGCTGCCTGGCTTGTTGCACGGCAGCTGCAGACATGTCGGTTGCCAGCAAGCGTTCACAACGGGCTGCCAGCCCGCGCGTCGCCTCACCGTTGGAACATCCCAGTTCCCAACCGCGTGCGAATCCCACGCGAGGCAAGGTTGCCAGCAGGATGTCGCGTTTGCGTGTTTCGTACCAACGCGTCCCATAGCCAAAGGGGTCCTGCTGCTGGTAGATGCTGTCGAAGTACTCGGCGTTGGCCTGGGCATTCATGGAAGATAGACCTCGAAGTCGCGCCGAAACCGTGCCAGCGCCCAGTCAGGGAGGATGGGGCTGCGCAGCGCGGGCGTGACGTGACCGGTCTGCGTCCTGAACGCTGCCATCGCCTGCATCTTTGCAGTGTGAGCAGCGGACGGAAGCGCAAGCCGCGTCGCCGATGCCAACATCTGGCTGTGGTCCGGGTTGTCCCAGTGCCATGCCCACACCGGAAACTGGATCAGCCGCGCCTGGCAGTGGGCAGCGGCGCTGATCGCGGCATCAGCGCATGCTTCGTGGTCGGGATGGCCATCGCGTGCATACGTCACCAGCACCGCGTCGGTTGCTTGCAGCAGTTCGGAAAGCTGCGCACCCAGCGCGCTCACGCCCGCGCGGACCTGGCCGTCTCCCACGTCCAGCCTGACCACGTGGGAGGAAGCGATCCCCAGGCATGCCAACGCATCGCGCAATTCGTCGCGACGCGCAGCAGCCAGGCGTGCCGGCGGCCACGCGTCTTCCTGCGGATAGGCCGCTTCGCCATCGGTGACGGAGACGATCAGCACCTGTCGTCCCGATGCGACCGCCATGGCAAGCAGCCCGCCACAGCCCAGCACTTCGTCGTCCGGATGTGGAGAGACCACTACCAGGCGGCTGGTGTCGCCAAGCAGTTGCTCGATGCTGGTGCTGGGCAGTTCGATCAGTTGGCGCGATGCCTGCCAGCGCGCCTCGGGGACGCCCTGCCCTTCGATATGCTCACCTCTCACAGCAGCCATGGGTTGCCCTCGCGCGCATGCAGCTGTTCGCCCAGCCATTGCTCGTCTTTCTCGCCGTGGGATTGGCGGATGAAGGCAGCCAGGTCTGCGCATCGTTGCGCATGTTCGGCGTCGCAGCACAGCGAGGCAGGCCCCAACGCCAATGCGGCACGTTCGATCACGTCACGGCAGATGCGGTCCATCAGGCTGCGTAGCCGCACGACCGCGAACTGATGGCTCTCGGTAGGCGCGGTATCGATCGCATCTGCCAGGTCCTGCAGCATCAGCCGCACCGCTGCCAGCTGTTCGTCGATCGCACCAAGATGCGCCGCAGAAAATGGGTTGGTCGCCACCCGTAGCGAACGACGCACCTGCTCGGCAATGGCCGTGGCGGCGCCATACCAGCACGCGGCGATGCCTGCCCCGCCATGCCAGAACCCCGGCCGCTGCAGATAGAACGCCGGTTCCCCCAACAGGACGGCAGGGGCATGCGTGAAATGACCGCTACCGGTTGCAACGCCAACCATGCCCGGGCCGTGCCACTGACTTGCGTCGAGGGCGAAGTGACCCTTCTCCAATCTCACTGCTGCAAGCGGATGCTGTTGGCCGCTGCTCACCGTTACCAATGCATGTGTGACTACATCCAGCTCTGCACTACACCACGGCTTGATGCCGGACACAGTGGATGAGCCTGCTTCGTAGGTTGCGGTGTCTTGCGGCCCGCCGGCAGCCCATACGGCCCAAATCTCCCCGGTTGACGGCGCTGGTTGCCCGGCTTCTGAAAAGATCGACAGGGCGTCGTAGTGCGCCTCCAGCACCTTGGCAAGCGGCAGACTCTCAGCGCCCAGCCTGCTCAGTGCCTGCCACCGCTCGCGCGTCCGCCCTGCTCCAGGATGCGGAAGTTGCGGTGTCGCGCGCACATACTCACGCACACGCTGCGCAAGCGCTGGACCTGCTGGTTTAGAAGACGTGCCCGGCAAGTACTCACGGGCATAGGCTGGTTGAGACATGCGCCAATCTAGGCGTTGATTCGTCAACCCAGGGTGAGCCTGGCGCGCACATTTCAACTACATCGAAGCGACACCGCTTTAACCATTGCAGTAGCGTCGTGCGATTCCGATATCAGAAGATGACTGTATCGCCTTGTGCGTCAACTGAGTCATTCCGGCATCAAGACGCTTACCGAGTGCCGAAGACATCGTTGGTTCTGACTGGATTTCTCAAACGCCGGGATGGACGTAGACCTTGCCCTATCAAGCATTGCATTGTGTAAGGAAGAGCGATTTTCATGGCGTTGAAGCTTCGATTGTTATTCGTACTTTTGGCAGCGATGTTTCGAAGCAGTGCTGAATGTTCCAAAGATCGATCAAAGACCAACCGAGGTTATCGCTCCCGAAGCCTCACAAGTCCTCAAGCTTGGCCACCTAGCAGTCCAATCACGTGTCATCGGTCGCCGCCTTTGAAAGGCGGAACTTGATGGGCTCGCCTTGATCGGACGCAAGTGAAGTGAAGTGCATTACCTTCTCCACGGCAAGCGCGACTACGCTGCGCCATGCCTTCACAATGCTGCATTCGACGCAGCCTACTGACCAGTCTGCTTGAGTGCATTGTTGCACGCGTAGTCGCCCCGACGATTTAAAAAAAATCGAATGTAAGACCTCTGTCGGACGCCTGATCTTCGTCAGTAGAAGAAACCGCATGGTTATGGCTGGGGCCGTGTTTACATGCTGATAAAGTAATAGTGCGCTCGTGCTCGCTTTTTGCATTGCACTGCCGTGACCGCCGGAGACACGCCGTCACAAAAGCATTTCAAAATCGTCATTTGTCGCGTTTAAGGTCGCGCCAGCGGCGAAGTCTCCGTCGCACGTCGGGGGCGAGTTTCCATATGGATTTGCGAAGTATCGCGGTGTTCGGCTTGCTGGCATCTGGCGTTCCTCACGCCTCTGCCGCACAGCCGGAAGCATCGGTGGTGCGTTTTGACATCATGGCGTACCAGGTGCTGGGTAATACGCAGTTGCAAGCCGGGAAGATCGAGCGGGCGGTCTATCCATTTCTTGGGCCGCAGCGCAGTGCTGCCGATGTGGAGGGCGCACGTGCGGCCTTGCAGAGCCTGTATGAAACCGCAGGCCTGGCGACGGTGGCTGTCAGCATTCCCGAGCAGGATGCCGCCAGTGGCCTGATCACCTTGCAGGTCAGCGAACAGCGTGTCGGGCAGGTGCGCGTGGTGGGTGCGGAGTACTACTCGCCCGACGACGTGATTGCCGGCGCGCCGTCCTTGGCCGAGGGTGGCGTGCCCAACTTCAAGGATGTGCAGCGCGACATCGTGGCGCTGAATCAGTTACCCGACCGGCGTGTCACTCCGCAGGTCCAGGCCGGTGCGCGCCCGAACACGGTGGATGTGGACCTCAATGTCGACGACACGCTGCCGCTGCACGGCTCACTGGAACTCAATAATCGCAAGAGCGCCAATACCTCGGAGCTGCGCCTAAGTGCAGCGGTGCATTACGACAACCTGTGGCAGCGCGGTCACAGCTTCAATTTTTCGGCGCAGACCGCACCCCAGCATCCTGATGACGCACGGGTGTACTCGGCGTCCTATCTGGCCCGCTTCGCCCAATCGCCGTTTTCGGTGCTGGGCTATAGCGTGCGTAGCGACAGCGAAGTGGCGGCGATCAACAACTACAACGTGATCGGCAACGGCTCGCTGTCGGGCCTGCGCCTGATCCGTGCGCTCGCCAACCGGGAGGGGTTCTTCCACTCGCTGAGCCTTGGCGTGGACTACAAGAATTTCAAGGAAGACACACTGTTCGGCAGCGACCGCAGCTCGGCACCGATCAAGTATGCCCCGCTCAGTGCGGCCTACAACGGCAGCTGGGTGCGGCCACGCAGCACCAGCACCCTGACCCTCACCGCAACGGCCAACCTGCGCGGGGTTGGCGATGATGCAGCGCAGTTCGATGCCAAGCGCTACCAGGCCAAACCCAACTTCATGCATCTGCGCGTGGACGCAGCGCAGACGCGCACGCTTGGCCAGGACTATCAGCTGTACGCGCATGTGCAGACGCAGCTGGCGGCCGAGCCGCTGATCAGCAACGAGCAATTCAGTCTCGGTGGCCTGGATAGCGTGCGTGGCTACGACGAAAGCCAGGCGCTTGGCGATGTTGGTGCCGCCGCGCAGCTGGAGCTGCGCAGCCCTTCGTTTCAATCGGCTGCCGCCGGTTTGGTGCAAGAAGCGCGCGCGTATGCCTTCGTCGATGGCGGCTACGCGCGTATTCGCGCCCCCCTGCCCGAACAGCGCATCAGTGAAACCCTGGTCAGCACCGGGGTGGGATTCACGGTGAAGGCCTTTGCGCATCTGAACGGCACGCTGGATATCGCAGCGCCGCTCTCCAGCCCGGACGGGCAGAAATCGGACGACATCAACGTGCTGTTTCGCCTCTGGGGCGAGTTCTAGGCGGAACGCATTCCACTTTTCAACGGGGTTAGATCGTGAGCAGATTACGGTTATATGTCTTCGTAGGTTTGATGTTGGCCGCGCTGCCTGCGATAGCGGCGTCGTGGTGGGATGCCAAGTGGAACTTCCGCGCCAAGATCGCGCTCAATACCACCTCCACCGGTGCTGCGGTGACGCAGGCACCGGGACGGGTGCAGGTGTTGGTGCGCCTGCATTCGGGCAACTTCAATTTTGCCGATGCCAAGCCCGATGGCAGCGATGTGCGCTTCATTGCCGGTGACGACCGTACGCCGCTGAAGTACCACTTCGAAAAATACGATGGGCTGGTCGACCAGGTCGCACTGGCATGGGTGGACCTGCCGACGTTGCCGGCCAATGCCGCAACGCCGCTGTTCGTGTACTTCGGCAATCCGGAGGCCGGCACCGGCCAGGATGCCAAGAACAGCTACGACGCCGACACGCTGGCGGTGTACCACTTTGCCGATGCGCAGGCCGCAGGCCAGGACGCCACCGGCTACGCCAACAACCTGGCCGCGCCCCTGGTGCTGGCCGATACCGCGCTGATCGGCGGCGGACTGCGGCTGGATGGCGCCGCGCCGGTCAGCGCGCCCGCCTCGACCTCGCTCAGCCTGCCTGCGAACGGGGCGTTCACGCTGTCGGGATGGATCAAGCCGGCAACAGCCAATGCCTCCGGCGTGCTGTTTGCCCTGCCCGGTGCGCTCAGCGTACTGCTCGACAACGGCAGCGTGGTGGTCGACTCCCCCGGCGGCCTGCGTGTGGCCAGCAGCGCGCCGCTTGGCGGCGATGCCTGGGCGCACGTTGCCGTACGCGCCGACGGCAAGCAGCTGACGCTCTACCTCAACGGCAAGACGGTGGGTGAGGCTGCAGGCAGCGTGCCGGCGGCCACCGCCGGCCTGATGCTGGGCGGCGAGCCCGGTGCGCTGCGGCCGAACTTCATCGGCCTGCTTGACGAAGTGGAACTCAGCAAGGTCGCCCGCCCGACCAGTGCGATCGAAGCGGCTGCACGCAGCCAGGGCGTGGATGCGCGGTTGTTGACTTTCGAGCCGGTAGAGCAGCGTGCCGGCGAAGGCGGCCATGGCTACTTCGGCATCCTGCTCAATGCGTTGACGCCCGATGCCTGGGCGGTGATCGGCATCCTGGCGGTCATGGCGTTGATCAGCTGGTGGGTGATGATCAGCAAGGGGTTGTACCTCAATGCCACCGCGTCGGCGAACGCGCGCTTTCTCGGCGCATTTCGCCAGCAGGTGGCGCAGCAGCCGCTGCATGCACCGAGCTGGCAGGAGTTGCATGCCGGCGGGCCGTTGAATGGTGCTAGGTCCAATCTGGCGCGGCTGCTGCACATCGGTCTGGAAGAGCTGCGTGGGCGTCTGGCTGCCAGCGGCAACGCGTTCGTGCGCACGCAGTCGATCGCGGCCATCCGGTCGGCGCTGGATGCAGCAGTGGTGCGCGAAGGACAGCGCATCCACAAGGGCATGGTGCTGCTGACCATCGCCATCTCCGGTGGCCCGTTCCTAGGCTTGCTGGGCACGGTGGTCGGGGTGATGATCACCTTTGCGGCAGTGGCGGCAGCCGGCGACGTCAACATCAACGCGATCGCGCCGGGCATTGCCGCCGCCTTGCTCGCCACCGTGGCCGGTCTTGCCGTCGCCATCCCGGCCCTGTTTGGCTACAACTACCTGCTCAGCCAGGCCGATGCAGTCGCGGCCGACATGCAGGTGTTTGTCGACGAGTTGGAAAAGCGCATCGCCGAGGACTATGCCGGCGACGCGCCTGCACGCGTGCCCGGAGGCTGACCCGATGAAAGTGCAAGGGCGCAAACCGTACGACGACATCAACATCACGCCGATGCTGGATCTGGCTTACGTGCTGTTGGTGATCTTCATCATCATGACCACCGCTGCGGTCCAGGGCATCAAGGTGGACCTGCCCAAGGCCAGCGCAGCCAAGCCGCTGTCCGAGCCCAAGACCAAGGTGATCGCCATCGACACCAACGGGCAGGTCAGCCTGGATGCGGTGCCGGTCAGCATGGACGAGCTGGAGCAGCAGCTGCGCAATGCGGTGGCCAACGATGCCGAACTGCCGGTGATCCTGCGCGGCGATCGCAGCGTGCAGTACGAAAAGATCATGGCGGTGCTGGATCTATGCAGCAAGCTGGGGATTGGGTCGATCGGTCTGGCGTCGCAGCGCCAGGCGGCGGGCTGAGCGCACGCGATGCAATCTCTGGATCCAGGCCACCCCTTGCAGGAGACCACCGGTGTCGGCCGCTGGCGCAAGGGCGCCATCGTGCTGGCCGTGCTGGCGTTGCTTGGCTGGCTGTTGGCGGTGGCACTGCGGCCATCGGCACCGACGATGGCGCGCAGCCAGCCGCCGCGCATCACCCACGTGACGCTGCCGCCACCACCTCCCCCACCGCCACCGCCGCCCAAGCCGGAACCGGAGCCTCCCAAGCCGCAGCCGCGCATGCTCGACAAGCCGATGGCGGCACCGGATCCATCACCGCCCAAACCGTCGGAAGCGCCGCCCGGCGATCCGCTGACCGCCGCGGCCGGACCGGGCGACAACCCGTTCGGCCTGCAGGCTGGCACTGGCGGCGGCACCCGCATCGGTGGTGGTGGTGGCGGGGGCAGCCCGTTCGCGGCGTATGCAGCGTCGGTGCAGCGCGCCGTGCAACTGCTGTTGCAGCGCGACGAGAAGACCCGCAAGGGCCGCTACCGCGCCACCGTGGCGGTGTGGCTCAACAGCGACGGCAGCATCGCGCGCACGCAGATCGTTGCCTCGGCCGGCAAGCCCGAGCTGGACGCTGCCATCGCACGCGCATTGCAGAACCAGCCATTGCCGCAACCGCCGCCGGCCGATCTACCGCAACCGATCCAGCTGCGCATCGGCGCGCTGGCACCGGGCTGACGTTCTTCCCTTTCAGGAAACCCGCATGATTGCCCTGTCCCACTCCGTCCGTTTCACCCGGCTCGCGCTGTCTCTATGCGCACTGATGGCCGCCCCCACCCTGTGCGCTGCACAGGGCACCAGCACGGTGGATGCATCGCGCATCAGTCCGCAGGTGACCTTGCGGCTGATCGATCTATTGGTTGCCAAGGGCGTGCTGACGCGCGAGCAGGCCGACGCGATGATCCAGGAAGCCAGTGCCACTGCCGATGCCGCGCCGGCAGCAGGCAAGCTGCCGTATCAGACCCAACCCGGCGCCATCGTGGTGCCGTATGTGCCGGAAACCGTACGCGAGCAGATCAAGGATGAGCTGCGGACCGAGGTGACCGCCCAAGCCAAACGCGAAGGCTGGGCCACGCCGGGTGCGCTGCCGGAATGGACTCAGCGGCTGCGGCTCTACGGCGACCTGCGCCTGCGTGGCGAAGGCATCTTCTACCCGGACGACAACTACGGATTCTTTCCGGACTTTACCGAGATCAACGCCGGCAACGGCTTCGACGTGGTCGGCACCGGCAACGCACCATTCCTCAATACCTCGCGCAACCGCAGCCGCATGCGCATTCGCGCGCGCCTGGGCGTGCAGGCGCAGATCGCCGACTGGATCACCGGCGACATCCGCGTGGTCACCGGCGCCGACCGCGGCCCGGTATCGACCAACCAGACCCTGGGTGGCGGCGGCAATCTGGCCAAGGAGCCGATCTGGCTGGACCGTGCAGCCCTGGTGCTCACACCCACGCGTGACCTGGACCTGTCGTTCGGCCGCTTCGCCAACCCGTTCTGGAGCAGCGAACTGGTGTTCGATGAAGACATCAATTTCGATGGCATCGCGGGCCGCTATGCATTTGCGCCGAATGCGGCGTTTGCGCCGTATCTGAGCGCGGGTGTGTTCCCGGTCTACAACACCGACCTGGATTTCGGTTCGACCAATACGCTCAAGACACGCAGCCGCGACAAATGGTTGTACGGCGCCGAAGTGGGCGGGCTGTTGCGGCTGAGCGATGCGGTGTCGCTGCGGATGGCGATGAGCTACTTCCAGTACGACCAGTTCGAAGGCAAGCGCTCCACGCCCTGCCTGGCGCCGTCCGGCAACGACAGCTGCGACGGCGATGGCTCGCGCCCGCAGTTCCAGCAGTTCGGCAATACGCTGGTACCGCTCCGCACCATCGTCGCTGACCCGGCCAACCCCGGTGGGCCGCAGCTGCAGTACTACGGGTATGCCAGCAAGTTCGGCGTGGCCAACCTGCATGCGCAGCTGGAGCTGGCGCAGTTCGATCCGGTCAAGCTGCTGATCGAAGCGGACGTGGTCAAGAACACCCGCTACAACGCCGCACGGGTGCGCTCGCTCGGGCCGGTCAACAACCTGGGCGATGGCGGCGTGTTCGACGGCGGCGATCATGGCTACCTGTTGAACCTGCTGGTGGGCCAGCCGCGTGTCACCGAAGCCGGGCAATGGAATGCCACGCTCGGTTACCGCTACCTGGAATCGGATGCGGTGCCGGACGCGTTTGCCGACTCCGACTTCCATATGGGCGGCACCAATGCGCGCGGCATGATCCTGGGCGGCGCCTACGGGCTGGCGCGCAATACCTGGCTGTCGCTACGCTGGCTGAGCGCCAATGAGGTCTCCGGCCCACCGTATGCGGTGGATGTGCTGCAGCTGGACCTGAGCGCGGAGTTTTGAGCATGCGCGCCTGCCGCCCCCTGCTTGCGATCGGAGCGCTGTGGTTTGCCGCGCTGCCGGCGCTGGCGCAGAACGCCAACGAGGCGCGGCTGCGCGATGCCCTGCGCCAGACCAGCGCCAGGTTACGCCAGGCCGAGGCCGATCTGGCCCAGCAACAGCTGGCAACCGCCGCGGCACAGCGCGAACGCGATGCCGCACGCCAGGCCGCGCCTGCCGCGCCTGCCGCGCCGGTGCACGATGACGGCGCACGCATCGCGGCCTTGCAGCGCGAACTGGAGCAGCAGCGCCAGACACTGGCGGCAGAACGCGCCCGGCATGCGCAACAGGCTAGCGCGCAACAAACCGCGTTGGCGCAACAGCAGCATCAGCAGCAACAGGCCATGGCGGCCGAACGCACGCAGCTGCATGAACGGCTGAGCCGCTGCAGTGGCGATTCCGATGCGTTGTACGCCAGCGGGCGCGAGCTGGCCGGGCTATATCGCGACCCGGCCTTCGTGCGCTTCGTGCGCGGCCGTGGCCGCGAGTTGTTCGGCATGGCGCGGGTGACGCGCGAGAACCGCGTGCATCTTCTGGAAAGCCAGCTTCAGGCACAGCACACCCGGTTGCGCGGTTGCCTGGATGGCAATGCCCCGCCCGTGCCGCAGAGCGCTGCCGCCCCATGACACCCACGCTGCCCACGTTCGCGTTACTGGTTGCTGCGTCCAGCAGCCTGGCAGCGCCGGCGCGCACGCCGCCGGTGGTGACCGATGCCGCGCCCTGCGTGGAAGTCCGTATCGGCCAGAGCACCAGTGGGCGGCTGTCGTGTTTGAACCAGCTGCTGCGCGAGAGCGTCGAACGCAGCACCGGAGCGCCTGCCGCCATCACCACGCCGGCGAACGGCTCCGCGCTGCAGCTGGGCCAGTCCACGCCGGCTGCGCTGCGCCAGCGCTACGGCCAGGCCTATGGCCACTCACTGCAGCCGCAGCGCCCGCCGGCGCCGCGCTATCCCATTCCTTTTGCGCCCGTGCGCTGACACGCACGTTCCCAGGATGCCGTCATGACCCGCAAACGTCGCTCCCGTCCCCTGCGCCTGCTCCTGCTGAGCGCCGCGATTTCGACGGTCCTGCTCGATCAGGCATACGCACAGTCCAGCCCCTTCGTCCGTCGTGGTGCCGATCCGTCTGCGCAGGCGGCACAGGCGGTGCAGCAGCAGGGCGTACAGGCCGCGGCTGCGGGCCAGCTGGCGCAAAAATCCCTGCAGGCATTCCGGCGTGCCGCGCAGGCACGCCAGGCACTGGATGCGACCCAGGCGGCAGCACGTGCGGCGGCCGCGGTGGCGCAGGCCTCCGCGGTGCCGGACGGTCTGGTGCGCGGCGGCCTGCAGTTACCGGACAACCTGCAGGTCGACCCGGGCAGCGTGAGCGCCGGCGATCGGCGCCTGGGCCAGCGCAACATCTGGCTGGGCGCCAGGGCGCCAACGCAACAGCTCAGCGACGGCACCACCCAGGTCACCGTCACCCAGACCCAGAAAAAAGCCATCCTCAACTGGGAAACCTTCAACGTCGGCAGCCGCACCCAGCTGCGTTTCGATCAGTCGGCCGGTGGCAGCGATGCCGCGCAGTGGATCGCCCTGAATCGGGTCAATGACCCCGGCGCCGCGCCGAGCAGGATCCTCGGCAGCATCCAGGCGCCGGGACAGGTGTATCTGCTCAACCGCAACGGCGTGCTGTTCGGTGCCGGCAGCCAGGTCAATGCGCATTCACTGCTGGTGTCTTCGCTGGATCTGTTCGACCCCAATCGTGCGCTCAGCGATCAGACCTTCCTCAATCGCGGTTTGTTCGGTGCCGCCGGCCAGAGCGGCGTGGTGTTGACCGGCATCGATGCAGTCAGTGCCGGCAGTGTGCCTGGCGATATCCGGATCGAATCCGGCGCACGCCTAGCCAGCGGCAGCCAGGGGTATACCCTGATCGCCGCGCCCAACGTCAGCAACGCCGGCAGCGTCAGCGCGCAGGATGGCCAGGCGCTGCTGGCTGCCGTGCTGGGCTTGCGGCAATCGCAGGAGCTGCAGCAATTGCTCGGCAGCAGCGGCTCGATTGCCCCGCTGGGGTTTGGCGCGTTCGTCACGCCCAGCGGTTCGGACCTGTCCGGCGTCGGCACGCTGGATAACAGCGGTAGCGTGGTGGCCACCCGCGGCAATGCAAGCCTGGTTGGCTACAACGTGCAACAGCGCGGGCTGGTGCAGGCCACAACCAGCATCAGCCGCCCCGGCAGCGTGATGCTGCTGGCGCTTGGCCAGGACAACCAGATCGGCGACAACACGCTTGCCGGCTACAAGGGGGGCGGCCTGACCCTGGCGCCCGGCTCGGTCACCACTGCCCTGCCCGAGCTCGATGGCGAAACCACCACCTCCAGCGCTGCCTCCGATCTTGCCTTCGTCGGCCCGAAGATGGTGCTGGCCGGTGCGCAGATGCAGCTGCAATCGCAATCGTTGACCTTCGCTCCCGGCGGGACGCTGGACATGCTCAGCCTGGCCGCGGAGACCGGCCAGGTCAATCTGCGCGGCCGCAGCGCGCTCAACAATCGCTTGATGATCGACAGCGGCGCGCAGGTCAGTGTATCGGGTATCGCCAATGTGCAGCAGCGCATGCAGGACAATCTGGTGCGTATTCCCCGCGTTGGCTTGAACGAGCTGGCCGATGCGCCGCTGCAGCGCAATGGCGTGCTGTTCCGCCAATCGCTGCAGTTCGACCGCCGCGTCAGTGGCGTGCGCGAGGATGGACAGGCCTGGGTGGGCAGCCCGCTGCTCAATGCCCAGGGCTATGTGGACCAGGTACCGCGTGCGATCGATGAACTGCTGCAGGACGGCGGCACTATCACGATCGCCGCACGCGACCTGGTGATTGCACCCGGCGCGCAGCTGGATCTGGACGGCGGCTATGTGCAGACGCAGGGCGGCATGGTCGAGACCGCGCGCCTACTCGGCGCCGATGGACGCCTGCACGATCTGGCCAGCGCCGATCCCAACCTGCGGTATCTCGGCATCGCCGGTAGCCAGTCGGTGCAACACAGCCGCTGGGGCGTGACCGAGCAGTTCGCCAATCCGCTACTGGGCAGCCGGCGTTACTTCGAGAGCGACTATCTGCAAGGCGGCAATGGCGGCGCCCTGAACATCGCGCTGGGGCGCGAATTGAATAGCTCCGGCCTGGTGGTACTGGGCGGCAGCATCTCGGCGCAGGCAATCGCCGGGCGTTACCAACGCAGCGACGGCCAGATGCCGCAAGGCGGCACGCTGAGCATCAACAGCGATTCCGCGCTGTACAACGCAACGCTTGGGCAGACCAACGGCACGCCGCGCGATCCGCGCAGCTGGCAGATCGTGAGCACTGCGATCGAGATGCCGCAGGGGCTGCAGCTCGACACGCCCAGCGCCGCGCTGCCCGGGAGCGCAGGCACCGCGCAGCAACGCGACAACCCGTTGTTCTGGTCGCAACTGTCCACCCGCATGCTCGACGGCAGCGGCCTGCACAACGTGAGCATCGGCAATGCCCCGGTGATTGCGGTCGATGCGGACGCGCAGCTGCAGGTCACCGATGGTGGCCGCATCGCCTTGCAGGGACAGCGCGTGGAGATCGACGGTGGCCTGAGCGCGCGCGCCGGCACGATCGCGGTGCAGAGCAGCGGTGGCGTGGTCAGGCCGCAGGATTGGCGACCGGGAGCCGTCGAGGTGCCGGAACGCGGCGACCTGCTGCTCGGTAGCACCGCACGCCTGGACGTGAGCGGGCGCTGGGTCAACGACGATCGGCGGATGACGCTGGACCCGGTGGGGCGCGCTTTCGTCGATGGCGGCAGCATCACCCTCGATGCCTTGCAACAGGCGCTGGGCGACGCCGACAACCCCACCGGGCGCGACGTCAGCGCCTCGCTGCTGATCGCGCCCGGTGTGGTGCTGGATGCCTCCGGCGGCGGTTATGTCGCGCCCGATGGCACGCTCACCTTGCGCCATGGCCGCCCGCTCGGCCAGGGCGGTGACATCGCCCTGCACACCTACCAGCGCCCCCCCGGCGACAACGCCGCATCGCCGACCTACACCGCAGACCTGCCGGTAGCCGACAACGCCGGCCGACTGCAGTTCGACCCGGCCAGCCTGCACGCAGACAGTTTTGCCGGCGGTGGCACGCTGAGCTTGCGTGCCTATGGCGTGCAGATTGGCGGACAGACGCCGGGCGATGCACGCGTGCTGCATCTGGATGGCGACTTTTTCGCCAACGGCAGGTTCGGCGCCTACGAACTGGCGGCCGAACACGACGCCACGATCGTCGCGGGCACCCAGGTCCGCGTGAGCCAACGCAGCCTGCTCCCCGACTTGCAGGTGCTGCGTGGCGCCCCGAGCGATCGCGCGGTGACCTCCGGTGCGGCGCAGCCCGGCGGAAACGGCTACGCGCATCTGGGCCAGCTGGACCCGTTCTACCGCCCTGCGGCTGACTTCTCGTTGCGCGGCGGCGACTTCATCGGCCGGGTGGCGGGCAACCCCAGCCTGGACAGCGCCACCGGCCAGACCGTGCTGGAGACCGGCGCGCGCCTGCTGCTGGATGCGGGCGCCAACCTGCACCTGGGCGGACGCGGCCAGGTCACGGTGCTGGGCGAGATCCAGGCGCATGGCGGCAGCATCGCCATCTCTGGCGACACCTCGTCCACCTCCGGCCTGTCGCCATCGCCCGATACCAATGCCAACCAGCCGTACGCGCTGCCGGGCAAGTCGGTGTGGCTGGGCGAGCGCAGCCGCCTGGATGTCTCTGGCATTGCCCTGCTCGATCCACAGGCCGCGTGGCGGCCCAGCGCCGCGGGGCTGGTGCAGCCGCGCAGCGGACGTGTGCTCGACGGCGGCAGGATCACGCTCAGCAACGACAGCGGCGCAGTGGTCGTGGCCGCAGGCGCGCAGCTGGACCTGCGCGGCAGTGCCGCGGTGCTGGACCTGCCCAGCGGCAGCGCGGTGATCGGTGCCGGTGATCCGTTGCAGGCGCAGACGGTGGGCAGCGCCGGCGGTGAGCTGCAGCTGGCAGCAGCCACCGGCCTGTTCTTCGACGGCAGCATCCGTGCTGCCGGCGGCACTGCCTTGGATCGCGGCGGCAGCCTGTCACTGCAGCCGCTGCAATTGCAGTCCGGCAATGGCCTGCTGCTGCCGGGGCCGAGCGGCGTGATCTTCACCCAACACGACAGCCGGCTGCCGCACAGTGCGCGGCCCGGCGTGCCGCTGACCGAGGCGAACGCGGCGCCGGGGCCGGGGCCGTTGTACTTCGCCGCCGACCGCCTGAGCGGCAGCGGCATCGATACGCTGGTGGTGGGCGACCAGACGCCGGATGAAACCCAACCGCTGGTGCCGATCGGTTTCGCCGGCGATGTCGCGCTGTCGGTGTCGCGTGCGTTGCTGTTCAACGCGCCGTCGTATGCGCTGTTGCGTGGCGACGCTCAGGATTTTTCCGCACTCGCCGACAGCAGCCGGGTCGCGCTCAGCGCGACCTATGTCGGTCTCAACGGTTACCGCCCGCAACGCGCCGGCGACGTCCGGCTGGCCGAGCCGCGTACCGGCGGCGATACCAGCTTGCAGGTGCAGGCGCAGCAGATCGACATCGGTGGGCAGGTGGCGTTCGACGGGGTCGGCACGGCGGTGCTGTCCAGCACCGGAGCGCTGCGCTTCCACACCCCCGTGGCCTATGCCTACGCGCAGACCGCCAACGGCGCTGCGATTCCGCGTGCCGGCGAACTGCTGACCGCTGGCGATCTCACCTTGCGTGCCGCCCAGATCTATCCGGCAAGTGGCGAGACCTTCCTGGTCCGCGCGCTCGGCGCTGCCACTGCCGATGGCAGCCGCGCCGACACCCGGATCCAGCTGCAGGCCCAGGGCGAGGTGCCCTCCGTGCCCTTGTCGGCAGGCGGTACGCTGGCGCTGGACGCCACCAGCATCGTGCAGCAAGGCCGCCTGCGCGCGCCCGGTGGCCGCCTGCTGCTGGGCGTGGCCGACCGCAGCGATGGCGCTGCCGATCCGGTGTTCGGCGATCGGGCCACCACGCCCACGCGCGAGGTGCGTCTGACGGACGGCAGCCTGACCTCGGTCTCGCTGGAAGGCGCGGTGATGCCGTACGGCACCACGGTGGATGGCAATCAGTGGCGTTACGACGGAACTCCGCAAGGCACCTCGCCAGCCCTGACCGCACTCCCGCAGAAACAGATTCGCGTGCAGGGCGAGGCGGTGGCGCTGGATGCCGGCGCTCGTGTGGATCTCTCTGGCGGTGGCGATCTGCTGGCCAGCGAATGGGTCCCGGGAACCGGTGGCAGCCGCGACCTGCTGTCTTCCAGCAACACCAGTTATGCCAGCGGCACGGCCACGCCGCTGCCGTTGTATCCGGACGGGCGCAGCGTGTACGCCATCGTGCCCGGAGTGCAATCGCTGCTGGCCGCCAGCGACGCCAGCTTCGAACGCAATGGCGGCGCGCCTGCACTGGGCAGTGCCGTGCAGCTGGAGGGCGTCCCCGGGCTGGCCGCCGGCACCTACACCTTGCTGCCGGCCCGCTATGCCACCTTGCCGGGCGCATTCCGGGTGGTGGTACGCCCCGACAGCGTCGATGCGACATCTGCGCTCAACCTGGTCGCACCCGATGGCAGCGCTGTGGTGGCGGGCCATTTCGTCGACACCCTCAGCGGCACGCGCAGCGCTCGCAACCAGCTGTTCGAGGTGCAATCGGCCGCCACCTGGGGGCAATACTCCGAATACACCAGCACTAGCGCCACCGCATTCTTCGGCAGCCGGCCGGGTGCCACGCAACTGCCACGCGATGGCGGCCAGCTGATCCTGGCCGCCGGCGACCGGCTCGGCCTCGGTGCAACGCTGTCCACCGCGGCGTCCAGCGGCGGTAATGCAGCGCAGGTGGATATCGCCGCCCGTGCCTTGCAGGTGCTCGGTACCGGTCAGGCGGCGGCCAGCGGCTATGTCGGTATCGAGGCCGGCGCACTCAATGCGCTCAATGCCGGCAGCCTGCTGCTGGGCGGCGTACGCGAACAGACCGCAGACGGCACGCGCGTGCATGTCAGCGCGCAGACCGTGCGCGTGAGCAACACTGCCGACAGCGCGTTGCGTGCGCCCGAACTGCTGTTGACGGCCGCCGGCAGCACCCAGGACGACGGCGTGTGGATCGATGCCGGCAGCGTCTTGCAGGCGCAGGGCGGCAGCGGCACCCGTGCCGGCGCGCCTTTGCTGTTCGGCAGTGTGGGCGGGGAAAGCGGCGACGGCGCGTTGCTGCGGCTGTCCAGCGTTGGCGCAGCGAGCGTGCAGCGCGCCAACGTGCCGGACGCAGCGCAGTCGCACGCCATGTTGCAGATCGGCAATGGTGCGCAGCTGGACGGCGGCGCGGCACTGACCCTGGATTCCACCGGCGCCAGCGCCATTGCCGCCGGTGCGGTGCTGCGCGGCGAACGGATCGACGCCAGCGCCGGTGAGATACGGCTGGATGCCCAGGCCGCCAACAGCGACGCCGACGGGCTGGTGCTCGGCCTGGCCAGCCTTGCGCAGTTCGCGCAGGCCAGGGACATCAGCCTGCACAGTTATGGCGACATGCGCTTTGCCGGTGGACTGGACCTGCGCGTGGACAATGCCCTGACGCTCAGCGCCACGCGTTTTGTCGGCGACGGCCGCGATGTGGGCTTGCGTGCGGACCGTTTGACCTTGTCCAACCTGGGCGCAGCAGCGGCTGGCGCGGGCGCGGGCGACACGCTTGCCGGCAGCGGTCTGCTGCACCTGCAAGGCCGCGAAGTTGCTTTTGCCGGCGGCGAGAAACACCTGGCCGGTTTCAGTGCGGTGGCGGTGGATGCCACGCAACAGGTGCTGGTGCGCGACCGCGGCCAGTTCGATTTCGGCACTGTGGATGTGGACCTACGCGCGCCACTGCTGCAGGCCGATGCCGGTGCCGACCAGGTGCTGATCACGCAAGGCGCCCTGCGTCTGCAACGCACCGCAGGCAACATCGCGGGTGCGGGTGCGCTGGGTGGCCGGATCACCCTGCAAGGCGGCAGCATCGACAGCACGGCGCTGATCCGCGCCAACTCCGGCGCCATCCATCTGCGCGGCACGCAAGCCGGCGTGCGCCTGCACGACGGCGCCAACCTGGATGCCGCCGGCATCGCGAACGTGTTCTTTGATCGGGTGCAGGCAACGCCGGGCGGCAGCATCACGCTCGATGCCGTGCAAGGCGATGTCAGTGCCGACGCCTCCACGCGGTTGGATGTGCGCGCCAGCGGCGCCGCCAATGCAGGTGCGCTCGCGCTCTCGGCCACCCAGGGCAGCATCAGCCTGGCAGGTGCCATCGACGGAGGTGCCGCGCAGGGCCAAGGTGGCCGTTTCACGCTGGATTCGGGCGCTGCGGTGGCGCTGGATCCGCTGTCCTTGCAACTGGCGGCTGGCGGATTCACCGGCAGCGTGGATGTGCATGCGCGCAGCGGCAACCTGGTGCTGTCGGCCAACCGCACGCTGCGCGCCGCACGTGTCAGCCTCACCGCCGACGGCGGCGCGGCAGCGGCCAGCCGCGATGCGCAGAACGGCACTGTGCGCATCGACGGGCGCATCGATGCATCTGGCAGCCAGGGCGGCAGCATCGCGCTGTGGGGGCGGCACGGCGTGGAAATCAACGGCCAGCTGCTGGCGCGTGGCAGTGCTGCCGACAAGCGTGGCGGCAGCATCCAGCTGGGTAGCAGCGGCATGGCCGACGGCACGCTCAATCCCGACTTCGGCTACCAGAATGTGCAGGCCGCAGCGGCCGGCAGCATCGCCATCGGCGCTGCCGCCGTCCTGGACGTTTCCGGTGGCAGTGCGGGTGGCTTGTCCGGCGGTGATGTGCAACTGCGCACGCCACTGTTGAACGATGGGGAGGTCAACGTGATCGTCGCCGATGGCGCCAGCATCCGTGGCGCACGCGAGGTCGGCCTGGAGGCATACGCGGTATGGAGCACCACCGATGCCAGCAGCGATCCGGCCAAGCATTTCGATGGCATCGTCGACCCAGCCGGCTGGTACGACGCGCAGGGCAACCTGCTGGCCGGCAGCTGGTCGGATCTGGCCGGCAACCCGGTGGCGACGGCGCCCACTACCCCGGCGCAGATTGCCGACTACCTGAGCCGCTACGTGTTCACCCCCGATAGCGCGAACCTCACGCATCGGCAGTTCTATGGCTATGCCGACGATGCGGCGGCTACGCCCGGCACCTTGATGGGCTTCGTGCAGCGCCCGGGCTTCCGCTTCGAGCAACGCCTGGCCACGGTGCCCAATCTGCGTGCGCGCCCCGGCATCGAATTGCGCAATCCCGATCCCGGCATCAACGGCGGCGAAATCCGCGTGCTGAGCAGCTGGAACCTGGGCGCCGGCGCAAACCGCAATCAGCTGGATTTCCGTTACAACGGCACCGCGCCGGTGGTCAGCCTGCGCGCCGATTCCGGCGTGATCATCAAGGCCAGCCTCAGCGATGGGTTCTACCAGCTCAGCAACCCGTTCGGCGGCGGCGGCCCGCAGGCCACCTACCCCACCGCGCAAGCCGGTTACCAGGCGGTGCTGGCCTTCGGCCAGGACCAGCTGTTCGCTTCGTTGGATGGGCTGGTGCCGGCGCCACCGAGCAGCCTGGGCGGCGACCAGGAACAGGCCGCGCAATACTACGGTCAGTACCTGCAACTGCTCGACATGCTGCAGAAGCCACAAGCGGAGTTGTCCAGCTCCCTGCCCCCGTACGACACCTTGCTGGGTGGCTTCATCGGCAATTACTCGCCCGATCTTGCGTGGCCGGTGCAGGACTATCCTGGCCAGCCGATCGCGCCCGGCGCACCGACCTCGCCGGCGGACTACCCGCAGTATCTGCGCAACTACGAACGCTATGTGCTCGATCTGTCGGCGTTCTACACCGCGCTGGGCGAGTATCCGCTGCCCACCTTCACTCCTCCCTCGCTACCGGTGCTGGGGGCCCTGTTGCCGGCAGCCACGCAGAACACGCCATCGTTGCAGGTCAATGCGAACAACCCGTTGCCCATTGCCACTACCAGCTTGATCGGCGGCGACAGCAGCAGCTACCGCATCGTGGCCGGCGCCGACTTTGCCGGCATTCGCCCCGATGGCCTGCGGACCGGCAGCACGGCGGATGTGGTGCTGGACGGCCACCAGCGCTATCGGCAGGCGGACAGCAAGGACCTGTTGTTACCGAATGTGGTGCGCACCGGCACTGGCAGCATCCTCATCGCCGCGGCGCGCGATCTGCAACTGGCCGATGCGGACGCACCGGCCAGCATCTACAGCGCGGGCCGCCCGGCCGCCGGCAGCGAGGTCGGCACCAATGTCACCTTCGTGCGCAGCGGCGATCCCCAGTCCGGCGGCAGCGTGAGCCGCGCGGCCGACCAGATCGTCAGTGCACAGGCCAATGCCGAAGCGGCCGGCGATATCCAGTTGCAGGCCGGACGCGACATCCTCGGCAATCGACAGATCTACGATCGCGACGGCAGCCGTACTGGCCTGGTCGACAACTATGTCGGCCAGTATTGGTGGCCGTGGTTGCAGGTCGGCAACCCGGTGGGCGCCGATGGCGCCACGCCACGCGCGGGGCTGATCAACTACGGAGGTTTTGCGCAGGGCGTGCTCAGCAGCGGCGGCGACGTCGCGGTGCAGGCCGGGCGCGATATCCGCGAACTCTCGGTGTCGCTGCCCACCAGCTACGTGCTCACCGCCGACGGCCGCCAGACCTATGCAGGTGGCGACCTTGACGTGGCTGCCGGACGCGATGTCCTGGGCGGCGACTACTTCGTTGCCCATGGACAAGGCAGGTTGAGCGCCGGCGGCAGCCTGGGCAGTGCGTTCTCGCTGTCTGCGCAGGGCTTCGATGCCGGCGGCACGCAGCGGCAGGTGAGCAGTGCCATCGATCCCATCCTCGCCTTGCAGGAGGGGCAGTGGTCGGTGCATGCCGGAGGCGACGCCGCGCTCGGCGCCATCGTCAATCCGTCGTATCTCAACGCGTCCGGAACCATCGGGCCGTTGCTGGGCGACAGCACGCGCGCCACCACCGATTATGGCCAGGCATCGTCGGTATCCATCGATACGCTGCAGGGCGATCTGCGGCTCGGCACGCTCAAGCTGCCCGGCCTGCTGTTCTTCCACGGCCAGCGCGACCGCGGGCGCGATACCGACAGCGTGTTCCTCACCGACGGCGTGTTCGACAGCGTGTTGCCCGCACAGTTGTCCGCAACCGCCCACGCCGGTGCGATCCAGATCGAAAACAGCGGCCGCCTGTTCCCATCGGCGCAGGGCCAGCTGCAACTGCTGGCGCAAGGCGATATCCGCCTGTTCGACAACACCTTTACCAACGACAAGCGCAAGTTCGACCTGGCGATGCTCGACGAAGCCGGCGCCTATGCCGGCGAAGACATCGCGGCGGCGGCAACCGACAAGCTCAACCTGCATCGCGACGATACGCAACCGGTGCGCGTGTACAGCCGCGACGGCGACCTGGTGGGTGGCTATTCCCTGGATGGCTTCATGGTCAATCCGCTGACACTGAAACTGCCCAAGCAGGCCGACATCCGCGCCGGCGGCGATATCGTCAACCTTGACCTGCGCGCGCAGAACTATCGCCTGACCGATGTGACCCGCGTACAGGCCGGGCGCGACCTCTATTACACGCCCGTGCAGGGCGGCCCCGACCAGGGCGAGGTCGTGCGCTGGAGCTGGCTGGAACTGGCCGGCCCGGGCACCTTCGAAGTGGAAGCCGGACGTAACCTGGGCCCACTGACGTCGGCCAACGAAGCACTCAGCGCCCGCCTGCTCAACGATCGCAACGCCGGCGGCATCCGCACCACTGGCAACCGCAGCAATACCGCATTGCCCGGCGACGGCGCCGATCTGGTGGTGCGCTATGGCGTTGCCAATGGCGAAGATGCCGATGCATTGGCGGGGCAGTACCTGGATCCGGCCAGCGCGCAGAGCACAGCAACCTATCGGCAGTGGTTGCTCGCGTTCACCCGCCTGCACGCTACCGACGCGCCGGCAGCAGGCACGCCGTCGATCGCAGCGGCCGAGCGTGCGCTCACTACGGCACCGGCATCGTTGTCTACGCCAGCCGAGGCCTGGCAGGCGTTTTCGCAACTGCCGGCCTCAACGCGCAGATTGCTGACCGAGCGGGTGTTCCTGGATGTACTCAAGCAGGTCGGCGAAGGCTATGCCACGCCCTCCAGTGCCGACTTCCAGAAATATGCGCGTGGTTACGCGGCCATCGACCTGCTGTTCCCCTCGCGCCTGGGCTACACGCGCAACAATCTGGACGGCGGCGCCAACGGTGCCAGCGTGCGCAACCTAACCGGCACGCTGGACATGCGCGGCTCCACCCTGCAGACCGAACGCGGCGGCGACATCCGTGTGCTCGGCCCGGGCGGCGGCTTGCAGATCGGCAGCGTGCTGGCGCCGCCGACCGTCGTCGACGGCCAGGGCAACGTGCTGATCGGACCGGCCCAGCAAGGCATCCTGGCCGTGGGACGCGGCACTATCGGCATCTTCACCGACGCCAACGTGCTGTTGGCGCAGAGCCGCATCTTTACCCAGCGCGGCGGCGACCTGACGGTGTGGAGTTCCAATGGTGACATCAATGCCGGCAAGGGCAGCAAGACCAGCGCCGAACGCTCGCGCGCCAGGTACCTGTGCGACCAGGACCAGTTCTGCATGCTCGATGCCAGCGGCCAGGTCAGCGGTGCCGGTATCGCCACCCTGCAGCTGACTGCCGACGATCCGCGTGGCAACGCGGTATTGGTCGCACCGCGCGGCACCGTGGACGCCGGCGATGCCGGTATCCGCGTCGCGGGCAATCTGGTGGTTGCATCGCAATTCGTCGCCAACGCCGACAACATCCAGGTACAAGGCGACGCGGTGGGCGTGGGCACCACGCGCAGCGTCAACACCAGCGCACTCAGCAGTGCATCCAATGCCGCCGCAGCCGTGGCCAATGCAGCAAACGACATGGCCAAGCGGCCGCCTACCGTCAATGACATGCCGTCGGTGATTACCGTGCAGGTGGTCGGATTCGGCGAATGCGCCGACAACGATCCGCGGTGCCGACCGGGACCATAAACATGGTCTCGGTCGTGCTCGTCACGCAACTGCGATATCTGCACATGAGGCTGCAGTTAATCTGACAGATTGATAAAAAATAATACGTGGTCGTAAATAAAAATCGCGAAATGTCGCATTTACCGGGCGTCATAAAACAATCCGCGATTTGTCGCACCACCATAATGCAACGCGCGCAGCCTGTGATTGCGATAGCGACTCATCGCATTCACTCGCACGGATACACCCATCCGATCCGCTGTTTTCCAATGAAGGAGAAAAGCAGTGCGTAATTTCATCAAATCCCCCGTTTCGCTGACCGCCGCCCTCGCGGCCGCCCTCGTCGTGCTGGCCGCTCCGGCAATGGCCGCAGAAAATCTGTATGGTGGTGGCGCCACGTTCCCGGCCCAGCCGTATGTCGGCAATGCCTACCTGACGCCGAATCCGGACGCGCGCCTGTCCACCAATGCCGGCAATACCGCTGGCGGTTCCAGCACGGTTGCCGGCATCAGCGCCGGATCCATCTTTGCCGCCTACAGCGCCGGCGCCAACAGCAACAAGGTGTCCTACTGCCAGACCGGCAGCGGCACCGGCAAGAACAGCCTGGCCGGCAGCATCGCCGCCAACCAGGCCTGTAATGATTTCAGCGTTGCCCCCGCCGGCCTGAGCGCTGCATCGGCCACACCGGATTTCATCGGCACCGATGCGCCGTACAGCACCACCGATTACCAGGCCTTCCTCAATGGCAGCAATGCCGCCGCCCGTGTCGGCGTGGTGCAGATCCCGACCATCGCCGGCGCCATCGCAATCGCTCAGAGCACCGCGACCACCGCGCTGGCGCTGACCTCCGCGCAGGTCTGCCAGGTCTACTCCGGCCAGGTCAGCGACTGGTCGCTGGTATCCGGCAGCGGCGCCACCGGCCCGATCAAGATCGTGTACCGCACCGATGGCAGCGGCACCAGCTTTGCGTTCACCAGCTACCTGGCGCGCACCTGCAACGGCACCGCCAATGTGCCGTCCGGCTTCACCTTCACCCCGAACCAGACCTTCAATGCGGCCCTGCCGGGCGGCGTGAGCACGGTGTACGGGTCGCGCGGCATCGGCGCCAGCGGCAACAACGGCGTGGTCACTGCCGTGCGTGCCAGTGCCAACACCAACGCAGTGGGCTATGCCGACATCGGTGAAGTGCTGCTGCAGTCGGCCAGGTACGCCAAGGTCAACGGCTTCGATCCGGCGCTGTTCGGCCAGAACGCCACGCCGGTGTCGCTGGCGGCCACGGCACTGCTGAGCGGTCGTGTGCTGGACGGCGCCACCGTCAACGCCGCGCCGGGTAGCGGAACGCAGGCCACCAAGAACTGCGTGCGCCTGGTCAACCCCGCTGCGGCCATCACCAATGCCTACCCGATCGCAGCGATTACCTACGTGGCCGGCTACACCAATGGCAACGGTAGCGCGGCGCACGTGCAGGCCTTGAAGGATCTGTTCGGCATCTTCTACAGCAGCACCACGCGTCCGGCGCTGCCGGCCGGCTTTGCGTATCTGGACGGCGTTGCCGCATTCCGCACCTCGGTGCAGAACACGGTGAGCACCTGCCTGCAATAACACGCACGCAGTGTTGTATGCGTCACAAGCGAACGGCGGGCAGCAATGCCCGCCGTTTCGTTACAGGCGCCGGTTGGTAATGCGCGTCGACATCGGCAACCATGCGCTCGAAACAACCGGATTGCCGGCATCCAGGCATTCCTGCCTGACAGCGCTCGATGCAGCGTGCGATCAGCCAGTGTCCTGCCTGAGCCAGGTCGTGGACGCCGCGACCGCCAGCATCGCTGCGGCCACCGCCATCAACGCGGCCGTCAGTCCCCAAGCGTGTGCGGCGAAACCGACCAGTGCGGGGCCGGCCAGCACGCCGGCATAACCCAGCGTGGTCATCGCGGTGATCGCCATGCCCTCCGGCATGGCGCGCTGCTGTCCTGCCATCGAGAACAATGCGGGCGCGATATTGGCGCACCCCAGGCCGATCAACGCATAGCCGAGCAGCGACAGCTCCCACCACGGCGTGAGCACCGCCACCGAGAAGCCCACGCAGGCACATACACCGCCCAGCATGATCGCGCGTGTGCGTCCCAGGCGCTGCACCAACGCATCGCCGCACAGCCGCATGGCGGTCATGGTCAGTGCGAAGATCACATAGCCCGCGCCGGCCTTGGTGGCGTCGACATTGCGAACCTGGGTCAGGAACACCGCACTCCAGTCCAGGATGGTGCCCTCGGCAAGGAACACGACAAACGCCAGCAGGCCGATGAACAGCGCGCTGCCGCGTGGCCATGCCAGCAATGGTCCTTCGTGCGCGGCTCGCTCCGTTCTCCAGTGCGGGGCCGCGATGGCAGTCATCAACACGATGGCGAGCACGCCGCTCATCGAGGACAGCGCCGGTGTCATGCCACTGCTGAGCAGCACTGTCATCAACAACGCGCCGGCAAACCCGCCGATGCTGTAGAACGCGTGGAAACCGGACATCATCACCGTACCGCTATCGCGTTCGACCGCCACTGCCTGCATGTTCATCGTGCAGTCCATCGCGCCGACGCCGGCGCCGAACACGAACAACATCGCCCCCAACGCCACCGCAGACTGCAGTGCACTTAAAAACGGCAGTGCCGCGCACATCATCACTACGGTGACCAGCATCACGCGCCTGCAGCCCATGCGCGATGCCCAGAGGCCGGCAAGCGGCATCGCCAGCAGCGATCCCGCGCCCAGGCAGAGCAACACCACACCCAGCCTGGCCTCGTCCAGCGCCGACTGCTGTTTGGCGAAGGGAACCAGGGGTGCCCAGATCGATACCGCGAATCCGGGAATGAAAAAGGCCGCGCGTGTCGCGAGTTGCTGCGCGCGTGGCGAGGATGACTGCATCCCTGCCATCAACGCGGGCACCGGGAACGTCGTGGGACAGCAACCACCAGATCAGGACAGATCATGAAGATCCTTGCCCAGCACCGGGCCGAGTTCCCAGTTGGAGAACTGCACCTGCAATCCTTCGCGCTCGGGCGTACATGTCATCGGCCCCACCAGATAATGCGCGGCAACCGGGAACGGGCACAGTCCCACCAAGGGCCAGTAGTTTCCGTCCCGGGATGCCTGCAGCCGCAGCACACCCTTTTCGACCGTGGCACGCATCCAGAAATCGGAGGCATCGCCTTCATACGGGCCGGTAGCCCAATCCGAGGTTGCATTGGTGAGCACGCTGCTGAGCATGGCGCGCCCATCGCTGAGCTCGATGCCGGCCTTGACCCAATGCTGCTCGTCGACACGGATCATGATGCCGGCCTGATCGTAGAGCTGCTCGAACCGGGCGCGCACGCGGACCTGGCAGGTGAATGCCGCCGGGGCCGCGATGCCGAGGAAATGCCCGCTATCACGCGTGAACCCGTAATGGGTCTCGCGCCAGAAGTCGGTTCCCTCGTCGGTCACGACGTCGAGCACATCCCCTTGCAGGACGCGATGCACCTTCGGTGCGTTGAGCCAGGTGCCTCGCTGCCAGGAGCTGCTAGCCACCGCGCCTGCACCGGTGGCCATGACCATGCCGCCGGCCGCCAGGCCACCCAGGGTCAGCCTGCGCCCGACATCGACCTGCTTGGATTCATTCATGTCTTCCCTCTTCGAGTTCGCCACACCGCAAGCGCCTTCATCTGCCTTGAGGACAGCGGCAATGGCTAATTTGTACATCCGTACCAATTGGCGCGTCAACTCTGGATTACCATCGCAGCATCGAAACAGGCGTGGATACAGATGAGCGGCAGGACGTGGCGCCAGGACCCCCATCGCAAGGAACACATCGAACTGGCCACGCTGCAGGTGGTGGTGGACCACGGTGTGGCCGGCACGACCTTCCGCAAGGTTGCCGAGCAAGCCGGCGTGCCGTTGAGCGCGACCACCTATTACTTCGGGTCCATGCACGAATTGCTGATCGCCGCCTTCACCCGCTTTTCGCAGGAGGTCTCGCACAACTTCGCCGCCGAGATCCGCACAGCCAGGAACCGCGACCAGGCCTGCGACGCGGTGGTCAGCATCATTTTTGCCGACGCCACCGCATCGCCACGGATTCTGTTGCTGAGCTACGAGCTGTACGCTTTCGCCCGCCGCCATCCGGAGATGACAGCCATCATGGAGCAATGGATGGCACGCAGCAGGACTGCGCTGGAGCTGCATTTCTCCAAGCCCGCGGCCAGCGCGATCGACGCGTTGATCGAAGGCATGACCATCCATCGCTCGGTGGTGCGCATGACCAAGAAGAGCGTGCGCAATGCCGTGGGGCAGCTGGCCCTGTTGTAAAGGCCGGTGGCCGCGCATTCTTGCGAGAGCTGGCACGGTCGTACCTCACTCCAATTGCCTTTTCCAATCGCCTCTTGCCACCGGCAGACGCATTGCAGTGCGCTTGTTTCTGTCACGCGATGATCGACTGGCATGCGATCGTCGGCTGGCGTGCACTGGCCTCACGCGCCGGATACCAGCAACGGCCTGCCCCGCTCCCACCTGTCCAAGGCCGTTCGTGACCTATCTTTCGCTGTTCGCACTGTCGTTGATCGCTGCCACCTTGCTGCCCGCGCAGTCAGAAGCGGCATTGGCGGCGCTGTTGCTGGACGGCGGCTCGGTCACCGGGCTCGTGGCCGTTGCCAGCCTCGGCAACGTACTGGGCTCGCTGATCAATTGGTGGATCGGGCGCGAGGCGCTGCGCTTCCAGCAGCGGCGCTGGTTTCCGGTCACGCCACGCGCCCTGGAGCGTGCCCAACGCTGGTACGGGAAGTACGGCAGGTGGTCGCTGCTATTGAGCTGGATGCCGATCATCGGCGACCCGCTCACCTTGGCCGCCGGGGTGATGCGCGAGCCACTGCGCATCTTTCTGCCATTGGTAGCGATCGCCAAGACCGCACGTTACCTCGTGGTTGCTGCGGCAACGCTGACGCTCATTCCCTGAGCCTGGACGCGGCGTGCAGGGGGCCCGGCGTGAGGCCACGCCGCCCCTCATTGCGCACGGCCGCTTAACGCGGCGCGCCTATGCTGTCGGCGCGCCGCAAGCCTGAAGCGGTGCACAGGACGCTGCATATTGGACATCGCAAAGGAGATCGTATGAAGAAGCTGCATAGCACGCTGCTCGCTGGATGCCTGCTTGGCCTCAGCCCCCTGGCCTCTGCCGAGGTTGCCAACCTGACCAATAGCGCCGATGGCGCCAACCGCGAGGCCGGCATCACCGCGGTCAAGAAGAAGCTGCAGGAGGCCTGCGAGTCGCGCAAGGGCAAGGTGGACATGGCCTCGTTCGAGGTGGTGTTCGAAAAGACCAGCACCAATCCGGATGTGCCAAAACCCTATTACGTGGATGGCAAGATCAAGTGCGATCTGCCCTGAGTGCATGGTTGCAGTATTGCTGCCATCTCAGTCGCTGAGAGCAGCCAGGAAAACGGGTGCATCGCCACCAGCGGCGTGCGATCGGTACGCGACATCGGCATGCTCCGTTCGTGGACTCCGTTTCCGGGCGTGGCCTCTGCAGCCATCTGAAGTGCGCTAGCGAAATGCTCTTCGCTGCTCTTGAATCGGTACCGAGAGGCCCCGCATTGCGGGGCTTCTTGTTTCTGCCTGCGGTGTGCTCTTCATCGCGCGGCATTGTCGCTGGCACGCTGCCCAGTCGCCGACTGCCACGCGGCCGGCATGGCGCACGCGCATCCCATCGTCACGCATCGTGGGCAAACGCAGTGCACTGGACATCGGCGCGATCGTCGCATGGCGTGGGGAGCCCGGCCGGGTTGCCGATCGGCGCCCACGTTGCCGCGCGCGTTGGCGAGCAAAGCACACTGCTGGCGCTGGCCGCGCAACTGGAACGCGCACAACCCTGGGCCGTACGCAGTCCTCCGCTCAATGCCAGCGCGGTGGCCGCTGCAGGCGCTCTTGTGGCGCTGCGTATGCTGCGCCAGCGCATTGCATGGAAAGATGCTGCATCCATCAACGGCGCGGAACGTTTGGCGCCGCTGCCAGCGGCTTGCTGGCGCGCAGCGATTGCAACGGTGCGAATTCAATGCCGGCTGGGAAGAACGTGTTATGCAATCGACGTACCTGCCGAGCGTTTCAGATGCCATGACGAGATCATGCCGCAGCAGGATCACGCTGCAACGCTGTCACGGCGCGAACGCCGTGACAGCCTGCGTCGGGATTGCTCGCACCGCCTCAGCGCATCGCCTGCGGCGGCGATGCTGGCGCGGTGTCGGGAGTGACACGCCAGATGATATTGGCCAGGTCATCGGCCACGATCAGCGCGCCGCGCGGGTCGACCGTGACGCCTACCGGGCGGCCGCGCGTCTTGCCATCCTCACCGTGGAAGCCGGACACGAAGTCGATGGGGTCACCCGCGGGCCGGCCGTCGCGGAACGGCACGAACACCACCTTGTAGCCCACCGGCGGATGACGGTTCCAGCTGCCGTGCTCGCCGACGAAGACGCCGTCTGCGAATTTCGCACCCATTACCGGCGCGGAGAACGCAACGCCCAGTGCTGCCACATGCGAGCCCAAGGCGTAGTCCGGCTCGATTGCCGAGGCCACCTTTTGTGGATCCTGCGGCATGACCCGCGTGTCCACGTGCTTGCCCCAGTAGCTGTAGGGCCAGCCGTAAAAGCCGCCTTCGCGAACCGAGGTCAGATAGTCGGGCACCAGGTTAGGGCCGATTTCGTCGCGTTCGTTGACCACCGCCCACAGCACGCCGCTGCCGGGCTGGATGGCCAGCGCAGTCGGATTGCGCAGGCCGGTGGCATACGGCCTGTGCGCGCCGGTGGCCGCATCGACCTGCCAGACCTGCGCACGATCGATTTCGACATCCATGCCGCGTTCGGTGATGTTGCTGTTGGAGCCAATCGCTACATACAGATAACGCCCGTCTGCACTGGCGGTGAGCGCCTTGGTCCAGTGATGGTTGATGGCCGACGGCAGGTCGGTCAGCTTGCTTGGCGCGCCGCTGGCCTTGGTCTGGCCGTCGCGGTAGTCGAAGCGCACCAATGCATCCTGGTTGGCGACGTAAAGCGCATTGCCGATCAGCGCAAGCCCGTACGGCGCGTTGAGCTTGTCGGCGAAGACGGTCTTCAATTCATAGGTGCCGTCACCGTCGGCGTCACGCAGCAAGGTCAGACGATTGCCGCTTTTGACCTGGGTGGTGCCCTTGGCCTTGATCGGGCCGGCAATGATGTCCTTGGGCTTGAGCTTGGGCGCAGAGCCGCCGCGGCCTTCGGCCACCAGGATGTCGCCGTTCGGCAGCACCAGCGTCTGCCGCGGAATGGCCAGATCGCGCGCGATGGCGGTGATGCGGTAGCCCGCCGGCACGGTCGGGGTGCTGTTGCCCCACGCGGTGGGCTCGGCGATCGTCATGTCCGGCAGCACGCCGCGATCGGGTGCCGGCAACTTGGGCGTCGCGCCATGCTGGTTCAACTCGGGCGCCTGACCACACGCTGCCAGCGCGACAGCGAGGATGGAGACCGCAAGCACTCGGAATTGGCGGCTCATCGTGCACCTCCCAGACGCAGACCGGACAGCCCCGACCAGGCGGCAACCACCGCAAATAGCGTCGCAATGCCCGACAGCACCAGCGCCCCCGGCATGATGGCCCATGCGTCGCGTGCGTGATGCAGGGCATCGAAGAAGCCCACCACCCAGGTGGCCACCAGCGCCAGCAGGTAGACCCGCTTGCCGTTACCGCGGACCAGCCCGATCACCGCGGCCAGCAATGCAATGGTGGTCATCACCATCGCCCCGACCAGCAACCACGACGCGAAGTTGCTCCACTGAATCTGGTACGAGCTCCAGTAGGCGTAATCGCTGAGTAGCGTGCCCAGGAACAATGGCCACACGCCGCCGAGGATGGCGGCGTGGAACGGATGGATGGCCCGCAAGCGGGTCGGGACAGCGGTTGCATTCATGGCGGACTCGTATGGCATGGCAAGACGTGAATCCGATGCTGCCAGCTTGCATGTGATGAGCAGGACGATATGGGCCGGACGCCATGCCTGTGTCCCCAGGCCATTGCGTTGCTGGCCGATGCATGCGGGCGCACTCCGCTACGACGCCGCGGTCGACGCAGCGCCACCACGCGCAGGCCCGCATCGGCAATCTCGACCGCCCCCCCGAGTGTTGCCACATTGATCGCTGCAAGACGCCGCTCGCGCAGGTCTTCACCACACCACCGACCAGGAACATGTTCGAGTGCAGCAGATCCGTCCCTACAGGCCCGCCGACCTCGCTGCGTGCCTGGCGTTGTTCGATGGCAATACACCCGGGTTCTTCACCGCCGAGGCGCGCGGCCACTTTGCGCGCTATCTGCGCCAGCACGCGCACGACCGGAACTTTCAGGTGATGCAACGCGGCGATGCCTGGCCGCACACCAGCGTCGCTACGCTTGGAATCACGCGCATCGACCCCTAGATCTATGAGTGCCCCCATGCTGCATATCGGCGCGATGCCCGCTTGCGTGCGGCATGCGTCGCGTTGCAGTCCTCTGTGTCGTTGCCCCTCCCCCGCGGCAGCATCTCCCCCGGAGTCAATCGTGATGCCTATTTCCGAAAGCCTGTCGCCCAGGCAGCAAGCCATCGCCCCGATCGCCGCATTTGCGGCAACGGGCGATATCGAACGGTTGAAGCCGGTGCTGGACACCGGCCTCGACGCAGGCCTGACCATCAACGACTGCAAGGAAGTGCTGGTGCAGGTCTACGCTTACGCCGGCTTTCCGCGCAGCCTCAATGCGCTGGCGGCGTTGATGCAGGTCATCGAGGCACGACGGCAGCGTGGCGTTGTCGACCCGCCTGGCGATTCGCCGGGCCCGGTGCCGTCCGGCCAGGCATTGCTCGCAGTGGGGACCGCCAATCAAACCCAACTGGCAGGCACACCGGTGACCGGGCCGCTGTTCGAGTTTGCGCCGGCCATCGACCAGTATCTGAAGACCCATCTGTTCGGCGACATCTTCGCGCGCGACAACCTGGACTGGGTGAGCCGTGAGCTGGCCACCGTGAGCATGCTCGCCGCGCTGGAGGGTGTGGAAGCGCAGTTGCAGTCGCATCTGAAGATCAGCCTGAACATCGGCGTGACCACGGCGCAGCTCAACGCATTGGCACAGGTGCTGGACAAGCGTGTCGGCGCCGCCGCCGGCACGCGCGCCAAGGCGGCACTGGCGAAGACGCAGTAGGCATGCGTCGTTGTGAGAATACCGCTGGCTGAAACCTGCGTGCCTGGCGGTGATCAAGCCGAGCCGGCATTACTCAGCGCTGTCGCCGGCGGCTGGCGGTGTGGGTCCAGCGAAAACAGGAGTTTCCAGATCACCCAGCCTGTCCTGTTGCGTGGTTCGCCCAGGCCGGCGGTGATCCGACACCGGGTCAAGGCCGGGCACCTTCACGTATGTAATGCAAAGCAGGCCTGTTCGCGCCCGGTCATCTGCGCAACCAACCACTGCATCGACGGCGGATCTCCGTCGCCGGTCGCCAGTCGCGAGCGTAGTGCCAGACGTCGACTGCAGGAATCGCCGCGTCGGCCCGATGCAGGCGCGGCGCTCCAGCGCCCGGCAGATCGCATGCTTTGACCAAAGTTGGTGCAGCCGTGCATGAAGCAGGCTGGGCAGTAATCTAACCGACGCTACCGCGACATCTTTACCGATAGCAGCCGGAATCCATACGTTTAATCAGTTGAGCCGATCAATTCGTAAATTTTTTATTTTTCTAATCCAGCTTCCATTTGGCTTGGATAAAAGCCCCCTTATTCCGTTAAATTTGATTTTAAATCTAATTGATAATTTATCCTGGCTAGAGCGTTGAATTACGCACAATCACCAGTTATTGGCCCTCCTTCCCGAGCAAATGGCCTTTCGCCCTGACGCACGAGATTTTCGAGCGTCCAACGCCACAACGGGCAGTTTAATTCCTGCACTAGATACTGGCGTACGCTGGAGTCCGTTAGAGACGCTAAGCGGCGCTGGAATCCGCCACACCAGCGTAGGTGGATCACCTACCACCCTACGGGATTCCCCGATTACCTTGATCTAGCCGTACATTTAGGATCGTGGCCGCATTTTAAATGTGACTCGCTATTGTTGCGTTCGCTCCCACGTTTTTCTGAATTTCCAGCTGTTAGGGGCGGTCTAATTCGATCTGGCTATGGAATAAATCACTGCCATCAATTAGCGGAAATTTTATCTGAATAGCAACTGTCCATTCAGACTTTAGAGTCATTGGCTAGCGCCGTTAAACAATCGCAAGCACATTGAAACATATCTCAGCCATGCGCCTTGATGACCGTATTGCGCGGATCCGAGGGGACGGATCAGCAAAAGGCTGAAGTGATCAATGTGCCAAACCACCGCCTGCGCCAGCAGCCATCGGCGCGGGGATCTTCTGCGCCATTGTCAGATCCAGCAGTGCGGCGCGCCTTCAATCAACGGAATCGACCAACCCATGAATCGCTCGCTGCTCGCTACGACCATCGCATCCTGCCTTGTCCTGACCGCCTGTGGTGGCGGTGGTGGTGGCGGCAACGTCCGTAGCGACCCGCCGCAGAGCACGGTGATCGCGCCTGCCCCTACACCGACCACGCCGACCACGCCGGGTCCCACCTCCGACCCGCTGCCCAAGACCGCGCCGGTTCCGACGCCTGCACCTCCCCGCTACCAGGGCGTGGGCAGCAATCTGCTGGTGCCGATCAATGCCGATCTGGCGCAGCAGGCCGGTGCCCGGGGCCAGGGCGTCAAGCTTGCGGTGCTGGACGACAACCTGGTGCAGAGCTATGCACCGCTCGCAGGTAAGGTTGATGGGTTCACCGATTACACCGCCAGCCCGGGGACGCCGGAGTCTTCTTCCAACGCGCTGCGCGGCCATGGCACGATCGTGTCGGCGTTGGTGCTGGGTTCTGCCCAGGACGGATTTGCCGGTGGCGTGGCGCCGGATGCAGACCTGTTCTATGCACGCATCTGCGCAGAGAATTCCTGCGGCACCCAGCAGGCCCGCAACGCTGCGGTGGGTCTGGCCGCCGCCGGTGTGCGGATCGCCAACCTGTCGCTGGGCGCGTCGTACGCCGATGCCGCCAGCAGCGCGAATGCCGCCGCCGCCTGGCGTTTTGCGTTGACGCCGCTGGTGCAGGCCGACGCACTGATCGTGGCCGCCACCGGCAACGAAGGCGCCGCCGAGGCAGCGTATCCGGCCGCCACCCCGGTGCAGGAAGCCAGCGTGCGCAACAATTGGCTGGCAGTAGGCGCGATCGCTGTCGACAGCGCCGGCAACCCGGCGGGCCTGACCAGTTATTCCAACCATTGCGGCGCAGCCGCGCAGTGGTGCCTGGTGGCACCGGGCAGCTTCACCGCGCCGGCGCTGGCCGGCACCGAACTGCAGGGCCAGATTGCCGGCACCTCGTTCTCCACCGCTGCCGTCAGCGGCGTCGCGGCGCAGGTGCTGGGCGTGTATCCGTGGATGAGCGCGTCCAACCTGCAGCAGACCTTGCTGACCACCGCCACCGACCTGGGCGCTCCTGGTGTGGATGCGCTGTATGGTTGGGGCCTGGTCAACGCCGCCAAGGCGATCAATGGACCGGGCCAGTTCGCCAGCAACTGGTCGGCCAATGTGGGTGCAGGCTACGACAGCACCTTCAGCAACGATATTTCCGGCAGCGGCAGCCTGACCAAAAATGGTGCCGGACGGCTCACCCTGAGCGGCAACAATAGCTATACCGGCGGCACCACCATCATTGACGGCGTGCTCGCGCTGTCCGGCAGTCTGCGCTCGGATCTGCTGGTGGCCAACTCGGCCACCTTCGAATCGCGCGGCGGCGTGATCAACGGCGGCTACAGCCTGGTCAACAGCACCGGCACCACCGCCATCGCATTGGGCAAGGGATTGACCGTCACCGGCCAGGCCAGTCTCAAGGGCAATCTGCTGCTCTTGCCCGAAGCCGCTGACTATCGCGTCGGCAACACTGAAACCATCCTCAGGGCCGGCACGCTGCAAGGCAGCTTCGACCGCGTGCAATATGCCAACAATTTCTTCTGGACCGCGTCGCTTGCCTATGCGCCGACCACGGTCACCGCAACGCTGACCCGTAATGCTTCGGCCAGCAGCGCGCAGGCCGCCGGCGCTCCGCAGGCAGTGGTTGCAGGCGCCACCCAGGCCGATACCCTGGTCAAGGTGCTGGACACGCGCGTGGCCTCCGGTGATACCGCAAATCTGGGCGGTCTGATCAGCGCCACCGGTTCGCTGCTGGCGGCCTCCGATGCACAGGTTGCCGCATCGCTGCCGACCCTGACCGGGCAGGTGCATGGCGTGGAGCGTACGCTGGGCTTCCAGTCCGCCCTCAACGATGCGCGGGTTGCTGCCGATCGCCTGCCCTACCTGGCCGATACCACCACCCTGACCACCTGGGTGCAGGGCAGCTACCTGGATGGCGACCTGAGCCGCAACGGCTTTGCCTCGGCCGACTACACCCAGCAAGCCACCACCTTCGGGGTGGACCTTCCGCTCGGTCATGCCGGCACCATCGTCGGTGCGGCAGTGACGTCCGGCCAGGACCGCGCGCACATCGATGCCTCGGCCAGCCGTCTGCGCTCGGACCGTTATGCGATGACGGCGTATCTCTATCAGCCCATCGGCCAGGCCTACCTGTCAGGCATCGGCTCGTACGGCATGAGCACGGTGGACTCCGAGCGCACGGTACAGGCCGGCACCGTCGGCGAGCGTCTGCAGGATCGCCGCCATGACAGCAACTGGTCGCTGCGTGCAGAAGTCGGGCTGATGCCGCAGGCAGGGGTGTCGCCGTTCGTCGCTGCGGGTGTGGTCAACCAGACCCAGGACGCATTCAGCGAAGCCTCGGCGACCGGCCTGGGCCTGAGCGCCGGCAGCGACAGCCTGCGTGCCGGCTACGCCGAGGCCGGTGTGCGTGGCCATCTGACGCGTGGCAAGTGGGGCTTTGATGGGTTGCTCGCCTATCGCTCGCTGCTGGGTCAACCGAATGCCGACTTCACTGCGTGGTTCACCGGTCTGCCGGAAGCGCGCTTCACTGTCTCCGGCGCTCCGGTCACCAAGCAGGCGGCACGTGCTTCGGTCGGCGTGCGTTACCAAGTCAACGATGCGTTCTCCGTCTACGGCAACGTGGGTGCAGAACGCGGACGGTCGGACGCCGACAGCATCAATGCCAATGTCGGCCTGCGCTGGCAGTTCTGATCACGCCTGCGCCCGCAGGGTTGTCTCCGCTCCCAAGGCCAGGCGCGTTGATGCCGGCGATCGAGCGAATGCCCACTCCCGAATACCGAATACCGAATCCCGACAGCGCCACGATCAACGATAGCGCTCTCGATTTTCCAAAGGGCGCTTTCATCAACAGGCACACCCACCAAGCCCCGGCATGCCGGGGCTTGGTGGATTCATCGCAGCCCTGCGTCGCTCCCGGTGCAGGGCAATCAGTGCACCACAGCGGCGTAGCGGACGCAGACGATCAGAAGCTCCAGCCCCAGCTCACCTGCCCGCCATAGGCAGTCTGGCCGTCGCCTTCGAGGCCTTGCAGCGACAACGACATGCGGCTGTTCGGTGAGGTGACCAGGCTGACTCCCAGCTCACCGATCACCGCGTTCTTGGCAAGGGTCACGCTCTGAACCGCAAACTGCGCATCGGTGTCGAGGAAGCCGGCCGAGCGCTGCACGGCACGATCGCCAAACGCATGCCGCCAACCCAGCGACGCATGCAATGCTGCCTGCTGACCAAGCGCCCAGCGCCCGCGCACGCCCAACGTGCCAGTGATGAACTCGTCGGTGGCACCCTCCATCGCCAGCCCAGCAATTCCGCCGCGCTCGCTGAAGCCATCGGTCTTCAGGCGCGTGTAGTCAGCGGCAAGAAACGGGGTATAGACCGCGTTGCCGCTGCGCAGTTGCCAGGACGCTTCCAGCGATGCGGTGATCGCGGTGGCATCGTAGTCGCTGGTGAGACGTTCCTCGAGCACATCGGGCAGCAACACGCGGCGCGAGGCGTCCACCCGGTAGTCGGCATAGTCCAGCGCGCCCTGCAGCGAGAATGCGGCCCACGCTGCCTGCGCGTACACGCCGGCATGCGTGCCCTTGATGTCGGCACGATCGCCCCACTCGCGCGACCAGCTGTCGATGTCCTGGCTGCCCACGGCGACGCCGACCACGCTGCGCTCGCCGACACGACGTTCCGCACCGGCCATCACGCCGTTGTCTTCGCGGCGCACCGCGTGCGTGTCCGCATCGCCATCGACACGGTTGGGCAGGCTGCGTCCGGTGATCCAGACCATGGTCTCGCCGATCCGGGTGTCCTGGCTGTCGCCACGCAGGTGGCTGCCGATGCCGCTGGTCAGGAAACGGCTATCCAGCATCGCTGTGGCGGTGCTGGCATGGCTTTCTCCCGACAGCGACGCGAAGGCGGTGGCCAGCGCAGCGGGGTCGTCCGGCAGCCGAACGACCGACTGATACACCGGGCTGGTTACCGGCAGGCCATCCACCGCGGATGCCGCAGCCTGCTGGTTGGGGGTGGTCACCGTGTCGATCATCCCCACGGTGTTACGCCCCAGGAATATCGACAGCCCGGTGGCGCTGCTGCTGAAATTCGGGTCGACGAAGGCGTAATCGGCCACGACGTTGCTGAATTGCCCGCTCACGCCACCGGCTGCATTGATCACCGGTATGTCGGTGAACAATGGCCACTCGGCGGCACGCACCATCTGCAAGGTGCTGCCTGGTGCCACGGTGGCTGCACCGCCCACCGTCACCGGCGTCACTCCTCCATTGGCCTCTGGCGTGACTTGCACGGTGGACCCGCTACCGATCGTGGCATTGCCGTTGACGCTGAGCGTGCCGTTCGTGCCACCGATGAGCAGGTTGCCTCCGGAAAGGGTGAGGCTGCCGATCGTGCCGTTGCCGGTGAGCGTACCGCCTGGCCCCACGGTGACCGGTCCGCCAAGCGCAGCGCCCGGATTGGCGAGATTGCCCACGCTCAGGGTGCCGGCATTGACCTCGGTCGGCCCGGAGTAGCTGCTGCTGTTGGCGGTCATCAACAGCGTGCCCAGGCCGGTCTTGACGAACCGCCCGAAGCCGAACAATCGGCCCGAATAGGTGCCGTTGCCGGTTTGCAGGAAGGTCAGCGTGCCATTGTTGGTGATGTCGCCTTGCAGGCTGCCGGTGTTGCCGATCAGGTTGCCCGCGCTGACAGTGGTTCCCCCCAGATACGTATTGGTGCCATCCAGGGTGAGCGCACCGGCGCCGGTCTTGATCAGCGAGCCGCTGCCGGTGATGTTGCCGGCGAACGTGCCATCCCCGGCCTGGTCGAAGACCAGCACCGCATTGTCGAGGATGTCGCCCTGCAGACTGGTGGCGTTGCCTTGCAGGGTGCCACTGGCCACAGTAGTGCCACCGCTGTAGGCATTGCTGCCGGCCAGCGTAAGGACACCGGCGCCCTGCTTCACCACGCTGCCGGCGCCGCTGATGGTGCCGGCGAACGTGCCGTCGCTGGCCTGGTCGAAGACCAGCGTGGCATTGTCGATCACATCGCCCTGCAGGCTGGTGGTGTCTCCGATCAAGCTGCCTGCACTGACCAAGGTGCCGCCGGTATAGCTATTGGCGCCGGTCAGCTGCAGCGCGCCGCTGCCGGCCTTTTCCAGCGAGCCGGTGCCGCTGACCACGCCGGCATACACACCGCCGCTGCCCTGGCTGAACACCAGTGCCGCATTGTTGGCGATGTCGCCCTGCAGGCTGGTGGTGTCACCGATCAGGCTGCCGGCGGCAATCGTGGTCCCGCCGGTGTAGCCATTTGCGCCGTTGAGCAGCAAGGCACCGGCGCCATCCTTGATCAGGGTGCCGGTGCCGGTGATCGACCCGGTAAACACTCCGTCACCCGCCTGATTGAACACCAGCGTGGCGTTGTCGACGATCGCGCCCTGCAGGCTCGCGCTATCGCCAACCAGGGTCCCCGCAGCGAGCGTCGTACCACCGGTGTAGCTATTGCTGCCGGCCAGCGTCAAGGTCCCGGTGTCGGTCTTGATCAGCGCGCCGCTGCCGGCGATGTTGCCGGCCAGACTCAGGTCGGCCGGCGTGTCGACGGTCAGCGCAGCGCCCAGGTTGATCGCGTTGCCCAGCGCGGCGGCAATCGCATTGCTGAGCACCGAATCGCCAGCCACCGACAGCGTGCCGCTCCCCAGTGCGGTATTGCTGCCGACGAGCAGCGTGCCGGCATTCAACACGCTGCCGCCGGTGTAGCTGTTGTTGCCGGCAAGGGTGAGCGTGCCGGTGCCGTCCTTGATCAATCCGCCGGCACCGCTGATTGGCCCGGACAATCCCAGGTCGTTGCTGCCGGGCAGCGTCACCGCGCCGTCCAGCACCACCGCATTGCCCACGGCCAGCGCCTGGTTGCTGTCGATGCGGGTGCCGCCGGCGGCGGTCAGCACGCCGCTACCCAATGCCTGCGCATCGCCGAGCACCAGCGTGCCGCCACCCAGCGAGGTGCCGCCGGCATAGCTGTTGGCGGCGTCGAGCACCAGGGTGCCGGTGTCGAGTTTCTGCAGCGCGCCAGCGCCGCCGATGGCGACGTCGATGGTGCCGGTGACGCCGGGATCGACACGGATGATGGTCGTGGCGGCATTGGCGCTCAGCGCGCCGGCGCCTGCATCGCCCAGCACATAGCCATCGGTGAGGAACTGCATGCCGGTGATGCCCTGGGTGCCCTGCACACCCACGGTGCCGGCGCTGCCGCCGAAGACGGCAAAACTGCTCTGCCAATCGCTGTTGGTCAGGCCGTCGATCGCCGTCCAGTTGGTGGCAGTGCTGGTCCAGGTCCCGCTGCCGCCGTCGATGGCGCCATTGGCGACGGTCTGTGCGCCATCCCAGAACTGCACGTTGCTGCCAGGCGAGAGCACCACCAGGTTGACCTGTTGGGCAAGCGCCGTCTGCAAGGTCAGCTGGGTGGGATCCACGCTGCCGGGCAACGTGCCGATGTTCAAACCGTTATCGGTCAATGCGCCGCTGTAGTCGATCAAACGATAGACGCCGCTACCGAAGCCGCCGATGTCGGTAATGTTGAGCGTACCGTCCAGCGTGAGGTTGCCGTTGACCGCCAGCACGTCGGTCTGGCTGGGGATTCCCAGGAAGGCATCGAGCGTGGCAGTGGGGGCCATGCTCAGGCTGCCGGTGGTCAGCAAGGCGCCGCTGCTCACCACCAGGCGGCCGCCATCATTGATGGTGACCGCGGCATCGACCACACCGCTGCCGCTCAAGGTGCCACCGCTGCCCACGCTGACGCCGCCGGCGCTGGCCAGGCTGCCATCCACATCCAGCGTGCCGCCGAAAACCTGGGTGGTGCCGCCCAGCGCGCTGCTGCCGGTGAGCTGCAAGGTGCCGGTGCCGGCCTTGTCCAGATTGCCGGCGTTGCTAAAGCTGCCGGCGAAGGTCCGATTGCTGTTGTCACCGCCCAACTGCAAGGTGCTGCCGCCCGCAATGGCGACCTCGCCCAACCCGCTCACAGCGCTCAGGTTGGTGCTGCTGCCCAGCGCCAATTGCGCACCTGCCGCCACATCCACCGTGCTGGCGCTACCCAAGGTGCCGCTGGCAGAGGTGGCAAGCACGCCGGCCTGCACGGTGACCGGGCCACTGAAGCTGTTGGCAGCGGACAGGGTCAGGGTGCCGAGCCCTGTCTTGGTCAATGCGCCGGTGCCGCCGAGCGTGCCGGTCAGCGCCAGATCGGCCGCGCTGGCGATGGTCAGATCGGCGCCGAGCGTGAGGTTGTTGCCCAGCGCCAGTGCAATGGCATTGCTCAAGGTGGAATTGCCCAGCACCGACAGGCTTCCCGTGCCCAGGGCGGTGTTGCTGCCGACGAGCAGCGTGCCGGCATTCAACACGCTGCCGCCGGCGTAGCTGTTGTTGCCGGCAAGGGTGAGCGTGCTGCTGCCGTCCTTGATCAATCCGCCGGCACCGCTGATTGGCCCGGCCAATCCCAGGTCGTTGCTGCCGGGCAGCGTCACCGCGCCGTCCAGCACCACCGCATTGCCCACGGCCAGCGCCTGGTTGCTGTCGATGCGGGTGCCGCCGGCGGCGGTCAGCACGCCGGTGCCCAATGCCTGCGCATCGCCCAGCACCAGCGTGCCGCCACCCAGCGAGGTGCCGCCGGCATAGCTGTTGGCGGCGTCGAGCACCAGGGTGCCGGTGTCGAGTTTCTGCACGCCGCCGATGCCGGAGATGGCGACATCAATCGTGGCCGTGGCACCGGGGTCCACGCGAATGGCGGTGAGCGGCGCAGTGACGTTGAGCGCACCGGCGCCCGCATCGGTCAACTGGTAGCCATCGCTCACGAACTGCAGGCCACCCACCTCCTGCGTGCCCTGCACGCCCACGCTGCCTGCCGTGCCGGAGAACACGGCAAAGTCGCCCTGCCAGGTGCTGTTGGCCGAGCCATCCTGGCCGGTCCAGTTGGTGGCGGCCCCCCACACGCCCGAGCCGCCGTCCACCGTGCCGTTGGCAGTGGTCTGCACCCCGTCCCAAAACTGCACGATGCTGCCCGGCGCCGTGACCACCAGGTTGATCTGCTGGCCGATAGCCGTCTGCAACGCCAGCTGGCTGATGTCGACACTGCCCGGTATCGCGCCGAACAGCATGCCGTTGTTGGTCAGCGCACCGGTGTAATCGATCAACCGATACACACCGGTGCCGAAGCCGCCGATGTCGGTGACATTGAGCGTGCCATCCAGGGTGAGATTGCCGTTGACCGCCAGCAGGCGCGTCGTGCTCGGTGCAGCCAACCCGACGTCCACGATGGCGCCCGGTGCCAGCGTCAGGCCGCCCACACTGAGTGAGGAGCCGCTGGTCAATGCCAGCCGGCCACCGTTGCCGATGGTGGTGTCGCTTGAGATGGCGCCGTTGGTGCCGGAACCGGTCAGCGTGCCGCCGAGCGCCACGTTCACTGCACTGGTGCCGAGGCTGCCGACCACATCCAGGGTGCCACCGCTGACCTGCGTCGCGCCGCCAATCGCGCTGCTGCCGAGCAAACGCACGATGCCTGTGCCGACCTTGTCCAGATTACCGCCGCCGCCCAGGCTGCCGGCGAAGTCGCCGCTGCCCAGCTGCAGGGTCGCACCGGCATCGGTGTCCACGCTGCCCGCGCCGGCGAGCGCGTTGATCAGGCCGCCGTTGGTCAGGTTCAGCGACGCGCCGGCGGCCACGTCGATCAGGCTGGCATTGCCCAGCGAGGCCGCTGTGCTGGCCACCACCGTTCCGCCCTGGACCGCCAACGGGCCGGTATAAGTATTGCTGCCACTCAGCGTCAAGGTGCCGAGACCGGTCTTGGTCAATGCGCCTGCACCGTCGATCGTGCCGCTGGCCAGCATGTCCGCCGCGTTGTCGATGATCAGCGCGGCGCCCAGGTCGATCCCGTTGCCCAGGGCCACGGCGATCGCATTGCTCAGCACCGAGTCGCCGGTGACTGACAGGCTGCCGGTGCCGAGCGCCGTGTCCGCGCCTACCGCAAGCGTGCCCGCCGCGAGCGTGGTGCCGCCGCTGTAGCTGTTGCTCGCAGTGAGCGCCAACGTGGAGGCGCCATTCTTGATCAGGCTGCCGGTGCCGGTGACGGTGCCATTCACCGCCAGATCGTTGCTGCCGACCAGGCTGAGCTGGCTGTTCAACTGCACGGCATTCCCGATAGCCAGCGCGGTGTTGGCATCCAGTTCCGCCGCACCCGCCACAGTCAGATCACCGGCGCCCAGCGCGCTGGCATTGCCCAGCACCAGGCGACCGGCGTCCAAGGTGACGCCGCCGCTGAAGGTATTGGCAGTGCCCAGGGTCAGGCTGGCGATGCCCTGCTTCTGCAGGCTGCCGGTGCCGCTGATCACGCCATCCAAAGCGATATCCTGCGTGCCTGGCAGCGTCAACGCACCATTCAACGCCAGCGCGTTCGTCAGCGTCACCGCGCTGCTGGCATCCAGCGACGTACCACCTGCAGCGGTGAGCGTGCCGGTTCCCAGCGCAGTGTCGCTGCCGACCACCACGGCGCCGGCCTGCAACTGCAAGCCGCCTGACCAGGTATTGCTGCCGCCGAGCGTGAGTGTCTGCGTGCCGTTCTTGACCAGGCTTCCGGCACCGTCGATGACACCTGCCAGGCCCAGGTCCTGCCCATCGATGCTGAGCGCGCCGTTCACCGTGATGGCGTTCTGCAAGGTGACCGCAGTGCTTGCGTTGAGTGCAGTGCCATCTGCGGCGGTCAGCGCGCCGGTCCCAAGCGCGGCATTGCTGGCGACCACCAGCGAACCCGCATCCAGCAGCGTGCCGCCGGTGTAGAGATTGTTGCCGATCAGCGTCAATGCACCGGTGCCCTGCTTGACCAGGCTGCCTGCCCCGCTCACGGTGCCGGTCAACCCAAGGCTGTTGCTGCCGGTCAGCGCCAGCGCGCCATTCAATGCGACATCGTTGGCCAGCGTGACGGCACTGGTGGCCTGCAACTGCGTGCCGTTGGCAGCGGTCAACCCACCACTGCCCAAGGCCGTGCTGCTGCCGACCAGCAGGGCACCCGCATTGAGATCCACGCCGCCCGCAAAGGTGTTGGCACCGCCCAGGCTCAACACCGCATTGCCGCCCTTGACCAGCCCACCTGCCCCGCTGATCAGTCCATTGAGTGCCAGGTCCTGGCTGCCGCCGATCGACAGGTCGGCATTCAGCACGACAGCGTTGGCAAGCGCGCGTGCCGCGGTGCCATCGAGCAGGCCGCCGGAAACGGTCAGGGTGCCACTGCCCAGCGCCGTATCGCTGCCCAGCAACAGGCTGCCTGCGGTCAGCTGTGTGCCTCCGGCATACGTGTTGTTCCCTGCCAGGGTCAGGCTGGCGGGGCCGAGCTTGTCCAGCCCGCCGGCGCCGCTGACGGTGCCGGTGAGCGTCAGCGCATTGCTGCCGCCGATGTTGACCAGCCCGGTCAAGGCGATGGCATTGGCAAGCGTGCTGACCGCGAGGGTATCCAGCGTGGTACCGGTGGCGGCGGTGAGCGCACCGGTGCCAAGCGCCGTGTTGCTGCCCACGGTCAGCTTGCCCGCACCCAGCGTGGTGCCACCGTTATAGGTGTTGGTGCCACTCAGGGTGAGGTCCCCGCTTCCGGATTTGACCAGGCTGCCGGCGCCGCTGATGCCGCCGCCGAGCGACAGCGCCTGTGCGCCATCGAGCGTGAGTGCCCCGGCAGTCAACGCAATCGCATTGGTCAACGTGGTCGGCGCGCTGCCTTGCAGCGCGGCATTGCCGGTGACTGTCAGGGCACCGCTGCCGAGCGCGTTGCCGTTCGCTATTTGCAAGGTGCCGGCGTTGAGCGTGGTGCCACCGGTGTAGGTATTCAGACCACTGACGATGAGCGTGCCGGTGCCCAGCTTGTTCAACGCGCCCGAGCCGCCGATGGTGCCGGCCAGGTTCAACGCGGTTCCATTGGTGGCCAGGCCCAGCGTGCCCGTGAGCGATATCGTGTTGGTCACGGTCGCCGCTGCGCCCGCATCGAGTGTGCCGCCGCTGGCAGTAAGCGTGCCGGTGCCCAGTGCCGCATTGGAGCCAACCACCAGCCGCCCAGTGCTTAGCGTGGTGCCACCAGTATAGCCATTGCTGTTGGTCAGGTTGAGATCGCCAGCGCCGCTCTTGATCAGGCTGCCAGCGCCATTGATCACGCCACCCAGGGTGAGCGCCTGCGCGCCGGTCCAGCTCAACGGCCCCGCAAGATTGACCGCGTTGCCCAGCGTCAGCGGGGCGCTGGTGCTCAGGTTGGACGCGCCGGTGACATTCAACGCGCCACTGCCCAGCGCAGCGGTGCTGCCCAGTTGCAGGGTGCCTGCTGCCAGCGTCGTACTGCCGCTGTAGCTGTTGGCGCCACTGAGCGCAAGCGTGCCCGTGCCCGTCTTGGTAAGGCCGCCGCTCCCTGACAGCACCCCGGTCAGGGTCAGTGCATTGCCGCTTGCGCCCAGCCCCAGCGTGCTGTTCAACACGAATGCATTGCCCAGCGTCAACGGCGCGGCGGTATCCAGCAACCCGCCGGCCGCAGTGACGGTACCGCTACCGAGTGCGCTGGCCGTCTCCAGCACCATGGTGCCCGCACTCAGCGTGGTTCCGCCCGTATAGCTGTTGGTGCCGCCCAGGGTGAGCGTGCCCGTACCGGTCTTGTTCAATGCACCGGTTCCGCTGACAACGCCGCCGAGGCGCACATTGTTTGCGCCGCCGATGCCGAGGGCGGTGTTCAACACCACTGCATTGGGCAGGTTGAGCGCAGCACCCGCCAGCAGGCTGCCGCCGGATGCGGTGATGGTGCCGATTCCCAACGCACTGCTGTTGCCAGCCGTCAGGGAGCCGCCCGCCAGATTCACGCCACCGGTGAAGGTGTTGCTGCCGGTCAGGCTCAGCGCGCCGGTGCCGGTCTTGGTCAACGCACCTCCACCGCTCAACGTGCTGCCGATGGTCAGCGTGTTGGCACCTTGCACGGTCAAGCCACCTGCGGCCAGCGTGATGCCGCCGGCAGGCGTCAGCGTCAAGCCGGTAGCGATGGCGTCGAGCGTGCCGCCATTGGCCGTGATGGCGGTGCCGAGCTGTGCAGGCGTGGCAAATCGCAGCACGCCACCGTTGAGCGCGCTGCTGCCAAAGTTGCTTGCACCGCCCAGTGTCCAGGTCCCGCTGTTGATGCGCAGGCCGTTGAAGTTGATGTACTGGTCTGTGCTCAGCGTACCGGTGCCCGTGTTGCCGCTACCGGTTCCGCTCACCGCATTCTGCGCAACCAGCGTGTTGTTTCCGCCGGCGCCACCATCGACCACGCCGGTTTGCGCAAAGCGCAACAGACCGCCGGGACCGAGCACCTCCAGACCAAGGCCGCCGGCGCTACTGATGCTGCTGCCGGTCACCGCAGTGAAGGTATTGGTGCTGTTGATCCCCATTGCCACGCTGCCACTGATGGCGCCGGCATTGATGAAGGTATTGCCGGCGGCGGACGACTGGAAGCCGACGCGCCCTTCGATGGTGCCGGTGTTGACAGCGTTGACGGTGCCGCCGCCGCTCACTGCAATGACCGGGGTGTCGGCCCCCAGGATCGAGAGGTTGAGGAGCGCTTTACTGCTGATCAAGCCGGCATTATTGATCTGGACCGTGCCATTGCTGGCGGAAGTGATCCCTAGCGCCATGCCGTCGAGATTGAGCAGGTTGGCGCCGATCAACCCTCCGGTGCCATAGATGTTGCCGCCTGCCAGATTGTTGGCAATCACCGAGGTCGAGCTCGCATTGCCCATGGTGACGCCGGTGCCCAGCACCGACAGGAGGCCAAGGATGGACGGGTCGATGGTGCCGCTGTTGTTGAGCGTGGCATTGGTGCCGCCAAGTGCGATCGATGTGCCGCCCAGCAGGCCGGCAGTCATTTGCGTCCCGGCTGCCACGTTGAGGGTGAGGTTGCTTGCGTTGCTGGCAAACGTATTGCCGGTGCCGGCAAGCCCGGTGCAGGTCACGGTTGCGCCCGCCACGGGGATCGCGGGCGTGCAGGCTCCCCAGGCCAACGAGGGGCTGGCGGCCCCTGCCGCCAACATCACCAGGCCCGGCAGGGCGCGTCGTCCTGCACCTGACTTGCGTCGACGGCGTACCAGCTCATGCGTCACCACCCAATTGCCGATGGCCGCGTTCCAGACAAGCGCAAATGCACGATTCATCCTGACTCCCCTGATAGCCGCTCACCCGCAAACGCTGATGGCTGCGCCCGCTTAATGTCGGCAGTGGATTGAAATTCGATTTTTATCGGGCATAGAACTGCCCAAACCCTCCACATGAAGAATGGAGAGTGATTAATACCAATTGCAAAACTCGCAGTGAGGAATTAGTAGTCGAACCAACACCCTTGAAACTGTGCTGAATATCACTAACCATGCACTAATACATGACACCGGGCCAATTTGTCTAATGGTTTGCTTGCGCTCGCTGATATACACAAATGGTGGCGCCTGGTTGCGCCCAACGGTCGAGAATGCTTATTTATCAATGCAATTTGCGACACTTGCATGCGTTTTCGGCTTTATAGGTCGCGCCCGGCAAACCGATGGTGAGCTGATGTAGGCACGCCAGGGGCGACAGCCAGGCGAACCATTGCACTCTATTGAAGAGCACGCCAATCCTATCCAGCGAGGCATCATCCGGCGCCTTGAATTCCCTGCATCTCCTGCGAGTTGATAAGACCACTTGCATGAGGAATTTTTTGCAGCATCGCGACTACCCTGAGAGGCAATACATGCAGACAGCGACAGAACTTTTATCGTCGAGTTTGATTCCTCACCTGATAACGCCGCACTGCGTTTATCCTGTCGGTGGTCAAAGGCTGCGCCTCGTCACTTGTCCACGACCTGGCGTTGGTTCTAGTGGGGATGCAATGTGTGACCTTCGACACGGAATCTGACGTTATGACGCTAGGCACAGGGGACAAATCGCAGGACCGCTCTCCCGACTGGTCGGGGGTTCCGATCGATCTGGGTGGGATGGAGCCACTGGAGCAGATCGCACGTCTGTTGTGCCATGCGTTGGTCGCCCCGGCGGCAGCACTCACCATCACCGAAGGTGGCCGCATGCGCGTGCTTGCCGCGCGTGGCATCGACCCCGGCCATGTCGAACAGGCGATTGCGCTGTGTCCGTCGCCACTGGCCTCCAGCAATGGCGTCGCAGAGCTGATCGAGCACGCGGCACTGGAGCCGATTCAACTTGGCGATGCAGCCTTCCCGGGCCTGCCCGCGCGATTTATCGCCTGTGTCGCGGTTGGCGCGCCGCAGACCGGCATTTGCGGCATCTTGTGCGTCATCGATTCACGCGAGCGCCGCCTGGCCAGCCAGGAGCATCAGCAGCTGCGCATGTTCGCCAACGTGGCCGCTGCACAACTGGAACTGCAGTTCGGTGCCGGTCGTCGCGAGCCGCATAGCGGGCTATTCAATGCACGCCAGCTGCAGTCGGATCTGGATGCCCTCGCCCTCGGCAGCCACTGCGTACCCACCATTGCCGCCTTCATCGAGGTCTACGACACGCAGGCGGCCAACGAGGCGCGCCAGGCGCTGGGCATGCAACCGCTGGAAGAATTGATCCGGCATGCCAGCTACGTGTTGACGCGCGCCCTGCGCGGCAAGGCAACGGTCTACCACGTGGCGCCGATGCGCTTTGCCTTCTTCCTGCTGAACTCTGCGCCCGACGAGATGGAAGACCTGCTGCTGGATCTGCGCGACATGCTGCAAAAGCCGGTGGACGCGGCCGGGGTGCCAATGTCGTTGACCTTTCATGCCGGGGTGGTGCGCTTTGCGCCGCAGCAGCCGGACACCAACGATGTGATGCGCAAGGGCCTGGTGTCGCTGGGCGATGCGATCAACAACCACGCCGTGGTGTGCTGGTACAGCGCATCGCAGGACGATGCCATCCAGCGCTCGTACCGCCTGGCGCTGGACGCGGAAAAGGCGCTGGAGGCCGGCGATTTCCGGCTGGTCTTCCAGCCGCGCATCAATCTGGAGGACCTGTCGGTGACCGGCTTCGAGGCGTTGCTGCGCTGGCATCACGCCAGCCTGGGGCCGATTGGCCCGGACGAGTTCATTCCCCTGTTCGAGAAGACCGCACTGATGTGCACGGTCACCAACTGGGTGATCGAACATGCGCTGCTGCAGTTGGCGCAGTGGCGGGCGCAGGGCCTGGATTTTTCCATCTCGATCAATCTCTCGTCGCGCGATTTCGGCAACACCAATCTGGCTGCAGACGTGATCAACCGCTGCAGCGACCTGGCCATCCCGACCACGCGGGTGGAGCTGGAGATCACCGAAGGCCGCTGGCTGCGCAGCAATGTCGAAGCGGTTCCACGCCTGCGTGCACTGCGCGAGGCGGGCGTGAGCGTGGCCATCGACGATTTCGGCACCGGCTACAGCAACTTCGGGTATCTCACCGAGCTGCCGATCAACGTCCTAAAGCTGGACCGCTCGCTGGTCACCGGTATCGCCATGAAAGCCGGCATGCAGATGCGTGCAGAAGCCGTGGTGCGGCTGGCCAGTGCGCTGGGCTACCGCACCGTGGCCGAAGGCATCGAACATGCCGACGAAATCGCCCTGCTGCGCAGCTGGGGCTGCGACGAGGCGCAGGGGTATCTGTTGTCCAGGCCGATGGAGGCGCACCTGGTGGCTGGGTACGTCCAACAGGCCACCGAACGACGACGCCTTCCCTGAGGCGATGATGCCGGCGCGCAGACAACGCCGGCTCGACGGACTGGCAGGCCGCACGCATGCAGACAGGGAAAGATTCCCTGCCACACCGCATGCTCAGGGTGCCGACAGCGCGTAATCCAGCGCAGCACAGATCGCCGCTACCTGCGCCGCGTTGCATTGCTCGGGTGTGGCGCGCGGGCTGTCCGGGTACACCTCGGTGGTGGTGCGATAGCGCGCATCGGTCACGCCGGCACACAGGCCCAGCTGCCGCACCGGATAGTTGATGACGCCATGGCCCACCACCGCTGCGCCGATGATCTGCCCCTGCGCATCGGGCGGCGCGATATGCGTGACCCTGGCCACCGCGGCGATCACCGCTTGCTGAAAGGCAGGTTGCGGATCTTCGCTGTCGCCGACCAGGTAGAACCCGTCCGGAATGCTGCCCGGCACGAACACCACACCATCGCGTGCCGCCAGCGCAGGACGGAACTCACTTTCGTCGCTATCGGTGGTCTCATGCAGGTCGATATGCACCAGCATCCTGCCGGCGGTGTCTGCAACCAGCTGCCTCAGCGCCGCCGACTCCGGGGCCGGGCTGTGGTCGCGAAACGCGCGGTTGGGATCGATCGCCGCGTCGTTCCAGCGCTGGATCCGCTCGTAGCCCCAGGGATTGATGCAGGGTGCGACCAGCAGATTCAACCTGCCCGCATAGTCGGCACCGCACTGCTGCAAGAACTGCAGTGCACCCTGCACGCCACTGGTTTCGTAGCCGTGCACGCCACCGGTCACCAGCGCACACGGCAGGGCGGTGTCCCACGTGGCGCTGCGCAATGCCAGTAGCGGGTATTGCGTGGAGTCGGCAACAATCGTTCCGTACTGCACGCGCGCATAGCCGTTGCCCAGCGCGTCGATGGCATGCACCACCTCGTCCGCGTAGCTGCGCTGTACCCGCTGCCTGGCGCGCCACGCGCTGCGTTCGTCATCGCCCCAAGCCTGGCCAGGGGTACCGATCGGATAGCCGGGTTGCGTTGTCATCACCAAGATCGCGTTATTGGAGGCGCCCAAGGGTAAGCGCTGGGCCTGCAGAAAAAAATCCATGCTTGCGTCGTCGTTCATGGCGAGGCGACGACACGCACAGTGGTCTTGCTGCTGTGGCGTACGAGCCCGCGCATCTTCTTGACGAGCCCAGCGGCCTCTGCTTCGACGTCGCGCCGCTGCCCTGCGCCGCGCGGCTGCAGGTGTGTCGAGCCAACCGTCCAACAGGTCTCTGCGCCCAGGCACGTGCCGCTTCTTCTCAGCCAGACGCGCCGGCATCGACGGATACCAACGCTGCACGGCAGCGGTGGAGCAGCATGCAAAGCGTGCAGACATCGCAGCGACGCGCAAACTTCACACATCGCCGGGTGCGGATAAACAGTTAAGCCCCACAGGAGCGTGCCGCTAGATCGTGCTCTCGTTAGTTTGGCCAACATGCACCGGTCAGCGCCGCAGCAAGGCGGGCCAGTGACGGTGCCCCACACGCTGCGCCACGGCAGTGGCTGCAGATTTTGCCTTCATCGCAGCAGCCATCACGCCAATATGGAAAATATTCGCTGCAATCGATGGCGAAACGAAAATCTGCTGCAAAAATTTCCGCCTGGTGTGTGAGGCCTGATGCAGCAGGCGTTTGAACAGGTTCAAGCGCCCTGGGCTGGCCTGCCGCCTGCGCACAATTGCATCATGATGCAATCGTTTGCTTTCATGGGCACATACGAACAGGGGCGCTTCCCCCAAAAAACAGCAGGCCCTGCGCCATCGCGGCACAGGGCCTGCACCCCTTAATCAATGACGGCATGCGCTGCATGCCGCGCCTTGATTATGCGGATTCTTCCTGCGGCTTGGCCTGCTTGGAGCGGCCGCCCTTACTGCCGATGCGCGACATGTGATCGCGGTCGCGACTTACCGCCTGGCCGCCCTTGCGGCCGGCCTCGCGTGCTTCGTCGCTGGTGAATTCATGCGCGTTACCGCTGGCGTGTGCGGCCTTGCCACCGCTGCTGGCCAACACGCGACGCTTTTCAGGATCCAATGCGGCAAAACCGCGCCGGCTACGAGTACTGTTCTGTCCGTCTTCCACTGTGCCTCCTCTCGATGCATCGGGTACGTCATTGGGTAATGTGCTTACCGCAACAATCGTGCCAACCCGCAAAAGCAGGCTATACGGTGGCAAACGGGCACATGCAGGAAAAAACCGCTGCGCTCGCTGCGCAAATCTTGCACACCTTCACGGCGACGCCTGGCTGCAGCGCGCTGCAGAATGGGTAGCGCTACCAAATTGGCGCCTCCTTTCGCTGTACTGCGATGTGCTGCGATGTGCTGCGATGCTGCTGCCTCCATGAGCTGCGCATCCACAGTGGTGATGCTCGGATCGTTCTCTCCGACAGCGCGCCACTTCGATCAGGGGCGGTGCAGCGCAATGACTGCTCGTGCGGCACGGCCTGGCCGGGATAAGGGGGCGCAGCAGACTGTCTATAAGCCGCCAAGGCTGCAAATGATTCGAGGCACTCGCCAGGGATGGCACGGCCCAAGCGTCCGCCATGCGCCCGCCTGCTACGCAGCGCGGCGCCGACCGGCGCTGGACTGCAAGCGGCCTGCGGCCTTGCACCTGGTGCAAGGCTGATCCGTCGGCGAGGGCGCGTCTGTGCGGGCGACGGACAATCGTGCTTCCGCCCAACCATGCAAGCGGTTAGGCGCTACACCTGGCTCAGGCGGGGGAGACTGCAAAGTGCCTTCGGCGATCGAACGACGGCGCTGCCGTTCCGGCGCGGTGCCGTTGCGCACGCAGCGAGGCCACTCCCCTATCCCACTGCCTGTTCCAGCACGGCAGTGCGACGATCGTCGCAAGCGGCCGACGCGTGTGCGAGCGCATCGCCTACCAACAGCAAGGTCGGCAGACCTGGCAGCAGCGCGGCGGCGGTAGCGCCAAGTTCGCCCAGCGTGGTGAGGCGACGTTGTTGCTCGGGACGTGTGGCTGCCTGCACGATGGCTGCCGGCGTAGCGGCCGGCAGATGCGCCAGCAGCGCCGTCGCCAGCGCATCCGCACGCCGCAGGCCCATGTAGATGCCCAGCGTGGTACCACTGGCGGCCAGTGCTCCCCAGTTCGGCTCGCCGTGGTCGTGCGTATGCGCAGTGACGAAGGTGATGCCATGGCAATGTTCGCGGTGCGTCAGCGACACTTCCAGCGCCGCGGCGGCGGCGAACGCGGCACTGACCCCATTGATCACCTGCACACCGACACCGGCGCGACGCAGGAAGTCGATTTCTTCGCCAGCCCGCCCGAACAACAAGGCATCGCCGCCCTTGACGCGCACCACGCGCAGACCCTGCAACGCATAGCGCCGCATCAGCCGGCAGATGAACTCCTGCGGCGTGGAGCGGCAGCCGCCGCGCTTGCCGACGCGGATCACGCGCGCCTGCGGTGCCAGCTCCACGATCTCGGGATTGGCCAGATCGTCGAGCAGCAGCACCTGCGCCACTGCCAGCGCCTTGACTGCCTTGATGGTCAGCAGCTCCAGATCGCCGGGACCGGCAGACAACAACACCACATCACGCGCGCAGGAAGGGATGACGGACATGAGAGATCTCGCAGTGTGTGGAGGGGTGAAGTGCATCAGGCCAGCCGCGGTTGGCGGCACAGCCGGGTCAGTTGCGGAACGCAGGAGCCGCAGACGGTGCCGCAACCCAGGCGTTGTTTGAGTTTCGCCACATCGGCGCCGTCATCGATGGCCGCATGGATCGCCGACGCCGCGACATTCATGCAGGTGCAGACGATCGGGTCGCTGGGCACAGCAGGCGTCTGTGCGAACACCGCCAGCCGCGCGCCGCGCCACGGCTTGCCTGCCAATGCGGTGTTCAGCAGCGCCTGATTGGCCTCGCTGGGTTGCGCGGCGGTGAGCAACAGGCCGTCGATATGACTGAGCCCGTCCTGCGTTCGCCAACCGACACGGCGCATCAGCCCACGGCGCAGATCGCGGTATTCCAGGACATCGGCACCGGCGGGCAGCTGCAAGGCGGCGACCAGGCGATCAATCCAGGCCGCCTCGGGCGCCTGCTCGCAGGCGGCGTGCAGCACCGCCCACGCGCCGGCGGCCTCCGGCAAGGGCTCGGCATGCAGGCGCAGGCTGGCATAGCCGCAGTCGCGCAGCAGCGGCTGCAGCGCCTGTTGCAGCGCCAGTGCATCGCCGCGCCGCGCGGCCAGCAGATGCCAGCCGAACACCGCCTTTTCCACCCGCACCGCCGCGTGCTTGAGCTCGGGCTGCTGCGAGCGCGCGTCCACTGCCGGCGTACTCACTTCGTTGATGCCACCGCTGGAAAGGCTCTGCCCGCTCCAGTGCATCGCCGCGAACACGCTACCCGAGCGCAGCTCATCAGATAGCTCCAGCGGCAGCACCAGCGCGCCGCGCTTGCTGACCACCTGCACCAGTTCGCCGGCCACCAGTCCGCGCCGCGCCGCATCGTCCGGGTGCATGCGCAAAGACGGTTCGGGACTGTGCGCAAACGCAGCCGCCACCCGCCCGGTGCGCGACATGCCATGCCACTGGTCGCGCAGCCGACCGGTCAGCAGCCGCATCGGAAAGCGCGCCGAGGTCGCCTCGGCCACCTTGCGATACGGAGTGGCATGGAAGCGCGCGCGCCCGTTGTCAGTGGCGAACACGCCATCGGTATACCGCCGTGCCTGCCCCTGCGCGCTGCCGGCCGGAAATGGCCATTGCTGCGGACCGTTGTCCAGCACCGCGTAATCCAGCCCGCCGATGTCCAGGTCGCGGCCCACCGTCAACGCGCGATGTTCGTCGAACACCTGCGCAGTGGTGTCGAAGGCGAACAGCCCGGCCGCGGCGCCCGGTTGCAGCTTGGCCTCCAGCCGGCGCGCCACCTCGTTGGCAATCCACCAATCCGCACGCGCCTGTCCCGGTGGCCCCACCGCCTTGCGCACGCGGGTGATGCGGCGCTCGGAGTTGGTCACGGTGCCGTCCTTTTCGCCCCAGCTGGCGGCAGGCAGCAGCACATCGGCATACGGCACGGTGTCGGTGCCGGAAAACGCCTCCTGCACGATCACCAGCTCGGCCTGCTCCAGCGCCGCGCGAATGCCGGCCACCTCCGGCATCGAGTGCACGGGATTGGTGCACACGATCCACACCGCCTTCAGCGTGCCGGCACGCAGGCGTTCGAATAATTCCACGGCCGGCGTGCCCGGCGTGGGACTGATGCGCCCAGCCGGCACGCCCCACAGCGCTTCCACCTCCGCGCGATGCTCGGCATTGCCGATCTCGCGGTGCGCCGCCAGCATCGTCGCCATACCGCCGACCTCGCGCCCGCCCATCGCATTGGGCTGGCCGGTCAACGAAAACGGACCTGCACCGGGTTTGCCGATCTGCGCGGTGGCCAGGTGCAGATTGATCAATGCCAGGTTCTTGTCGGTGCCGTGCGCCGACTGGTTCAAGCCCATGCAATACAGCGACAGCGCCGCCGGGCTGCGCCCGAACCACTCGGCCGCCTGCACCAGGTCCTCATGCGAGATCCCGCAGATCTCGGCGCTCATGCGCGAGGTGTACTCGCGCAGCATCCGCTTGAGGGCATCGAATTCCTGGGTATGGCCCGCAACGAAACGCGCATCCACCAGACCCTCCCAGATCAGGTGATGCAGCATGCCGTTGAAGAGCGCAACGTCGGTCCCCGGTTCGATCGCCAGGTGCAGGTCGGCCATGGCCGCGGTGTCGGTACGGCGCGGATCGATCACGATCCAGCGAATCTCGGGGTTGCGCGCACGCGCAGCTTCCAGCCGGCGAAACAGCACCGGGTGTGCGTAGGCCATGTTGCTGCCCGCAAACAGCACCGTCTGTGCCAGCTCCAGGTCGTCATAGCAGGTGGGCGGGCCGTCTGCGCCTAGCGCCAGCTTGTAGCCGGTGACGGCGCTGGACATGCACAGCCGCGAATTGGTGTCGATGTTATTGGTGCCGATCAGACCCTTGGCCAGCTTGTTGAAGACGTAATAGTCCTCGGTGAGCAGCTGCCCGGAGAGATAGAACGCCACCGCATCCGGGCCATGCTCCTGGATGATGGCCGCCAGTTTGCTGGTGACATGCTGCAAGGCCTGATCCCAGCTTACCGGCGCACGCGGCGCCTGCCGGTGCCGACGCAATTCGGGGACCAGCACGCGCCCCTGCGTGCTGGTGGTGGTCTGCGGCAACGCCAGTCCCTTGCTGCACAGACGGCCATGATTGGCCGGGTGCTGCGGGTCGCCTTCGATGCCCACGATGCGCTCGCCGGCATCGTCGTGCTCACTGTGGATCAACACGCCGCAGCCGACACCGCAGTAGCAACAGGTCGAGCGCGTGATGCGGTGCATCGGCGATGCCGCAGACGCGTGCGCAGCGGTCTCCGATGCCGGCAGCGGCAGGGCCTCGCTCATGCGGCCGGCTCGGCAACGGCCTGCGGCTCGGGCACTGGCTGCAATACGATCCACACCGCACCGGCATCCACCTTCACCGGATACCGCGGGGCGCAGCCCACGTCCGGTGCACAGGCCTGCCCGCTCTGCAGGCCGATCGCCCAGCCATGCAATGGGCAGGTCACCGTGTCGCCGGCCACGATCCCTTGCGACAACGGGCCACCTTTGTGCGGGCAACGATCGCGCAGCGCAAACACCTGATCGCTGGCGGTGCGGAAGATGGCGATCGGCGGCAGGCCGTCGACCTCCAGGACGCGCGCACCCAGCGCCGGCAACTCCTGCAAGGCGCACACATGCACCCACGCGTGATTGGGCATGCTCATTCCTCCACCGTTGCCGCAGGTGCCGCGATCCGCAGCGGTTGATATTCCTGGCAGCGCTCTCCGGCAATGCGCGCCTTCCACGGGTCGACCAGGCCTTCCAGCGAGTACAGCAGGCGTTCGTACAAGGCACGCCGGTTGGCCGCGTCATCCACCACTTGTGCGCGGATGTAATCCAGCCCCACCCGTGCGATGTAGTGCACGGTGCGATCCAGGTAATACGCCTGCTCGCGATACAGCTGCAGAAACGCACCGGTGTATTCGCGCACTTCCTCGGCGGTGCTCACCTTGACCAGGAAGCGGGCGACCTCGGTCTTGATGCCGCCATTACCGCCCACATGCAGCTCCCACCCCGAATCCACCGCAATGATGCCCACGTCCTTGATGCCGGATTCGGCGCAATTGCGCGGGCAGCCGGACACCGCCAGCTTGACCTTGTGCGGGCTCCACATATTGGCCAGCATGGTTTCCAGGTCGATCCCCATCTGCGTGCTGTTCTGGGTGCCGAAGCGGCAGAACTCGCTGCCCACGCAGGTCTTCACCGTGCGGATCGACTTGCCGTAGGCATGGCCCGACGGCATGCCCAGATCGCGCCACACATCCACCAGATCTTCTTTCTTGACCCCGAGCAGATCGATGCGCTGGCCGCCAGTCACCTTGACCATCGGCACCGCATACTTGTCGGCCACATCGGCAATGCGGCGCAGCTCGCCGGCATTGGTCACCCCGCCCTTCATCTGCGGAATCACCGAAAAGGTGCCGTCCTTCTGGATGTTGGCGTGCGCGCGTTCGTTGATGAAACGCGACTGCGGATCATCGATGGCTTCATGCGGCCAGGTCGACAGCATGTAGTAGTTGATCGCCGGCCGGCAGGTGGCGCAACCGTTGGGCGTGCGCCATTCCATGAACGCGTAGGCCTGCGCATGGGTGAGCAGCTTGTGCTCGCGGATGGCGCGGCGCACCTCGCCGTGACTCAGGTCGGTACACGCGCAGACGGCCTTGGTCTTTGGGGTTTCCTGGAAATTTGAGCCCAGGCAGTTCATCAGGATCTGCTCCACCAACCCCGTGCACGAGCCGCAGGAACTCGCTGCCTTGGTGTGCTTCTTCACTTCATCGACGGTAAACAGACCCTGCTCGCTGATCGCCTTGACAATCGTGCCCTTGCACACGCCATTGCAGCCGCAGACCTCGTCGCTATCGGCCATCACGCTGGCACGATCCTGGCCGCCGGTGCCCGAGTCGCCCAGCGCGCTTTCGCCGAAAATCAACTGATCGCGTTGCGCCTGGATCGGCGTGCCGTCCTTGAGCAGCTTGAAATACCAGCCGCCATCGCTGGTGTCGCCATACAGGCAGGCTCCTACCAGCACGTCGTCACGGATCACCAGCTTCTTGTAGACGCCGCCGGCCGGATCGGACAACACAATCTCCTCGCAACCATCGCCCCCCATGAAATCGCCGGCAGAAAATAGATCGATGCCGGTGACCTTGAGCTTGGTCGAGGCCACCGAGCCGCGATAGATCCCGATGCCGAACTGCGCCAGATGGTTCGCGCACACCTTGGCCTGCTCGAATAGCGGCGCCACCAGGCCATAGGCAGTGCCACGATGGTTTGCGCACTCGCCCACCGCGTACACGCGCGGATCGAAGCTCTGCAGGCTGTCGTTGACCACGATGCCGCGTGAGCAATGGATGCCGGCCTCTTCGGCAAGGCGCGTGTTGGGGCGGATGCCAGCGGCCATCACCACCAGATCGGCCGGGATTTCGCTGCCATCGGCGAATCTGGCCCCGATCACTTCGCCCTGCGCGTTGCCGAGCAGCGCGCTGGTTGCGGTATTCAAGCGAAATTCCAGGCCGCGTGCGCGCAATGCCTGCTGCAGCAGGTTGCCGGCCACCGGGTCGAGCTGGCGTTCCAGCAGCCAGCCGGCCAGGTGCACCACGGTCACGTCCATGCCGCGCACTTTCAAGCCATTGGCTGCTTCCAGACCAAGCAGGCCGCCGCCGATCACCACCGCATGCTGCTTGCTGCGCGCGGTGTCGATCATGGTGCGGGTGTCCTGGATATCGCGGTATCCGATCACGCCCTTCAGCTCGTTGCCCGGGATCGGCAGCACGAACGGCACCGAGCCGGTGGCGATCAGCAGGCGGTCGTATTCGGCCTCGGTGCCGTCGGCGGCAATCACCCGACGACGCACGCGATCGATGCGGGTGACTTCGGTGTTCAAATGCAGATGGATGCCGTTGTCGCGGTACCACGGCAACGGATTCAACACGATATCGTCGAACTCCTGCTCGCCGGCCAGCACGGGCGAGAGCAGGATGCGGTTGTAGTTGGGATGCGGCTCGGCGCCGAACACGGTGATGTGGTACATGCCCGGCATCAGCTTGAGCAGTTCCTCCACGGTGCGGATGCCGGCCATGCCATTGCCGATGACGACAAGTCTGGGTTGCTTCATTGCCTGGATTCCTGTCGACATGTCAGACGCGCGCCGCGCCGGCGGTGGACCATTCGCTGCGCCACTGGGTCTTGACGCCCGCCAGCAGGCCCCAGCCACCAAGCGCGAACGCAGCGAACAACCACATGCCCAACGCGTAGCTGCCGGTGTGCTGCTTGAGCACGCCCAACCCTGCCGCAAGCGCGAAACCGCCGATGCCGCCGGCCATGCCGATCAAGCCGGTCATGACCCCGATATCCTGGCCGAAGCGCTGCGGCACCAGCTGGAATACCGCACCATTGCCGGCGCCCAGGCACAACAACGTCAGCACGAACAACGCCAGCGTGATGGTGGCGCCGCCGGCACCAAGCCCGGCAATGCCCACCAGCGTGGCAACCAGCAGATACACCGCCAGCAAGGCACGCGTGCCGCCTACACGGTCGGCAATCACGCCACCCAGCGGACGCATCACCGAGCCAGCCAGCACGCAGGCCGCAGTGGCCCAGCCCGCGGTCCGCGCGTCGAAATCGAACTGGTCGTGGAAGTAACCCGGCAACGCGCTGGCAAAGCCGGAAAAGCCACCGAAGGTGATCGCGTAAAAGAACATGAAGCGCCACGCGTCGCGGTTGCCCACCAGCACGCGGCCGTAGTCGGACCACTGCTTGCGTGCGACCGGTGTCGGCGCCTCCTTGGCGATCGACGCAAACACGATCAGCGTCAGCACCAACGGGATGCACGCCAGCCCGAACACGTTTTGATAGCCGAAGGCGGCCGCCAGCATCGGGGCGAACAACGCCGCCAGCACCGTGCCGGAATTGCCTGCACCGGCAATGCCCATCGCGGTGCCCTGATGCTCGGGTGGATACCAGCGCGAGGCCAGCGGCAATGCCACCGCAAATGAAGCGCCGGCGATACCGAGCAGCACACCCAACAGCAGCGCCTGCCCCATGCTGTGCACGCCCAGTTGCCAGGCACCGAAAAGCGCAGCGATCACTGCGAGCTGCGCGACCATGCCGGCGCGCTTGGCGCCGATGCGATCGGCAAACATGCCCAGCACCAGGCGCAACACTGCCCCGCACAGGATCGGCACTGCCACCATCAAGGCGCGCTGCTGTGTATCCAGGCCCAGCGATTGCGCAATCGGCACCTGCAACGGACCGAGCAGATACCACACCATGAAACTCAGGTCGAAATACAGGAAGGAAGCGAACAAGGTGGGCGTGTGCCCGGATCGCCAGAACGAGCGCTGCATAGAGACCTCTTCGAATGCGATGGTCAAAAAAAAACGGCGCCCCTCCGGTAGACCGGAAGGACGCCGTTGTCCTGGATGCGTGCGGATCGCCGTTGAACCGCTGCACCGTGTACGTGTTGTTGCAGGCACGCCGTTGCACCTGCACGTGAGTGCTACGCAATCACCATGCCAACTTATTCACTCCTGCATCACGGCGACGCAAGTCTTTGAAAAATGGTTGATTTAATTATGAGCCGGCTGGGCAGCCGTAGGATTAGCAAGGCCGGAAACACGGCCCGATTCCCGGCTTTCGTGCAGCGATGCACCAAACCTGTGCGGTGCGTTCTTGCGGTGGTAGGTAGGCCAGGCAGTTGCGGCCAAGCCATCGATCCTTCGCACTGCCAACGGTCTACGTGTCTGCGCTGATGTCTGCCAGCGATGGCTCCGGACTCTGGAGTTTCCTTGTGACCTCAAGCGCCTGGCCGAGCGCACACTGCTTCGCGATCCGTTCGAGCATTTCGACTCCGCGATTTCAAAGAGTGACGATCAGGCGCGTGCGGCCCTCTCCGCCTGCGGAACACGCAGCAATCCGGTCGTGCGTCTGCGTGGCGGCATGCATGGCGCCATAGGGGCTCGCAGGCGCCGAAACCAAGCGGCTTGATGGGTGGCCTACGCGGTAAAGAAATCCAAGGGCATCGCCGGCTTTCCGCTCAGCTCCAAGGCGCGCGGCGCCACCAGGCACAAGTCGCCCGCAGATCGCTCCTCCCATGCACAACGGCCCTCTCGACCGGTCCTTTGCCCGCTCACCGTCGCGGGACCTTATGCGGCATGGATGCCGCATAAGAGCGTACTTGCGGCGTGTCCTGCGATGGTGAGCGGGCAAGGACCCTGCGGCCACGCCTCAGATCAGCAGCGTCGCAAGCCACCCGTCGCAAGCGTGCAGGCAAGTCACCTCAGACGCCTGCGGAAAAAGCGCAAATCCACCAACAGACCTCAGCCACATCCATCGGCATGGAGATCGCAACAAGGTGCCACCAGCCGCCTCAAGGCGCGTCGAACAAGCGGTTGCTGCGATGATCGCTGTCCGCCACCGCCACACCCACGCGCGCCGCGGCACGACGGTAGTTGTCCAGGCGATGGATCTCCCGTAACCGCGCAATATCCTCGTCCTGGATGGCATGCCACCCCCACCGCTGGAACTGGCCCAGGAACCATTCGCCATCGGACAGCCACGGCATGTTCACCGCACCATCGCGATGAAAGGCCAGCGCCGTCGCATCGCCGCTGGCCGCATCGGTGTCGGCATCCAGACATGCAGCAAGATGCGCTGCCGACACCCCGATATGCTGCGGTTCGGCCAGCCACTGCGCACACTGTGCGCGGTGGCCCGGGCCAGCATCCAGCCAGCGGCAGGCCTCCAGCACGCAGGCCGTCAGCTGCTGCGTCAGGTCCGGCTGCAGGGCAGCGAATTCGCGCCGGCACGCCAGCACCTTTTCCGGATGGCCGGCCCACAGCTCACCGCTGCGGATCACCCGTGCACCCACGCCTTGCGCCTGTGCCACGGCCGCCCACGGTTCGCCGGAGCAATAGCCATCCACCAGCCCGCTGCCCAGCGCGTCGGGCATCTGCGGTGGTGGAATGCTGAGCACATCGACATCGCGCACCGGGTCCACCCCGCCTGCGGCCAGCCAGTAATACAGCCACAACGCATGCGTGCCGGTGGGAAAGGTCTGCGCGAAGACCGCGCGTCGCCCCAGTCCGGCCAGTGCCTGCGGCAACGTCTGCCCGTCTGCCAGTGACTGCGCCAAGGCAGGCGCCAGGGTGATTGCCTGACCGTTGTGATTAAGCGTCATCAGCAAGGCCATCGCGCATTGCGGCCCGGCAATGCCCAGGTCGATGGCGTACACCAGGCTGGCCAGCGCGTGGGCGGCCTCCACCTCGCCCGCCAGCAGCCGGTCGCGCACGCCCGCCCACGAGGCCTGCCGTTGCAGATCCAGGCGCAGGCCATGCGCGTGGTCCAGCCCCAGCCGCTGCGCAGCCACCAGCGGCGCGCAATCGATCAGCGGCATGTAGGCCACGCGCAGTACGGGAAGGTCGGCTTGGCTCATCGGTTCATCCCAGCAATTCGGCCATGGCCACGATGCGACGCGCCACTTCGGCCAGCTTGACGCCCTGCTTCATCGCCTGCTGGCGCAGCGCAGCATAGGCATCGGCCTCACTGAGGCCACGTTTTTCCATCAGCAGACCCTTGGCGCGATCGATCTGCTTGCGGTCCTGCAGGGCTTGCTGCACGTCGTCCAGGCGTTTGCGCATGCTGCTTTCGTGCGCAAACCGCGCCAGCGCCACCTGCACGATCGGCGCCAACCGCGCTGGTGCCAGGCCATCGACCACATACGCGGTGACACCCGCACCGACCGCGGCATGGATCAGTGCATCGTCACCATCGCCGGAAAACATCACCACCGGTCGCGGCGCATGCGTGTGCAGCATCGACAACTGCTCCAGGGTGTCGCGCGAGGGCGAATCCACGTCGATCACCACCACATCCGGCTGCTGGCTCTGTACCGCGTGCAGCAAGGCACCCACCGAGGCCACGTCGTCGAGCACCGTATAGCCGGCGCGCGTGAGCGCCTGGCGCAATTGCCCGATCGGCTTTTCGGTATCGTTGACCAGCAAAACACGCATTGGCGGCAGCGAGGCGTGTGGACGTGGTCCGATGGTGCCATGCAACATGCTGTTGGTGCGAGTCATCTTTTTGGGAGTGAGCCGATGCCGTTGTTCCCGTTGTTTGCCAATCTGCAGGGGCGCGCCGTGCTGGTGATCGGTGGCGGCGAGGTCGCCACGCGCAAGGTGCTGGCGCTACTCAAGGCCGGTGCGCAGATCCGCCTGTACGCGCATGCGCTCTCGCCCGAGCTTGCGGACCTGATGCAGGCCGGTCGCTTCGAGCAACTGGGGGGCGAATTCGATCCTGCCTGGATCGACACGGTGTGGCTGGTGGTCGCAGCCACCGACGACACCGACTTGAACCAACGCGTTGCCGCCGCCGCGGGCGCGCGCCAGCGCCTGGTCAACGTGGTGGACGATGCCGAGTTGTCCACCTATCAGGTGCCGGCTATCGTCGACCGCGACCCTCTGGTGATCGCCATTTCGTCCGCAGGCGCCGCGCCGATGCTGGCACGACGCCTGCGCGAGCGGCTGGAGCGCGAGCTGGATGCGTCGGTAGGCCGCTTCGCCGGCCTGTTTGCGCAGCATCGCGAGCGCATCCGCAGCCAGTTCCCGGACATGAACCGACGCCGGCGCTGGTTCGACCGCGTCATCGACGGCCAGGTGCCTCTGCTGCTGCAAGCCGGCGACGAGGCAGCGGCCGAAGCCGCATTTGCTGCGGCGCTGAACGACGCCGGTGCCGTGCCGGCGCGTGGCAGCGTGCAGCTGGTGGGCACCGGCCCGGGCGATCCGGGCCTGCTGACCTTGAAGGCGCTGCGTGCGATGAACCTGGCCGACGTACTGGTGGCCGGCGATGACATTCCCGATGCGGTGCTCGAACTGGCGCGCCGCGACGCCTCCCGTCGCAGCATGCCGCACGCTGCCCAAGCGCAGCTATCCCTGCTGCTGGAACTGGCCGGCGACGGGCTGCACGTGGTCGCGTTGCGCAGCGGCACCGGCTACGACGACGCTGCTGCCGCAGCGATCGAATCTGCGTTACGCGCACAGGGGCTGGTCTGCGAGCGCGTGCCGGGCATCTACCAGGAGCGGCGCAAGCGACCTGCCGCGTGATCGCTCAGGTGGCCGCGACTACGGAGCACCGCGCGCCCTTCAGGACGCAGCAGAAAGTGGTCTGCAGCTGGCCTGCAAGGATCAATGGCAGGCAGCGTGCAAGGCAGTGCCGCACCTGGGTCATTCCTTCGGCAGTCGCTTGCGCGCACTGTCGCGTACATCGATATCGAAGGTCACCTGCAGCGCCATGTGCTCTGCATGCCCGGCGCCTGCGTCGAAGCTGAAATGCAACCCCTCGCGGCTCGGCAATCGCCGCACATGGTCTTCCAGGGCATCGCGCGGCACCAGCAATTGCCAGTGATCGGTGGCGCAATTGCAGGCCGCGTGACCACCGGTAAGGCTGACGCTGTGGCGTACCAGGCGCGCCCCCTGCCCACTGGGGAGCCGGCTCAGATTATCGACGCTCTGCCCGGCCAGCAGCGTCGCCAGCTCGTCCTCGTCGATGCGGAACCGCACATGCTGGCCTTCAATCTGGATTTTCATGGGTGAGCTGACTCCACTGCTCGGGCGTATTGCAATTGACGAACGCCGCGCGTTCGCTGGCGGTGACAGCCACGCGATGGCCATGCAACGACTGCTGCAAGCCACGCAGCGAGCGTGACGACGCGGCGCCTGCCATCAACGCCGCTACCGCATCCCGCACGGTGGCATCCACGCACACGCGCATCGGCAGCATCTGCGCTTCAAAGGTCACGCAGCGCTGCCGTGCCGGCGCCAGCAACCGTGCCAGCAGCGGCGCGGATAGCAAGGGCATATCCACCGGCACCACTACTACCGTGGTTCCATCGGCGACACGATCGATCACGCTCGCCAGCCCGCCAATCGGCCCCAGGTCGGGCTGCCTGTCCGCGATGCCGGCGTACTCGGGCCGCTCGCCGCTGACCAGCACGTCCTGGGCGCCCGCCGCGCGCAGCAACGCCTGCATGTGCGCAATCAACGGTTGCCCATGCCAGCGGAGCAAGGCCTTGTCCTGCCCCATCCGTGAGGAGCGGCCGCCGGCCAGCACCACGCCCGTCCATGCCGATGCCGCGCTCATGCAGCACATGGCCTTGCTGCGCCGACGTCACGCCGGCTCATGGCAGCACCGCCGGCGCCGCCGGCTGCAGATGCCCCAGGCCGAACACCTCCACCTGAGTGCTCGCTGCTGCGGCGTCCTCCTGTGGCTCCAGCACTGCCCACACATTGGCCTGCAATAACGGGGCAACGCGGAAGGATTCCTGCTGCGGCAGGATCTGCACGCGCAGCACTCCGGCGGCGGTGCACTGCAGGTGCGCGCGCAGATGCTGGCGCCAGGTTGGCCGTGCCTGCATCGGCGTCTCCAGAGCGACGCGCATGCCGCGCTCGGCCGGCACGCCCAACAAGCCGCGCAAGGCCGGCTCGACGAAGAAACGCAGCCCGGCGGCACTGGCCATCGGATTGCCCGGCAGGCCCACATACAACACCCCGTCGGGAAACCGCGCCAGCAGCACCGGTTTGCCCGGTCGCACCGCCACCTTGTGAAACAGCAGGCTCGCGGCATGCCGCGCCAACGCGTGGGGCACGAAGTCATAGCGTCCACGCGAGACGGCACCGGTACTGAGAATGACGTCGGCCCCGGCACTGCGCGCCTGTGCCAGCGCCGCATCGAAGGCAGCATCGTCATCGCCCACCTGCCCTTGCCACACCAGCTGGGCACCTGCTGCACGCACCTGGCTGCATAGATAGCTGCTGGTGCCATCGCGGATCTGGCCGTGCTGCAATGGCTGTGAGGGATCGCTGATCAATTCGCGCCCGGTCGCGATCAAGGCCACGCGCGGGCGCCGCACAACCTGGATCTGCGCGCACCCCAACCCGGCCAACAGCATCAGATGCGCGCCACGCAGCAAGGTACCCGCCTCGATCACCACATCGCCCAGGCGCACATCCTCGCCGCGGCGACGAATATGCTGCCCCGCCCGTACGTCCGCGCGCAGACGAAACCGGATGGGGCGCGCGCCGTTGTGTTCGAGTACTTGCACCTGTTCGATCGGCACCACCGTGTCGGCACCTGCAGGCACACCGGCACCGGTCATGATTTCCCATGCTGCGCCTTCGGCGGCGGCGACTGGATCTGCACCGGCGGGCACGGTATCGGCAACCAGGTGTTCACTTCCCTCCACCGCACCAAGCCCGCGTGTGGCGATCGCAAAGCCATCCATTGCACTGTTATCGAAGGGCGGAAGTTCGGCCGGGCTCGACAGTGCCTGCGCAAGCACCCTGCCTTCGGCATCGGCGCTATCCACCCATTCGCTGGAGAGCGTGGCGACCTGCTGATGCACGATGGCGAGTGCTTCGGCGTAGCTGATCATGAACGACACTGCCGAGCGATGGATGACCTGGCTAGGATACCGGCCCGCCCCGTGGCCGGTATAGCCGCGGCGTCCGCGCGAATCTTCCGCGGCGCCTGCTTACGCGACTGCAGGTCTCGCATTGATTGGCATCTTGCCCAGGCAGGCGGTGTCCATCATCGGGCGCCGCACCCGCAGCCACGCGTGCCGGCGAGGCCTCGCTGACAGGGCTGCCCAGTGCCACTCAAGATCGCAAACCTGCAGGCAGTCAAGGCGAATGCGACGTGCAGCACCTGCATCCACTATTCGTGCGCGCCGTCGCGCAGCCCCACTCGCATCCAGCGGTTGCCCGTCACGACTCAATGGTCATCCGCCTTCTGCCGGCGACTCGCACGCTTTTTCGTCGCGATTCTGCGCGGCTTCGCTACCTTGGTCGGCGGCGGGTGCTTTGCCGCGGTTTTCTTTGTCGCCTTGCCGGCAATGGTTTTCTTGTCCGGACGCTGCGATGCACGCTTTGCAGTCGTCGGACTCAGCGGATTTCGATCTCCTGCCTTCTTGGCGACTACTCGTTTGCGCGTGCCCGCAGCCGCTTCAATGGCGGCGTCCACCTGCACTGTTGCCTCTGGCAGGCGCACGCGAATCCACGTCGGTGCATGATCGCTGGCCTTTTCCAGAGCGCGCACCCACTTATCCACGCCGGCGTCCTGCAGACCGGAGGCCAGTGCGTCATTGAGCAGCAGATGGTCGATCCGCAGGCCGCGATCGCGCGCAAAATGCTGACGAAAATAGTCCCAGAACGTATATGGCGCTGCCTCACCATGCACTGCCAACAGACTGTCGGTCCAACCCTGCGCCCGCAGCGTCCCGTATGCCTGGCGGCTCTCGGGCTGCAGCAAGGCGTCCTTGCGCCATCCCTTGGGATCGTAGATATCCGTATCGGTCGGCACCACGTTGAAATCGCCGATCAAGGCAACCGGGTGCGGCAACTGCACCAGTGTTTTGGCGTGACGGATCAACCGCTGAAACCAGGCCAGCTTGTAGTCGAACTTCGGCCCCGGCTGCGGGTTGCCATTCGGCAGGTACAGGCAGGCCACCACCACGCCATGGATCGCCGCTTCCAGATAGCGGCTTTGCGTGTCGCCAGGGTCCCATGGCAAGCCACGTCGGATCTCCACTGGCTCGGCATCGCGCGCCAACAGTGCCACGCCGTTCCATGATCGCTGCCCCTGCCAGATGACGCCATAGCCGGCGTCACGGATCGCCTGTTCCGGGAACGCCTCCTGGGTGGCTTTCAGTTCCTGCAATCCAACGATGTCCGGCTGCTCGCGCTCGAGCCATTGCAGCAGATGCGGCAGCCGGCTGGCGATACCGTTGACGTTGAACGTGGCGATCTTTCGCGTGATCGGTGCCATGGCGTCCCCGCGACTTTTGGGCCAATGTGATGGCGCTGCAGGGCAGCGTATGCATGAGATCGATGCTCGGGCCAACCCAAGTCGATTGCGTATGCGGAAATGGTTGCTTGGGCGAGCCGGCCACTACTCTCAGGCGCATCGCTCTCCAAGCCGATAGCGACGACACAAGGCGCACGCGAATAGCCGTGGCCGCCAATCGACGCCCGACGGCCGTGCCCCTCTCTCACGCCCCGGGGTCGGCGGGCCCCAGCTGATGGGCGGCCAGGAGTTCTTCGATCCGTTTTGCGATCTGCGCGGCCTGTTCCGGCGAATCGGCAGCGTCGCTGATTGTCTCTGCGCGCGCATGAAACACATCCCAGAAATCGTCCGGGTGTTGCTGACGGATCTGGGGCAGCTGCTCTTCCAGCTCTTTCAATTGCGCATCGATGTCGGGGGTCATGCAGGTTTCCTCTCAATCGGCTAAGGGCAAACGGCTTTCGGCGTCAGGCCGGGCTGCATGCCGGGGATTTGTCCGCACCGTGGAGGTCAGGCGTGAGGTCATCGATCGAGCACGGAGCGAATACGAACCTGGCTCCACCCTACTGCCTCGCCGGTGAGCCTCACGCCAACGTGTGATGCAGCCAGCACGACCTGCCCCAAAGACGACCGGACACCTCGACCGGCCAGGCGCCGGGGCTCGCCGCTGCCCACAAAGTCAGCACTCCCGATAGCGAGCTGAGCCGCTGCAACGCACATCCCATCGGTTGCATCAAGCAGCTGCTCCCCTGTCCAATGCAGCAGCACCCTCGGTGAAACGCATCATCACTGCGGTCGTGCCGCATCAGCACCCTTGCGTGGCGATGTGTCTTGCGCGCCCTAGAACACCGGGCATTTTTCGGATCACTTGCGCATGTCACGCGCAATGCGCGCTACGCACAAACAGGTAGTGCCGATTCCGTCCGACGTAACCGCAACCCGGCCGCAGTGCCGCAACCACGGTCAAGCCGCGCGGATTGGCGCCGGTACAGCGCAGCGCTGCACATTGCGTACCAGCGTTGCGCGACAATAGCGCCATGAGCAGCCACGACATCTCCCCCGCCGATGCGCGCACACGCGCCCTGCAGGGCGCCTTGCTGATCGATATCCGGCAACTGCACGAGCGCGTCAGCGGCCAGGCCGAAGGCGCCACGGCCATCGCGCAAGGTGACCTGGAAGCTGAGCCCGCCCACCATCTGCCCGAGCAGGCGCGCGAGATCGTGTTGATCTGCCAGAGCGGCAAGCGTTCTGCGCAGACGGCCGCAGCCTTGCGTGCGCACGGGTTCACCCGGGTTACCTCGGTGCTGGGCGGTACCACGGCATGGCAGAGCGCCGGCTTGCCGGTGGTGCGCCCGTCGCTGCCCGCAGACGAACAGGACTTTCTGGAACGCTATTCGCGGCACTTGCGGCTGCCGCAAGTCGGGTTCGAAGGCCAGCAGCGATTGGCACGTGCGCGCGTGCTGCTGATCGGCGCAGGCGGCCTTGGCTCGCCGGCGGCGTTCTATCTGGCGGCGGCTGGCGTTGGGCATTTGCGTCTGGCTGACGATGATGTGGTCGACCGCAGCAATCTGCAGCGCCAGATCCTGCATACCGAAGCCAGTGTCGGCCTCGCCAAGGTCGACTCGGCGGCGCAACGTATTGCCGCGCTGAATCCACGTGTGCAGATCGACGCGGTGCAGACACGTGTCACCGCAGAGAATGTGGAAGCCTTGCTGCAGGACGTGGACATCGTGGTCGATGGCGCCGACAACTTTCCTGCGCGCTATCTGCTCAACGACGCCTGCGTCAGGCTCGGCAAACCGCTGGTCTACGGCGCAGTGCAACAGTTCGAGGGCCAGGTGAGCGTGTTCGATGCTGGCCGCAATCGTGGCCATGCGCCCTGCTACCGCTGCCTGTTCCCCGAGCCGCCGCCGCCCGAATTCGCACCCAGCTGCGCCGAAGCGGGCGTGCTTGGCGTGCTGCCCGGTGTGATTGGCCTGCTGCAGGCAACCGAGGCGGTGAAGTTGCTGCTCGGCATTGGCGACAGCCTGGCCGGGCGTCTGCTCAGCTTCGACGCGCTGTCGATGCGGTTTCGCGAAATCCGCCTGCCGCCGGATCCGCAATGCCCGGTCTGTGCGCCAGGCACGCCGTTTGCGGGGTACCCGGACTACGCCGCATTCTGCGGCAGCGCCCTCGGCTGACAGCTGCCATCGCGCTGGCCATTTGCAGGCCCAGGTAGCGCAGCGGCCGCGCTACGCCGCAGTACCAGTCATGGAGTGCCCAAGCGCGAGGAATGCACGCATTCCTCGCACGCCTACAGCGCGTAAGGAATCACCCGCACGATCTCGCCAGCTTCGAAACGACGCGCCTGCTCCGGCAGCACGATCAGCGCATTGCTGTCGGCGGCACCGCGCAGCAGATGCGAGGCGTCGCCACGATGCGGCAGCGCGCTCAGGCGTCCATCCGCGCCGCACTCCAGCCGCCCGCGCAGAAATTCCAGCCGCTCATGGCGTTTTTCCCAGGGGCTGGCCAGCGCGGCATTCCATAGCGGCCGTGGCTCGCTGCGCCCCTGCAGGCCATCCAGCAACGGCACGCCATAGGCGATCAGCGTTGCCAGCACCGAGACCGGATTGCCTGGCAGCCCCAGGATCACGCAGCGGCCGATCTGCCCCAGCACCGCCGGCATGCCCGGGCGCATGCGTACGCGCCAGAAATGGATCTGGCCCAGTTCGCCGATCAGCCGCGGCAGATAATCCTTTTCCCCTGCGGACACGCCGCCACAGGTGATCACCACATCGAACGCCGCCGCTGCATCTTCCAGCATGGTGCGGATGCGCTGCGGATCGTCCGGCAACGTCGGCCACGCGGTGGGCGCATAGCCCAGCGCCCGCAGCTGCGCCATCAGCATGTCGCGATTGCTGTTGTAGATCTGTCCGGGGCCCAGCGGCATGCCCGGCTCCACCAGCTCGTCGCCGGTGGCCAGCACCGCAATGGTGGGCCGCGGCGCCACCGCCAGCCGCGAGACCCCGAGCGCCGCCGCCAGCCCGATGCGGGCCGGGGTCAGCACCTGCCCGGCCTGGATCACCAGATCGCCCGCACGCACATCGCTGCCAGCCAGGCGCACCGAGGCACCCGCGCCTGGCGCAGTACGAATGAGCACCAGCCCATCGCGCTCTTCGGTGTCTTCCTTGGGCACCACGGTGTCGGCACCGGCCGGCAGTGGCGCGCCGGTGGTGATACGCAGGCATTGCCCTGGACCCAGCGTGCCGTCCCAGCGCTCGCCGGCAAATTGCTCGCCAACCAGGTGCAGGCGGGGTTGCGCCTCCACCAGATCGGCATGCCGCAGCGCAAAGCCGTCCATCGCACTATTGGCGAACGGAGGCAGCGCGAGCGGAGCAATCAGATCGCCGGCGGAAATACGTCCATCGGCACGTGCGGTGGCGATCGTTTCGTCCGGCGGACGATTGGCGCCGGCCACGGCATGCAGGATCTGCAGCGCCTGCGCGTAGGCAATACGGGTGGGATAGTCGTTCATGCCGCGAAGGATACCAGCGCCTCGCTAAAGGCCGGTGCAGCGCCGCCTCGGAAGACAGTGCTGCATCTGGCAGACGACACGCAGTAGCCCATGCGCGGCCGCACGTGTCGTCGCCACCACGCCGCGCATGCACGACGTGGTGGCAGGTCTTACTTGCCCTTGACGTGCCGCATCAGGCGCCGCTTGCGCGCAACCTGGCGGTCGGTCAGCGGGTTCTTCTTGCCTTCGTACGGATTGGCGCCTTCGCGGAAGATGAAACGCACCGGTGTGCCGACCAACTTGAAGCGCTTGCGGAAGAAGTTTTCCAGATAGCGCTTGTACGATTCGGGCAACACCTTCAAGCGCGTGCCATGCACGATGAAGGTCGGCGGATTTGCGCCGCCCGGATGCACGTAACGCAGCTTGGAGACATGGCCACGGATGCTCGGCGGCGGATTGGTCTCGTAGGCGATTTCCAACGCCTGGTTCACTTCGCTGGTGCTGAACTCATGCGTGGCCGATGCATGCGCACGATGGATCGCCTGGAACAGCTCGCGCATACCCGAGCCATGCAGCGCGGAGATCCGCACCGCCTCGGCCCAGTTCACGAAGCCCAGCTTGCGCGACAGCAGGTCTTCGGCCTGCGCCCGCTGGTAGTCGCTCTGCCCATCCCACTTGTTGATCGCCACCACCAGGGCGCGGCCAGCATCCAGGATGGCACCCAGAATCGTTGCGTCCTGATCGGTCACGCCTTCGGTGGCATCGAGCATCAGCACCGCGACCTGGCATTGCTCGATCGCCTGCAGCGTCTTGAACGCGCTGAATTTCTCCACCGCCTCTTCCACCTTGCCGCGGCGGCGCAGCCCGGCGGTATCGATCAGGCGGTATTGGCGATTGTCGCGCTCCAGATCCACCGCGATCGAATCGCGGGTGGTGCCCGGCACTTCGGAGGCGATCATGCGCTCCTCGCCGAGCAGGCGATTGACCAGCGTCGACTTGCCCACGTTCGGGCGACCCACGAAGGCGATGCGCACACGCGCCGGGTCGTTGTCCAGCAGCTCGCCAGACCCTTCTTCCGGCAGCCGTGCACCGACTTCCTCAAGCAGTTCGTCGATGCCCTGCCGATGCGCGGCAGACAACGCCACCACATCGGAGAACCCGTAGCGCGCAAATTCCGAGCGCACGGTTTCTTCATCGGTGCCGTCGATCTTGTTGATCACCAGCACGGTGGGACGCGCCAACTTGCGCAACCAGGCCAGGATCTCGTCATCGAGCGAGGACGCACCTTCGCGGCCATCGACCACGAACAACACCAGATCGGCTTCGCCGGCGGCGGCACGCGCCTGACGCGCGGTGGCGCCGGCCAGGCCTTCTTCCTCGCCGGCGATACCGCCGGTGTCGACGACGATGAAGGGTTGCTGCTCGTCGAGGCGGCAGACACCGTAATTGCGGTCGCGGGTGACGCCGGGCTGGTCGTGGACCAGCGCGTCACGGGTGCGCGTCAGCGCATTGAAGATGGTGGACTTGCCGACATTGGGCCGTCCAACCAGGGCGACCAGGGGCAGCATCGCAAGGTCCTTATTGTGCCAACCGGAAGGCGGAAAGATCGCCGTCGGTATTTTGTACCAGCAGAATGCCATCCACGACCACCGGCTGCGCCAGCAGCGTGTCGCGTCCAGCGCGAGCGCGCGCGGCCAGTGCACCGTCGCTGAGCTTCAGCCAGTGCAGGTAGCCCTTGTAATCGCCGACCACGGCATAGTCGCCCTGGATGGCCACACCGGTCAGTGAGCGGCGCGCCAGGGCAGCCTGCGACCACATCGCCGCACCGCTGGTCTTGTCCAGGCCCCAGACCGAGCCGGCATTGTCGGACACCACCACCACGGCCGACGACACACCAACGCCACCGGCGCCGCCATGATCGCGCGTCCACAGCGGGCGGCCGCTCGGGCCTTCCAGTGCGAGGGTTTCGTTCTTGAAGCTGGTGGCGTACAGCGTGGTGCCATCCACCACCGGCGCGCCGTCCACGTCGGACATGCGCTCCAGCTCGGTACGACCTTCTGGAACGCCGATGGCTTGCTCCCACAACGGGCGGCCATCCTGCAGCGCCAGCGCACTCAAGGTGCCGCTGTCGTTGCCCACAAATACCACGCCCGGGCCGGTCACGATCGGCGCATTGCCGCGCACCGACAGGGTCGGGCCTTCTTCGGCATGGAACCAGCGACGCTCGCCGGTGGCGGCATCGAACGCGGTCACACGGCCGTCGTTGCTGCGCACCAGCACCAGATTCTGCGCGACTGCCGGTGCGGCGATCACTTCGTTCGGCACCTTGGCACGCCATTTTTCAGTGCCATCGGCCTGGTTCAGGGCAATCACATCGCCAGACAGGCTACCGATCACCACCAGGCCTTCGCCAACGCCGGGACCACCGGACAGGCGCTGCTTGAACTTGCGATCGTTGCGCTCTTCCTTCTTGGGCTTGTATTCCCATACGCGCTTGCCGGTTTGCAGGTCCAGCGCCTGCACGCCACCGGTGATCGCTGCGGCATACACCTTGCCATCTGCCACGGCCGGGCGCTGGCGCACGCCGATGTGTCCTTCGCCCTTGCCGACGCCGGTGGACCAGAGTTTGTCGACCTTGACCGACGGCTCGAACTTGACCAGCTCGGCAGGTTCCTGCGCCTTCTTGGCAGCAGCATCCTTACCCGCAAACCAGCCCTTGACCGTGCTGCAACCGGCCAACGAGGCGCCCATCAGGGCGATCAACGCAATGCGCTTGTACATGGTGTCCTGCTTCATCAAATCTGCTCCGCCGGATCGGGCACCTTGCCGCCCACATCCATCAGCTTGGTTTCCAGCAAACGGCGTTGCGGCGAAGCCACATCCACCGTGGGCAGTGCCCGGGTATACAGCGCACGCGCCTCATCGGGCTTGCCTTGCGCGACCAGTGCATCGCCGCGGATTTCCAGGCTGGCATGGTCCTGCGCATCGGCCAGCAGCTTGATTGCTTCGTCCGGCTTGCCGCTTTCGATCAGCACGCGCGCCAGGCGCTGCTGCACGATCTGCTTGAGCTCGCCCTCGGCGGGCACGTCACGCAGGGTCTTGATCGCTTCGGCATTCTTGCCGGCATCGACCTGGGCCTTGGCCAGACGCAGTGCCGCAAGCTCGGCGTAGATGCCGCCCTTGCCGTCGTCCAGCGCCACGATGTCCTTGGCGGCCTTGTCCAGGTTCTTGGCCTGGATCGACTTCACCACCGCCTCGTAACGGGCGTTGGCTTCAACCAGTTCGGTATTGGTGCGCTTTTGCCACCACTGCCAGCCCAGGATCAGTGCCAGCCCGAGCAGGACGCCGCCCACCAGACCCGCACCATTCTTTCTCAACCAGGAACGAACGCGTTCGCCTTGTTCGTGTTCGTCCAGCAGATCGTCGATCGCCATGCGTACTCTCGCTCCGTCATCCCGGAGGCGCGGAACATCAAAAGGGAAAAATGAAAAACCGCAGTCCGCTTCACTCGGAAGCAGGCACCACGGAGCCGTCGGAGGATACCGCAAAACGTGCCACGTTAGCGCGCTGGAACGGTTTCACATCGACGATACTGCCGCCTTGCTGAACCTCTACCGCCGACGCGTTGCCCAGCACGATGCGACCCACCTGGCCCGGCGAATAGGTGCGATGTTCGCCGGCACGAATCAGTGCCTTCTCCACCGCAGTGCCATCCGGCGCCAGGATCTGTACCCAACTGTCGCCACTGAAACTCAGCGACAGGCTAGCGCCAACGGCGGGTTCCGGCGCCTCGCTGACCGGGGTCGCGCGCGGCACTGGCGTCATTGACGCGATATACGGCGCCGGCTGTTCGCGTGGCGCGGCTGCAGGCTGCGCTGCGGCGGCGGCCGGGTCACCGGACTTGGTGGCCACGGGCATGCTGTCCAGCGACACCGTGTTCGGCGCCTTGCCATCCAGGTGCGAGCGGGTCGCGTACCAGACCGGCACGGCGAACACGCCGGTGATGACGACGTACATGGCCTTGCGCGCGGTACTTTCGAAAATGCGGCGCGCACGCGGCGTATGGGTGTGGCTCACCAGCTTGACCGGCTCGACCGGCGCAATGGTGGCTTGCTGCAACAGCGGCTCCAGATCGACCTGCAACAGGCGCGCATAACTGCGCAACTGCCCGCGCACGAACACCGGCGCGCCGAGGCGCTGCCAGTCTTCCTGCTCCAGCGACCGCACCACGTGGGCCGGCATGCGCAGCTTGCCCGCCACCTCGTCCACACTCAGACCTGCTGACTCGCGCGCTTCGCGCAAGTGCTGTCCGCAGCCCTTTTCCTGCTCGAAAGGGTTCGGATTGGAATCACTGATCACAATGCATTGGCCCCGGGATTAGCGGTCGCTGCGTCAGGAAATTCCTTGACCAACCGCTGTTGGTAACGGCCGGCAGCTACCTTGTCGCCCAGCCCTTGCTCAATCTGAATGGCGAGTTGTAACACGGAAGCCGTTGCCGGTGCAGCCGCGAGCCTCCGTTCGACAAATGCGCGCGCCTCGAAAAAATTGCGGCGCCCTGCTTCCAGACGCGCCATCGATTCCAGCGCATAGGGATTATTCGGATCCAACTCCAGCGCCTTGCGCAGATCGCCGGTCGCACGTTCGGGCTGACCAGCCTTCAGCGCACAACCACCGGCATTACCTAGCGCAGACGCTGGCGATGCGTAGGTTCTGTCGGTGAGTGCCCGATCGAACCACAGCAGCGATTCAGCAGGCGAGCCATTCGCGCACAGCCAGGCACCGTAGTTATTCAGCACATCGCCACGCTGGGGAGCCAGCTCGGCAGCGCGGCGGTACGATGCACCCGACCCGGTCACATCGCCCCTGGCGCCCTGGATCAGGGCCAGCATGCCGATGGCATCCACCGACTGCGATTCCTTCTTCAACGCCGCCCGCACCTGCTCTTCGGCACCGGCGTAATCGCCGGTCTGCAGCCGGTTGCGGGCCAGGCCCAGCTTCTCCTGGACGGCAAGACGATTCTTGGTGGCCTTGTCGTCGCGGAACGAATACACCGGCGCGACTTCTTCCACACTCTTGGCCGAACCGGCCTTGGCATTGCGCCCGCCGCAGCCGACCGCGCACAACGCGATCGCCACGGCCGCCATTAACGCGAGTTCACGCTGCCGCATCTCGATCGGCCTGCCCTTCCAATGTGCGGCGGAACTCCGCCTGGCGACGGGTGCGGTCCATGACCTGGCCCTTGAGCTGCCCGCAGGCTGCATCGATGTCGTCGCCGCGGGTACGGCGCACCATCGTCAGCACCTGCGCGTCGAGCAGGATCTTCTGGAATGCGCGGATCTCCGTTTCGCCGGAGCGCTCATAGCGCGTGCCGGGGAACGGGTTGAACGGAATCAGGTTGACCTTGCCGGCGTCCTTGGACTGCACGGCATTATCGAACTGCCGCATCAGCCTGGCCAGCTGGCGCGCGTGCTCCGGCTGGTCGTTGATGCCCTTCATCAAGGTGTATTCGAAGGTCACCGAATCGCGCTTCTTGCTGCCGCGCAGATAGCGGGCGCAGGACTCCATCAACTCTGCGATCGGGTACTTCTTGTTCAGCGGCACCAGGCTCTCGCGCAAGGTGTCGTTGGCGGCATGCAGGGACACCGCGAGCGAGACATCGCTCTCGGTGGACAGCCGGTCGATCATCGGCACCAGGCCAGAGGTCGACAGCGTGACCCGCTTGCTGGCCAGGCCGTAGCCCAGGTCGTCACGCATCACGCTCATCGCGCGCACGACGTTGTCGAAATTCATCAGCGGCTCGCCCATGCCCATCATCACCACGTTGGTGAGACGGCGCTGCTGGTGCGGCACGTTGCCCAGATGACGCGCCGCCACCCACACCTGCCCGATGATCTCGGCGGTGGTCAGGTTGCGGTTGAAGCCCTGGGTGGCGGTCGAACAAAAGGTGCAGTTCAGGCCGCAACCGACCTGGGAGGACACGCACAGCGTGCCGCGGCCCTTGTCGGGGATGTAGACGGTCTCGATCGCGTTCTTGCCGTCGGTGCCCATGGCCAACAGCCACTTATGGGTACCGTCGGTGGAGGGCTTGTCGAAGACAACATTCGGAACCAGCACCTCGGCATGCTGGTGCAACTTCGCACGCAATGCCTTGCCGAGGTCGGTCATCTGGTCGAAATCGGTGACGTAGCGGTGGTGGATCCACTTCATCACCTGATGGGCACGGTAGCGCGCTTCGCCGAGCGTGTCGGCGAAGAAGCGCTCCAGTCCCTCGCGATCGAGGTCGAGCAGGTTCTGCTTGCGCACCGGCGCTGCGGGGACGGGAACGTCGTGCAGCACGGAGGGGATCACGACCTCATTCACGATTCGACTCACTCGGCCTCAGCGCGAGACCACTTCCGTAGCGGCAAAGAAATACGCGACTTCGTTGGCGGCGTTCTCGACCGAGTCCGAGCCGTGGGCGGCATTGGCATCGATCGAATCGGCGAAGTCGGCGCGGATGGTGCCCGGCGCAGCGTCCTTGGGATTGGTCGCGCCCAGCAGGTCGCGGTGCGCGGCAACGGCGTTCTCGCCTTCCAGCGCCTGGATCATTACCGGGCCGGAGATCATGAACTCGACCAGCGCATTGAAGAACGGACGCTCGCGGTGCACGGCATAAAAGCCTTCGGCCTCACGGCGCGACAGCTGCTTGTACTTGGCGGCCACGACCTTCAGGCCAGCCTTCTCAAAACGGCTGTAGATTTCGCCGATGACGTTCTTGGCAACGGCGTCGGGCTTGATGATGGACAGGGTGCGCTCCAGCGCCATGGGAATTCTCCGTTGGGCGGGCCACTGAAGGCCCGAGGTTATCATGAAAAAAACCCGCGTCAAAACGCGGGCTTAGGCTTCTTTGCGATGGTCAATTCTATCTCGTTGGCTATTTGTTTGCATACTGCCCCCTGAATCGTGCTGCAGCGCCGCATGACCAGGCACGATCCTGGCCGTAGACTCAAACAATCGTTTGATTGAGCCTGACCCGACGCATGCCCAAGCCAGCCCACTTCTCCACCAAGGACCGCATTCTCGGTGCGGCCGAGGAGCTGTTCGCCCAGCATGGGTTTGCCGGCACCTCGCTGCGCCAGCTCACCACCCAGGCCGACGTCAACATTGCCGCGGTCAACTACCACTTCGGCTCCAAGGAAAACCTGGTCAACGAGGTGTTCCGCCGGCGCATGGACGAGATGACCACCGCGCGGCTGCAGCAGCTGGAAGCGGCGAAGAAGTCGCAACCCGGCGAACTCACCGCGGTACTGGCGGCGTTCGTCGAACCGGCGCTGGCGATGGCGCAGGACCGCCAGAACGGCGGCGCCTTCGTGCGCGTGATCGCCCGCGCCTATGCGGAAAAGAACGACAACCTGCGCAAGTTCCTGTCCGACCACTACGGGCACGTGCTGCGCGAATTCGGCAAGGCCATCGCCGCCTGCGTGCCGGGGCTGAGCAAGGAGGAGCTGTACTGGCGCCTGGACTTCCTGGCCGGTGCGCTGACCTATGCCATGGCCGATTTCGGCCTGATCAAGCGCCCGGCCGGCGTCAGCGAGGCCGACCACCGCGCCCGTGCGGCGCGCGAACTCATTCGTTTCGCGGAACCCGGTTTCCGCGCTCATTCCACACCGTAAACGTTCCACAAGAGGCTATTGCTATGTCCAATCCGTTGCTAGTTCGTCGCGCCGCCGTGCTCGGTGCCGGCGTCATGGGCGCGCAGATCGCCGCGCACCTCACCAATGCCGGTGTCGACACCGTGCTGTTCGATCTGCCTGCCAAGGACGGTCCGGCCGACGGCGTCGTGCTCAAGGCCATTGCCAACCTCGGCAAGCTCAGCCCTGCCCCGCTCGCCAGCAAGGCGCTGGCCGAAGCGATCACTCCGGCCAACTATGAGACTGGCCTGGAGCAGCTGCGCGATTGCGATCTGATCATCGAGGCGATCGCCGAGCGGATGGACTGGAAGCAGGACCTGTACAAGAAGATCGCGCCGTTCGTCTCCGAGCATGCGGTGCTGGCCTCCAACACCTCCGGCCTGGGCATCAACAAGCTCTCCGACGTGCTGCCCGAGCAATTGCGCCACCGCTTCTGCGGCGTGCATTTCTTCAACCCGCCGCGCTACATGCACCTAGCCGAGCTGATTCCGGCCAAGGGCACCGACAAGGCCGTGCTGGAAGGCCTGGAAGCGTTCCTGGTGACCACGCTCGGCAAGGGCGTGGTGTACGCCAAGGACACCCCGAACTTCATCGGCAACCGCATCGGCGTGTTCTCGATCCTGTCCACCATCCATCACACCCAGGAATTCGGTCTGGGCTTCGATGAGGTGGACGGCCTGACCGGCCCGCTGGTCGGCCGCCCGAAGTCGGCGACTTATCGCACCTCCGATGTGGTCGGTCTGGACACCATGGCGCACGTGATCAAGACCATGGGCGACACCCTGCCGGACGACCCGTGGCACCAGTACTTCACCTCGCCCAAGTGGCTGGATGCGCTGATCGCCAAGGGCGCGCTGGGCCAGAAGGTCGGGGCCGGTATCTTCCGCAAGGTCGGCAAGGACATCGTGGTGCTGGACCTGGAAAAGCAGGATTACCGCGCCGCTGATCGCACCGCTGCGCCGGAAGTGATCGAGATCCTCAAGATCAAGAACCCGGCCGAAAAGTTCGCCAAGCTGCGTGAAAGCCAGCATCCGCAGGCGCAGTTCCTGTGGGCCACGTTCCGCGACCTGTTCCATTACAGCGCCTATCACCTGGCCGACATCGCCGAGACCGCGCGCGATGTGGACCTGGCGATCCGCTGGGGCTACGGCTGGTCGCTGGGCCCGTTCGAAACCTGGCAGGCCGCCGGCTGGAAGCAGGTGGCGCAGTGGATTGCCGAAGATATCTCCAACGGCAAGAGCATGAGCAGCGCGCCGCTGCCGAACTGGGTGTTCGATGGTCGCGATGGCGTGCACGGTGCCGAAGGCTCGTACAGTCCGGCACACGACGCCAAGCTGCCGCGCTCGGCGCTGCCTGTGTACAAGCGCCAGCGTTTCCCGGACCCGCTGCTGGGCGAGAAGTTCTCGCCGGGCGAGACCGTGTTCGAAAACGACGGCGTGCGCATGTGGCACGACGGCGATGACATCGCCGTGGTCAGCTTCAAGACCAAGATGAATACCGTCTCCGACCACGTGCTCAACGGTCTGCAGGAAGTCGTCGGCCGCGCCGAGAAGGACTTCGCCGGCCTGGTGATCTGGCAGCAGAAGGAGCCCTTCTCCGCCGGTGCCGATCTGGCTGGCGCGCTGGGTCTGCTGCAGGCCGGCAAGGTGGACGCATTCGAAGCGCTGGTCGCCAATTTCCAGGCCACCAGCCAGCGCATCAAGTATTCGCAGGTGCCGGTGATTTCGGCGGTGCGCGGCCTGGCACTGGGCGGTGGTTGCGAATTCCAGATGCACAGTGCAAAGACCGTGGCCTCGCTGGAGAGCTACATCGGCCTGGTCGAAGCCGGCGTCGGTCTGCTGCCGGCCGGTGGCGGCCTGAAGGAAATCGCGGCGCGGGCCTCGGTGACTGCAGGTCCGGGTGGCGATGTGTTCGCCGAACTGAAGAAGACCTTCGAAACCGTCGCAATGGCAAAGGTCTCCAACTCGGCGGTCAACGCCCAGGAGCTGGGTCTGCTGCGCACCACCGACAAGATCGTGTTCAACAGCTACGAGGCACTGCACATCGCCAAGGCCGAAGCGCGTGCGCTGGCCGAAGGCGGCTACCGCGCCCCGCTGCCGGCACGCCGCATCCAGGTCGCCGGCGATGTGGGTATCGCCACCTTCAAGATGCTGCTGGTCAACATGCTGGAAGGCCGCTTCATCAGCGAATACGACTACGAGATCGCCACCCGCATCGCCACGGTCGTCTGCGGCGGCGAAGTCGATCGTGGCGCGCTGGTGGACGAAGAATGGCTGCTCAAGCTGGAGCGCAAGCACTTCGTCGAACTGGCCCAGCAGGAAAAGACCCAGGCGCGGATTGGGCACATGCTCAAGACGGGTAAGCCGTTGAGGAACTGAGAATCGGGAGTGGGGAATCGGGAATGGGTAAAAGCCCAACCGACTCCCCGCTTCTCCCAATTATCTGCCGGGTGATGAAGATGGCGAACTCAGGCGAATCCGCACGTGCGATTCCCGATTCCCCACTCCCCATTCCCGGCTATCGGAGATAGCCAAATGAGCAAGCAGATTCAAGAAGCCTACATCGTCGCCGCCACCCGTACCCCGGTCGGCAAGGCGCCCAAGGGCGTGTTCCGCAATACCCGTCCCGACGACATGCTGGCGCACGTGTTGCGTGCAGTCGTGGCGCAGGCGCCGGGCATCGACCTGTCGCGCATCGACGACGCCATCATTGGCTGCGCGATGCCCGAGGGCGAGCAAGGCATGAACGTGGCGCGCATCGGCGTGCTGCTGGCGGGCCTGCCCAATACCGTGGCTGGCCAGACCATCAACCGCTTCTGCTCGTCCGGCATCCAGGCCGTGGCGATGGCGGCCGACCAGATCCGTCTGGGCAACGCCGACCTGATGCTGGCCGGCGGTACCGAGTCGATGTCGATGGTGCCGATGATGGGCAACAAGGTTGCGATGTCGCCGAGCGTGTTCGCCGACGACCACGTGGCCATTGCTTATGGCATGGGCATTACCGCCGAGAAGGTGGCCGAAGAATGGAAGGTCTCGCGCGAGGATCAGGATGCGTTTGCGCTGGCCTCGCACCAGAAGGCCATCGCCGCGATCGCCGCCGGCGAGTTCCGCGACGAGATCACCCCGTATGAGATCCATTCGCACCAGCCCGACCTGGCCGGCAACGTCATCGCCCTGCGCAAGCGCCTGGTCGACACCGACGAAGGCCCGCGTCCGGACAGCTCGCTGGAAGGCCTGGCCAAGCTGCGCCCGGTGTTCCGCAATGGGCAGTTCGGCGGCAGCGTCACCGCCGGCAACTCCTCGCAGATGAGCGATGGCGCCGGTGCCGTGCTGCTGGCCTCCGAGCAGGCGATCAAGGATTACGGCCTCACCCCGCTTGCGCGTTTTGTCAGCTTCTCGGTCGCGGGTGTGCGCCCGGAAGTGATGGGCATCGGCCCGATCGCGGCCATCCCCAAGGCGCTCAAGCAGGCCGGCCTGACCAAGGACCAGCTCGACTGGATCGAACTCAACGAAGCCTTCGCCGCACAAGCGTTGGCGGTGATCCGCGATAGCGAGCTGGATCCGTCCAAGGTCAATCCGCTGGGCGGCGCGATTGCACTGGGCCACCCACTGGGCGCCACCGGCGCGATCCGAGCCGCCACCCTGGTGCACGGCCTGCGCCGCCGCCAGCAGAAGTACGGCATGGTCACCATGTGCATCGGTACCGGCATGGGCGCGGCCGGCATCATCGAAGCACTGTAAGGCACTGAGCCCGGCATTGCGGGATCGGCGGTCGCGCCGCTCTCGTCCCGCCGATCAGCCGGTCAACGAAGGCGTGCGCAAGCACGCCTTCGTTCGCTCTGCATGCCACCGACGAACGCTCGCCTCGCGCAGCACCGACAAAAACCCTCCTGCGTTTCAACCCAGAGTGCCGATTGCACGCTGGCGATGGCTTATCAACCTACTGCCATTTCAGACGTCCACTCAGATCGCCTTGTCGCCATGAGAGCAGCAACCAAAACTCCCGCGCTCAGCGCCGGGCGGGCGCGGCCGGCACTCGGAGTCTTCGTGTACCACGCGTACACCTCCGGTTCCTCCGCGCCGTCAGCACCCACCTGACGATCGCTCGCCACGTTCTGCTAGCCCTTCTACGTTGTTGCGCTGACACGAGGAATGCCGGGGACACGCGACACACGGCCCGCCACCGCAAACCACTGCTACACGCAGCGTGACCTCGCGCTCTTGTCGCGAAGACACCAGTGGCGGCCGCCTAGCGGGCAACCAGCCATTGCCCGGCGCGTGCACCGGCAAACACCAATGCCAGCCCGGCCACCAGCGTTACCGCCAGATAGATGCCGATCATCGTGGTGCGCTCGCTGCGCGCAAAGACCAGGCATTCCATCATCAACGACGAGAACGTGGTCAGCCCGCCGACCACGCCGACAATCAGCAGCGAACGCAGTGGCCAGCTCGACGGGCCCCGCGCCTCCAGCCACACCAGCAGCACGCCAGCAACGAATGAGCCAACCAGGTTCACGGTCAAGGTTCCCCACGGAAACCCGGCGCCGAAGCGCTGCAGCAGCGATGCACCAATCGCAAAGCGCAGGCCGGAGCCGAGCGCACCGCCGGCCATCGCCAGCAGCAATTGCTGCCACCACACCGGGGCGTTCATGCGTGCGCTCCGCAACCGGCCGACGGGGTGTTTGAAACAGTGGCCTGCAGCATCGGCATCATCATCCTCGGTCGAAAAATGCAGTTGGAGCACGCAACTGCCGGCACGGCGTGGCAGTGACACGCATCAGCAGCGTACGCGTGCGCGCAGCTCAAGAAGCAAGGCCACCCCCGGCCCCAGCGATTATGCGGTGGGCTTGCGCGCCTTGTCAGCCCGCGCCTGTGCTCGCGCATCGCGCAAGCGGTCGAGCTTTTCCTTGAGCTTGATCTCCAGCCCGCGCGGCACCGGGTTGTAATAGACGTGCTCGCCCATTGCGTCCGGAAAGCCGGTCTGGTCCAGCGCGATACCGCCTTCGGCGTCATGGTCGTACTGGTAATCCTGGCCGTAGCCGAGCGTCTTCATCAGCTTGGTCGGCGCGTTGCGCAAGTGCAGTGGAACTTCCTGGGTACCGGTAGCGCGCACGTCCGCCTTGGCCTGATTGAAGGCGGCATAGCCGGCGTTCGATTTGGCGGTGCTGGCCAGGTACAGCACCAACTGTGCAAAGGCCAGCTCGCCTTCCGGACTGCCCAGACGCTCGTAGATGTCCCAGGCCTCCAGCGCCATGCTTTGCGCGCGAGGATCGGCCAGGCCGATGTCCTCGATCGCCATGCGGGTCAGCCGCCGCGCCAGATAGGCCGGATCGCATCCACCGTCGAGCATACGGGTGAGCCAGTACAGCGCCGCATCGGGATTGGAGCTGCGCACGGACTTGTGCAAGGCCGATATCTGGTCATAGAACTGCTCACCGTTCTTGTCGAAACGGCGGGTGCGATCGGCCAGTACCTGCAACAGGGTTTGCGGTGTGATCTCCCCACCCTCGCCCGCGGCAAGCTCGGCGGCGATCTCCAGCAGCGTCAATGCGCGGCGCACATCGCCGTCGGCGGCACTGGCGATCTCCAGCAAGGACGCGTCCGAAACCTGGATGCTTTCCTGCCCCAATCCGCGCTCAGGATCGTGCAAGGCGCGCTGCAGCGCTTCGACGATATCCTGCGGCGACACCGATTCCAGCACGTGCACGCGGCAGCGCGACAGCAACGCGGAGTTCAATTCGAACGAAGGATTCTCGGTAGTCGCGCCGACGAACAGGATGGTGCCGCGCTCGATATGCGGCAAAAACGCATCCTGTTGCGCCTTGTTGAAACGATGCACCTCATCGACAAACAACACCGTGCGCCGGCCGCTGGCGAACCGCTGCGCGGCTTCGGCCAGCACCTGGCGCACGTCGGGCAGCCCCGACAACACTGCGGAAATCGCCTTGAATTCGGCATCCGCGTAGTGCGCCAGCAGCAAAGCGAGCGTGGTCTTGCCGCATCCGGGCGGGCCCCACAGGATCATCGAATGCACGCGACCGGATTCCACCGCGCGACGCAGCGCGCTATCGGGCGTCAGCAGGCGTTTTTGCCCCACCATTTCGTCAAGCGTACGCGGACGCATACGCTCGGCCAACGGGCGCAGGTGATCGGCATCCACGCTGAGCAGATCGGCGGTGCTGTCGATGGAAGATCTGGATCGGGCCACGCCGCATTCTACCGTGCCGTTGCGTTAGCGCCCTGCAGCGGCACAGCATCGCTTGCTGCAGACGGCGGCCAAGCCAGGCGATGACGTGTGATCACCGGAGCAAGGAAACACGGCAGTGACTGAACCGAACAACGTCGCATGAGCACGACACCGGCGTTGCGGAAGGCGCCTCAGGCGGGGCTCGCAGGTACGGCTCATGCACGCGATGCTGAAACACCCTGCACGTCAGCACCGCAAGCCGCTCGCAAGCCACGGCGTGGCGACAGGACCTGGCCGCCGCCAACCACCTCAGGACCGGGACCAGCACAAAGCGAATGCGCGCCCCGCCAGGCGGCCACGGCCGGCGGTCGTAGTCGGCATGGACCACTCGCTCATGCCGGTTCCGAGCGCGTCGTCCACACCCGTCTGACGGCTGCGCGCGAGATGCTGTTCGCCGCTCTTATTGCGCGTCGCCCACCACATCCACGCCCTTGGCCGGCGTGTACCGGAAGGTGTCTGCGGCGAATGCAGGATTGCGCTTCCAGCCGCTGAAGCTGATGGCCGTGCGCTGCCCTACGGCATCGACCACCTCCATCTTCGCCAGGCCGTCCTTGCCGAATCCCAGCGAGGCCATCTGAAAGCTCGCCTCGGTGTCGACCTTGGGCGTCAGCGACAGCCACTGCAACCCATCGCGTGGTGCGGCCTCTTCACTGACGTCGTACTGCTTGTCCAGGCGCGCCGGGTCGATCAGGGCGACCAGCGGGCTGTTCTGCTCTTCGCTGCCCTGCGCACGTACGGTCACCTGCTCCAGATCCGGGTCGAACACCCAGACCTTCTTGCCGTCAGCCACAATCAGCTGCTTGTAGGGCTTGGCGTACTCCCAGCGAAACTGGCGTGGCGCCGACAACGCCACCCGTCCGCTGGAGCGTTCCTTGACCCGGCCGTTGGCATCGCTGACCTGCTGGCTGAACTGCCCGTCCAGGCCTTTCAGGCCACGGGTAAAGGTATCCAGCTCCTGACGCGCACCGGCAAAGGCGGTACTGGCGAACAGGGCGGTGGCAAGGACGGCATAACGGAGCTGGCGATGCATCGCGGTCTTCCAGAAAGGAGTACGCCAATTCTGAAGCTTCATAGATGAATGGGCGAGCGCCATCGCGTCCATGCGTTCATGTGAGGCGCGCGCCCGTGCTGCGCGCTCACTGCGCAGTCTGCACCTTGCTCAGGTCGCCATACACGATCTGACCGCGGAAGCCCCGCCGCACCTGCTGGTAGAGCTCGCGAAACGCGCGGTAATCCTGCGGCTGGCACAAGGCCTGCGGCCCCCGCACGGCAGCGCGCTGCAGCCGGTGGACGGCGGTGACGGTCTGCCCCTGCCGCGTCCATTCCACCGCATATTCGCCGGCCGCATTGCGGAACCGGCTGCTGCGCGGGATGGCGATGATAGGCACGGTGTCGGGCAAGGTCACCACGTAGGTTTCCTCGCGCACGCTGTCGTTGCAGTAGAACGGGGTCAGATTGTCTTCGGCCGAGGTGGTCGTATAGACCGCGCGCGTGGATTCGGCGCCAGGCATGTCCGGCAAGGTCATGCCGCCGACCACCGAAAAGTCCACTGCGTCACTGGCCTGGAAGCTGTAGCGATAGTTGAACGGCGTATCCAGATCCAGCGGATCGCCCTGGATCAGCAGATCGCCGGTGCCGACGAAGCCGGACTGGGCGATGATCGATTCCTCGATGCGGCTGCGGTTCTGCGCATTGAGCTGCACGAACATCGCCCGCAACCCCACTTCGCCGGTCTGCCCGCTATCCAGCGTGGTCAACCCCTGCAGCCCACCTTGCGGGGTGAAGCGGTATTCGGTCCGCGCAACGTAGCGATTGACCTTGCGGTCGTTCGGCGGCGTGTGGGTGAGCTTGCCGTCGCGTGTATGCACTACCGGCGCGCCCAGATCGCCGGCCGGTAGCTGGCCGAAGCGCGCATACGGGTTGGTGGAATCGACGTACAGATCGAAGGCCGGGATATAGGTGATGGCGTGATTGAAACGCCCCAGCACCGGGATCGCCGGCAATGTCGGCCCGCCCTCGGCACCGATCAGGACCGGCGTGCTGGCGATGCCCTTGGCCGCCAGTAACGCCTCCAGGATCACCGTATGGTCCTTGCAGTCGCCATAGTGGTTGGCCAGGATGCTGTCGGCGCTGTTGGGCTCCAGCCCGCCATTGCCCAGGTACACCGCCACGTAGCGGATATTGCGCGCCACCCATTCGTACAGGGCGGCCGCCTGTGCACGCGGCTCGTCGATGCCCTTGGTAACCTGATCGGCCAGTGCCTGGATCGCCGGGGTGACTGCTGCGGCGCGCCCGCCCTTGACGTGATACGCCAGGCCCATCTGTGACCAGCTATCGAAGGTGCTGGCCATCAAGGTGGGGCTGAACTCCCAGCTCGCCGCGCTCCAGTTCTGGTTCTTCATCGGCGCGGTGCGCTGGTACCGCCATTCCCAGCGCGCCTGATCACCGCGCACCACCGGCTTGGTACCGCCCTGCAGCCCCCGCACCGACAGATGCATCGGCAACGACTTCGGCGCCACCAGCGTAACTACCGCATCGTCGTACTGCGCAAAGACGCTGAAGGTCTCCCACAAGCTGAAATACCCAGGGAAATACGGGGTGTTCTGCGCCCGCCGCACCCGGTAGACGATGCGCGCCCCCGGGGCCAGGTTCGGGAACACCACCACCTTGACCTTGCGGTCGGCGTACATCGCCGCCGAGGCGCTGGAGTAGCTTTCCTGGGTATAGATCTTGTCGCTGGCCACGTCCTGGCGCAGGCCCTCGGCGGTGACGGTGTAGGCCTGAAGCACCTCGAGCGTTTCCATCTTCTCGCTATAGCTCAGGCGCACCTGGCTGAACTGCTCCACCGCCGATTTGGTCTTGAGCAGGATCTCGTATTCGTCGGTCTCCACGCTGCTGGCGTCGGCGCGCACCTCGTAGTCGGCGCGATAGCGCACGAAGCTGTAGTTGGTGTCAGCCTGGGCGCGAGCGGCCGCCGGGGCAGGCGTGGCCTGCTGCTGGGCCTGGGCCAGCAGCGGCGCGGAGAACAACAGCACGAGCAACAGCAAGGGACGATGCAGCATGGGTCTCGATCACGACAGGCCAAGGTGGCGCGTACTGCACAGGGTAGCCGTTGTGCCCGGCAATGACAGGCATGGACTTCCAACTCTGCCGCATCGCTGCGCATGCCCCTGCCGGCAACCCGGCGCGGGGGGCGTGCTGGCGGCACCCGGCGACGGGCGACGCGCTGAAGTGCTCCAGCACGCACTACGCACCACGCGACTGAAGCCTGCGGCCCGTACTCCCGCCACGTTCGTCCCGCCACACCCGCACCGGCGCCCCGCTGGGCGGCAGTGACCGCGCTACTTCGGCGGCGGCGGTGCCAGCACGCTGCGGTCGCCGTTGTGCTCGGGCGGGCTGACCACGCCGGCCGCCTCCATCGCTTCGATCAGGCGCGCGGCGCGGTTGTAGCCGATCTTCAAGCGGCGCTGCACGCCGGAGATCGAGGCGCGCCGGGTTTCGGTGACAATGCGCAACGCTTCGTCGTACAAGGGGTCGGACTCGTCGCCGCCACCGCCACTGCTTTCCGGCAGTCCGGTTGCGCCCACCACGGTGCCATCGCCCATGGTCTGCACTTCGTCCAGCACGCCTTCGACATAGGACACCGGCCCACTGGCCTTGAGGTGCTCGACCACCCGATGCACTTCTTCGTCGCTGACGAACGCACCATGCACGCGGTCCGGCAGCGCGGTGCCCGGCGGCAGATACAGCATGTCGCCGTTGCCCAGCAACGCTTCGGCACCGGACTGGTCCAGGATGGTGCGCGAGTCGATCTTGGAGCTGACCTGGAACGCGACGCGGGTGGGGATATTGGCCTTGATCAGGCCGGTGATCACATCCACCGACGGCCGCTGCGTGGCCAGGATCAGATGGATGCCGGCCGCACGCGCCTTCTGTGCCAGGCGTGCAATCAGTTCTTCGACCTTCTTGCCGACGATCATCATCATGTCGGCGAATTCGTCGATGAAGATCACGATGAACGGCAGCGTCTCCAGCGGCCGCGGCGCCTCACCCAGCTCGGGGTTGGGCTTGAACAACGGGTCCATCATCGGCTGGCCGGCGTCGATGGCGTCCTTGATCTTCTTGTTGAAGCCGGCCAGGTTGCGCACGCCCACCGCGCTCATCAGCTTGTAGCGGCGCTCCATCTCGGCCACGCACCAACGCAGGCCGTTGGCGGCCTCCTTCATGTCGGTGACCACCGGCGCCAGCAGATGCGGGATGCCCTGATAGACGCTCAATTCGAGCATCTTCGGGTCGATCATCAGCATGCGCAGTTCCTTGTGCGAGGCCTTGAACAGCAGGCTCAGTACCATCGCGTTGACCGCCACCGACTTGCCCGAGCCGGTGGTACCGGCCACCAGCAAGTGCGGCATGCGCGCCAGGTCGGCCACCGTCGGGCGCCCGGCGATGTCCTTGCCCAGGGCCAGGGTCAGCGGGCTGGCCGACTTGTCGTATTCCTTGGAGCGCAGCAGCTCGGACAGGAAGATCATCTCGCGGCTGACGTTGGGGATCTCCAGGCCGATCACCGACTTGCCCGGGATCACGTCGACCACGCGCACTGACTTGACCGACAGCCCGCGCGCGATGTCCTTGTCCAGCGAGCTGATCTGGCTGACCTTGATGCCCGGTGCCGGCTCGATCTCGAAGCGGGTGATCACCGGGCCCGGATAGGCCCCGACCACCTGCGCCTCGATGCGGAAATCCTTGAGCTTGAACTCGATCTGCCGCGACAGCGTCTCCAGCGTCTCTTCCGAATAGCCCTTGGCCTGCGGCTTGGGGTCGTCCAGCAGGGCCAGCGGCGGCAGGTCGGAGCCGTCGGTGCTCACGCCCTGGAACATCGGGATCTGGGTATCGCGCTTGGCGCGCTCGCTCTTTTCCACCACCGGTGCCGGCGGCGGCTCGATCTTGACCGGCTCGCGCTTGGCCTGCTTGACCGCATCGACCTTGCGCACCTCCTCGCGCTCTTCACGCATCACCCGGGTCTGCTGCCACTCGCTGGCCTGGTGGGTCTTGCGCTGCATCAGCGGCCCCAGCGCCAGCACCCACTTGCCGATCCGCTCCATCACCGCGAACCACGACAGCCCGGTGGCCAGCGTGATCGACACCAGCAACAACACCACCACGAACAGGTTGGCGCCCAGCGCGCCGAAGCCGGAGCTGAGCGAGCCGCTGACCAGCTTGCCGAGAATGCCGCCGGCCTCCGCCACCTCGCCCTGGAACAGGCGCAGATGCAGGAACCCGGTCGACGAGATCAGAAAGCCGACCATGCCAACCAACCGCAGCGCCGGCCCGAGATCGCTCTGGCTCTGCTCCTCGCGCTCGCCGATCAGCGCGATCCAGGCCACCGCCCCCAGGATCACCGGCAACAGGAAGGCCACGTAGCCAAATAACTGCAGCAACACGTCAGCGGCCATGGCACCGAACCGGCCGCCCATGTTGTGGATCGGCGCGACCAGGTTGCCGGTGCGCGACCACCCTGGATCGGTGGCCGAATAGGTGAACAGGCTGGCCAGCAGATACAGCAGCAGCGGCGCCACTGCGATCAATGCCAGATCACGCCACAGCTTCTGTCGGCGCGGATTGTCCGCCACCGCCGTCTTGCGCGACGACGCCCTGCCCTCTGCGGGCTTGCTGCTGCGTTCGGGAACCTGCTTTGCCACCTGTAGCCAGACCTTAGAAAAATGCTGTTAGTGGTTGATAATAAACGACTGCGGCTGCGGTTACAGTAGCCGAGCAAGCGCCGGCTGTCGCGGCACGCGGCAATCAACGAAAAACGCCGCACAAGGCGGCGTCGGACATGCAACGTGGGTGGACCATGCCATCTGCGGTTCAAGCAGTTCCATCGCGCCGCCTTGATTCACCGGGTGGGGACCGCCACTCTATGCCGCCACGGGGGCGCCATTTTTGCCGGCGCCATCCCACCAATTCCTAGATCGCGAGTATACATGAGCGCCTCTTCCTCCAGTCCCGCCAAGCATTCCCGCCTGCTGATCCTGGGCTCCGGCCCGGCCGGCTGGACCGCCGCGGTCTATGCCGCACGCGCCAACCTCAAGCCGGTGGTCATCACCGGCCTGCAGCAGGGCGGCCAGCTGATGACCACCACCGAGGTGGACAATTGGCCGGGCGACCCCCACGGCCTGATGGGCCCGGACCTGATGAATCGCATGCAGGCGCACGCCGAGCGCTTCGACACCGAAGTCATCTTCGACCACATCCATACCGCCGACCTGTCGCAGCGCCCGTTCCGGCTGACCGGCGATGGCGCCGAGTACACCTGCGACGCGCTGATCATCGCCACCGGTGCCACCGCCAAGTACCTTGGCATTCCCACCGAAGAAGCTTTCAAGGGGCGCGGCGTTTCTGCCTGCGCCACCTGCGACGGATTTTTCTACAAGGACCAGGACGTGGTGGTGGTCGGTGGCGGCAACACCGCGGTCGAAGAAGCGCTGTACCTGTCCAACATCGCGCGCAAGGTCTACCTGGTGCACCGCCGCGACACCCTGCGTGCGGAAAAGATCATGCAGGACAAACTGTTCGCCAAGGTCGCCGCCGGCAAGATCGAAACCGTCTGGCACCACGCAGTGGACGAAGTGCTGGGCAACGATGCAGGCGTGACCGGCGTGCGGGTCAAGTCCACCCTCGACGGCAGCACCCGCGACATCGACGCGCACGGTTTCTTCGTCGCCATCGGCCACCACCCCAACACCCAGTTGTTCGACGGCCAGCTGGCGATGAACAACGGCTACCTGGAAATCCGCTCCGGCCTGAACGGCGCAGCGACCGAAACCTCGGTGGCCGGCGTCTTCGCAGCCGGCGACGTGGCCGACCAGCACTACCGCCAGGCCATCACCTCGGCCGGCTTCGGCTGCATGGCGGCGCTGGATGCCGAGCGTTACCTCGACAAGAGCGCCTGAGATGGCGCCTGATTGCCGGCCGCGCCGCGCGGACGGCAGCGCCAACGGGCCGCGCGCATGAGCGTGACGGCCCGCTGGTACCGCCAGCTAGGTGAACTTCCGGCTGGCGCCTGGGATGCGCTGCACGATGGCACGCATCCTTTTGTCAGCTACGCATTTCTGCAAGGCCTCGAACGCGAGGGTTGCCTGCGCCCGGACTGGGGCTGGAACCCGCTGCATCTGACCCTGTGGGAGGGCGACACGCTGATCGCCGCCGCGCCGGGCTACCTGAAGAACAATTCGCACGGCGAATTCGTGTTCGACCACGCCTGGGCGCATGCGTACGCGCGTTACGGGCAGGAGTATTTCCCCAAGTGGCTGTGCGGGGTGCCCTACTCGCCGGTGACCGGCCCGCGCCTGCTGGGCGCACCCAAGGGGCGGCCGCACCTGCTGGAAGCGATGCGCGAGCTGGTCGAGCGCAGCGGCCTGTCGTCGGCGCATGTGAATTTCCACCGGGCAGACGAAGACACCGCCTTTGACTGCGACTGGCTGGAACGCAACGACCTGCAGTACCACTGGCACAACAGCGCCGGCTGGACGGACTTCGAGGCATTCCTCGGCGCCATGGACCACAAGCGGCGCAAGAACATCCGCCAGGAGCGGACCAAGGTGCAGCGCGCCGGTATCCGCATGCGCGTGGTCCACGGCCACGACGCCAGCCAGGACGATCTGGCCGCGATGTATGGCTTCTATCTGAAGACCTTCAACGAGTACGGCAATTCACCCGCACTCACGCCGCAGTTTTTGCAGCACCTGGCAACGGCCATGCCGCGCCAGCTGGTGATGTTCCTGGCCGATCTCGACGGCCGCCCGATCGCCGGCGCGCTGTGCCTGCGCGGCCACGACACCTTGTACGGGCGTTATTGGGGCGGCGACGCCCTGCCCGGCCTGCACTTTGAAACCTGCTACTACCAGGGCCTGGAATACTGCCTGCGCGAAGGCCTGACCCGCTTCGAGCCCGGCGCGCAAGGCCAGCACAAGATTGCGCGCGGCTTCCTGCCGACGCTGGTACGCAGCCGCCACTGGATCGCCGACCCCGGCTTTCGCGAGCCGCTGGCGCAATGGTGCGCGGACGAGCGCGTGGCGGTTGCCCACCATGCCCTCGAACTGGCCGAGCACAGTCCGTTCCGCGACTGAGCCAGTGCGCCGACCCCAGCGGGCAATCCGCTGATCCATCCGCCCGAGGTGGGCGCAAGGCGGGTTAAGAGCGGCCAGCAAAGCTGCTGCGCAGCCACCAGGCGGGCGTCACCGATGTTCGGACGCGGCATGCACCAGGCGCAAACTCAGGGGCTGAGCGCGTCATCCACCCTCACCCGACGACTGCTCGCCAGGTTCTGGTTGCCGCTCTAAACTCGCCGGATGTCGCGCGCCCTTCCCTTCCTGCTTTCCGACGATCCCATCGCGCCGTTTCCGCCTGCCGAGCAGGCATTGCGCGAACCGGATGGCCTGCTGGCGATCGGCGGCGACCTGTCGGTGCCGCGCCTGCTCAATGCCTATGCGCATGGCGTGTTCCCGTGGTTCTCCGATGGCCAGCCGCTGCTGTGGTGGAGCCCGGACCCGCGCATGGTGTTCCGCACCGACGGCGTGCGCCTGTCCTCGCGTTTCAGGCGTCAACTGCGCACCAGCACCTGGACCGTGCGCGCCGATACGGCGTTCGAACACGTCATCGCGGCCTGTGCCGCGATTCCGCGCACAGGCCAGGATGGCACCTGGATCACCCGCCCCATGCAGCAGGCGTACATCGGGCTGCACCACCTCGGCCATGCGCATTCGATGGAGGTCTTCGACGGCGCACATTTGGTAGGCGGCATCTACGGGGTGGCGATCGGCCGGATGTTCTTCGGCGAAAGCATGTTCAGTGCGCGTAGTGGCGGCTCCAAGGTGGCGCTAGCCGCCCTGGTTGCCGACCTGCATGCGCGCGGATGGCCGCTGCTCGATGCGCAGGTGGAGAATCCCCACCTGCTGAGCCTGGGGGCAGAACGGCTGCCGCGGACTGACTTTCTGCAGCACGTAAAGCAGCAGGTGGCGCAGCCGGAGCCGGCAGGCAGCTGGTCCGCGCGCTACGGCGAGCGGCTGGCGCGCGAGTTGTGTGAGGCTCGCTTAACATAAAATTTGCACCACGGGGAGATGGGGCGTAAAATGCCGTCCCTTACGGCCCTGTCGGGCCAGCCGTGATTGCACAGGATTACATGTCGAAAGACGACTCCATTGAATTCGAAGGCAGCGTCAGCGAGACGCTCCCCAACACCACGTTCCGGGTCAAGCTGGAAAACGGGCACGAGATCATCGCCCACATCTCCGGCCGCATGCGCAAGAACTACATCCGCATCCTGACCGGCGACCGGGTCAAGGTCGAGATGACGCCGTACGACCTCACCAAGGGCCGTATTACCTACCGCATGAAGTAAGCGGTTTTGGTGCTGAGACGCGAGGCGGCCGATGGCCGCTTTTTGTCGTGCCTGTAATTCGGAGCTTCGCATCGACTGCGGGACTTAAAGTTTTGCTGGTCACCTCGTGAGCGGTAGAGCGTCGGTAGGCAGCAGTGTGCCGTGCAGCTCCGAGGAGGGGCCGAATCGATGTCGGCGAGCGCGCAGAATGGCAAGCCGCCGCTGCGACGCCAGTGACAGGGCGCTCCCTACACCTGCCGACATCCAGGTCGCCGCACGTCCAACCCGCCGACACAAGATCGGGGCGCATTGCACGTCAGAGAGGCGCCCGGACTTTTCAGATAAGACCCCAAGCTTTGGCCGCTGATGGTTGCTACACAGATCAACAGGCACAAAAAAGCCGCTCACAAGAGCGGCTTTTTATTGATCAGGGTTGCGATCAGTCGACCGTGGCAGGTAGCAAGCGCTCCGGCTCCGGATGCGCCTCCACCACCAGCTCGCCATCCTTGACGTCGATGTTGACGCGACCGCCTTCCACCAGCTTGCCGAACAGCAGCTCGTCGGCGAGCGGGCGCTTGATCTTCTCCTGGATCACGCGCGACATCGGGCGTGCGCCCATCAGCGGATCGAAGCCATGCTGGGCCAGCCAGTCGCGGGCGGTCGGGGTGGCCGACAGCGAGACATGCTTTTCCTGCAGCAGCATTTCCAGCTCGATGATGAACTTGTCCACCACGCGCAGGATGTGGTCGAAGCCCAGCGGCTGGAACTGCACGATGGCATCCAGGCGGTTACGGAACTCCGGGGTGAACCCGCGACGGATCGACTCCATCGCATCGGTGGAATGATCCTGCTTGGTGAAGCCGATCGACCGCCGCGACGCCTGGGTGGCACCGGCATTGGTGGTCATCACCAGGATCACGTTCTTGAAGTTCGCCTCGCGCCCGTTGGTGTCGGTCAGGATGCCGCGGTCCATGACCTGCAACAGGATGTTGAAGATGTCCGGATGCGCCTTTTCTACCTCGTCTAGCAGCAGCACGCAGTGCGGCGTCTTGACGATCTTCTCGGTCAGCAGGCCACCCTGATCGAAACCCACATAGCCCGGAGGCGCGCCGATCAGGCGGCTGATCGAATGCGCCTCCATGTATTCGGACATGTCGAAGCGCACCAGCTCGATCCCCAACTGCAGCGCAAGCTGCTTGGTGACCTCGGTCTTGCCCACGCCGGTCGGGCCGGCGAACAGGAAGTTGCCGATCGGCTTTTCCGGGTTGGCCAGGCCGGAGCGTGCCAGCTTGATGGAGCCGGCTAGTGTCTCGATCGCCGGGTTCTGCCCGAAGATCACCATCTTGAGATTGCGTTCCAGATGCTGTAGCACGTCCTTGTCGGTCGCGCTGACCTGCTTGGCCGGAATGCGCGCCATCTTGGCGACGATGGTTTCGATTTCCTCGATGTCGATCAGTTCCTTGCGCACGCCGTCGGGCAGCAAACGCTGACGCGCGCCGGCCTCGTCCATCACATCGATGGCCTTGTCCGGCAACAGGCGGTCGCCAATGTGCTTGACTGACAGATCCACCGCCGCCTGCAGCGCATCGTCGGCATAGGTCACGCCGTGGTGCGCTTCATACTTGGGCTTGAGGCCCTGCAGGATCTCGAAGGTCTCGCCGACAGTCGGTTCGACGATGTCGATCTTCTGGAAGCGGCGCGCCAGGGCGCGGTCCTTTTCGAAGATGCCGCGGTATTCCTGGAAGGTGGTCGAGCCAATGCAGCGCAGCTCGCCCGAGGACAGTGCCGGCTTGATCAGATTGGACGCATCCATGGTGCCGCCAGACGCAGAACCCGCACCGATGATGGTGTGGATCTCATCGATAAACAGCACCGCGTTGGGCACTTTCTTCAGAGCCGCAAGGACTCCCTTGAGCCGCTTTTCGAAGTCGCCACGGTATTTGGTGCCGGCCACGAGCGCGCCCAGGTCGAGCGAGAAGATCACCGCATCGGCCAGCACTTCCGGCACGTCGTTGTCGACGATGCGCTTGGCCAGGCCCTCGGCGATTGCGGTCTTGCCCACGCCGGCCTCGCCCACGTACAGCGGGTTGTTCTTGCGGCGGCGGCACAGCACCTGGATGGTGCGCTCGATTTCGTCGGCACGCCCCACCAGCGGGTCGATCTTGCCGTTGCGCGCCTGCTCGTTGAGGTTGGTGGCGTACTCGGCCAGCGCATCGCCCTTGCCTTCACCCTCCCCACCCTCGCTCTTGGGCTCGCCGTCGGACGCGGAGGGCTGCTCGCCGTCTTCGCCCAGCTTGGCGATGCCATGGGACAGGTAGTTGACGATATCCAGCCGGGTGATGTCCTGCTGGTTCAGGAAATAGACCGCGTGCGAGTCCTTCTCGCCGAAGATGGCGACCAGCACGTTGGCGCCGGTGACTTCCTTCTTGCCAGAGGACTGCACGTGGTAGACCGCGCGCTGCAGCACGCGCTGGAAGCCCAGGGTCGGCTGGGTGTCGCGGCCGTCGTCTTCGGCCAGACGCGACACCGAGGCCTCAATGGCCTGTTCCAGGTCGTTGTGCAGGCGCAGCTGATCCGCACCGCAGGCCTTGAGCACGGCCTGTGCGGAGGGATTGTCCAGCAGCGAGAGCAGCAGGTGCTCGACGGTCATGAACTCATGACGCGCCTCGCGTGCTCGCTTGTAGCACTGGCCGATGGTTTGCTCTAGGTCTTTGCTGAACATTGGTAACTCCGAACGGCTGTTGCCAACAATATGCGGCTTTTGTCGGGATTTTCCACAACCCTATCGAATAGGTATGTTCAGACGGCGTTAGCACGCGATTGCAGTCACACTGTTGCGCTGCTGGAATGATCCAATAACGGTGTCAGCTCTGTTCCATCGTGCACAGCAGCGGATGCTGGTTCATGCGCGAAAACTCGTTGACCTGCGCAACCTTGGACTCGGCGACTTCGCGGCTGTAGACCCCGCAAACGCCGCGCCCGCGGGTGTGGACGTGCAACATGACCTGGGTGGCGCGCTCCAGATCCAGGTTGAAAAACTGCTGCAGGACGGTCACCACGAAGTCCATCGGGGTGTAGTCGTCGTTCAGTAGCAACACCTGGTAGCGCGGCGGTGGCGCTACCTCAGGCTTGCTGGCTTCGACCGTGAGGCCGTGATCGTGTTCGTGGGAGGTCTTCCGAGGCATCCGGTCATTATACGGTTCATCGCCGCGCGCATTGGACGATTTGCGCCGCGGCCCGCACAATTTGTCTCTGATTCCATGGCTTGCCCTTGATGACCGATTCCCTGACCGCGCCGGCCCTGGCGCCGTCGACGACCGCCGACACGCGTCGCTGCACGCCTCGCCCCGCCCTGCGCCGCCCGTCCGGCTGCCGTCCTGCCGCAGTGCCGGACGATGCGCTGCCGCGCACCGGAGTCTGCCCATGAGCGCGCAGGAACAGCGCTGGCATCCGGATGTCACGGTGGCCACCGTGGTGGTGCGCGACGGACGCTTGCTGCAGGTCGAAGAGCGCATCGGCGGCCGCCTGCTGCTGAACCAGCCGGCCGGGCATCTGGAGCCGGATGAAAGCCTGCTCGACGCCGCTGTGCGCGAAACCCTGGAAGAGACCGGCTGGGACGTGCGGCCGACCCATTTCATCGGCACCTATCAATGGCTGGCGCCGACCGGCCAGTGTTATCTGCGCTTTGCCTTCGTGGCCGAAGCGCTCACCCACCATCCCGAGCGCAGCCTGGATACCGGCGTGGTGCGGGCACTGTGGATGACACCGGAGGAATTGCGCGGCGCCAGCGAGCGCTGGCGCAGCCCCCTGGTGTGGGAGGTGGTGGCCGACTACCTGTCCGGGCAACGGCACCCCTTGACACTGGTGCGGCACGTCGCATGAGCACGCCACGCATCGTGGTCGGTGTGTCCGGCGGGGTGGATTCGTCGGTGGCGGCCTGGCAGCTGGCGCAACAGGGCGAGTCGATCGCCGGGCTGTTCATGCAGAACTGGGCCGACGACGGCAGCGGCGATTGCCGCGCCGAAGACGACCGCCGCGACGCGGTCGCGGTCTGCGGGATGCTGGGCATCCCCTTCCATTTCCGTGATTTCTCCGGCGAATACTGGAGCGGCGTGTTCGAACACTTCCTGGCCGAATACGCGGCCGGGCGCACCCCGAATCCTGACGTGCTGTGCAACCGCGAGGTCAAGTTCAAGCATTTCCTGGACGCTGCGCAGGCGCTGGGCGCCGAGCGTATCGCCACCGGGCATTACGCCCGGGTTGCTTACAGCGGCGGGCGCTGGCGGCTGCTGCGCGGTGCCGACCGGGGCAAGGACCAGAGCTATTTCCTGCACCAGCTGGGGCAGACCCAGCTGGCCGCCACCTTGTTCCCGATCGGCGAGCTGGAGAAAAGCACGCTGCGTCGCATCGCCCTGGACGCCGGCCTGCCGACCCATGCCAAGAAGGATTCCACCGGGATCTGCTTCATCGGCGAGCGCGACTTCCGCGAGTTCCTGGGCCGCTACCTGCCCGCGCGCACCGGCGAGATCCGCGACCCGCAGGGGCAGCGCATTGGCGAGCACCCCGGCGTGTTCTATTTCACTCTGGGCCAGCGCGAAGGCCTGAACATCGGCGGGGTGCGCGGCCGCGCGGCGGCGCCGTGGTACGTGGTCGGCAAGGATGTGGCCAGCAACGTGCTGTACGTGGACCAGGATCGCGACAGCCCACTGCTGCAGTCGCGCTGGCTGCAGTCCGAGCTGGCCCATTGGGTCACCGGTGCGCCGCCGGCACGCAACTTCAGCTGCACCGCGCAGACGCGTTACCGGCAGCCGGACGCGCCGTGCACGGTGGAGGTGTGCGACGACGGCAGCGTGCAGGTGCGCTTCGAGCAGCCGCAGCGGGCGGTAACGCCCGGGCAGTCGCTGGTGCTGTACGACGGCGAGGAATGCCTTGGCGGCGCGGTCATTGCCGCCACCGATGCGCCGCTGGAGCGTCAATTGGCAGGATCTTCTTCTTCCCCCGAGGGTGTGGCTTGATGAGTGTTTCCATGGATCACCGTGTGCTGGCGCTGGCCGGCGTTGCCCAGGCCCTGCAGCAGGTGCGGCGGATCGCCGAAACCGGGCATTCGGAGGCGGCCACGGTGCGCACCGCCGTCGACAGCGTATTCCGGGTGGATGCGGCCTCCCCGGAGGCGGTGTACGGCTCGACGGCGGCCCTGGCGCCCGGCCTGCGCCTGCTGCACAACTACTTTCGCAACCAGGGCCAGGACGAGGTGTTGCCGCGGCTGGCGCTGGCGGTGCTGCAACTGGAGCGCCGCTTTGTGCGCGACAACGCGACCGTGGCCACGGTCTCCAGCGGAATCGATGCAGCGGCGCGTCAGGCACACAGCCTGGGCGACAGCGCGCATCCGGATGTGTTGAGCTCGCTGGGCGGGCTCTATGCGCAGACCATCAGCCACCTGCGCCCCAAGGTCATGGTGCAGGGCAACCCGCATTACCTGGGCCAGGCCGGCGTGGTGGCGGAGATTCGCGCGCTGTTGCTGGCAGCGGTGCGCTCGGCAGTGCTGTGGCGGCAGATGGGCGGCAGCCTATGGGATTTCCTGTTTGCCAAGCGCGCGATGAGCGAAGCGGTGGATCGCGCACTGCGGTAAGCGCCGCCGAAATACCGGATGAAAGCGCCCGCAACGGGCGCCAGCGCCTGCCAGTGACGGCGGCATGCGCGAGACGAGATGGCGATCGTCGCTAAAGACCACGGGGGGAGTGCCGATACAGCAACCGTGACTCTGCCGAGAACGCCCATGTATTCACGTCCACTCATCCGTCTAGCCGCTCCTTTGGCTCTGACCTTGCTGTTTCCCTTCGCTGTCGGATTCGACTGGCCCGCTTCGGTGCGCTGGGCGATCCTGGCGACCATGACCCTCAGTTGGCTGGGTTTTGCTGCCTGGGTGACGTACTCCCAGTTCCGGCCTAACCCGGACCAGGCACGCATCCTGCGCGAGCAGGACCAACTGCTCAACGAACTGCGCACGTTCGTCAGCAACGAAGTCGACGGTTCGCGCTCGGAAGTCGAGCGTGCCCGCGAACTGATCCGCCAGGCCGTGTCCGGCCTGGGTGGCAGCTTCGAAGCGATGAACCGCAAGTCGCGCCAGCAGAGCCAGGCACTGGCCCGCATCGTCGACCGCGCAGGCGACGATGGCAGTGCCGGCGTCGACGTCGCCCGCTTCGCCCAGCACGCCAGCTCCCGCATGGAGCAGTTGGTGGAAGCGCTGGAACAGGTGAGCGGCCAAAGCACCAACACCGTCCATCACATCGATGAGATGGCCCAGCATCTGGACGGCATCTTCGCGCTGCTGGAAGACGTCAAGTCGATCGCCGACCAGACCAACCTGCTGGCCCTGAACGCCGCCATCGAAGCAGCACGTGCCGGTGAAGCCGGTCGTGGCTTCGCAGTGGTCGCCGACGAGGTGCGCAACCTGTCCGAACGCTCCACCACCTTCAACGAGCAGATCCGCAAGCTGGCCCACAGCTCCAAGGAATCGATCGCCAAGGTGCGTGAAACGGTCTCGCAGCTGGCCTCGCGCCACATGGACCGCTCCCGCGAGGCGCGCCACGAATCGGCCGCCATGCTGGAGAACGTCGCCCAGATCAACGCCTCGCTGGGCGATGGCATGCGCGAAATCTCCGAGTGCGCACGCTCCATCGATGGCAGCGTGGCCGAAGCGGTGCGTGCCCTGCAGTTCGAGGACATCGCCACGCAGACGCTGAGCGGCATCCATACCCACCTCGATCGCCTCACCGCGATCAACCGTGAGGCGGTGGCGCTGCAGGAACTGCTGCATCGCAATGGCGGCGTGTACGACAGCGATCTGGTCGCCGCGCTGGCCAAGGTGTCCAACCGCCTGCGCGACATGCGCGTGGAGTGGGAACGCCCGCCGCACAAGCCGGTGGCGCAGCAGGGCATGGGCGCCGGTACGGTCGAGCTGTTCTGAGACCGATGCCGACCCGCATCCCCTGATTCCGACATTCCCCGGCCTTCCGGGGATTTGTCGTTCCGTACCGACCTGGTGTTTCGTCATGACGCTGCTCGCCCCGACCATCGACACTGTTCCCACCGATGCCTTGCAGTCCGCCGCATTGGCGGCTGCGCATGCCGAGCGCATCGCGCAAAGCGAGGCAGCCAGGCCCGTTTTGCGGCGCGTGCGGCTGCCGCCCGCGCTGGAACGGCTGGAGCTTGCCGCCCGCGCGGAAGTCAAGGCGCTGCTCAATCCGCGCCGCGACTGCAGCGAAGACGAGCTGCTCTTCGCCACCGTGGCCTGGGACCTGGGCCTGGATGGCGACGCGGTCAGCGCCTCCGGGCGCTGATGCGATACCGGCGGGGCGTGCCTCGGCAGGCGCCCCGCCGTGTTTGTTGGACTGCCCGATCTCAGCTTCCTGAGCCGTCCACTGCTTTCGCTGCTCCCGGCAGCGCTGATGCCGTGCACACCCGCTCCCTGCCCCCTGCCCGGCCGAGACGCGCTCGCACCGGCTGTGGTTTGTCAGGTCTGGCCAAGGCCTCTACCCTCCATCTCACCTCCTGAGCCCGTCACCAACCCGGGCGATCTGCATGCTGTCTTCTTCGGACTGAGCGCTGGATGCCATGAAAATCCGTTGCCTGGCGTTGTGTGCGGCAGCCTTTTCCCACTCCGCAAATGCGGCAGATGACAAGGTGTATCTCGAATTTCTCTGGGATGCCCGCCCACCTCTTTCGATTGCCCGCCAGCAAACCATCCAGTTTTTGACCGATGGTCAGCACACTCACCAGGTGTGTGTCGCGACCAATCTCGCCGAGACCGATGTAGGTGGGTTGGTAGTGAAGGCGTTCGATGCCTCCGGGCAGGAAGTGTCGAGCCACCAGTACCCGGACTACCGTGGCGTCAAGCAGTGCTACGGTGCCGATCTGGGCCAGGGAGGCAAGCCTGGCCTATGGACGTTTCGCGCAAGCACAGGAGATGGGCGCAGCGGGGAAGAGACACTGCAGGTCCATGCCAGGCTGGAAGACTCACCCCTGTCGAACGATCCGGGAACACCGTATGTCGTTGGCCGCCCGAACTATGACGCAGCGATCCCACCGGCCGAGTGGCATGGCCGCCTTGTCTGGGAAATGCAGGTCAATCCGCAAGGCACGGTGACCGGGGTCACCGTGGTGACCGCAGAAGGCGTTGGCCTGAAACTTCGCAGCCGTGCGATCGCGGCCGGCTATCTGTCGCTTTTCTTCCCGGATGAACGGCGAGCGCGCACACCGCTGCTCTGGAGGCGCGAGCTGTCGTTCGAACCGGAATGAGACCGGCACGATGTCGGTCGATCACGCTGCATCAGTCGATGCTTACCGGGTGAAACGGGTGCGCCGGAAGTCATGCATGCACGTACGGGACAACAGCCCTCGTTTTTCGTCGCGCCATCGAGCCATTCTGGATCCGTTCGGAGGATGCTCCAATCGCTTCCGGGGAGATCCATAACATCCCACATTGATCCATCAGGCGATGCGTCTGGACCGGACTGTGCCCCTGTCCAGCAACGACACCACCGAGGTGTCTGCAGCTGGAAGTGCCAATGCCCCCCGGGACTAGCAAGCGCGATCCGCGCCGCTTGCGATGCACGTGCTGGACATCAGGTCGGGATTTGGATCAGATCGCCAGCAACAGGCAAGCAGCAAAGCTGTCGCCTGTCCTCTTGCCGCAGCGGAACGGCACGCAGCCGATCACATCACTGGGCGATAGTGCGCGACACCACGTCTACGGTGCCAGCATGGCCAACGGCTCAGCTGGCAATCACCAGCCGCGCGCCCAGCCGCATGCCGGCCTCGGCCTCGCGCAGCCACTGCGCCATGTCGCGCGGCGACAGCGGGCGTGAGTAGAAATAGCCCTGGATTTCGTCGCAACCCTGCTGGCGCAGCAAGGCGTCCTCCTGTACCGTCTCCACGCCTTCGGCGACCACCTGCATGCCCAGCGCGTGACCCAGGTGCACGATGGCCTGGGTGACTTCGGCGGTGTTGGCGTCGTCGAGCATGCCCTGGACGAAGCTGCGGTCGATCTTCAGGCGCTGCACCGGGAAGCGGTTGAGGTAATGCAGGTTGGAGAACCCGGTGCCGAAGTCGTCCACCGCCAGCAGCACGCCGTTCTGTTCGAACAGTTCGAAGCAGCGGCGCAGCGAGTCCGAATCGCGGATCAAGGCCGACTCGGTCAGCTCCAGTTCCAGCCGTGACGGCGACCAGCTGTTGTCGCGGCAGATCTCCAGCACGCGCTCGGCAAAGCCGCGCTCGCGCAACTGCACTGCCGACACATTGACCGCAATGCGGCTGAAATTGAGCCCGGCGCGATCCCAAACCACCGCCTGGCGGCAGGCTTCGCCGATGACCCATTCGCCCAGGCGCACGATCTCGCCGCATTCTTCGGCGATCGGGATGAATTCGGCTGGGCTGCACGGACCATGGCCGGGGCGATTCCAGCGCATCAGCGCTTCGATTGCCGGCGAGGCATCGCCCACGGTGTTGACCAGCGGCTGGTAGACCAGGGTGAATTCTTCGCGCTCGAGCGCGCCCTGCAGCGCATGTTCGAGCTCCAGGCGGCGCTGCGCACGCAGCAGCACGTCCTGGCTGTAGTAATGGAACGTGTTGCGGCCGGATTCCTTTGCCGCATACATCGCCGCGTCGGCGGCGCGCAACAGGCTATCGAAGTCCGACAGGCCTTCCCCTTGCAGCGCGATGCCGATACTGGCGCCGAGCTTGAGGGTGACGTGGTCCTTGCGCAGCGGCTCGCCCAGCGCACTGATCAGCTTGCGCGCCACGTGTCCGGCATCTTCCGGCTCGGAGAGGTCGCGCAGCAGCACGATGAACTCGTCGTCGCTGAAGCGGCCGAACAGGTCGCTGTTACGCAGGTGCTGGTGCAGGCGCGCGGAGGCGAGCTTGAGCAGGTTGTCGCCGGTGGCATGACCGAACGAATCGTTGATGCTCTTGAAGCCATCCAGATCGATCAGCAGCATCGCCATCACCTGGCCGCGCTCATGCGCTTCACGGATGGCGTTTTCTGCCTGTTCGCGCAGCAGGAAGCGGTTCGGCAGGCCGGTCAGGCGGTCGTAATGCGCCAGCAGCTCGATGCGTTCATTGGCTTCGCGCTCGCGGGTGACGTCGCGGAACAAGGCCACGAAGCGCGGCGGCAGGCCTTCGCGCCGGTCCAGCTCAATGAGGACCTGCACCCAGATGCGCTGGCCGGAATTGCGGTAGAAGCACAGCTCCAGTTGCTCGGGCAGGCCGCCGTCGGAGATGCGCAGCAGCGCTGCTTCGAACGCATCGCGCGAATCCTGGGTGTACAGCGCCAGTGCCTGCTCCAGGGTGATGTTTTCCTTGCGCAGGCCGTGGATGCGGTAGCACTCCTCGGTCCACTGCATGCGGCGGGTGTCGACCTCGATCTCGCAGCCGCCGATCTTGCCCAGCGCGGACACGCGGTTGAGCAACTCGGTACGCCAGCGGATCAGGGCGTCGGTCTGGCGTTGTTCGGTGACGTTCTGCAGCTGGCCAAGGACACGCACCATGCTGCCGTCGCCATCGAAGACCGGCTGCGCCCACACCCGCAGGTGATGCGGATTGACGCCGAGCAGGCCGTTGACCTCCAGCTCGAAATGCACCGGCAGGCCTTCATGCTTGATCTTGCGCCAGGCACTGCGCAGTTGCGCAACCGACGGCCGGGCCAGCAGACGCAGCAGATCGCGAATGCCCTGCAGACGCAGCTGGGTCATACCGAGCTGCTGCAGGAAATCCTGGGAAATCCAGAGCTGGTCCTTCAGCGAATCCCAGCTCCAGCTGCCCATGCTGGCGATGCGCTGGGCTTCTTCGAGCTGGGCCTGCTGCTCGCGCAGCTGCTGCTCGAGCAATTTGTGGTGATGCACATCGGTATGCGTGCCGACCATGCGCAACGGGCGGCCATCGGCGGTGCGCGAGACCACGCGGCCGCGATCCAGGATCCAGCGCCATTGGCCATCGTGCTGGCGCAGCCGGAATTCGGCCACATAGGTATCGGTGCGACCATCCAGATGCGCCTGCACCGCGGCACTGACGTGCGCGTGATCATCGGGGTGGATCAGGCCGGAAAGTGCGGTGAGGTTGTTCGGCAGCGGCTGCTCGGAATAGCCGAGCATGCGGGTCCAGCGTTCGGAGCGGTACACCACGTCGGCCGGGATATCCCAGTCCCACAAACCGTGATCGGCACTGTCCAGGCCCATTTCCCAGCGGCTGGTGCCATCGGCGCCCATCGGCTCGGGAATGCTCAAGGTAAAGGCCATCACCTGGCCATGCTCGTCGCAGACCGCACGCAGCCAGCCTTCCAGGCGCCCGCCCCCGGTGCCGGGCAGCACGCAGGCGGTCATGCCGCCGCTGTCGGCCACCTGGGCCCGACTGCTTTCCAGCACTTCGGCGTATGCGCCGAGGGTTGCCGGCAGCCCGAGGGACTGCGCAACGCGATTGGCCGCCAGGGGCTGGCCATGCGCATCCAACAACACCACCGCCGAGGTCAGCGGGTGCTGCAGCATGCTTGCAATGACGCCTGAGTCCACTCTGGAACACTCCGAAGGATCGACCCCTGGCTCGGAGTCGCAATGGATAACGGCCGTTCGGCGGATTAGTTGAGGCGCCTGTTGCGGGCGCGACCGAACCGGGCGCAGTTGCGGCTAAGATGGCCCCATCGCCAGCTCCTGAGGTCGTTCGCGGACCCATGCACCAACCTGTCGCCGCGCCCGCATTCTCGTCCCCTCCCGTTTCCCGACTTCGCCTGGCCGCGCGCCTGCAGCAAGGCCTGTGGACGCTGACCGGCCTCTACCTGCTGATTGGCGTGCTCTGGCTGCTACTGGGCAACCGCCTGCTCAACCTGGCCGGTGCCGCCACGCCGGAGCGCTGGTCGGACGCCAGCTTTTTGCTGCTCTCCAGCATCGTGATCCATCTGGTGCTGCGGCGCTTTGTGGCCTTGATCGTGGACGAGCATGCGCAACTGGCGCAGTCCGAGGAACTGCTGAAGGCCAAATTCCTGGCGCTGCCCAGCCCGGCTTTCATGTACGACCTGGCAAGCATGCGCATCCTGGATGCCAATCCCGCGGCGCTTGAATTTTTCGGTTGGGAGCGCGACGAGTTCCTGCAGCAGACGCTACAGGCGATCTGGCCCAATGCCGATGGCGACCGGCTGGAAGAGATCATCACCCAGATCCGTGGCAAGGGCGACACCACTTGCGTGCTCAACGAAGACCTGCTGACACGCAGTGGCCCGCGGCATGTCGAGGTACGCAGCAACCAGCTGCATTTGGCAAGCGGCCCTGCCCGCCTGGTGGTCACGGTGGACCGCAGCGAAGAGCGGCAGGCACAGCATCTGCGCGACGAGGCACTGGAACGCCTGGAAGAAGCGCAAGGCATCGCGCGGCTGGGCTCGTGGCAGCTGGATCGGGCCACCGGCCTCGGCCGCTATTCGTCGGCGGTGTATCGCATACTGGGGCGCAGCGTGCCGATGCATCGCCGCGAACATCGGCTGGAGGAACTGCTGACGGCGTCCGACAGCGCGACCCAGGCGCGGATCGAACGCATGATCGAAGACATGTGCACCGGCGGCGAGGTGCAGATCGACGTACTGCTGCCGCTCACCGGCGGCGATTCGCAGCCACGCACGGTGCATCTGCGCGCCGAGAGCGTGACCCTGCCCGGTGGCGCCCGCCATGTGCACGGCACCTTGCAGGACGTGAGCGAACGCGAACAATCACGGCGCCTGCTGCGTGAGCGCGAAGAACAATTCCGCGAGCTGGTGCGCGTGCTGCCCGACGGCGTGCTGATCCTGGCCGACGAGCACGTGATGTACGCCAATGCCGCCGGTTCCGCCCAGTTCGGCTTTCAGGGCGAGACCATCCTGGGCGAACCGCTGCAAACCCTGGTCAGCGACACCGACCTGCCCATGGTGCGCGAGTATCTGCGTGCCGGCAGCGACCGCAACGACCCGGTCTCCAGCGCACGGGCGATGCGTCGCCGCGATGGCAGCACCTTCTACGCCGGTTTGTCGGCCGGCGATATCCGCTATGGCGGGCGCAGCTGCAAGCTGCTGGTGGTGCGCGACCTGAGCGAACCCGAGCGCATGCGCGATGCGCTGGCCGAGAGCAATGCCGAGCTGCAGGCGATGGCCAAGCGGCTGTTCTCGCTGCAGGAAGACGAGCGCCGCGCCATCTCGCGCGATCTGCACGACGACATCGGCCAGGCGATCACCGCGATGAAGCTGTCGGCGCATGCGGCGCTGGATGAGCTGGACCCGGTCGCGCGCCGTGAGGATCTTCTGGAAGTGGTGTCGCTGGCCGATTCCACCGTGACCAAGCTGCGCAATCTGTCGATGCTGTTGCGTCCGCCGCAGCTGGATGCGCTGGGCCTGGAAGCAGCCTTGCGCTGGCAGGCGTCGATGCTGTTCCGCGCCTCGCAGGTCCGGCTGGAGCTGGATATTCAGTCACTGGACGTGCGCCCCGGCAACGAAATCGAACAGGCCTGCTTCCGTATCGCCCAGGAAAGCCTCACCAATGCGTTGCGTCACGCCTGTGCGGGCGAAGTGCGCATGCGCCTGCACTCGATCGACAGCACCAGCTTCAGTCTGGAAGTCAGCGACGATGGCGATGGATTCGAGCCCGAAGGCCCGCGTGGATTGGGGCTGATCGTGATGCGTGAGCGTGCGCAAACCGTCGGCGGCGTGCTCGCGATAGAATCGGCTCCCGGAGCAGGCACGCGCGTGACGTTGCGCCTGCCCTATCACCCGGCCGGCGAGTCCGTCCACGAAGATGGTGGACGTTGAGTCATGTGGAGCCCCGTAATCCCGCCCGGACTGGAAATCGTCAAACCGACACGCCTGGGCGCAGGCAATCCCGAATTGCTGCATCTGGTCGACGCCGCCGCCTCCGGCGGGCAGCCGTTGATGATCTTCCATGTCGATATCGACCACTTTGCCTCGATCAACGAGAACATGAGTGGCGAGGTCGGCGACCAGGCGCTGACCCTGGCCGCGCGCCGATTGCAGGAATTTCTGGGCACGCGCGGCAAGCTGTGGCGGCACGGCAGCGACGAGATGATCATCGTGGCGGTGCGCCGCGACGACACGCCGTTGCCGGAGGATTTTGCCGAGGAAATTCGCCAGCAGCTGGAGCTTCCACTGTCGGTGCTGCCGTACACGTTGTTCATGACCGGCAAGGTCGGCATCAGCCTGTGTCCGGAGCACTCCACTTCGTTGTCCACGCTGCTGGATTACGCCGAGGAAGCCAGTTACCAGGCCGCGCGCGAAGGCGGCAACACGGTGCGGCTGTACACGCGCAACTCCGCCACCAACGCACATAGCGAAAGCATCATTGCGCGGCAGATCGTCGATGCCATTCCGCATGGCGAGCTGCGCCTGCGCTATCAGCCGCTGGTCAGCGCCCGTGACGGCCGCATCGTCGGCATGGAGGCGCTGCTGCGCTGGCAGTCGCCGACCCTGGGCATGCTGGTGCCGGAGCGCTTCATGCGTACCGCCGAACGCCTGGGCGTGATCGTGCAGATCGGCGAATGGGTGCTGCAGAACGCGGTGCGCCAGGCGCGGTTGTGGCGCGACCAGGGGTTCGACGATTTCAGCATTGCGGTGAACGTTTCCACGCTGCAGCTGTTGCGCCCGGGCTTCTTCAACGAAGTGATGGCGATGCTGCAGACCGCCGGCGTGCCGGCGCAGTTCGTGACCCTGGAGATCAACGAAAGCGCGTTGACCAATAACGTCAACTTCGTCCACGAGACGATGGCCAACCTGCGCAACGAAGGCATCAGCCTGAGCCTGGACAACTTCGGCACCGGCGATTCCAGCCTGAGCGCATTGGTGCGCTATCCGGTGGACCGGCTGAAGATCGACCGCAGCTTCATCAAGAGCGCACCGGCCGGCAGCCGCGAGGCGGCGATCGCACGCGCCATCATTGCCATGGGCCACCAGCTGGGCATGACGGTGATTGCCAATGGCGTGGAATCGCAGGCGCAGTTGGGCTTCTTGCGCCGCAACGATTGCGACATCTTCCAGGGATATCTGTTCGGCGAGCCGATGTCGGCCGAGTCGGCCGGCATGGCCTTGCGCCGGCGCTACCTGCGCCCGGAGTCGTTCGCCGAAAGCCGCCCAGACCGCACCCTGCTGCTGCTGGACGACGAAGAAAATGTGCTGCGCTCGCTGGTGCGCCTGTTCCGCCGCGATGGTTACCGCATCCTGGCCGCCGGCAACGTGCGCGACGCCTTCGACCTGCTGGCCACCAACGACGTACAGGTCATTCTCTCGGACCAGCGCATGAGCGACATGAGCGGCACCGAGTTCCTGGGCCGGGTCAAGATGCTCTACCCCGACACCGTGCGCCTGGTGCTGTCCGGTTACACGGACCTGGCCACGGTGACCGAGGCGATCAACCGCGGCGCGATCTACCGCTTCCTGACCAAGCCCTGGAACGACGACGAACTGCGCGAGCATATTCGCCAGGCCTTCCGCACCCATGACGAGTTGCGCAATGGCCGGGAATAGGGAATAGGGAATCGGGAATGGGGAATCGTGAGAGCGGAAGACGGCTTCGGCGAGCTTTGCGTTAGCGCCTTGCGCACGCCCTCTTCCGGTACTGACAGTCAAGCTTGGCAGGTCACCGTAGAGCTTCCGCTAACGACGCAAACGCATCAGCACTTTCGTTGCAGGAGCCAAACAGAACGAAGCAATCCGCTCTCACGATTCCCCATTCTCTATTCCCGATTCCCGATTCCCGGCGCGTCAGCGCTACTTCGGCTGCCGGATCGGGAGCGTGATCCGGAAGCTGGCGCCCTGCCCCGGGATGCTTTCCACGTCGATGCGGCCGTGGTGCTTGTTGATGATGCCGTAGGAGATCGACAGGCCCAGACCGGTGCCGCTCCCCACCGGCTTGGTGGTGAAGAACGGGTCGAAGATGCGCTGCAGCAGGTCCGGGGCGATGCCGGCGCCGCTGTCCTGGAACTGGATCCAGACGTTTTCCGCTTCGTCGCGCCCGGTGGTGACGGTGATCGTGCCGCGCTCGACAATCGCCTGGCCGGCGTTGAGCAGCATGTTCATGTAGACCTGGTTGAGCTCGGACGGCAGGCATTCCACCAGCGGCAGCTCGGCGTAGTTGCGCTCCAGGGTCACCTTGTACTTGAGCTCGTTCCAGATGATGTTGATCGTGGATTCGAGACCGGCGTGCAGGTCCACCATCTTCCACGACTCGGAGCGGTCCGAGTACGAAAAGTCCTTGAGGTCGCGCACGATGCGGGTCACCCGCTCGATGCCTTCGCGCGACTCGGCCATCAACTGCGGCAGGTCGCGGCTGATGAAGTCGATGTCGGCACGGTTGCGGATTTCGTCGATCTCGGGAATCAGCGCCTTCGGGTCCGGCGCCTGCAGCGCACGCTCGTAGGCTTCGATCAGGGTAAACAGGCTGCGCAGATATTCCTGCAGGCTGCCGAGATTGGAGTGCACATAGCCGATCGGATTATTGATCTCGTGTGCCACGCCGGCGGCCAGCTGGCCGATGGAAGCCATCTTTTCCGACTGCAGCAGTTTGTCCTGCGCGCCGTTCAAGCGCATATAGGCCTGGCGCAATTCGGCGTGGCGTTGCTGCAGCTCGCGCTCGTAATCCTGCTGGCCTTCGATGTTGTGGAACAGCGCCAGAAAGTGGCCTACGCCCTGTTCTTCGTTGTAATACAGGTGCGCAATGACCACGCGGTCGGCCACCGGCAGGCTGCCGGTCCAGCTGCCCTTGCTGCGCGCCTGGTTCAACGCGTCCGATGGCAGCACCTGCGAGATCCGCTCGCCCAGATTGCGGTCGTCGGTGGGGTCTTCCTTGCACAGGCTTTGACGCGCGACGGCGTTGGCCAGGATCAGCTGCCCGTCCGCGCGGAACAGCAACACGCCCTCCAGCATCTGGTCGCCAAAGGCGCGCAACGTGGTCGAGGACGGCAACAATGTCTGATTGAGAAAAAACTTGGCGGTCACGGGACGAGGCGGCAGGAAGGACGCCTCAATATACGCCGAACCCTCAAGCCACCATATCGCCGCTTGGTCTTAGAGCGGCTGACACACCTAGTGCGCGGCCGGCAGCCGGGCGTGGCCGGTGCCTGAAATCGGCATGCGTCGGTCGGACACTCAGGTCCTGAGTGCGCCGTCCACAGCCATCTGACCACTGCTCGCAACATTTCTTCAGCCGTTCTTCGAGCAGCACGCAGGGAGGCTGCACGACCGGCAGACGGACGCTGGCGGGATCAGGTTCAGCGCATTTGCAGCGTGACCAAGCCACCCGAGCCTTGGTCAGGCGGGCACGACCGCTGCATCACACTGCGTGTCTGTAGAGATATGGCGGTGACTGCACGCCGCCCATTCCAGGCAACTCCGGACTGCGGCGGCCTGACCGGATGTTCCGGCAGCACGCCCGCAGGAGTGACCTCGGCCCTGGCCTGCTCAAGGTCCCGGCCGACTCGGCGCGCGCCACTGGCGCAGCGCAGGCAGGTCAGGCAACGGCCAGCGAACGTCCGCCGCGCAGCACGCTGGATTGGCCCTTGGCGTCGTACGACGGCCCACTCTCGGTGCGGCCCAGGTGACGCAACGCCCAGTTCACTTCACGGCGGCGGCGGGCCAGCAGCGCGCCATTGGCACGGTTGGCTTCGGCCAGCTCGCGCAGGCGCTCTTCCTGGCCTTCGGGCATTGCCGCTTCCAGGCCGCGCAGCGCAGACAGCTTGTCCTGCGTGTGCCGCATCAACCCATCGATGTCGTTCTCGAGTAATGCCTGGCGTTCGCCGGCCAGCGCATCGCTGAGACGTTGCAGGAACTCGTTCACGCTCATCCTTTAAGTCGGGATCAACCCGCCAGTTGCTGATTCAGATCCATCATGCGGCTGGCGATGGCATCCGGATTGATGGTGTAGCTGCCGTTCTGCAACGCCTCTTTCACGGCCTGGACGCGACCGGTGTCGATCGCCGAGGACTGCGAAAGCTCGCGCTGCAGGTTCTGCAGGTTGGTCGCCTCGCCGGTCAGCTTGACGCTGTCGGTGGGCGGAGTAGCGGCAACCGGGGACGCGCGATCTTCGCCGGCCGAGGCGATCTTGCTGCTGGTGGCCGCGGTACGAAGGGTGGCAGCGGTCGGTAGATTGCCTTCAATTTTCTGGGTCATGTCAGGAACTCCTCTACAGGTCGTAGGGGATAACGGCACCCAGAAAAAAAACTTTATAGAAATTTTTTACCTGGAGACCACAACGGTTCCGCTCGCTTCAACAATCCCCTGCACTACCCGCCGCGACGAGGAATTTTCCACCGAAACCCGCTCGTTTTCCCCGGCATCGGAAAGTGCGCGACCGCTCATGCGCACCTCTAGACCGCCGTTGCGTGAGACCAGCGGGACGGTGTCGCCGCGCCGGACCAGCCGCTGCGTCACCAGATCGTTGGCCGAGAGCAGCGAGCCGGCCGACAGGACGCGGCGGGCGGACTTGCCCACTGCAGCCACCGGGTCGGCCAGCACCGCACCGACGATGCGGGCTGCGTCACGCTTCTCGATACTGATATCGGCCAGCGAGATGGTTTCTCCAGCGCTGATGCCGCGGCGCAGCACCAGCACGTCCTGGTTGCGGCGCACCTTCAACGGCACGAACAGGCGCCAGCCGGCCGGCTGCGGACAGGCCACTTCGACGGTGTTGGTGCCGGTAGGCTGGGCCTGCAACGCGATCGGACAGGCCGGCATGCGCAGCCCCGGATCCAGCGTGGCCTCGGCCTCGGCATCCGGGCCGACAGTAGCCAGCGCCGCAGCGCGGATGGAATCGACAGACTGATAGCTCTGGGCCCAGGCCGGAGCGGCAGCCAACAAGATGACAAGCAGGAGCAGGCGCATGGGACCAGATCCAGAGGAAGACGGAACTGACAGTGCAAGAGGTGTGCCTGTTTTCGAATCGGGAATCGGGAATCGGGAATCGGGAATGGGGAATGGGGAATCGGCCGGGGGGCTGAGCCTTGGTCGACCTTCAGTTGCTGATGTGCGATTTGCCTGGTGAACACCGTAAGTACGCCAGAGCACGGCCCTTCGCCTCGGGCTTGCTGCGCAAAGCCCTCCGCTTTTGCGATTCCCCATTCCCCATTCCCCATTCCCGACAGCGCCCCCGATCAACCACAAAGCCCTCAAGTTTCCAGGCGGCGCTGTCGATATCTGCCCCATGACCCACGATCTGCTCAACCGCATCGACCAGCGCACTCGACTGGCTGGCCACAATCGACTGGCCCTGCTGCTGTTCCGGCTGGGCGGACGCCAGCTTTTTGGCGTCAACGTCTTTAAGGTGCAGGAAGTGCTGCGCCGTCCGGAACTGTTCCAGGTACCCGGCCTGCCGAGCGAGTTCGCCGGTGTGGCCGATGTGCGTGGGCGCTCGGTGCCGGTGCTGGACCTGGGCCTGGCCATCGGCCACCCGGAGCGCGATTCGCACTCGGAGAACGGGCCTGGCTACCTGGTGGTGGCCGAGTTCAACCGCTCGGTTCAGGGATTTCTGGTCAGCGGCGTGGAACGCATCGTCAATATTGCGGTGGAAGATATCCATCCGCCGCCGGAACTTGGCGCCGAAGCCACTTATTTGACGGCGGTAACGCGCTTCCAGGGCGAGCTGATCCAGGTGATCGACGTGGAAAGCGTGCTGGCCGACATCGCCAAGGTCAGCAAGGACGTGCAGCTGGATCCCTCGCTGCAGCTGGTGGCCTACGACCGGCAGTTCCAGGTCCTGGTGGTGGACGATTCGCGGGTGGCACGCCAGCAGATCCGCAGCGTGCTCGATCAGCTGGGCGTCTCGGCCACCCTGCTTTCAGACGGCCGCCAGGCGCTGGATCACCTGCTGCAGGTGGCCGCATCCGGTGAAAACCCGGCCGACCGCTATGCCATGGTGATCTCCGATATCGAAATGCCGGCAATGGACGGCTACACGTTGACGACGGAAATCCGGCGCACCCCGGGCCTGCAGGGCCTGTATGTGCTGCTGCACACCTCCCTGTCCGGCGTGTTCAACAACGCTATGGTCGAACAGGTGGGCGCCAATGCCTTCGTGGCGAAGTACAGCGCCCACGAGCTGGCCGACTACGTGCTGGCGCGCCTGAAAGTGGTTGCTGAAGCGGCCTGAGCAAGGCCAGGCGTCTGCCGGGTCGGATACGATGGCAGCCACGAGGTGCTGCCTAGGTCCGTAAAAGCACTGCGGCGCAGAAAGTTAAGACAAGCGCGTCCACGCGATTCCAAGTCACACTTGCTGACGCCAGACTGCGCCTCGGGACTGCCGAACTTTCCGGCCTATCGCGTTTGATTGAGCCAGTTCCGCGACGGATACCCTGGCCATCGCGTTTCCGGACGGCCAGCTGCCGTGCGTCGGCAGCGCCGATCATTCTCCGCGTTCCGTAGCCCGTACCACCTCGATTGGCACAAACATTGCTTCCTCCCTGGCAACACTTCGCGGGAGAGCACCGTGTCCAGTCCCTTCTCTTCGTTTCTCGGCGTCCATGGCGACGCGTTGACGCTGCGCGAGCAGCGCATGAAGCTCATTGCCAGCAACCTGAGCAATGTGGACACCCCCGGGTACAAGGCCAAGGATCTCAACTTCGAAGCGGCGCTGAAATCGGCCCAGGGCGTGCAGGACGGCGGCCTGATGCAGGCCACCGACGCCAAGCATTACGAAGTGGGTGGCAGCGCCGGGCTCAACCCGTTCCAGATCACCCGCGAATCCGACCAGCCCAGCCTGGACGGCAATACCGTCGATCCGGATGCAGAACGCGCCGCCTACGGCCGCGCCGCGCTGGAATACCGCGCGTCACTGAGCTTCCTCGAATCCAAGGTGCGCTCGATGCTCACCGCGATCACGGGCCAATAAATCATGAGCAACCTTCCCATTTTCGATGTAGCCGGCTCGGCGCTGCACGCGCAGTCGGTGCGCCTGAGCACCATCGCCTCCAACCTGGCCAATGCCGATTCGGTGGCCGGTTCTGCCGAGGCCACCTACAAGCCGATCGAGCCGATCTTCCAGGCCCAGCAGAGCCGCCAGGACCCCAGCCTGACCTCGGTGAACGTCAAGGAGATCACCACCACCAACGCGCCGCCGATCCGTCGCTACGAGCCCGGCCATCCGCTGGCCGATGCCGACGGCTACGTGTTCTCGCCCGACGTGGACCCGGTCTCGCAGATGGTCAACATGATTTCCGCCTCGCGCAATTACCAGGCCGGCGTGGAAATGCTCAATACCGCCAAGGAACTGGCGCTCGCGACTCTCACGATGGGTCGCTGACCCTTCCCAGCTGACACACCTACGGAATACTCCAGATGAGCACGATCGGCAGCGATCTCTACAAAAGCCTCGGCCTGACCAGCAGCAGCACCGTCGCCAAGAAGGAAGAAGCGCTCGGCCAGGCCGACTTCCTCAAGTTGATGACCGAGCAGCTGCAGCACCAGGACCCGCTCAAACCAATGGAAAACAGCGCATTCCTGGGCCAGCTGGCGCAGTTCTCCACCGTGCAGGGCATTGGCGACCTCAATACCAAGGTCGGCAACTTCTCCGATTCGATGAACGCCGACCAGGTGCTCAAGGGCGCCGCGCTGGTCGGACACAACGTGCTGGTGCCGTCGGCGCAGGTGGCCATCGATGCCACCGGTTCGGCCAAGGGCGTGGTCGCCGCGACCTCGGCGGGCATCGTCAATTTCGAAATCACCGACGCCAACGGCACCTTCGTCAAGCAGCTGAGCGTGCCCGCCAACGCCGCCGGTGAGGTGTCGTTTGCCTGGGATGGCACCGATGCCAACGGCAACCGCATGGCCGCCGGCAAATACGGCATCACCGCAACCCAGACCGACACCGCCGGTGCCAAGAGCAAATTGTCCACCTACGTCGATGCGCCGGTGGACAGCGTCACGATCGGCTCGGACGGCCTGTATCTCAACCTGACGGGGCTCGGCACCTCCCCGCTCGCCAACGTGCTCCGCGTCAGCTGAGCCGGCAACCGACACTTAAAGGAACTCATCCATGGCTTTCAATACATCGTTGTCCGGCATCAACGCAGCCAATGCCGATCTGAACGTCACCTCCAACAACATCGCCAACGTCAACACGACCGGGTTCAAGGAATCGCGCGCCGAGTTTGCCGACATGTTCCAGAGCACCAGCTACGGCCTGTCGCGCAATGCGGTGGGTTCGGGCGTGCGGGTCAGCAACGTGGCGCAGCAGTTCTCGCAGGGCAATATCGACCCGACCGGGCGCAGCCTGGACCTGGCGGTCTCCGGCGAGGGCTTTTTCACCGTCTCGTCCAACGGCGCCAAGATGTACACCCGCGCCGGCAACTTCCAGACCGATGCCAACGGCTATGTGATCAACCCGCAAGGCGCACGCTTGCAGGTGTTTGCGCCCAATCCCAGCGGCAATGGCTTCGATGTAGGCCGCCTGTCGGACCTGCAGCTGCTGACCACCGACAGCCCGCCCAAGTCCACCTCCACGGTCAACCTGGCCTTCACCCTGCCCGGCAACGCCACCGCGCCGACGGTAACCCCGTTCAACCCGGCCGACGACAAGACCTACAGCCACTCCACCGGCGGCATCAACGTCTATGACTCGCTGGGCGTCAGCCATGTGCAGACCTCCTACTTCGTCAAGACCGCCAACCCGAACGAATGGCAGGTGCACAACTACGTGGACGGCGCCGCGGTCGGTGCCCCGACCACGCTGCAGTTCTCCGACACCGGCTCGCTGACCACCCCGGCCAACGGCATCATCGCGATGGACCCGTTCACCCCGAGCACCGGCGCCGGCGTGCTGAACATGCAGCTCAACGTCAGCGGCTCCACCCAGTATGGCGAAGCCTTCGCCCTGCGCGACACCCGCCAGGACGGCTACGCCAGCGGCAAGCTCAACGAGATCAGCATCGACACCAGCGGCGTGGTGTTCGCACGCTACTCCAACGGCGCCGACAAACCACTGGGCCAGGTTGCGCTGAGCAGCTTCGTCAACCCGCAGGGCCTGCAGTCGCAGGGCAACAACATGTGGGCCGAAAGCTACACCTCCGGCGCCGCCCGCACCGGCGCCCCGGACACCTCGGACCTTGGCCAGATCGAATCCGGCTCGCTGGAAGCCTCCACGGTGGACCTGACCGAGCAGTTGGTGAACATGATCGTGGCCCAGCGTAACTTCCAGGCCAATTCGCAGATGATCTCGACCCAGGACCAGGTCACCCAGACGATCATCAATATCCGTTAACGGCTGGGAATCGGGAGTGGGGAATAGGGAATCGTAAGAGCCGGCGTCGCGCGCCACCGATGCCGGCCTTGCCCCTCATTCTTCCAGCCCCCCGCAATCCCGCCTTTGCGATTCCCGATTCCCGATTCTCCATTCCCGATTCCCGATTCCCGGTGCCCCATGGACAAAGCCCTCTACGTAGCGATGACCGGTGCCCGTGCCTCCCTGCAGGCGCAGAGCACCGTGTCGCACAACCTTGCCAACGTCGATACGGTGGGGTTCAAGGCCGCGTTGGCCAATACCGAGGCCTTCAAGATCCAGGGCAAGGGGTATCCGTCGCGGATCGATGCGCTGCACGTGGACCAGGGCTTCGATCGCAGCCAGGGCCATCAGAAAGTGACTGGCAATCCGCTGGACGTGTCGCTGCAGCAGGACCGCTGGCTGGCGGTGCAGTCGCCCGACGGCAGCGAGGCCTATACCCGCAACGGCGAGTTGGCGCTGACCGCCAATGGCCAGCTGGTCACCGCCAACGGGCATGCGGTGCTGGATGAAGGCGGCAACCCGATGACCATCCCGCCGCACCAGGCGATGGAAATCGGCAGCGATGGCAGCATTTCGATCATTCCGCAGGGCGAAGGCCCGCAGACCATGGCCATCGTCGGCAAGATGAAGGTGGTCGATGCCCCCGCCGACCGGTTGACGCGGCGCCCCGACGGGCTGATGCGCAACACCAGCACCGACCCGGCGCAGGCGTTTGCGGTGGCCACCGGCAAGACCATCAACAGCGGCATGCTGGAGGGCAGCAACGTGGACGCCGCCGGCGCGCTGGTGGAGATGATCCAGCTGCAGCGTCAGTTCGAAATGCAGGTCAAGATCATCAAGAACGGCGACGACAACGCGCAATCGGCCAATTCGCTGCTGCGGGTCAGCGGTTAAGCGTCACTGGCGCCCATTGACGCACCGCCGGTTGGCTTGCCGCGCTGCCGAGCACCTGGATGGCGACCGCCCAAGTTCGCTGCAGAGCAGCTGGTGTGTGACTGGGCTGCAAGGTCCGTGCCGGCCCACCGTCGCGGGACACGCCGCAAGTACGTCTGTGTAGGCTCTTACGCGGCATCCATGCCGCGTAAGGTCCCGCGACGGTGGGCCAACAAGAACCTGTCGAGATGGTCGGTGTGCATGGTTTTCAATAAAACAGCCAGCCGACTGTCTGGTGCGGTGTCCTCACCGATTGCGGGACCGTGTGGCGGCATGGATGCCGCCACCCAGCCTACATGGACGTACATGCGGCGTGTCCCACGAGCGGTGAGGACACCACACCCTCGACCAACCAGCCTGTTGCCAGCGTCGCAATGCCAGCTGGCAACTCCCAAGAACCCTTCCGCACGCAGCGCCAAGGGTTTACACGTGGTCGAACACATCGCTGACCGGCGACCGATCTACCGCGCCTGATCTGCCGCGCAGGTTTCCACCGCTTCCGCTTAGCCGCTGCCTACCCGCCGCCAGCCCTGCTCCGCGAAGGCCGCCGCGCCCGCTCCGCGTGATCCACCGCACAGCCGGCAGAAATCCGACGCGACTTTGGCACGGCACGTGCATCTACCCACCCGTACCCGGAACACATCCCCGGGTCTAACGAGGAATCGGGTCATGAATCAGGCTTTGTGGGTCGCCAAAACCGGACTGGATGCGCAGCAGACGCGCATGTCGGTCATTTCCAACAACCTGGCCAATACCAATACCACCGGCTTCAAGCGCGACCGTGCCGCGTTCGAAGACCTGCTGTATCAACAGGTGCGCGCGCCCGGCGGTTCCACCTCCGCGCAGACGCAGCTGCCCACCGGCCTGCAGTTGGGCACCGGCGTGCGCGTGGTGTCCACGTTCAAGGGCTTCGACCAGGGGAGCCAGCAGCAGACCGGCCGCGCGCTCGACGTGATGGTCAACGGCCGCGGCTTCTTCGAAGTGCAGATGCCCGACGGCACCTCTGCCTACACCCGCGATGGCACCTTCCAGATCAATGCGCAGGGCGAACTGGTCACCAACAGCGGTTACCCGCTGCAGCCGGGCATCCAGGTGCCGGAAGGCGCGCAATCGCTGACCATCGGCAACGACGGCACCATCAGCGTGACCCTGGCCGGCCAGGCCGCGGCGCAGGAAATCGGCGCACTCACCTTGACCGACTTCATCAACCCCTCGGGCCTGCAGGCCAAGGGCGAGAACCTGTTCGTCGAAACCACCGCTTCCGGTCCTGCGCAGAACGGCACGCCTGGCCTCAACGGCCTGGGCAACACCGTGCAGGGCGCGCTGGAAGGCAGCAACGTCAATACCGTGGAAGAGCTGGTGAGCATGATCGAAACCCAGCGCGCCTACGAAATGAACGCCAAGGCCATTTCCACCACCGACTCGATGCTCGGCTACTTGAACAACAACGTCTGATCGGCTCGCCGCTCACCGCCCTCTCAGGAACTTACGCCATGTCCCGCCTGCCTTCCCTCTCCTCTCTGTGCTTGGCCGTCGCCTGCAGCGCGCTGCTGGGTGGCTGCGTGGCCGCCGGTGATGTGCGGCCGTTTGCCGAGCTGGCGCCGATCGTGCCGGTGGTGGCACCGACCGCGCAGCCCACCGCCGGTGCGATCTACGCCGCCGGTCCGAGCCTGAACCTCTACGGCGATCGTCGTGCGCGCGATGTTGGCGATCTGCTGACGGTCAACCTGGTGGAAAGCACCACCGCCTCGTCCACCGCCAACACCAGCATCAGCAAGGCCGACACCGTGGACATGAGCACGCCCACGCTGTTGGGCGTGCCGCTCACCGTCAACGGCACCGACGTGCTGCGCAACTCCACCAGCGGCGACCGCAGCTTTGCCGGCAAGGGCAACACCGCGCAGAGCAACCGCATGCAGGGCAGCGTGACCGTCACCGTGATGCAGCGCCTGCCCAACGGCAACCTGGTGATCCAGGGCCAGAAGAACCTGCGCCTGACCCAGGGCGACGAGCTGGTGCAGGTGCAAGGCATCGTGCGCGCCGCCGACATCGGCCCGGACAACACCGTGCCCTCCAGCAAGGTGGCCGACGCCCGCATCGCCTACGGCGGCCGCGGCGCGATCGCGCAGTCCAACGCAATGGGCTGGCTGAGCCGCTTCTTCAATTCCCGTCTGTCGCCTTACTGAGCCTGCGACCATGAACCTGTCTTCCCTGCCCTTCCGTCTGCTCGCCGCTGCCGTTGCGCTGTGCGCGATCGCCGCGCCGGCCTGCGCCGAACGCATCAAGGATCTTGCCCAGGTCGGCGGCGTGCGCGGCAACGCGCTGGTCGGCTACGGCCTGGTGGTTGGCCTGGATGGCAGCGGCGACCGTACCAGCCAGGCGCCCTTCACCGTGCAGAGCCTGAAGAACCTGCTCGGCGAGCTGGGCGTCAATGTTCCGGCGAACGTCAACCCGCAGCTGAAAAACGTCGCGGCCGTGGCCATCCATGCCGAATTGCCGCCGTTCGCCAAGCCCGGCCAACCGATCGACATCACCGTGTCCTCGATCGCCAATGCGGTCTCGCTGCGCGGCGGCTCGCTGCTGATGGCGCCGCTGAAAGGCGCCGACGGCCAGGTCTATGCAATGGCCCAGGGCAACCTGGTGGTCGGTGGCTTCGGTGCGCAGGGCAAGGATGGGTCGCGCGTGTCGGTCAACGTGCCCAGCGTCGGTCGCATTCCCAATGGCGCCACGGTCGAACGCGCGCTGCCGGACGTGTTCGCCGGCAGCGGCGAAATCACCCTCAACCTGCACCAGAACGACTTCACCACCGTCTCGCGCATGGTTGCGGCGATCGACAACAGCTTCGGCGCCGGCACTGCGCGTGCGGTCGATGGCGTGACCGTGGCGGTGCGCTCGCCGACCGACCCGGGCGCGCGCATCGGCCTGCTGTCACGGCTGGAAAACGTCGAGCTTTCGCCCGGCGACGCACCGGCCAAGGTGGTGGTCAATGCACGTACCGGCACCGTGGTCATCGGCCAGCTGGTGCGGGTGATGCCGGCCGCCATCGCGCATGGCTCGCTCACCGTGACCATCAGCGAGAACACCAATGTCAGCCAGCCGGGCGCCTTCAGCGGCGGCCGCACTGCAGTGACCCAGCAGTCGACCATCACGGCCACCTCCGAAGGCAGCCGCATGTTCAAGTTCGAAGGCGGCACCACGCTCGACCAGATCGTTCGCGCGGTCAACGAGGTCGGCGCGGCTCCCGGCGACCTGGTCGCCATTCTGGAAGCCCTGAAGCAGGCTGGCGCGCTGACGGCGGAGCTAGAGGTGATCTGACATGCGTATCGCAGCCTCGCCCATTGATCTCAACCCGAGCACCAAGGCCGATCCGGCAAAGATCGACAAGGTCTCCCGTCAGCTCGAAGGCCAGTTCGCGCAGATGCTGGTCAAGAGCATGCGCGATGCGAGTTCCGGCGACCCGATGTTTCCGGGCGAAAACCAGATGTTCCGCGAGATGTACGACCAGCAGATGGCCAAGGCGTTGACCGAGGGCAAGGGCCTGGGCCTGTCGGCGATGATCTCCAAGCAGCTGAGCGGCGACACCGGTGGCCCGGCGTTGAATACCTCGCTGAACACCGCCGAGGCCGCCAAGGCGTACGCGCTGGTTGCCGGCAAGCGCGACGCCTCGTTGCCGCTGCCCGCCCGCGATAGCGCAGCAACCGGCATCACGGCAGGCAGCGTTGCAAAGGCCGCCCTGGGCGCAGGCAACCTGAGCGGGATCGGCATGAGCCAGGTGCTGGACCTGATCGCCGGGCGTACCGGCAGCAGCGAGGCTGGCAGCGACGATGCCGCCGCACTGAGCTGGCCGTCGGCTAATGACCGCTGGAGCGATGTGGCGGCCAGCGATGCCGCCGACGCCAACGCCGCAGTCACGGCGAGCGCCGCCAGCAGCGCCGCCGCCAGCCTGGGCGAACGCACCCCGGAAGGCTTTGTCGCCAAGATCTGGACGCATGCCCAGAAGGCCGCGCGCGAACTGGGCGTGGACCCGCGCGCGCTGGTGGCGCAGGCCGCGCTGGAGACCGGCTGGGGACGGCGCGGCATCGGCAATGGCGGCGATTCCAACAACCTGTTCGGCATCAAGGCCACCGGCTGGAACGGCGCCAAGGTCACCACCGGCACCCACGAATACGTCAACGGCGTCAAAACCACCGAAACCGCCGATTTCCGTGCCTATGGCTCGGCCGAGGAAAGCTTTGCCGACTACGTGCGCCTGCTGAAGAACAACAGCCGCTACCAGGGCGCGCTGCAGGCCGGCACCGATATCCGCGGTTTTGCACGCGGCTTGCAACAGGCTGGTTACGCCACCGATCCAGGCTACGCAGCCAAGATCGCGGCGATCGCCAACGGTCCGACCATCGACCGCGCGGTGGCCGCCATCGGCAACGCGGCGGCCGATCTGTCCAACCGCTATGCCAGTACCACCGAGCCGGCCGGGCTCGGCACCATCCGCCGCTGAGGTAAACGTCCATGTCCATCATGTCCACCGGGACCAGCGCGCTGATCGCCTTCCAACGGGCGTTGTCGACCGTTAGCCATAACGTCGCCAACATCAATACCGAAGGTTACAGCCGCCAACGCGTGGAATTTGCAACGCGCACGCCCACCGACATGGGCTACGCGTTCGTGGGCAATGGCGCCAAGATCACCGATGTGGGCCGGGTGGCGGACCAGCTGGCCATCTCGCGCCTGCTCGACAGCGGCGGCGAACTCTCGCGGCTGCAGCAGCTGTCCTCGCTGTCCAACCGCGTGGACGCGCTCTACTCCAACACTGCCACCAACGTGGCCGGGCTGTGGTCGAACTTCTTCGACTCCACCAGCGCGGTGTCGTCCAATGCGTCCTCCACCGCCGAGCGGCAGAGCATGCTCGACAGCGGCAATTCGCTGGCCACGCGCTTCAAGCAGCTCAACGGGCAGATGGACAGCCTGAGCAATGAGGTCAACAGTGGATTGACGTCCTCGGTGGACGAAGTCAACCGTTTGACGCAGCAGATCGCCAAGATCAACGGCACCATCGGCAACAGCGCGGCCAACGCGTCGCCGGACATGCTCGATCAGCGCGACGCGCTGGTGAGCAAACTGGTGGGCTATACCGGCGGCACCGCGGTGATGCAGGACGGCGGTTTCATGAATGTCTTCACCGCCGGTGGCCAGGCGCTGGTGGTGGGGACCACCTCGTCCAAGCTCACCACCGTCGCCGACCCCTACCAGCCGACCAAGCTGCAGGTGGCGATGCAGACCCAGGGGCAGAATGTCAGCCTCAGCGCCAACTCGCTGGGCGGGCAGATCGGCGGCCTGCTGGAATTCCGCAGCAGCGTGCTGGAGCCGACCCAGGCCGAACTGGGCCGCCTGGCCGTGGGCATGGCCAGCACCTTCAATGCCGGCCATGCACAGGGTATGGACCTGTACGGCGCGATGGGCGGCAACTTCTTCAACATCGGTTCGCCGACCACCGCCGCCAATCCGGGCAACACCGGCACTGCGTCGCTGACCGCCAGCTTCAGCAATCTGTCGGCAGTGGACGGGCAGAACGTCACGCTCAGCTTCGACGGCACCGCGTGGAAGGCCACCAGCGCCAGCACCGGCGCCGCCGTGCCGATGACCGGCACCGGCACCGCTGCCAACCCGCTGGTACTCAATGGCGTGAGCATGGTGGTGGGCGGCACGCCTGCCAGCGGCGACAAATTCCTGCTGCAGCCCACCTCTGGACTGGCCGGTACCTTGTCGGTGGCCATCACCGACCCCTCGCGCATTGCCGCGGCAACGCCGGTCAAGGCCACCGCCACCGTCGCCAACCTGGGCTCGGGCAAGATCAGCGACGTCAAGGTCACCAATGCGCAGAACCCGGCGCTGCTGACCCCGTCGTCGGTGGAGTTCATCGACGCCAATCAATACACCATCGATGGCGCCGGTCCGTTCGCTTATACCGCCGGACAGACCATCAGCGCCAACGGCTGGAGCTTCGCGCTGGATGGCGCACCCAAGGCCGGCGACACCTTCGGCGTCGGCCCGATGGGCGCCGGCTCCAGCGACAACGGCAATGCCAAGCTGCTGGCCAAGATCGACGATGCCAAAGCGCTCAGCGGCGGCACCGTCACGCTCAACGGCGCGCTGTCGGGCCTGACCACCTCGGTGGGCTCGGCCGCGCGCGCGGCCGATTACGCGGCCGACGCGCAGAAGGTCATCAACGACCAGGCGCAGGCCAGCCGCGATTCGATTTCCGGCGTCAACCTCGATGAGGAAGCCGCCAACATGCTCAAGCTGCAGCAGGCCTATCAGGCCGCCGCACAGATGATCTCCACCGCCGACACCATCTTCCAAGCCATCCTGGGTGCCGTACGCTGATGACCGACCGTATCTCCACCAGCATGATGTACAGCCAGTCGGTCGCCTCGATGGGGGCCAAGCAGGCGCGGCTGAACCAGCTCGAATCGCAGCTCTCCAGCGGCCAGCGCCTGGTCACCGCCAAGGACGATCCGGTTGCCGCAGGCACCGCGGTGGGCCTGGACCGCGCGCTCGCCGCGATCACCCGCTTCGGCGAGAACGCCAACAACGTGCAGAACCGCCTGGGCCTGCAGGAAAATGCACTCTCGCAAGCCGGCGACAAAATGGCGCGCGTCACCGAATTGGCGGTGCAGGCCAACAATTCCTCGCTCAGCCCGGACGACCGCAAGGCGATCGCCTCGGAACTGACCGCCCTGCGCGACAGCATGGTGAGCCTGGCCAACAGCACCGACGGCACCGGGCGCTATCTGTTCGGCGGCACCGCCGATGGCAGCGCACCGTTTATCAAGAGCAACGGCGGCGTGGTCTACAACGGCGACCAGACCCAGAAGCAGGTCGAAGTGGCGCCAGACACCTTTGTCAGCGACACCCTGCCCGGCAGCGAAATCTTCATGCGCATCCGCACCGGCGACGGCACCGTGGATGCGCACCCTTCCAATGCCAATACCGGCACCGGGCTACTGCTGGATTTCAGCCGCGATGCCAGTACCGGCAGCTGGAACGGGGGCAGCTACAGCGTGCAGTTCACTGCCGCCGACACCTATGAGGTGCGCGACAGCACCAATGCAGTGGTCAGCACCGGCACCTACAAGGATGGCGACGACATCACCGCGGCCGGCGTGCGCATGCGCATCAGCGGCGCACCGGCGGTAGGCGACAGCTTCCAGATCGGCGCATCCACCACCAAGGACGTGTTCTCCACCATCGACGATCTGGTCGGCGCGCTCAATTCCGACACCCTGACCCAGCCGCAGAAGGCGGCGATGATCAACACCTTGCAGTCGTCGATGCGCGACATCGCGCAGGCCTCGTCGAAGATGATCGATGCGCGTGCTTCCGGCGGCGCGCAGTTGTCGGCCATCGACAACGCCAACTCCTTGCTCGACTCCAACGAAGTCACGCTCAAGACCACCCTGTCGTCGATCCGCGATCTGGACTACGCCTCGGCGATCGGGCAGTACGAACTCGAAAAGGCCTCGCTGCAGGCCGCTCAAACGATCTTCCAGCAGATGCAGTCGTCGACATTGTTCAACATGATCCGCTGATTTTCCGCAGCCAACCTGCGTTTTGCTTCGCTCCTGCACGGCAATCCTTGCGCAGGCAGACGGAGTTTATTGCTTGAGTTTTATACCGACGCTAAAGATCTACGGGGTGCTGCCGAATAAACCAAACCCCTTGATACACAACGCTTACGCTTTTCGTCCCGCGGCAGAAAAACAGTAAAAAAATACTGAATTTCGCTAAAGGTTCCTGACGCAACGCCGTTATTCATCTCAGCAGCGGCAACGGCCAACTTGATGGCCCCCCTGCGGAGGCTCCGGGCAAGTCCCCCTTGCCGGAAAAATCGCTTAGGAGAAATCAAAATGGCACAGGTAATCAACACCAACGTAATGTCGCTGAACGCTCAGCGTAACCTCAACACCAGCAGCGCCAGCATGTCGACGAGCATCCAGCGTCTGTCGTCTGGTCTGCGCATCAACAGCGCCAAGGACGACGCCGCCGGTCTGGCAATCTCCGAGCGTTTCACCACGCAGATCCGCGGCCTGGACGTTGCCTCGCGCAACGCCAACGACGGTATCTCGCTGGCCCAGACCGCTGAAGGCGCGATGGTCGAAATCGGCAGCAACCTGCAGCGTATCCGCGAGCTGTCGGTGCAGTCGTCCAACGCCACCAACTCGTCCACCGACCGTGACGCGCTGAACTCGGAAGTCAAGCAGCTCACCGCCGAAATCGACCGCGTTGCCAACCAGACCAACTTCAACGGCACCAAGCTATTGAACGGCGACTTCTCCGGCGCGCTGTTCCAGGTCGGCGCCGACGCCGGCCAGACCATCGGCATCAACAGCATCGTCGACGCCAATGTCGATTCGCTGGGCAAAGCCAACTTCGCTGCCGCCGTCTCCGGCGCCGGCGTGACCGGCACCGCCACCGCCTCGGGTTCGGTCAGCGGCATCAGCCTGTCGTTCAAGGACGCCAGCGGTTCGGCCAAGAGCGTCACCATCGCAGACGTCAAGGTCGCTTCCGGCGACACTGCGGCTGACGTGAACAAGAAGGTGGCTGCAGCGATCAACGACAAGCTGGACCAGACCGGCATGTACGCCTCGATCAAGACCGACGGTACGGTGCAGATCGAATCGCTGAAGGCTGGCCAGGACTTCACCTCGCTGACCGCCGGCACTTCCAGCGCCACCGGCATCACCGTCGGCGCCGGCATCACCACCGCCTCGGCCGCTTCCGGCTCCACCGCTTCGACCCTGAGCAGCCTGGACATCTCCACGTTCTCTGGCTCGCAGAAGGCCCTGGAAATCGTCGACAAGGCGCTGACCGCGGTCAACTCCTCGCGCGCCGACATGGGTGCGGTGCAGAACCGCTTCACCTCCACCATCGCCAACCTGAGCGCAACCTCGGAAAACCTGTCGGCCTCGCGTAGCCGTATCCGCGACACCGACTACGCCAAGGAAACCGCCGAACTGACCCGCACGCAGATCCTGCAGCAGGCCGGTACCGCGATGCTGGCCCAGGCCAAGTCGGTTCCGCAGAACGTGCTGAGCCTGCTGCAGTAATCCGCAGCGAAGCCTGGCAGATCAAGAGCCCCTCTCCGGAGGGGCTTTTTTGTTGCCAAGGCATTGGCGTCATGCTCCTGACGCCATCCGGGCACGGAAATTGCTTCAACCCAGCACGTGAGCGAGACATGTCGCTGCCGCTAAAGTCCACCCGGATGCGGCCGATACCCGTCTCGTAATCCCATGCGTCCGCACCCGGACGCTCATGCGAGGAATGCAACATGGCGACGTCTGGCATCAGCACCGGCTCAGGACTGGATATCCCTACCCTGGTGTCCACCTTGGTTTCGCGACGCAAGGATCCTGCTGCGGCGGTGATCAACAAGGCGGGCACGGCGGCCACCACCAAGTTGTCGGCCATCAGCCAGGTCAAGAGCAGCATGACCACGCTGAAGACCGCACTGGATAAAGTGACCGGCAGTGCCGACACGCCAGCGTTCAAGGCCACTGTGCAGACCGACGCGGGCTTCACTGCCAGCGCCACCAGTACCGCGGCCCCCGGCAACTACTCGGTGGAAGTGGTAAAGCTGGCCACCGCGCAGAAGCTGTCCTCCGGCGCCTACGTTGCCGATGCGACCGTTGGCAGCGGCACCCTGACCCTGGCTTACGGCGACAAGAGCATCACCGTCGATGTCAGCGGCACCGACAAGCTGACCGACATCGCCGCGGCCATCAACAAGGCGGCCGGCGGCAAGGGCGTGACCGCCAGCGTGGTGACCGCCAACGACGGCCAGCACCTGGTCTTCAATGCGATCGACACCGGCACCAAGGGGGCGCTGACGGTCAGCGCCAGCGACCCGAGCCTGAATGCCCTGGCCTTCGGCAATGGCGCTACCGGCGGCATGACCGAAGCGGTGGCCGCGGCCGATGCGCTGGTGCGGGTGGACGGGTTCGAACGTACCTCCAGCTCCAACACCATCACCGACCTGGTGCCCGGTGCCGTGCTCAACCTGACCAAGGCAGCTGAAGGCACCAAGTTCAGCCTGAGCATCGCGCCCGACAGCAGCAGCCTCAAGGGCAATCTGACGGCGTTTGCTGCCGCCTACAACACTGCCAATACCCTGCTGACCAAGAGCAGCAGCTACGATGCCGCCACCAAGACCGCCTCGGCACTGACCGGCGATTCGCTGGTGCGCGGCCTGCAGACGCAGTTGCGCAGCCAGGTGGCGGGCAATTTGAACGAGCTCAAGGCGCTGGGCCTGACCTTGGACAAGGACGGCGTGATGAGTTTCGATGGCAGCAAGTTCGATGCCGCCATCAACGCCGACCCGGATGCCGCTGCCAGCGTGCTGGGCAAGGACAGCAAGTTCGGTGCCGGCATGGCCAAGCTGCTGGACGCCAACCTCAACGTCAACAACGGCGCGCTTACTCTCCGCTCGGACACGCTCAACAAGGAGATCAAGGGCTACGAGAACGAGCTGGACGATCTCGACACCCGCATGGAAAAGCTGTCGGACATGTACACCAAGCAGTTCACTGCGATGGAGAAGATGATCACCCAGCTCCAGGGCAGCACCAGCTCGCTCAGTAGCTTGTTGAACAGCTGATTTCCGTGATGCAGATCCTCAAGTCCTGTCAGGGTATTGCCGATACAAGAAGGGCCTATCGTGATTTCGGCCTTGCCTGTCGGCAGGAGCGTCGTCGCAGGAGCGCAGCGCTCCGGGACCCGCGAAGGTCAGCCCATTGAGGAGTCATCCATGTACGGTTCCAATCGTCAGTACGCCGAGCAATACCGCAAGGTCGGCGTGTCCACCAGCGTGACCGAAGCCGACCCGCACAAGCTGGTGTCGCTGCTGTTCGCCGGCGCCTGCCAGCGCATCCGTCTGGCCCAGGCCTGCCTGGTGCAGGGCGACCAGGCACGCAAGGGCAAGGCCATCGGCGAAGCCTGCGCGATCGTCGGTCACTTGAACGGCTCGCTCGATCACGAAGCCGGTGGCGAGATTGCGGGTAACCTGTCGGCCCTGTACGACTACGTCATGCAGCGCCTGACCGCAGCCAATCTGCACAACGACGACACCGCGTTGACCGAAGCGCTGGATCTGCTCAGCGAAATCGATTCGGCGTGGAACTCCATCCCCCTTGAACAACGCGGCCTCTCCGCCGTTTCGTGAGTCCAATCATGCATAGCGTGCAAAGCCTTCAGGCCGAAATGGCCGACATCCGGATCGCCATGGCGAACGAGGAATTCGAGGTCATGCCGCTGATGCTGGATACGCACGACCTGCACCTGCGCCAGTACGCGCAGCACGTGGACCTCGACCAGGACCGCGATGCCCTGCAGACGCTGCTGACGATGCACCAGGACCTGATGCGGCTGATGCGCGAGCGTCAGCGCAAGTTGCTGGATCTGATCCGCACCCAGCGCACCTCGTCGTCGGCCAGCCGCGCCTACGCCCGGGTCGGCCGGATCTGATGTCCGCGCCCGGCACACTCGCGCCGGCGGCAGAGGCCGAGCTGTTCGCCGACACGCTCAGCTGCGAAGTGCGCCTGCCGGCCGGCTTCCATGCCGGTGGCGACGCCGGCGCACACAGCGCCGCAGAAACCCTGCTGCGCAGTCTTGGCCAGGTCGAGGATCTGCGCAGCGAAGAAGCCAGCGAAGACCGCGGCGAACTGCCGCTATTGGTTCAGCGCATGGACGCCAAGCTCGATCTGATGCTGGCGCTGATCGGCCGCCTGGTGCGCCAGGGCGACAGTGGCCTGATCCAGAATCTGGTGCACTGGTCGGTGCGCGGTATCCGCCTGAATTGCGCAACCAGCCATGCGGCGGGCACCACGGGCGTGGTTTGCTTGCAACCGTCCGATTGGCTTCCTGAACTTGTACAGCTTCCAGCACAGGTGCTGGCAAGCGCAAACGACGGTCACGATCAGTGGGTGTGGCTGCGCTTCGCGCCGCTTGCACCTGGGTTGCAGGATGCTCTGGAACGTCATCTGTTTCGTTTGCACCGCCGCCAGATCGCCGAAGCCAGGCGCCAGCGCTGACGCCGCTAGTTGGCGTCAGGCGCCGGGTCGGCTAAGGTGCCCTATACCGAAAAAGGTCCCTTCTGCGCCGTGCGAGTCATCATCGTCGACGATCACACCCTTGTCCGTGCAGGCCTGTCCAGGCTGCTGCAAACCTTCGCCGGCATCGATGTCGTTGGCGAGGCGAGCAACGCGCAACAAGCCCTGGATATGACATCCCTGCATCGCCCCGATCTGGTGCTGATGGACCTGTCGCTGCCCGGGCGCAGCGGACTGGACGCCATGACCGATGTGCTGCGCGCCGCGCCGCGCACGCATGTGGTGATGATGTCCATGCATGACGACCCGGTGCACGTGCGTGACGCGCTCGATCGCGGCGCAGTTGGCTTCGTGGTCAAGGATGCCGCGCCGCTGGAGCTGGAGCTGGCGCTGCGCGCTGCGGCTGCCGGCCAGGTGTTCCTGAGCCCGCAGATTTCCTCAAAGATGATTGCCCCGATGCTGGGCCGCGAAAAACCGGTCGGTATCGCCGCCCTGTCGCCCCGCCAGCGCGAGATCCTGCGCGAGATCGGCCGCGGCCAGAGCAACAAGGAAATTGCCGCCGACCTTGGCATCAGCGTCAAGACGGTGGAAACCCATCGCGCGCGCATGATGGAGTCGCTGGGCTGCCGGCGTGCGAACGATCTGGTGTTGCTGGCGGCCAAGCACCACAACGAGCTGGTCTGAGCAACTCCCGCAGGCCGTTTGCCCGGTTGTCAGGATGGTGAAAGGGGCATCCGGGCCACTTTGGCCCAAAACAGTGACGGAATTCCGTCAGGCACGCTCGAGCTCGCCGAAAATGTCAGGGAATTCCTGACAGTCTGTCAGGAAAATCACGAGTCACCTCACCTGACTCCCCGATTAGAAACCCGTCGTATTGTCCTGCAAGATGCGTTCCATCGCTGCTGCGTGCAGTGCCCTTCGGAAGCGCTTCGATGAAGACGACCATTTCCGCCCAGCTTGGCCAGCAACTGCACCTCACCCCGCAGCTGCTGCAGTCGATCCGTCTGTTGCAACTGGACGGCATGCAGCTGGAACTGGAAATTCGTCGCGCGCTGGAAACCAATCCGTTGCTGGAGTTGGAAGAGCTGGCCGATAACGGGGATGAGGCCACCACCAACGACGATGGCGCCACCGACGTGGCCGCGTTTGACGAGTTGCCGGAAAGCACGATGTGGGACGTGCAGAGCAGCAGCTGGAACGATGGCGACGACGACCGCATGCAGCGCGTGGCCGCCGGCGAGTCCACCGACCCGCATGTGCGCATTCTGCGCGAGCTGGCGCTGGATCTGGACGAGGCCGCATTGGGGGCGGCCGCGTTCTGGCTGGAGCAGACCGACGATGCCGGGTATCTGAGCGACGCGCTGTCGACGCTGCAGCAGCTCGGCGCCACGCGCCTGGGTATGACCGTGGAGGCAGTGGAAGCGATCCGCCAACGCCTGTTGCACGGCGACCCGGCGGGCCTGGCCGCCTGCGACCTGCGCGAATGCCTGCAAGCCCAGTTGAGCGCCCTGCCCGGCCGCGTTCCGGCCCGTCATCTGGCCGGCCGCATCCTGGCCGGCGATCTGGACCTGCTGGCCAGCCACGACTACGCGCTGCTGGCGCGTGCCCACGACGCCGAAGTGGACGATGCGCGCGAAGCGGTGCGGCTGATCCTGTCGCTGCAACCGCGCCCAGGCGACGACCTGCTGCAGGAAAGCAACGCCAGCGTGATTCCGGATGTGCTCGCCTGGCATGCCGACGACAGCTGGCGGGTGGCGCTGAATCCGGCCACCACGCACCGGGTCAGCATCAACCCTGTGCACGAACGCGCACTGGCCGAGGCTGGCGATGCCGCCCAGCCGCTGCGCGACATGCTGCAGGAAGCGCGCTGGCTGACCCGTGGGCTGTCGATGCGCTATGAGACCCTGCTGCGCGCCACCCGCGCCATCGTCGAGCGCCAGGCCGCCTTCCTGGCCCGTGGCGAGGAAGCCATGGCACCGCTGACCCTGAAGGAAATTGCCGACGAGATCGGCATGCACGAATCGACTATTTCGCGCATCACCACCGGCAAGTACCTGCAGACCCCGCGCGGCACCTTCGAGCTCAAGCATTTCTTTGCCGTGCGACTGGAAGGCGCCAGCGTCTCCGGCCAGGCGGTCAAGGCCATGGTGCGTCGTTTGATCGAGAGCGAGCCGGCGGGTCGCCCGCTGGCCGACGAAGCCATCGCCGGCCTGCTGTCGCGTCAGGGCGTTAATATTGCGCGCCGGACCGTGGCCAAGTACCGCGAACAACTGGACATCGCCCCGGCACGCGAGCGCCGCCGCACCACCAAACCGCTGCTTGCGCGAGCGGGATAAGGACTACTATGAGCAAACTCACCGTGCTGCTGGTCGACGACCACGAGGGCTTCATCAACGCTGCGATGCGTCATTTTCGCAAAGTGGAGTGGCTCAATATCGTGGGCAGTGCCGCCAATGGACTGGAAGCGATCGAGCGCTCTGAGTCGCTGCGCCCCAATGTCGTGCTGATGGACCTGGCCATGCCGGAGATGGGCGGCCTGCAGGCAACGCGTCTGATCAAGACGCAGGACGATCCGCCGTATATTGTGATTGCGAGCCACTTCGACGATGCCGAGCATCGTGAACACGCTCTTCGCGCGGGTGCTGACAATTTTGTCAGCAAGCTGTCCTATATCCAGGAAGTCATGCCAATCCTGGAGGGCCTGACGGAAGGAGCCAGGAATGAGTGAGTCCCGCATTCTGTTGATCGACAGCGACGCCGTGCGCGCCGAGCGCACCGTCTCGCTGCTCGAATTCATGGACTTCAATCCCCGCTGGGTCACCGACGGCGCCGACATCAACCCTGGCCGTCACCGCCACGACGAATGGATGGCGGTGATGGTGGGCTCGGCGCAGGACGCCGCGCAGGCCGACAAATTCTTCGACTGGCTGGCCGATGCCAAGCTGCCGCCACCGGTGTTGCTGATGGAAGGCAGCCCGAGCGAGTTTGCGCAATCCCACGGCCTGCATGAGGCCAACGTCTGGGCACTGGATACGCCGTTGCGGCATGCGCAGCTGGAAGCGCTGCTGCGCCGTGCCAGCCTCAAGCGACTGGATGCCGAACACCAGGCCGGCGTGCAGCAGGACACCGGCCCAACCGGCAACAGCGAAGCGGTGACGCGGCTGCGTCGCCTGATCGACCAGGTGGCCGCATTCGACACCACAGTACTGGTGCTGGGCGAATCGGGAACCGGCAAGGAAGTGGTGGCACGCGCCATCCATCAACATTCGCCACGCCGCGACGGGCCGTTCGTGGCCATCAACTGCGGCGCGATTCCGCCGGACCTGCTGGAAAGCGAACTCTTCGGCCACGAAAAAGGCGCCTTCACCGGCGCCCTGAGTGCACGCAAGGGCCGCTTCGAAATGGCCGAAGGCGGCACGCTGCTGCTGGACGAGATCGGCGACATGAGCCTGCCGATGCAGGTCAAGCTGCTGCGCGTGCTGCAGGAGCGCAGCTTCGAGCGCGTCGGCGGCGGGCAGACCATCCGCTGCAACGTGCGCGTGATCGCCGCCACCCACCGCAACCTGGAAGCGCGCATCAGCGACGGGCAGTTCCGCGAGGACCTGTTCTACCGGCTCAACGTGTTCCCGATCGAAATGCCTGCACTGCGCGAGCGCGTGGACGATCTGGCCATGCTGGTGCAGACCATCGCCGGGCAGCTGGCACGCACCGGACGCGGCGAAGTACGCTTTGCCGACGAAGCCTTGCAGGCGCTGCGCAGCTACGACTGGCCGGGCAATGTTCGCGAGCTGACCAACCTGGTGGAGCGCCTGGCGGTGCTGCATCCAGGTGGACTGGTGCGGGTGCAGGATCTGCCGGCGCGCTATCGCGGTGACTTCGCCTCGTCCATTCCGGTCGAGTTGCCGCCGGAGCCAGCGTTGGTCGCCGCACCCACCGACGCCACAGCCCTGCCCAGCAATGTGGTGACGCTGCAGCCCAAGCCCACCGACGCCGAACCGGCCTCGGCAGCCAGCCTGCCCGACGACGGCATCGACCTGCGCGGGCACATGGCCAACATCGAACTGGCGTTGATCAACGAGGCGCTGGAACGTACCCAGGGCGTGGTCGCCCACGCGGCGCAGCTGCTAGGCCTGCGCCGCACCACCCTGGTCGAAAAGCTGCGCAAGTACGGCATCGACCGCGAACAGACCGAGTTGGCGAACTGAGCGTGCCGACGCACGTGAGGTTCCGCTCGCTGGCATAGCGCTTGCTTCCTCCGGGTACACCGCCCGCGGCCACCGGCTGCGGCGTAATCCCGACATCCACCCGCACCAGCGAGGCATTGATGCCCATCCCCGTCACCAGTCCGCTGCTGCCGCCGCTGGAAGACTTTCTGCCGTATCTGGAGCGGATCTGGAGCAGTCGCATCGTCAGCAATGGGGGCGAGATGCACCGTGCGCTCGAGCAGGCGCTGTGCGATTACCTGGGCGTGCCGCATCTGGCCCTGCTGACCAACGGCACCACCGCGTTGATCACCGCCCTGCAGGCGCTGCGCATCACCGGCGAAGTGATCACCACGCCCTACTCCTTCGTGGCCACCGCGCATTCGCTGCTGTGGAAAAGCATCACCCCGGTGTTCGTGGATATCGACCCGGTGACGCTCAACATGGACCCGTCCAAGATCGAAGCAGCCATCACCCCGCAGACCACCGCGATCATGCCGGTGCACTGCTATGGCACCGCGTGCGATACCACCGCCATCACGCGCATCGCCGACATCTACAACCTCAAGGTGATCTACGACGCGGCGCATGCGTTTGGCGTGCGCGATGCCGGCGGTTCCATCCTGCGTCACGGCGATCTGAGCGTGTTGAGCTTTCATGCCACCAAGGTATTCAACACCTTCGAAGGCGGCGCCATCGTGTGCCCGGACGAAAGGACCTATCAACGCATCGGGCATCTGAAAAATTTCGGTTTCGTCGACGAAACCACGGTGGTGGCGCCGGGCATCAACGGCAAGATGAACGAGATCAGCGCAGCGTTCGGCCTGCTGCAGCTCAAGCATATCGACGAGGCCATTGCGCAACGTAGCGCCATCGATGCGCAGTACCGGCAACGCCTGAGCGAGGTGCGCGGCATCCGCTGCGTCGCAGCACCGCAGCATTCCAGCGCCAATCATGCGTATTTTCCGATCCTGGTGCAGGACGACTACCCGCTGGCGCGCGACGCGCTATACCAATTGATGCGCGAGCACGGCATTCTGGTACGACGTTATTTCTATCCATTGATCAGCGACTTCCCGATGTATCGCGCCCTGCCCTCCTCGGCACCGGCGTGGTTGCCGGTGGCCCGCTCAGTGGCGGCCCAAGTATTGTGCCTGCCGATCTTTCCCGGCTTGAGCAGCGACCAGGTCGATACCATTGCCGATCTGATTGCCGGTCAACAGGCAACTTGAACGCACCACGCTGCACCTGCATTCCAGACTCCCATCCCTTCAACAGGCAACCAGGCGAGATCGCATGACCCAGGCAACATTTATCGAAAACTTCCTCTCCGCTACTGACTTCCAGGAGCCGGTGGAGGTCACCGTGGACACCGTGCTGCTGGAATTGCCGGAGTGGGATTCGCTGGCTGCGCTGGGCGTGATCGTGATGTTCGACATGGAATACGGTAAGACCATTACCGGCGAAGATCTCGCTGCCGCCGTCACCGTGGGCGATCTCTACAAACTGACCGAGGCGTAATCACCATGCCGACCTCCACGCTGCACAACGTCCGCTTTGCCGGCATGGCGGCCTGCGTGCCGAAGCGGGTCGTGTCCAATCTCACCGACTGCCGGCCGCAGATCCGCTCCGAACGCGAGCGCCTGGTGCGCAACATCGGCATCGAGACCCGGCGCATGTCCCAGCCCTGGCAATGCTTTTCGGACCTGGCCTTCGATGCGACCGAAGTGCTGCTTGAGAAGCTGCAGTGGAAGCGCGAGGAGATCGATGCACTGATCGTGGTGACGCAATCGCCGGATTACCCGATCCCGGCCACCGCGATCATCCTGCAGGACCGGCTGGGCCTATCGCATGCCACGGTGGCCTTCGACGTCAACCTAGGCTGCTCGGCCTATCCGTTCGGCATCAACCTGCTGGGCTCGATGATCGCCGCCGGCGGCGTCAAGAAGGGCCTGCTGCTGGTCGGCGACCGCAGTGCCAATCTGGAAGACCCGATCTTCTCCGATTCCGGCACCGCCACCGCGCTGGAGTTCGACCAGAACGCAGCACCGATGTATTTCGACCTCAACAGCGACGGGAGCGGTTACAGAGCCATCATCCTGCCGGTGGGTGGTCAACGCGAGCCTGTGGCCATTCAGCACCTGCTGCCTTATCGTGAAAACGAGAAGGATCGCTGGCACCAGGCTACCGATCTGCAACTCGATGGCACCGCCGTGCTCAGCTTCTCGACTCAGCGCGTTCCTCCCGCAGTTGAGAAATTGATCGCGTATGCCGGTGTAAGCAAGGATGACATCGATTACTTCGTATTCCACCAGGCTAACCGGATGATCAATGAGACCATTCGCAAGAAGCTCGGCCTTGCGGTCGAAAAGGTGCCGTCCACCCTGCGGGACTTCGGCAACACCAGCGGCGCATCGTTGCCCCTCACCATGACCGCACGGATCAACAAGGAACTGGAATCTGGTCCAAAGCGTGTACTGCTTTCAGGCTTCGGGATCGGGTTGTCTTGGGGCACCTGCCTGGTAGATATCGAAGGCGCGGTGTTTCCGGAGTTGATCGAGTCGTGAATTCCGCCCTCGATCCGAACGACGCTTTCTCGCTGCAGAGCAAACGCATCCTGGTCACTGGTGCATCTTCAGGCATCGGACGGCAGATCGCACTGAGCTGCGCGGAGATGGGTGCGCAACTGATCATCAGCGGTCGCAACGAAGGCCGCTTGGCCGAAACCTTTGCCACACTTGAAGGCACAGGGCATGCGCAGGTGATCGCGAACCTCGACAAGCAGGAGGACGTCGACCATCTCGTGGCTTCGGTCGGCGTCTTGAATGGCGTCGCACACGCGGCCGGCATTGCCCGGCTAGCACCATTCCGGATGATCAACCGCGCGCACCTAGACGAAACCTTCGCCAGTAATGTCTATGCACCGCTGCTACTGACGCGCGGCCTGCTGGCGAAAAAGCGCATCAACGCTAACGGCTCGATCCTGTTTATCTCGGCGATCGGCTCGCACGTCGGCCCTGTCGCCACAGCCGCCTACTCTGCCAGCAAGGCCGCCCTGCTCGGCGCCATGCGTACCCTGGCGCTGGAAGTGGCCAGGCAGGGGATTCGCGCCAACTGCATCGCACCCGGCTATGTGCGCACGCCAATGCTCGACGGCCTCAACCAGAGCGGCGGCAACATCGACGATCACGCAAAGCTGACCCCGCTGGGGTTGGGCCAACCGGAAGACGTCGCTTATGCGGCAGTGTTCTACCTGTCCGATGCCAGTCGCTGGGTCACCCGCAACTACTTCGTCGTAGATGGGGGTCTGACCGTGCCGATGGATATCTACGCATGAGTAATCCAACTCGCAAAGCCTTTTCCCTCAGTGGCAAAACCATCCTGGTGACCGGCGCGTCGTCTGGCCTTGGCCAGGAAATCGCACTGACCTGCGCGCAGCGCGACGCTCGCTTGGTCATCAGCGGTCGCGATCCCGAGCGTCTCCAGCAAACGCATGCACAACTGGCGGGCGACGGGCATGTGCAGGTGCCGGCCGACCTAACCGTTTCGGAGGATCGAGAGCGCCTGGTGCAAGCCAGCCAGCGCATCGACGGTGTCGTGCACTGCTTCGGCGGGCAAATGCTGTCGCCGATCCGCCAGCTGAAAGAAGAACTGATGACGCGCATGTACCAGGTGCATTTCCTAGCGCCGGTCATGCTGACCCAGCGTCTTCTGCAAGCCAATGCCATTAACGCGCAAGGCTCCATCGTGTTCATGCTGTCCACCTCCGCGCATATTGGGACACGCGGCGTGGGGCCTTATTCGGCCATGAAGTCGGGTCTGCTGGGCATCATCCGGTGCTTGGCGCTGGAACAAGCGAAGCATCGCATGAGAGTCAACGGGATTTCGCCGTCGGTCGTGCCCACCCCGCGCCTTTGGGGCGAAGACACAGGTCTCAACGAACCACTGAACCAACAACGCGCGCGCCATCCATTGGGTCTGGGCACACCGCAAGATGTCGCCAACGCTGCGGTCTATCTGCTGTCCGACGCCAGCCGTTGGGTCACCGGCACCAGCCTGGTCATGGACGGCGGGGCGGTGCTCTGATGGAACGCGTCCTCATCATCGGCGCCAGCGGCTGGGGCCGCGAAGTCCTGGAGCAAATGCGTAATGACACAGGGAATGGCAAGGACTGGCTGATCCGCGGGTTCCTGGACAGCCGCGCCGATATCCTAGACAGCTACGGTGTCGACATACCGATCATCGGCGATCCGATGAGCTACCTGCCACAGCCTGACGATGCATTCGTCTGTGCGATGGGCAATCCCTACGACCGCCACCGCTACGCCCTGCCGATCCTCGAAAAAGGCGGACGGTTCATCCCAATCTGTACCGACGTCCGCCTGGGCAGGCGGGTGCATTTTGGCCAGGGCTGCTTCTTTGGCCTGATGGTCCATTCCGGGCCGGACGTGCGCATCGGCGACTTTGTCACCATCCATGCCCAGAGCATGCTCGGGCACGACGTCCGCATCGGTGACTACGTGCACGTAGGCGCAATGGCATTCATGGGCGGCGGCGTACAGATTGGCGACTTCGTCACCGTGCACCCGCGCGCCACCCTGATGCCAGGCGTCAAGGTCGGTGACGGCGCAGTCATCGGAGCCGGCGCGGTGGTCCTGAAGGACGTACCGGCCGGCGCAACGGTGTTCGGCAATCCGGCCCGAATCGTGTTCCAGAAAGCCATTTGACAAGGCAGTGACTCATGCGCTCTCGAATGCATCCCAGGTACTACCTGTCACCAGAGATTTTTGCCCGCGAGCAGGAAAAGATTTTTCGCAAGGTTTGGCTTTTCGCCGGTCTGAAGACCCTGCTGACGGAGAACAACAATTTCATCACCCGCAAAATCGCCGGCATCCCCATAGTCATCCAGAATTTCAACGGCCAGTTGCGCGCATTCGAGAACGTGTGTCTGCACCGCAGTGCGCCGCTCCAGACCGCGCCGACCGGACGACGTCCGCTGGTATGCCCCTACCACGCTTGGAGCTACGACCAGGACGGCGCGATCAAGAACATCCCCGAATGTCGTGCGCTGTATCGCATAAGCCAGGCCGAACAGCAGAAGCTCCGGCTGCGGGAGTTCGCCCTTCACGCGATCGGCAACGTGCTGTTCGTCAACCTGGACAGTGACCCGATGCCGATCGAGGAGCAGTTCCCGGCGCACTTCATTTCCATGCTGGAAAGCAGCTCCAACCTGTATGACGGCGAGGTGATGGTGACCACTTGGCACTGCAAGTTCAATTGGAAGCTGGCGTACGAGAACCTGCGCGACGCCAATCACCCGCGCTTTGTGCATCCCAAGAGCCTCGCCCGCGAATTCGACTTCATCCCCTACGTCGATACTGAACTTGCGGCCGAAGGCCTCCGTCCCCTGGCCGACACCAGCCCTACAGGGCTGCGCGCCGAGATGCGCCGCTTCAGCTCGGCCGGCGCTGACGCGCCGATCACCGAGCCCACGCCCTTGCCATTCCATGACATGGTCGAGCGCTGGGGTGAACAGGATGCCTATTTCAACTGGCTGGCGTTTCCCAACATGCATATCGCCTGCCCCAATGGCGGCTATTCCTTCACCCTGGAACATCACATCCCCGTGGCCCCGGACAGGACTGATCTGGAAATCTATTGGTTCACCACGCGCAAGAAGAAGCCTTATGCCTTTTCCAGCTGGAACCTGCTCTCGCACATGCATGGCAGCCGGCTGGTGACAGGCGAGGACGTGGAGATCATGGAACATGTGCAGTCGGCACTGCACATGGACGCACCGATGCCGACCCAGGGGGTCTACGAGTTCACCAACCGCTTGGTGGAGCGCTGGTACGCAACACTGATGGAGACAGAACATGGCCTCTAGATGCGTCATCGGAACCGGCATCTGTCTGGAACAAGTCTTCAATGCCTGGAGGCAGGCAGAGCCGCAAGACGACGTGCGCAGGATCGAGGTTTCGCTACGCACCGACTACAACTTTGACTTGGACGCCCTGGATGGCCTGGACCCGACTGCGGACAGACTGTTCATCGCCTACGACGAACGCTTCGGCAACTTCAAGCGCATGGAGCTGATGCAGCTGGCGATGGCGCGCGGCTTTAGCCTGGAATCTTTCGTCAGCACGTCGGCCATGGTCGCTGCCGACGCAGTGATCGGCCGCAACTGCTTCATCGGCGACGGCGTGGTGATCGGCGCGGGCAGCCGTATCGACTACAACACCGTCCTGCAGAGCGGAGTCAAGATCGGCGCTGGCGCGCATCTTCGCCCCTCATGTTGGTGCGAAATCGGCGTAAATATCGGCCAGGGCACGGAGATCGGTGCGCACACCATCCTGCGTATGGGAGCGCTGGTCGGCCCTGGGGTCCGGATCGGCCGCCACTGCGAACTGGGCTGGCCACAACTGTACAACCGGGACGTGCCCAGCCGCACGGTGTACGACACCCGCTATGACGAGCCCATCCATGTCTATGGCCATTAATTCCAAGGAAGTTGCTCGATGAAAGATTACGCTCTGAAAAGCGGAGAGAGATATCACACGCTCGACCAGAATCTGGTCGGCGGAGACCACTTGTGGCGATATCGCTACGCAGCCTCGCGCCTACCCAAGAGCCCTGCCCAGCTTTTCGGCGCGGACGTGTTCTGCGGTTCCGGATATGGAGCGGCGCTGGTGGCGCGCGAAACCCAGGCTTCGATTCTCGCAATCGACGGATCGGAGGAAAGTATTGCCGTGGCGCGCCGCAAGATCCACGCCCCAAGTATCATTTGGGCCGCCAAGTTGTTTCCCTTCGACTTACCCGACGGCTGCTTCGACTTCGTCATGAGCATGGAGTCGCTAGAACATGTCAAGAATCATGAAGCTCTTTTCTGGGTATTGAGCAAATCCCTGAAACACGGCGGGCAGCTTTTCATTTCCTGTCCCAATGAGAGTGTCATGCCATACACGGGCTACAAATGGCATTACCGCCATTTTGTGCCGGAAGAAGTTCGCGCGCTCGCACTCGAAAATGGGCTTGAAGAAGTCGCCGCATTCTCAACCCTGTGTTGCGGACTTAAAGATGGAAGGAGCGCGATCTTCTATCCCCACCAGATGCGCAACGACCAAGCCCTGGATGTTGAAGTCGGCGACACCATGTTATTTGAGTTCAGGAAGCCATGATGCGAATTTATGCAGCCGGCTGGGCCTTGCAGAGTCCGGCACTCAATTTCTTCAAACGGTTCCTAGTGCTGAATGCGATTCAGCTATCGGGCATCGTGTATCCGCGCCAAATCCCCGATGATCTGGACGGCATCCCAGTGCTGGACTTCGAAACTGCCAGAAACGAACTGCACGTGGGAGATATCGTCCTGGAATGCCATCGTCCTGGCGTAGATGACATGCGCCTAGGCACTGCACTCAGTGAGTTTTTTGCAACGCTTGGTATCCAGACAATCGGCGTGACAGCCTTCATTTCCGGACTGATCGAGCAGGATCAGGACGATCTCCTGCGCTTCCCGGTTGCCGGCGTCACCTCGACCGACTTGCGCGGCTTGCGCGATAAACCGCTACCGCGCCTTATTGAAGACGGCTTCGTCGATCTACGTTCTCATGAGGTAGCCACCAGGCTCGATGCAATCGCCAGAAGCTGCGACTGGGACCAGATGCTCGCCTTCGATCAGGATCAGACTCTGGAGGATGAGCTGCGTGTCGTCCTAGCAGAGCTATACGCTTACGGTATATTCCAACGTGTGCATGTACTGGACACGCCACTGCCCTTTCTGGAGGCGCTGCTGGCCCTGAAGATCCAGGCACCCGAAAGCGAGTTCGTGGTGGAACTGGCCGCCGCCGCAGCAAAGGCGCTAGGGCCGCAACTGGAATTCTATCGGCGCAGCCTGGGCTGTCTTCAGGTCGCTGAGGCGTCGGATGGGGTTACTTACTTATCCGGTTCGGTCAATGCGATTGCCAGCGTGCTGCACGCAGGACATATGAGTGCTCCTTCGGTTTTCTTCATGCGACGTTCGATCCTGGACATCGACACCATTCGGCGCGCGAGCGGCGCCCAGCCGTATCGCATCATGCTGCGTCAGCCAGACACCAGCCCTGGCAACCTGATTGCGGCGCTGATGAACTGAAAGCCGAAAAGTGCCCCTCCGTGGATGCAACCTTTGACTGTTCAAGATGATCGATCACCGATGATTTGCGATGCCCTGGTCAGCATCGTCATGCCGACCTACAAGCCGCGCTACTTCGCGCAGGCGCTGGACAGCGCGCTGGCACAGACCTATCCGGCAATGGAGCTGGTGATCTGCGACGACAATGCCGATGGCGCCATTGAGGCGATGCTGGCGTCCAGGTTGGCGGATGCGCCCTTCCCCATTCGCTATCACCGCAACACGCCGAAGTTCGGCGAGCTCGGCAGCACGATCAAGGGGATCGGCCTGGCGCAAGGCGAATACATCAAGTTCCTGCACGACGACGACGTGCTGCAACCGGACTGCATTGCGCAGCTGGTGGAAGCGATCGAGCGCAATCCAGGCACGGCGATGGCCTCCTCACGCCGATTGCGCATCGACGACGATGGCGTGCCGTTGCCGGACATCCTGGCTACCTGCTTTCCGTTTGCCGACGACGTGCTGATCGATGGGCCGGAGCTGGTGTCGTTCCTGTCCGACCACACCATCAACTTCATCGGCGAGCCGAGTTGCGTGCTGGCACGCCGCGCCGACCTGCTGGCGCTGGGCAACGAGCTGATGATGTTGAACGGCAAGCCCATCCACTGGGTCGGCGATCTGGCGATCTACGTCAAGCTGCTGCGCCACGGCAATCTGGCCTTCCTCTCCAGGCCGCTCACCCACTTTCGGGTGTCCAGCGCGCAATTCAGTCAGGCCGGTCGTAACCAGCCCGGCATCGGCGACCAGGGCCACGAGGATCTGCGCCAGGGCATCCGCCAGTTGGGCTGGCGGCGCGAAACCGGCGACAACCGGCAGGTGCGGGTTGCGCCGCTCAGCCCGCACAAGGCGCGGGTGTTCAAATCGGTGGATCTGGTCAATGCGCTGATGCAAAGCGCCGGCATGGCCGAGCGGGTGTCGCCGGCCACCTGGCTGGGCGTGCGCCACCCCAGCGATGTGCAGCGCGCATTGATCGATGCGCGTCTGCAGGCGCATGCCGGCGGGCCGCGCATTGCGGTGATGCTGATCGACCGCGATGGCGATGCTGCGGCAGTGGCCGCAACCCAGGCCAGCATCGATGCGGTGGCCTGCTATCGGAATCGGCAGACCTGGGTGGTCAGCAGCGCGCCGCACCAGCTGGCCGAGCACCGCGAGCGCGGGGTACTGATTGGCGAGGCGGGCCTGGTAGCCGCACTCAACCAGGCGATTGCAAGGCAACAGGATGTGGATTGGGTGGTGCTGGTGGATGCCGGCAGCCTCTTTACCGGCAGCGGCCTGACGCTGCTGGCGCTGGGCATGATCGGGCTGCCCGAGCAGTGCCAGGCGGTCTATGCGGACGAAGTGGTCGCGCTGGACACCGCACAGCTTGGGCTGGCGTTGCGGCCGGCGCTGTATCTGGATGCACTGCTGAGCGCGCCGTCCACGCTGTCGCGGCATTGGCTGTTCCGCCGCAACAGTCTGGTGGCCGACGGCGGTTTTCCGGCGGACCTCGGGCAGGCCTTCGAACTGGGCTATCAGCTTGGCCTGGTCGAGCGTCATGGCCTGGCCTGCGTGCAGCACATCGCCGAGCCCTTGTTGGTCGCCGCGGCCCAGACCCGGCACACCGATGCGGACGAGCAACAGGCCATCGCCCGCCACCTGGCCGCGCGCGGGTATGCGGACGCGCGCGTACACAGCGCCGGCCCTGGTCGGCATGCGGTGGAGTATCAGCATGCCCAGCAGCCGCTGGTCAGCATCCTGGTGCTGGTCGATGGCCGTTTGCCGCAGGTGCAGCGCTGCCTGGAAAGCATCCTGGCCAACACGGCCTACCCGCATTACGAGGTGCTGCTGCTGGATCGCGACGGCACCGCTCCGGACCTGCGCGCTTGGCTGGCCGGCATCGATGCGCTGGGCATGCAGCAGATCCGCGTGTTGCGCTTTGCTGCCGAGCCTGCGCGCGAAGCGGTCTGCAACGCGGCAGCCGAGCATGCACGTGGGGACGTGCTGCTGTGGCTGTCGGCCGGCGCTGCGGTGATGAAGGCCGATTGGCTGGAGCAACTGCTCAACCACGCGCTGCGCCCGGAGGTCGGTGCGGTGGCCGGCAAGCTGTTGCGCGGCGACGGCACCGTGCATCACGCCGGTCTGCTGCTGGGCCTGGGGGCACCGGCAGCACGTGCATTTGAGGGCGCCGCGTTCGACGAATCCGGCTATCTGCAGCGCCTGCAGCTGGATCAGAACTACACCGCCTTGAGCGGCGAGTGCCTGATGCTGCCGCGTCAGCTGTTTATCGACGCAGGCGGCTTTGATCTGGAACCGGCACTGGCGCAGTGGAGCGACGTCGACCTGTGCCTGCGCCTGCAGCAGGCCGGGTACCTGAATGTGTTTGCGGCGCGCGCGCAGCTGTTGATCGACCCGCCCGAGCAGACGCCCGCTACTGCGCAGGACGAAGAGGCGATGTACGCGCGCTGGTTGCCGCTGATGGCCAACGACCCGGCCTACAACCCGGGGTTTTCGCTGGACCCGGGCGCCGGCTTCGCGCTGGCCGACCCGCGCGCGAGCTGGCGTCCGTTGCAGTCGTGGCGCCCGCTGCCGAGCGTGATCGCACTGCCGGCCGATATCGAGGGCTGCGGGCACTATCGGGTGATCCAGCCATTGCGCGCCCTGCGCGAGGCCGGGCTGGCCGAGGGCGTGCTGTTCAATGGCTATCTGGAGATCGCCGAACTTGCGCGCCAGGATCCCGACGTGGTGATCCTGCAGCGCCAGGTCGGCGAGGCGCGGCTGGAGGCGATGCGACAGATGAAGGCGTTGTCGCGCGCATTCAAGGTATACGAGCTTGACGATTACCTGCCCAACCTGCCGCTGAAGAATGCGCACCGCGCGCAGATGCCCAAGGACATTCTCAAGACGGTGCGGCGGGGGTTGGGCATGGTGGACCGCTTCGTGGTGTCCACTCCTGCCCTGGCCGAGGCGTTTGCCGGATTGCACAGCGATATCCGCGTGGCCGAAAACCGCTTGCCGCCCCATTGGTGGGACCAGTTACCGGCGCGAGGCGAGCGCCAGGGCGGCAAGCCGCGGATCGGCTGGGCCGGCGGAGCCAGCCACACCGGCGATCTGGAACTGATCGCCGACGTGGTGCGCGAGCTGGCCGACGAGGTCGAGTGGGTGTTCATGGGCATGTACCCATTCGCGCTGCGCCAGCATATTCACCAATTCCAGCCGGGCGTGCCGATCGACCACTACCCCGCCGCACTGGCGGCACTGGACCTGGACCTGGCGCTGGCGCCGGTGGAGCAGAACCTGTTCAACGAGTGCAAAAGCAATCTGCGCCTGCTCGAATACGGTGCCTGCGGTTATCCGGTGATCGCCAGCGATGTGCGCTGCTACCAGGGCAACCTGCCGGTGACGTTGGTGAAAAACCGCTACCGCGACTGGATCGGTGCCATTCGCGAGCACTTGGCCGATCCGGCCGCCTCAGCGGCGAAAGGCGCAGCGTTGCGCGAGGCGGTGCGCCGCGACTGGATGTTGAGCGGCAGCCATCTGGACACCTGGCGAGCCGCCTGGTTGCCGGACTAGCGCGGGGACGCTGCTTCAGCGTTCTCCCGCTTGCGGTAGAACGGATGCGTGGCTGTGTGTGAAGTGCCGGTGGCGCCCTCATCCGGCGCTACGCGCCACCTTCTCCCGCCAGCGGGAGAAAGGAGGCCTGGCTGTGTGTGAACTCGCGGTAGTGCCCTCATCCGGCGCTACGCGCCACCTTCTCCCGCCAGCGGGAGAAGGGAGGCCTGGCTGTGTGTGAACTCGCGGTAGTGCCCTCATCCGGCGCTACGCGCCACCTTCTCCCGCCAGCGGGAGAAGGGAGGCCTGGCTGTGTGTGAACTCGCGGTGGCGCCCTCATCCGGCGCTGCGCGCCACCTTCTCCCGCTAGCGGGAGAAGGGAGGCCTGGCTGTGGGTGAACTCGCGGTGGTGCCCTCATCCGGCGCTACGCGCCACCTTCTCCCGCCAGCGGGAGAAGGGAGGCCTGGCTGTGGGTGAACTCGCGGTGGTGCCCTCATCCGGCGCTGCGCGCCACCTTCTCCCGCCAGCGGGAGAAGGGAGGCCTGGCTGTGTGTGAAGTGCCGGTGGTGCCCTCATCCGGCGCTGCGCGCCACCTTCTCCCGCCAGCGGGAGAAGGGAGGCCTGGCTGTGGGTGAACTCGCGGTGGTGCCCTCATCCGGCGCTGCGCGCCACCTTCTCCCGCGAGCGGGAGAAGGGAAAGCCTGGCTGCGCGGAAGGGAAAGCCTGGCTGCGCGCGACTGGTCGGTTGCACTGCAACCGGTCGCCCACCGGTTCCCTTCCCCCGCTTGCGGGGGAAGGTGCCCGAAGGGCGGATGGGGGCATGCGTCTACACTCTCGCGCCGCGCTTTGCCATGACTGAAGCTGCGCGTGAATTGGCGGCGTGGCCCTCATCCGGCGCTACGCGCCACCTTCTCCCGCCGGCGGGAGAAGGGAAAGCGTGGCTGCGGGTGATCTGTCGGTTGCACTGCAACCGGTCGCCCACCGGTTCCCTTCCCCCGCTTGCGGGGGAAGGTGCCCAAAGGGCGGATGGGGGCGATATCGCTGCAACGCCCCCGCCGACAGGCGCGACAGGAATGTCCCCGCGCCGGAATCCCGGCGCCATTTCGGCACGGCGCTTGCATTGGTGTGGATGCCTCCCTGGCTGACCGCACCCATGAGCGATTCCGTCACCTCCATCCTCTCGCAGATCCGCAGCTACCAGACGCAGATGGGCCAAGGCCCGATGGGCGCGGTGGGCGATGCGGCGCGCGGCAATCAGATCCAGGGGCTGGCCGGCGCACAGGGAACCCCGGCCACCCAGGCACCGAGCTTCAGCGAAACCTTGCGCGGTGCCATCGGCGGCGTGAATGAAGCGCAGCAGAAGGCCGGCGCGCTCTCCAAGGCATTCGAAATGGGCGACCCCAGTGCCGATCTGGCCCGGGTCATGGTCGCCTCCCAGCAGTCCCAGGTGGCCTTCCGCGCCACCGTGGAAGTCCGTAACCGTCTCGTCCAGGCTTACCAGGACGTCATGAACATGCCGCTGTAAGGATTGACGACACATGGCACTCGCGATCAGCAGAGAAAACGTGAACCAGAACGCCGAGAAGGCGGGTCAATGGTTCGACCGTGTCCGCAGCCTGCAGATCACCCGCAAGCTGACCATGATGGCGATGATCGCCCTGGCGGTGGCGGCCGGTCTGGCGGTGTTCTTCTGGTCGCAGCAGCCGGGCTACCAGGCGCTGTATACCGGCCTGGATGAAAAGGGCAATGCCGAAGCGGCCGACCTGCTGCGCACCGCGCAGATCCCCTACAAGATCGACCAGGCCACCGGCGCCATCTCGGTGCCGCAGGACCGCCTGTACGACGCCCGCCTGAAGCTGGCCGGCTCCGGCCTGACCGGCAAGGAAACCGGCGGCGGCTTCGAATTGATGGAAAAGGACCCGGGCTTCGGCGTCAGCCAGTTCGTGGAAAACGCCCGCTACCAGCACGCGCTGGAAACCGAACTCTCGCGCACCATCGGCACCCTGCGCCCGGTGCGCGAGGCCCGCGTGCACCTGGCCATTCCCAAGCCCAGCGCGTTCACCCGCCAGCGCGACGTGGCCAGCGCCTCGGTGGTGCTGGAACTGCGCGGCGGCCAGGGCCTGGAGCGCAACCAGGTCGATGCCATCGTCAATCTGGTGGCGTCCAGCATCCCGGACATGACCCCCGAGCGGGTGACCGTGGTCGACCAGAGCGGCCGCATGCTCTCCATCGCCGACCCCAACAGCGACGCCGCCCAGCACGCCGCCCAGTTCGAACAGGTACGCCGCCAGGAAAGCTCCTACAACCAGCGCATCCGCGAACTGCTGGAGCCGATGACCGGCCCTGGCCGGGTCAATCCGGAAACCAGCGTGGACATGGACTTCTCGGTCGTGGAAGAGGCCCGCGAGCTCTACAACGGCGAGCCGGCCAAGCTGCGCAGCGAGCAGGTCAGCGACACCAGCACTAGCGCCACCGGCCCGCAGGGTCCTCCGGGCGCCACCAGCAACAGCCCCGGCCAGCCGCCGGCGCCGGCCGTCGCCGGTGCGCCGGGCACCCCGGCCGCGGCCAACGGCCAGGCCGCCGCCCCGGCCGCGCCGACCGAAAGTTCCAAAAGCGCCACCCGCAACTACGAATTGGACCGAACCTTGCAACACACCCGTCAGCCGGCCGGCCGCATCAAGCGGGTGTCGGTGGCGGTGCTGCTGGACAACGTCCCGCGCCCCGGTGCCAAGGGCAAGATGGTGGAGCAGCCGCTCACCGCCGCCGAGCTCACCCGCATCGAGGGCCTGGTCAAGCAGGCAGTGGGCTTCGACGCGGCACGTGGCGACACGGTGTCGGTGATGAATGCCCCGTTCGTGCGGGAAGCGGTGGCGGGCGAGGAAGGCCCGAAGTGGTGGGAAGACCCGCGCGTGCAGAACGGTCTGCGCCTGCTGGTCGGTGCGGTGGTGGTGCTGGCGCTGCTGTTCGGCGTGGTACGCCCCACCCTGCGCCAGCTCACCGGCGTGACCGCGGTCAAGGACAAGCAGCGCAAGGCTGGCAACGATGGCACTCCACAGAGCGCCGACGTGCGGATGGTCGACGAAGACGACGACCTGATGCCCCGCCTGGAAGAAGACACCGCGCAGATCGGTCAGGACAAGAAGAGCCCGATCGCCCTGCCGGACGCCTACGAAGAGCGCATGCGCGTGGCTCGCGAGGCGGTCAAAGCCGATTCAAAACGTGTTGCACAAGTCGTGAAGGGATGGGTCGCCAGTGAAGCCTGAAACACAACCGATGACCGGAGTGCAGCGCGCCGCGGTGCTGCTGCTGTCGCTGGGTGAGAGCGACGCCGCCGAAGTGCTCAAGCACATGGACCCCAAGGAGGTGCAGAAGATCGGCATCGCCATGGCCACCATGACCGGCATCTCGCGCGACCAGGTCGAAAAGGTGATGGACGACTTCAACGGCGAACTGGCCGGCAAGACCTCGCTGGGCGTGGGCGCCGACGACTACATCCGCAACGTGCTGATCCAGGCGCTGGGCGCCGACAAGGCCGGCGGCCTGATCGACCGCATCCTGCTCGGCCGCAATACCACCGGCCTGGACACCCTCAAGTGGATGGACCCGCGCGCGGTCGCCGACCTGGTGCGCAACGAACACCCGCAGATCATCGCGATCGTGATGGCGCATCTGGACAGCGACCAGGCCGCCGAGTCGCTGAAGAACCTGCCCGAGCGCACCCGCGCCGACGTGTTGCTGCGCATCGCCACGCTGGACGGCATCCCGCCCAACGCGTTGAGCGAGCTCAACGACATCATGGAACGTCAATTCGCCGGCAACCAGAACCTGAAGTCGTCCAACGTGGGCGGCATCAAGGTGGCAGCCAACATCCTCAACTTCCTGGACACCGGCGCCGACCAGGGCGTGCTGGGCGAGATCAGCAAGATCGACGCCGACCTGGCCACCAAGATCCAGGACCTGATGTTCGTGTTCGACAACCTGGTGGACCTGGACGATCGCGGCCTGCAGACCCTGCTGCGCGAAGTCTCCGGCGAGCGCCTGGGCCTGGCGCTGCGCGGCGCCGACGTCAAGGTGCGCGAGAAGATCACCCGCAACATGTCCCAGCGCGCCGCCGAGATCCTGATCGAGGACATGGAAGCGCGCGGCCCGGTGCGCCTGGCCGACGTGGAAGCGGCGCAGAAGGAAATCCTCACCATCGTCCGCCGCCTGGCTGACGAAGGCGCCATCAGCCTTGGCGGCGCCGGTGCGGAGGCGATGGTATGAACGACGTGGTCACCCGCTGGCTGGCCCCCGACCTGCACATGGCGCCGGCCCTGCCGGAGCCGGAGTACGACGAACCGGCCATGCTCGAGCCGGTGCTGCGCCCGCCGACCCTGGAAGAGATCCAGGCCATCGAGGACGCCGCCCAGCAGGAGGGCTTTGCCCGCGGCCATGCTGAAGGCTTTGCCCAGGGCCAGTCGGAAGTGCGCCGCCTCACCGCGCAGATCGACGGCATCCTGGACAACTTCACCCGCCCGCTGGCGCGGCTGGAAAACGAGGTGGTCGGCGCGCTTGGCGAGCTGGCCGTGCGTATCGCCGGCCAGCTGGTCGGCCGTGCCTACCAGGCCGATCCGCAGCTGCTGGCCGAACTGGTCGGCGAGGCCGTGGATGCGGTCGGCGGCGCCGGCCGCGAGGTCGAAGTGCGCCTGCACCCGGACGACATCACCGCGCTGCTGCCGCACCTGGCACCCAGCAGCACCACCCGCGTGGCCCCGGACATGAGCCTGAGCCGCGGCGACCTGCGCGTGCACGCCGAGAGCGTGCGCGTGGACGGCACCCTGGACGCGCGCCTGCGGGCTGCGCTGGAGACAGTCATGCGTAAATCCGGAGCAGGCCTGTGAGCGCCTTGTTGGGAGCCACCCCGGCCGACTGGCTGGATGCACGCAATCTGCGCCTGGCCACCCGCCTGAGCGGCCTGGGCCTGGACCCGGCCGCGGGCCGCACCCTGATCCGCGAAGGCATCCTGCGCCGCGCGGTCGGCCTGACCCTGGAAGCCACCGGCTGCGAAGCGCCGATGGGCGCCACCTGCAAGGTGGAAGTGGACGGCGGCTGGGTGGATGCCGAAGTGGTCGGCTTTGCCGGCGAACGGACCTATCTGATGCCCAGCGCCGAACTGCACGGCCTGCTGCCCAACGCCCGCGTGGTGCCCTCGCGGCGCCGCGGCGGCGTGGAAGTGGGCGAAGGCCTGCTCGGCCGGGTCATCGACAGCGACGGCACCCCGCTGGACGGCAAGGGCCCGATCCGGGCCGAAGGCAGCGTCGGCATGGCCGGCGTGTCGATCAACCCGCTGGCGCGCGAGCCCATCACCACCTCGCTGGACGTGGGCGTGCGCGCCATCAACGCCATGCTGCCGATCGGCCGCGGCCAGCGCGTGGGCCTGTTCGCCGGGTCCGGCGTCGGTAAGTCGACGCTGCTGGGCATGATGACCCGCTTCACCTCCGCCGACGTCATCGTGGTCGGGCTGATCGGCGAACGTGGCCGCGAAGTGCGCGATTTCGTCGAAACCACCCTGGGCGAAGAAGGCCTCCGTCGTGCCGTGGTCGTGGCCGCCCCGGCCGACCGCCCGCCGCTGGCGCGCCTGCACGGCGCCTACCGCGCCACTGCCATCGCCGAATGGTTCCGCGACCAGGGCTTGAACGTGTTGTTGCTGATGGACTCGCTGACCCGCTTTGCGCAGGCGCAGCGCGAGATCGGCCTGTCGGTGGGCGAGCCGCCGACCACCCGCGGCTACCCGCCGTCGGTGTTCGCCAAATTGCCGGCGCTGGTGGAACGGGCCGGCAACGGCGCCAAGGGCCGCGGCTCGATCACCGCCTTCTACACCGTGCTGACCGAAGGCGACGACCCGCAGGACCCGATCGCCGACGCCGCCCGCGCCATCCTGGACGGCCACATCCTACTTTCGCGTCGGGTTGCCGACAGCGGCCTGTACCCGGCCATCGACCTGGAATCCTCGGTCAGCCGCGTGGTGCAGGACATTGCCGACGAACCCTGGCGCCTGCGCATCCGCAAGCTCAAGCGCCTGCTCTCTGCCTACACCGCCAACCGCGACCTGATCGCCATCGGTGCCTACCAGCGCGGCAGCGACCCGGCCACCGACGAAGCATTGGCGCGTTGGCCGGAGATCGTCGAATTCCTTGGCCAGGACGTGCACAAGGCCTCGCTGCTGAGCGACAGCCTGTCCGCGCTGCAGCAGCTGGTGGAACCCGAGAATTAATTCATGATGCAGTCCAAGCGAATCAACCCCCTGCTGCGCCGCGCGCAGGAACAGGAAGACAAGGTGGCCCGCGACCTGGCCGAGCGCCAGCGCGTGCTGGACACCCACCAGTCACGCCTGGAAGAACTGCGCCGCTATGCCGAGGAATACGCCAACAGCCACATGGCCGGCACCAGCGCCGTGGCGCTGAGCAACCGCCGCGCGTTCCTGGACCGGCTCGACAGCGCCGTGCTGCAGCAGGCCCAGACCGTGGAAAGCAACCGCGCCAAGGTCGAATCCGAACGCACCCGCCTGCTGCTGGCCAGCCGCGAGAAGCAGGTGCTGGAACAGCTGGCGGCCAGTTACCGCGCCCAGGAAAACAAGGTGATCGAACGCCGCGACCAGCGCGAAATGGACGATCTGGGCGCACGCCGCTCGCGCCTGGCGCGGGCCGAAGATACTCACGGAGACGCCGTATGAACCCCCTGTCCGCGTTTGCCGCCGGCCTTGGCGCGCTTGCCAGCACCGGCAAGAAGTCCAGCTACAGCGACCCCTCGTCCGAACAGGACCCGGCGCAGGACCAGTTTGCGCGCATGCTCAATCCGGCCACCACGCCCAACCACGCTCCGCAGCAGACGCCCGAGCGCGTGCCGGCCAAGCCGCCTGCCGCCAAATCCAGCCAATCCGATAAGCATCGCTCCGACGACGATCAGGGCGATGACGCGCCCGGCGATGCGACCAAGCGCCCGCGCGCCCAGGACGCTGATGCCAAGCCTGCCCAGCCCGCCAAGGAACCGGCAGCCAAGGACAGCAGTGCCGCCACCGCGAGCGGCAAGAGCGCAGCTGCCAGCAAGGACAGCAAGGACGCCCCCGCCGATGCAGCCACGCCCACCGAAGCCGGCTGGCCGCCGGCGGGCCTGGGCGGTTTTGGCATGAGCCTGCTGGCCCAGGCGGTACCGGGCGGCGATGTGCTGGCCGCCGCTGCCGCAGCGCTGGCCGCCAGCATGGCCAATGCGGCCGGCGCTACGCCGACCGCGACTGCGGTGCCAACCGACGCCACCGCACCCACGGCCGCTGCTGCCGCACCCGCCACCACGGCCCTGCCCGCCCTGGGTGCGCTCGCGCCGGCTGCCGCCGCAGGCGCCAAGCCCACCTCGACCACGGCGGTGAGCGGCGATGCGCAGACCGCCGCGCTGATGAGCATGGCGGTCAAGGCGTTGGACCCGGCCGACGACGCCGCCGCCGTGGACGCACCGGATGCCCCGGCGTTCGTGTTACCCACCGCCGCGCCCACGCTCACCCGCCTGCAGGACCCGGCGCCGATCTTCAGCGCCTCGCCCACCCCGACCCCGGAAATGGGCAGCGACACCTTCGACGATGCCATCGGCGCCCGCCTGAGCTGGCTGGCCGACCAGAAGATTGGTCACGCCCACATCAAGCTCACCCCCAACGAGATGGGCCCGGTCGAAGTACGGCTGCACCTGGAAGGCGACAAGGTCAACGCCAGCTTCACCGCCGCCCATGCCGACACCCGCCAGGCGCTGGAGCAGAGCCTGCCGCGGCTGCGCGAAATGCTTGGTCAGAGCGGCTTCCAGCTCGGCCAGGCCGACGTGAGCCAGCAACAGCAGAGCCAGTCCGGCAATCGCAATGGCGGCGCCAGCGAGGGCAACGGCCTTACCCTGGACGACAGCCCGGCCGTCGGAATTCCGTCGGTAGTGTTACGCCAGCGTGGATTGCTGGACGCCTACGCCTGATCCAGGGCGCCGTGATTGCACCCCGGCGCACCTGCAGCGCCCGCTTGCCCGGGCCATCGCGACTGAGCCCCTCCCCCTGCAGCGCAAGGTGTGCGGGGGGATTTCGCGTTGCCGCGCGCACGCGCCAGGAAACCGACGCGGTTTTGGCACGCTGATTGCATCCGTTGGGTGAGCATTCCCCTGGAGCAGACTGTGGCAGCCGCAAAGAAACCCGAGAAGACCGAAGAGAAAGACGAGAAGAAGAAGGGCGGCAAGAAGCCCATCCTGCTGATCGCCATCGGTGTGGTGGTCCTGGCGGCCGCCGGCGGCGGCGCCTGGTTCTTTCTAGGCCACAAGGGCGAGGACAAAGGCGGCAAGCACGCCACCCCCAAGGTGGCCGAAGTGCCAAAGCCGGCACAGTACTTCCCGATGGACCCGGCGATTGTGGTCAACCTGGCCGATCCCGGCGACGGCCCGCAGTATCTTCAGGTCGAAGTGCAGTTGGTCACCCGCGACCCGGAAGAACTCAAACTCATCACCGAGAACGCCCCCGCCATCCGCGCGCACCTGCTGATGCTGCTGTCGCAGGTCAAGGCCACCGACGTTGCCGATCTGGCCGGCAAGCAGAAGCTGCAGAAATCCGCACTGGCCGAGGCGCAGAAGGTCATGACCAGCGAAACCGGCAAAAAATGCATCGAAGAATTGCTGTTCACCAGTTTCGTCACCCAGTAAGGCTGCCCCATGAGCGTCAGTGATCTGCTTTCCCAGGACGAAATCGATGCCCTGCTGCATGGCGTGGATTCGGGCGCGGTCAATACCGAGCCGGAGCCGTTGCCTGGCGAGGCCCGCCAGTACGATCTGTCCAGCCAGGACCGCATCATCCGCGGGCGCATGCCGACCCTGGAGATGGTCAACGAGCGTTTTGCACGCTTGTGGCGTATCGGTCTGTTCAACCTGATCCGGCGCTCGGCCGACCTGTCGGTGCGCGGCATCGACCTGGTCAAGTTCAACGAATACATGCACTCGCTGTATGTGCCGACCAACCTCAACCTGATCCGCTTCAAGCCGCTGCGTGGTACCGGGCTGATCGTGTTCGAGCCCACCCTGGTCTTTACCGTGGTGGACAACTTCTTCGGCGGCGACGGCCGCTTCCACACCCGCATCGAAGGCCGCGAATTCACCGCCACCGAGATGCGCGTGATCCAGCTGATGCTCAAGCAGACCTTTGCCGACCTGAAGGAAGCCTGGGCACCAGTGATGGACGTGGACTTCGAGTACATCAACTCGGAAATCAACCCGCACTTCGCCAATATCGTCACCCCGCGCGAGTACGTGGTGGTGTGCCGCTTCCATGTGGAGCTGGAAGGCGGCGGCGGCGAGATCCACATCACCCTGCCGTACTCGATGCTGGAGCCGATCCGCGAACTGCTCGATGCCGGCATCCAGAGCGACCGCAACGACCGCGACGATTCGTGGAACGTGATGCTGCGCGAGCAACTGGACACCGCCGAGGTAACCCTGTCCAGCGTGCTGGCCAGCAAGCGCATGAGCCTGCGCCAGCTCACCGGCCTGAAGATCGGCGACATCCTGCCGATCGACCTGCCCGCCCAGGTGCCGCTGTGCGTGGAAGAGATCCCCTTATTCACCGGCGAATTCGGCGTCTCCAACGGCAACAACGCCGTGAAGATCACCGCCGTGCGCCCGCCTGGCGTGCAAGCCCCGCGTGCCGTTCCCTCCCAGGACTCCAGCAAATGATCAACTCCGACATCCTCGACGCCGCGCCTGCCACCTTCGACAGCCTGCAGGCCGAGCACGACCAGAATGCCACCGACCTCAACCTGGACGTCATCCTGGACGTGCCGGTGACGCTGTCGCTGGAAGTGGGCCGCGCGCGCATCCCGATCCGTAACCTGCTGCAGCTCAACCAGGGCTCGGTGGTGGAACTGGAGCGTGGCGCCGGCGAGCCGCTGGACGTGTACGTCAACGGCACCTTGATCGCGCATGGCGAAGTGGTCGTCATCAACGACCGCTTCGGCATCCGCCTGACCGACGTGGTCAGCCCCAGCGAACGGATCCGGAGGCTGCGGTGATCGGCCTGCTGGCCACTGCCGCGCCAGTCGCGGCCAAGGCCACCCAGGTGGGCGCACAGGCGCCGGCCACGCCCAGCATGTTTGGCGCAGTCTTTGCATTGCTGCTGGTGCTCGCGCTGATCGTCGGCCTGGGCTGGTTGCTCAAGCGCATGCCCGGCAGCGGTTTCCGCAGCAGCGAGGGCCTGCGCCTGGTCACCAGTCTGGCGGTAGGTGCCAAGGAGCGCGTGGTGGTGGTCGAGGTCAATGGCCAGCAGTTGCTGCTGGGCGTGACCGCCGGCGGCATCACCACCTTGCACACCTTGCCCGAACCGCTGCCGCCCACGCCGGCACCCAGCCTGCCCAACCTCAAGCAACTCCCCAATTTCGCCCAGCTGCTCGCTCAGAAGCTGCGCAAGGACCCGTGACATGTTCAGTAGCTGGAATCGCTGGGGGCGCAGCCTCCGCCTGGTGTTGATCCTGCTGGTGATGAGCTGCCCGCTGCTGGCCGCCGCCACGCCGGCCGCGCTGCCATCGATGGCGCAGGCCGCTGCACCGGCCGCCGCTCCCGCAGCCACCCCGGCGGCGGTGCCGCCCGGCTCCAACCAGCTGCCCAACCTGCCGAACGTCAGCGTGGGCCGCATCGGCGACCAGCCGGTCAGCCTGCCGCTGCAGACCCTGCTGCTGATGACGGCGATCACCCTGCTGCCGTCGATGCTGCTGGTGCTGACCGCCTTCACCCGCATCACCATCGTGCTGGGCCTGTTGCGCCAGGCGCTGGGCACCGGCCAGACCCCGTCCAACCAGGTGCTGCTGGGCCTGGCGATGTTCCTGACCGCGCTGGTGATGATGCCGGTGTGGCAGAAGATGTGGGGCGCCGGACTGCAGCCGTACCTCAATAACCAGATCGATTTTTCCACTGCCTGGACGCTCACCACGCAGCCGCTGCGGGCCTTCATGCTGGCGCAGATCCGCGAGACCGATCTGATGACCTTCGCCGGGATGGCCGGCGACGGTAAATACGCCGGCCCGGACGCGGTGCCCTTCCCGGTGCTGGTGGCCTCGTTTGTGACCAGCGAGCTGAAGACCGCCTTCGAAATCGGCTTTCTGATCTTCATCCCGTTTGTGATCATCGATCTGGTGGTCGCCAGCGTGCTGATGTCGATGGGCATGATGATGCTGTCGCCGATGTTGATCTCCGCACCGTTCAAGATCCTGTTGTTCATCCTGGTGGATGGGTGGGTGCTGGTGGTGGGCACGCTGGCGGCGAGCTTCAACGCGTCGTAAGTGCGGACGCGCGTTGCGCGCGGTAGCGCTTGCCAGTTAACTGATTTTTGCGCACTGCGAGGTTGCATTGCGCAACCATCAGCTCCGCTTGCCGCTTGCCGCTTTTTGCCTCTGTGCTTCGCTTTGGCTTCTAGCCTCTCCGGGGCCCCATACCGCAGCGGCAAGGCTGGCAGATACAACCCGCAGGGCGGCGCGCATGGATGCGCGACGTTTTTGTAAGGGACATGGATGTCCCTTACAAAAATTTCTGCCGGACTTGCGGACCCGCAGCGCCGCAGGCGCGGAGGGCGCGAGGACGGGGTGTGCTTTCTTTTGGTTACTTTGGTCAGCCTTCGGCTGCCGTAGAGCGCTTCTTTGCACAAGCAAAGAAAAGTGACTCGCGCCCGACAGGGCGTGAAAGCTGTTGATTTGTCGCTCCATCATCAAGGCAAGTGCGAAGCATAAGCACAAGCAAGTGCAGAGCTTTCGGCCCCCTTCGGGGGTCGAGTTACTTTCTTTGCTTGTGCAAAGAAAGTAACCAAAGAAACACACCCCCGTCCTCGCGCCCCTCCGCGCCAAGGCGCTCCGGGTAAGCAAGCCGGGTAGAAATTTTTGTAAGGGACATCCCTGTCCCTTACAAAAACGTCGCGCATCCATGCGCGCCGCCCTGCGGGTTGTATCTACCCGGCTTGCCGCTGCGGTATGGGGGATTGGTAAGCCAACAGCCAAAGCAGAGCCAACGCTTAAAGCAAAAGCCAAGCAAAAACCGACAGCGACAGCGACAGCGACAGCGACAGCGACAGCGACAGCGACAGCGACAGCAGCCAATCGTGGCTTCGCCGTGTACTTCCATCGCAACCACTGCTCCGCAATCCGGCCCGGCACGCGCTTGCGGCGCAGGCGCTCCAAAGCACTCGGGGCAATGGCGCGCAGGGTGCCTTCTCGCCCCGCTGGAGAGCGGCAAGTTTCTGCAAACCACGGTTCAGCCCGCATCCCGCAGTAGCGACCACGAAAATCCGCACATGCACAAAGCGCTCGGATCTCATCCAGCTCCCTACCGATCCCGAATGCCCAATCCCCCACCCTTTGGCACCGCACTTGCATCAGTACTCCCATGAGCCCTGAAATCGCCCTGACTGAATTGCGTGGTGGCCTGGTCACCGTCCTGTGGATTGCCGGGCCGATGTTGCTGGCGGTGTTGATCGTCGGTGTGGTCATCGGCGTGGTGCAGGCTGCCACCCAGTTGAATGAACCCACCATCGGCTTCGTGGCCAAGGCGGTCGCGTTGACCGCGACGCTGTTTGCCACCGGCAGCATGCTGTTGGGGCATCTGGTGGAGTTCACCATTGCGCTGTTCCAGCGCATACCGCATCTGATCGGTTAGCGGGGCGCACCGGATGGATTCCGCTACCCAGATGGTGATCGACGGCCAGCGCGCGTTTGCGATGGTCGGGGCGATCATGTGGACGATGCTGCGCACCGGTGCGTTGCTGACCGCGATGCCGCTGATCGGTACCCGGGCGGTGCCCGGGCGGGTGCGGGTGATGCTGGCGGGTACCTTGTCGATGGCGCTGGCGCCGATCCTGCCGCCGGTGCCGGAGTGGGATGGCTTCACCGCCACCGCGGTGCTCAGCATCGCGCGCGAACTGGCGGTCGGCGCCAGCATGGGATTCATGCTCAAGCTGATCTTCGAAGCCGGTGCGCTGGCCGGCGAGCTGGTGTCGCAGTCCACCGGCCTGTCGTTTGCGCAGATGTCCGACCCGATGCGCGGAGTGACCTCGGGCGTGATCGCACAGTGGTTCTATATCGGCTTTGGCCTGTTGTTCTTCGCCGCCAATGGACACCTGGCAGTCATCGCCTTGCTGGTGGACAGCTACAAGGCCTTGCCGATCGGCACCGCCATTCCCGATGCCAGCGCGTTCGCCGAGGTGGCGCCCACGTTGTTCCTGCAGATCCTGCGCGGCGGGCTGACCCTGGCCCTGCCGATGATGGTGGCGATGCTGGCGGTGAACCTGGCCTTTGGCGCGCTGGCCAAGGCCGCGCCGGCCTTGAATCCGATGCAGTTGGGCCTGCCGCTGACGGTGTTGCTGGGGCTGTTCCTGTTGTCCAGCTTCGCCAGCGAGTTCGCCCCGCCGGTGCAGCGCCTATTCGATACCGCCTTCGATGCTGCAAGAGAGCTGACCGGCTGACGCGCTGCAGTCTCAAGTTTCAGGGTGGCTTGCCGTCAACGCTGTAGCCGATTGAGCCCTTCGATCGTCGTCCACTTCCTTTCCGCGGAAACCGATGCCCACCCTGTTTGCGTCGTTCGCTCCATGCAGCTTGCGCAACAGTGTCCTGTGGCGGTTGGCGGCGCTATGCCTGATCGGCCTGCTGCTGCCGCTGTCCGCGCGCGCACAAACCTATAGCTTCCGCGACTATGCGCAGGCCGACGGCTTGCAGGGCATGACCGTCAACAGCCTGCTCGAAGATCGCCAGGGCGTAGTGTGGGTCGGCACCGAGCTGGCGCTGCATCGTTTCGAACGCGAAAGGTTTACCCCGATTGGTAGGGAAAGCGGGCTGGATGCGCGCTATATCCGCGCACTGGCGCTGGATGCCCAGGGGCGGCTTTGGGTTGCCAGCGCCAACGGCGTGTTCGTCCGCGACGGCGCCGGCTTCCGCCAGGTTTTGCACGAGGGCAAGCCGATCCGTGCCGACAGCGGCAATGTGCTGGCCCCCTATCAGAATGGCATGGTGGTGGTCAGCGAGAACCAGCTGCTGCGCGTGGCGCCGGTCGCTGCCGGTGCCTGGGCAGTGCAGCCGTTGCCATTGCGCCTGGACGACGGCACCACCCTGCCCGCCGGCAAGGCCGTGCTGGCCGATGCCGACACGCTGTGGATTAGTTGCGGCAAGCGCATCTGTCACCTCCAGGCCGATGGACGGATCGTCCTGCTGGGCGACGCCGACGGCGTGCCGGAACGCCAGTGGCGTGCCATCTTCCGCGATCATCGTGGTGCCTTGTGGCTACGCGGCGGCGGCCTGGTGCTGTCGCGCGAACCCGGTGAGCACATCTTCCGCGACCATCCGCCGCCGGCCAGCACCCGTTTCGACACGCTTTCCGGCGCTACCACACTGTCCGAGGATGCCGACGGCCGCCTGCTGACCCGCTCTGATCGCGGCATGGTGCGCTGGGAAGGCGACCACTGGCGCTATTTCGGGCACGACCAGGGGTTGTCGATCAGCCCGATGGTGGGCCCGTTGATGATGCAGAGCACCGGGCAGCTGTGGATCGGCACGCGCGGCCTGGGCGTCCAGCGTTGGTTGGGCTACGGCGCCATCGAACACTGGGACGAGAGCCAGGGCCTGGCTGAAGCGCCAACCTGGGCCATGCAGCGCCTGCCCGACGGAACGCTACTGGTGGGCGGTGATGCCGGCTCCAACGTGCTGGACCCTCGCAGTGGACGTGTGCAGCCATGGACGCTGGCCAATGGCGAGCCGTTACTGCAGTCGATCTCGATTGCGCTGTCGCCGGTCGATGGGGCGGCCTGGGTGGCGCGCTCCTCCGGCGCCCTGGCGCGTCGCGATCCGGGCAGCGGCAAGACCGTGGACATGCTGGAGTTGGGCCTGCCGATCAACAAGTTGTTGTTCGATCCAGCGGGCGTGATGTGGGTGACCACGCCGCGCGGCCTGTATTCGATTCCGCCGCAGCTGCCACTGCATGCCAGCCGCGAAACGTCGGTGCCGGCCGCCTTCGTGGGCGACATCGACCTGGATCGCCAGGGCCGGCTATGGGCCAGCACGCGCGAGGGACTGTATCGCCGGCAGCAGGACGGACGCTGGGCGCAGGTGCAGGTACACGGCGCTCTGCCCAGCCATGACTTCTTCTTGCTCGATTTCGCTGCCGATGGCGAGCTGTGGCTGTCACTGCGTGATATCGGGCTTTGGCACGGTCGCGAACAGGCCGACGGCACGGTTGCGCTGAGCGCAGTGGACGACCCGCTGGTCTCGCGGGTGATGCCCTTCATCCTGCGTCACGACAGCAAGGGCCGCCTGTGGTTGGGCAGCAGCCAGGGCCTGGACCTGCTCGACAACGGCCATTGGTCGCGGGCCACCCGCACCGAGGGCCTGCTCTGGGACGACGTGTCGGCCAATGCCTTCTTCGAGGATGCCGATGGCAGCGTCTGGATCGGCAGTAGCCGCGGGCTTAGCCACCTGATCGATCCACTCCGCGTGTTCGCTGCGCCACCGCTGCGGGTGGAGGTGCTGCGGGCACGCCGCGGCGACCAGATCCTGAGCGCCGGTGCGCGCGTGCCGTGGTCGCAGGTACCGTTGGACGTTGATATCAGCACCCCCGGTGCAGAGGGCGGCCCGGACCGCATCAGCTTTCGCTACCGCGTGGAGGGCCATCAGGCGCGCTGGACCACGACCTCGCTCAGCCACCTCACCTACCCGCTGCTGCCACCCGGGCGCTACGCGCTGGAAGTGCAGGCGGTGGATGCAAGCCAGCGCAGCGTCAGTCCAGTGACCCGGTTCGGCTTCGTGCTGGTTCCGCCGTGGTGGCGAGGCGTCCCGGCACTGCTCGCCTACGTGCTGCTGGGCATCGCGGCCGTGGTGTTGTTGCTGCGCTGGCGCACGCACAAGTTGCTGCGGCGCAAGCGCGAGCTGGAACAGCTGGTCGCCGCGCGCACCGCAGAGCTGGAGCAGGACAAGCGCGATCTGGAATCGGCCCGCGCCGCGCTGGCACTCAAGGCCACCCATGACGAACTCACCGGCCTGCTCAACCGCGCAGGCATCCTTGCCGCCCTGCGCGACATGCTGGAGCGCGCCGATGCGACCGCCCGGCCGCTGGCGGTGGTGCTCATCGACCTGGATCATTTCAAGCTGGTCAACGATCAGCACGGCCACCTGGCCGGCGACGCGGTGCTGGCCGGCGTTGGCCGCCGCATGGATACGCTGGTGCGTGGCGACGACCGCATCGGCCGCTATGGCGGCGAAGAATTGCTGGCCCTGCTGCCCGGGCTGACCTGCGAAGCCACCCATCGGCTGGATGCCTTGCATCACGGCATCTGCGGCGACTACCCCATCGATGGCGGCTGGCTGCATGTCACCTGCTCGATCGGTGTGGCGTGGTTCCATCCCGGCGAAACGCTCGAACAACTGCTGGCGCGCGCCGACGCGGCGCTGTACCGCGCCAAGCGCAGCGGCCGCAACCGCATCGATTACGACGATGGCCAACTGCCGGCGGTGGTGATCGCCGACAGCGATGGGTGAGCGCACTGGCCGCAGAGCCGCGTAGCGCGGCGTGGCAACGCGCAGTTGCGTGACAGCGTCGTGGCTAGGCGTGAGGCACCCCCTTGAGTGCAGTACCCGCGGCAGGCACGCCCGATGCGGTCACCTCGTGCACTGATTTTCTCGATTCGTAGCGGCATGAACGCCACTGCTGATCGACCACTCCACCGGCGGCATGCCCCTGATCGCCGCCTTCGCACAACACCAGCTGCCTGCCCACGTCCTCGGCAGGCAGCGAACCACCGCAGGTGTGCGCCTCAACAGGCACGCGCTGCCGCCGACATCACGCATGCGGATGGATCGTGGTCGCAGCCGGTCTACCCAGGGTCTGCGCGACTGTTGCGCTCGCCGATTCACCGCGTCAATTGATTGCCGCATGCAATTAAAGTAAACCGCGTGAACAGCCGCTAGTCGCTATATCGCGGCCTACGATGGGGGCCGCCAATGGCAAGCGTGAGACACCGCGCGAGGGGCGCGGACCACACGCACCGATGCGTGGGAGACAGCAACGCTCGTGGGGTTTGTGCAGCGCCAATGGAGGTCGTCGGGCCGGGGTGCATCGTTTGCTGCGGTGCTGCTGGTGGCGTTGCTGTCGCTGTCGGAACTGGCAAGCGCGCAAAGCGCCAGCATCCGCCGCTATGCGCACGACCAGGGACTGCTCGGTCTGGCCGGCACCTGTCTGCTGCAGACCCGCAACACCTTGTTGTGGGTCTGCACCGAAAGCGGGCTGTATCGCTATAACGGGCGTCTGTTCCAGCAGGTGGTGCTGGACGGCCTGCGCAACGAACCGATCACTGCGATGAGCGAAGCGCCGGACGGGCGGTTGTGGGTGGCGGGATTCCAGGCCTTGTTCGTGGGCGATGAGCGCGGCTTTCGCAAACTGGCGCGCGATGAGGCCGAACACCTGCAGGAAGGCATGCTGCTGGCCAGCCCGTCCTGGGGCACGGTATTGGCCAACGGCGGCACCCTGGAGCGCCTGAGCGAACGCGCCAACGGCCGTTGGCACAGCGAGCCGCTGCTGGATACCGCAACCCGGGTCAAGGTGCCGGAGTTGTCCAAGGTGCTCAGCCTGTCGGTGGACGGCGACACGCTGTGGGCAGGCTGCGCGCACAAGCTGTGCGCCATCGATGCGCAACGCAAGGTGCAGGTCTATGGCCCCGAGCAAGGCGTTCCCGAGGATCGCTGGTACAGCGTGCTGCGCGATCATGACGGTGCGCTGTGGGTGCGCGGCGCCGGCACCCTGCTCTATCGCGCGGCCGGTGCCAGCCGCTTCAGCGTACGACCGCTGCCATTGCTCGACGGCACCACCGTCGGGCAGCAGGCACCGCTGGTGATGGACCGCGAGGGGCGCGTGCTGGTCCGCCGCAACGATGGGCTGGCGCGCTGGGAAAACGGCCACTGGCGCAGCTTCGGCGCAGACAACGGGCTGCCGCCAGGCAGCAGCGATGCGATCGTGGTGGACCGCGAGGGCGATGTCTGGATGACCGTGGATGGCGAAGGCCTGGTGCGCTGGGCCGGCTACGAATGGATCGAGAACTGGGACGCCTCGCAAGGCATGCCGGCTGCGCCAACCTGGTCGATCGCACGCGATGGGCGCGATGCGCTGGTGGTGGGCAACGAACATGGTGCCGGGCGCCAGGCCATTCCCGGCGGACGCTTCGTGCCGGCCCTGCCGGAGTCGGGTATCCAGATCGTGGGCATGGCGCGCACTGCCGATGGCAGCCTGTGGGCGATCAACTCCGCCGGGTTCCTGCGCCGCAACTGGCCTGACGGCCGCAGCACCGCGGTGGCCAAGCTGCCCCGCACCGCGCGGCGCCTGTACAGCGATCGCCAGGGCCGGCTCTGGATCCTGACCGTTGGCGGCCTGTTCGTGATCGAGCGGCCGCTTGAAGGCGGCACGCCGCAGCCGGTGGCGGACATGCCCACCATTGCCTACACCGACATCCAGCAGACCGCCGATGGCACGCTGTGGGTGTCCAGTGCCAACGGCCTGTTCCGGTTGCAGGGCGAGCGCTGGTCCAAGGTGCAGGTAAAGGTCAACGGCGGCGATGCCGACCCGTGGATCAGCAAATTCCATATCAGCGACAGCGGCGAAGTGTGGCTGGCGTTCTATCGGCCCGGCCTGTGGCACGGCATGTTGCTCACCGATGGCCTGGACCTGCAGGCGATCAGCGACGAAGCATTGCGCGATGTCGGGGTGTATCTGCTGCGCGGCGACAGCGTTGGCCGGATCTGGGTTGGCCACGCCCGCGGCGTGGAGGTCTATAACGGCGAACACTGGGCGCATCTGTCGCAGTCGCAGGGCCTGCTCTGGGACGACGTGTCCGAAGCGGCGTTTGCCGAAGACCCGGACGGCTCGGTGTGGATCGGCACCGCGCGCGGGGTCAGCCATCTGCACGACCCGGCGCGCCTGTTCGACGAGCGCCAGCCCAGCGTGCGTATCGACAGCGTCAGCCGCGGCGGTGAGCCGATCCGCAGCGGGCAACTGCTGCGCTGGAGCGACAAGCCAGTGCATATCGAACTGTCGACGATGGAGGTCTACGACGACCCGAGCAGGCTGACCGTGCGCTACCGTCTGCTCGGCCTGCACGACGAATGGATCCAGAGCGATGACCTGTCGATCGACCAGCCGCCGCTGCCGGCCGGACACTTCCGCCTGCAGGTCCAGGTGCTGGACCGCTACCGGCGCACCGCCTCGCCGGTGGTGGACCTGGCGTTTGCGGTGGCGCCGTTGTGGTGGCGCAGCCCGCCGGCGATTGCGCTGTACCTGCTGATCGGCGGCGGCCTGCTGATCGGGCTGTGGAGCTGGCGCCACCGCCATCTGGTCGCCCGCGAACGCATGCTGGCCGAGCTGGTGGCCGAACGCACCTATCAGCTGGAGCGGGAGAAACGCGACCTGGAAAGCGCCCGCGCGGCACTGGCCCTGAAGGCCAGCCACGATGCGCTGACCGGCCTGCTCAATCGCTCCGGCGTCCTCGAGGCGATGGCCGAGGAACTGCAGGCCTGCGCGCATGCCGAACATCCGTTGGCGGTGGTGCTGATCGACCTGGACCACTTCAAGCAGGTCAACGACGAACACGGCCACCTGGTTGGCGACGCGGTGCTGGCCAAGGTCGGCGCACGGCTCACCGCCTGCCTGCGCGATTCGGACAAGGTGGGCCGCTACGGGGGCGAAGAGCTGCTGTTGCTGCTGCCCGGCATGCACCGGCAGAGCCAGCACCGGCTGCGCGCCATCCACGAGGCGATCAGCCTGCCGCCCTACGACGTGGGCGCCGCGCGTCCGCTGCAGGTGACCTGCTCGATCGGGGTGTCGTGGTACCGCATCGGCGACACCGCCGCCACGCTGCTGGCACGCGCGGACGAGGCGCTGTACCGGGCCAAGCGCCATGGCCGCAACCGCATCGAGCCGGAAGAACCTGAAGTTTCCGTGGCCTGATCCACAGCGTTGCGGTAGACGACCTCAAGAACACGCGCGGCGGGTCGCTAGCTCCTTGAGCAAGCGCGTCTGTCGGCGCTGGAACTGGATGGGTGGTCGCAACCTACAACCTTGGCATGGTGCTGTTGTCGCTGGTGGTGGCCGTGCTGGCCTCCTACACGGCATTGCACATGGCCGCACGCACCTCCGCCAGCCGCGGCGGGATCGCGGCTGCCTGGCTGGTGGGCGGTGCCATCGCCATGGGCATCGGCATCTGGTCGATGCATTTCGTCGGCATGCTCGCCTTCCGCCTGCCGATTCCGCTGGGCTACGACGTGGCACTGACCGCGTACTCGATGCTGGCAGCGGTACTGGCCTCGGCACTGGCGCTGTGGCTGACCTCACAACCCCAGCTGCCCTGGTTGCGGCTGGGCCTGGGGGCCGTGCTGATGGGGCTGGGCATCGCGCTGATGCACTACATGGGCATGGGCGCGCTGCGCATGGCCCCGGCCATCACCTATGACCCGTTGCTGTTTGGCCTGTCGATCGCGATCGCCATCGGCGCCTCCGCCGCCGCGCTGTGGATTGCGTTCCGGCTGCGCCACGAAGGCCGTCGCTACAGCCTGCGCCTGATCGCCGCCCTGATCATGGGCGTGGCCATCGTGGGCATGCATTACACCGGCATGGCCGCCGCGCAGTTCGCGCCCGGCAGCATCTGCGGTGCGGCCGCCGGCGCGCATCTGCCGTTGTCGTGGCTGGCCGCGCTGGTCATCGCGGTGACGCTGGGCTTGCTGATCCTGGCGCTGGTGATCTCGGTGCTGTCGCGCCGCTACCAGCAGCGCACCGACGTACTGGCGCAATCGCTGGCGCAGGCCAACGCCGACCTGGCCCTGGCCGCCCTGCACGACCCGCTCACCCGCCTGCCCAACCGCGTCTTGCTGCACGAGCATGTGCTGCAGAACATCGAACGCGCGCAACGCGATGGCCAGCGGTTTGCGGTGATGCTGATCAACCTGGACGGTTTCAAGGTGGTCAACGACGGCTATGGCCACCAGTTCGGCGACCGCTTGCTGGTGGTGGTGGCCGAGCGCCTGAGCGCGCACCGGCGCGCGCACGGCAGCCTGGCGCGCCTGGGCGCGGACGAGTTCGTGCTGGTGGTCGACATCGCCGACCCGGAAGACGCCGCCGCGACCGCCGGGCACCTGGTGCGCGCGCTGGCGTTGCCGTTCCTGGTCGGCGACCACGAACTGCGCCTGAGCAGCAGCATCGGGATTGCGTTGTATCCGGAAGACGCCGGCAGCGAGCACCAGTTGATGACCCATGCCGACGCGGCGATGGGCCACGCCAAGCAGGCCGGCCGCAACCGCTATCGCTTCTTCGAGCGCTCGATGACCGGCACCACCCGCGAGCGCCTGCAACTGTTGCAGGACCTGCCGCGTGCGCTGGAATCGGGCCAGTTCGTGCTGCACTACCAGCCCAAGTATTGCGCCGACGACGGCCGCCCGATCGGCGCCGAGGCGCTGATCCGCTGGCAGCATCCGCAGCGCGGCCTGGTGCCGCCGGACAGCTTCATCCCGCTGGCCGAACGCAGCGGCATGATCGGCCCGCTCGGCAGCTGGGTGCTGCAACAGGCCTGCCGGCAGATGCGTGCGTGGCGCGACGCCGGCCACGGTGACTGGCGCGTGGCGGTGAACCTGTCGGCCACCCAGCTGGCCTCGCCCAGCCTGCTGGACGAGGTGGCGACCACGCTGGACAGCTATGCCATCGCCCCCGGCCAGCTCACCCTGGAAATCACCGAAACCATGGCCATGCGCGATGCCGAAGCCTGCCTGCACACGCTGGGGCAGCTCAATGCGCTGGGCGTGCGCATCGCCATCGACGACTTCGGCACCGGCTATTCCAACCTGCTCTACCTGCGCAAGCTGCCAGCGCACGAGCTCAAGATCGACCGCAGCTTCGTGCAGGCCATGGACAGCGGCGCCGAAGACATCGCCATCGTCGCGGCGGTGGTGGCGCTGGCCCACACCATGCGCCTGCAGGTGGTGGCCGAAGGCGTGGAAACCCCGGCCCAGCGTAATACGCTCGAACGCCTGGGCTGCGACCAGCTACAGGGCTACCTGCTGGGCCGGCCGATGCCGCCCGAGCAATTCATCACCCTGGTCGTCGCCCAACGCGACGGCCCAAGACGCCTGGCCAGCTAGGTCACCCAGCAAGCGCGGCAATCCCCGGCCCGCCCAATCGGCGCGCAGCCACCCGCTCTTACCAGTCCCACATCCCGACTCCCCATTCTGGAATGCCACTTGCATCAGCCCAGGCTGATCCCCCACCGGCATCTCCATGTCCGAGTCCGAAGACGGCGGCGAGCGTACAGAGCTTCCCACCGAAAAACGCCTGCGCGAAGCCCGCGAGCAGGGCAACATCCCGCAATCGCGGGAATTGTCCACTGCGGCGGTGTTCGGCGCTGGCGTGTTCGGCCTGATGGCCCTGGCCGGCGGCATTGGCGACGGCGCGGCGGTCTGGATGAAGACCGCGCTCAGCCCGGATCCGAGGATGCGCGAGAACCCGATGGCGCTGTTCGGCCATTTCGGCGACCTGTTGCTGCAGCTGCTGTGGGTGATGGTGCCGCTGATCGGCGTCTGCCTGCTGGCCGGGCTGGCCGGGCCGCTACTGATGAGCGGCATGCATTTCTCCGGCAAGGCGCTGATGCCCGACCTCAACAAGCTCAACCCGATGAACGGGGTCAAGCGCATGTGGGGCAGCAATAGCCTGGCCGAGCTGGTCAAGTCGGTGCTGCGCCTGTTGTTCGTCGGCCTGGCCGCCTGGCTATGCATTTCCAAGGGCCTGCACGGCCTGCGCGCATTGGTGAACCAGCCGCTGGAACAGGCGGTTGGCAACGGCCTGGACTTCACCAAGAGCCTGCTGCTCTACACCGCCGGCGCGCTGGTGCTGCTGGCCGCCATCGACGCGCCGTACCAGAAGTGGAACTGGATGCGGAAGCTGAAGATGACGCGCGAGGAGATCAAGCGCGAGATGAAGGAAAGCGAGGGCAGCCCGGAAGTGAAGGGCCGCATCCGCCAGATGCAGATGCAGATGTCGCAGCGGCAGATGATGGAAGCGGTGCCCAAGGCCGACGTAGTGCTGATGAACCCGACCCACTACGCGGTGGCGCTCAAGTACGAAGGCGGCAAGATGCGCGCCCCGATCGTGGTGGCCAAGGGCGTGGACGAGATGGCCTTCCGCATCCGCGAAGCAGGCGAACAGCACCGGGTGGCGATCGTCACCGCGCCGCCTTTGGCACGCGCCTTGTATAGAGAAGCGCAAATCGGCAAGGAAATTCCCGTGAGACTCTATTCGGTCGTGGCCCAGGTGCTCTCCTACGTCTACCAGCTGCGCGGCTGGAACGGCGGCCCGATGCCGGAATTGCCGTCGCTGGACGTGGATGAGTTTGGCAAGGGAGCCAGCGCATGAGCGCCCAACCTGCCCCGATGAACGCCCGCCGCGTCATGGAGTTGCTGCGCAACGGCCTTGGCGCCCCGCTGGCCCTGATGGCCATGCTGGCCATGCTGATGGTGCCGCTGGCCGCGCCGGTATTGGACGCCCTGTTCACCTTCAACATCGCCATCTCGCTGATGGTGCTGCTGGCGGTGGTGTACGTGCAGCGCCCGCTGGAATTCACCATCTTCCCGATCGTGCTGTTGATGACCACGATGCTGCGGCTGGCGCTGAACGTCGCCTCCAGCCGCGTGATCCTGATCAACGGCCAGGACGGCCACGCCGCGGCTGGCAAGGTGATCGAGGCCTTCGGCCAGTTCGTGATCGGCGGCAACTACGCCGTGGGCATCGTGGTGTTCGCGATCCTGACCATCATCAACTTCGTCGTCATCACCAAGGGTGCCGGGCGCGTGTCGGAGGTGACCGCGCGCTTCATCCTGGACGCCATGCCCGGCAAGCAGATGGCGATCGACGCCGACCTCAACGCCGGTTTGCTGACGCGCGAGGAGGCCAAGGCCCGCCGCGAGGAAGTCCGCGAAGAAGCCGACTTCTACGGCGCGATGGACGGTGCCAACAAGTTCATCCGCGGCGACGCCATCGCCGCCATCCTGATCCTGTTCATCAACCTCATCGGCGGCATGGCGGTGGGCATGTTCCAGCACGGCATGAGCTTTGTGGATGCCGCATCCACCTACACCCTGCTGTCGATCGGCGACGGCCTGGTGGCGCAGTTGCCGGCGCTGCTGGTGTCGTCCTCGGTGGCCTTGCTGGTGACCCGCGCCTCGCGTGCGCAGGACATGCGCGGCGCCATGATCAGCCAGGTGTTCGGCCAGCACCGCGCATTGGCGGTGGCCGCGGCCATCCTGGGCCTGGTCGGCCTGGTACCGGGCATGCCGAACGTCGCGTTTTTGACGCTGGGCCTGATCCTGGGCGTGATCGCCTGGAAAATGTACAAGCGCAGCCTGGCCGCGCCGGCCGCCGGCGATGCCGCTGCCGATCCGCAGGCCGCTGCCACCGCCGCCACCGCCCAGGCCAGCGCCGAGCTGAGCTGGGACGAACTGCGCCCGATCGACCCGCTGGGCCTGGAAGTGGGCTATCGGCTGATCCCGCTGGTGGACAAGCACCAGGGCGGCGAACTGATGGCTCGCATCAAGGGCGTGCGCCGCAAGCTCACCCAGGACATCGGCTTCCTGGTGCCACCGGTGCATATTCGCGACAACCTGGAGCTGTCGGCCAACGCCTACCGCCTGCTGGTGCACGGCGTGCCGGTCGCCACCGCCGAGATCCATCCCGACCGCGAGCTGGCACTGGACCCGGGCGGCGCGCTCGGCCAGCTGGACGGCATTCCCGGCAAGGACCCGGCGTTCGGCCTGGACGCCACCTGGATCCAGCCGCACCAGCGCGCCTATGCCGAATCGATGGGCTACACCGTGGTCGACCCGGCCACCGTGGTCGCCACCCACCTGTCGCACCTGATCCGCGAACACGCCCCCGAACTGCTCGGCCATGAAGAAGTCCAGCAACTGCTGGCCACGCTGGGCAAGACCGCGCCGAAGATGGTCGAGGACCTCACCCCCAAGGCATTGCCGCTGTCGGTGGTGGTGCGGGTGCTGCAGAACCTGCTGATCGAGCGCATTCCGGTGCGCCAGCTGCGCAAGATCGTCGAAGCATTGGTCGAGCACGCCCCGCACAGCCAGGACCCGGCCGCCCTCACCGCGGCGGTGCGCACCTCGCTGGGCCGCTTCATCGTGCAGGAGATCGCCGGCATGTCGGCCGAGCTGCCGGTGTTCACCCTGGCCCCGCAGCTGGAGCGCGTGCTGCAGGAATCCACCCACGGCAACGGCGTGGCGCTGGAGCCCGGCCTGGCCGAACGCCTGCACCAGAGCCTGGCCGATTGCGTCGGCAAGCAGGAAGCCCGCAACGAACCGGCCGTGGTCCTGGTACCCGGCCAGGTCCGCGCGGCGCTGGCCCGTCTGGTCCGCCACAGCGTGCCGAGCCTGTCGGTGCTGGCCTATAGCGAAGTGCCGGAAGACAAGCGCCTGAAGCTGGTTGGCACCATCAGCTGAACCCGGCCCACCAGCCAGCCACATCGTAGAAGCGCACCTGGACGCAGGGACCAGTACCGGTACAGCCCGTCGCGCCCGGCTGCGCTTCCACGACGTACGGGGTAATCCGACGACGCGCCTGACCTTCAATCCGGAGGGGGCGGCCGTAGCAAAGCGAGCTAGCAAGAGCGGCAGCACATCTCCTCGGACTGGACTGGACAACCGCGTCCCCCAAGGAGCGCATCCGGGCGCGACGGGCATGACCAGCAAAGCCCGTCGCGCCCGGGTGCGGTCTCTGTATCTGGACATGGCCAGCCATCCGACGATCCGCCGCGGACCGCGCAAGATTGCGGAAAACGGTAGGAGTGCGCCTGGTGAGGACGGGCGTTGCCGGGACAGCCCATGCCGCACGGCCATTGCGCCGGCTAGCGCGCTGCAGGCCGACGGCCGCCCTCCACTTCCGGCGTCGGAAATCCGCCACCCGGCCAGCGGTCCAATCGATTGCAGCCATTGGGTCTCCCGGGCATGCCTGCGATGAGCCAACGCGAGTGAACCAGTTGTTCCGGCAAACCGGTTGCCCTGACTTCGGGAGCGGCGAAGAAGCCGGGACAACTCCAGCAAATACATGGACTTGCACTTCGCTCCAGACCTCGCGACAGCGTAGATGCAGCGCCAAGTGTCCCTGATGCCCGCGCCAGAAACCCAGCACCGTGCGTTTTGGCACACCGCATGCATTAGCTCTGGCGAGACCGCAGCCAGCACCACCGCTGCGGGGCGGATGGCAGGACTTGGAACTACGAACGGGACAGGCAACTCATGACGCTGGCAACACACCCACATTCATCGCGCACCCGTCCGGCGTCCGGCGGGTCCCGTTCCTGGAGGCACGTGGCATGAAGATCAAACGCTTTGTCGCCCCGGATATGCGCACCGCATTCCGCATGGTGCGTGAGGAACACGGCCCGGATGCCGTGATCCTGTCCAACCGTCGTACCGCCGAAGGCATCGAGATCGTCGCGGCCAGCAACTACGACGAAGAGCTGGTGCAGCGCGCCCTGGAAACCGCCCGCGAGACGCCGGCCCCCAGCACCGCGCCGGTCCAGCAGGCTCCCGTGCAGCAGGCTCCGGCCCAGCCGGCGCAGGTTGCCGCCCGCCCTGCCGCGCCGGTCCACGCTCCGCTGAAGCCGGCTGCCGAGACCATGAGCCACCGCCAGCGCGTGGCCAACGCCGCCGAAGACATGATTGCCGCCATGGCCCTGCGCCAGCCGGCCAGCGTGCCGCGCCAGGCGCCGGTCGCCACCCCGATCCGCAGCGCCGCGCCGATGCCGGCCGTGCAGGACCTGGCCACGCCGGTCGTGCAGCGCCAGGAACACGCGCTGTCGGCGGTGCCGGAACAGCTGTTCGCCGACTTTTTGACCACCGCTCCGGTGCAGCGTCCGGCCGTGCAAGCCGCCCCGGTCCAGGCACCGACTCCCGTCGTGGCCGCCACGGTTGCCGCCCCCGCCTACGCCGCCCACGACCAGGACGACGACGCCTTCGCCGACGAGGCCGACTTCGATCTGGACGACGCGCTGCCGCAGATCCTGCCGCCGGCCGCGCTGCCGCCGATCGTGGTCGCCCCGCCCGCCCCCGCTGCGCTGGCCGCAGTGCCGGTGGCTGCCGCGCCGATCCCGCAGAACGACGAAGAACTCAAGCAGCTGCGCGGCGAGCTGGCGCTGATGCGGCAGATGATCGAGCGCGAAATGAACCGCCTCACCGACGAGCGCCTGCGTGGCTCCCCGGTGCGTGCGCAGGCGCTGGAGCTGATGGACGACTATGGCTTCGACGCCGGCCTGACCCGCGACGTCGCCATGCAGATCCCGGCCGATACCGAATTGCACCGTGGCCGCGGGCTGATGCTGGGCCTGCTGTCCAAGCGCCTGCCGGTGGCCCCGATCGACCCGCTGGAACGCGGCGGCGTGATCGCCCTGGTCGGCCCGACCGGTGCCGGCAAGACCACCACCATCGCCAAGCTGGCACAACGCTTCGCCGCCCAGCATGCCCCGCGCGACGTCGCCCTGGTCACCACCGACACCTTGCGCGTCGGCGGCCGCGAGCAGCTGCACAGCTACGGCCGCCAGCTCGGTATCGCCGTGCACGAGGCCGACAGCGCCGAGAGCCTGCTCGAGTTGCTGGAGCGCCTGCGCGACTACAAGCTGGTGCTGATCGATACCGCCGGCATGGGCCAGCGCGACCGCGCCCTGGCCGCCCAGCTCAACTGGCTGCGTGCCGCCCAGCAGGTGACGTCGCTGCTGGTGCTGCCCGCCAACTCCCATTTTGCCGACCTCGACGAGGTCGTGCGCCGCTTCGCCCACGCCAAGCCCCAAGGCGTGGTGCTGACCAAACTCGACGAGACCGGCCGCTTCGGCAGCGCCTTGTCGGTGGTGGTCGACCACCAAATGCCCATCACCTGGGTGACTGACGGACAGCGGGTCCCCGACGACCTGCACCGCGCCAATGCCGCCAGTCTCGTTCTTCGCCTTGAAGATTTGCGGCGCGCTGCCGATAAGCCCTGTACTCCGGAGCACAACCATGCAGTCGCGTGAATACGCCAAGCTGACCAACGCCTTCCCCCTGTCGGCGACCCGTCCCGAGCCCCTGGGCCCGGTGCGCACCATTGCCGTGACCGGCGGCAAGGGCGGCGTAGGGAAAACCAACATCTCCGCCAACCTGGCGGTGGCGCTTGCCGACATGGGCAAGCGCACCCTGCTGCTGGACGCCGACCTGGGCCTGGCCAACCTGGATGTGGTCCTGGGCCTGTCGCCCAAGTACACACTGGCCGACCTGATCGCCGGCCGCTGCACGCTGGACGAAGTGATCATCGAAGGCCCCGGCGGCGTGCTGGTGGTGCCGGCCGCGTCCGGTCGCCGCCATATGGCCGAACTGGCTCCGGCCCAGCACATCGGCCTGGTCAACGTGTTCTCCGAACTGGAACGCGACCTGGACGTGATGGTCATCGACACCGCCGCCGGCATCACCGACAGCGTGCTGACCTTCTGCCAGGCCGCCCAGGACACCGTGGTGGTGGTCTGCGACGAACCGGCCTCGATCACCGACGCCTACGCGCTGATCAAGGTGCTCTCGCGCGAACGCGGCGTGGACCGCCTGCAGATCATCGCCAACATGGTGCGCGACCCCAACGAGGGCCGCCTGCTGTACGACAAGCTCTCCCGCGTCTGCGAGAAGTTCCTGGGCGACGTGTCGCTGAACTACCTCGGCCACGTGCCGCAGGACGACTGGTTGCGCCTGTCGGTGCAGCGCCAGCAACCCGTCATCAAGGCCTACCCCGCCAGTCCGTCGGCGCAGGCCATCGCAGAAATCGCGCGGCGTACCTCGCGCTGGCAGGCTCCCACCGTGCCGCGCGGCAACGTCGAGTTCTTTGTCGAACGCATCATTCAACGGGGAGTGGCCGCATGAGTACCGCCACCGCAACGAGCGCCACCGCGCAGTACCGTGCCGTCCAACGCAACAACGCCAACGACGTGGTGACCCAGCACGCCGACCTGGTGCGCCGCATCGCCCACCATCTGGCCGCCCGCCTGCCGGCCAGCGTGGAAGTGGACGACCTGATCCAGGCCGGCATGATCGGCCTGATCGAAGCCTCGCGCAGTTACGACTCCGAACAGGGCGCCTCGTTCGAAACCTATGCCTCGATCCGCATCCGCGGCTCGATGATCGACGAAATTCGCAGAGGCGACTGGGTACCGCGTTCGGTGCACCGCCGTGCCCGCGACGCTGCCGCGGCGGTGCGCAAGATCGAGCAGAACACCGGCCGCGCCGCCGCCGCCACCGAGGTGGCCGCCGCGATGGAAATGCCGCTACCCGACTACCTGCGCCTGATGGAAGATGCCGCACGCGGCCAGGTGCTGAGCCTGGAATCGCGCATCGAAGATCACGGCGAGCTGGACACCACCGCCAAGGGTGGCCCCAACCCGCAGCAGATGATGGAGCGTGGCGAATTCGGCCGCGAGCTGGGCAAGGCCATCGGCCAGTTGCCCGAACGCGAGCAGCTGGTGCTGTCGCTGTACTACGAACAGGAATTGAACCTGAAGGAAATCGGCGCCGTGCTCGGTGTCAGCGAGTCGCGCGTCTGCCAGATCCATGGCCAGGCCGTGGTGCGTCTGCGCGGCCGCCTCAAAGTCTTCGAACTGGCCGATGCCGGTGTCGAAATTGACGACTAATTTTTTCGCGTAATTTTTAGCGTTAGGAGCTTGATGTGAATAAGAACATGCGGATCCTGATCGTGGACGACTTCTCGACGATGCGACGTATCGTCAAGAATCTGTTGGCGGATCTCGGCTTCACCAATACCGCAGAGGCCGAAGACGGCAACAGCGCACTGGCCGCGTTGCGCGCGGGCCCGTTCGATTTCGTGGTGACGGACTGGAACATGCCCGGCATGACCGGCATCGACCTGCTGCGCAACATCCGCGCCGACGCCAAGCTCAAGCACCTGCCGGTGATGATGGTGACCGCCGAAGCCAAGCGCGAGCAGATCATCGAAGCGGCGCAGTGCGGCGTGAATGGCTACATCATCAAGCCGTTCACCGCGCAGACCCTGGAAGAAAAGCTGGGCAAGGTGTTCGAACGTCTGGCGGCGACCGCCTGATGAACGCCACCGTGGAAACCGATGCCGAACGTGCCGCGTTGATCGAGCGCCTGCAGAACGCGCTCGATGCACTGGAAAGCGGTGACCAGGTCGCCTGGCGTCGCGAGGTCGATCACCTCGCCGCGCTGCGCACGCGCCCGATGATGCAGAGCCTGAGCCGGCTCGCGCGCGAACTCGGCCAGGCGCTGGGCGAGTTGCCCACCGTGCCCGAGGAAGCCGGCGAACTGGACGATGCCTGCTCGCGTCTGGACCACGTGGTGGAAATGACCGAAAAGGCCAGCCACCGCACGCTGGACCTGGTGGAAGAATGCCGCGTGCTGGCCAACCAGCTGCGCGACGGCGGGCTCAATGAGGACCAGGGCGCGCTGCTGGAAAAGATGCGCCACAACCTCACCGAGCTGTCGCTGGCGCAGAGCTACCAGGACCTCAGCGGGCAGATCATCCGCCGCGTGGCCGGCATCGTGCGCCGCGTGCATGAGGGCTTCGGTGCGCTCGGCCTGCCGCCGAAGAACACCGAGCCGAAGAAAGACGACGGCGGTCTGGCCGGTCCTGCAATCAAGGACCTGGACCGTCATGCGGTGTCGCAGGACGACGCCGACGATTTGCTGTCCGGATTGGGGTTGTAACCATGAGTGCTGTTCCAGACGATATTGCTGCCGATTTCATCGTCGAGGCCCAGGAAATCCTGGATCGCCTCGGCGAACAGCTGGTGTCGCTGGAACAGGCGCCGGACGAAGCCGACCAGCTCAACGCGGTGTTCCGCGGCTTCCACACGCTCAAGGGCGGCGCCGGCTTCCTGGCGATCAAGCCGATGGTCGAGCTCTGCCACGCCGCCGAGGAAACCCTGGGCATGGCGCGCTCCGGCCAGGCGGTGTTGCAGGCGCATCACTTCGATGCCGCGCAACAGTCGCTGGATTATCTGCAGGCCATGCTGGATGCGATGGGCTCGGGCGAAACCGTGCCGCATGCACCGGCCTCGCTGATTGCGCAGTTCGATGCCAAGAGCGGCCCGCCGGCGGTGAAGGCTGCGCCCAAGGCGGCAGCCGCCGCGCCTGCGCACGACGACGGCCATGCCGCGCCGGCTGCCGGCGCCAAGGCCGCACCCAAGGGCGCCGCCAAGGCTGGCGCCGAAGCCGAACAGACCGTGCGCGTGGACACCAAGCGCCTGGACGCCATCGTCAACCTGATCGGCGAACTGGTGCTCTCGCGCAACCGCTTGAAGACCTTGCGCACCCGCCTGCGCGACGAAGAACTCGACCGCGCGGTCAGCACCCTGGACATCGCCACCGCCCGCCTGCAGACCGCGGTAATGCGCACCCGCATGCAACCGGTGAGCAAGGTGTTCGCCCGCTTCCCCAAGGTGGCCCGCGATGTCGCGCGCACGCTGTCCAAGGAAGTAGAGCTGGAACTGATCGGCGCCGAAACCGAGCTCGATCGCAATCTGGTCGAAGCCCTGGCCGACCCACTGGTGCACCTGGTGCGCAACGCGATCGACCACGGCATCGAATCGCCGGCCCTGCGCGAAGCCACCGGCAAACCGCGCAGCGGCCATGTGCGCCTGTCCGCGCAGCAGGAAGGCGACTACGTCAGCATCGAGATCCAGGACGACGGCGCCGGCATCGACCCCGAACGCCTGCGCGAGATCGCCCGCAACAAGGGCCTGATCGACGCCGAAGCCGCCGCCCGCCTGAGCACCGACGAGTGCCTGCACCTGATCTTCATGCCGGGCTTTTCGACCAAGGCCGAAGTCACCGACATCTCCGGCCGCGGCGTGGGCATGGACGTGGTGCAATCGCGCATCCGCGAACTCAGCGGGCAGATCCAGATCCAGTCCGAACTGGGCCGCGGCAGCCGCTTCATGATCCGCGTGCCGCTGACCCTGGCGATCCTGCCGACCCTGTTGGTGCAGGCCGGCGAAGCGGTCTACGCATTGCCGCTGGCGCGCGTGGTCGAAGTGCTGCACGCACCGCAGACCTCGCTGGGCTGGTTCGACGGCCGCGCCGTGCTGGATCGCCGCTCGCATACCCTGCCCCTGATCGACCTGCGCCGCTGGTTGGGCGTGCCTGCCGAACAGCCGCCGCTGTTGACCGTGGTGCTGCTGCAGGCCGGCGAAACCCGCTTCGGCCTGGTGGTGGACCAGGTCCGCGGCCGCGAGGAAGTGGTGATCAAGCCCCTGCCCCGCGCCCTGCGCGGCCTGCCCGGCTACGCCGGCGCCACCCTGATCGGCGACGGCCGCATGGCGCTGATTCTGGATGTGGATGGCTTGCGCTCCAGCGATCATTGAAGTTGGGGATTCGGGATTCGGGATTGGGAGAATCGGGAATCGGGAATCGGGAATCGGGAATCGGGAATCGGGAATCGTCAAGACTATCCTGGTTGCCTGATCTAACGACAACGGCCGCGTACTGCGGCCGTTGTCGTTTCATTAGCAGTATCGCTGCCGATTTACGCCGCTACGCGCGCAGACATAGGCGCGATGATTTGGCTGCTGTGGAACTGAACCTGGAACCGTTATTTGTCTTGAATTCGGAGTTAAGCAACTTTTGTAGCGCCTCAATTCTCCCAAAGTTTCTTTTGCGTCACGCGCCAATACCCCCCTTGCTTCCTCAAGAACACGTCGCCATTTTTACCAGTGGGTACGAGATGAAATTGAACGAACGCCGCATCCGAATCAGAATACAACTTTTCGACAAGAACAAAATCACGTGGGCGGACGTAATTTGGCTCTATTGATCTGATTATCCGTAAATTTCCCTGCGCCCGCTTACATTCAGCAACGCTTCTCGGCTCTGCATCCCACAAAAACACCACTTCTGAGCCGGTGAAATATCCCGAGCCATAAGTAACTATCTCTGGATTTTTACTTATAGCCGTCAGTATATCCATTTTTTCGTCATCGCAAGATTCACTGGGCGAATAGCTTTCCGCGACCTGTGTGCCGCTCTTTGAGCAGGCGGCCAAGCTTACAAGCAAGCTGGCAACCATAATAAACATTCTTAATTTTTCAGTAAATCGGCATCGGCCTTCCGTATACAGAATTCTCATACAAATCGCCCTCCTCCCCCTTGAAGTTATTACCATTGAAAAAAGCTTCGGAAAAATGTACAAGCTCATGCTCAACAGTTGCGTCAAAATCCCTCAAGAACTGAGCGCTCCGATCACCAGATTCGTATTTTTCGAAATACGCCTCATTGATAAATATCTCACCCTCGCGAGGAGTATATTGGCCATGCTCATGCCGCATCGCCTTAGGGGTTATAACAGGGCCTGCGCATTTTTTAAGCAAATCATCCAAATGCCCCTTATCAATCTTTCCAAATCGAGCGAATCCTTCGTACTTTCTTGGCGTCATCCGCTTCTGCAGGTCGTTTAGATACGCAACTGTACGAGGATATTTACTAGCAGCTTCAGGGCGATACCTGAGAAGCCCTCGCGGATCTACTGCGATCAAGGGACCTCCTTCGACATAAGAATAGGTGGAAGCCCCCCCTTCCAAACCAATCGGATCGCTCTGCAAGTACCGTCCTGTAGATGGATCATATTCACGACGGTAATTTTGAACGAGTCCACTTACGGCGTCGTAGCGCTGGCCAGGAAATCGCATATCGAGCACAAACGGAACGCCATTTTTATCTGGATCTTGATCGGGGGAAGTGTTTCCAAACACTTCTCCCTTTAGGCTCCAGGACCAAATTGGCTTATTGGTCTGAGAATCAATCGCCACACGAGGGGCGCCTAAATGGTCTGGCTCCAGGTATACGAGCTTCGCTGCAGCATCAATGATACCCACGGGCAGTCCATCAAGCCAAATCGCCTGCTCCACTGGCTTGCCTGCGGCATCATAGTCGCCAATCCACCGACCAGACTCATCGTACAGCGTGTAGTTATTAGAAGCACCGAGGAATTGGCGAACCTGCTCACCTTTCCCGTTGTAGCGATACTCGCGCACCACGATGCCATTACGTTTAACCTGGCTCATGCGACCTGTCGCGTCATAGACAAATTCCCTGTCAGCCCCATTAATCGATGTGGTATCGCCCACCGCGTTATTAACGCGCGATATCGATCCCACCTTGATCAAGCGGTGGCTACTCGTCTCGTAGCCGTACAACACCTCCCCAGCTGCCGATTTGCTGCTCTGGCGGTCACCGGTTTTATCGTATGAATACCCATCTAAAACAGTGCCAGTCACACCGTCTTTGAACTCTGTCAATCGCCCGAGTGAGTCATAGCTCAGCGAGACATCTGCGATGTTGCTTCCTGCTGGGGTTAGCTTGACCAGATTGCCCACAGGGTCGAAGACTAAGCCCACATCCAGTCCCCCAGCGCTGCTGTCCTGAATTGCCTTTGGACGATAGTCTTGGTCGTAGGTCCGCGCCATAATGCGACCATTACCATAAGTCCAACCCAAAACTGGCCCCTGCGGCAAATACGTGGCATTAGTCAGCAAAATCTGGCGCACACCTCCCGAGCTCGTATAGCCCACTTCTGTAGCTTGACCAAGCGAATTGCGGACGTAATCAATCTTTGCACCATCAGGATAAATCACGCTGGATAGGCGCCCCGCTAACGTATACCCGTAGCGAAGTGCCAAGCTTTTACCATTTGTGGTCTGCCGCTTACTTACTAAGTCCCCGAAGCCGTTATAGCAGTATTCGGTCACCCCGCTGCTATCTTTAATTGACGCAAGGCGGCCACGAGCAAAGCTCTCTTCCGCCGGACAGCTAGCAGATGCAGAATCGTAGGTATAGACGACATTAAATGTATTGGTGGGATAGCTCAGCTTAATCAATCGCCCTAAGGCATCATAGCTCGAACTGATCTTGACCCCACGGGCAGTAGCTTCAAGTACACGATTCCCAGCAGAGTCGTATCCGTATGACGTCGACCCCGTATCTGGGCTGGTGAGCTTAATGAGGTCACCGAGGGTGTTATAATCGTACCGCGTGGTCAAGCCCTTAGGATCAATCACTGAAGTCACGCGATCCAGCGCATCCAACTGCTTTGTTGTTTCTACCGCCAACCCTCCCACATCTTGAAGCGTGTGTGCGATTCGGCGCAATGGATCAGGATCTAACTGCGTCTTACGACCTAGTGCATCGGTCATCAACTTCAAATCGCCGTTGAGGTCGTATGAAAAAATGCTTGCGTTGGAAGAAGCATCGGTCTGCGACTGAAGCTGTCCGAGCTTATTGTAGACGCGCGTCAGATTTTTCTTAATAATTCCCGATGAATCTATTACAACTTCTTTGATCCGATTTCCCGCCGAATCCAGAGTATAATGCAGGTTACTACCGGCACTGTCGGTTATGTCAGTAAGTCGGTGAGCTGTGTCATAACCATACTTGACCAGGTCACCGTCAGGACTGGTTACCTTGGTAATATTACCTGTTTCATCGTATTCGAATGCTGTCACACGATCCTGGGCAAAAGAACTGTTGCCCACTGCAGATCTGGTGACCTGCGACGTCACCCATCCGCGAGGTGAGTAACTAAAATCAGTCGCGACGCCGTTCAAATCGATAACTCGCGCTGGCCGACCATTGCTGTCATAAGACGCGTAAGTGGTGTTCTGTCCTAAGGCATTTGTGATTTGCAGCAGATCTCCAACTCGGTGGCACTCACCACCCACTGTGGCACATCCAGACTCATCATTTGAGATGTAATAGCGATATGATTTCATATCACTCACATCCGTCCGGGGACCATCAATAGACAAAACCAAACCCACTTGCGGGCAGCTAAAAGTGTCAACTTTCTCGCAATAGCTAGTGCGCCACTGTCTGACACCTGTAGGCGCATTTGTCGCGCTCCCACACACATAGGCGATAGCTGCAGTCACTGCAGTGTCGATCTCGCATCTGGCAGTCTGCAGACCGACATTATTGTAGGCCCACGTCGACTTCCCTTTAACCACATTGCTCGCATCAAGAACAGTACGTTCAAGCGGCTCACGGATCGAGGTATCCCAAACGATATTCGTAGTTCGTTGCTGAGGTGAGCCTACTCCATCAATTTGCTGTTGAAGCAAACCATTTATATCGAATGTGGTTTGGGTTTTGTTGCCCTGGAAATCCGTTACTGAAGCCACATAACCGTTCATATCATACGTGATCGCCTTATACGGCTGGTTACACTGCGTACCGCATGCTACGCCAGAACTGGCGAAACGTATCGCACCGGATGCCGCATCAACAAACTTCAGATAAGAACTCACACCCAAGGGGCCAGTCACAGTAGAATTTACTATGCCATTTGTCGAATAAGCATCGTAATTAATCTTAGTCGTGTCAACTGATCCCGCAAAAGAAGCTGAAGTTGCTTTTCTTAATGACTGATAAGTGATCGTTTCAAACCTAGAGCCCTTCTCGTCGATCACCCCAGTCAAAACCCCAGGAAGCTTATTTCCTCCAGTATAAGAACTCTCATTATAAAGATAACCTACCGTTTTTCCATCAGGGTAAGTGGCTGATGCGAGATATCCATCTGCGTCGTAGGCGTAAACTACTCTACCTTTATCAGGGAGTGTCATCCCAATCAATCTTGATGCACTATCGTAATCGAATGAAATTTTGCGGCCACTTTTGTCAGACACACTTGAAAGAATTCCGCCGCCTAGGCCCACCGCATCGGGAAGAGTGTAGACCAAGAGATAAATTCGCTGGCCTGACTTATCATAGATCTCCTGCAATAAACCCTTGGCATCATAAATCTCTAGCTGTTGTGTCGCTGAAATCGCTAAGGATGGTCTGATCAACGCCATCGGAGGATGAGGTAAGCCGCATCGGTCGCGCCAATGACGCTCAGGCCTGCGGTTTTTGGCCGTTTCCGGCGCATGTGCGCGGTGTTGCCCCTGCTACAGGCA
>NZ_LXNG01000055.1 GCF_001642575.1 Xanthomonas floridensis | reverse complement strand
CAACTGCTGGGCGATCTGCCGATACGTATGGCGTGCACGGCGCTGCGCGATGACCTGATCCACAACGTGCTTAGGCGTGGCATGGGGGCACTTGTGAGGCCGGGAGGTACGGTCAGTCAACCCTTCTTCCCCCTCTTCCTTAAAGCGCTTGAGCCATTTGTAGGCCGTTCGGACGCTGACACCGGCCGCATGCGCTGCTTCTTCCACGCGCAACCCCTGAACAAGGATGCGATCCACAAGCAGGGCTCGACCGCGAGGGCTCAAGCGGGCATGTTTATGCAGGTTCATCCGGGGCTCCTGGGGGCTGGGTTGGCTTGATAACCCCCATCTTCCAGAGATGCCCCGGATGAACAACCTACTGAGAGATCACATCTAGCCCGCCATTGCCCGGCCAGCGCCCGGTGTCTGCGCATGACTGCGGCCAATCGATCAAGCCAGGGCGGCTTTCGCATCGACCTGATCCGCATCATAGCGATTGAAGGGCGCAGAGCGCACGCAGATGCAATCTGCATTGCCAGTGCAAGCGGTCTACTGCCGGCATGCACCGGCGTGTCCTTCGCCTGCGTCGCTACAGGTGGCGCGCGCGCATGACCTGCACGGCGTCATGCGACCGCCGGGCTGCATGCCCTTGCCCACAGGAGTGTCTATGGATCCGTTCGAGGCGCCTCCGGCCGACGCCGGACGCCGCAACTTTCTCGTCTCCAGCACGGCCGCCGTGGCAGCGTTGTCGCTGCCCGTGTTTGCAACCGCCGCCGCTGCACCTGCCGTTCCCACCACCCCGCCCCACTCGTCTACCCACGGAGTCAACCCGATGTCCAATTTCGTCAAACGCCCCGATGGCGCCAACATTTTTTATAAGGACTGGGGCAAAGGCCAGCCGGTCGTATTCGCGCATGGCTGGCCGCTCAGCGGCGATGCCTGGGACCCGCAGATGCTGTTCATGGGTCAGCACGGCTATCGCGTGATCGCGCATGACCGCCGCAGCCACGGCCGCTCCAGCCAGACCTGGGACGGCAACAACATGGACACCTACGCCGACGATCTGGCGGCAGTGATCGACGCGCTGGACCTCAAGGATGCGATCCTGGTCGGCCATTCCACCGGCGGCGGCGAAGTGGCGCATTACGTGGGTCGTCACGGCAGCAAGCGCGTGGCCAAGGTGGTGCTGGTAGGCGCGGTGCCGCCGCAGATGGTCAAGAGCCCCACCAATCCGGGCGGCCTGCCGATGAGCGTGTTCGACGGCATCCGCGAGGGCGTGGCCAAGGACCGTTCGCAGTTCTACCAGGACCTGACCACACCGTTCTTCGGCGCCAACCGTGACGGCCACAAGGTCACCCAGGGCATGCGCGATGCGTTCTGGCTGCAGGGCATGCTGGGCGGCCACAAGGGACAGTACGACTGCATCAAGGAATTCTCCGAAGTCGATTACACCCCCGACCTGAAGAAGATCGATGTGCCGGCGCTGGTGGTGCATGGCGACGACGACCAGATCGTGCCGATCGATGCGTCGGCCAAGCTATCGTCCAAGATCATCAAGAATGCCGAACTGAAGATCTATGCCGGCGCGCCGCATGGGCTGACCATCACGCACGCCGATCAGTTCAACAAGGATCTGCTGGCCTTCGCAAAGGCCTGATTGCTGCAACAAGGCAACACTCCGGGCCGGCTCGCGAGAGCCGGCCTTTGTTTTTGGTTGATAGAGTGCGCCAGAGGCCAGACCAGGCGTTCGACTCACGTGCGACAGAGGCCGCGTGCATGCCGTGCGCCGCAACTTCTCGCGCGGCACAATGCCCGAAAGGGCGACACAACGTAGAGCGGATAGCAGAACTACTTCACCGCCCTGTCAGAGGTCCGAATGCGCATGCGGCGGCACGATCACGCCACTACCGCCGACGAAATGACGGACCACCGGAGCGCGCTCGCCCTGATGCAATGCGCGGATCTGCTCCTGCAGCTGGCGATCGTCGCCGGTGACGCGCTCGTGCTGGCGCAGGTGCTCCAGCCATGAGGCAACGATGAAGTATTCCAGTTGCACCCCCGGGATGGCCGCGTCCTCGGCAATGCCCCAGACCACCGCGCCATCGCGACGGCGCGCGGTGCCCAGTTGCGTCATCAGTTGCAGGAAACCCAAGCGCGCTTCGGCGGCAATGCGGTATTCCACCGTCACCAGCACCGGGCCCCGGTCATGCTGGACCGCATCCGCTTGCGCGGGCACTGGCCAGTGTCCGGCTGGTGCAAGATCCAGTTGTTCGGTGCCGGCGATGCGCGCGCGCTTGACCAGCAGCGCCGCAAGCACCGCGCCTGCGGCGGCGATCTGCAACGCGATTGCAATCGAGGTGCGCTGTGCCACTGCGCCCCAGAGCAACGAGCCTGCCGCCATGCCGGCCGAGAACACCACGATGTACAACGACAACGCGCGCGCGCGCACCCAGGCCGGCACCGCGGTCTGCGCGGCGATCTGCAACGAGGACAGCACCGTGATCCAGGCCAGGCCATTGACCACCATCACCACGCACAACACGCCGATCTGGCGCGACAACGCCAGGCCCAGCAGCGAGGTGGCGCAGACCAGCGTGGCGACAAACACCAGCAGGTCGCGGTCGTAACGGGCACGCAAGCGCGGCAGCAGCAAGGCGCCGCTGATCGCGCCGATGCCGATGCAACCGAGCAGGATCCCGTAGCTGCCGGCGCCCAGCTGCATGTCACGGCGCACCACCAGTGGCAGCAGGGCGGTCAACGCGCTGGCAAAAACAAAGAAGCCGGCCGCCTTGATCAACACCGCCTGCAGCCGGCCGGCACGTGCGGCATAGCGCAGGCCGGCACGCAGGCCGGCGCCGAAGCTTTCCGGCGGCAGTGCCGAGGCATGCGCATCGCGACGCCAGCGCCACAGCACCAGCAGCATCAATCCGAACGTCACCCCGTTGAGCAGAAACGCCCACGGTGGCCCGAACTGCGCCACGATCAGGCCGCCGATCGCCGGGCCGATCGACCGGGCGATGTTCATACCGATCGAGTTGAGCGCCACCGCCGAGGCCAGCATCGGGCGCGGTACCAGCTCCGAGACGATCGCCGCCTGCGCCGGCATCGCCATCGCCGCGCCCATGCCCATGGCAAAGGTCAGTGCGACCAGCACCCATGGCGTCAGTAACTGCAGGTGCGCAAGCAGGGCCAGCACACCGGCCACCAGCAACATCCAGCCCTGGGTCAACACTAGATAGCGGCGTCGGTCCACGATGTCGGCCAGGGTTCCGGCAACCAGCGCAAACAGCACCACCGGCAAGGTGGTGGCCGATTGCACAGCCGCCACCATCAACGGTGAACCGGTCTGCCCTGCCATCACCCAGGAGGCGGCAACATCGTTGATCCAGGTACCGATGTTGCTGCCCAGGATCGCCAGCCACAGGGCTCGGAAAATCGGTTCGCGCAGCGGTGCCCAGGCGCCGCCATCGGCAGGTGCGGCAGAAGACGTCATCGCAGCAAAACTCCAATCAACGGAAGACAACAGGCGCTGCGCAGGACGCCAGACGGCCGACATGCGCAGCGGAGCAACCGCACCATCAGAATGCGAAACACGCGCAGCCCAGCGCACCCCAGAATCCGCGCAGATCGTCGCTGGGCGCGGCATGCTGGGCGGCGTGCCGGTGCGGGCCGTGCGCAGAGCAACCATGGCCGCGCGCATGCGCAGCACTGGCCAGCCCGCTCACCACACCGCCCACCTGATAGCCGCCGAACCGGTTGACCGGCGACCAGTCCGGCAGTGCCCCAGGCAGCGCCGGCGCCAACGCGGCAAATTCGCCATCGGCATGCACCACCTGCCCGCCCAGCACCGTCAGCACGCTGGTGATATCGGCAATGGCGGCATCGTCGACACGGAAGTAGTCGTCCGACAACACGATGAAGTCGGCCAGTTGGCCCGCCGCCAGAGTGCCCTTGTGCGACTCGTCGCCAGAGAACCAGGCACTGCCCTGTGTCCACAGCCGCAAGGCCTGCTCGCGGTCGAGCAGGTTTTCCTCGCCATACAGCGCCAGCCCGCCCACGGTGCGGCCGGTGACCAGCCACGACAGCGCCACCCATGGGTTGTAACTGGCCACACGGGTGGCATCGGTACCGGCACCGACCGGAATACCGGCCGCCAGCATGCGACGTATCGGTGGTGTGTGCCGTGCTGCCTGCGCGCCATAACGCGCCACGAAGGCCTCGCCCTGGTACGCCATGCGGTGCTGCACGGCGATACCGCCACTCAAGGCGCGGATGCGATCGATATTGCGGGGGGTGATGGTCTCGGCATGGTCGATGAACCAGTGCAGGCCATCGAACGGTATGTCGGCGTTGACCTTCTCGTAGACATCGAGAATGCGCCCGATGCTCTCGTCATAGGTGGCGTGGATACGGAACGGCCAGCGTTTTTCCACCAGCAGCCGCACCACCTGTTCCAGCTCTGGTTCCAGTTCCGGCGGCAGCTCCGGCCGCGGCTCGCTGAACTGCTCGAAGTCCGCCGCGGAAAACACCAGCATCTCGCCGGCGCCGTTGTGACGCAGCAGATCGTCGCCCTTGCGCACCGGCAGCAGCTCGGTCCAGCCGCGGAAGTCGGCGACCTCCTTGCCCTTGTTCTGAGTGAACAGGTTGTAGGCGATGCGCACGCTCAGCTGACCGGCTGCGTGCAGTTGCTCGATGACCTGATAGTCCTCCGGATACGTCTGGAAGCCACCGCCGGCATCGATTACCGAGGTGATGCCCAGCCGGTTGAGTTCGCGCATGAAATGGCGGGTGGAATTGGCCTGGTAGTCCAGCGGCAGGCGCGGCCCCTTGGCCAGGCTCGCATACAGGATCAGTGCATTGGGCTTGGCCAGCAGCAGGCCGGTGGGATTGCCCAGCTTGTCGCGCTCGATGCGCCCGCCGGGCGGATCCTGCGTGGCCTTGTCGTAACCGCAGGCGCGCAACGCAGCGCGATTGAGCAAGGCGCGGTCGTACAGATGCAGCAGGAATACCGGGGTATCCGGCGCAATCGCATTGATTTCGTCCAGCGTGGGCAGGCGCTTTTCAGCGAACTGATGGGCAGTGAAGCCACCGACCACACGCACCCACTGCGGAGCCGGGGTGCGATCGACCTGCGCCTTCAGCATGGCCATTGCATCGGCCAGCGAACGCACGCCATCCCAGCGCAGTTCCAGGTTGTAACTGAGTCCACCGCGAATCAGGTGGGTGTGGCTGTCGTTGAGCCCGGGCAGCAAGCGCCGCCCCTGCGCATCGATGACGCGTGCGCCCTCGGCCATTGCCATGATCTGCGCATCGTCGCCCACCGCCGCGATACGCCCATTGGCCACCGCAAGCGCAGTGGCACCGGGCCGACGCGGATCCAGCGTGGTGATGCGTGCATTGCGAATGACAAGATCGACCATCGGCGGTGTCCTTGCAGCAGACGACGTCCCGGGCAGTGCGCCCAACGCAAGACCCGCAGCGGCGCCCTGCATCCACAGGCGGCGTCCGGGGCTGTGATCGTGTGCGCCGCCGGTCATGCCGCGTCGCGCCTGCGCAGTCCATCCAGCGACCATGCACCGCCACCGGCGGCCACCAATGCCAGCAGCACCAGCAGCCACATCAACGGATATTCCATACCGCCGTGCATCCAGAACCCGCCGTTGGGTACCGCCACCAGCACCGTGGTGGCGATAAACACCGCTGCCAGCGCAGCGCTCGCGCGCGTCCACTGGCCCAACAGCACGGCCAGCCCGGACAGCGTTTGCACCAGTGCCAGCAGCAACGGCAATGGTGCGGCAGCTAGAAAGCCGAACTGCTGCAATTCGGCGGCGAAGCCGGCCAGTCCCGGTCCGCCGAACCATCCCAGCAGCTTGCCCAACCCATGCGGCAGCAGGAACCCGCCGCCAGCGATGCGCAGCGTCAGCAGCGCTGCGGCAATGCCGCGCCGCGCGGATGCGTTCAATGGCCGCCTTCCTGCGCGCCGAACATGTGCTTGGCGTACTGGATGCCGATGCCATAGCCGCCAGCATGCGCGCGGGCGATGCCGGTGGTGAGGTCGTAGGTCTGCCCGCGCGCCCAATCGCGCTGCAGTTCCAGCAGGTACTGCACGCTGGTCATCGGCGCCGCGCCCGCCTGCACCATGCGCGTGACCGCGCGCTCATGCGCTTCATCGCTGACATCGCCGCAAGCATCGGTGATGACATAGACCTCAAAGCCCTGGTCGATCGCCGACAGCGTGGGGCCGACGATGCACACGCTGGTCCACAGGCCGGCGATCACCAGACGTCGCTTGCCGATGGCGTTGACGCGGTCGATCACCGCCTGGTCTTCCCAGGCATTCATGCTGGTGCGATCGAGGACCGGCTCGCCCGGAAAGATCTCCGGCAGCTCGGGAAACAACGGCCCGGAGAACGCGTTTTCCGCCACCGTGGTCAGGATCACCGGCACCTGGAAGCTCTTGGCCCCCTTGGCGATCAACGCGACGTTGTTGCGCAGCGCCGAGATGTCGATGGTGTGCGTGGCAAAGGCCATCTGCGATTGATGGTCGATCAGGATCAGCGTGTGATCGCCGGGCGACAGCAGGGCGTTGCCGGGGGCGGCGGTGGCAGTGGTCATGCGTGGTGCTCCAGGGAGATGGAATGGGAACGGCCGGCGTGCCGCAGCGCACGCGGCAAGGCCGTGCGGGTATCGGGGGCAGCCTGCGCAGCGAAGCGTGCCGGCGTGCAGCCGGTGGCACTGCGGAAGCTGCGTACAAAATGGCTTTGATCGAAGAAGCACAGATCGGTGGCGATCTGGCTGACGGTGTAGCGGCCTTCGCACAGCAATGCCTGCGCGCGTTCAAGCCGACGGCGGCGGAGATACGCCATCGGGCTGGCACCGGTCGCATCGCGAAAGACGCGCGCAAAGTGGAAGCGGCTCATGCAGGCGGCGGCAGCCAGCTGCGCCACGCCGGTGGGCTCGCACAGATGCGTCTCGATGTAGTGCAGCGCCCTGGCCACGGCACGTGCGCGTTGGGCATGCAATGCGGTCGCGCGACCTGCAGGCAGATCGGGGCAACCAGCGGCAATCAGACGTGCCATGCGGCGTCTCCGGGGGAATGTCGCCATGGTGCGACCAGCATCTCGAGCGCCCCACCCCTGATGGTGATGCGGTTTGGTCACCCTTTCGGGGGAGCGGCAGGCCCGCGATCAGAAGTGACCACGACTGCGACCGCAGCCGCGTTGGCCGCCACGCACGTCGGTGGCGCGGCCGGTTTCGAGCTTGCGGCCGATGACGCACAGACACTCGGTCGGCGAGACCAGCACATCAGGCGAACGCCACCGCGCCATAGCGCGACATGCAACGCAACGGATTCGCTACGCAAGCACGATCGCCACAGGCCGCGCGCAGTGCAGCGCATGCTGCTCCTTAGGTGTGGTCTGCGTACCCGATTTGCCGCGACGCGTCCCTCCCCCGAAAGAGGTGGTGGTGCTTCCCCCGATCTCGCCCGACAATGCTGCGATGCCGCATGAGACCGTCATTCGATCCCGCCTGCCGTCTCGCGTATGCGCGGCGGTGAACGTGCTGCTGTGCCTGTGCCTGTGCCTCTGCCTACTGCCAGCGCATGCGCGGGCGGGCGGCATCGCTTCCACGCGCGCGGGGCTGCTGCAGTTCCACCACACCGCCTGGAGCACCGAGCGCGGCGCGCCGGCCGACATCTGGGATATCCAGCAAGCCGATGGCGGCCCGTTGTGGCTGGCAACCGGGTTCGGCCTGTTCCAATTCGACGGTGAGCGGTTCGCTCGGCAGGCACCGCCGGACGGCGAAGCCTACGCATCGCACAACATGACCGCGCTATTGCTGGCAGCGGACGACACTGCGTGGATCGGCTATTTCAACGCCGGCATCGACCGATTGGCAGACGGTCACCTCACCCACTTCGCGCCCGGCAAGGACGTGCCCGACGGCATGGTGTTCCGGATCGAGCGCGATGGCAGCGGACGGGTGTGGGCGGCCATCGACGGCGGCCTGTGCTGGTTCGATGGGCAGCGCTGGCGGCGCGCCGGTGCCGACCGGGGCTACCCGCGCAGCCAGGCGCACTGGCTGCTGCGCGATGTGCGTGGCGTGCTGTGGGTCAGCGACGGGACGCAGATTCTTTCGCTGCGCCCGGGCGCGCACCGTTTTGAACCCAGCGGTCAGCCGGTAGGCGCCTACGTCACCCTGGCCGAAAGCCCGGACGGAGCGATCTGGGTGGCCGATCCGCACCGTGGCGTGTTCGCGTTGACCGATGGCAACGGCCGGGTCCTGCCCACCGCTGCCCGCACTACGCCGCAGTTTCCCGGACTGTACGCGCGGCGCATCCGCTTCATGCGCGACGGCGCGCTATGGGGCAGCGATTACGCGGCGCAAGGCCTGTTCCGTATCGCCCTGCCCACCTCGCCAACCCCGGTACTGGAACGCTTCGGTCCGGTGCAGGGCCTGACCTCGGCAACCGCCGGCCCCCTGCTCGAAGACCGCGAAGGCAATCTGTGGGTGGGCACCAATCTGGGCCTCAATCGCTTCCGGCACCGCGCCCTGTTGCCGTTGGCGCCATTGCTGCCGGGCCAGGCGATGGCGGTGGCCATGTTCGACACCGGCCAAGGCAGCTCGCCTCACCCTCTGCTGGCCAGCCTGCGCGATGGCCGACTGCTCGCGTTGAGCCGCGAACGGATCAATCGCCTGCAGCACGGCGCGCCGCCCGGCACCCTGGACGTGCCGCCCACCACCGGCGGCTGGGTGCTGGCCGAACACGCACTGCTGCGGCTGCAGGCTGGCCGTTCCCAAGTGGTGGCACTGCCGCAAGGCGTGACGCCTGGTGCCATCCGCGCCTTCGTCGTGGATCGCCACGCCCGTCCGTGGGTCTGCCCGGATGCCGGCGGCCCCCATATGTTCGATGGCAGCGCCTGGCAGCCGCTCGCCGGCTTGCAGGACACGCCCTGTTCGGTACTGGCCACCACCCAGGACGGCGGCCTGTGGATAGGCACCGTTAAGGGCGATGTGCGTGTGCTGCGAAACCGGCAGCTCACCCGTTACGGCGCCGACGACGGGTTGTCGGTGGGGCCGATCACTGCGATCTGGCAGCGCCCATCGCTCACGCTGGTCGCCGGCGACACCGGCCTGGCCGTGCTCGGCGCCGATGGCCGTTTCCGCCAGGTGGCCGACCAGGCCAACCCGCTGCTGCAGGGCATTACCGGCATTGCGCAGGATCGCCATGGCAGGCTGTGGTTGAACGGTAACCGCGGCGTGGTGCAGGTCGCTCAACGCGCGCTGCTAAACAGCGTGCAAGCGGGCATGGCAGGCCCCGCGTTGCGGCTATACGACTCCATGGATGGGCTGCCCGGGGTCGCCCAGCAGGCGACACCCGTGCCCACGGCGCTGGCCGCGGACGACGGCCTGCTGTGGTTCACCACCAACCAGGGCCTGGCCTGGCTGGACCCGGCGCAGACCTACCGCAATCCCACCGCGCCGGAAGTCTTCATCACCGAGGTGGTCGCCAACGACCGCCCCTACCCGCGCGAGGATGGTCTGCGCCTGCCCAAATGGACCGACCGCCTGCGCATTGGCTACGACGCGGTCAGCCTCACCCGCCCCGAGCGGGTGCGCTTCCGTTATCGCCTGGAAGGCGTGGACGCGCAGTGGCAGGACGCCGGCAACCGCAACGAGGCGTTCTATACCAATCTGGCGCCGGGGCGTTACCGCTTCCGCATCGCGGCCGCCAATAACGACGGCGTCTGGAACGAACGTGGCGACACCCTGGACTTCGTCATCGAAGCGGCCTTCGTGCAGACCTGGCAGTTCAAGCTCTGCGCCGCGCTGACCCTGGTCCTGATGCTTGCGATCGTGTGGCACCTGCGCACCCGCCATGTCGCCGGACGCCTGCGGGCACGCCTGGAAGAGCGCTACCGCGAACGCGAGCGCATTGCGCGCGAGTTGCACGACACATTGCTGCAGGGCACGCAGGGATTAATCCTGCGCCTGCACGCGGCCAGTCGCTCGCTGCCCTGGAACGACCCGCGCCGGCTGGAGCTGGAGCACGCGGTGGACCTGGCCGAAAACGCATTGGTCGAAGGCCGCGAGCGCGTCAACGGGCTGCGCGATAGTCATTCCTTGCGCGAAGACCTGGCCGCCGCCCTGCAGCGTTCGCGCAATGCCAGCGTGGCCCCGCCCGCCGCCGAGCTGCAGGTGCTGGTGGACGGCCACCCGGTGGCGCTGCGCCCGCTGGTGGCCGACGAGCTGTTCCAGCTGGGCCGCGAGGCGCTGGCCAATGCCGACCGGCATGCCGATGCGCGCCATATCGCGTTGGAACTGCGTTACGGTTCACGTGACTTCGTGCTGCGCATCCGCGACGATGGCTGCGGCCTGGATCCGGACGTACTGCACGGTCATGCACGCACCGGCCATTGGGGGCTGACCGGCATGCAGGAACGCGCGCAACGCATCGGCGCCAAGATGCAGCTGTGGTCGCGACCGGGCAGCGGCACCGAGATCCAGGTGGTGATACCCGCCCGCACCGCGTACGCCAGACCACCGCGCTGGTGGTGGCCATTTCGACACGCAAGATCCACGGAGAGCTTCGATGGCTGAGACGGTCAAACCGACCGATGTGCTGGTGGTGGACGACCATCCACTGCTGCGCGACGGGCTCAGCGCCATGCTGGCCGCCGAACGCGACATGCGCGTGGTGGGCGAAGCCGAAGACGGCGAACAGGCGGTGGCCTGCTACGCCAGCCTGCGCCCGGACGTGGTGCTGATGGACCTGCAGATGCCGCACGTGGATGGGGTCGAGGCGATCCAGCGCATCCGCCGGGTCGACCCTGCCGCCAAAGTCATCGTGCTGACCACCTATACCGGCGACGTGCGTGCGGTGCGTGCGCTGCAGGCCGGCGCCTGCGGTTACCTGCTCAAGAGCGCCCTGCGCCGCGAACTGGTGGACACCATCCGCGACGTGCGCCGCGGCCAGCGCCGGCATGTGCCGGCGTCGGTAGCCGAGAATATCGCCGCCCACGTCCTCGACGACGCGCTCTCCGCCCGCGAGACCGAGGTGCTGAGCCTGGTCGCCACCGGCTGTTCGAACAAGCAGATCGGCAACGCACTGACGATCTCCGAAGAAACCGTCAAGGCGCATATGAAGAACATTCTGGCCAAGCTGGGCGTGCGCGACCGCACCCACGCGGTGACCGTCGCACTCCGCCGCGGGATCCTGTCGCTGGAGACCTGAGCGCCCGGCAGCACGCGCCGGTCGACTGCTGGGAGCAATCGACCTGGTCTCGGCGCAGCGCATGCCCTCTCCGGAGCGCAGCTTGGTCGGTCCAGGGCAACGCGGCAGTACGTTGACGCACAGGTGCATTCACGCCGTCGCCCGCCTCTGCGACCTCCCGGGTCGTGGGCGCGCGCGCGACGCACGCACCGGGCCGGCAAACTTTGCAACGCGGTCGACCATTCTTGAACGCAAGGCGCATTGCGCGATCGACCTGCACTCTCAACTGGATCGGCTTGAGCTATCGTATGCACCGCCAGCGGCATGGGGGCCGCTTCAGCATCCTTGGTGACAGCCGATAAGGGCTACGTCCAACCGCCGCACAGGGCTGCGGCGGCAATCGATCAATCATTTAAACGCGTTCAGGGGAATTGCGATGCTTCGTCACTCTTTGCGGGTGCGCCTGCTGTTGCCGGTGCTGGCCTTGGTGCTGGTCGTGGTGGTGGCACTGACGGTCATTCTGGCCATTACCGAAGCGAACCGGGTCAAGTTCGAAGCCGGCGACTCGATCGAGCGCCAGTCGGTGTCCTTGCAGACCTTGTTCGCCGTCACCCGCTCGATGATGCTGGACCGCGTCAACTCCTCCATGCGCCAGCTGCGCAAGGAAGCCAACGCGCAGGGCGCGCCGAGCCTGGGCAACGAGATCCGCGTGGCCGACCGTAACGCCAACGACCTGCTGCTGGGCCAGCGCGGGCAGGCCAACGTCTTCACCATGCTCGACGACGTGACTGCCATCCACGAAGGCACCGCCACGCTGTTCTCGCGCACCGGCGACGACTTCGTGCGCATCTCCACCAACGTCAAGAAAGAAGACGGCGGCCGCGCCATCGGCACCGTGCTCGATCCCAACGGCCAGGCTGCAGCCAAGCTGCGTAACGGCGAAAGCTTCTACGGCGTGGTCGACATTTTGGGCAACCCGTACGTCACCGGCTACGAGCCGATCTTCGCCGGCAACGACAAGCGCGTGATCGGCGCCTGGTACGTCGGCTACAAGGCCGACACGCAGGCCCTGGAAAACGTGGTCAGCAGCCGTCGCGTGCTCGATTCCGGCTTCATCGCCGTGTTCGACAGCAAGAACAAGCTGCGCTTCCAGTCCACCACCGGTGCTACCACCGACACCGCCACCATCGAGCGCATCGTCAAGGACAGCCCGGACGACTGGGTCGTGACCAAGCAGGAAGTGCCCGATTGGGGCTTCACCCTGGTCTCGGCGTATCCCAAGAGCGACGTCAATGGCGTGATCGTGCGCCAGTCGCTGTGGATCGCCGGCATCGGCCTGTTGGTGTGCGCCCTGTTGCTTGGCCTGCAGTGGGCGCTGATCTGGAGCCGCGTGCTGCGCCCCATCCAGCATCTGACCACCGTGGCCGAAGAACTCAGCCTGGGCAAGTGGAACCACACCATCGACGAGGTCAACCTCAAGGATGAAATTGGTACTCTGGCGCGCGCCATCTCCCGCCTGTCCAACAGCGTCCGGTTGGCTATGGAACGCCTCAGCAAACGCTGAGCCGTTCCACCCGATTTCGTACCAGATGATGCAAGGAAGACGCCATGTCCAATGAATTCCGTCCGCTGATCGAGGTCCTGCGCGAGCTCAGGGCGCTGGCATTGAAGAAGGCGTCCGGCTTTCTGTTTGTCGTCACCGAAGAAAACCACTCCTGCATCGTCCGCATCAATGCCGGGCAGATCGAAGAGGTGGTCTTCCGCATGCTGCGCAACGATGAGGCGGTGCAACGCCTCACCATGGTGGGCGCTGCGAAGGCCCGCTTCCAGGCCGACCCCGGTGCCGGCCTGGGCAAACCCTCGCTGCTCAGCGACGACTCGCGTCAGTGGTTGATGGGCGGCTTCGAACAGGATCTGGGCGGCGCCCCTGCCCCGGTGCGTGCCGCCGTGGCACCCGCGCCGGTGGCGGCTTCACCGGTCGCAGCCGCCGCGCCAGCACCCGCGCCGTCAGGCAACGCCAGTGTCGGCGCTCCGGACGATCGGGTACGCGATGCCCTGGAAAAGGTCGCGCTGAACTATCTCGGGCCCATCGCCGGCATGCTCTGCGACGAAGCCTGGGAAGCGTCCAGCGATGTCGAGCAGGTGCTCAGCCAGCTCGGCGCCAACCTGGCCACACCGCAGGAAGCGCAGAAGTTCATGGCCGACGCACGCACGGCATTGGCACGCGTGCGCTGAGGCAATAACGCCGCCGCACGCAGCACTCACCGCGTTGTGCAAGACTGGCGCGCGGCAAGACAGCACCGCCCCGCAACTCGTCGTAGTCAGGCCGAATCGAGCGCTCCAGGCATGCGCCCTCCGGCCTTGGCCCGACCGCATCGCTTGCGCATCACCACGTTGCACCCAAAAGCGGGCGCGTCCGCTCAACGCTTGGCCGCACACGGAAATGCCTGTGCCAGCGCCTCGACCACGAGCGTCGCGGCGCTTTGCTGCAGGCGTTCGGCCGGCAGGCTACGTTGATAGGTATAGACCCGATCGACCAACTCGTGCGGAAGAATCTGCCCTGCCCCGCACCAGCGTACACCGCTAGTGGTATCCGCCACTCCGGAAACATACGCGTTGGCGCGGGTGCTCGACAGCTGGCGGCGCAGCTCGTCCCCGCGCGACGCATCCCCCAGCTTGCCTTCCATCGCCTGCATCAGCTCGGCTCCGCTAACGATCCAGTCGCGCCTGGCCTCGGCCGAGGCCGCCGATACACTCGGCACCGATGCACAGGACGCCATCATTGCCAGCGTCCATAAGCTGCGGCAAGCAGTAGTCGGAATCATGCGATTTCGCCCCAAACGATCAGCAGGGTGCAGCCAGCTGCCATCTTCCCAGACTGCGGCATTCGCATCGTAGCGTGGCGGGGCCACCAAGCGCGATGGCGCCCGTCGACCGCAGGAGTGGGCGCTACGCGCTACCTTCGGTCTGTGCCGCACTCGGCCACGCACGCCTCAAGTCAGAGGTCGACAAAGAAGAGAGCATCGCGCAAACCTGCCGCCCATCACGACATAGGCGCTCGACGCCGCCCTTGTCGTTCACGTCACTCCCACTCGATCGTCGCCGGCGGCTTGCCGGAGATGTCGTAGACCACGCGCGAGACGCCGCGCAGTTCGTTGATGATGCGGTTGCTCACCGTGCCGAGGAAGTCGTACGGAAGGTGCGCCCAGTGCGCGGTCATGAAGTCGATGGTCTCCACCGCCCGCAGTGCGATCACCCATTCATACGCACGCGCATCGCCGACCACGCCCACCGACTTGACCGGCAAAAACACCGCAAATGCCTGGCTGGTCTTATCGTACAGATCGGCCTTGCGCAGTTCGTCGATGAAGATCGCATCGGCCTTGGCCAGCAGTTCGGCGTACTCACGCTTCACTTCGCCCAGGATGCGCACGCCCAGGCCCGGGCCCGGGAATGGATGGCGATAGACCATGGTGCGCGGCAGGCCCAGCTCCACACCGAGGCGGCGCACTTCGTCCTTGAACAGTTCGCGCAGCGGTTCGACCAGGCCCAGCTTCATGTGTTCCGGCAGGCCGCCCACGTTGTGGTGGCTCTTGATCACGTGTGCCTTGCCGGTCTTGCTGCCCGCCGACTCGATCACGTCCGGATAGATCGTGCCCTGCGCCAGCCACTTGGCATTGGCCAGTTTGTTGGACTCTTCGTCGAAGATATCCACGAACAGGTTACCGATGATCTTGCGCTTGGCTTCCGGGTCGCTCACGCCTTCGAGCTTGGCGAAATAGCGGTCGGCCGCGTTGACGCGAATCACCTTGACGCCCATGTGCTCGGCAAACATCGCCATCACCTGGTCGCCTTCCTGCCAGCGCAGCAGGCCGGTATCGACGAACACGCAGGTCAGCTTGTCGCCGATCGCCTTGTGCAGCAACGCGGCAACCACCGACGAATCCACACCGCCGGACAAACCAAGGATCACTTCGTCATCGCCCACCTGCGCGCGCACGCGCGCGATCTGGTCGTCGATGATGTTGGCCGCCGTCCACAGCGTCTGGCAGCCGCAGACATCGACCACGAAGCGACGCAGCAAGGTCTGGCCCTGCAGCGTGTGGGTGACCTCGGGGTGGAACTGCACGCCGTACCAGCGCTTGTCCTCGTTGGACATCGCCGCCACCGGAATGCGGTCGGTCACGGCAGTAATCGTGAAGCCGGGCGGCACCTGCGACACGTGATCGCCGTGGCTCATCCACACGTTCAAGCGCGATGCGCCGGCATGGTCGGTCAGGCCGGAGAACAGCGCATCGGCCGCGACGACATCCACCTCCGCATGGCCGAATTCGCGTTGATCGGCCGCTTCGGTGGCGCCGCCCAGCTGCGCAGCCAGGGTCTGCATGCCATAGCAGATACCGAACACCGGCAAACCGCTGTCGAACACTTCCTGCGGCGCCACCGGCGCGCCCGGCACCGTGGTCGATTCCGGCCCACCAGACAGAATGATGCCCTTGGCACCGAAGCCGGCAATCTCGGACGGATCGTGATCCCAGGCCCAGATCTCGCAGTACACGCCGATTTCGCGAATGCGCCGCGCGATCAACTGCGTGTACTGCGCGCCGAAATCGAGGATGAGGATCTTGTCGTTATGGATGCTGGTCATTGAGAGCCGGGAATCGAGAATCGGGAGTGGGGAATGGCAACAGCTATCGGACGAGGAAGCGGCGGGCTCTTACGATTCCCGATTCACGACTCCCCATTCCCGATCATCCAGCGCGATAGTTCGGCGGCTCTTTGGTGATCTGCACGTCGTGCACGTGGCTCTCGCGCTGGCCGGCGCCGGTGATGGTGACGAACTTCGGCTTGGTACGCATCTCTTCGATCGTGGCGCAGCCCACATAGCCCATGGTTGCGCGCAGGCCGCCGATGAGCTGATGGATGATGCCGCCGACCGAGCCGCGATACGGCACACGGCCTTCGATGCCTTCCGGCACCAGCTTGTCGGCGTCGCTGGAATCCTGGAAATAGCGATCCTTCGACCCCTTCTCCATCGCGCCCAGACTACCCATGCCGCGGTAGCTCTTGTAGCTGCGGCCCTGGAACAGTTCGACTTCGCCGGGCGCCTCTTCGGTGCCGGCCAACAGGCCGCCGACCATCACCGTCGACGCGCCAGCCACCAGCGCCTTGCCGATATCGCCGGAGTAGCGGATGCCGCCGTCGGCGATCAACGGAATGCGGTCCTGCAATGCTTCGGCCACCATGTCCACCGCGGTGATCTGCGGCACGCCCACACCTGCAACCACGCGCGTGGTGCAGATCGACCCCGGGCCCACGCCGACCTTGACCGCATCGGCGCCGGCATCCATCAACGCCAATGCGGCATCGCCGGTGACGATGTTGCCGCCGATCACCTGCAGCTGCGGATAGGTCTTCTTGACCCAGGCCACACGGTCGATCACACCCTGCGAATGGCCGTGCGCCGTATCGACGATGACCACGTCCACGCCGGCAGCCGCGAGCAGCTCGATGCGCTGTTCGGTATCGCCACCGACACCGACCGCCGCACCAACCAGCAAACGCGTGGACGCATCCTTGGCAGCATTCGGGTTGTCGGTCTTCTTCTGGATGTCCTTGACCGTGATCAGGCCGCGCAGCTCGAAGCTGTCGTTGACCACCAGGATCTTTTCAATGCGGTTGCGATGCAGCAGCTCGAGCACTTCCTCATCGCTGGCGCCTTCGCGCACGGTGATCAGGCGATCCTTCTTGGTCATGATGTGGCGGACCGGATCGTCGAGCTTCTTTTCGAAGCGCATGTCGCGGCTGGTGACGATGCCGACCAGTTCGCTGCCGTCCACTACCGGCACGCCGGAAATGTTGCGCGCGCGCGTCAGTGCGATCACTTCGCCGATGGTGGTGTCCGGGCTCACCGTAAACGGCTCGGTGATCACGCCCGACTCGAACTTCTTGACCTTGGCCACTTCGGCCGCCTGCTGCGCCGGGGTCAGGTTCTTGTGGATGATGCCGATGCCGCCCAGCTGTGCCATGGCCACGGCCAGGCGGTGTTCGGTCACCGTGTCCATCGCGGCCGACAGGATCGGCAACTTCAGACGCAGATCGCGGGTCAGCCGGGTTTCCAGGCTGACATCCTTGGGCAGGACGATCGAATGAGCGGGGACGAGCGAAACGTCGTCGTAGGTGAGAGCTTCAGCCTGGATGCGGAGCATCGGCGGACCCGAGTTTGGGGAAGCGCGACATTTTACCCTCAAACCGGGCGCGAGGACACAGCCTTCACGCCTCACCGCCGCAATGCTGCGTTACACCGACCGCTCAACCGGCGGCGTCAGCCGCTTCCAGGGTGTTCTGCATCAGCGTGGCCACCGTCATCGGCCCCACCCCGCCCGGCACCGGGGTGATCCAGGCCGCGCGCCTCGCTGCCGCATCGAAGCCGACATCGCCAACCAGGCGTCCGTCTTCCAGGCGGTTGATGCCGACATCGATCACCACCGCACCCGGCTTGACCCACTCGCCGGGAATCAGTCCGGGGCGGCCCACGGCCACCACCAGAATGTCGGCATTGCGCACGCTGGCCTCCAGCACATCGGCCGGGGTGAACTTGTGGCAGCTGGTGACCGTGCAACCGGCGATCAGCAGTTCCAGGCCCATTGGCCGACCCACGTGGTTGCTCACGCCAACGATGGTGGCATTGCGCCCGCGCACCGGCTGGTCGGTGTGACCCAGCAGGGTCACGATGCCGCGCGGCGTGCACGGGCGCAGGCCGAATTCGCGCAATGCCAGATGCCCCACATTTTGCGGATGGAAGCCATCCACATCCTTGCGCGGATCGATCCGCTGGATCAGCCGATTGGCATCGGGAATGCCCGGTAGCGGCAGCTGGATCAGGATGCCGTGGATCTTGGGATCAGCGTTGAGCTCGTCGATCAATGCCGCCAGCTCTGCTTCGCTGGTGCCCTGCGGCAGGTCGTAATCGAACGCTTCGATACCGACCTTTTCGGCCGCGCGGCGCTTGTTGCGCACATACACCGACGACGCGGGGTCGCCACCCACCAGCACCACCGCCAGCCCGGGCCGGCTCTTGCCTGCCGCAATCCGCGCATCTACCCGCAACTTCAATCCGTCGAGCAACTCCTCGGCAATACGCCGTCCATCGAGAAGGCGGGCCGAAGCGGAGGCAGCTGGCGCGGAAGCGGTCATGGGGCGTCAGGTGTAGAGTCGAAGGCCGTCTATTGTCCCCGATTCCGCCATGACCGACACCACTTCCATCACGACGTCCGACAGCGATGCGGCCACCACCGCCATCGAAGCGGCCGCATTCCGCCGGCTGCTGCAGCATCTCAATCAGGAGCGCACCGATGTGCAGAACATCGATCTGATGATCCTCGCCGGCTTCTGCCGCAACTGCCTGGGCGACTGGTACCGCGAAGCGGCCGAAGCGCAGGGGCAGCCGATGAGCAAGGAACAGGCGCGCGAGGCGGTCTATGGCATGCCGTTCGCACAGTGGAAGCAGCAGCATCAGAAAGACGCCACTCCCGAACAACTCGAAGCATTCGCTGCGGCTCAGCGCAAACACGGCTGATCGCTGGCTCTGTCCGCTGGCATCGCGCCATGGCCGGGATGCCAGCGATGACGATCCTGATTGGGGGCGGTCGAGAGGACCCGAGCCTTCGCGTCGTTCAGTCCCGCACGCTCGGCTCTTGACCAGCCACGGCCGCCGCTTCGCGGTTGAGCGAGCGGCTCTCCCGGCGCGGCGGCGTAAACGGCGTGGGCCTGGGCACCGTCGGCGTGATATTGCCGTACATCAGTCCTGCCCCGGCACGCACGTTGCCTGCCGCGATCTCCAGGTCCAGGCGCTCGGCGTCGCGACGACGGATCTCGCGCGCGATCCTGTCGGCCTCATCCTCATCCACACCCAGTTCGACCAGCGCGGCCTGACCGAAGAGCACCGCGGACTCGAAAGTCTCGCGAATCTGGTAATCCACGCCGGCGGCAATCAGCTGCAGCGAATGCTCGCGGTCGAACGAACGCACCAGCAGGCGCGCATGCGGAAACTCGCGCGTGGCCAGTTCGACGATGCGGTTGGCTGCCTCGCGATTATCGATGCAGACCGCAATCGCCCGCGCGCCATGCGCGCCGGAGGCATGCAGCACATCCAGCCGGGTGCCATCGCCGTAGTAGATCTTGAAGCCGAATTCCTCCGCGCTCTGGATCATCTCGATGTCGTTGTCGATGATGGTCACATCCACGTCGCGCGCGAGCAGCGATTGGCTGGCCACCTGTCCGAAGCGGCCGAAGCCGATGATCAATACGCTGCCGGTCTGGCCGCTGGCCGCGTCCACCCCATCCAGCGACACCTCGGCCGGTGGTGTCAGGCGCCGCTGCAGCAGCACGAACAGCGGCGTCAGCGCCATCGACAGCACCACGATCGCGGTAAGGCTGGCATTGACCTGCGCGTCGATCACGCCGGAGGCGGCGGCCGCGGCGAACAGCACAAAGGCGAACTCGCCGCCCTGCGCCATCAACACGCCGCGGTCCAGCGCCTGGCGGTGATCGCTGCGCATCAATCGCGCCACCGCATAGATGCACACGGCCTTGCCGAGCATCAGCGCCAGCACGCCGGTGACGATCAGCCGCCAATCGGCAACGACCACACGCAGGTCCAGGCTCATGCCCACGCCAAGGAAGAACAGCCCCAGCAGGATGCCGCGGAACGGCTCGATATCCGCCTCGATCTGGTGGCGGAAGGTGGATTCGGACAGCAGTACGCCAGCCAGGAACGCCCCCATCGCCATCGACAACCCGCCCACCTGCATCAGCAGTGCCGCGCCCAGCACCACCAGCAATGCGGCCGCGGTCATCACCTCGCGCGCCTTGGATGCGGCCAGGATCCGGAACAAGGGATTGAGCAGCCAGCGGCCGGCCACCAGCAGGCCCACAATGCAGGCCAACCCGATGCCGATGTCATGCCAGCGCTGCGACGCCACCTGCGGGTCGCCGCTGGCCCCCATCCAGGCCACGATCGCCAGCAACGGGACGATCAGCAGATCCTCGAACAGCAGGATCGCCACGATCTTCTGTCCCGGCTGCAAGGCGACATCGCCGCGCTCGGCAAGCAACTGCATCACCACGGCGGTGGAGGTCAGCACGAACCCGGACGCGGCAACGAAGGCCACTGCGGGCGCGAACCCCAGCCCGATAACGCCAATGCCGGTCAGTACCAGCGCACAGAAGCAGATCTGCAAGGTGCCAAGCCCGAAGATTTCCTTGCGCAGGCTCCATAGATGCGAGGGCCGCATCTCCAGCCCGATGACGAACAGGAACATCACCACGCCCAGCTCGGCCACGTGCAGGATCGCCTGCGGGTCGTCGAACAGGCCCAGCCCGAAGGGGCCAATCGCAAGGCCCGCCGCCAGGTAGCCGAGCACCGAGCCCAGGCCCAGCCGTCGGAACAGCGGGATGGCGACCACCGCCGCGCCCAGCAGGGCCACCACGTTGATCAGGTCACTGGAGTGCGCAGTCTGGCTCATGCCCGGATTCTAACGACACCACTGCACTGCCGCCCTGCATCTGCTTGCTTGATTGCGGCAGATCTGTGTATCGGGCCACCCTGCCCGATCGATGCCCAAAACGACGAACGACGCCAGAAGGCGTCGTTCGCGATACCACGATGCCGGAGCGATCAGCCGCGCGCGTCGGCCTTGGCCAGTGCTTCGCGAATGATTTCCTTGGCCGGGCCGCCATGCTTTTCGTGCTCAAGCGCGAAGTGCACGGTCGCCTCGATCAGGCCGATATGTGCGCCGCAATCGAAGCGTCGGCCTTCGAAACGGAAGGCATCGACCTGCTCCTTCTTCAGCAGCTCGGCAATTGCGTCGGTCAGCTGGATTTCGCCACCTGCACCCGCGCCAGTGGACTCCAGCAATTCGAAGATCTTCGGGCTGAGCACGTACCGGCCAACCACCGCCAGATTGCTCGGCGCCACTTCCGGCTTGGGCTTTTCGACGATGGCGTTGATGCGACCCTTGCGGCCGTCGAAGGCATCGGTGGAGACGATGCCATAGCTGGCCGTCTTGTCGTGCGGCACATCTTCCACGGCGATGACGCTGCCACCGGATGCTTCCGCCACGTCGGCCATCTGGGTCAACGCGGCATCGCCACGGTTCCACATCAGGTCGTCGGGCAGCAGCACGGCGAACGGCTCATCACCGACCACCGCCTTGGCACACAACACGGCGTGCCCCAGGCCCAGCGCTTCGGCCTGCGTCACGAAAATGGCGCGCACGCCTTCCGGCAACGCATGACGGACCAGTTCCAGCTGCTCCAGCTTGCCGGCACGCTCGAGCTTCTGCTCCAGCTCGTAAGCCTTGTCGAAGTAGTCGGCAATGGAGTGCTTGTAGCGGTTGGTGACGAAGATCAGCGTATCGCAGCCAGCCTGGATGGCCTCGTCGACAGCGTATTGGATCAATGGTTTGTCGATGATTGGCAGCATTTCCTTCGGCACCGTCTTGGTGGCCGGAAGAAAGCGGGTCCCAAGACCTGCGACGGGGAATACGGCCTTGCGAATGCGCTGACTCATTACAGTCTTCTGACCTCACGTGCGGGGAATGGAACGACCGTATCAGATCGCGCGTCGACTTTCCGTCGAGCAGCCGCGAAATCTGGCATCAGGCTGCCCAGCACAGTCTCCATCGCCTTGATGTCATAACGATTAACCGCTTCGCGCAGGCGGGTCACCAACTGCAGCACCTGCTCGTGCGAGAACTCGCGCACGCCGGCTTCCAGGATCTTGGGATGCGCAGTAGGCCGGTAGTCCTCGTCGGAATAGAACAGGGTCTCATGCAACTTCTCGCCTGGTCGCAGGCCGGTATAGAGGATGGCCACATCCTTGCCCGGCTGCTTGCCGGCCAGGCGAATCATCTGCTCGGCCAGCAGCCGGATCGGCACCGGCTCGCCCATGTCCAGCGTGTAGATCGCCCCATGCGAGGCGGAAGCCGCAGCCTGGATCACCAGCTGGCAGGCCTCGGGAATGGTCATGAAGTAACGCGTCACATCCGGGTGCGTCACCGTGACCGGGCCACCCTGGCGGATCTGTTCGCGGAACAGCGGCACCACGCTGCCGGCCGAGTCCAGCACGTTGCCAAAGCGCACCGTGATGAAGCGCGTCGGTGCATCGCGTGCGTCAAGACTCTGGCAGATCATCTCCGCGTAGCGCTTGCTGGCGCCCAGCACATTGACGGGCTCGACGGCCTTATCGGTGGAAATGAAAACGAAGGTTTCGATACGCGCCCGCTGGCAGGCACGCGCCACGTTCTCGGTGGCCAGCACATTGTTGCGCACCGCCTCACGTAGCTGCTCTTCCAGCAGCGGCACCTGCTTGTAGGCAGCGGCATGGAAGACCGCGTCCGGGGTCGCCGTGTTGAGCGCATGCGCCACCACGGCCGGATCGCCGCAATCGCCGAGTATGCGCACCACCTCGATGTCCGGAAACAACCGGCGCAGATCCGAGTCGATGGTGAGCAATGCCAGCTCGTCGATCTCCAGCAGCACGATCCGGCGCGCACCATGTCGGGCGCACTGGCGGCAGACTTCCGAACCGATCGAACCACCGGCACCGGTCACCATCACGGTCTTGTTGGTCAGCCAGTCGCGGATCAGCCGCCAGTCGGGGGTGACGGGCTTGCGATTGAGCAGGTCCTCGATGGCGACCTCTTTCAGTTCGCCGGGCAGCGAGCGCCCTTCCAGCACATTGATCAGCTTGGGCACCATCCGGAACGGCAGGCCCGTGCTTTCGCAGATCGCCACCACGCGCTGCATGCCGGAAGCATCCAACGACGGTATGGCAATCACCAGCAGCTTGGCGGCGGTTTCCTTGGCGATCGACGCGGCCTGATCAAGGTTTCCCAGCACGTTGAGGCCCTGGATCTTTGCGCCATGCAGGTTATTGGCATCGTCCAGGAAGCCGACCGGCACAAACGCACCGGTGCGGCGTAGATCGCGAACCAGACCCTCGGCAGCACGACCGGCACCCAGGATCAACACCCGCTGGGCGGCATCCCCGGAGTGCGCGATCTGGTAGTCCTTCCAGGCGCGGTACAACAGCCGCGGCGTGCCAAGCAGTGCCGACAGGGCAAATGGATAGACCACCAGCACCGATAACGGCACCCCATCCAGCCGGTCGTACGACAGGGCCAGCACGATCGCGACCAGGCCGAGGAAACTCGATTTGAAGATGTTCCACAGGTCAGGCACGGAAGCGAACCGCCACAGTCCCCGGTACAGCCCCATCTTCCAGAACACCAGGCCCTGTGCCACGAGGACCACAGCGGTGCGCCAATCCCAGAGCGGCAACTCAGGCGCGTCGCGCAACATCGAGTAGCGGCCGGCATGCAGCAGCTGCCAGCACACCCAGACCATTAGCAGGTCGTGCACCACAACGGCCGCCTGCGGCAGCGCCTTGGTCAAACGGTCACGCCAGGAAATCATAAAAATCCATTACTCAGAAATTGCGCAGTCCGGCGCGCAGAAAGTACCAGCTGGCAGCAACGCCCAGGCCCCAGACAATTGCCCCGGCAACCTGCAGCCAAGCCCCATCATGACGAATTAACACATACAAGCAGACGGCAGCGACACTGAAAGCGAAGTAAACAGCAGTTACCGGAACGTGGCTCCCGACCCGGCGCGCCAGACGTTGGTACACGTGCAGGGAGTGCGGCTCCCACCAGCGTTGCCCGGCGAGCATGCGAGACAGCAGCGTGAAGCCGGCGTCTACAAGAAACGCAGTCAGTGGTATCCAGCCTATCCACCAGCTAGCCAGCCCTTCCGCCACGCTTAGTGCGAGCAAGGCGGCCAGCACATAGCCCAATGCCCCGCTGCCCCCATCGCCAAGGAAGATGCGAGCGCGTGGAAAGTTGAAGGGAAGAAACCCCAGGCATGCCGCGGACACTGCCAGCCCGGCAAGCGACCACGCAGCGGGAACCACTGCAGCGAACGCCAATGCCGCCAACGCAGCCTGGCTGGCCGCCAACCCGTTGATGCCGTCCATGAAGTTCCAGACATTGATCAGCACCACGCAGGCGGCTGCGCTGAGAATGCCGTCCAGGACATTGCCGGTGTACAGGACGACCAGCCATCCAAGCGATGCCGATGCAGCCAGGTGGATTGCAAAGCGCAACCTGGCCGACAACGGCCGATGATCGTCCCACCAACCAACCCCAGCGACCAGGATCAGACCGGCCGCAAACCAGCCCACCGGCAGGCGCGACGCCGGCCAGAGCATGCCGGCTACCACGCATCCCGAAAGGATTGACGCAACGATGGCCATGCCACCGCCACGTGGAGTGGCAACCGAATGACTTCGTCGCTCACCCGGGTGGTCGAGTAGACGGCGGTGCAGCGCATAACGTCGCAGCAGCCATGTTCCCAGCGCTGCAATCGTCAGATGCAATGCGCACCACAGCCAGATAGAGGGCATCACCATGCCCCGCGCTCCGAACCACTGCCGCCATCTAGAAGAATAGTCGCAGCGGATAGGAGCACAGAAGGCAATAGCATGCCGGCTTGCGTGGCGATGCCGGCACTGCCTGGAGCGCGCCACTCGATGCCGGAATGCATAAGCAGTGCCGCGCTCGGACCCATTGGAATTGCAACTGACTGGCACCGCTGCAGACCGCGGCGGTGGCTCAAGTCGATGTCAACAAGATGCAACTGTCCCGAAAGCTGCGACACGTCCTAGACCACCGCGTAGTTCAACAGCGGCTTGACGGTGCCCCATTCCTTGCAGCTCGGACATTGCCAATGATGCGTCTTGGCACCGAAACCGCAGCGCGTACAGCGATAGCTGGGGTTGCGCACCAGCAGCTGGTCGGTGATGTGCTTGAGATCCTGCAGGGTTCCGACCGGATCGCTGCCTTCGGCCAGGGTTAGGTCGATCAGCGCCGACTCGCCGCGCACCGATGGACGATCCTTGAGCTGGCGACCGAGATAGGCCAAGGCAGGCGCCACTCCGTCCTGCGCTTCCATCAACTGGGTCAGCGCCAGCACCGGCGCGATGCCGCGATAGTGCTCGGTCATCTCGGACAGGAAATTGCGCGCGCCGGCAATGTCGCCGACCCGGCGATACGCCGCCATCAACGCGGGAATGATCTCCGGCAGATATTCCGGGTCGTGCCGCGCCGCGCGCTCGAATGCCCGCACCGCCGCCTCATCATGACCGCGCTCGGCTTCGATTCGCCCCTCCAGAATGCCGGCCCGCACGGAGGTGCCGTCGGCCTGATAGGCGCGTGCGATCGCCTGCAGGGCCTCATCGGCCTTGCCCAACCCGCGGTAACGGTCTGCGAGTTCGCATTCAAACTGGGAAATCAGCTTGCCCATCGGCTCGCCGGTAACTTCCTCGTAACGGGTGGCGTTGTCGATCGCCTTTTCCCAGTCGCGTTCGGCCTGGTAGATACCGATCAGATGGCGCAGCGCCTGCGGCGCGCGTTGATCGAGCTGCGCCAGTTCGGTGAACACCGTTTCAGCCCGGTCCAGCAGACCGGACTTCATGTAGTCCTCGCCCAAGGCGAGCAAGGCCTGTACGCGTTGCTGGTCGGTCAGGTCACCGCGCTGCACCAGTCCCTGATGCAGCCGGATGGCACGATCGACCTCGCCGCGGCGACGGAACAGATGACCCAACGCAACCTGCGTCTCGAAGGTTTCCTTGTCCAGCTCGGCGATGTGCAGAAACAGCTCGATCGCCTTGTCTGGCTGCTCGTTGAGTAGATAGTTCAGGCCGCGGAAATAGGTGCTCGACAGACGACTGACCTGGGTATCGCCGTGGCGCTGGCCACCGCGCCGACCGACGATCCAGCCACTCAGCGCTGCCAGCGGCAGGAACAGGAAAAACCAGAACCACTCGGTCAGGAAGTCCATACGTACTTAGAGTCCATCGAGGGGGCGCGGCTCGACGGCGGCAGGCGCAACAGGCCTGGCGTCGGCACGACTGACCACGACAGCCTTGTTGGCCTGGCGCAGCTTGGAATAGAGGGGAATGACCACGCTGACCAGCACCATGCCGGCACCAATCAACACACCGACCAGCAGCGCGACGATGATCGCGACCCCGGAGGTCGTATGCACACTGGAAAACAGGAAATCGAGAGTGACGTCCTGGGAATTGACCGCACCGATGATCAGGCCGACCAACAGGAATGCCAGCATCACCAGCAAGCGAAACACCTTCATCGCGAGACTCCGTCGGGAAGGGGCCTAGCTTAACCGAGCCGACATAAACACAGCGGTAGAGCTGCCGTCAGTCTGCCGCATCGGCCAGATCGACCGGCACCACGGAGCTGACGCGCTCGCGCAATTCCTTGCCTGGCTTGAAGTGCGGAACATGCTTGCCCGGCAACGCGACCGATTCGCCGGTCTTGGGATTGCGCCCCAGACGTGGCGGGCGGTAATGCAGCGAGAAGCTGCCGAACCCGCGGATTTCGATCCGATCACCATCGGACAGCGCCTGCCCCATCATCTCCAGCAGCGACTTGACTGCCAGATCCACATCGTCCGACTTCAGATGCGCTTGGCGTCGCGCCAGGATTTCAATCAATTCGGACTTGGTCATGGGAAGACTTGCTTTTTTCGACTGACACATCGGAATCGGCCCGGGCAAGCCCGGGCCGATCCATCACGCTCGGTAGAGCGCTACGCGCTTACTCGGACTTGTTGTTGTTCAACTGCGCACGCAGCAGCGCGCCCAGCTGAGTCATGCCGCCCGACGCAGCGGAGGACTGGTATTCCTCCAGCGTTTCGCGCATTTCGGCATCGTCCTTGGCCTTGATCGACAGCTGCAGGGTGCGGCCCTTGCGGTCCATGCCCACGAACTTGGCCTCGATCTTGTCGCCAACCTTCAGGTGCTGGGTCGCATCGTCGACGCGCTCGTTGGCGATATCGCGTGCAGCGACATAGCCTTCGATGCCGTCGGCCAGGTCGATCGTGGCGCCCTTGGCATCCACTTCACGCACCACGCCTTCGACCTTCGAACCCTTCGGGTTGGACGCCATGTACTGACCGAACGGGTCCTGCTCCAGCTGCTTGACGCCCAGGCTGATGCGCTCACGCTCCGGGTCCACTGCCAGCACGACGGCTTCCAGCGTGTCGCCCTTCTTGTAGTTGCGCACGACATCTTCGCCGGTGGTGTTCCAGCTGATGTCGGACAGGTGCACCAGACCATCGATGCCGCCGTCCAGACCGATGAAGATGCCGAAGTCGGTGATCGACTTGATCTGACCGGACACCTTGTCGTTCTTCTTGTGGGTCGCAGCGAAGGTTTCCCACGGATTGGCGGCAACCTGCTTCATGCCCAGCGAGATGCGGCGACGCTCCTCGTCGACATCCAGCACCATCACTTCGACTTCGTCGCCAACCTGCACAACCTTGGACGGGTTGACGTTCTTGTTGGTCCAATCCATCTCGGAAACGTGCACCAGACCTTCGACGCCCGGCTCGATCTCGACGAATGCGCCGTAATCGGTGACGTTGGAGACCTTGCCGAACACGCGGCTGTTGGCCGGGTAACGACGGGCGATGTTGTCCCACGGATCTTCGCCCAGCTGCTTCAGGCCGAGGCTGACGCGGTTACGCTCGCGATCGAACTTCAGCACGCGCACGTCCAGCTCGTCGCCGACGTTGACGACTTCGGACGGATGGCGCACGCGCTTCCAGGCCATGTCGGTGATGTGCAGCAGGCCGTCGATACCGCCCAGGTCCACGAATGCGCCGTAATCGGTCAGGTTCTTGACGACACCCTTCAGGATCGCGCCTTCCTGCAGCTTGTCCATCAGCTGCTCGCGCTCTTCCGAGTGCTCGCTCTCGACCACGGCACGACGCGACACCACCACGTTGTTGCGCTTGCGATCCAGCTTGATCAGCTTGAACTCAAGCTCCTTGCCTTCCAGGTAGGCCGGGTCGCGCACCGGGCGCACATCCACCAGCGAACCAGGCAGGAACGCGCGGACATCCTTGATGTCCACGGTGAAACCACCCTTGACCTTGCCGCTGATGCGGCCGGTGATGGTTTCGTTCTTTTCCAACGCTTCTTCCAGCTCGTCCCACACCATCGCGCGCTTGGCTTTCTCGCGCGACAACACGGTCTCGCCGAAGCCGTTTTCGATGGAGTCCAGCGCAACCTTGACCTGGTCGCCCACGCCCACATCGATCTCGCCAGCGTCGTTACGGAACTGCTCGATCGGCACGATGCCTTCGGACTTCAGGCCAGCGTTGATCACCACCACGTCACCGCGCACTTCCACGACGGTACCGGTGACGATCGAGCCCGGCTTCAGCTTCGCCAGATTGGCTTGACTGGCTTCGAACAGTTCAGCAAAAGATTCTGTCATTTGGATTTACTCAGTTGAACACACGGGCGCCGGTCGTCGGATTGCGACAGAGACGGACTGCCCAGCCTGTTGGTCGACCCCAACAACGGGTCGGATTGGAAGTAATAGAACCGCCACGCGGGATGCGCAACGGAGCTTTGACACGCCTTACGGTCGGCGGGACAGGCCCGCTTGCGGAACGCTTACGACGGCGTGCGGGAGGACAACACCCCGACCACACGCTGGACGACATCTTCGATCCCGATCCCGCTGGTATCGATCAGCACGGCGTCTTCGGCCGGCCGCAATGGCGCCACCACCCGCTGCGCATCCCTGGCATCTCGGGCCATGATCTCGCGCAGCAGGTCGTCAAAGATAACCGAAACACCCTTTTCCATCAACTGTTTATGGCGACGGCCCGCACGTTCTTCGGCACTGGCGGTCAGGAACACCTTGAAGGCGGCATCGGGGAAGATCACCGTGCCCATGTCGCGACCATCGGCGACCAGCCCGGGCGCCCGCCTGAATGCGCGCTGGCGCTCCTTCAGGGCACTCCGGACCTCCGGAATGGCGGCAATGGCCGAAGCCAGTGCGCCGGTGGTTTCCAGGCGCAATTCGCTGGTGGCGTCCACCCCGTTGACCAGCACCCGCAGCCCCGCCTCGCCAGCGTCATCGAACTCCACGCGCGTATCGAAGGTACAGCGCACCAGCGCAGCCGGGTCGGACACGTCCAGATCGGCCCAGCTCGCCGCCACACCCACCGCGCGGTACAGGGCGCCCGAATCGAGGTAATGCCAGCCCAGGCGGGCGGCCACGATCCGGCTGACCGTGCCCTTGCCGGCACCGGACGGGCCATCGATGGTGAGAACGGGTGACAAGTCGGTCATTCAGGTTTCCGGAAGGGCATCAGGCGGTAGTGTAACGCCGCTCGCCGCCATTGCGCTGCAACCACTTGAAAGCACGACAAAAAGCCGGTTAGAATTGCCGGCTTAATTGCGAGTGCACCCTCGAACCGTGGGCACTCTTCCCATCGAACCCAACCGTTTACACCGAGGTGTGCCATGAAAGTCCTGTCCTCCCTGAAGTCTGCGAAGACCCGTCACCGCGACTGCAAGGTGGTCCGCCGCCGCGGCAAGGTCTTCGTGATCTGCAAGTCGAACCCGCGTTTCAAGGCGCGTCAGCGCTAAGCCTTTGCGGCGCGTGCAAGACCCGAGAAAGCCGCCCTCCGGGCGGTTTTTTCTTGGTCGGCGTGCGACTGCCGGCCCGCCGGCCAGACCGCTGGCGCCCAGGCCGCCCGCCGCAGCGCCGGACTGCAACACCAGGCGCAGCGCGACCGGCATCAACGCCTGTCGCGGTTTTTTGCTGTAATCACCACCTGAAATCTTGTCCACTGGGGAGTAGATGACATGCGCAACCGTTTGTTTGTGATGCCGCCGATCATGCTGACGATCGCACTGATGGGGATCAGTGCCGTCGCGTCGGCCGACACGCTGCTGGTCGATCGGGCACAGCAGAAACCCGCCGCCGCCCTGCCCTTGCGTGGCGACAGCATGAGCCAGGTGGAAAGCCGTTACGGCGCGCCGCAGGAAAAGCTCGACCCGCGTGGCGGCCAGAAGCGCCAGTGGCCGACGATCCATCGCTGGGTGTACCCGGCGTTCACCGTGTACTTCGAAAAGAGCAAGGTGATCGACGTGGTGGCCAACCAGGCCGACGCCAACGAGATCGGGCCGAAGCCGCCGATCAAGTAATCGCAGCCACGCCCGGCCGACAGGACAGGCAGGCATCTGCATGCCGCACCGCTGGCTCAGCGGTCTGGCATGTCGGCCTGCCGCATCCGTCAGCAGCCGGACATGTGGCGCTGCGAATCTGCACCAAGGCCTGACGCGTGACTGTGCGTCAGGATCGCAAGAGCCTGCACCCGGGTGCAGGGTATCGATGAACGTCCGGGCGATTGCCCGGACACCAAGATGAGTATTGCCAGGCATGACCGACCGTGTTCGCTTCCCCGCCGAATGGGAACCCCAATCCGCCGTGTTGATCGCGTGGCCGCACGCCGGCACCGACTGGGCCGAGCGCCTGGCCGATGTGGAAGAGACCTATATCGCGTTGGTGACGGCGATCGCCCGCTTCGAGCCGGTGATCATCTGCGTGGCAGACGACGATCTGCAGATCTATGCCGAGGCGCGGCTGCGCTCGGCGCGACTGGATATGACGCGCGTGCGTTTCGTGGTGGCCGCCTATAACGACACCTGGCTGCGCGATTCGGGTCCGATCACGCTGCGCCAGGGTGCCGGCTTCCGGCTGATGGATTTCCGCTTCACCGGCTGGGGCGGCAAGTTCGAGGCCAGCCTGGACGACCAATTGGTGAGCTCGCTGGATGCGGCACAGGTTTTCGTGCCCGCTCCGGTGCAGACGGTGGATTTTGCGCTGGAAGGCGGTGCGATCGAGACCGACGGCGCCGGCACCCTGCTCACCACCTGGACCTGCCTGCACGAGCGTCACCCGCAGCGCACGCGTGAGTCGCTAAGCAGCGATCTTGCTGCATGGCTGTCGCAGGATCGCGTGCTGTGGCTGGACCACGGCTACCTCGAGGGCGACGACACCGACGCGCATATCGACACGCTGGCGCGCTTTGCCGGTCCGGATGCGATCGTCTACCAGGGCTGCGATGTGCCGGGCGATTCGCACTACGCCGAACTGCAGGCGATGGGCAACGAGCTGGCCGCGCTGCGCACCACCGACGGGCAGCCGTACCGCCTGTTCGTCCTGCCGTGGGCCGAGCCGATCCTGGATCAGGGACGTCGCCTGGCCGCGTCGTATGCCAACTTCCTGATCGTCAACGGCGCGGTGCTGATGCCGGCGTATGGCGACAAGGCCGATGCGACCGCGCAGGCAGTGCTGGCCGAAGCGTTTCCGCAGCACGAAATCGTGCCGGTGCCGTGCCGTGCGCTGATCTGGCAGAACGGCAGCCTGCATTGCCTGACCATGCAGTTGCCGGCCGGCCTGCTGGCCGCCTAGACCTTGCATTCGTCGCGGCGATCCATGCGCCGCGTCGTTCCTGTTCCGGCCGGCAGGCCGGTGTTCCGCCATGACGCGCTACCGTAGTGCGTCACCCAGTTGGATGTAGCCATGACCCGTCATCTCCTTTCCGTCGCGCTGATCCAGGAGCGCAACCACGGCGACGCCGAGGCCAACCTGGCCGTCATCGCATCGCGCGTGGCCGAAGCCGCCGCGCAGGGCGCCAAGCTGGTGCTGTTGCAGGAACTGCACAACGGTGCGTATTTCTGCCAGCACGAGTCGGTGGAGGAATTCGATCTGGCCGAGCCGATTCCCGGCCCGAGCACAGAGCGTCTCAGCGCGTTGGCCAGGCAACACGGCGTGGTGCTGGTGGCCTCGCTGTTCGAGCGTCGCGCTGCCGGTCTGTATCACAACACGGCGGTGGTGTTCGAAACCGACGGCCGCCTGCTCGGCAAGTACCGCAAGATGCACATCCCCGACGACCCGGGCTTCTACGAGAAGTTCTACTTTACCCCGGGCGATCTGGGCTTTACGCCGATCGACACCTCGGTGGGCCGCCTGGGCGTGCTGGTGTGCTGGGACCAGTGGTATCCGGAGGCGGCGCGGTTGATGGCGCTGGCCGGTGCGGAACTGCTGCTCTACCCCACCGCAATCGGCTGGGACCCGGACGACCAGCAACCCGAGCAGGAGCGTCAGCGCGACGCGTGGATCCTGAGCCATCGTGGTCATGCGGTCGCCAATGGCGTGCCGGTGCTGTCGTGCAACCGCGTCGGCCATGAGCCCTCGCCGCTGGGCGCATCGGGCATCCAGTTCTGGGGCAACAGCCATGTGCTGGGACCGCAAGGCGAGTTCATCGCCGAAGCCGGCCAGGAGCCGACCGTGCTGATCTGCGATGTCGACCTGCAGCGCAGCGAACACGTCCGCCGCATCTGGCCGTTCCTGCGCGATCGGCGGATCGATGCGTATGGCGACCTGCTCAAGCGCTACATCGACTGACCGTATGCCCGTCGAGTTGCGTGCAGTCCGCGCGGCGGACATCCCAGCGATCACCGCGATCTATGCGGAGCAGATCGCCGGGTGCAATACCTACGAATACAGCGCTCCATCCAGCGAGCAGATGCGCTCACGCGTGGACGCCGTGGTGGATGCAGGCTACCCCTATTTGGTCGCAGAACGCGATGGTGCGGTGGTCGGCTACGCGTATGCAGGCAGTTACCGCGCGCGTGCAGGCTACCGCTGGACCGTGGAGAACTCGATCTACGTGGCCGAAGGCCAGCAGGGCCACGGCATCGGCAGCGCCTTGCTCGGCGAACTGATCGCACTGTGCGAACAACGCGGCTACCGGCAGATGATTGCGGTGATCGGCGATGCCGACAACCAGGCCTCGCGCCGGCTGCATGAACGTTTTGGATTCCGCACGGTCGGAGTATTCAGCGGGATCGGCCGCAAGCATGGTCGCTGGCTGGACAGTGTGCAGATGCAACGCGCACTCGGCTCCGGCGACACCACCCCTCTTTCTGATGAATGACCCCATGACTGAGCAGCTCCCCCACGTTCTGGACGATGCGCTGTCCGGCCAGCCGCATCGCATCGTCGAGCGCGATGGTGTGCGCTACACCCTGCTGGGTACCGCGCACGTGTCGCTGGCCAGCGTGGCCGCGGTGCAACGGGCGATCGGCAGTGGCCGTTACGACGCGGTGGCCGTGGAGCTGGATACGCAGCGGCTGCAGGCGCTCAGCGACCCGGATGCGCTGGCTCGCCTGGACCTGGTGCAGGTGATCCGCAAGGGGCGCGTGGCGCTGTTTGCCGCCAATCTTGCGCTGGCGGCCTATCAGCGCCGGCTGGCCAAACAGTTGGGCATCGAGCCGGGCGCGGAATTGAAGGAGGCCGTCAACCTGGCGCGTGCGCAGGGGCTGCCGGTCTACCTGATCGACCGCGAAGTCGGGCTGACCTTCAAGCGCGCGTCCGGACGGTTGGGATTCTTCGGCAAGATGAAGCTTGCCGGCGGTTTGCTCGGCGGCCTGTTCGCCGCCGATGAAGTGGGCGAAGAGGAAATCGAAAAGCTCAAGCAAGGCGACATGCTGGAGGCGAGCTTCGGCGATTTCGCCAGCGAGAGCCCGGAGCTGTACGAGACCGTGATTGCCGAGCGCGATCGCTACATGGCCACGCGCCTGCGCGAAGAAGCCGGTAGCGGGCAGCACGAAGTGCTGGCGGTCGTCGGCGCCGGACATCTGGCCGGGCTGGCGCGGCATCTGGAACAGGATACCGATGCGCCCGGCCCGCTACGCGAGTCGCTGGAATACGTGCAACAGCGCAAGCGCGTTCCCTGGATCACGCTGGGCATCCTGGCGGTGATCATTACCGGGATCGGCATCGGCTTCTGGCGCGGGGGCCTGAGCATGGGCGCCGACCTGCTGCTGCAATGGGCGATGTATACCGGCGGCATGGCGGCACTGGGCTGCCTGCTGGCCGGCAGCCACCCGCTGAGCATCCTGACCGCGGCGGTGGTGGCACCGTTCAAACCGTTCCGGCTGAGCGTGCCGACCGGGGCATTTGCCGCACTGGTCGAGGTCCATATGCGCAAACCGGCCTATGGCGATTTCCTGTCGCTGCGCGACGATGCACAGACGCTGCGCGGCTGGTACCGCAATCGCGTGTCGCGCGTGGTGCTGACTTTTCTGCTGACCAATGTCGGCAGCATGGCCGGGGTATGGCTGGCCGGCGTGCAGATCTTCAATCGCCTGCATGGGTGAGGATGGTGGCGCTGCAGTGCACTGCAATCCGTCGCCTGCCGTAGGAGCGCACCCTGACGCGATGGGGCATCCCCGGTAACGCCCCACCCCAGTGCGCCCGGGCGCTCCTACGGCTACGGCCTCTATCGCTTGCGCGCTGCTACGGCGCGGACTGCGCCGATGGTGCCAGCTGCAGGCGTACCCACACGCCATAGTGATCCGATGCCCAGCGACCTTCGGCATACGGGGTGTCGAACAGGATGCGTGCTTCGCGGGCAAGCAGCCGGTTCTGCTGGAAAAACACATGATCGATGCGTGCCGGCGTGTCGAAGACATGCAGGTTCAAGGTGCTTACCCCGGCAGCGCTGCTGCGATGCACGCTGCCATAGCTGTCGCCATAGCCCTTGCGTAGCGCCTCCAGATCCAGTGCATCGGCGGCAGTATTGAAATCGCCCGCGATTACCACCGGCGCCTGTGCACTGGTGGAGCCAATGAACTCCAGCAGATCGGCCACCTGGCGCGTTCGCGTCGCGGTGCCGCGTGCATCGGCGCGTTCGTTGAGATGGGTGACGTAGACATTGACCGGCTGGCCGTCGACATCGACCTGCAGGTGCGCGGCGACGCGGTAGTCCTCCAGCGGTTGCAGCAGGCGCTGATGGCTGGCCAGTACCTTGCGTCGGCTCAGCAGCGCATTGCCGTAGCGCTTGGGTGCACCGATGGGATCGACCGAGGCGAAGATCACCTCGTAGTCCAGCTTGCGCGCTAGCCAAGTGGCCTGGTTTTCCACGCTGCCGCGCCGCTCGATGACCTCCTGCAACGCGATCACGTCCGGCGCCAGCTGCCTGAGTTCCTTGGAGATATGCGCGCGACGGCCCGGCCAGTCCTCACGATCGTGGTGCAAGTTGAGCGTGACCAGAGTCATCTCGCGCGACGGCGCGGCGGAGGGAGTCGCCGTCCCTGATCTCGGACCCACAGCGGCCTCGCCGCGTTGCTTCGCTTGATCAGTCCTGAGCTGCGATTGTGCGGGCGCTGCCTGGGCAGCCGCAGCGCACGCCATCAACAGAGCCACCACGGCCAACATCACGCCACGGTGGCGCCACTGCCCTGCCCGTCCCGGACAAGGCACGAGCATCATTGCGTGGCCTTTTCGGCCCGCCGCACCGCGCTGGGCACATCGATCTGCACCGTGGCCGGCAGTTGCTGGATGCGCAACTCGCCATTGAGCCAGTCCACGGTTTCGCCATTGACGCTGGCCTTGCCGGGTTCGCCCTGGTACGGCCAGGCGAACACCACGCCACCCGGAGGCATCAGCAGGCCAGGCTGCAGCTGCAACACCAGCTGTTTTTCGCTGCGCTGCAAGGTGTAGTTGAGGCGTCCGTATGGCGTGCGCAATTCGGCGATGCCGATACCCTTGCCTTCGAACCAGCGCGTCGGGGTACCGGCGGCGATCACCACGCTCTGATCCGATTCGCGGGTGTAGGCGAACATGTCCAGCACCGAGCGCACGAAGTCCGACGCCACCCAGGCATGCGGCAGGTCGCCGACGAAAAACGGTTTACGCGGCGTGCGCGAGACCACTTCAGCCCACTGGTTCCACGGCTGCGGTGCGCGATCCTTGAAGAAGAACGCGGTGGCGTCCCAGGCACGCTCGCGCCAGCCAAGGCGCACGAACGCGGCGACGTTGCGCCACTCATAGGGGGTGTAGTCCTTCCATTCGCGCTTGCTGTCGCGACGATCGGAAAATTCCTTCCAGTAGCGCTCGAAGGTGTTGCTCAACAAGTCCTGCGGCAGCCGCTGCTGTTCGCCGCCCGGGGTCAGCGCGATGGTGGTGGAGGTGGCATCGAAATCGCCAAGCTCGGCCGAGCCGGGCAGGAAATCCAGGCTGTGCTGGCGTACTGCCGCACCCAGCGAGGCGATCAGGTCGCCGCTGAACTCATCGCGCGCAGCGCCGAAGCGGGCTACTTCGTCCGGCTTGTCGAGCGCGCCGGCCAGCATTGCCGCGTCCTTGTAGCCGCGTAGCGCCCAGAAGTTGTCCCAGTACGAATGCACCGGCTTGGCCGAATAGCCTTCATGACTGATCGACACCGGCATCATTCCGTAGAAGGCCGGGTTGCGCATGAAGTTCTCTTCGGTGCGTTCGCTGGCGCGCAGCTTTTCCATGTAGTCGACCGCGCCGGTGACGTGCGGCCACATCTTCTCCAGGAACGCCCTGTCGCCGGTGTAGCGGTAGTACTCGGCGATGTTGTAGATCAGCTCGCCATGGCTGTCGTTTTCCGGCACCGGGTCGCTGCCGCGGTCGTCCACGCAGCACGGCACCATGCCATCGGCGAATTGGTACGGCGCGAACCAGTCGACGTAGTCGCGCACCACGTCTTCGCGGCCGAGCCGCAACAGCCCTTCGGAGATCATTGCACCGTCGCGTATCCAGCTACGCGAGTACGAGCGCGTGCCCGGCTGCAGACGCGGGCCGATGCGCGAGATCAGCATGTGCGCCAGCGCCGTACGCAAGGTATCGACCACCGGCTTGCCTTCGGCCGGCACGCTGATGCGCACGCGATCGAGCTTGCCGCGCCACTGCTGCGCAACCTGTTGTTGCGCGGCCTCCGCATCGAAGCCGGCAGGCAGCTGCGCGGTGCCGGTCTGCGGGATCACCAACGCCACCTCGCGCCGTTGGCCCGGTTCCAGCTTCCAGCGATACAGCAGTACACCCGAGGCCAGGCCGGTTTCGTCCTTGACCTGGGTCACGGTGGGCGGCGTGGCCGCAGTGAGATGGCTGACATCCATGCCGCTGTCGAAGGCACTGGCGAACCCGGCATCCGGGCGCTGCGCCGCGAAAACGCGCGGCTTGCCGTTGACGCTGACCTGGGCGCCATCCACGGTGAGCTGTTCGATCCGGCTGACGCCGCCCAGGGTGTTGAGGAACTGGGACGGCGGATTGACCTGGAACGGACGCACCGCCAGGGCCAGGGTGAACTCGCGCGCGTCCTTGCCGGTGTTGTGCAGCTGGTAGCGCGCGACCAGTTGCGCCTGATCGGGTGTGCCCTGCACGAATGCAGTAACGCGCAGGTTCATCAGGTCGTGGTGCCAGTCGACGCTGGGAATCGGCAGGTAGTCGTCCTGCAGGCTTTGCTCGCTGCTGACGTCGGACCAGTGCAGCAGCTTGCCGCCGGTGACCAAGAACGGCTCGATGCTGAAGCCGCCCTTGCCCACTTCCACCGCGCCGTCCTCGCCGATCAGGCCCTGCTCGGTGCCGCCATCAAGACCCAGGATGGTCCAGTACGGCTGCTCGCCGGAGAAACCGCGCGGATAGCTGCCGCGCGGCATCTGCGCGGCCAATGACTTGATGAAGTCGTTCGGGGTCGCGGCAAACGCCAGCGGCTGCAGCTGCACTTCCTTGATGCCGTAGCGCCAGTTGGGGCCGTCCTTGAGATCGAAGCGCAGGTAACGCGCCTCGGTGTCCGGCAGCGCCAGCCAATCGGTGCCGCCGGCACCGGCCGTAACGGTACGCAGGTCGCGCCAGCCGCGCCCGTCGCTGGACGCGCGCACCACGTATTGCGAGGCCTGCAGGCCGGGGACCCACTGCACCACCGCACCGCCGAATTCGCGCACCTTGCCCAGGTTGAGGGTGACGGTCTGTTGCTTGACCGCGCCGCTGAGCCAGAAGGTCTCCGGCTTGCCGTCGGCCAGGCGCTGTTCCAATGCGGGCGCGGTATCGGTGATCGCCTCGGCCTTCAGCGGCGAGGTGTCCTCCGGCGGCAGCGGCGTCAGCGCCAGGCGGTCGAAGCACACCGTGCCCTGGCCACCGACCTTGTTGTAGATGGTGAACTCGACATCCGCACTGCTGCGCAATTGCTTGTCCGCACCTGGGCCCCAGGCCTTCTCGATGGTGCGCTTGCGGTAGTTGAACGTGGTCCAGTTCTTCGGGAAGTTGAAACCCGGCCGGTTGACCCACCACACGTTGTCGCCGCTGGCATCGATCAGCTTGAGCTGCAGGTCGTTGGACGGCGACTCGCCGCGTACCGCGAACGAGATCCGGTAATTGTCCGGATAGGTGATCGGCAAATTGCGACGGATGCCGACATAGCCGGACACGCCATTGAAGTTGTAGTCCAGGCACAGCGCATGTCCGCCCGAGGGCGTAGCCACCGGCCGCAGCGAACCGCTCACCTGATTGGACACCACCAGGCGCCAGGCGCCGATGTCGTTGAAGCCGTCGAGCACACGCTCCTGCGCCTGCGCCGCGCCCGCAGACGTGACGAAAGCGGCCATGGCACACAGTCGCAGGAACACTGGTTTCACCCCTTCACACTCCCCAGCAGAAGACCTTGGATGTAGTAACGCTGCAGCGCCAGGAACAATAGCAGCACCGGAATCACCGTCACCACCGCGCCGGCCATCATCAGTTCCACGTCCATGATGTGTTCGCGCGACAGCGCCGCCAGCGCCACCGGCAAGGTGTATTGCTCCTGGTCGGTCAGCACGATCAGCGGCCACATGAAGTCGTTCCACGAGCCCATGAAGGTGAAGATGGTCAAGGTGACCAGCACCGGCTTGAGCATGGGCAACACGATCTGGAAGAAAATCCGCATCTCGCTGGCGCCGTCGATGCGGGCGGCTTCGATCAATTCATCCGGAATGCTGCGCGCGTACTGGCGCACCAGGAAGATGCCGAACACCGTGGCCAGCGCCGGCACCACCACCCCGCCGATGTTGTTGACCAGATGCAGCTGCTTCATCAACAGGAACAGCGGCAGCATCGCCACCTGCGCCGGGATCACCAACGCGGCCATCAGGATCTTGAAGATGCGCTCGCGGCCGACGAACTGCAGCTTGGCGAAGGCATAGCCGGCCATGGTGTTGATCAGCAACGAGCCCAGCGTGATCAGCCCGGACACCAACAGGCTGTTGGCGAAGTTGCGCGCCATGCCGGTGCGCGCGAACAGCTCGTGGTAGTTGGCCAGGGTGAACGCCGACGGCAGCATCGGCGGCGGAAACCGGCTGGCCTCGCCGGTGGGCATGAACGACACCGACAGCATCCACAGCAGCGGCGCCAGGCTGATCAGGGCCAGCACCAGCAAGCCGCCGTTGATCAGCACGCCGTTCCAGCGCGATTCGCCAACATCACGACTCATATCAGATCCTTCTTGCGGCCAAAGCGCAGCATCACGGTGGTCACCGCCAGGATGATCAGGAACAACAGGAACGCGACCGCCGACGCGCGGCCGAGGTTCCACCATTTGAAGCCTTCCTCGAACATGAAATACAGCACGCTGACGGTGCTTTGCAGCGGGTCGCCGCGGGTCATCACGTAGGGTTCGGCAAACAGCTGGAAGTAGCCGGAAATGGTGATCACCCCGACCACCATCAGCACCGGGCCGAGCATCGGCAAGGTGATGTGCAGGAACTGCTTCCAGCGCGACGCGCCATCGATGCGCGCGGCTTCGTACAGGTCCTGCGGGATCGCCTGCAAGCCGGCCAGGAAGATCACCATGTTGTAGCCGAAGTTCTTCCACACCGCGAACAGCATGATGGTGGGCATCGCCCAGCGCGGGTCGCCCAGCCAGTCGATTGGCTGGATGCCCAGATGGCTCAGCCCGAAGTTGACCAGGCCATATTTGATATGGAACAGGTAGCGCCAGATCACTGCCACCGCCACCAGGGTGGTCACCACCGGCGCAAACAACGCAGTGCGGAACAGCGCCTTGAACCGCGAGGCTTTCGCATTAAGCAGCAGTGCCGCACCGAGCGACACGCCGATCGACATCGGCACGCCCAGCAGCACGAAGTAAGTGGTGTTCCACAACGACTTCCAGAACAGCGGCGTCTGCAGCAGCTCGATGTAATTGCCCAGGCCGACGAAGCGCAGATGGCTGCTGTCGGCCAGCGCGTACAGGTCAAAGTCGGTAACGCTGAGCACCAGCGCGGCGAACACCGGCACGCCAAAGAACATGCCCAGCACCATGATCGACGGCGCGGCGAATACCCAGCCGGCGACGGAATTGCGCTTCATCATGGTGCCGCTCCCTTGCCGCTGGCTGCAGCCGTTGCTGCGTCCGGCGCGGGCACGTTGGCAGGCGTGCCCGACGGGCCTGCCGGGCCGACACGCCCGCCTTCCTGTTCAAAAATCCAGCGGCGCTTGGCCAGGATGTCGTCCACGCGTTTATCCAGTTCCTGCACGGCCGCCTCGTGCGATTGACCGCCGCGCACCACGCGCTCGGTCACCAGGCGCATTTCCTGCACGATGCGCTCCCACTCCAGCACCTTCGGCGTGGCCTTGACCCGCTCGAGCTGGTCGCCGAAGGCATGCGCCAGTTCGTCGTTGGCCAGCGACGGCAGCTTCCAGGTACTGCGCCGCGGCGGCAGGTCGCCGATGATGGCGTGGAAGCGTGCCTGCACCGTGGGCTGGGACAGGTACTCGATCAGCTTCCAGCTGGCGTCCTTGTGCTGCGAGGACTTGAAGATGACCAGGCTGGAGCCGCCAGCGATGCCCGCGCCCAACCCATTAGGGCCGGGTAATGCCGCGGTGCCCCACTTGCCTTCCATGCCCGGCGGCTGGCGCAGCTTGAACTCGCGCACGTTCCAGGGCCCGGACAGGTAGAAGGCGTAATAGCCGTTGAAGAATTCGTACCAGACGTTGGACACCTGGGTCTCGGACACCTTCGGCGCCCAGCCCTTCTGGTACATGCCGTCGTAGAACGCCAGCGCCTTGCGGAAGCCTTCGCCGCGGAAGTTGCCGTAATTGTCGTGGTCGCGCAGCAGGCGGTCGTCTTGCTGCAGCGCGAACGAGAGCTGCTGCTCGAACTCGTTGAGCGGCATCAGGATGGCGTAACGGTCAGGGCCGACCTTGCGCTTGATCGCCGCCATCACCTGTTCCATCTCGGCCCAGGTCTTGGGCATTTCGCTGTAGCCGGCCTCGCGCAACAGATCCTTGCGGTAGAACAGCAGCCGCGTGTCCACATACCACGGCACCCCGTACAGCGTGCCATCGACCACATTGGTGTCCCACACGCCGGGAAAATAATCGGCCGGGTCGACGATTTTCGAGCGCGCCACGTACGGCTGCATCGGCTCCAGCGTGTCCAGCAAGGCGAATTCCGGCAGCCAGGTGTTGCCGAGCTGGCACACGTCCGGCAAGCCATCGGCGGCGAAGGCGGTGAGCAGTTTTTCGTGCGCCGCGGTCATCGGGATGTTCTGCACATCGACCCGGATATCCGGGTTCTGCTTCTCGAAGTCGGCCACCAGCTCGGCCACCACTTCGGCCTCCTTGCCCATCGCCCAGAAGCGCACGGTGGTCTTGGCAGGGTCGGAGCGGTCACATCCCGCCGCACCTGCACACAGGGCGGCGGCCAACATCAACAGTTTCAAAAGGCGCACGGATTACTCGGGTTTGGGGCGTTGCGTGGAGTTTTGGCGTTGCGAGGGGTCTTGCTGGGCCTGGGCAGCGGCGGCACGCGACTCGGCCATGCCCAGCGCGCGTGCGGCGGCTTTTTGCTCGTCCTTTTGCGGCAACGGCTGCGGCTCGCCTTCGGGGGTCAGCCAGCCACCGGTAAAGCCGGCGCGTTCCAGGCCGGCGCGGATATACGGATTCTTCTTCATCACGTTCCAGACGAATTCGGTCTGGTAGTTGGCGATCATGGTCAGGATCGGGCCCTGGTCGATGCCGATGTAGTCGCCCGCCACCCAGCCGCGATTCGGCACCATGCGCCCGGTCTTGAGCGGGATGTCGTAATTGAAGCTGGGGTTGAACGAATCCAGGAAGCCATAGCTGGAATACAGATAGTCGCCATAGCGCTTGTGCATTTCTTCGGTGGCGGGGATCACCACTTCCGGGGCGAACACGATCGAAGAGATCGCTGCGGTCGGGGCGATGGTGCCGTCGTCGAAGTTCTCGCGCAGGCCGGCGCCGCGCGAGGAGTAGTGGCGGAACTGGCGCTGCTCGCCACGGTATTCCTGGCTGGTGTTCTGCGGACCGTCGCCGGCGGTCAGGCCCCAGACGTTCTCGCCATAGTCCTTCCACTTCATCGGGTTGTCGATGGCGTAGTCGCGCTGCGCCAGGGTGGCGCGGCGGCTGTTGAGGAAGTAGTCGATGCCGCGTTCGCGCATGTATTGGTCCTGGATATCGCGGAAGTCGATCCAGACATGGCTGTATTGGTGGCCGAACAGCGGGCCGAAGGACAGGTATTCCTGGCCCTGGTACACGCCCCAATCGTTGTTGTAGGTACGCGTCCAGCTGGTCCACGCCTCCGGGTCCACGCCATGGGTGGGCGAGCCCAGCGCGAGGATGTACAGCATCATCGCCTCGTTGTAGCCCATCCAGTCGTGGTCGATGAAGCCGCTCTCGGGGAACCAGCCCATCGAGATCAGCGGCGCACGTTGTTGCAGCCAGCGCCAGTCCACGCGCTTGTACAGCGCGTCGGCGATCTGGCGGATTTCTTTCTCGCGCGGGTCCTCGCCGTCGTAGTACGACTGGGTGAACAACACGCCCATCATCAGCAGCGCGGTATCCACGCTCGACAGCTCGACCCAGCTGTCGTAGCGATTGCCTTGCTGCATGTCCAGAAAGTGGTAGTAGAAGCCCTTGTAGCCGGCCCTACCGGTCCGCTGCGGCCCCATCGGCGCATCGCGGAAGAATTTCAGTGTGGTCAGGGTGCGGTCGATCGCCTGATTACGGCTGATCCAGCCGTTTTCGATGCCGATCGGATACGCGGTTAGTGCAAAACCGACCGAGGCGATGCTGGCGAACGGGCGCGACGGAAACCGGTCTGGCGACAGTCCGTTGACCTCGTTGGTGGTGTCCCAGAAGAACTGGAAGGTACGGCGTTCGATATCCGAAAACAGTGGCGGTAGCGGCGGCTTGACCGGCTTGGGCGGCAACTGCGCCTCGATCAGGATCACTTTCACTGGCGCCTTCCTTTCGGCCACCTTGGGTTCCTCGGCCTGTTTGCAGGACGCCAGTACCAGCGCACCCAGCAAGAGTGGAATCGTCAACCAACGCGACGTGTTGCCCCTGTCCATCCGCCCCCCACTTGTGTAATCGATTACATCTCGCACGCAAACCTACCCTATCCAGGCGCCGAGTTCGACCGCCCTGGCCTTGCAGCCAGGGCGGTCGAGCACCTCACCAGTTCAGGCCAAAGGCCAGACGGAAGGTACGCATCGGCGATGCCAGCACACCGGTCGGCGTGCCGTAAGCCGTGTTCAAGTCCTGCAATGTTCCGGTATCGCCGTTGAAGGCGGCGTAATTGACCCAGTTGAACACGTTGAGGATATCCGCACGCACATTGAATGTGACACCTGCGCCGGTATCCCATTCTTTATTGGCGGCAATGCTGAATTCCTTGTAGCCCAGCGTGCCATCCGGCTTGAACTGGATGATGTCGCACTGGTCGTTGCCGGCAAGGCAGTTCTGGCCGTAGCGCGCGGTCTGGCTGGCCAGCGACAGCTTGCCGGACAGCTTGACCTGGTACGGCAGCTCGTAGATGCCGGTGACCACCAGGCGATTCTTCGGGATGCCGCCGGCTTCACGCCAGCCGTAGTCCTGGATGCGTTCGCGGTCCAGCGCGTAATGCTCGCCGAACTGGCGGTTCTCCTTGGCATCGGAATAGGTGTAGGCCACCGTCAGGCCCCAACCGGATTCTTCGTCGAAGGGCTTTTCGACCTGCAGCGCGAGCTGGTTGTTGCGGGTTTCCACGCCGTTGGTGCCCAGCACGATGGCGCTGTAACCATCCGGCCCATCAACCGGCACGCCCGAGGTGGTGCCCGGCTGGAAGAACGAGCCGTCCGGCAGGCGGTTGCCCCGCACGAAGGCGAAGCCGTCGTGGCTTTCGATCCGGCTCAGGGTCACGTCGGTGAACCAGTCCTGGCCCCACAGCGGCACCATGTTGCGCATGCCGATGCTGAATTGGTCCGAATACGGGGTCTTGAGGTTGTTGTCGATCAGGTAGACCTCGCGCCCACCACCGCCGGTGCTGTTGGCGGTCAGCGTGTTCAGCCCTTCCTGGCTGTTATAGGCCGGATTCCATGCCGTGCACGGGTCGCCCAGGCAGGCGGGGTTGTTGGCGCTGGTGAAGTAGTAACTATAAGAATTGAAGGAGTTGTTGAGCTGCTCCAGGGCCAGGTAATCGAAGATGTTGCGGTCGTAGGCACGGCCGGCGCCGCCGTAGATCACGTGGGCCTGGTCGCCGAACAGGTCGTAGGACGCACCCAGGCGCGGCTGCCAGGCATTCTTGAACGCCTTGCGGTTGTTGCCGGTGCTGATGAAGTCGTTGATGTTGTAGTTGGCGTTGCGCAGGTTCGGCCAGTTCTGCAACGCACCGGCCACATCGGACGGGGTGACGAAGTCCAGGAAGGCCGGGGTTTCTTCGTAGTCGTAGCGCACGCCCAGATTGAGGGTCCAGTGCTCGTTGACCTCCCAGTCGTCCTGCAGGTAGATGCCGTACTGCTTGTTCTTGGACACCACCGAGCCGCCACCTTCCACCAGTGGCGCACCGAAGCGCACGCGGTACGGCGTCTGCACGTCGGTGAGGATGTTGTAGTAGTACTGCGGGTTGGCCGGATTGAACTGGGTCGAATCCAGATCGATGCTCTTGAACTTCACGCCCATCTTGACGGTGTGTGCGCCGTGCCATTCCAGGCTGTTCAAGGTCAGGTCGTCCTGGAAGGTCCAACCCCTCTGGCCCTTGCGCTGGAAGCTGCTGCCGGCACCGGCGGCCAGGATATCGGTCTCGTTGCCGCGCACCGGCGTGTAGCTGAGGATGTAGCCGTTGCCGTTGTTGATCGGCGCCTGGTTCCAGAACGCGCTTTCGTAGCTGAGGTTGGCCTCGTTGAGGAAGTTGGCACCGCTGTACTGCCAGCGCAGGTTGGCGCGCTTTTCTTCCTGCCCGTTGATGCTGCCGTGCTCATAGGTCGAGGTCTGGCCGACATCGTTGAGCTCGTCTTCCTTGCGGTACTTGCCGGTCAACTCGAACAGGTTGTTGTCGCCGATGGTCCAGTCGATCTTGCCGAAATACAGGTCTTCCTTGAACGGCGTGCTGGAGGTCACCACCAACGGCTGCAGCTGCGCCGGCAGCTGGTCGACGCGATCGGAATAGATCGAGCCGGGAATCACCACGTTCGGCGTGGTGTATTCCTTGGCCTCATAGGCAATGAAGAAGTGCGCCTTGTCCTTGAGGATGGGGCCGCTGAAGGTGGCGCCGTACTGGGTCTCCTCGAAGTCGTCGCGTACGCCGGCCTTCTTCTCCAGCGGGCTCTCTTCGCGCCAGCCGTCGTTGCTGGTGTCCCAGAAGAAGCTGCCGTGGAAATCGTTGGTGCCGGACTTGGACGAGGCCACGATGGCTGCGCCGCTGACCTGGTCGAACTCGGCCTTGTAGTTGGAGGTGATGACCTTGTATTCGCCGATTGCCGACTGCGGGAACGGATTGCCGCGGCTGGAATCCTGGCCGCTGACGCCGCCGGTCAGCACGTAGTTCTTCTGGCTGACGCCGTCGATGTAGACGTTGGTGCCTTCGGCCGAGGTGGCGCCGGTGCGCACCTTGGTGGTGCCGTTGGCCTCGCGGGTGAACTGCACGTTCGGCACGGTGTCGGCCAGTTCCAGGAAGTTGCGCGTGGCACGCGGCAGGTTCTGGATCTGCACGTTGGAAATATACGTGGCGTTTTCGGAGGTACGGGTTTCCACCAGCACCGGCGGTGCCTTGACCTGCACCGCATCCAGCGTGGTGGCGTTACCAGCGTCGGCCGTGGCCGGCTCGCCGCCGACGCCCAGATTCAGGGTTGCCGTCTGGCCGACCTGCACGGTGACGTTCTGCGTGCTGGTCTGGCCGTTGGCGGTGACATCGATCCGGTACGAGCCCGGTGGCAGGCCGCCGAGCGAATAGCCGCCGTTGCTCACCTGCACGGTACGGGTCAGGCCGGTGGCCAGATTGGTCGCGGTGACCTGCGCCTGTGCGGCCGGTGCCGCGTCGACCGTGACCTGGCCGCGGATGGTGGCGCCGGTGCCTTGCGCAAACGCAGGCGCGGCGCCCAGCAGCAGGCAGCTGGCCAGGGCGCAGCTGAGCAGCTTGCGCGCCGGACGCGCGGAATGGGGGTGGTGGTGGTGCATGGTCCCTCCAGGGATCGGTACAGATTGTTGTTGTGGCGTTGCAGTGGTGCAGGAACGACCGCTGCGGGGGAGCAGCGGGAGCGGACAGAACGTCCGCGAAAAGGTCAGGTGGCCGGCACGCCGGCGCCGCAGGACGCGCGGATCACCAATTCGGGCGTGAGCAGCTGGCGCATGCCGTCGTCGGCGCCCGGCGTTTCCACCAGCCGCATCAGCCGGGTCATCGCCTGCTCGCCAAGCCGCGCAATGCTGACCCGCATGGTGGTCAGCGGCGGATGGACGAAACGGGCCAGCGGGATGTCGTCGAAACCGGCCAGCGCGACATCGCCGGGCACCGCGACGCCGGCCTGGGCAAATGCATACAGGCAGCCGAGCGCGGCCATGTCGTTGGCCGCGAAGACCGCATCGGGCAATGTGCCTGCAGCCAGCATCGCCAGCCCGGCGCGGTGGCCGGACGCTTCGTCGAAGTCGCCGGCATATTCGATTCCCTGCGCCTGACCGCCGAATCCGGCAATCGCATCGCGGAAGCCGCGCAGGCGCTCACGCGCATCGAAATTAAGCGCCGGCCCGCCAATGAAGGCGATCCGCCGGTGACCTGCGCGCAGCAGATGCTCGGTCATGGCCATGGCGCCGGCATGGTCGTCGATGCTCAGCACCGGATAGCCCGCACCGGGCAGGTGCGCATTGATCAGCACCGTCGGCAGCGACTGCGGCAGGTTGTCGGTCAGGAAGCCCGGCTGCTCGGCGTACGGCGATAGCACCAGCAGGCCATCCACGCGCCCTCGCATCGAGCGCAGTGCCCTGCCCTGGGCTTCCGGGTCGCCGTGATAGCTGGACACCAGCAGATGCTGCCCGGCAGCGCGGGCCGCACCATCGATGCCGCGGATCAGCTCGGAAAAGAATTCGCCATACAGATCGGGCAGCACCACGCCCAGCGTCTGCGACCGCCGGCTGCTCAGGCTACGGGCGGCCGCATGCGGGCTGTAGCGCAGGCGCTCGGCCACCGCCATGACCTGCTGACGCACAGCCCCGGCGACATTGTCATGCCCGTTGAGCGCGCGCGACACGGTGGCAACAGAGACCTGTGCTTCGCGAGCGACATCTTTGATGGTGACCGCACCCTTGGCCATGCGTGTCGCCCTCCGCGACCGACTTCCCAAAACTGGCGCGGACTGTAAGCGTTTTCATAAGCGGGCGTAAACCCCTGTCTTCACACGCGTGAAAACGCTTACAGATCAAGCATCTGCAGGTGATGAATACGTGAAGTAATGTGCTGCGACGCAACAAAAACGCACCCACGTGTCCACAGACGAAGCACAACGCGGATCACGGTTGGCAGTTCGCTGCGCGGCGTGACGGGTGGTGGGCATGCCCTTCGGCTGGGCGTGTCGAGATGCTGGAAGCGCGCGAGTGGAGTTCGTGATACCGACGCGCCAGCGCCCCGACCGCAGGCTGAATTTCCAGGAGGCCCTGCCTCGCAAGCAGTTCGCAGGAAGCATGCATGATGGGCCCGCGCCGGCAACGCAGCCGCGCTCAGGGGCACTCCGGCTACGTAACAGTGGCTTTACCAGTGCGCCACGCCTGTGGGGACATTGCTGCGTCCGTAGGAGCGCACACGGGCGCAACGGGGCGCTATGTGTGACGCTCCATTGTGTCCGGGTGCACTCCCATCGTGCGCGACTTGGCCCTCCGGCTAGCCGGTTTCACCTGGCGCAAGCGCCTCGATCGACAAGGCATGGATGTCGGTGTGCATCATCTCGCCGACGGCCGCGTACACCGCCCGATGGCGCGCCAGCGGCGGCTTGCCGGCAAACACGGCACTGACGACCCGCACATTGAAATGCCCGCGCCCGTCGCGTGCGCCGGCGTGGCCGGCGTGTCGGTGGCTGTCGTCCACGACCTCCAGTTCTGTGGGCGCCAGCGCCGCCTGCAGCGCCACGCGGATCCGCTCGACCCGGCTCATGGCAGCACCCGCCGGAACGGCCGGACCTCGGTACGCACATACACGCCCGCTTCCACATACGGATCGGCATCGGCCCAGGCGCGCGCATCTTCGAGTGCGTCGAATTCGGCAATCACCACACTGCCGCTGAAGCCGGCCGGACCCGGATCCTCTGCATCGATGGCCGGGCAAGGCCCCGCCACCAGCAGCCGCCCGGCCGCAGCCAACGCCTGCAGGCGTGCCAGATGCGCCGGTCGCGCCTGCTGCCGCGCCGCCAGTGCGTCGGCGCCGTCATACCCTTCGATTACGTACCACACACGCCACCTCACCCAGAACTTGAAGATCACCGCAGGGGATTCTAGCCGGCCCGGCGCTGGACACCGCCCCCGCGCACGCATTACCCTTGGCACCACTGAACACGCAACCGGACGCAGCGGCCCGTCGGCCCAGGCTCAACGCCCTTCTCGACGACCGATTCGCTGCCCACCGCCGGCCCGCGTAGACGACCTCCTCGCTGTTCCGTCGCCGCATGCCACGCGGCGCCTGCTTGTATGTCGATTGGCGTATGTGAATTTGTGGGATCGTGCCGGCACAGGCGCGACATTGATCGCAATAACTTCAAGGCAAAGCCCCTGCAGGCGCGGCTCAGACCGCGGCCGGCGACCGCAAGACCCGATGTCCACCTGATGAATTCCGAACTCGCGCACGTCGCGACTCCGCCAGCCACGAGCGCGCCGCCACAGCAGCAGGAAATGCCGCTGGCGGTGGTGCATGGGCAACCGGTACTGCAGATTCCGCAGGATCTGTATATTCCGCCGGATGCGCTGGAAGTCATCCTGGATGCCTTCGAAGGTCCGCTGGACCTGCTGCTGTACCTGATCCGCCGGCAGAACCTGGACATCCTGGACATCCCCGTCGCCGAAATCACCCGGCAGTACGTGGACTACATCAATGTGATGCAGGAACTGCGCTTCGAACTGGCGGCCGAATACCTGGTGATGGCCGCGATTCTGGCCGAGATCAAGTCGCGCATGCTGTTGCCGCGCCCGCCCAGCCAGGATGGCGAAGAAGAAGACCCGCGCGCAGAGCTGGTGCGCCGCCTGCAGGAATACGAGCGCTTCAAGCAGGCTGCCGAAGACCTGGACACCCTGCCCCGCATGGGCCGCGACAGCGCGCCGGTGCAGGCGCATCTGCCCGAGCGCGCCGCGGTCAAGCTGCCGCCGCCGGTAGACTTGAAAGAAATGCTGATGGCGCTGTACGACGTGCTCAAACGCGCCGAGCTGTTCACCGGGCACGCGATCAAGCGCGAGGCGCTGAGCGTGCGCCAGCGCATGGGCGATGTGCTCAGCCGACTGGACGACGGCAAGTTCTACCGTTTCGAATCGCTGTTCACGGCCGAAGAAGGCAAGCTCGGCGTGCTGGTCACCTTCCTGGCGCTGCTCGAATTGGCCAAGGAGCAGTTGCTGGACATCGTGCAGGAAGCGCCGCTGGCGCCGATCTACGTGAAGTCGCTGGCGTTGGGAAATACCAATGCGCCGCTGCAATTCTCCAGCGAATTCGATGACAGCGATGCTGCCAACGAACCTATCTGAAGCCGATCACCGAATGGATCAAGCGCTGATCACCCGCATCATCGAAGCCGCCCTGTTGGCCAGCAGCCAGCCACTGACGCTGGCGCAACTGCAGGGGCTGTTTCCCGAAGAAGAACCCGCACCGCCCGGCAGCGTCGAGCGCGCGCTGGAAGTGCTGCGCGAGGCCAGCGTCGAGCGCGGTGTGGAACTGGTCGAAGTGGCCTCCGGCTTCCGCTTCCAGGTCAAGGCCGAGGTGCATGGCTGGGTGGCACGGCTATGGACCGAGCGCCGCACCAAGTACACCCGCGCCACGCTGGAAACCCTGGCGCTGATCGCCTACCGCCAACCGATCACGCGCGGCGAAATCGAGCAGGTGCGCGGCGTGGCGGTCAGCAGCAACATCATCCAGGCGCTGGAAGAGCGCGAATGGATCCGCGTGGTCGGCCACCGCGACGTGCCCGGCAAGCCGGCGCTGTTCGGCACCACCAAGGGCTTTCTCGATTACTTCGGGCTCAAGCGGCTGGACGAGCTGCCGCCTTTGTCCGAGTTGAAGGACATTGCCGAGCTCGAACCGCAGCTGCCGCTGGACCGCGATGGCCAACTGGATGGCGCAGTCCCGGCATCGGCATCGATGCAGGCCGAGCAGGACGGGGTGGATGCTGACGCAGCCCACGCGGGTGATACGGATGCAGATGCCGATGTGGGCGACACACCTTCAACGGCAGATGCCGGCGCCCCCCCGGCTGAGTCCAGCGACAACGGCACCGCTTCGGCCGATGAAGAGAACGCCGCCCCCGCCGATAACGGCAGCAAGGCAGACGACGACATCGAGGATGCTGCTGCGCAGCCCGGCAGCGCAGCGCATGAGGCGTCGGAGATCGGGCAGGAGCAGCACCGTCACGACGCCGGCAGCCGCGACAACCGCGATGCCGACGAGCAGCAACCAGGCACACCGCAGCACCCCGAGCCCGCCTCGGTGCAGGACCAGAATACGTTGGACCCAGACGCCGCCCGCGAGGGCGACCCCGACACCGCGCCGGGCACGCGCGCGGATGCAGTGAACGAAGACGAAGACAACGCCGTCGCGACGACGACCGTGGCTGTTGACGAAGCCGATTCCGACCCAGAGGCCGACCCAGAGCGCGTCGGCCGGAGCCAGACACATGAGTGACACCCCCCGCAAGCTGTCGTTGAACAAGCTTTCCCTCAAGCGCGACAGCGCGCCCGAAGCGCCGAAGCTGGAAGAGCGCCTGCACAAGGTGCTGGCCCAGGCCGGCCTGGGCTCGCGCCGCGCGCTGGAGCAGCGCATCGCCGACGGCCTGATCAAGGTCAATGGCGCCGTCGCGCAGACCGGCATGTCGGTGCGCAGCGGCGACAAGATCGAGCTGGACGGACGCAGCTTCGTGGCCAGCGCGCTGACCGAACCTTCGCGCGTGCTGATCTACAACAAGCCCGAAGGCGAAGTGACCACGCGCGAAGATCCCGAAGGCCGCCCGACCGTATTCGAGTCGCTGCCGGCCTTGAAGGGCTCGCGCTGGATCGCCATCGGCCGCCTGGACATCAACACCACCGGCCTGCTGCTGCTCACCACCGACGGTGAGCTGGCCAACGCGATGATGCACCCCTCCTACGAGGTCGAACGCGAATACGTGGTGCGCGTGCGCGCCCCGGAAGGCGAAGAAAAGGTCTCCGACGCCATCATCGAGCGCCTGTCGCGCGGTGTGCTGCTGGAAGACGGCGGCGCCAAGTTCGACGAGATCGAACGCATCGGCGGCACCGATTCGCACGACTGGTTCCGTGTGGTGGTCAAGGAAGGCCGCAACCGCGAAGTGCGTCGCCTGTGGGAATCGCAGGGCTGCCAGGTCAGTCGCCTCAAGCGCAGCCGCTACGGCAAGCTCTCGCTGCCGCGCGAACTGCTGCGCGGGCAGTCGGTGGAAGTGGCGCAGGACAAGGTCGACGCCCTGCGCGCCGAACTCAAACTGGAAGAAGGCGCGCCCTCGGCACTGACCCTGCAGCCGGTGATCGGCCAGCGCCGCGCCGCCAAGTCCACCGTGCACGTCTCGCGCGATGGCCGCAGCAACGCCTACGTCAACGGGCAGACCTCCGGCGCCGATGAAGGCCGCGAGCTGCGTCGCTTCGACAACCTGCGCGAAGACCGCGGCGGCCGCGGTGGCCGCGGCAAGCCCGGCGGTTTCAAGGGCGGCCTGACCGTCAGCGGCGAAGCCGCTGCCAAGCAGTCGCAGCAGCGCCCGTTCAAGCAGCGTGGCCCGGCCAAGGGCGACCGCTCGTTGCCGGACGGCAACCCGGCCGCGTTCCGCAGCTGGTATGTGCCCGATGGCGTCAGCACCGGCCCGAGCGGCCACCGCAATGCCGGCCCCGGTGGCAACAGCACCGGCCAGGCACGCCCGTATGCCAAGAAGGGTCCGGGCGGTGCACGTCCGGGTGCCGGCGGCGGCCAGGGTCAGGGACGCGGCGGCGCCGGTGGTCAGGGCCAGGCGCAAGGCCAGGGGCAGCGCAAGCATCCCTACGGTCATCCGGGTAACGCGCCGATCTTCCCGTCCGACCACGCCAACCCGGGCTTCAGCCCGTATGGCGCAGCGCGTCCTGCCGGTCGCCCCAGCGGCGGCCGTCCGGGTCCGGGCGGCAATCGCGGCCCGGCCTCGGCTAACCGCGGCCCCGGTGGCCCCGGCGGCCCGGGTGGTGGCGCGCGTGGCCCCGGTGGTCCTGGCGGCGCTCCGCGTGGCCCGGGCGGCCGTCCGCCGGGCGGTGGCAACCGTCGCCCGCCCGGTGGCGGCAATCGCGGTCGCTAAGGCCTGGAGGCGGACACCTGCAATAAAAAACGGCCCTGCAAAGGGCCGTTTTCATATGCGCCTGCCGGCGGCGTGACAGCAGGTTGAGTGCCACAACCAAGGCTGCAGCGAGCTTGCCTGCATGTTCGGCTCCAGGAGCGTGGCATCGGGCAATCGGCAGGTGGCGCGTCAACGCAACACGCGCGCCCGGAGGCGCGCGCGGTCCTGATGGAACGGCTTACTTGCGGCGCTCGATCACGAAATTGCCGACGTTGACGCCCAGGTCCACGCCCTCTCCGGTACCGGCCAGGGCCAGCGAGATGTCGCCCTTGGTGACCACCTGGGCGGTGCTGGACTTCACCACGCCCGCATGCGCCTCAGCCGCTGCGTAAGTGCCGAACAGATCGTTCAGGCTGTACGCGCCGGAGAAGGAGCCGCGGCCACCGGTGATCTTCGATTTGCCCACCGTCAGGCCGCCGCCCTTGCTGGAGATCTTGACCGGAATCACCGCGCCGTTGTCGCACTTGATGGTGCCAGTGCCGCTAGCGGTCTTGTAGAACACCGACCAGCCGGACAGGTTGAACGACAGCTGGCAGTCGATATTGCCGGCGGCCTGCGCCTGCGGAGCCAGCGTTGCCGCGCCGAGCAGCGCGAGAAGAGACAGTGACTTGATCATGTATGCGGTGCCGGTGGTGGAAGTGGCGCGAGACTAGCAGCGCCGATGTGGCAGCCGCGACAACGCCCACCACCCTGCGCGACTGCTGTTCAGCCCAGCATTAGCTGGCGGTGCGCGGCGTCGGGGCTGCTGCAAATCGTGCCCACGGCATGGGATCATGCCGGCATGTCACGCCCTGCCCTCCTGCTGTTTGCCGCCGCCCTGGTGTCGCCGCCTGCGCATTGCGCCGAAGCCATTCCAACCCAGGCCTATACCGTGGTACGCAGTTATCCGCACGACACAAGCGCGTTCACCGAAGGCCTGTTCTATCGCGATGGCTATCTCTACGAAAGCACCGGCGAGCTGGGCCAGTCGCGGGTGCGCAAGGTCGAGCTGGATACCGGCCGGGTGTTGCAGCAGGCGCAGACGCCGCTTCCCTACTACGGCGAAGGCATCGTGGCCTGGGAAGACCGGCTGATCCAGCTGACCTGGCGCAACCAGCGCGGCTTCATCTACGACCTGACCACGCTGGCGCCACGCGCGCAGTTCAGCTATCCCGGCGAGGGCTGGGCCCTGACCAGCGATGCGCACACCATCTACATGAGCGACGGCAGCGCGCGCATCCGCAAGCTCGATCCGCAGAGCCTGAAGCAGACCGGCAGCATCACCGTCACCGCACGCGGCCGGCCACTGGACAACCTCAACGAGCTGGAATGGGTCAAGGGCCAGCTGCTGGCCAATGTCTGGCTGACCACCCGCATCGCGCGCATCGACCCGGCCAGCGGCAAGGTCATCGCCTGGATCGACCTCAAGGCGCTGGTACCGGAGGCGGACACCCTGACCGACCCGGCCAATGACGTACTCAACGGCATCGCCTACGACGCAGAGCACGACCGCCTGTTCGTCACCGGCAAGCGGTGGCCGAAGATCTATGAGATCAAGGTGGGTGAGTAGCCGGGATTGGGGATTCGGGATTGGGGATTGGTAACAACGGGCACGCTGGCACCTGAGCCGTAGTGGCTTTTACCCATCGCGAATCACGAATCCCTGTTCTCGACCAGTGGCCGGGATTCGGGATTCGGGATTGGCAGCAGCGGGCATGCTGGTACCTGCCCGGCAGTGGCTTTTACGAATCCCGAATCCCTAATCCCGAATCACAAACTTGTCCGCATCCAGCATTGCCGGGAAACGGGCGCGGTGGTCGGCCAGGGCGGCGGCGCTGATGGTGGTGGTGACCACCTGTTCGCGCTCGCGGATTTCCACCTGCGGCTGGCCGAGGAAATCGATCACCGCGCTGTCGCCGGCGTAGTGCAACTGATTGCCGTCCACGCCGATGCGGTTGACGGCGGCGACGTAGCACAGGTTTTCGATCGCGCGCGCGCGCAACAGCGTCTTCCAGGCGTAGGCGCGTGCCGATGGCCAGTTGGCCACGAACAGCTGCAGGTCGAAATCCAGCTGGCCCGGGCGCTCCACATCGAAGCGGTTGCGACAGAACACCGGAAAACGCAGGTCGTAGCAAACCTGCGGATTGATCCGCCAGCCTTTCCAGTCGACGCAGAGGCGATCGCGCCCGGCCGCATAACGCAGATGCTCGTTGCCGAAGCGGAACAGGTGGCGCTTGTCGTAATACTGCAGCGCACCGTCAGGCGTGGCCCACAGCAGTCGGTTGAACACGCCGCCCTCGGTGCGCAACTGCACGCTACCGGTCACCGCCGCCCCCAGCCGCGCGGCCTGCGCGCGCACCCAGTCCACGGTCGGCCCGTCCATGCCTCCGGCCTTGTCGATGGCATCGTTGGAAAACCCGCTGGTGAAGGTCTCCGGCAGGATCACCAGATCGGTCTGCCCGGCCAGCGGCCCCAGCAACGCGCCGTAGTAATCGCGATTGCCAGCCGGGTCATGCCAGCGGGTGTCGCCTTGGATCAGGGAGATGCGAAGGTCGTGCATTGGAGGCTCGGGAATGGGGAATCGGGAATCGGGAATGGGTAGAGCGGGTGTGGTGGCGTCTGTGCGCTAGGTGGGTGACGAAGTCGGAGGGCAGGAAGAACACCAGCGACGCGCTCACGATTCCCTGTCCCGGGCCGGCAGAAATCGAGAAGGAGTCCAGTAATGCTCTTACGATTCCCCAATCCCGATTCCCCATTCCCCGCACTTCAGAGCTGCTGCAACCGTGCGATCGCCGCATCCAGCGTTGCATCGTTCTTGGCGAAGCACAGCCGCGCCAGGCGCTGACCAGCCGGGGCATTCTCGTAGAACGGCGACAACGGAATCGCAGCCACGCCCTTCTCGATCGTCAGCCACTTCACGAATTCGGTATCGGGCAGATCGCTGATCTCCGAGTAATCCACCAGCTGGAAATAGCCGCCGGGCACCGGCAGCGGCTTCAGGCGGGTGGTCAGCAGCTGCTCGCGGAAGCGGTCGCGCTTGGCCTGGTAGAACGCGCCCAGCTGCTCGTCGTGCTCGGGCTCGTCACGGATCATCGCGGCGAAGGCGTGCTGGGCCGGGCCGAAGCTGGTGAACGTGTTGTACTGGTGCACCTTGCGGAATTCGGCGGTGAGCGCCGGCGGCGCGATCGCATAGCCGATCTTCCAGCCGGTGCAGTGGTAGGTCTTGCCGAAGCTGGAGATCACAAACGCGCGTTCGCGCAATTGCGGCCAGCGCAGTACCGACTCGTGGCGGCGGCCGTCGAACACGATGTGTTCGTAGACCTCGTCGGAGAGCAGGAAGATGTCGGTGCCGCGCAGCAACTCGCTCAAGCGCTGCATATCCTCGGTCGACAGCATCGCGCCGGACGGGTTATGCGGCGAGTTGATCATCAGCAGGCGCGTCTTCGGCGTGATCGCTGCGCGCAGCGCGTCCCAGTCCACGGCGAAGGTCTGCGGGTGCAGCGCCACGTGCACCGCGCGCGCGCCGGCCAGATCGATCGCCGGCTCGTAGCAGTCGTAGGCCGGGTCCAGCACGATCACCTCTTCGCCTGCGCGCACCACCGCGTGGATGGCATTGAAGATGGCCTCGGTAGCGCCGCTGGTGACGGTGATCTCGGTATCGGCATCGACCTGCGCGCCGTAGCACCGCTGCGCCTTGCCGGCGATGGCCTGGCGCAGTACCGCCACGCCGGTCATCGGCGGGTACTGGTTATGGCCGGCGGCCATGGCCCTGGTCAGTTCGTCGACCAGCCGCTGCGGCACCGCGAAGTCGGGAAAGCCCTGGCCCAGGTTGACCGCGCCGTGCTCGGCCGCCAGCTGCGACATGACGGTGAAAATGGTGGTGCCCACCTTGGGCAGCTTGGTCGTGAGGGGCATCGCGCCAGTCCGGTCAGCAATCGGGGACCGCGAGTGTACGCAAAGCGGCCCGGCCGGTGCGCCAGGCACCCTGCAAAACGGCGTTCCCGGACACATCACGCCGCGCGCATGCGCCCCCGGCAGCGGCCATCGTCGTTACAATGCGCGCCCTGCTTCACAGCGTGTCGCGCCGGTTGCCTGTTGGCGATGGCCCGACACCCGCTCGCCCACCCCATGCCGTCCTGCGACGGGAGCCCGCTGCGCCGATGATCGAACCGCTGCACACTGCGCCCCCGCTCCTGGCGGCGCGCGCGCTGGCCTTCAGCCGCAACGAAGAGCCGGTGTTCGGCCCGCTGGATTTCCATGTGGATGCCGGCGAAGCCTTGCTGGTGCAAGGCGACAACGGTGCCGGCAAGACCACGCTGCTGCGGGTGCTGGCCGGGCTGCTGCAGGTGGAGCGTGGGCAGATCCAGATCGACGGCAAGACCGCGCGGCGCGGCGACCGCAGCCGCTTCATGGCCTACCTGGGCCACCTGCCCGGCCTGAAGGCCGACCTCAGCACGCTGGAGAACCTGCATTTCCTGTGCGGCCTGCATGGCCGCCGGGCCAAGCAGATGCCCGGCAGCGCGCTGGCCATCGTGGGCCTGGCCGGTTACGAGGATGCGCTGGTGCGGCAACTGTCTGCCGGCCAGCGCAAGCGCCTGGGGCTTGCCCGGCTGTGGCTTTCGCCGGCGCCGTTGTGGCTGCTGGACGAGCCCTACGCCAACCTGGACCTGGACGGCATCACCCTGGTCAACCGGATGATTTCCGCGCACCTGCGCGGCGGTGGCGCGGCACTGGTCACCACCCACGGCGCCTACGCGGCACCGCCGGTGCGCACCCGCATGCTCACCCTGGAGGCCGCGGCATGACGCCGTCATCGCAGCCGTCCTTGCTGCAAGCGGCCCGCGCGCTGCTACGTCGCGATCTGCAATTGCTGTGGCGCCGTCGCAGCGACGCACTGCAGCCGGCGCTGTTCGCGCTGCTGATCGTGGTGCTGTTCGCACTGGGCCTGGGCGGGCGCCCCGACCTGCTGGCACAGGCCGCACCGGCGGTGCTGTGGCTGTCGGTACTGCTGGCCGGCCTACTGTCGTTGGACGCACTGTTCCGCAGCGACGTGGAAGACGGCTCGATGGAGCAATGGTTGCTGGCACCGGTACCGCTGGCGTGGTTGATCGCCGTGCGCGTGCTGCTGCATTGGGCCACCAGCGCGCTGCCGTTGATTGCGGTGACGCCATTGCTGGGCGAATTGCTGCACCTGCCGCATGACCAATTGCCGGTGCTGCTGGCATCGTTGGCATTGGGCACACCGTTATTGAGTCTGCTCGGCGCAGTGGTTGCGGCACTGACGGTGACGATGAAACGCTCTGGTATTCTCGTGGCGTTGCTCGCGTTGCCGCTGTATGTGCCGGTGCTGGTGTTCGGCGCCGGCAGCGTGGCGGCCAGCGGACAAGGGCAGGATGCGGTAGGTGCGTTGTTGTTGCTGGGCGCAGGGTTGGTGATCGGCATCGTGCTGGCACCGCTGGCGGCGGCAGCGGCGATCCGGATCTCGCTCAGCTGATCGACGTTGCAGATGCGCCATTGATGGGACACCGTAGGGTGTACGGTGGTGTCGTACCGGAAACTGCCTCCATGCAAAGAGCCATCGCCATGCCAAGAGCCATCGCCATCGCATGAACGTCGTCGTCCGCTGGTTCCACCAACTCGCCTCGCCTCCGATCTTCGACCGATTTACCGCGCGCTGGGCCCCCTGGTGCTACGCGCTGGCTGCGCTAGTGCTGGGCGCGGGGATCTGGCAGGCGCTGTTCGCTGTACCGGCCGATTACCAGCAGGGCGACAGCTTCCGCATTCTGTATATCCACGTGCCCAGCGCGTGGATGAGCCTGTTCGTGTTCGGGTTGATGGCGGTGTACGCAGCGATCGCGCTGATCTGGCGCATCAAGGTGTGCGAGATCCTGGCGATGGCCTGCGCACCGATCGGCGCGGCGTTCACCGTGATCACCCTGCTCACCGGCAGCATCTGGGGCAAGCCGATGTGGGGCGCCTGGTGGGACTGGGACCCGCGCCTGACAACCGAATTGATCCTGCTGTTCCTGTATCTGGGCGTGATCGGCCTGTACCACGCCATCGACGACCGCCGCCAGGCGGCACGCGCGGCCGGCTTGCTGGCAATCGTGGGCGTGGTGCTGTTGCCGGTGATCCGTTATTCGGTGGTGTGGTGGAATTCGCTGCACCAGGGCCAGAGCATCCGCCTGTTTGGACCATCGACCATCGATGCCAGCATGTTGCTGCCGTTGTGGCTGATGGTGATCGGCACCAAGTTCTGGTTCGCCGGGTCGCTGCTCACCCGCGCGCGCGCCGACAACCTGCGCCGCGAGGCCGGCAAGGCCTGGATCGTGCGCGAGCCGCAGGACACAGCCGCATGAGCTATCTGCCGTATGTCATCGCCGCCTACGCCGTGTTCGTGCTGGTACTGCTGTGGGACCTGATCGCCGGCCGTTGGCAGGTACATCGCGCATTGAAGACTGCCCAGGCGCGCCGCCTGCGCGAGCGCAAGCGCACCCTGCCCAGCGATGCGGAGCTGACCCGATGAACCCGCAACGGCGCCGCCGCCTGTGGCTGGTGCTCGCCTTGGTGCTGGCCGGCGGGCTGGCGACCACGTTGGTGGCGATGGCCTTGCAGCGCAACGTGGCGTATCTGTACACGCCGTCGGAGGTGCTGCGCGGCGATGCCGGCGAACATGCGCGCTTCCGGCTCGGCGGCATGGTGGAAAAAGGCTCGTTCAAACGCACCTCCGGGTCGCTGGAAGCGCAGTTCCGCGTCACCGATGGCGATGCGCAGCTGCCGGTGCGCTACGACCGCATCCTGCCCGACCTGTTCCGCGAAGGTCAGGCCGTGGTCGCGACCGGTCGCATGCAGCAGGGCGTATTCGTGGCCGAAGACGTGCTGGCCAAGCACGATGAAACCTACATGCCCAAGGAAGTGGCCGACAAGATGGGCAGTGCGCATCGCAAGCATCAGGTGGCACCAGGCAAGGTGACGCAGTGAGGGATGGACTGATGGACGGCGCTGCCGGGGTCTGCGACCGGCGATGGGGAGTGCGGAAGAAGCCCGATGCAGTCACCGGAAGCCGCGTGGCAGGCGTGTCTTCCGGTGTTCCCGGCGACACGTCAGACGCTGCTCGCCCCCTCCGCCGGTCGACGCATGCGCTGGCCACGACGGACCGCACGACGGCAAGGGACGGCGTTGCACTTCACCGGGCATGGCGCGCCACCCTGCACCGCAGCCTGCGTGGATCTGCCGACCTGACCCGTCTGCGTACTGTTTCCGCTGGCCCGCTCCACGCCGCCCGTTTCTGGCTCTCCCATGCTTGCTGAGCTGGGTACCTTCCTGTTGGTCCTGGCCTTGCTGGTCGCGCTGGTGCAGGCCGCCTTGCCGCTGGCCGGCGCACAACGCGGGCATGCCAGCTGGATGGCAGTGGCGCGGCCCGCGGCGCTGGTGCAGCTGGGATTGATTGCCAGCGCGTTCGCGCTGCTGACGCATGCGTTCCTGGTGCAGGACTTTTCGGTGCGCTATGTGGCCGAAAACTCCAATAGCCTGCTGCCGGTGATCTACCGCTACTCGGCGGTCTGGGGCGCGCACGAAGGCTCGCTGTTGCTGTGGACGCTGGTGCTGGCGCTGTGGACCGGTGCGGTGGCGCTGTGGTCGCGGCAATTGCCGCCACAGGTCGTGGCGCGCGTGCTCGGGGTGATGGCGCTGATCAGCGTGGGCTTCCTGGCGTTCCTGCTGTTCACCTCCAATCCGTTTGCGCGCCTGCTACCGGTGCCGCCCGAAGGCGCCGACCTCAATCCCCTTCTGCAGGACCCGGGCCTGATCATCCACCCGCCGATGTTGTACTGCGGCTATGTCGGCTTTGCAGTGCCGTTTGCCTTCGCCATCGCCGCGCTGCTGGAAGGACGCATGGACGCGCGCTGGCTGCGCTGGACCCGGCCCTGGACCAACGTGGCCTGGGCCATGCTCACCGTGGGCATCGCGCTGGGCAGTTGGTGGGCGTACTACGAACTGGGCTGGGGCGGCTGGTGGTTCTGGGACCCGGTGGAAAACGCCAGCTTCATGCCATGGCTGGTCGGCACTGCCCTGCTGCATTCGCAGGCAGTGACCGAAAAGCGCGGCAGCTTCGCCAGCTGGACGCTGTTGCTGGCGATCGCCGCTTTCGCGTTGTCGCTGCTGGGTACCTTCCTGGTGCGCTCGGGCGTGCTGACCAGCGTGCATTCGTTCGCCGCCGATCCGTCGCGCGGCGTGTTCATCCTGGTGTTCCTGCTGGCGGTGGTGGGCGGCGCGTTGCTGCTGTACGCGATCCGCGCGCCGCGCCTGGCGCCCGGCGATGACCCGCGCCGCGCGTTTGCCGGCAGCTCGCGCGAGACGCTGCTGCTGCTCAACAACCTGCTGCTGACCTGCGCCTGCGCGATGGTGCTGCTGGGCACCCTGTACCCGCTGCTGGCCGATGCGTTGGGACTGGGCAAGCTGTCGGTGGGCCCGCCCTACTTCGGTACCTTGTTCGTGGTGTTGATGGCGCCGCTGGTAGCATTGCTGCCCTTTGGCCCGCTTACGCGCTGGCAGCGCGAACAGGCCTCGCGGCCGCTGGCCCTGCTGGCGCCGTGGGCTGGCCTGGCGCTGGCCGCAGGCGTGCTGGCCTGGTTCATGGCGCCGCAGGGGCAGCTCAAGGCAGCCATCGGCGTCACCGGCGCGGCATGGGTGCTGTTGGGCACATTGCGCTTCCTGTGGACGCGGCGTGCCGCCAAGGGCCGGCGATTCACTGCCGAGATGCTGGGCATGGCGCTGGCGCACCTGGGAGTGGCGGTCTTCCTGGCCGGCGCGCTGCTGGTGGAATCGCTGAGCTTGCAGCGCGAGGTCGCGTTGGCACCCGGCCAGCAGATCGAGATCGGGAGGTACGCGCTGCACTTCGAGAATCTGGAAGCACTGCGCGGGCCGAATTACCTGTCCGACCGCGCCAACCTGCAGGTGTTCAAGGACGATGTGCCGGTTGGCATGCTGCATGCCGAAAAACGCCGCTACGCCAGCGGCGGACAGACCCTGACCGAGGCGGCGATCCGCCCAGGTCCGTTTGGCGACCTGTATGTCGCCCTTGGCGAACCGCTGGGCAACCAGGCCTGGGCGGTGCGCGTCCACCTCAAACCGTTCGTGCGCTGGATCTGGCTGGGAGCGCTGCTGATGGCGCTTGGCGGCCTGGTCACCGCGGCCGACCGGCGTTTTCGTCGTCCTGCGGAGATCCAAGATGTCTGAGTCACGCTCGCCCCGCCTGCCCACTGCGGTACTCGTGGGCGCCATCGTGCTGCTGCTCGCCCTGGCGACACTATTGGTCTATGCGGTGGTGCGCTCCGGTCAGGACGATCGCGATGCCCTGCCCTCGGCGCTGATCGGCAAGCCGGCGCCGGAGTTCGCGCTGCCGTTGCTGCACGACCCCAGCATCGTGGTGCACGCGCGTGAGCTGCGCGGCGCGCCCTACATCATCAATGTGTGGGGCAGCTGGTGCCCGGCCTGCCGCGAAGAACACCCGGTGCTGAGCAAGTTTGCGCTGACCAAGCGGGTGCGCGTGATCGGCTACAACTGGAAGGACGAGCGCGCCGACGCCTTGCGCTGGCTCGAACAACTGGGCAATCCGTATCTGTTGGTGGTGGCCGATGTCGACGGGCGCACCGCCATCGACTTCGGCATTGCGGCGGCGCCGGAAACCTTTCTGGTCGACGGGCGCGGCGTGGTGCGCTGGAAGTACAGCGGCATGCTCACCCAATCCATCATCGACACCCAGCTGATTCCGGCATTGAGCCGGATTGAACGCTCGCCCACCGCCGCCCCGGACCTGCACGCCAAGCCATGAGCCGCGCCTGGCTGCTGACGCTGCTGCTGCTCCCCTGGCTGGCCGTGGCCCAGCCGGTGGGCGATCACGCGCCGCCGCATTACCGTTCCGCCGCCGAGGAAGCGCGCTTCCACGCGCTGACCGCCGAGCTGCGCTGCGTGCAATGCCAGAACCAGTCGCTGGCCGATTCCAACGCGCAAATCGCGCAGGATCTGCGCCGCGAAGTGCTGGCGCTGATGCAGCAGGGCCGAAGCGATACGCAGATCCGGCAGTTCCTGGTCGCCCGCTATGGCGAGTTCGTGCTGTATCGCCCGCAGGTGGAATCGCGCACCTGGCTGCTGTGGTTCGGTCCGTTGCTGGTGTTGCTGCTGGGCGGCACGGCAGTGGTCATGGTGGTACGCCGCCGCAGCGCCACCGCGCCCGCGCTGCCGCCCGACGAGCAGGAGTGGTGATGGTCGGTTTCGTGATTGCGGTGGTGGTCGTTGCACTGCTGGCCGTTGGTGTGGCGTTGCGGCCACTGTGGCGGCAGACGCGCGGGCTGGCCGCCAGCGTGGCGGCGCTGCTGCTGGCCGCCAGTGCAGCGTTGTACTGGTTGGTGGGCACGCCGGGCGCGATCGAGCTGGCCGCCAACCGCCCTGACACGCCACGCACGCTGGATGAGGCCATCGTGCAGCTGCGCGCAGCCCTGGCGCGCAATCCCGACCAGGCTGAAGGCTGGGTGCTGCTGGGACGTTCGCTGTCCAGCCAGCAGAAATTCGCCGAGGCCCGCGACGCCTTTGCGCGCGCGGTGGCGCTGCGGCCGGACGAACCGGACGTGCTGGTGGCGGCCGCGCAAGCGCGCATGCTTGCCGACGACAGCGGGCGCCCGGATCCGCAGGCGCTGCGCCTGCTCGAGCATGCGCTCAGCGTGCAGCCGGACCACCAGCGCGCACGCTGGTTTCTGGGCGTGGTGCAGCGCCAGGCTGGCCAGCCGGCCAAAGCCAGCGCCACCTGGGAGCCATTGCTGCAGGTGGTCGACGCCAGCACTCGCCCTGGCCTGCTCGAGCAGATCAACACCGCACGCCGGGAAGCCGGGCTGGCAGCGCTGCCGGCAGCCGAGAGCGGCGCCGATGCGGCGGCCGGCAAACGCATCAGCGTGCGCATCGCTCTGGATGCGGAATTCGCCAAACGCACCGCGCTGCCCGGCGACACCAGCGTGTTCGTGATCGCCCGATCAGCCGACACTCCGATGCCGGTGGCAGTGGAAAAACATGCCCTCAGCGAATTGCCGCTGACCGTCACCCTGGACGACGGCGACAGCCCGATGCCCACCCGCGCCCTGTCGTCATTGGACAACGTGCAGGTGCTGGCGCGGCTGTCGCGCAGCGGCAACGCGATGCGCCAGGCCGACGATGTGGAAAGCACGCCGATCACCGTGCAACTGCCGGCCAACGCCCCCGTGGAGCTGGTGATCGGACGCTGATCCTGCGTGCGTCAACCAGTCCACCATGCTGCACCAGGCGGTTTGACTCGCACTACAAGAGCACAGCCAACCGCTCCTCCCGATTCCCGATTCCCGATTCCCGATTCCCGATTCCCAGCCAATGACCGAATTCATCCCCACCGGCAGCCTGTTCCACGCCCTGCCCTCGCCGTTTCCGATGAAGCGCGGCGGCGCCCTGCATCAGGCGCGCATCGCGTATGAAACCTGGGGCACGCTGGCCGCCGATCGCAGCAATGCGCTGCTGATCGTCACCGGGCTGTCGCCCAATGCGCATGCCGCCGCCAACCAGGCCAACCCGGAACCGGGCTGGTGGGAGGCGATGCTGGGGCCGGGCAAGCCGATCGATACCACGCGCTGGTTCGTGGTCTGCGTCAATTCACTGGGCAGCTGCAAGGGTTCGACCGGGCCGGCCTCGATCGATCCGGCCACCGGCGAGCGCTATCGGCTGCGCTTTCCGGATCTGTCGATCGAAGACGTGGCCGATGCCGCCGCCGATGTGGTGCGCGCGCTAGGCATCGAACAACTGGCCTGCCTGATCGGCAACTCGATGGGCGGCATGACCGCGCTGGCGCTGCTGCTGCGCCATCCCGGCATCGCACATAGCCATATCAACATCTCCGGCAGCGCGCAGGCCTTGCCGTTTTCCATCGCCATCCGCTCGCTGCAGCGTGAAGCCATCCGGCTGGACCCCAACTGGAACGGCGGCCATTACGACGACACTAGCTACCCGGAATCGGGCATGCGCATGGCACGCAAACTGGGCGTAATCACCTATCGCTCGGCGCTGGAATGGGATGGCCGCTTCGGCCGCGTGCGGCTGGATTCCGAACAGGCCGACGACGATCCGTTCGGGCTGGAATTCCAGGTGGAGAGCTATCTGGAAGGCCACGCGCGCCGCTTCGTGCGCTTCTTCGATCCCAACTGCTATCTGTACCTGAGCCGCTCGATGGACTGGTTCGATCTGGCCGATTACGCCGAGCCGGCTCCGAGCACACAGGCGCCATTGGCTGGCGCCCGCGACGCCGGCGCGCCTGTTGGCAACGCGTCGGCGAGTCAGGGCTCCAGCGATGGCGAGGTGCTGGCCGGCCTGTCGCGCATCCGCATCGCGCGTGCGCTGTCGATCGGCGCCAACACCGACATCCTGTTCCCGGTGCAGCAACAGGAACAGATCGCCGATGGCCTGCGCGCCGGCGGTACCGATGCCCGCTTCATCGGCCTGGATTCGCCGCAAGGCCACGACGCCTTCCTGGTGGACTTCGCACGCTTCGGCCCGGCGGTCCGCGCCTTTCTGGACGCCTGCTGATTGCCAGGTCCAGAGCCACATCCAGACCCAGATCAGGCCCCTCGCAAACCGCCAGCAGCCTACTGCCGCGCCGGCTGCTGGCCGGCCTGTTCGCGGTCGGCATGCTCGGTCTGGTACTCGCAGAGCGGCTGCCGGCTGTGATTGCGCTCTGGTACGCGGCAACCAGCATTGCCGCGCTGATCGCCTATCGGCTGGACAAGACCGCAGCCACGCGCGGCCAGCGCCGCACCCCCGAAGCCACCCTGCATGCCATCGCATTGCTCGGCGGCTGGCCCGGCGCGCTGCTGGCGCAATCGCTGTTCCGGCACAAGACCGTCAAGACTTCGTTCCAGATCGCGTTCTGGGTCAGCGCGCTCGCCAATGCCGCGGCCCTGGCCTGGGCGGTGTATCTGACGCGCTGAAGCGCGCCATGCCTGCGCTTGTGAGTGGCTGACAACACGCCTGCGCAGCCGCGATGCAGGCGCGGCCGGCACGCGGTGCGGCATGTCCCACGCGTCCAACGGGATCCGAGCGCGCCATCCACGCCCAGCTGACGACTGCGCGCTTTGCTCGATTAGCCGCTGCAAGACGCAGCCATGGCGAGGCTGCTCACTCCAGCGGCTGCAGCGTTCCATCACGCATGCGGTAATGCCGGTGCACCACACCGGCAGGCACGCTGTCGTGGGTGATCATCACCAGGCTGCGCTCGCCGAGCGCGGCGGCCAGATCCAGCAGCAAGGCGTGGGCGGTATCCACATCCAGCCCGTCGGTGGGCTCGTCCAGCAGCAGGATGGGCGCATCGCGCAGCAAGGCGCGCGCCAGCGCCAGACGGCGCGCCTGGCCGGCAGACAGCGTGGCACCGTTCTCGCCAACCCAGGTCTCCAGCCCGTTCTGCGCACTGGCCCAGTCGCGTAGACGCACCTGGGCGAGCACCGCCCACAGCGCGGCGTCGCTGGCGGCGGCGTCGCCGATCAGCAGGTTCTCGCGCACGCTGCCTGCAAACACCGGCGCATGCTGCGGCAACCAGGCAATGCGCTGATGCCAGTGCGCCTGCGCACATCGCTGCAGATCGATGCCCGCGTAGCTGACCTGCCCGGCCTGCGGATCCCACAACCGCAGCAGCAGCGCCGACAAGGTGCTCTTGCCACTGCCGCTGTCGCCGCTGATGGCGATGCGCTCGCCCGCTGCCAGGCGCAGGTCGACTCCGCGCAGCAGCGGACGCACGCTACCGGGCCAGGCGAAGCACACCTGTTGCAGCTGCAGCGTGCCCGTACGCGGCACCTCGGCGGGCTGCACCGGGTCGCTGACCGAGGGCGCCTGATCGACGATGGCCTGCAGCCGCCCGGCCGCCACGCGCGCGCTCTGCAGTGCCTGCAAGGCCAACCCGGCGCCGGCCGACACCTCCAGCAGGGCCATGGTGAGAAACACCAGCGCGGCCGCCAGTTCGGCGGTGATCGATCCCAGTTCGGCGGCGCGCAGTGCCAGCCACACCATGCCGGCCAGCCCGATGCCGCCACAGAGCGCATGCAGCAGGTTGCCGGTGATCAAGCGCCGGCGCTGCAGGCGATCGCCGTCCATCAGCGCCGCAGCGTCCGCATCGACCTGTTGCAGCCAGGCGTCCTGGGCGTGGACGGCAGCCAGATCCGCCGCGCCTTCCAGGCCCTCGAATGCCCGGGTCCGCAATTGCGTGCGCTGCTGCGCGCGCAGCCGTTCGCGCTGCGCGCCGCCGCGTGCCACCTGCCACGGCACCAGCCCGCCGATCGCCACACCCAGCGCCAGCAACACCAGCGCCGCGGGTGGATGGATCAACGCGGCGGCAACCACGCCGGCCACCCAGATGCCCAGCAGTGCCGCCAGCGGCGCCAGCGCACGCACGCTCACGCCATCGACCTCGCCGATGTCCGACATCAGCCGCGCCAGCAGATCGCCGGTGCGCGTGGCCGACAGGCGCCCCGGTGCCAGCGGCAAGGCGCGGCGGAAGAACCACACGCGCAGATCGCGGGCGATGCGCAAGGTGGCATCGTGGCCGATCAGTTTCTCGCCGTAGCGCGACACGATGCGCGCGAACGTCAGTGCGCGGATACCGGCCGAGGGCGAAAAGAAATTGAAGCCGGCGCCCATGCCGACCACGCCGGCCAGGGCGGCGGCGGTCAGGAACGCGCCGGACAAGGCCAGCAGGCCCACCCCCGCCAGCAGGGTGACCAGCACCAGCAGTGCCGACAGCCCCAGCCGCCAGGCATGCCGGGCGAACACATCGCGCAGACGGTCGTGGTGTGCCGCGCTCATGGCGACCCCACCGTGACGCTCGCCCCACGCAGGTCGATCACCGTATCGGCCCAGGCCATCACCGCCGCGCTATGCGTGGCCAGCACCACTGCACGGCCGCGCGCGAACACACCCAGCGTGCGCAGCAGCGCAGCTTCCGTGTCCGGGTCGAGGAAGGCGGTGGGCTCGTCCAGCAGCAACACCTCTGGCTCGCGCAGCAGCAGCCGCGCCAGCGCAACGCGACGCGCTTCACCACCGGAGAGCCCGAACCCGCGCTCGCCGATCACCGTATGCAGGCCCTCCGGCAGGTGCGCGGCAAAGCGCATGACCTGCGCAGCCTCGGCCACGGCATGCAGCCGCGCGTCGCTGGCCTGCGGGTCGGCCAGGCGCAGATTGTCGGCAATGCTGCCGTGGAACAGATACGGCCGTTGCGTGGCATAGCCCACCCGCGCACCGGGGCGCAGCACCACGCTGCCCGCTTGCGGGGTGAGCCAGCCGGCCAGGCCTTCCAGCAGCGTGCTCTTGCCGCTGCCGCTGGCGCCGATCACCGCCACCCGCTGCCCGGGTTCCAGCACCACCGAGAACCGCTCGACCACCACCTGCGGCGCGCCAGGAGGACGCAAGGCCAGTTCGCGCGCCTGCAGCAAGGGCATCTGCGCCTGCGCCGCCTCGGCCGCAGCAGGCAGCGGCAATGCGACGGCGATGGCGATGGCGATGGCGGCGTTGTCCGCAAACCCTTCCAGCAAGCGCTCGGACTCGGCCACCGCGGCCAGCGCATTGGCGCGATCGTGATAATGCGCGGCCAGCCGCCGCAATGGTGCGAAGAATTCCGGCGCCAGCAACAGGCAGAACATGCCGGCGCCCAGCGTAGGCAGGCCGTGCAGATCCAGCATGCCCAGATAGCTCAGGCCGAAGTACAAGGCAATGATCGCCACGCTCACCGAGGCGAAGAACTCCAGCACGGTGGACGACAGGAAGGCGATACGCAGCACTTTCAGCGAGCGCTCGCGCACGCCTTCGGCCGCGGCGGCAATGCCGCTCAGCTCGGCCTGGCCGCGGCCATACACACGCAGCAGTCCCAGGCCCTTGAGGCGGTCGGCGAAATGCCCGCCCATGCGGGCCAGCTCGCGCAATTGCTCGCGGCCGGCCGCCTCGGCGCCCCAGCCCACCAGCATCATGAAGAACGGAATCAGCGGCGCGGTCAGCAGCAGCACCAGGCCCACCACCCAATCGACCGAGAACACCGCGATCAGGATCAGCGGCGGCACCAGCAGCATTTCGGTTCGCGCCAGCTGATAACCGACGAAATAGCCTTCCAGCGCATCGGTGTGCGCCAGGCTCAGTTCGCCCAGCTCGCCACTGCGTTGCCGGCGCAGCCACACCGGCCCGTGCTGCACCAGGCGGCGGGCGATGCGCGCACGCAACTCCCGTTTGGCGACATCGGCCACCTCGCCGGCCAACGACTGCGCCCAGGCCGTCAGCAGGGCACGGCCGAGCACCGCCAACAACAGGCCGGCAGCCACCTCGCGCAACTGCAGCAGTGCCAGATGCTGTACCAGCACCGCCTGCAGCAACCAGGCGATGGCGGCAGCCTGTGCCAGCAGCAAGACGCCCGACAACGCCAACGCCATGCCGGCCAGGCGGCGTGATCGCGTGGCCGCTGCGGCCAGTGCGTCCAGCCATTGGCCGCGCTGACGGCGCTGGGCGGGCGTTTCGCTGGCGCGTGCGCTGGGCTGACTCACATTGCGTTCCGAAGACTGCTCATTGCGGGCGATTGTAAGTCGCCTCCTTCCCCTATCGGGATGGACAGTGTGCCGCACCGTGTGCGGGCCGCATTGATTTGGATCAACGCGCATGGCGCGGCAAGCGCAGATGATCCGCCTAACTCCTTCATCGACACCCAACCAGGCCCGCTCGCCATGATCGATTCGACAGTTGTTGAACTGTCGCGGCTGCAGTTCGCAGTCACCGCGATGTACCACTTCATCTTCCCGCCGCTGACCATGGGGCTGTCGTTCCTGCTCGGCATCATGGAAAGCGTCTACGTCATGACCGGCAAGCCGATCTGGCGGCGCATGACCATGTTCTGGGGCGTGCTGTTCGGCATCAACTTCGCCATGGGTGTCGGCACCGGCATCGTGATGGAGTTCGAGTTCGGCATGAACTGGTCGTATTACAGCCATTACGTGGGCGATATCTTCGGCGCGCCGCTGGCGATCGAAGGGCTGATGGCGTTCTTCCTGGAAGCGACCTTCCTGGGCCTGTTCTTCCTGGGCTGGAATCGCCTGAGCAAGGTGCAACACCTGATCACCACCTGGCTGGTGGCGCTGGGCAGCAATTTCTCTGCGCTGTGGATCCTGATCGCCAACGGCTGGATGCAGAACCCCACCGGCGCGGTGTTCAACCCGGACACCATGCGCATGGAGGTGGTGGATTTCATGGCGGTGCTGTTCAACCCGGTGGCGCAGGCCAAGTTCGTGCACACCGTCAGTGCCGGCTACGTGCTCGGTGCGGTGTTCGTGATGTCGATCAGCGCGTTCTACCTGCTGCGCGGCAAACACCTGGACATGGCCCGCCGCTCGTTCGCGGTGGCCGCGGCATTCGGCCTGCTGTCGTCGTTGTCGGTGGTGGTGCTGGGCGATGAAAGCGGCTACGCGGCCAACGAACACCAGAAGATGAAGCTGGCTGCGATCGAAGCGATGTGGGAGACCGAAGCCGCACCGGCCGACTTCACCGCCTTCGGCATTCCCAACCAGCAGACCCATCGCAACGATTACGCGGTCAAGATTCCCTACCTGATGGGCCTGATCGCCACCCGCTCGCTGGATACGCCGATCCCCGGCATCATGGAACTGGTGGAACGCGCCGAGCACCGCATCCGCGGCGGGCAGATCGCCTACGGCGCGCTGCAGCGCATTCGTGCCGACAAGCACGATGCCGATGCGCGCAAGGTGTTCGATGCGCACTGGCAGGACCTGGGCCACGGCCTGCTGCTCAAGCGTTATCGCGACGACATCGGCAACGCCACGCCCGAGCAGATCGCGCAGGCGGCCATGGACACCGTGCCGCGCGTCCTGCCGCTGTTCTGGACCTTTCGCATCATGGCCGCCATCGGCATCTATCTGATCGCCTTTTTTGCAGTGGCGTTCTGGTTCGCCTGCAAGCACAACTTCCAGGAAAAGCGCTGGTTCCTGAGCTTGGCGCTATGGACCTTGCCGCTGCCGTGGATCGCGATCGAATGCGGCTGGTTCGTGGCCGAGTACGGCCGCCAGCCGTGGGCGGTGGAAGGCGTGCTGCCCACCTTCTATGCAGCGTCGGGGCTGGATCTGTACGAGATCGTGCTGACCCTGGTGGGCTTCACCGCGCTGTACACCACGCTGCTGGTGATCGCGATCAAGTTGTCGTTGAAGACCATCCGCAAGGGGCCGGATGTGGTGTTCCCGTCCAACCCGGTGCACGACGTACGCGCACGCACCGCATCGCTGAGCACTGGCGCTGTCGCCGGCAGCGCCCCGTAATCGCAGGAGAGACATCATGGATTTCGTTTTACTCGACTACGCCACCTTGCGCGTGATCTGGTGGGTGCTGCTGGGCGTGCTGCTGTCCGGCTATGCGGTGATGGGCGGCTTCGACCTCGGCGTTGGCGCACTGTTGCCATTCGTTGCCAGGGACGATGCGCAGCGCCGGCTGGTGATCAATACCGTCGGCCCGGTCTGGGAAGGCAACCAGGTGTGGCTGATCCTGGGCGGCGGCGCGATCTTCGCTGCATTCCCGCCGCTGTATGCGGTGAGTTTTTCCGGCTTCTACCTGGCGATGTTCGTGATCCTGTTCGCGTTGATCCTGCGCCCGGTGGGCTTCAAGTTCCGCGGCAAGCTGGCCGATCAACGGTGGCGCGACAGCTGGGACTGGGCCCTGTTCGTCGGCGGCTTCATTCCCGCGCTGATCATGGGCGTGGCAGTGGGCAACGTGCTGCTGGGCGTGCCATTCCATTTCGACGACAGCATGCGCACGTTCTACACCGGCAATCTGTTCGGGCTGTTGACGCCCTTCGCACTGCTGGCCGGCCTGCTCAGCGTGTCGATGCTGCTGGCCCACGGTGCGGCGATGCTGGTGCTCAAGACCGATGGCCCGGTGGCCGAACGGGCGGCGCGCCTGGGCAGCAGCGCGGCAATGTGTGCAGCGCTGCTGTTCGCCGCGGCCGGCGCCTGGGTGGCACTTGGTTTGCCCGGTTATGCAGTGACATCGGTGCTGGCAACCGATGCGCAGACCAATCCGCTGGCCAAGACCGCCGCACTCACCGCTGCCGGTGGCTGGCTGCACAACTACAGCAGCATGCCGGCGACATTGCTGGCGCCACTGGTGGGCCTGCTCGGCCTGGCGATGAGCGCAGTGTTGTTGCGCGCCCGCCGCGGCGGCCTGGCATTCATCGCCTCCGGCAGCGCCATCGTCGGCATCATCTTCACCGTGGGCTTTGCGCTGTTTCCGTTTCTGCTGCCCTCCTCCACCGTCCCAAGCGCAAGCCTGACGCTGTGGGATGCCTCCAGCAGCCGGCTCACGTTATGGATCATGCTGCTGGCCACTACCGTGTTCATGCCGATCATCCTGGCCTATACCGCATGGGTGTACCGCGTGCTGCGCGGCAAGGTCACTGCCGACGAAGTGTCGGCCAATCCCAACGCGTACTGAGTCGCGCCGCTGCGGCACTGCGCGTGCGTTGCCGCGGCGGCTCGCCATCCCGCTTTCATCGACTTCAAGGAGCACACCGATGTGGTATTTCGCCTGGATTCTTGGCACCGGACTGGCTGCACTGGCCGCCGTGCTCAACGGCATGTGGTTCGAGGCACGCGAGCCGGAGCGCAGCCAACCGCCGCATTGAAAAATAGTTGCGGCAGATGCTTGTCGATTCCGCATTCCCTGTGTAACATACGCGGCTCCTTCGGGGTGTAGCTCAGTCTGGTAGAGCGCTACGTTCGGGACGTAGAGGTCGCAGGTTCGAATCCTGTCTCCCCGACCAGTTTCAAAACACAAAACCGGCCTCGCGCCGGTTTTGTGTTTTCAGGCGCCGCTGCACGGATGTGCACGGTGCGGATGGTCCTTGCATGTCTGTTGTCACTGCCACCGCCTCCCCGTCCGCCCAGTTGCGTGGTCGCGGCCTGGTGCTGGCTGCCATTCTGCTTTCTGCGTTCAACCTGCGCACCGCGGTGACCTCGCTGACGCCGCTGCTGGAACGCATCGCCGATGAGTACGCCTTCGGTGCGCCGACCATGGGCGCGCTGGGCATGTTGCCCACCGCTGCGTTTGCGTTGACCGGCGTCGCCACCCCTGCGGTCCTGCGCCGCCTCGGACTAGTACGTACCGCGCTGCTGTCGATGGCCTTGGCCACGCTTGGGCTGGTGCTGCGCCCGCTGTTGCCGGGCACCGGCGGGTTACTGTCAGGTTCGCTGGTGGCGCTGGCCGGCATGGGCATGGGCAATGTGGTGCTGCCGCCGCTGGTGAAACGCTATTTCGGCGAACGCGTGGGCCGGGTCAGCACGCTCTACATCACCGTGTTGCAGGTGGGCACCCTGCTGCCGGCGTTGCTGGCGGTGCCGGTGGCCGATGCGCTGGGCTGGCGCAGCTCGATGGTGGTGTGGGTGTTGCCGGCGTTGCTGGCGCTGGCCGCCTGGGCGCTGGTGCAGACCCATTCGGGACGCCTGCGCGCCACCGGCCCGGCTCCGGTCACCCCGACCCCCGAAGCCGAAGGACGGGTCGCGCGCACCGCGCTTGGCTGGAGCATGGCGGTGACCTTCGGCATGACCTCGCTGGTGACCTATTCGATGTTCACCTGGCTGCCCACGCTGCTGCGCGAGGCCGGTGCCTCGCCCGCCTTCGGCGGCACCATGGTTGCGCTGTTTTCGGCATTGGGCATGGTCGGCGCGTTGACCATGCCGGCGCTGGCGGTGCGCATGCGCAACCCGTTCCCGATCGTGCTGGTGTGTGCGGCCTGCCATCTGCTCGCGTTCGCGGGCCTGTGGTGGGCACCGCTGGCGGCGCCGGTGCTGTGGGTCACCTTGCTCGGATTGGGGCCCAGCACCTTCCCGCTGGCGCTGGTGCTGGTGAACCAACGCAGCCGCACCGCCGCCGGCTCGGCTGCGCTGTCCGGGTTCTCGCAGGGCATGGGGTATGCGATGAGCTGCCTGGGGCCGTTCCTGTTCGGCTGGCTGCATGCGCACCGCGGCGGCTGGACCTCGCCGTTCGTGTTCCTGGTGATCTGCATCCTGATCCAGCTGGTGGCGGCCTGGGTGGCCTGCCGCCCACAGTTGCTGGAAGACAGCTGGGCGCCGCCGGTACGCGGCGCCCGTGCGGTCAGCGCACCGGCAGAGTGATGTAGCTGGGCTGCTCGGGCGTCACGTAGACCCGCTGGGTGGCCTTCTGGTAGTCGCCCGGCTTGGCGAAGAAAATGTTCGGCACGTAGGTCTGCGGGTTGCGGTCGTAGAGCGGGAACAGGCTGGACTGCACCTGCACCATCACCCGGTGACCGGGCTGGAAGGTGTGGTTGGCGGTGGGCAGGCCGAACTCGAACGCCAGCGGCTGATTGGCCGCCAGCGGCTTGGGCGCGCTGAAACTCTCGCGGTAGCGCCCGCGGAAGATCGCCAGCGACACCGGCAACTCGTAGCCACCCATCTTGGGACTGGATGCCATCTCGTCCGGGTACACATCGATCAGCTTCACCACCCAGTCGCTGTCGCTACCGCTGGTGGAGGCCTGCAGATGCACTTCCGGTGCGCCGGCGATCTGCAGGGGTTCGGTCAGCGGCTCGGTGACGAAGGTCAGCACATCCGGGCGCCCGTCCACAAAACGCTGGTCGTGCACCAGCCAGGTGGTCCACATGCTGCGGTCGCCAAAATCCACCGGGCGCGGCACGAACGGCACCGGCTTGGCGGGGTCGGACACGTACTCTTCAAACGCGCTCTGCCCTGCAGCGGGCTTGTCGAACGACAGCTTGCCGCCGGCCTGCAGATACAGCGGTTTGCTCGGCGACGCACAGCCCTTGGCGCAACTGCGCGGCCAGGACTGCAGGCGATCCCAGCGGTTCTCGCCGGTGTCGTAGATGAACACCGGCGGCGTGCTCGCCTTGGGCGCGCCATCCACCAGGTAGTGGTCGAAGAACGGGCGCAAGACATCGCGGCGAAACTGACGCGCGGTGTCGCCATCGAAGTTCAAAGCGCCCAGGGAGCTGCCATCGTAGTTCACCTGGCTATGCCGCCACGGGCCCATCACCAGATAGTTGAGCGTATTGCTTTTGTCGCGCGGCTCCATCGCCGCATAGCTGTGGATCGCGCCCCACATGTCTTCCTGGTCCCACAGCCCCTGCAGCCACATCGTGGGCACCTTCAGCGGCGTGCGCGCCATCACCTTGTCCAGCGCCTGCTCCTGCCAGAACGCATCGTAGGCGGCGTGTTCGGTGAGCTTGTGCCACCACGGCAACTGCTCCAGGCCGGCGGCCTTGGCGAAGTCGCCGGCCGAGCCGGCACGCAGGAAGTTGCTGTAGTCGTCGTGGCCCTGCCGCGGAATGCCGACGCCCTTGCCGCGCTTGCTGAGCTGGCCGGTGAAGTAGTCGAAGTTGACCTGGCGGAAGGCGCCGTAATTGAACCAGTCGTCGCCCATCCAGCCATCGATCATCGGGCTTTCCGGCGCCGCCACCTTCAACGCCGGATGCGGGTTGGTCAGCGCCATCACCACGGTGAAGCCTTCGTAGGACGAGCCGATCATGCCGACCTTGCCGTTGGATTCGGCAACGTTCTTGACCAGCCAGTCGATGGTGTCCCACGCATCGGTGGCATGGTCCACCTCGCTGGGATTGAGCGCGCCACGCAGCGGGCGGGTCATCACGTAGTCGCCCTCGGAGCCGTACTTGCCGCGCACGTCCTGGAACACGCGGATGTAGCCGCCCTCCACGAAGATGTCGTCGCCGGGCGGCAGCAGATCCTTCATATGCGGCGAGGCCAGGCGCTCGCTACGGCCACTGGCGTCGTAGGGCGTGCGCGTCAGCACCATCGGTGCATGGCGTGCGCCCTTGGGCAGCACGATCACGGTGTGCAGCTTCACCCCATCGCGCATCGGGATCATCACCTCGCGCTTGATGTAGTCGTTGGCCGCGTCGGGCGCCACGAAGGGCTTGCCGGTGATGTCCGGCGTCATCGCCGAGGTCTGGGCGAAGGCACTGCCGGTGGCGGCGGCAATGGCAGTGGCGAGCAGGCAGGCGGCAAGACGGCGCATCGACAGACTCCAGATAGCACGGGGGCAACTGCCGACTGTAGGCAGGGGCCGGGCCGCCAGGGGAGTGTCAAAGGTCGTGGTTACGGCGTGCAGCGGCATGACTGACGCAGTGCTTGACTGACGGCCAGGCGGCGCTACCGGCGACTGCCCCCTGTCCTGCGGTGGTGGCGAGCTCCACGGACCTGGAACGTGCGGCGCACACGCCAATCATTGCGATGCGCATTGCAGCGGCCGTGCTACCGCTAGCTGTTTGGGTATCTGCGGCTCCGCTGCGGCTCCGTGTCGCGGTAGCTGCGGCCAACCACCTCCGTAGGGAGCTAACCGCAGCGCCTAACCCCAGCAATGCGCACGGACCTGCCTACCGGCGCAGACGAGCGCCACGCCAACGCCACCGCCGACGGCGTCAGTGCCGCACTTGCCCCTCGCCACGCACCACGAAACGCTCCACGGTGAGGGCCTCCAGGCCCATCGGCCCATACGCATGCAGGCGCGTGGTGGAAATGCCGATCTCCGCGCCCAGGCCAAGTTCGCCACCATCGGAAAACCGCGAGGAGGCATTGACCATCACCACCGCCGAGCGCAGCGACTGTACGAACCTACTGGCGTTGGCGGCGTCCTGGGTGGCGATCACTTCGGTGTGATCCGAACCGTGCCGGCGGATGTGCGCCAGCGCGGTGTCCAGGTCCGGCACCACGCGGATAGCCAGGATCAGATCCAGAAATTCGGCGGCGTAATCGTCTTCGGTGGCGAGCGCTATCTCCGGCAGCACTGCGCGTGTTGCTGCATCGCCACGCAGTTCGACGTTGCGCGCGCGCAACGCGGCGGCGGCGGCAGGCAGGAAGCGCTCGGCGATATCCGCGTGCACCAGCAGGGTTTCCAGCGCGTTGCAGGCCGACGGGCGACTTGCCTTGCCATCGACCAGCAGGCGCACCGCCAGCTCCAGGTCGGCCGAAGCGTCTACGAACAGATGGCAGACGCCCTTGTAGTGCTTGATCACCGGCACGCGTGCGTGCTCGGCAACGAAGCGGATCAGGCCCTCGCCACCGCGCGGGATCGCCAGGTCGACGATGTCGCTGAGCTGCAGCAGCTCCAGCATGGTCTCGCGGCGCAGATCCTGTACCAGCGTCAATGCTGCTTCAGGGACATCGGCCGCACGCAAGGCATGCTGCAACGCCTGCGCGATCGCGGTGTTGGAATGGATCGCTTCCGAACCACCCCGCAGGATCACGCCGTTGCCGGCCTTGATGCACAGCGCCGCCGCATCGGCAGTCACATTGGGGCGCGCTTCGTAGATCATCGCGATCACGCCCAGCGGCACGCGCACCTTTTGCACGCGGATGCCGTTGGGGCGGATGTCGTCGCGGGTGACCTGGCCGACCGGATCAGGCAGTTGCGCCACCTCACGCAGCGCGGCAGCGATGCCGGCCAGGCGGGTGTCGTCCAGTGCCAGCCGATCCAGCATGGCCGTGCCAGTGCCCTTGGCGCGGGCAGCCTCAAGATCGCGCGCGTTTGCGGCAAGGATCAACACCGCATCGGTTTCCAGCGCGGCAGCCATCGCCTCGAGCAGATCCTGCTTGGCCTGCGCGGAAAGCTGCGAAAGCACCTGTGCGGCATCACGACATTGCAGGGCGAGGGATTTGATGGTCATTGGGGGAATCGGGAGTGGGAAATCGGGAAGGGTAAAAGCGGGCGCCACCACTTTACTGCGACGACATCGGCAGCGGGAAAGTCAGCTGGAAACGTTGTTGCGATTCCCAACTCCCGATTCTCGATTCCCCGCTACAACAGCACCAGGTCGTCGCGGTGCACCACGTTCTCGCCGTAGCTGTATCCCAGCACGCTGTCGATCTCGCGCGAATGGCGGCCGGCGATGCGACGGATGTCCAGCGCCGAGTATTGGCTGACCCCGCGCGCCAGACAGTGCTCCCCACCGGCATCGCGCAGGCGGATCTCCACCATGTCGCCGCGACGGAAATCGCCTTGCGCACCGGCTACGCCGCCCGGCAGCAGCGAGGCGCCCTTGTCGCTGAGTGCGGTGGCCGCACCCGCATCGATCAGGATCGCGCCGGCTTCCACCGGTGCGTGCCGCAGCCAGTACTTGCGTGCGGCAATGCGCGTGCGCGCGGCGTGGATGCGGGTGCCGCGCAGGCGGTCCTGTGCCAGCCCGCGCACCACCTCGCCACTGCGTCCATTGAACAGATAGGTTTCGATACCGGCCGCGCCGGCCTTGGCGGCGGCTTCCAGCTTGGTGCGCATGCCACCGGTGCCCACGCTGCTGCCGCTGCCGCCAGCCATCGCCAATACCTCGGGCGTGAGGTCGGGCACCTCGTCGAGCGCGCGCGCCAACGGGTTGCTGCGCGGGTCGGCGCTGTATAGCCCGTCGATATCGGTAGCGATGAACAAGGCATCGGCATCGACCAGCGCAGCGACGATCGCGGCCAGGTTGTCGTTATCGCCCAGCTTGAGCTCGTCCACCGACACGGTGTCGTTCTCGTTGATCACCGGCAGCGCACCCAACCGCAGCAGCTCGCCCAGGGTGGCGCGCGCATTGAGGTAACGGCGGCGATTACGCAGGTCGTCGTGGGTGAGCAACACCTGCGCCACCGGGCGTTCGAAAAAACGCTGCCACAGTGCGATCAGTTGCGCCTGCCCGAGCGCGGCCAGCGCCTGCCGCGCGGCGATCGGCGCACCGATCTCGGCGGCCTTCGGCAGGATTGCGCGGCCGGCGGCCACCGCGCCGGAGGACACGATCACCAGTTCACGCCCGGCTGCCAGATTGGCCGAGACGAACTGCGCCAGCCCCAACGCAAAGCGCGGCGACAGACCGCCGCCATCGGCGGCGAGCAGGCTACTGCCGACCTTGAGCACTGCGCGTCGCCATGGCGGCAGCGCTTGCTCGATAAACGGCGAGGTGGTGGCAGGCGTGGTCATCGTGGCGAGAGGCTCAGTGCGTTTTCCATTCGTGGACGGTGAGCGTGGAGGCATCGCGCAGCACCAGTGGATCGCGCGCCACGATCTGCTGCGCCTGCTTTAGGCTGTCCACGTTGACCAGCACGTAGGCGCCGCCGCTGCCATCGCTGAAACCACCGGTCAGCTCCAGCTGCCCGGCCTCCCGCAGCGCCTGGAGAAATGCGCGATGCGGCTCCACCACATCCGCCGGGAACTGCGGCTTGCGCATCGCCAGCACCAGATACCGCATGGACATCAGCCAGCCTCCTTGTCGGGTGTTGCCTCGCTGCGACCGAACGGCGTGGAAATCACCAGAAAGCGCGCCTGTTCGTCGGAGAGATTGTGCATCTGGTGGGTGGAACCGGGCGGCACATGCAGGCTCTGTCCCGCGCGCAACACATGCTGCTCGCCGTCCAGCTGCAGCATCACTTCGCCAGCCAGCACATAGACAAAGTGCCGCGCGCGGCTGTGCCGGTGACGCAGTTCGGCTGCGCCGGGCGGCATGTGCTCTTCGAGCACGCTCAGGTTGGGGTCGCGCAACAGGTGCCAACCGTCGCTGGCTTCCCCCCAGGGGTAATGCTCGGCGGTGTCGGTGCTGATCATGGCCATCAGACCAGCGCCTGCCAGCGGGCCCGCAACACATCCAGCTTCAGGTCCGCCGCCGCACCGGGCGAGACACGCGCAGCCAGGCTGCCTTCCGGCGTGCGCCCCTGCCCTGCAGTGTCCGAGGCTTCGGCGGCCGCCTTGTAGGCATCGCGGAACGGCACCCCGGCCACGGCGGCTTCCACCGCCACATCGGTGGCGTACATGCCGGAATCGATCGCTGCCTGCAGCTTGTCCGGGCGCCATTCCAGGTTGGCCAGCAGGGCCGGCAGCAATTCCAGCGCGGCCAGGCCGCGGCCGAAACCGTGCACGATGGCGCCCTTGCTGCTCTGCAGATCGCGGTGATAACCGGACGGCAGCGACAGCAGTTGTTCGATCTCGGTTCGTGAGGCCGCCACACTGGCGTGGGTGGCCCGCATCAATTCGATGACATCGGGGTTGCGCTTGTTGGGCATGATCGAGCTGCCGGTGGTGTACTGCGCCGGCAACGCGACAAACGCGAACTCGCCACTGGTGAACAACGACAGGTCCCAGGCGATGCGCCGCAAGTCCAGGGTGGCGCTGCCCAGCGCCTCGAGCGCGGCCAGCTCGTACTTGCCCCGCGAGAGCTGCGCATAGATCGGCGAGACCTGCAGCCGCGCGAAGCCCAACGCGGCCGTGGTGTGCGCGCGGTCCAGCGGCAGATTGACGCCGTAACCGGCCGCGGTACCGAGCGGATTACTGTCCACCAGCTGCAAGGTGTCATTGGCGCGCACCGCGTTGTCGATGAAGGCCTCGGCCCAGCCGGCCCACCACATCCCCGCCGAAGACACCACCGCCCGCTGGATATGCGTGTAACCGGGCACCGGCAACGCCGCCTCGGCCTGGGCGCGGTCCAGCGCCACCTTGGCGATCTCGCTACTGAGCTCGGCCACGCGCTGCAACTTGTCCTTCAACCACAACCGCGTGGCCACCAGGATCTGGTCGTTGCGGCTGCGCCCGGTATGGATCTTGCGGCCGGCATCGCCCAGGCGCTCGGTCAGGCGCGCCTCGATGGCCGAATGGCAATCTTCGTACTGCTCGTCCAGCACGAATGCACCGCTGCGGAAATCATCGGCCAACACCGCCAGCTCGCGCTGCAGACCGGCCAGCTCGTCGGCGCCCAGAATGCCGATGTGCTGCAGGCCTTGCGCATGCGCCGTGCTGGCAGCGATGTCGTACAGGAAGAACTCGCGGTCCAGGATCACGTCGTCGCCGGCCAGGAAGGCCTGGATCTTGGCGTCCACCGCCACACCGGGTTTTTGCCACAACAGATTGGTCATTGGAAAGCGTCTCAAGATACATCGTCTGATTTAAAACCCCGCACATGGATGAGCGGGCTCTTGCGAGGGACTGGCATCAACGAATTGCAGTCAGCTCGTCCCAGCCCAGCGCACGATTGAGGTTCTGCATCGCCTGCGTCGCCGCGCCCTTGAGCAGGTTGTCCAGCGTCGCCACCACCACCACCCGCTTGTTACCGGGCGCCAGGGTGATGCCGCCGATCTGCACGCCGTGCCGGCCGGCGATGCGGCTGACCCAGGGCGCTTCGTCCACCGGCTCGATCAGCGGCTCATCGGCGTAGCGCTGCGCGTAGCGCGCCGCCAGCTGCTCGCGCGTCAGCGGCTGCTGCAGCCAGGCATTGACGGTCATGGTGATACCACGGAAATGCGGCGCCACATGCGGCATGAATTCCACCGGCACGCCGAGCTGCGCGGAGACTTCGCGCTCGTGCATGTGGTTGGTCAGTGCATACGGCATCAAGTTGTCGGCCAGCAGCTCGGGGTTGTTCTTGTCAGAGGGCGTGGTGCCGGCGCCGGAATAACCGGACACGCCGAAGCATTGCGGCGGGCCGGCCAGCTGATCCAGCAGCGGTGCGATCACCAGCTGCATGGCAGTGGCGTAGCACCCCGGGTTGCTGATGCGCCGTTGCCCGGCATAACGCGTACGGGTGAGTTCGGGCAGGCCGTAATACCAGGCCGGATCGAAGCGATAGTCGGCGGATAGATCGATCACCAGCGTCTGCGGCCTGGACGCATCGATCGCGGCCACGAACGGTTCGGCCTTGCCATTGGGCAGTGCCAGAATCACCACGTCGGCCGCCTTGGCGGCCACCGCGTCGGCGTCCAGACTTTCGAACCGCAGATCGCCGCGATAGCCGTCGTTGTGGTCGGCCACCGCCTGCCCGGCCAGTTCACGCGAGGACACGAAGACCAGCTGCAGATGCGGATGCGCCGCCACCAGCTTGATCAATTCCGAACCGGTATGCCCGCGGGCACCGACAATGCCGATGGTGGTGGTTGCTTGAACACTCATGCGTTTGCTTCCAGGCGGAACTGCAGGTGGCGTTTGACCCCGGCCCATTCCGTATCGATGATGGAGAACACCACGGTATCGCGCGGCGTGCCGTCGGCGTGGCGGGCGTGATTGCGCAGCACCCCGTCCTGCTTTGCACCGAGCCGCGCAATGGCCGCGCGCGAGGGATGGTTGAACCAGCTGGTCTCGAACACCACGCTCAGGCAATCCAGCGTTTCGAAGGCATGCTGCAGCAGCATCAGCTTGGTTTCAGTGTTGACGCCGGTGCGCTGCACACGCGGGGCGTACCAGGTGTAGCCGATCGACAGCCTGGGCACCGTCACGTCCAGCCCGTAGTAGCGGGTGCAGCCGACGATCTCGCCTGCCGCATTGCGCACCACGAAGGGCAGCATCCTGCCTTCGGCCTGCGCTGCCAACGCGGCGGCCAGGTAGTCGTCCAACTGCGCCGGTGCCGGCACGGCGGTGTACCACAGCCGCGACAACGCATCGTCTTCCAGCGCGGCACGCAGGCCGTCGACGTGCGCTGCCTGCAAGGGCTCCAGCGTCGCATGCTGCCCGCGCAGCGTGGGCAGCTCGCGCCACAGCAAGGGCAATTGGCTCCAGGTCATCGCGCTCAGCCCAGCAAGGTCGGCTGACGGGTGGCGCAATGCGCCACGCAGTGCTGGATCTGCTCGAAGTTCTCCAGCCCGTACCAGAACACCTTCCACTTCTCCTGCTTGATGCAGCCGTCGGATTCGGCGTAGTAGAAGATGTTGACCTGGTTGTTGTGACGCGAGCGCCAGAACAGCTGCGGGGTTTCCTCGCGCATCACGTTCCACACTGCCCGGCCCAGACCTTCGCCCTGCGCGTCGTCGAGGACGGCGAACTTGTCCAGATAGGTCAGCCGGCCTTCGCCGAGCTGGCCTTCGTCGGTGAGGATGACCGCGGCGCGATAGTTCTCGCTGACGTAGGCACGCAATAGCGTGGTGTTGGAAAAATAGTCCGGCACCAGGGTACGGCCGAAGCTGGATTCGATCAGCGATTTGAGCCGCGGCAGATCCAGCTCGTCCCAGGACGTGGCGCGCAGCACGCGCTCGCCCCGCCGCACCAGCGTGCCGGAGCCCTTGTGGGTGAACAGTTCCTTGGCCAGATCCGCCGGCCGGGTGATCGACACCGACGACTCCAGTGGCAGCCGGTCGAGCAGATCCTTGATCTGTTCGATCTTCACCCGCATGCCGCCGTTGATCCACGGCTGCTGCATCAGATGATCGTACTCGGTGGACAGGTTGATCGAATCGATCAGCTTGCCATCGGCATCCAGCAGGCCGCCGGTGCCGGTGAGAAAGATGATCTTGTACGGCTGCAGCTCCTGCACCAGTTCGTTGGCGGCAAAGTCCGCATTGACGTTGAGGATCTGCCCGCTGGGCGTTTCGCCCAGGCTGGTGATCACCGGGATCGAACCGGCCTGCAGGCTGGCTTCGATCGGTGCCAGATTCACCGCCTTGACCTCACCCACCAGGCCATAGGTCTGGCGATCCAGGTAGTGGGCTTCGAACACGCCGCCGGTGATGGAAGTAGCGCGCGCGCCGTTTTGCTGCAGCGCTTCCACCAGCTTGAGGTTGGACGCCTGGAACACCTTGCGCACGATCGCCAGCGCTTCGGGCGAGGTCACCCGCAAGCCGTTGACGGTCTGCTTTTCGATGCCGGCGGCCGACAGTTCGGCGTCCAGCTGCGGGCCCGCGCCGTGCAGCACGATCGGGGTCAGCCCCACTTCCTGCAGGAACGACAGCGACGACGTCAGTGCCTCCAGATCGTCGCGCAACACCGCGCCGCCAACCTTGACCACCGCAAAGCGTTTGGCGTCGAGCTGCGAAAACCGCTTGAGGTACTGGCTGATTTCCTTCGCGCTGGCCATGCTCGAAAGCAGGCGCACGATGGTTTGACGGGTCTGTTTGTGGGGCTGTGCTGGGAGGGACATTGCCGTGATCGAAAGAGGAAGGAAGCGCCAGGCGCAAAGGTTGGTTTAGCAGGAACCGTTGATGATGCGATGCACCGATTCGGTATAACGCTGCAGTTGTTCCAGCGTCACGAACTCATCGGCGGTGTGCGCCTGGGCGATGTCGCCCGGGCCGTAGACCAACGCGGTATAGCCGCCGGCCGAAAACAGCGAGGCTTCGGTCCAGAAATCCACCGCGTTGCCGATCGGCAGGTCCAGCGCATCGGCCACATCGCGCGCGGCCAGGCGACGCTCTTCGGCACGCGCAATGTCGCCGGACGGCAGGCTCGGGCCGCGAAAGGTTTCTTCGAACTGTGCCGCTGCCGGATCGGCAAAACCGGCGAAGGTCGCCAGCAGGTCGTCCACATCCATCGACGGCAGCGGTCGGAAACCGAAGCGCAGCTCGGCCGCCGGCGCGATCATGTTGGCCTTGATGCCACCGTCGACGCGGCCGATGTTGAAGCGCAGGCCGGTCAGCCCGCCGAAGCGTGCATGTGCCAGTGCCTCGACATGATCCAGCGCCTTGCCGCCCCAGCGCATCGCCTGATGCAAGGCGCTTGCCGAAGGGTCCTGCTTGCCCGACGCATGCCCGGCGCGGCCGGCAAAGCGCATCAGCACCGAACTGATGCCGCGATGCGCCAGCACCGCTTCGCTCATGGTCGGCTCGGCGACCAGCACCGCTTCATACGGCAATCCACGCGCCAGAAACGCCGCGATACAGCGCGGATCGTTGGCCTCTTCGTCGGAGGAAAACAGGAACGCCGCATCGCCGTCGCCGGCATTGGCCGCTGCCACCAACGCCGCCGCTGCGCCCTTGATGTCGCAGACACCCAGGCCGATCACGCGATCGTCGGTGCGCCGCATCACGTGTGGGTCGGCGCTCCAGTGTGGCGAATCCGGGACGGTGTCCAGATGCACGTTGAACAGATACGTTGGAGTTCCACGCACCGCATACAAGCTCACCGCCCCGGCGCCGTGGTCGATCACCTCGACCTGGAAACCGGGCAGCTGCGCGCGCAGGTAGTCAAAGATGCCGCCTTCGGCAGCGATCGCGCGAGGCGGATTGCGGGTGTCGAAGGACACCAGTGCCTGTAGATGCGTCAGTGTGTTGTCGAGCAGTGTGGTCATTGATCGCGTCTTATTGCGTCGGCAGCGTGGGTGGACTTTTTGATTGCGTCAGACAGCGTGTGGTTTGTCTTTCTAAAGCCATCTGCCCCTTCCCCCGCCTGCGGGGGAAGGGGCCCGACAGGGCGGATGGGGGCATGCAGCTCGTCGCCCTCATCCGGCGCTGTGCGCCACCTTCTCCCGCACGCGGGAGAAGGAAGATGCGTCAGTGTGTTGTCGAGCAGCGTGGTCATTGATCGCGTCTTATTGCGTCGGCAGCGTGTGGGTGGACTTTTTGATTGCGTCAGGCAGCGTGTGGTTTGTCTTTCTAGAGCCATCCGCCCTTTCCCCCGCCTGCGGGGGAAGGGGCCCGACAGGGCGGATGGGGGCATGCAGCTCGTCGCCCTCATCCGGCGCTGTGCGCCACCTTCTCCCGCACGCGGGAGAAGGAAGATGCGTCAGTGTGTTGTCGAGCAGTGTGGTCATTGATCGCGTCTTATTGCGTCGGCAGCGTGTGGGTGGACTTTTTGATTGCGTCAGGCAGCGTGTGGTTTGTCTTTCTAGAGCCATCTGCCCCTTCCCCCGCCTGCGGGGGAAGGGGCCCGACAGGGCGGATGGCGACATGCAGCTCGTCGCCCTCATCCGGCGCTGTGCGCCACCTTCTCCCGCACGCGGGAGAAGGAAGATGCGTCAGTGTGTTGTCGAGCAGCGTGGTCATTGATCGCGTCTTATTGCGTCGGCAGCGTGTGGGTGGACTTTTTGATTGCGTCAGACAGCGTGTGGTTTGTCGTTCTAACGCGCATCCATTTGACCCTTCCCCCGCCTGCGGGGGAAGGTGCCCGACAGGGCGGATGGGGGCATGCAGCTCGTCGCCCTCATCCGGCGCAATGCGCCACCTTCACCCGCACGCGGGAGAAGGAAGATGCGGGCTGCCTGCGCAGGTCACCTCAGCGGTTGACCTGCGCGTACAGCGTGGAGCTCATGCCGAACAGCTTGATGAAGCCCTCCGCCTCTTCCACGCCCCAATCCGCCGACTGCGCGTAGGTCGCGCCCTTGGTGTTGAGCAGGTGCGGCGAGCGCACCGCCACCGCATCGACGCGGCCACCGCGGGTTTCCAGCACCACTTCGCCGTTGACCTTGGACTGCGAGGACTTCAGGAATGCCTCGATGTCGGTCTTGAGCGGGTCGTGATAGAAGCCTTCGTACACCAGCTCCACCCACTTGCGCGCCACGTCCGGCTTGAAGCGGTTCTGCTGCTTGGTCAGCACCGCATCTTCCAGCGCACGGTGCGCGGTGAGCAGCGAGATCAGGCCCGGCGCTTCGAACACGATGCGGCCCTTCAAGCCAATGACGGTGTCACCGGTGTACACGCCGCGGCCCACGCCGTACTGCGCAAACAAGCTGTTGAGCTTGGCCAGGATCTTGGCGCCCGGCAGCGGCTTGCCGTCCAGCTCCACCGCTTCGCCTTCGACGAACTTCAAGGTCACCGTCAATGCGTCGGTCGGCCACGCACTGCGCGGCGCACACCAGCCACGCGCGCCCTCGCCCGGGGCCTCCCACCGATCGATCTCGCCGCCGGACATGGTCAGGCCCAGCAGGTTCTCATTGATGGTGTAGGCCTGCTGCTTGGCACGCACGCCGAAACCGCGCTCTTCCAGATACTTCTGCTCGTAGGCGCGGGTCTGGGTGTGTTCCTTCTGGATCTCGCGGATCGGCGCGACGATCTGGTAGTCGCCCAGCGCCTTCACCGCCAGGTCGAAACGCACCTGGTCGTTGCCCATGCCGGTGCAGCCGTGCGCGATGATGCGCGTGCCCAGTTCTTCGGCGCGCTTGAGCGCGGCATCGACGATCAGGTAGCGGTCCGACACCAGCAACGGATACTGGCCCTGGTAGCCCTCGCCCGCCCACACGAACGGCTTGACGAAGCCTTCCCAGATTGCCGGGCCACCATCGACAGTGACATGGCTGGCCGCACCCAGCTCGGCGGCGCGCTTCTCGATGAACTCACGTTCTTCGGCATCCACGCCACCGGTATCGGCAAACACGGTATGCACGGCGTAGCCGCGCTCCTGCAGATACGGGATGCAGAAGCTGGTGTCCAGGCCACCGGAGAACGCCAGGACGATGTCCTTGGTGCTGCCGGGAATCGGGAGTTGGGAATCGGGAATGGTGGAAGCAGTGCTCATCATCGTTTCCTTGGTACGTAAAAGTGGGGGTCAACGTTCTTGCTGTTGCGATTCTCTATTCCCGATTCCCGATTCCCGCTTGCGAAGCAAGCGCAGCCATGATCGCCTTCTGCACATGCAGGCGATTCTCTGCCTCATCGATGGCAATGCAGTTGGGCGAATCCATCACCGCGTCGGTGGCCTTGACGTTGCGACGCAGTGGCAGGCAATGCGAGAACACGCCGTTATTGGTCAGCGCCATCTTGCGCTCGTCAACGATGAAGTGCTGGTACTGGTCGCGGATCGGCTTTTCCGGTTCCCAGTTGCCGAAGAACGGCAGCGCGCCCCAGCTCTTGGCATACACCACGTCGGCACCGGCGTAGGCGCTGTCGATATCGTGGCTCACCTGCAGCGAGCCACCGCTTTCGGCCACGTTCTGCGCCGCCCAGCCCATGTAGCGCTCGTCCAGGATGTAGTCCGGCGTCGGGCACAGCAGAGTCACGTCCATCCCTAAGCGGGTGGCAATGGTCAGCGCGGAGTTGGCCACTGCGGTGTTGAGCGGCTTGGGGTGGTAGGTCCAGGTCAGCACGTACTTCTTGCCACGCAGATCGCTGGTACCGAAGTGTTCCTGCAGCGCCAGCGCATGCGCCAGCTCCTGGCACGGGTGGGTGATGGTCTCCATGTTGATCACCGGCACCGGCGAATACCTGGCAAAGCTCTTGAGCACCTGGTCCTCGCGGTCCTTGGACCAGTCGACGAACTTCGGAAACGCGCGCACGCCGATCAGGTCGACATACCGACCGAGCACGCGCGCCACTTCGGCGATGTGCTCTTCGGTGTCGCCATCCATCACCGTGCCCAGGTTGAACTCGATCGGCCACGCATCCTTGCCCGGCTGCAGCACCACCGCATGCCCGCCCAGCTGGAACGCGCCCAGCTCGAAGCTGGTGCGGGTGCGCATGGACGGGTTAAAGAACACCAGCGCGATCGACTTGCCCTTCAGCTCGCTTCCCAGCTTGTTGCGTTTGAACAGCGCGGCCTGGGTCAACAGCGCGTCCAGTTCGGCGCGGCTCCAGTCCTGGGTGTTCAAGAAGTGCTTCAGTGACATCGATCGATCCTTTGCTGCGTGCTGCTGCTGCGTGGTCCGTCAGGAGCGACGGGGTGCGCGACATGCGCGTTTCTTGCGGTTGAAACTTTTGTGACGCCAAAACGAAAAAACCCAGCCTGGGGGCTGGGTTTTCGAAAACAGGCAGCAAAACGCTCCGGTTACCCAGCGAAAATGTGGGATTCCGGTCGGCGGGCACGCGAAGTCATGCCGGAAGCCATCCGGGCGGCGCTGGTGTCGTGCTGAAAGGCGTTTGCTTGCATAGGGCGCGAATCCTCGCATGCATGCGGGCACCGCGCAACCGCTGGGCCACTCACCGCGGCGGGGCAACGATGGCGTCGGGGATATAGGGGGTCACCGAGACGCGGATCCGCAGCCGGTTACCTGGGTCCTCCGGCAGCCGCGAGCGGTATTTGGTGCCCTTGTAGACGTAGTCCACGTCGAACGCGATCGGCCGGCGGAACTCACGCGGCACTTCCACCACCTTGCAGTTGCGGCGCGTGCTGGTCGGCGGCACCGCGACCGGCGCGGCCGGCTCGGGGCGACGCGAGAACATTTCCTTGACCGAATCCACCATGCGGTTGATGCGCCCCTCGTCCTCGGCCGGCGCCACCGCAACCTGGGCGGCCTGCTCGGCCTCGCACTGCTCCTCGATCCGGGTGGCGCGCAAGGTCTGGTACACCGGCTCCACGTTCAATACCTGGGCGTAGTCGAGCTTGACGTTTTCGATCACGACGACCCGGTTTTTGACCTCGGGATCTGCCGCATGTGCCGGCATTATCTGCCAGGCCAGCACGCACAGCACGGAGAACGGGAAAAGTCGCATCAGGAGCAAGGTGGCGAAGCCAGGCAATACGTAAGTGTATGGAGCTTGTGATCTCCGGGGCTGAACGCAGCCCATCCGGTTGCCGGGCCACCCAACCGGTTCGCCGCACTGCTGCGACCGGCTAGAATCGCGAGGTTGCCCCTTTCAAGATGCCGATGAGCCTGCGCCTGCACAACAACCTGACGCGGCGGGTCGAACCGTTCGCGCCGCTCGATCCCGCCAGCCCCACCCTGTACGTGTGCGGCCCCACCGTCTACAACTACGCGCATATCGGCAACGCCCGCGGTCCGGTGGTGTTCGATGTGCTGGCCGCGCTGTTGCGGCGGCGCTATGGCGCGCTGCGCTACGCACGCAACATCACCGACGTGGACGACAAGATCAACGCTGCCGCGCAGGCGCAAGGCGTGCCGATCTCCGTCATCACCGACCGTTTCGCCGCCATCTATCGCCAGGACATGGCCGCGCTCGGTGTAGTGCCGCCGGACATCGAACCGGAAGCCACCGCGCATATCCCGCAGATCGTGGCGATGATCGAGCAGCTGATCGAGAGCGGACATGCCTACGCCGCCGAAGGCCATGTGCTGTTTGCGGTGGCCAGCTTCGATGGCTACGGCAAGCTGTCGCGGCGCGACCCGGACGAGATGCTGGCCGGCGCCCGCGTGGACGTGGCGCCGTACAAGCGCGACCCCGGCGACTTCGTGCTGTGGAAGCCGTCCAGCGACGAGCTGCCCGGCTGGGAGTCGCCGTGGGGCCGCGGCCGCCCCGGCTGGCATATCGAATGCTCGGCGATGGCCGCCGCCCACCTGGGCCCCACCATCGACATCCATGCCGGCGGCGTGGACCTGCAGTTCCCGCACCACGAAAACGAAATCGCGCAGAGCGAGTGCGCGCATGGCGGCGCCACCTTCGCGCGGTTCTGGCTGCACAACGGCATGCTCAATTTCAGCGGCGCCAAGATGAGCAAGTCGCTGGGCAACATCGAGACCGTGCACGACCTGATCGCCAGGCATCCGCCCGAAGCGCTGCGTTACGCTTTGCTGAGCGCGCACTACCGGCAGCCGCTGGATTGGTCGGACGGCTTGATCGAACAGGCCAAGAACACGTTGGACCGGTTGTACGGGACGTTGCGGGACGTGACCGCGCTGGACGCAGGCGACGCACCGGGCGGGAGCGCGTCACCGGCGATTCCCACCGAGGTGGAGGCTGCACTGGATGACGACCTCAACACGCCGCAGGCCTTGTCGATCATCGCCAGCATCGCCGCAGAAGCGCGTGCACTGCGTAGTCAGCTGGCACAGGACGCAGACGCCTCCGCGCGTCGCGCCGACTTGCGTGAGATCAAAACCCGGTTGCTGGGCGCAGGCCTGGCACTCGGGCTGCTCCAGCAGGACCCGGCTGCCTGGTTCTCGCGCGGCACCGATGCCGGCGACGATGCCCGCATCACCACCCTGGTCGAAGAGCGCAGCGCCGCGAAGAAGGCCAGGGATTTCGCCCGTGCCGATGCCATCCGCAAGCAACTCGCCGACGAGGGCATCGTCCTGGAAGACACCCCGCAAGGCGTACGCTGGAAACGCGCCTGACCGCTTGCCTGCGTCCTTCAGATCCTTCTCCCGCGCGCGGGAGAAGGTGCCCCGAAGGGGCGGATGAGGGTACGGGCGAAGCCACATGCATCGCTTTTTTTGAGATGGGCGAAGCCACCCGCATCGAATTCCGGCGAGGCTTCGCCCGTACCCTCACCCCACCCCTCTCCCGGCGGGAGAGGGGCCTTGACCGAACGCCCCCGGATTTTTGCGAACGATTCTGGAACCTTGATGACCAACTCCCCCTTCCCGCTCGAACCCACTGCCACCGAGGCGCAGGCCGCCATTGCAGAGGAGTTTTCCTTCTTCGGCGATTGGTCCGAGCGCTACCAATACCTGATCGACCTGGGTCGCAAGCTGCCCGCCTTCCCGGAGCAGTGGAAGACTGAAGAGCATCGCCTGCACGGCTGCCAATCGATGGTGTGGATCGTGCCCGAGGGCAGCGCCGAGCGGCTGGATTTCCATGCCGTCAGCGATTCGGCGATCGTGTCCGGCCTGATCTATCTCGCGCTACGGGTGTACTCCGGACGTAGCGCGCAGGACATCCTGGCGACCGAGCCGGACTACATCGCCGGCATCGGCCTGGCCAAGCACCTGTCGCCGACCCGCAGCAACGGCGTGGCCGCCATGCTGGCCTTCATCCGCGACACCGCACGCGCGCAACAGTGAGCGCGCCCGCACCCTCGCCCGCCGATTCGCTGCGCACGCTGTTTGCACATCCCGGCTTCGGCCTGGTCCTGCTGTATCGCGTCGCGGCGATGCTGTCGTACCAGATCGTGGCGGTCACGGTCGGCTGGCATATCTACGAGATCACCCGCAACCCGCTGTCGCTGGGCCTGATCGGGCTGGCGGAAATCCTGCCGTTCTTCTGCATCGCGCCATTTGCCGGTTACCTGGTCGATCACCTGCCACGGCGGCGGCTCGGCATGCTGGCGGTGCTGGGCCTGGTCAGCACCGCGCTGCTGTTGCTGGCGATCACGCATGGATGGCTGCCGGCGCAAGGCGTGTGGCCGATCTATGCGGCCATTGCGCTGACCGGGGCGGCACGCTCGTTCCTGTCACCGGTCTATAACGCCTTGTTCGCACGCGCGCTGCCACGCGAGGCCTACGCACGCGGCGCCAGCATCGGCAGCGTCACCTTCCAGGCCGGCATGGTGATCGGCCCGGCACTGGGCGGGGTGCTGGTTGGCTGGGGCGGCAAGGGCCTGGCCTACGGAGTGGCCGCCAGCGTGGCTCTGTTGGCGATCCTGGCACTGGCGCTGTTGCGCGTGGAAGAACCGATCAACGACGGCCCACGTGCGCCGATCTTCCGCAGCATCGCCGAAGGCGCACAGTTCGTACTCTCCAATCAGATCATGCTGGGCGCGATGGCGCTGGACATGTTTTCGGTGCTGCTGGGCGGCGCGGTGTCGATGCTGCCGGCCTTCATCCACGACATCCTGCACTACGGACCGGAAGGCTTGGGCATTCTGCGCGGCGCGCCGGCGCTGGGGTCGATCGTGGTGGGCGTCTGGCTGGCGCGACACCCGCTGCAACGCAATGCCGGACGGGTGCTGATGCTGTCGGTGGCCGGCTTCGGGCTCTGCACCATCGCCTTTGGCCTGTCCCGCCATTTCTGGCTGTCGGCCGCCATCCTGCTGGTGTACGGCATGTGCGACGGCGTCTCGGTGGTGGTGCGCCAGACCATCCTGCAACTGGCCACCCCGGATGCGATGCGCGGGCGGGTGTCGTCGATCAACGGCATCTTCATCGGCTCGTCCAACGAGCTGGGTGCCTTCTACGACGGGGTGATGGCGCGTCTGGTCGGACTGGTACCGGCCGTGGTCATCGGCGGCTGCGTCACGCTGGGCGTGGTGGCGACCACCGCCTGGAAGGCGCCGCGCCTGCGCAAACTGGACCTGCGCGAGCTGCAATAGGCGATGCTGCCTGGCGTGCGGTTACCCACGCGGCTCCAATGCATATCCTTTCCGATCCGCTACACGCCGCTCTGCACACACTGCAAGGCAACCGACACGCGCTAGTCCTGCCTTCTGCCGGGCTCCAGCAAGGCACGTAGCCCTGCAACTTCGTCGGGATTGGAGCTGGCCGCGATCAATCGCTCGATGCTCAGGCGGTAAGCGGTGTCCTGCGCCTGTGCGGCCGATACCGTGACGTCAGGCACCACGCCGCTGCCTTCCCAGTTGGTATGGGTGATCGGGCTGACCGACCTGGCGTAAGGCACCACCGCCACGAAATGCGCGCTGACCTTGAAACCGCGGCTTGGGTGCGCGCCGCCGCCGGTGCTCTCGCCGACAATGGTGGCGCGGCCCAGCGTCTGCAGCGCGTAGGCGAAATCCTCTGCGGCAGAAAAGGTCTGGCGGCTGGTCAGGATGTACAGCGGCTTGCGCCCGCCGAAAGCGCGGCCCGGCAGGCCGGGCGTGGTCCAGTATTGCTCGCTGCTGCCACTGCTGCGGCTGTAGATATCGTTCAGGCGCACGCGTTCGTCGAACAGATAGCTGGCCAGGTAGGCCACCATCGCCGGGTCGCCCCCGGCGTTGTCACGTAGATCGATGATCAGGGCATCGCTGTGAGCAACGAAATCCATCGCCGAACTGGCCGTGGCTGCGGCCAGATAGGGGTAGGCGAAGATGCGGAACTTCAGATAGCCGATATTGCCGGCCAGCCGCTCGACCTTGTCGAAGGCGAAGTTGTCGCGCGCTACTGCCGGCCGCGCGGCATCGAGTTCGGCGCGGCTGGGGGTTAACGGTTCGTCGCGCGCGGCCTCGGGGTGGTATTCCAGCCACAGATGGCCGTCGTGGCTGACCGCACGCAGGTCGTCGGTGAGCCGCTTGGCCAGCGCCGCCGGATCGGCGATGGCCGCATAATCGCCACGCGCCGCGTGTTGCCGCAAGGCCTGGCGCATGCGCTTGGCCAGGCCCGGGTCGATGTACTGTGCATCGAGCGCGTCGGCCACCGCTTGGGGGAGTGCACGCTGCTCGTTCTGGTCCAGCACCGGCGCCGCCTGCGCGACGCTGAAGGCCAGCGCGCAGGTTATCCCCATCAAGGTCGCTGCTCGCTGCATGTTGTCCGGCTCCTGCCACAGTTCCCGCGTCTCGGCACCGCTCTGTAGCCACCATACGCCACCTGGGCGCACCCGGCGACCCACAAAAAAGCCCCGCACGTGGCGGGGCTTTGGTCAGCCGGCAGGACGATCAGTCGCCCTGCTGCTTCTGCAGATGCTCCCAACGCTCCTGGGCGTCGATGGTGCGTTCGGCGGTCAGACGCGCTTCCAGGCGATCCAGGCCGATTTCTTCGCCGGTGTCGACACAGAAGCCGTAATCGCCGGCCTCCAGACGCTTGAGCGTGCTATCGATCTTGCCGATCAGCTTGCGATAACGGTCGCGGGTACGCAGTTCCAGCGAGTTCTCGGTTTCGCGAGTGGCACGCTCGGCTTCGTCGCCGATATCGCGCACTTCTTCGCGCAGGTTTTCGATGGTCTGCTTGGATTCTTCGACCAGGTCGTTGCGCCAGCTCTGCAGCCGCTGACGGAAGTATTCCTGCTGCAGCGTGCTCATGTACTCCTCGTCCGCCGCAGGCTTGTAGCCCTTGGGCAGGATCGGGCGACCAGTGGCCTCGTCGGTCTTGTAATCGACCACCTTGTACTTGGTCTTGGCCGCCGGGCTGGCCGGCTTGGAGGTCACGGCCACGGCCACCTTGCCGACCGGACGGGTCGCAGCGGGCTTGGCGGGGGATTCGGTTTTGGTTGGCGTTTTTGCGGAAGATTTCGAAACGGGCACGGGATTCTTAGGTGACGGGGTCGCAGGCTTTGCCGGCTTCGCAGGGACGGCCTTGGGGGCCGGTGCGGGCGCGGGCTTTTCAGCCTTGACCGGGACTGACTTGGCCGGAGCCGGCTTGGCGGCCGGCTTCGGTACGGACTTGGACGCCACCGGCTTGGCGGCCGGCTTGGCGGCAGCAGGCGCTGCCTTGGTCGCCGCCGGCTTGGCAGCGGTCGTCTTGGCGACAGGTTTCACGGGCTTGGTGGCTGCGGGCTTGGCGGCCGGCGCCTTCTTGGCAACGGCCTTGGTCGCAGGTGCCTTCTTGGCAGCAGGCTGCTTGGTCACCGGCGTGGCCTTCTTGGAGGCCGGTTTTGCAGCAGCAGGCGCCGCTGCCTTCTTCGCAACGGGTTTGGCGGACTTCTTGGCGGCCTGGACGGCCTTTTTTGCAGGTTTTTTAGCAGCCACGAAACGCTCTTCCTTGGTTCCCCCGGGGCCCGGGAAAGCGGGCCTTTATAACGTACCCCGCGGACCCCCGGCAACCACCTATTAATGCAACTGGCATATCATTGGCAAGTGATCTCACGCCTGCTCATTGCGCTGTTGCGCTTCTACAAGCTGTTCATCAGCCCGCTGCTCGGGCCGCGCTGCCGCTTTGCGCCCAGCTGCTCGGAGTATGCAATGACCGCCATCGGCCGCTTCGGCCCGCTGCGCGGATGCTGGCTGGCCGCACGCCGGCTCGGCCGCTGCCATCCGTTCCATCCCGGCGGTTTCGATCCGGTGCCCGACGCGCCCACGCCTTCTTCCTCGCCCCCGCCCTCTTCCTGCAGCTGCAAAGGACCTCATCCATGAGCCGAACCCTCATCATCAACGCCCGTCTGGTCAATGAAGGCAAGGAGTTCGACGCCGATCTCCTGATCGAGAGCGGCCGCATCGCCAGGATCGACAGCAAGATCTCCCCTGCTCCCGGCGACACCGTCGTGGACGCAGCCGGGCGCTGGGTATTGCCGGGCATGATCGACGACCAGGTGCACTTCCGTGAGCCGGGCCTGACCCACAAGGGCGACATCGCCACCGAATCCGGCGCCGCCGTGGCCGGTGGCCTGACCAGCTTCATGGACATGCCCAATACCAACCCGCCGACCCTGGACGCGGCCGCGCTGCAGTCCAAGTACGACGCGGCCGCCGGGCGCGCCTGGGCCAACTACGGCTTCTACATGGGCGCCAGCAACGACAACCTGGCCGCGATCCAGTCGCTGGACCCCAAGACCGCGCCGGGCATCAAGGTGTTCATGGGCGCCTCCACCGGCAACATGCTGGTCGACAACCCCGAGACGCTGGACGCGATCTTCCGCGACGCGCCGACACCGATCATCACCCACTGCGAAGACACCCCGACCATCGATGCGACGATGGCGCAGTACAAGGAAAAGTACGGCGATGCGCTGACGCCGGACATGCACCCGGACATCCGCTCGCGGCAGGCCTGCCTGAAGTCCTCGCAGCTGGCGGTGTCGCTGGCACGCAAGCACAACACCCGCCTGCACGTGCTGCACATCTCCACCGCCGACGAGCTGGGGTTGTTCGAGGCCGGCCCGCTGGTCGATGCCGACGGCAAGCTGCGCAAGCGCATCACCGCCGAGACCTGCATCCACTTCCTGCGCTTTGATCGCAGCGATTACGCGCGGCTGGGCAACCTGATCAAGTGCAATCCCGCGATCAAGGATCCCGAGGACCGCCTGGCGCTGATCCAGGCGCTGGCCGACGACGTGATCGACGTGCTCGCCACCGACCACGCCCCGCACACCTGGGAAGAAAAGCAGAAGCCGTACGCACAGGCGCCTTCAGGCCTACCGCTGGTGCAGTACGCGCTGGTCGCCGCGCTGGAGCTGGTGCATGAAGGCAAGCTGCCGATTACCCGCATCGTGCAGAAGTTCGCGCACGCGCCGGCGCAGCTGTTCGATGTGGAACAGCGCGGCTTCCTGCGCGAGGGCTACTTCGCTGATCTGGTGATGATCGACAACACGCCATTCACCGTGAAGCGCGAGCAGGTGTTGTCCAAGTGCGGCTGGTCGCCGTTCGAGGGCACCACGTTCCGTTCGCGCATCGCCGCAACCTGGGTCAACGGGCAACTGGTGTGGGACGGCGAGCAATTGGTCGGCAGCGCCGCCGGCCAGCGCCTGACCTTCGACCGCTGATGCGTGCAGTCGTGCTTGGCGCATGGCTGGCGCTTGCGCCGGCCGTGCTCGGCGCAGCCACTGCGCAAGCGCAGGCTGCCGACGAAGCCGGTGTGGTGTTCCCGGCCAGCGCCTCGCAGGGCGCGATGGTGATCGGCAAGGTGCCGGCCGGCAGCAAGGTGCAGTATGCCGGCCGTCACCTGCGAGTCAGCGGCTATGGCAGCGTGGTGTTTGGTATCGGCCGCGATGCCACTGGCCCGTTGCAGGTGCAGGTCACCCTGCCCGACGGCAGCCAGCGCACGGCCAGCGTGGCAGTGACGCCGCGCGATTGGCCCACCGAGCGCGTCAATGGCGTGCCGCCCAAAACGGTCAACCCGCCAGCGGCGATCGCCGAGCGCATCAAGCGCGAGCAGGCGCAGGTGACCGCGGCCCGCGATCGCGACGATGCACGCCCGGATTTCGCGCAGCCGTTCATCTGGCCCGTGCAGGGCCGGATCAGCGGCCGCTTTGGCAACGCGCGGGTCTACAACGGCCAGCCTGGCGCCGGCCATTCCGGCATGGACATTGCCGTGCCGACCGGCACGCCGGTCAAGGCGCCGGCTGCCGGCGTGGTGACCTTTGCTGCACCGGATCTCTATCTGACCGGTGGCACGGTGCTGCTCGATCACGGTTTCGGTATCAGCTCCAATTTCCTGCATCTGTCGCGGATCGACGTCAAGGTCGGGGACTGCGTGGAACAAGGCCAGGTGATTGCCGCAGTGGGGGCGACCGGGCGCGCGACCGGGCCGCATCTGCATTGGGGGATGAATTGGTTCGACACCCGCATCGATCCGTTGCTGGTGCTTGAGCGGGCGAAGTAGAGCGTTCGAAAGATCGCCTCTTGACGTGCGGTGGCATTGAAGACGCTGTTTTACGTTTTCTACAAGAGCCTACTTGGCCAACCCGGTCTTCTGCTGACTTGAGTTTCCTCACACAAATTATCGCGTCTCGGACGTACTGAAACGGAGCCGCAACAGTGGATAGCACTGCAGGCGTGGCCAACGTTGATCACATCGGGTTTGCCGTTTCATCTCTTGACGAGGCTATCCGGTTCTGGACCGAGGCCCTGGGGTTTACGCTCGAACGACAGGCAGAGATGGGCGGCGATTTCCTGCATCAGGTCACAGGCGTGGATGATCCGAGCGTGCGAACGGCAATCGTGAAGGCTCCGGACGGATTCATCGTCGAGTTGCTGCAATATTCCAAAGGTCGTCGGAATGGGCAGTCGCCGGACAGCGCGGGTGCGATCGGGGCCGCCCATCTGGCGCTGACCGTCCGGGACATCCATGCGGCCATCTGCCGTGTCGAGGCGGCCGGATGGAAGGCGAAGGGCAAGCCGCTGCCGATTCCGGGAGGTCCGAGAGCAGGAACGCTCACCGCCTACGTGTCTGGTCCCGACCATATTTCCATCGAGTTCATGCAGCCCGCTGGACCGTGACAGAACCGGCGCGCCCCAACTAGCGGCGCAGTCGTCAGCGGGATGACACCGAATGGTCGCATCCCCGCCGTTGATGGACCATGATCCCGATCCGCCTTCGCGTGCGGCTGCAGAGTCACTCTGCGACGACCCCACTATTTGATGCATCGCGACCACTGGATCAGGCCCCCTTAATTTAACAACGGGCCATACCCTGCGGCGCCAGAAGAAAAACGCAAACCACGACCATTGCGCCGGAACGCGACACACCCGGTCGGCGGCGACCTACCCGTTGTGCTTGTGTTCTCCAGCGGGCTTTACGGTATAACCGAAACGACCGTCGCGTCGCTGCAGGTGGACGCTTGAGTTGCTGACGGTCGGTCCATCGCTTCGGCGTCGGGCGTGCTTCGTCTCCCCTCCCCCAACTGCAGGAGATGTGCGACATGCGCAACGAGCAACTCAAGCCCACACTCGGCACTTGGCAGCTGTGGGGAATTGCGGTGGGCCTGGTGATTTCCGGCGAATACTTCGGCTGGAGCTATGGCTGGGGCACGGCTGGCACGCTCGGCTTCCTGGTCACCACCCTGCTGGTGGCGGTGATGTACACCTGTTTCATCTTCAGTTTCACCGAGCTGACCACGGCCATTCCCAATGCCGGTGGACCGTTCGCCTATAGCCTGCGCGCGTTTGGCACCTACGGTGGCATGCTCGCCGGCCTGGCCACGCTGATCGAATTCGTGTTCGCGCCACCGGCCATCGCAATGGCGATCGGTGCGTACTTGAATGTGCAATACCCCACGCTGGATCCGCGTGTGGCCGCCATTTGCGCGTATCTGGTCTTCATGAGCTTGAACATCGTCGGCGTTGCGATCGCGGCCACCTTTGAGCTGATCGTGACGTTGCTGGCAGTGATCGAACTATTGGTCTTCATGGGCGTGGTGGCACCGGGCTTCAGCGTGGCGCGCTTCGCCGCCAATGGCTGGGCCGGCAGCGACGTGTTCGGCCCGGCGGCGATTTCCGGCATCTTTGCGGCGATTCCGTTCGCGATCTGGTTCTTCCTGGCGATCGAAGGCGCGGCGATGGCCGCAGAGGAAGCCAAGGACCCCAGGCGCACCATCCCGCGTGCCTACATCGCCGGCATTCTCACCCTGGTGGTGCTGGCGCTGGGGGTGATGGTGTTTGCCGGCGGCGTGGGCGACTGGCGCCAGCTGTCCAACATCAACGACCCGCTGCCGCAGGCGATGAAGGCGGTGGTCGGCAATAGCTCGACCTGGCTGCACATGCTGGTGTGGATCGGTCTGTTCGGGCTGGTGGCCAGTTTCCACGGCATCATCCTGGGCTACTCGCGGCAATTCTTCGCACTGGCCCGCGCCGGCTTCCTGCCGCACGGGTTGGCCACGCTGTCGCGCTTCCGCACTCCGCACCGGGCGATCCTGGCCGGCGGCGTCATCGGCATTGCCGCAATCTGCAGCGACAGCGTGATCAAGATCCAGGGCATGTCGCTGACCGCGGCAATGATCACCATGTCGGTGTTCGGCGCCATCGTGATGTATGTGATGAGCATGCTGAGCCTGTTCAAGCTAAGACGCAGCGAACCGGGGCTGGAGCGCAGCTTCCGCGCACCGGTGTATCCGGTGGTGCCCGCGATCGCGTTGCTGCTGGCGCTGGTGTGCCTGGTCGCCATGGTTTGGTTCAACCCGATTGTGGCGCTGATCTTCGTTGGTCTGCTGCTGTTTGGCGCAGCGTGCTGCGTGCTGAGCCTGCGCGGCCAGGCCTCCGCGACGGCCAGCAGCAGATGAGCGGCTTTGCGTTCACGGCTGGCGGCGAGCAGTTCCGGTTTGCCGACCTCAAGACCTTGTTGGCCAAGGCCACGCCGGCGCGCTCGGGCGATCGGTTGGCCGGGCTGGCAGCCGAGTCGGGGCTGCAGCGCGTGGCAGCGCAGATGGCGCTGGCCGATCTGCCGCTGCGGCATTTCCTCGACGAAGCTGTGGTGCCTTATGAATCGGACGAAGTCACCCGGCTGATCGTCGACCAGCACGATGCGGCGGCGTTCGCTGCTGTCGCGCATCTCACCGTTGGCGGCTTCCGCGACTGGTTGTTGAGCGCGCAGGCCGACGAAGCCGCGCTGACCGCACTCGCCCCCGGGCTGACGCCGGAGATGGTGGCCGCGGTATCCAAGCTGATGCGGGTGCAGGACCTGATCCTGGTGGCACAGAAAACCCGCGTGGTCACTGCCTTTCGCAATACGCTTGGACTGCGCGGGCGCCTGTCCACCCGCCTGCAGCCCAACCATCCCACCGACGATGCCACCGGCATCGCCGCCAGCGTGCTGGATGGTCTGTTGTATGGCAACGGCGATGCAGTGATCGGCATCAATCCGGCCAGCGACAGTCTGGCCGCCACCAGCGCCTTGCTGCGCATGCTCGACGCGGTGATCACCGGCTACCAGATCCCCACCCAGTCGTGCGTGCTGGCGCACATCACCACCACCATCGAGGCGATCAACCGCGGCGTACCGGTGGATCTGGTATTCCAGTCCATCGCCGGTACCGAAGCCGCCAATGCCAGCTTCGGCATCAATCTGGCGCTATTGCGCGAGGGGTACCAGGCGGGTCTGTCGCTACGCCGCGGCAGCGTGGGCGACAACGTGATGTATTTCGAAACCGGCCAGGGCAGCGCGCTGTCGGCCAACGCGCATCACGGTGTGGATCAGCAAACCTGCGAAGTGCGCGCCTATGCAGTGGCGCGACAATTCAAGCCATTGCTGGTCAACACCGTGGTTGGCTTCATCGGCCCGGAGTATCTCTACGACGGCAAACAGATCATCCGTGCGGGGCTGGAGGATCATTTCTGCGGCAAATTGCTCGGTGTGCCGATGGGTTGCGATATCTGCTACACCAACCATGCCGAAGCCGACCAGGACGATATGGATGTCTTGCTGACCCTGCTCGGCACTGCCGGCATCAACTTCATCATGGGCATTCCCGGCTCGGACGATGTGATGCTGAACTACCAGACCACGTCATTTCACGATGCGCTGTATGCGCGTCAGGCGCTCGGTCTGCGGGCGGCGCCCGAATTCGAGCAATGGCTGGAACGGCAGGGCATCCTGCGACTGCAGCAGGACGGGCGGTTTGTACTCGGCAGCGAGGTGCCTGCAGCGTTTCGCCGTGCACTGTCGCATTTCCCCAGCGGATCACCGCAATGAGCGACCCCACAAGAGTTCCGCGCGATGCCTGGGCGCAACTGCGTCGGCTCACTCCTGCGCGCATCGCACTCGGACGGGTCGGTACCAGCCTGCCTACCGCAGCCCATCTGGATTTTCAGCTCGCCCATGCGCAGGCGCGCGATGCGGTGCATCTGGCGTTCGACCCGGCGCCACTGCAGGCCACGCTGGACCAACGCGGGCGCGCCAGCATCTTGCTGCACAGCGCTGCGATGGATCGACACGCCTATTTGCAACGCCCGGACCTGGGCCGTCGCCTGGCCGACGATGCTGCCACGCACCTGCGCGGGCTTACCGCCGTCCATGGCGGCGGGCAGGATGTCGTGGTGGTGGTCGCTGACGGGCTGTCTGCGCTTGCCGTGCATCGGCATGCGGCGACCATGCTCGAACAGATCGATGCCCTGGCTGCGCATGAGAATTGGTCGTTGGCGCCGGTGGTGCTGGTTGCACAAGGACGCGTCGCGATTGGCGACGAGGTTGGCGAATTGCTCCAGGCACGCGCGGTGATCGTGTTGATCGGCGAACGGCCGGGCTTGAGCTCGCCCGACAGTCTTGGCCTGTATCTCACCTACACGCCACGCGTCGGCTTGACCGATGCCGCGCGCAATTGCATCTCCAACATCCGCGCCGAAGGACTGAGTTACGCCGACGCCACACACAAACTTGCATTTCTGCTGCGCGAATCGTTCCGCCGCAAGTTGTCCGGTGTGCAACTCAAGGATGAAGCAGAACAACCGGCGTTGCCATCGGACGGGCCTGCCGATGCGGTGCCACGTACATTTTTGTTGCCGGACGCGTAAGGACCTGACCAGATAGGCTTGGGATCGATCTTGAGCAAGGTCGCTAGCAGCCATGCCATGTATGACATCCGTGCCAAACCAACGAAGGCGCAAGGCAAGGCGCATTGCGCACACCTTTACCACCGTGCCTTCATGAACACCCCTCATGAACACCCCTGGCGTGCACCGTGACGTGATGATGCCCGCCAATGGCCGCTACCGCAGCGCGCCATCCTGCGGGTTGCTTGCGGCATAGGTGCTGGTCCGCAGTTCGCTGTCATGCACATGACGCAATGCATTGCGCACGTCCTCGGGCAGTCGATCGACATCCAATAACACCTTGCCGGAATGCACGTCGCGCACCGCCGATACCGGCAGGACGAAATCGCCCCCATTTTCGATATTGATCACCAACTCGGTACCGTCGTTGCGAAGATCGCGCACCGCGCCAACGCCAATTTCGCCATCGCGTAAAAATACCATCTGGCCGATTTCAATCTGCTGCATGTCCGTCTCCTCGTTGAGCACTGCGACATAAGCGCGCCGTGCCTTGGCACACGATGATTGCGCCGCCCGGTGTTCTGAGCTGGTGAAGCACCGATCAGTGTCGCGTGGGCAAGTTCAACAAGGCGGCGATTGACACGGGTGCGGACAACCACGCCAAGGGCTCATGCACTGGCACGCGCTGCAAGCGGCACTCCTGCCCTCGGCGCGTGCAGATGACAAGTGCAGAGACACCATCGTGCATACGCGGCCGTTCCAGCCGCGTATGCGTGCGTGAACATCAGCGCAGTGGAACGTCCGCCACCTTGTCCTGATAGTCCTTCTTGGGGTCGATACCAAGCAGCACCTTGATACCGGCCAGCAGGCTGGACCCGTTGAGCCAGATTTGCGCATGATCGGGATCCAGGCGCAGCAGCGCCAGCTTGGGATCGTCCTTGCCGCCTTCGTACCAGGCAGCCACATGCGGATTCCAGAGGCGATCGATCACCGCTCGGTCGGTGTTTTCGCGCAACGAACCACTGATGCTGGCGAACAGATCATGTCCCTTGCTGCTGAAAGCGCCGATCACCCGCCGCCCCTGCCCCAGCATCGCAATCAATGCATTGTCCTTGGAGGTGAAAAACCAGATCGGGCCGCCGCTGTCGCCTTCGATCTGCGCGGTCATCGGACGTGCATGACCGTCTTCCACACCATCCAGGCCCAGCATCACGGTGCGATCGGCTTTCAAGGCTTTCCAGAATTTATCCTGCAGCTCTTTTGGATCGGTCATTTGCATTCCTGACATGCGCGTCTTACGCGGGTGATTGAGTCTGGAAGGCCGCGTGCCCACGGCATGTGATGACCAGCGCGTTGCATCGCCGCATCGACGCACGTGGGTACGCATGCGCTGGTATGCACGTTGCGACCTGGTCCTGATTCAAAGCGTGACCACCCAGCAAATCCTGCACATTGCTTCGCCCGGCCCGCCGCCAACAAGCGACCCCGGCAGTACCATCGCCCTGCCCCACAGGTGGCGACGTGTTTCAGCTCCCGTCCAACGACGACTGGCAACACATCCCATCTGACCGGTGGCTCACGCTGTGGCCAGCAACCGCTGGCAACCAACATGCATGCGTCCCTTTCCAAGAGAGCGCCACACCATGTCCGTCTCGCACGTTCGTACGACCTGCATTGCCGCTGCACTGCTGACGCTGGTCAGCGTCGATGCGGTGGCACTCACCGGCACCGCCACGCGGCCGCAGCTCACCAGCAGCGAAGCAAGCACCTATACGATCACCAGGGCGCTGGCCAAGGCCGGCCCGATCAACGCCCTGGTCACCGATAACTGGAATCCCACCGCAGGCGTTGCCCTGCTCAGTGCGGACTATGCCGTGGCAGCGGATGGCTCGACGCGTTACCGCAGCCTGCAGTCGGCCATCGATGCGGCAGTGGCGGCAGGTGGCAGCACCCGTCGCTACATCAGCATCAAGGCGGGCACCTATACCGAACTGGTGTGCGTGCCTGCCAATGCACCGCCATTGACGGTGTTCGGGCTTGGCACGTCCGCTGGCGATACCGTCATCCGTTTCAACAACGCCAACCCCACGCCCAAGCCGGCCGGCACGGCGAGCCATGCCTGTGCCAGCAATGCGTCGGCCACCACCGTAGGCACTTCCAACAGCGCGACGGTAACGGTACGCGCCGCCGACTTCCAGGCACGCCATTTGCGCATCGACAACAACTATGTCGAAGGGACTTACACCGACAACAACCAGTCGGCAGTCGCATTGGCGGTACGCGGCGACAAGGCCAGTTTCGAGGACGTGACGATCACCGGCAACCAGGACACCTTGTTGATCAGCGCGACCAACGCGGCCAACATAAATCGTGCGTATTTCAAGAACAGCACGATCGATGGCGATGTGGACTTCATCTTCGGCTCGGGTATCGGCGTGTTCGACACCGCCACCATCCGCTCCATCGGTGCGCGCCTGGGCAGCAGCCGTGGCGGCTACATCTTTGCGCCCAGCACGCGGCCAGGCACCACTTACGGCTTCCTGGCCATCAACAGCAGTTTTGTTGCCGTCTCCGGCTCACCCGACAACCAGACCTACCTGGGTCGTGCCTGGGATGAAGGCGTCAGCAGCCTGAGCGCGTACGTCAACGGTACATCGCCCAATGGCCAGGTCACCGTACGCGACTCCACCCTGGGCAGTCACATCCGCAAGACCGCACCCTGGAATGCTTCCACGGCAAGCCGGCCGTTCTGCATCAGCAGTTGCAGCAACTCGCCCAACCGCTTCTACGAGTACAGCAACAGCGGAGCCGGCGCCGCCAACTAGCAGTGGCGAACAACACCTAGCAAGCGGTGTCAGGCGGGTGTGGATGGCGCGCTTAAAACCCTGGTGTTCAAGGGGTACACCGATACCGAATAACGGTCATCCCGCCTGGCAACTGCGTAAGGCAAGTGACAGGCAGTCCGCCAGCGTGCCGGTAGGAGCAACGCAGTTTGAGGACCTGGACATAGCGCCTGTTTGCACCCGCGTGATGCAGTGTGCAAACAGGCGTTTTTTCAAGACATCGCCTTTCGCCGGCACGCAAACGGCCCGCCGTGAGACAACCATTTTCTTCGGGCGCGCGGCGCTGGATTCGCTCCACCGCCATCGGCGAACGCGCCAAGGCGCCACGCTGGCGCCTCATCGTGACCGCTCACGCGACACCATCGACACCATATTGCATGTAGCGCGACGACCGGCCAATGGTCACGCCACTGTCATGCATCGGGTTGATCCCGTGTCGAGATCGGGCACCGCCGTTCGTCCCGTTGGAGCACTCCCCCATGCACCCACCATCCACCATCCCCGCCTTGGCTCCACTGTCCCTGGCGCTGTTTGGCCTTGCAAGTTTTCAGGCATCTGCCAAGGGCCCCTCATCACAGGACCTGCCGGAGACCGCACACAGCATCTCGACCCGCTGGGGCGTTGTGCAGCAACCCACGCTGCCCAGACAGGTCTGCGCCACGCTCAAGGCCGCCCTGGTACCGGTCGCTGGCTCGCTCGATGCGCTGGACCAGGATCCCAGCCAATCCAGGCGCGATACGGCGCGCCTGCAGGCGGCCATCGACGATTGCCCCGCCGGCAGTGCGGTGCACCTGGTTCCCGGCGATGCCGGACAATCCGGCGTGTTGAGCGGCCCGCTCACCCTCAAAAGCGGCGTGACGCTGTGGCTCGACCGTAATGTCACCTTGTTCGCGTCACGCAATCCGCAGGACTACGACAACGGCCTGGGCACCTGCGGCACTGCCACCAACGACAAGGCCAAATCGTGTAATCCACTGATCCACGTGACCGGCGCAGCCGGCAGCGGCATCGTCGGCGCAGGCAAGATCGACGGCCGCGGCGGCAGCACACTCACCGCCGGCCCCAACGCCGGCAAAGCCAGTTGGTGGGACCTGGCCTATCTCAATGTCAGCAAGGGCCTCAGCCAGCATGTGCCCCGGCTGCTGCAGATCGACAACAGTACCGACGTCACCTTGTACGACATCACCCTGGAAAACTCGCCGAACTTCCACGTCATCAGCGACAACGTGGTGGGCCTGACCGCCTGGGGCATCAAGATTCTGGCGCCCAGCCTGGTGTATTCGCGCCCGGGCTATCACTGCCCGGCGGGGAGCACGCCCGACGTCAATCCGCATGCCACCTGCTTCACCCCGGAAACTGCCAAGAACACCGATGGATTCGACCCGGGGCAATCGAAGAATGTACTGCTGGCGTACTCGTATATCAGCACCGGCGACGACGGCGTGGCGATCAAGGCGGCCGCCAAGGCCAGCCGTGTCATCGCGTCGGAGAACATGCTCTTTGCGCACAACCAGTTTTATTACACGCACGGATTCTCGCTTGGCAGCGAAACCGACGCAGGCATGCGCCACATTGCGGTGCGTGACTTGAGCATCGACGGCTTCAATGCCAACGACGTCCTGCGCGACCCTTATGCGGCCAATGGCCTACGCATCAAGTCCGACGCCTCACGCGGCGGCCACGTGGACGACATCAGCTTCGAAAACATCTGCATGCGCGGCGTTGCCCGTCCGCTGGTGTTCGATGCCAATTACGCCAACCCGGCCACGCGCACCAAGCTCCCGCAGTTCACCGGCATTTCGCTCAGCAACGTGCACTCGCTGGGGTCGACGACGCTGGGTGGCGGCGAACTGAGTTTCTACGGATACCGCGACGCCAGCACCACCTTGCCGATCACCATCAGCCTGGACAACGTAGTGCTGGAAGGCGGCAAAATCACCTTTGCGCAACCGCATTTCGGTGGGCCGGCCAGCAATCCCGGGGCAACGCACTTTACCTTCAACGGTGGCCCGGTGAGTTTCTACGATCAGCTGACGTCATCGATGCCCAACGATGTGCAGCTGCAGGGCACGCCCGGGCCAGGCGCGCCACTGCAATGCAATGGCGCCTTCATTGCCCTGCATTCGGTGCTGCCGGATTCGCCGATCTAATGGCGTGTTCTGCGTATCGATGACCGCGTCTGCAGGTGATACGTGCTTGCTGTGGCCTGCCGGCCGCAGCAAGCAATCTGCCCCTGGTCTAAAACCTGGCGAACTCTGACCTTGCCCGCGGGCAGCACACGCTTACCCACTTGCACGATCGCCTCAGGCGACGCGCTGGCGGCCCCGCTCGCGCTCAGTCCGCACCGCTGGCGGCGCGCCAGCTATGCCACAACTGCTGGACCGGCGGCGGATAGGCAGGCTTGCCGGCCAGCTCGCGCTGCAGGCGCACGCGCGCCAGCCGCGACCACACCCGATGCGGGCGAGCCAGCGCCGGCTTGCGTGGCCAGGCCCGCAACAACTGCGTGCGCCAGGCCACGGCACTGACGCCGCCAGGTGCTGCGCTATCGCCAGCCACGCGCTGGCGCGCGTCCAGCCACTGCACTGCCACGGCCGTGGCATCGCTAGGCTGCGCACGCGTAAACAGCACCGCTTCGGCGGCCACTACCGCCTCGGCGAAGCCACGCAGTTGCTCCAGCGCCTGCGCAAGCGATGCGGGCTGCACCCGTGCGGCCTGCATCGCCGGCAAGCTATCGGCCAACTGTGCCCACGGCGCACGCACCGGCTCCAGCACGCGTCCCAGCGGATGCCGCGACCGTTGCTCGGACCAATCGCGCAGTTCCTGTTGCCACCACGCCAGCTTGGCATCGGCCGGCAATGGGTCGCCGGCGATGTTCATGATGTCTTCCCACTCCTGCAGCAAGGCGAACCAGGCGGCAGTCACGCGTCGCTGCGGTTCGGGAATGAAGGGTTCGGCGACCGACCATTCCGGCCAGCGGGTTCGCCACTTGTCGAGAAAACTGTCGAGGGCGCTGGATTGGCTCATGGCGGGTCCGGACAAAAACAAAAAAGGATCAGGTCTGCGGCCACGTCGCCGGGTCCCACAGCAACTGCGGCGTATCGACCAGCACATCGGCCTGCCAGCGCGCCGGCTCATCGTCGTGCAGGCGGTAGCCCCACAACACGGCAACCGACGGCATGACAGCCGCGCGTGCGGCGATGATGTCGCGCTCGTCATCGCCCACATAGACGCATTGCGCCGGCGCAACGCCGATGTGCTGCGCGGCGGTCAGCAGCGGCAACGGATGGGGCTTGCGCTCGGCCAGCGTATCGCCGCCGATCAACACGGCGCAGCGCTGCTGCCAACCCAGTTGCGGCAGGATCAGGCGGGCCAGGTATTCGGGCTTGTTGGTGACAATGCCCCAGAGGCAGCCGGCGCTTTCCAGTCGCGCCAGCAGGTCTTCGACGCCATCGAACAGCTGCGATTGCGTGCCGATCAAGGCTTCATAGCGGCTCAGGAATTCCGGCACCAGCACCGCACGCGCCTGCTCATCGAGCTCGGCAAAGGCTATGCCCAGCATCGCGCGCGCGCCCTTGGACACCACTGGCCGCAGCTGCTCCAACGTCACCGGCGCACGCTCGCGCGCCGCCAGCATCGCGTTGACGGTCGCCAGCATGTCCGGCGCACTGTCCAGCAAGGTGCCATCCAGGTCGAACAACACCGCCCGCGGAAATCTCACAGAACCACCGCCATGCCAGCGCAATCAGTCATCAGCGCGGAACCAGGAACTTTGAATCCACCGGCCAACCGCGGTTGCGATTCCCGACTCCCGACTCCCGATTCCCCACCTGTCACGGCCTCACCGCATACGCCAGATAATTGACCTCGGTACGCGAAGACAGCCGCGCGCGATTGCGCCACGGCTCGTACAGCATGCCGCTGACGTCCTCCAGCTGCAGCTCGGCTGCGCGCAACCACGCCGCCAGCTCGGACGGCTTGATGAAGTCCTTGTAGTGATGCGTGCCCTTGGGCAATAGCCGCGCGATGTACTCGGCACCGACCACCGCCAGCGCAAACGCGGCCGGGGTGCGATTGAGCGTGGACAGGAACAGCTTGCCGCCCGGCTTGAGCAGGCTGGCGCAGGCGCGAATGATCGCAGTGGGGTCCGGCACGTGTTCGAGCATCTCCATGCAGGTCACCGCATCGAAACTGCCGGGCTGTTCGGCCGCCAGGTCTTCGACCGACTGCACGCGATAGTCCACTTGTACGCCCGACTCCAGGCTGTGCAAGCGGGCGACTTTCACCAGCTCCGGTGCCAGATCGATCGCGGTCACCTGCGCGCCCAGGCGCGCCATCGACTCGCTGAGCAGGCCGCCACCGCAGCCCACGTCGAGCACGCGCGCGCCGGCCAGCTCCTGGCGCGCGGACACGTACTGCAGGCGCACCGGATTGAGCGCATGCAGCGGCTTCTGCGGGCCGTCGGCGTCCCACCAGCGGTTGGCCAGCGCGGCGAACTTGTCCAGTTCGGTCTGACGGAAGTTGCCGGAGGTGGTGGAGGTATCGGGATTCATAGGGAACTCCGTGAGTCGATGACGCGCGCTCAGGCGCGGACGGTGCGGATACGGTCGCGCCACTGGCGCGCATTGGCGACCAGGGCCGCGGTATCCATGTCGATGAGCTCGCGCTGCACCAGCTTGGGCTTGCCGGCGATCCACACATCGGTGACCTGGTGGCGGCCGGCGGCGTAGATCAGCTGCGACAGCACATGATGCAGCGGTTGGGTTTCCAGTGCAGCCAGGTCCACGCAGACCAGGTCGGCCTGCTTGCCGACCTCGATCGAACCGATCCTGTCGCCGAAGCCCAGGGCACGCGCGCCGCCTAGCGTGGCCGCACGCAAGGTGGTGGCCGCATCCAGCGCGGTCGCATCGTTGGCCACCGCCTTGGCCAGGATGGCGGCGGTGCGGTTTTCGCTGAACATGTCCAGGTCGTTGTTGCTGGCACAGCCGTCGGTGCCGATGGCCAGGTTCACGCCAGCACGCTGCAATGCACAGGCCGGGCAGAACCCGGATGCCAGCTTGAGATTGGATTCCGGGCAATGCACCACGCTTACGCCGCGCTCGGCGCACAGGTGGATTTCCGCATCGGTGAGCTGGGTCATATGCACCGCGATCAGGCGGTCGTTGACCAGGCCCAGGCGATCCAGCCGCGCCAGCGGACGCTGGCCGTATTGCTTGACCGAGTCGGCCACTTCCTGCGCGGTTTCATGCGTGTGCAGATGCACCGGCAGATCCAGCTGGTCGGCCAGCATGCGCACGCGCTCGAAGTTGGCATCGTTGACCGTGTACGGCGCATGCGGCGCGAACGCGGTGCTGATCAGCGGATCATCGCGCCACTGGTCGTGCAACTCGCCGGCGCGGGCGAAATACTCATCGTCCGACGATGCCCAGGCGGTGGGGAAATCGATGATCACCGCGCCCACCAGCGCACGGAAGCCGTGCTGCTTGTACACGGCGGCCTGCACATCGGCGAAGAAGTAGTTCTCGTTGACGCAGGTGGTGCCGCCGCGCAGCATTTCGGCGATGGCCAGCGTGGTGCCGTCGGCGACGAACTCCGGGCCGATCACCGCCGCTTCCACCGGCCAGATGTGCTGCTGCAGCCACACCATCAACGGCAGGTCGTCGGCCACGCCGCGCAGCAGCGTCATCGGGTTGTGCGTATGCGCGTTGACCAGGCCCGGGATCAAGGCCGCGTCCGGGCGCGAGACGGTCTGCTCGGGTGCAAAGCGCGTGCGTGCTTCAGCGGTCGGCAACACGGCAACGATGGCGCCGTTGCTGACCGCCACCGCGTGGTCTTCCAGCACCACCGCATGCGGTTCGATCGGCACGACATAGCCGGCCTCGATCAGCAGGTCGCAGGGTTCGGGCGGGGCATTGGTCATGAGCGGATCCATTGAGGTTAGTTACCGAACGGCCAGGGGTCGTTGGAGCGTGTCACAGGCACATAGCGCATGCCGTCGTAGCGCAGCACCTGGCGTTGGCGGTGCGTGCGTTCGGTGTCGTCCACACCCTTGACGGTGGTGGAGGTCACCAGATTGGCAGTCAGTGCAATGTCGGCGTAGCCGGCGTGGTCTGATGCGTCCATCGCCAGTGTCAGCGTACCGCGTTCGGTCACTACAGCCGTCGCGCCCCAGTTGCACGGCTCGCCTTTCACCCGCCGCCAGACACTCAGATCCCGCTGCAGCACCGGGCGCAGTCGGCGCCCTTCGCGTACCAGTAAGGTCAGCGCGTCGTTGCTGTCGAAATCCGGGCAACTGGCACCGCGCGCAACGCTGTGCACCACGACGCCAACCGCGCGCACGCGCTGAGCCAGGTCATAACGTGCGGTATCCAGGCGCAGACTGTCGGCAGCAAGCTCGAAGCCGGCGTCCTCGCCCATTTGCTGGGCGTACAGCGCCACCACCTCATTCGTGCCGGCATCGAGCATCGCAACGCGTAATTCAAGGTCGCGCTCGCCAGGCTCGGTGGTGGCATCGCCAGAAAACGCAATCGCCGCCAGCCGTATTGATGGGTCGTACGGCCACGCTTTGCAGGTCTGCGCCACCACGCGTTCGACCGGCACTGCGTCCACAGCGCCGCCAACCACCCCGGACGCCGCAACCGCCGCAACCGCCGCCACCTGCTGCGCGTGGCAGGCGGTGGCGGCGGTTTGCGCAAACGCCGGGCACGCCACAAGCGCGCCACTTAGAGCGATCAACAACACGTCGCGAGCTGCCGTTGTGTCAGCTGCTCTTAGCGCCATCAGGACACTGGCACTGCGTAGTGCTCGGCCGGGCCGGCGTCCCAGGCGCATCTGGATTACTTGACGCGCGCCGAGTATTCGCCCGAACGAGTGTCGACCTTGATCACTTCATCCTGGTTGACGAACAGCGGCACACGCACCACCGCGCCGGTCTCCAGGGTGGCCGGCTTGCCGCCGCCGCCGGAGGTATCGCCGCGCACGCCCGGGTCGGTCTCGGTGATCTTCAGCTCGACGAAGTTCGGCGGCTGCACCCAGATCGGCGCGCCATTCCACAGCGTCACGATGCAGTCTTCTTCGCCCTTGAGCCACTTTTCGGCGCCGCCCATGCCGGCCTTGTCGGCCTGCACCTGCTCGAAGGATTCCGGGTCCATGAAGTGCCAGTATTCGCCATCGCTGTACAGGTAGCGCATGTCGGTGTCGACCACGTCGGCCACTTCCACGTCGTCGGTGGCCTTCATGGTCATTTCCACCACGCGGCCGGACTTGATGAAGCGGTACTTCATGCGGGTGAAGGCCTGGCCCTTGCCCGGCTTGACGTATTCGGTCTCGGTGATGACCGCCGGCTCGTTGTTGACCAGGATCTTCATGCCGTTCTTGACGTCGTTCATGCCAACAGTGGCCATGGTGCAGCTCCTCGATAGACCACGACCCGCCACAGTGGGGGCGGGCCGGATTAGAATGGGGCGCCCGCCGCAACCGGCGGGCATTGGTTTTGTGACCGCACATGATAACCGCAGCCCCCCTCGCCTTACAGCCATCTCCCGCCACCGCCCTGCCGCCAACGCGCTGGCAGCAGCAGTGGCGCGACGCCGTGCGCGACCCGCGCGCGTTGCTGGCACTGCTGGGCCTGGATGCCCAGGCCGCCGGCATCAGCGATGCAGCCGCCGCGCAGTTCCCGTTGCGGGTGCCGCATGCCTTCGTGGCGCGGATGCGGCATGGCGACCTCGACGATCCGCTGCTGCGTCAGGTGCTGCCGCTGGATGCGGAAATGCAGCCGGTGCCGGGCTTCGGCCTGGATGCGGTGGGCGATGCTGCCGCCAAGACCGCGGCCGGAGTGATCCAGAAATACCACGGCCGCGCCCTGCTGATCGCCACAGGCAGCTGCGCGGTGCACTGCCGTTACTGCTTCCGCCGCCACTTTCCCTACGCCGAAGAAACCGCCGCGCGCGACGGCTGGCGCGAGGCCGTGGCCGCGATCGCCGCCGATGCGGACATCGACGAAGTGCTGCTGTCCGGCGGCGACCCGCTGTCGCTGGCCACGCTCAAGCTGGTCGAACTCACCGACGCGCTGGCCGCCATTCCGCATCTCAAGCGGCTGCGTATCCACAGCCGCCTGCCGGTGGTGCTGCCGGCGCGCGTGGATGCGCCTTTGCTGGCCTGGCTGCGCAGCCTGCCATGGCCGGTGGCGTTCGTGATCCATGCCAACCACGCCAACGAATTCGATGCCGAGGTGGATACGGCGATGCAGGCGCTGCGTGGTGCTGGCGCGCAGGTGCTCAACCAGGCCGTGCTGTTGCGCGGCGTCAACGACAGCGTGGACGCGCTGACCGCGCTGAGCGAACGCAGTTTCGCCGCCGGCGTGCTGCCCTACTACCTGCACCAGCTCGATCGTGTGGCCGGCGTGGCGCATTTCGAAGTGGACGACGCCCGCGCGCGCGCCCTGCATACGCAACTGGCCACGCGCCTGTCCGGCTACCTGGTGCCGCGACTGGTACGCGAAATTCCCGGCGACACCGGCAAGCGGCCGTTGTAACGCACGTGGACCGCAGGAACGCACCCGGGTGCGACGGGTTTCACCGAGAAACGCCCAATCGCGCCGGCATCCGGCACCGCAGCAACTGCGCGAAGTCTCCGGCGATAACCGCTGCAACCTCCCGACACAACACGCCACGTCGTCGGAGCGCACCCGGGCGCGACGGAGCAACACCGACAACGCCCGGCGCGCCCACGTGCACTCCGACGGTGCTCAGCCCGCAGCGATCAGCTTGACCACATCCACCGGGCTCAACGGGCGGCTGAACCAGTAACCCTGGCCCAGATCGCAGCCGCGCTCGCGTAGCAGATTGAACTGCGCCTCCTGCTCGATGCCCTCGGCCACCACCGTGATGCCCAGCGAATGCGCCATGTTGATGATGGCCGTGGTCAGGGCCAGGTCGTCGGGGTCGCGCTGCAGGTCGGCGATGAAGCTCTTGTCGATCTTGACCCCGTCCACCGGCACCTGGCGCAGATGGCTCAGGCCCGAGAAGCCGGTGCCGAAGTCATCCAGCCACACCTTCACCCCGGTGCGGTGCAGCTGGTCGAGCAGGCTGGCCGCCATCATCTCGTCGCCGATCACCGCCGTTTCGGTCAGTTCCAGGTGCAGGCGCGCGGCCGGCAGCCCGGATTCGGCCAGGCATTCGGCCACGGTGTCGATCAACGCCCCGCTGCGTAGCTGGCGTGGCGAGACGTTGACCGAAATGAACAACCCCTCGCCCACCATCGGCCATTGCGCCGCTTCCAGGCAGGCCGCGCGCAGCACCTTGGGGCCGATCACCTCGATCAGCCCGCTCTGCTCGGCGATGTCGATGAAGGTGGACGGCGCGATCGTGCCCAGCGCCGGATGTTGCCAGCGCAGCAACACTTCCACGCCCACCAGCACACGGTCGCTGGTGCGATAGATTGGCTGGTAGACCAGCCGCAGTTCGTCGCGCTCCCAAGCGCCGCGCAACTCATGTTCCATATGCACGCGACGCTCCACCGCATGATCGGCGGCGCGACTATAGAACCGGTGGCAGTTCTTGCCCGCCACCTTGGCCTGGTACATCGCGATGTCGCCGTTCTTCAGCAGCGCGGTGGCGTCGTTGGCATCGTCGGGGAACAAGGTGATGCCGATCGAGGTTCCCAGGAACACCTCGCGCCCCTGCACGTTCAACGGCCGGCTCAGTTCGTGCACCAGGCGTTCCGCCAGCTGCGCGGCCAGCAGGGCGACATCGCCGCTCTGCAGCAGGATCACGAACTCGTCGCCACCGAAGCGCGCCAGGATCGCGTCTTCCCCACCCAGCGCGGAGACCGCGCGGCTGATGCGGCTGGCGAACTGCAACAAGGCTTCGTCGCCGGCTTCGTGACCGAGGGTGTCGTTGACCCGCTTGAAATCGTCGATATCGGCGAACAGCAATGCCAGCTTGCTGTCGGTGCTGCGCGCGGTGTTGAGCAGGTAGTCCAGCCCTTCGCGGAAGCCCAGCCGGTTGGTCAGTCCGGTCAGCGCGTCGGTGTAGGCCATGTGGCGCACTTCGCGGTCGTGCCGGGCAATGCTCTCGCTCATGCGGCCGAAGGCGGAGATCAGCTCGCCGATCTCGTCATTGCGCGGATGCGGCGGCAGTTGCACCGCATAGTCGCCACGCTCGATCTGCCGCGCCGCCGCCGCCAGCAAGCGCACCGGCGCCACCAGCGTGCGTTGCACGTAGATCGCCAGCAATACCCCCAGCCCGACCAGCGCCGCCAGCAGCACCAGCAACCAGCCCAGGTCGCGCTTGCCGATCGCATTGAGGTTTTCGACCAGGGTCAAATTGGCGCCGGATTCGATCTTGCGCACCCGCTCGCGCGACATGCCCACGCGCACGCCACCGATGCGCTGGTCGCCGATCGTGATCGGCACCGTCACGTCCAGCACCTCGGGCGAGGATTGCAGCAACATCGCCTGCGCCGCCACCGCCTTGGCCGCGAGCGGGTCGTTCATGCGCTGTCCGTAGCGCTGCAGGTTGGGCGTGCCGTCGTGCACCAGCAGGCCGCGCCTGTCGAACACCAGCACGTACGTCACCACTTGCTGGCGCGACGCATTGCGCACCAGCGCCCCCACCGCGCCCAGGTCGGAGTAATACAGCGGGTTGGCCAGACCGGAGGCCAGCTCGGTCGCCAGCGTTTCGCCGCGGGTGCGCAGGCTGCGATCGAACAGCTCGTGCAGGATCTGCGCGCTCAGCCCGCGCACCTCGCGCTGCATCGCGCTCTGGCGTTGCAACAGCGACGCCAGGATCGCGCCGACGAGCAGCAGGGTCAGCGCCATGACCAACAGGAAACGTGCCTGCAACCCGAAGCGCACCTGACTCATTCCATTTCATTCCTGACGTGCTGCAAGCCGGTGCTCAATGCATCCAGATGCTTGCGACTCTCGCTATCCAGCGGGTAAAACGCGGTGGTACCGAAGAAACGCTTGAGCGCCGGGGCGGCCTTCGGGTCGGAGGCGGCCTGCAGCAACACCGCGCGCAGGCGGCGCTCCACTGCCGGGTCCATGCCGGAGCGCACCATCTCCACCGCCCGCGGCACCGGCGCGCTGCGGTACACGATGCGGAAATCGCGCTTGAACGCCGGCGGCAGATGCCGCTCGTCGTCCCAATCGAGATTGCTGAAGGCGCCGGCATCGATCAGGCGCTTGTGCACGAACGCGGCGATGTTCAATTTCGACCCGACCATCAGATAACCGACCGAGCCCAGCACCTGGGTATCGTCCGGCGAGAGCAGCACGTCGCAGGCGATGCCGTTGCGCATCAACTCCAGCATCGGCACCAGGTAACCACTGGTAGACGAGGCATTCTGCAACGCCAGGGTATGCCCGCGCAGCTGCCCGAGCGACTGGATCGGGCTGTCGCGGCGCACGAAGAACACCGTATGGAAGTCGCGCACGCCGCCACGCTCGGTCATCAGCAACGGGTGTGCGCTGTCGCGCTGCTCCAGCAACATGGCTGCACCGGTGGTTTCGCTGACCCAGTCGACCCGGCCGCGACGCAGGTAGCTGGACATCTGTCGCGCGTCCGGCGCCATCAGGATCTCGCCGCGGCGGATGCCCACCTCGCGCATGCGTGGCACCACGTAGTCCAGCAGCGGCTTGAGTTGATCGTAATGCGTTGCTGGATCATCGCTGATCCGCCCTAGCACCAATACCGAGGAAGGCGCTGCCGCAGCCGTCACGGCCAAGCCTGCCCCGGCGATCAGCCAGCAGGCAATCAGACACCATCGTAGACCGCGCAAAACGGACACTCCCCTAGAGCCGCGGACAGCCTAGCCGAATCTTTGAAGATGTGACAGACGTCAGTTTCCGGCCCGCTTGGCCAGCATGGCCATGCGCTGCGCATCGGACAGGATGCCGCGGATCAGGCGCACCTCCTGCTCGGTCATCTCGGCGCGCAGCAGCAGCCGGCGCAGCTTGCGCATCGCCGACTCCGGCGCTCGGCCCTTGTGGAAGTCGATCTCGTCCAGGGTGTCGCCCAACTGGCCGAACATGCCTTCCAGCTGCGCGTGACTGGCCGGCCCGTCACGCAGGCCGGTGGCCGCCGCGGGCGCCGGCTCGGCCTCGCCCGCGGCCAGCTGCGCCAGTCGCACTTCGTATGTCAGCACCTGCACCGCCGCCGCCAGGTTGAGCGAGCTGAACTGCGGGTCGGAGGGGATATGCACTGCCGCATGGCAGAGCTGCAATTCGTCGTTGGTCAGGCCGGTGCGCTCGCGGCCGAACACGAACGCCACCTCGGCCGGCTCACCGGCCTTGGCCAGGGCACGCTGCGCGCCCTGGTCCGGCAGCAACTCCTCCAGGGCTACCCGGCGCGCGCGCGCCGTGCAGCCGATCACCAGGGTGCAATCGGCCACCGCTTCGCCCAGGGTGTCGAAAACCGGCGCATCGCCGAGCACATCTTCAGCGCCGGCCGAGCGCCGGTAGGCGTCCTCGTCGAGCGCACGTTCCGGCGCCACCAGCACCAGCCGCGAGATGCCCATCGTCTTCATCGCACGCGCGGCGGCGCCGATGTTGCCTGGATGCTGGGTACCGACAAGGACGAAACGGATGCGCTGGGTGACAGACATGAACGGAGATTGGGGAGCGATTCGGTCGTAGATGGTAAACTGCGCGGCCGGCTTTGGCGCCGGACCGCTCTTTTACCTTCGTCATTGTCCATTCTGCCTTCACGGGAGCTTTAACCATGCAGAAACCCGCCGTCACCGTCATGGTCAAAGCCGCCCGCCTCGCCGGCAATGTGCTGTTGCGCGGTATCAACAAGCTCGATGCGCTCAATGTGGTGCAGAAAGGCCGCATGGACTACGCCAGCGAAGTCGATGCCGATGCCGAGAAGGTCATCATCAAGGAGCTCAAGCGCGGCTACCCCGAGTACGCCGTGTTCGGCGAAGAAGGCGGCGTGCAAGGTGGCAAGAGTGGGCGCTATACCTGGGTCATCGATCCGCTCGACGGCACCAGCAACTATCTGCGTGGCTTTCCGCATTACTGCGTGTCGATCGCGCTGGTGGAAAACGGCGAACCCACCGACGCGGTGATCTTCGACCCGCTGCGCAACGAGCTGTTCACCGCCAGCCGCGGTGCCGGCGCGGTGCTCAACGACCGCCGCATCCGCATTGCCGAGCGCAAGGACCTGGAAGGCGCGATGGTCCACACCGGCTTCCCGCCGCGCGAACGCGCACGCGCCAGCGCCCAGCTCAAGTGCGTGGACGCGCTGCTGGTGCAGGCCGAAGACGTGCGCCGTACCGGCTCGGCGGCTCTGGACCTGGCCTACGTGGCCTGCGGCCGTGCCGATGCCTACTTCGAAGCCGGCGTCAAGGCCTGGGACATTGCGGCCGGCGTGCTGCTGGTGCGCGAAGCCGGTGGCCGCGTCTGCGACTACAAGGGCGCCACCCCGCCGCGCATGGACAACATGGGCCCGGAAACCCAGCAGATCGTGGCCGGCAACATCAAGATCAGCGATGCGCTGCAGAAGGTCATCGTCAATACCGGCTACGCCCGCGAGTTCGACGCCAAGTTCTGATTTCCGCCGCCGACGGCAACGTCCGCGGCGCGTGTCGCTGCGACAGCAATACGCATACAAAAGGCCGGGATCGCTCCCGGCCTTTTGCGTTGGCCAAACCTGCGGCGACGCACTTGCAAGGGCATGCTTGCGCGACCAGGCATCATCGGCCAAGCCCTGCGCGTGCAGGTGCGCGACGACGAATCATGGATATTCGCCATGCCAGCACTGGCGCGGCGCCCAACCCTGGTTTCGACTGAGCCTGCGGCCACACTCTCCACAGGCGCGTGCTGGCGCACGATGGAAGGCCTCCGGGAAATCTGCTACGCAGCGCGCGCCTGGACGGAAAACTGGCCGCCATCAAGCAGAAGGCCGGGATCTCTCCCGGCCTTCCGACGTCACAGCGTCAGCACACGACTCACGCGATGGCAGCGTGGTAGCGGCGCTCGACTTCGTCCCAGTTGACTGCGTTATAGAACGCGCCGATATATTCCGGACGGCGGTTCTGGTACTTCAGGTAGTACGCGTGTTCCCACACGTCCAGACCCAGGATCGGGGCATTGCCTTCGAACAGCGGGCTGTCCTGATTGGCGGTGCTTTCCACCACCAGCTTCTTGTCAGGAGTCACGCTCAGCCACGCCCAGCCGGAGCCGAAGCGGCTGACGGCAGCCTTGGTGAACGCTTCCTTGAACTTCTCGAAACCGCCCAGGTCCTTGTCGATCGCCTTGGCGACCTCACCCTTGGGCTCGCCGCCGCCGTTGGGCGCCAGCACGGTCCAGAACAGCGAATGGTTGGCGTGGCCACCACCGTTGTTGCGCACCGGGCCCTGCAGGTTCTCCGGCAGGCTCTTCAGCTTGGAGACCAGTTCGTCGATCGGCAGGTCCGCGTACTCGGTCCCTTCCAGCGCCGCGTTGACGTTGTTGATATAGGTCTGGTGATGCTTGGTGTGATGGATTTCCATCGTCTGCGCATCGATGTTCGGTTCCAGCGCGTCGTAAGCGTAAGGCAACTGCGGGAGGGTGTAAGCCATGAGGGTCTCCTGGACTTGCCGCCCGGCGAAGACCGGGCGTTGCGGGGTAGATGGTAAGGACGGCAGCGGCGCTTACCAAGGGTGCAGGCAGGGAAACTTCATCCCATCGCGTGCCGCGCCGTCTTGGCTGCACACCTTGCACCATGCCCCGGTTACTTGCGCGTGAACCGGACCAGCGCGGCGATGCATTCAAAGTCGACACAGTCGCGCACCGGCATACTTGTTCTGCCGCACATATCGTCGCCTCCGGATTGTCTTCATGCGCAAGCCCGCTTTGCTGATCGTCGCCATCGTGCTGCTCGTGGCCGGGCTGTGGGGCATGCGTGCGCTACAGACGCCCAAGCCGCAGTTCGCGCCTTCACTCAATGCGCCGATCGCCGCGCCGGTGGCCGCACGGCAGGTGCCGCGCCTGCCCGCGTTTCTGCCGATCGAAGCCATGGCCACCATCGTGCTGATCCAGCGCGGCGGTCCATACCCGTATCCACAGGACGGCAGCGTGTTCGGCAATCGCGAACATCGCCTGCCCGACCGCCCGCGCGGCTATTACCGCGAATACACGGTGGACACGCCGGGCAGCGCAGACCGCGGCGCGCGCCGTATCGTCACCGGCGGCACACCTCCGCAGACCTGGTACTACAGCGACGACCACTACCAGACCTTCAAATCCTTCCAGGGCCCGACCCCGGAGCAGGCGCCATGAGCGCGGGCGATTTTGCACTGGATCTTTCCGACCCGCAGCAATCGGGTGTGTATCAAGCCGAGACCGACGACCTGGACACCATGGCAGCGCTCGCCCGCGACGCGGGCCTACGTATCATGCGTGTGGATCTGGCCAGCTGCAGCGACAAACACATGTTGCTGATGCGCCTGGCCACCCAACTGGACTTCCCGGCCAGCTTCGGTCGCAACTGGGACGCGCTCTCCGATGCCTTGCGCGACCTGGCCTGGCTGCCCGCATCACAGGGCTATGCGCTGTTGATCAACGGCGCAGACGCACTCGCGCGCACTGCACCGAACGATCGCAACACCTTGCTGGATATTCTCGATGAAGCGTCCTCTGCCTGGGCCGCGCGCGGCATCCCATTTGCAGCATTTGTGGCGCCTGCGAGTGCTTGCGACTGAGAGCGGCTAACAAACCCTCTCCAACGCTGCAGCGATGGCGGTAACGTCTTGGCCACGCGCGCCTTTTGACGAGCGACACTTAGATGCGATCAAAAGCGTGGTGAGTCGAGTGCGCGGCGCCCTCACCGCTCGCGGGACACGCCGTGAATCCGTCCGTGGAGGCTCGGTGGCCGCATCCATGCCGCCACACGGTCCCGCAATCGGTGAGGACACCGCACCAGAAAGATTACTGGCCGCTTTGTTGAAAACAATGCACACCGACCATCTCTACTGGCCCTTGCCCGCCTAACGTCGCGGGACCTCATGCGGCATGGATGCCGCGTAAGAGCCTACACGGACGGACTTGCGGCGTGCCCTGCGATGGTAGGCGGGCAAGGACCCTGCAACCAAGCCGCAGATCAGCCGCTCTACAAGTCATCTATCAGCTCGCGATGCTTGCTTGCCGCGCCTAAAAACCAAAAGAGACCGGCACGCAGGCGCACGCCAGTTGAGCTATCAACTATCCAGCTCGCTCCAGCGCGCGAACGCCGCATCCAGCTGCGCCTGTGCATCGCCCAGCGCGGCGGTATGCGCGGCCATCGCCGCACTGTCGCGCTGATAGAAGGCCGGGTCGTTCATCGCATTGGTGAGCGCTGCGACCTGTTGCTCCAGGCTGTCGATCAACGCCGGCAACTGCTCCAGCTCGCGCGCATCCTTGTAGCTGAGCTTGCGCTTGGGCGCAGCATCTGCAGCTGCCGCAGCAGGCGCCGCTGGCGTGGTCGCAGCCGCGGTGGCCGAGGCCTTGGCCACTGCCATCGCGCTGGTCGCCGGGCTGCGCCGCTGGCGCAGCGAATCGCTGTAGCCGCCGACGTAATCGCCGATCAGGCCATCGCCTTCCATCACCAGCGTGGAGGTCACCACGTTGTCGAGGAAGTCGCGGTCATGGCTGACCAGCAGCAGCGTGCCACTGTATTCGCCGAGCAATTCTTCCAGCAGCTCCAGGGTTTCCACGTCCAGATCGTTGGTCGGTTCGTCCATCACCAGCAGGTTGGACGGCTGCGCGAACAGCCTTGCCAACAGCAGGCGATTGCGCTCGCCACCGGACAGCCGGGTGATCGGCGCGCGTGCACGCTCGGGAGTGAACAAAAAGTCCTGCAGATACGCATGCACATGTTTGCGCTTGCCGTTGATCTCCAGGAAATCACGGCCCTCGGCCACGTTTTCGATGGCGCTCCAGTCTTCGCGCAGGGTCGAGCGGTACTGATCGAAGTAGGCAATTTGCAGATTGGTGCCGATGCGGATTTCGCCTTCTTGCGCCTGCAGATCGCCCAGCAGCAACTTGAGCAAGGTGGTCTTGCCGCTGCCGTTCGGGCCGATCAGGCCGATGCGGTCGCCGCGCTGGATGATGGTGGAAAAATCCTTGACCATCGTGCGCGCACCGAACGCGAAGCCGACCTCCTTGGCCTCGATCACCTTCTTGCCGGACGACTCGCCCTGCGAGACTTCCATGCGCACATTGCCGGTGAGCTCGCGTCGCTGCACGCGCTCGTTGCGCATCGATTCCAGGCGCCGCACGCGGCCTTCGTCGCGGGTACGCCGCGCCTTGATGCCCTGACGGATCCAGACTTCTTCCTGCGCCAGCAACTTGTCGAAGCGCGCATTCTCCTGCGCCTGCGCATTGAGTCGCTCTTCGCGGCGGCGCTCGTAATTGGCCCAGTCGCCCGGCCAGCTGGTGACCTGACCACGATCGATCTCGACGATGCGCGTTGCCAGCGCACGCAAAAAGCGCCGGTCATGGGTGACGAACAGCACGCTGCCGTTCCAGCCCTTCAGGAAGGTCTCGAGCCAGTCGATGGCTTCGATGTCCAGATGGTTGGTCGGCTCGTCCAGCAGCAGCACATCCGGCGAGGACACCAGCGAACGCGCCAGCAGCACGCGGCGCTTCATGCCGCCGGACAGCCGCGCGAACTGCGCATCGCCATCCAGTTCCAGCTTGGTCAGCGTCTCGCTGACGCGCTGGTCCAGCGCCCAGCCCTCGGCCGCGTCGATCTTGGCCTGCACCTTGCCGAACGCCTCGGCGTCGAACACCTCGGCATGGCTGAGCTGGTGGAACTCGGCCAGCCAGTGGCCCAACTCGCCCAGCCCATCGGCCACCACATCGAACACGCTGCCGCCGGTGCCCTGCGGCACCTCCTGCTCCAGCCGTGCAATGCGCACACCCTGCTGCACGCGCACTTCGCCGTCGTCGGGCCTGAGCTCGCCGGCGATCAGTTTCATCAAGGTCGATTTGCCGGCGCCGTTGCGACCGATCAGGGCGATACGCTCGCCCGGCTCGATCGTGAGGTCGGTTTTTTCCAGCAACAGGGGGCCGCCGACGCTGTAGTCGACGCTTTGCAGAGTGATTAAAGGCATGGCGCAATTGTACGGGAATCGGGAATGGTGAATCGGGAATGGAAAAAAGCCCTCGCCGTTGCGATTCCCGATTCCCCACTCCCGATTCCCGCTAAAATGCGCCATGAACGAATTCTCCGCGCTGCCGCTGTCGCCGGCCCTGGCCCCCGGCATCGACGCCCTTGGCTACACCGTCCTTACTCCCATCCAGGCGCAGAGTCTGCCGCCAATCCTGCAGGGGCTGGACGTCATCGCCCAGGCGCCGACCGGTAGCGGCAAGACCGCCGCGTTCGGGCTGGGCCTGCTGCAGAAGCTCGACCCCGCGCTGACCCGCGCGCAGGCGCTGGTGCTATGCCCCACGCGCGAACTGGCCGACCAGGTCGGCAAGCAACTGCGCAAGCTGGCCACCGGCATCCCCAACATGAAGCTGGTAGTGCTGACCGGCGGCATGCCGCTGGGACCGCAACTGGCCTCGCTGGAAGCGCACGACCCGCAGGTGGTGGTGGGCACGCCCGGCCGCATCCAGGAACTGGCCCGCAAGCGCGCCCTGCATCTGGGCGGCGTGCGCACGCTGGTGCTGGACGAGGCCGACCGCATGCTCGACATGGGCTTCGAAGAACCCATCCGCGAGATCGCCAGCCGCTGCGACAAGCACCGCCAGAGCCTGCTGTTCTCGGCCACCTTCCCGGACATCATCCGCACCCTGGCGCGCGAGATCCTCAAGGACCCGGTCGAAATCACCGTCGAAGGCGCCGACAACGCGCCGGAAATCGACCAACAGTTCTTCGAGGTCGACCCGACCTACCGGCAGAAGGCCGTGGCCGGCCTGCTGCTGCGCTTCAATCCCGAATCCAGCGTGGTGTTCTGCAATACCCGCAAGGAAGTCGACGAGGTGGCCGGCTCGCTGCAGGAGTTCGGCTTCTCCGCGCTCGCCCTGCACGGCGACATGGAGCAGCGCGACCGCGATGAAGTGCTGGTGCGGTTCGTCAACCGCAGCTGCAACGTGCTGGTGGCCAGCGACGTGGCCGCCCGCGGGCTGGACGTGGAAGATCTGTCGGCGGTGGTCAACTACGAGCTGCCCACCGATACCGAAACCTACCGCCACCGTATCGGCCGCACCGCGCGCGCCGGCAAGCATGGCCTGGCGCTGAGCCTGGTGGCACCGCGCGAAGCGGCGCGGGCGCAGGCATTGGAGGCAGAACAGGGCCAGCCGCTGAAGTGGTCGCGCGCGCCGTTGGCCACCGCCCGCCCGGCGCAGCTGCCGCAGGCGGCGATGACCACCTTGCGCATCGACGGCGGCAAGACCGACAAACTGCGTGCCGGCGACATCCTGGGCGCATTGACCGGCGAAGCCGGACTCTCTGGCGCGGCGATCGGCAAGATCGCGATCTACCCCACCCGCTCCTATGTCGCCATCGCGCGCGCGCAGGTCGCCAAGGCCCTGGCGCACCTGCACGCAGGCAAGATCAAGGGCCGCCGGTTTCGGGTCAGCAAGCTGTAATCAACGCGCGGCAGCGACCCTGCCGACCAACCGATCGGGCGGCGGCGATAGCGCCCGCCGCACGCTCCACAGGGATGCGCACGCTTGCGCATCCTGTTTTCAAAAAAAACCTGATCGGCAAGCTGCCTGGATCAATAGCTCAACGTAGCCAGCAACGGCACGTCATTGGCCCACTTCTCACGGCCCTGCAGCGCCAATAGTTCGACCAGCACCGCCGCGCCGACCACTTCCAGCTCCAGCTGTGCGGCCAGGCTCAGCGCAGCACGCAACGTGCCGCCGGTGGCCAGCACGTCGTCGACGATCAGCACGCGTGCGCCGCGCGGCAGCGCGTCTTCGTGCATTTCGATGCGGTCGGTGCCGTATTCCAGCGCGTACTCCTGGACCAGCGTACGCCCGGGCAGCTTGCCCGGCTTGCGGACCGGCACAAAGCCGGTGCGCAGTTCGCGCGCCAGCGCGGCACCAAGAATGAAGCCGCGCGCCTCGATCCCCAGCACCGCATCCAGCGGCGTGGTGCGCCAGGGCTGCGCCAGCTCGTCCAGCGCCGAGGCGAAGTCCGGACCGTCCGACAACAGCGGGGTGATGTCCTTGAAGACGATACCCGGCTTGGGAAAGTCGGCGATGTCGCGGATCCGGCCTGCCCAGTGATTGGGGCCGGAAGGGTGAGTGCCGGCGCAGCGGCTGCAATCAGTCATGGTGGTAGTGGCGTCATGGCCAGTGGGGACGCCCCTATTCTAGTTGGTGCACGCCGTTGACGCCGCCTTTACGGCATACCTGAATCTAAGCGCGTCAGGAACTGCACGACAGCATCGAACACCCGGCGCGATCGCGTGCCCACTCCGGGCGCCGTGCAGCGAATGCCTCGCGGCCTGGCTGATCGTCATAGGGCCGGCGCATGACCTCCAGCAGCTCCTGCACACCCGCCGGATCGCCCTGCTCGGCCCGGTCGATGGCCTGCTGCGCTAGATAATTGCGCAGGACGTAGCGCGGATTGGCCTGGCGCATGCGCGCCCGCCGCTGCTCCGGGCCCAGCGGATCCTGGCGCAGCCGCGCGGCGTAACGCTGCAGCCATTCCTGCAACGGCCCCAGCGCCGCCTGGCGTTGGTCGTGGTCGTAGAACGCGTCGCGCAGCAGTTCGGGATCGGGATGCTCGGCGGACACATCAATCAGGCCGCGGAAGGTCAGCGTCATGTCCATCTGGCCCTGCCGCATCAGCGCACGCAACGCATCGATCAGCGCCAGATCCTCGTCGCGGCACTCGGCCAGCCCGAGTTTGGCAGCGGTATCGCGGCGGTCGCAGGCCAGATAGGTGTCGCGGAACCGGTCCAACCCCTGCTGCAGCGCTGCGGCATCGGCAAACAGCGGCGCCAGTGCCTGCGCCAGCCGCCCCAGATTCCAGTACGCCACCTGCGACTGGGTGCCGAAGCGATACCGACGCCCCTGCGCGTCGGTGGTATTGGGCGTCCAGTCCGGGTCGTAGTCGTCGATCCAGCCGTAAGGGCCGTAATCGATGGTCAGGCCCAGGATCGACATGTTGTCGGTATTCATCACGCCATGCACAAAACCAACCCGCATCCAGTGCGCCACCATCGCTGCGGTGCGCTCGCAGATCTGCGCGAACCAATCGGCGTACAGCGTCTCGCCGGCCCCGGCCAGGACAGGAAAATCGCGCGCAATGGTGAACTCCACCCATTGCCGCAACAGCGCCAGATCCCCACGCGCACTCGGCAACTCGAAGTTGCCGAAGCGAATGAACGAGGGCGCCACCCGACACACGATCGCACCCGGCTCGCGTTGCGGGCGGCCGTCGTAAAACATGTCGCGCACCACGGCATCGCCGGTGGCGACCAGGCTCAATGCACGTGTGGTCGGCACACCCAGGTGATGCATCGCCTCGCTGCACAGGAATTCGCGGATCGACGAGCGCAACACCGCGCGACCATCGGCGCCACGCGAATACGGCGTGGGGCCGGCGCCCTTGAGCTGCAGCTCGTAGCGCCCGCCATCGACACCGATTGCTTCGCCCAGCGAAATCGCCCGGCCGTCGCCCAGTTGCCCGGCCCAGTGCCCGAACTGATGGCCGCCATAGTTGACCGCCCAGGGCTGCATGCCGGGGTACAGCGCATTACCGCCGAACACCTCGGCAAACTGCGCACTGCCGATCTCGGCCGCATCCAGCCCCAGCGCCTGCGCCATTTCCGACGAATGCGCGATCACCCGCGGAGCCGCAACCGGCGTCGGCAGGACCGACGACCAGGCTGCGGCCACCTCGCGGCGGCGCGGCCCTTGCTCCGGATCGCCGGGCAAGTCCCGGCGCATACGATTATCGAACTGCAACTGTGTCATGCGGGAAGCCTAGGCCACTCCGGGTGAATGCGACACTGCCCGCGCGGAATGGGGAGCTGCGCTGCTTCGCATTGCGAGAAGCAGCGAGCTCGTCCTGCACATGTCGGCGACAACCGATCGTCGCTAATGGGCGACTTCGCTGCAGTGGCTCACCAGACAACGGGGCCGCCACCGAATCGCATGGCCTTGCGGCCGCCGCGCCGATGCACCCCGCCCCATCCACCAACTCACCGATCTTCCCTCCGCCGTTTTCCTGACGACATCGCCCATGCCCTCTCGCGCCTTCCGTTGGTTTCGCCCCGCCATCCTGCTGCTTGGCTCGTTGGCCCTGACGGCCTGCAGCAGCGTGTTCTTCGGCGGCATCAACGCCGCCTCCAGCCGCGACGGCATCATCGAGCACCCGAACCAGGTCTTCGACACCACACATGGCCTGGCGCTGGATGTCTACCAACCGCAGGGCGCGGTCAATGCACCGGTGGTGGTGTTCTTCTACGGCGGCACCTGGAAGCGCGGCTCGCGCGCCAACTACCGTTGGGTGGGGCGCGCCCTGGCCCGCCAGGGCGTGGTGGCGATGGTCGCCGATTACCGCAAATACCCGCAGGTCGGCCTGCAGGGCTTCATGACCGATGCCGCCGGCGCAACCGCCTGGGGCTATCGGCATGCACAGGCGTATGGCGGCGATCCCACGCGGCTGGCCGTGATGGGCCACTCGGCCGGGGCGCACATGGCCGCGTTATTGGGCACCGATGCGCGCTGGTTGCATGCGCAGGATCTCAAACCAGGGCAGTTGTGCGGAGTCGTCGGATTGGCCGGGCCGTACGACTTCCTGCCGATGACCGATCCGGAGCTGATCGAGATCTTTGGCGATGCCCCGGCCGCGCAACGGCAATCGCAGCCGGTGGAATATGTCGGCGGCGATGAACCGCCGATGCTGTTGTTGCATGGTGACGCCGACCGCGTGGTCGAGCTGGAAAACAGCAGCTCGCTGCAGAAAGCGCTGCAGCGCAAGGGCGGCCTTGCCGAGATGAAGGTCTACCCGGGCATGGGCCATATGGGCATCGTGCTGGCACTGCGCAAACCGCCGCAACGCTCGGCAGTGCTGCGCGACACCCTGGAGTTCCTGCGCACCTGCAAGGCGCCGTGACGCGCGTGGCGAGCGCACCCACGCCTGTCGCAAGTGGCGCACCTTATCAATGAGTGATCCCTGATCAACACCCAGGTCCGAATCGGCAGTACCGCACGACCCTGGAAGCTCCGCACGCCTGCAAGGCGCCATGACGCCTGTGGCGAGCGTATCGACGCCCGTCGCAAGTAGCGCTCCTTCTCAAGGATTGGCCACTGATCAACGCCCAGACGGCGCTTACTCGTTGGCCGTCTGCGGTGCTATCCGGCGAGCACCAGCCCTGCGTCAATCGGCCGACTTGCTGCCCATCAGCTCGTACGGGCCGCCCTTCTTCAATGCAGCCTGATAGGCCGGCCGCGCCTGGATCCGTTCCAGAAAGGCACGCAGCTTCGGGTGCGGCTCCAGTCCACCACCACGTGCGGCTGCGGCCTGCACCGGGAAACTCATCTGGATGTCGGCGGCGGTAAAGCGCTCGCCAGCGAACCACTGGTGGGCCTGCAGCGATTGCTCCATCCAGCCCAGATGCAACTTGACCTGTGGGCCGACAAAACCCGACATCGCCTTGTCCACGATCGCACGCGCAACGGGTTTGGCGAAAAACGGCATCGGCGCGCTGCGAATACGGCCGAAGATCAACGTCATCAGCAACGGCGGCATCGCCGAACCTTCTGCGTAATGCATCCAGTAGCGGAATTGCTGCCGTTCGGGCGAATCGATCGGTCGCGCAGGGGGCGACAACGCGCATTCGGTGTCGTAGCGCTCGGTCAGATAGTCGAGGATGGCGCCCGACTCGGCGACGGTCAGCCCGCCATCCACGATCACCGGTGATTTCCCAAGCGGATGGATCGCACGCAGCGCCGCCGGTGCCAGCATGGTCTTGGGGTCGCGCTCGTGGCGCACGATCTGGTAAGGCAGCGCCAGCTCTTCAAGCAGCCACAGGACGCGCTGCGAACGGGAGTTATTGAGATGGTGAACAGTGATCATGGCAGCGGCCGCACACGGAAAGCGCCATCCTAACCAGCCTCGCGTCGTCGCTGCGCACACACCGAGCACGCACACGCCTTGAACACGTCGCCAGCAGATGCCCGGACGAGCCGGCCCCCCATTGCCCGCCGCTTGTGGCCGGACAAGTTGCTCCGACACAACGCACCATGCCCGGACAAGTGGGCTCCGACACGACGCGCCATGCGCAGAATTGAACACATCGCCCCGCCAAAGACGGCCGTCACCGCCGCAGCGCCTTCGCCAGCGCCTGGAGTGACAAGGCGACACGTGGACGCCGCGCCCACCGAAGCAGATCGACAGGCAATAAAAAACGCCGGGCGCTTGCGCGACCGGCGTTTTTGGCAACCTTACGGTTGCAGACGGATTAGACCGCCTGCACCTGGTCAGCCTGCATGCCCTTCTGGCCCTGCACGGCGACGAAGGAAACCTTCTGGCCTTCCTGCAGCGACTTGAAGCCGGTGCCCTGGATGGCACGGAAGTGCACGAACAGGTCCGGGCCGCTTTCCGGGGTGATGAAGCCGAAGCCCTTGGCATCATTGAACCACTTCACGACACCGTTCTGACGATCTGACATTTTACTAACTCCTGAACTTTTAGATGGATAAATCGCAGCAACCGAAAAACCGGCGCTGAGACTGAGTTGCAGGCGTTGGTAAAGCGGAACGATGGAGCGGGATCGAATGAGATCTAGCTACACCAGGCCACGATTCACGGTGACCCTTGCAAACACAGTGGGTGCACAGTACTCGTGTTTTATGTAAAAAGCGACACCTTCGGACAAAAGTTTTGCTGTCGGGCATGTTCCGACCGCCTGTCAGGCCATTTCCCTCCCGATTTCACAGATGAATACGCCCAACCCGGCAAGCCCGGCGCAGATCTGGGTGGATGCCGACGCCTGCCCTGCCGTCATCCGCGACATCCTGTTCCGCGCCGCCCAGCGCACCGGCATCCCGTTGACCCTGGTGGCCAATCACCACTTGCGCACCCCGGCCCTGGCGCATGTGCGGGCCCTGCAGGTTCCCGGCGGACCCGATGCGGCAGACGACGCCATTGCAGACCGGGTCCAGCCAGGCGACCTGGTGGTGACTCAGGACATTCCACTGGCGGCACGTGCGCTGGAGCGCGGTACGGCAGCAGTCAGCCCGCGTGGCGAGCCCTTTTCTCCGGACACTATTGCCGAAACCCTGTCGGCGCGTGGCTTTCTGGAAGAATTGCGCGGAGCCGGCGTGGTCACGGGCGGGCCACCGGCGCTGCATGCACGCGACCGCCAGGCCTTTGCCGCACAGCTCGACCGCTGGCTGGCACGGCAGCCCGCCCAACGCTAGCGTCCGCGCGCCAACCCGCGGGCGTATCATGGCCGCCCTTTGCACCTGGTTTCCTGATGGCTCTCACCGCCACCGTCCGCAGGGCGGAACTGCAGATCAGCGACATGGATCGCGGCTATTACGCCAACCATTCGCTGACCCTGGCCCAGCACCCTTCCGAAACCGATGAACGGCTGATGGTGCGGCTGCTGGCGTTCGCGCTGTTCGCCGACGACCGGCTGGAATTCGGCCGCGGCCTCAGCAATGACGACGAGCCGGACCTGTGGCGGCGCGACTACACCGGCGACCCCGACCTGTGGATCGACCTCGGCCAGCCCGACGAAAGCCGCGTGCGCAAGGCCTGCAATCGCTCACGCGAGGTGGTGGTCATCGGCTACGGCGGCCAGGCCACCGAAACCTGGTGGAAAAAGCATGCCAACGCCATGGGCAGGCACCGCAACCTGCGCGTGATCGAGCTCGAATCGCAGGCCACCGAGGCGCTGGGCGCGTTGATCCAGCGCGGCATGCGCTTTGACGTGATCATCCAGGACGGCGAAGTGCAGATGCTGGCCGACCATGGCAGCGTCACCCTGACCCCGATGGTGCGGCAAGCTCCGGCCGAATGAACATGCGGTGCGACGTACTGGTCATCGGCGCCGGTGCCGCCGGCCTGATGAGCGCCTTCACCGCCGGCCGCCGCGGCCGCCAGGTGCTGGTGATCGACCATGCCAACAAGGTCGGCAAGAAGATCCTGATGTCCGGCGGCGGGCGCTGCAACTTCACCAACACCGGCACCACGCCGGGCAACTTCATCTCCGCCAACCGGCATTTCTGCAAATCCGCCCTGGCACGCTACAGCCCAGGCGATTTCGTGGAACTGGTCGAACGCCATGGCATTGCGTACCACGAGAAGGAGCTGGGCCAGCTGTTCTGCGACATCTCGTCCAAGCAGATCGTGCGCCTGTTGCTGGACGAGTGCGAGGCGGCCGGGGTGCAGATCCGCACCCAATGCGAGGTGCAATCGGTGCAACGCGGCAGCGATGGGTTCAGCGTGCAGACCAGCACCGGCCGCGTACAGGCGCAATCGCTGATCGTCGCCACCGGCGGGCTGTCGATTCCCAGCATGGGCGCCAGCGGTTTTGGCTATGCGATGGCCCAACAGTTCGGTCACACGCTGCTGCCGACCCGCGCCGGGCTGGTACCGCTCACCTTGAGCGGCAAGCACCAGCAACGCCTGCAGGACCTGTCCGGGCTGGCCTTGCCGGTGGAAGCGCACTGCAACGGCGTCAGTTTCCGCAATTTCATGCTACTGACCCATCGCGGCGTGAGCGGGCCGGCGATCCTGCAGATCTCTTCTTATTGGCAACCGGGCGACGACCTGCGCCTGGACCTGCTACCCGGCCACGATGCGGCAGCCTGGCTGCGCGAGCAGAAGCAGCAACGCGGTGCCACCGAACTGCGCAACGTGCTGGGCGATGTGCTGCCGCGGCGCTTCGCGCAGCGGCTGTGCGAGGTCTGGCTGCCGGACAAGCCGGTGCGGCAGCTGGACCCGCCGCAGGTGCAGAGCGCGGCCGATCTGCTCGGTGCGTTTCCACTGATCGCCAGCGGAACCGAGGGCTACCGCACCGCGGAAGTCACCCTCGGCGGTGTCGATACAAATCAGGTCTCCAGTACGACCATGGAGTCGCGGCTGGTGGCTGGCCTGTACTTCGTCGGCGAGGTGCTGGACGTCACCGGCTGGCTGGGCGGGTACAACTTTCAGTGGGCGTGGGCATCCGGGCATGCCGCCGGAAGCGTGGCGTAAGCGCCACGACGAGGCATGCCGCATCGGCGACCGAGCACAAGATCGGTTCGCCTGGGACGACGACAGAGACGGCAATCGTCCACGCATCGCGCGCCGATCACCCTGCTCAGCGCGGTCACCGGCAGCCTAATCCTTGCGCCACGTCTCACACTGGATGCGGCATGATCCACACACATGGACGTGTCAAACCCCTTCGTGTATTAAAGCCCGTCTCTAGGGAGCCGCGCATGCAAAAAGGCAAAGATCTCACCCTCCGCCTGATGATCGTCGACGACAGCGTGGAGAGTGCCGAGACCATCGTCACCGCGCTGCGCAACGGCGGCATTGCAGTGCGTCCATCGCGGCCGCAGACCCAGGAGGAGCTGGCCAGCATGCTCTCAGGCCAGATCGATCTGGCCATCCAGGGCCAGGCCCAGCAGGTACCGATGAGCGCGCTGCAGGCGCAGATTGCAGGCAGCGGCAAGGACATTCCGGTCATCCTGCTGGCCGAGCGGATCGAAGAGAACGCCATTGTCGAGGCGGCTTCCCATGGCGTGCGTGCCATCGCCTTGCGTCATCGTCCCGAGCATCTGCTGGCGCTGGTGCGCTCGGAGTGGGCCGACCTGCAGGCACGCCGTGGCCTGCGCCGTATCGAAGCGCAGATGCGCGAGACCGAGCGCCGCTGCGATGCGTTGATCGCTTCCTCGCGCGACCCCATCGCCTACGTGCACGAAGGCATGCATATCCGCGCCAATGAGGCGTATCTGGAAATGTTCGGCTTCGAGTCGTTCGACGATGTCGAGGGCGTCTCGCTGCTGGACATGATCGCCGCGCAATACGTCGACGATTTCAAGCAGCTGCTGAAGGCGATGGCCAAGGGCGAGCCGCCGCCGGCGCAGTACAAGGTCGACGCACGCCGACTGGAAGGCGACACCTTCCCGGCGACGATGGAATTTGCCACCGCCACCTACGAAGGCGAGCCCTGCATCCAGGTGGTGTTCCGCCGCCGCGAGGAATTCGACCCGGAACTGGCGCGCGAGGTCGAAGACCTGCGCCAGCGCGACCAGGTCACCGGCCTGCTCAACCGCCCCACCTTCATGGTGGCGCTGGAACAGGCGGTGGCACAGGCCGGCCGTAGCGAAGGCCAGTCCGGCTTCCTGCTGATCGAGCCCGACCACTACACGCGCATCCTCCCCGAGATTGGACTGGACTCGGCCGATGCCCTGATCGCCGCGATGGCCGCACATGTGGCCGGCGTGGTAAATGAGAGCGTGGTGGCCGCACGCTTCGGCGAGCACAGTTTCGCACTGTTGATGGACGGCAACTACGCGCGCACCCATGCCACGGCCGAAGCCGTGCGCGATGCGTTTGCGCAACATGTCTTCAGTGTCGGCGCGCGCTCGGCCACGGTGACCGTGAGCATCGGCGGGGTGCAGATCGGCGAAAAGATCGCCAGCATCGGCCAGGTGCTCAATCGCGGCACCGAGGCGGTGCGCACCACCGCCGAGCTGGGCGGCAATGCGGTCAGCATCTACGACCCGGCGGCCTCGGACCGGGCCGAGGAAGAACGCATCGCGCGCTGGGTCGAACAATTGCGCGAAGCGCTGGTGGGCGACGGCTTCCTGCTGCACTACCAACCAGTGCTCAACCTGCAGGGCGAGCCATTGGAGCTGTACCAGGCCTTTCTGCGGCTGGAGCGCAACGGGGAGATGATGTCGCCGAACGCCTTCATGGCGATCGCCGAAGAACACGACCTGATCACCGAGATCGACCGCTGGGTGGTGGCGCGCGCGATCCGTCAGCTCGGCGAGCGGCAGCGTGCGGGCCACAAGACGCACCTGCTGGTGCGCATCGGGCCCAACTCGTTCTCCGATCCGCAGATGATCGACACGATCCGCGAGCAGTTGGCGGTATACGGCGTGCCGGGTGAACGGCTGTGGTTGCAGACCCCGGAATCGAAGGTGTTCACGCATCTGCGCAATGCCCAGCAATTTCTGGCGGCGGTATCGGCGATGGGTTGCAAGGTCGGGCTGGAACAATTCGGCTCGGGGCTGGACTCGTTCCAGCTGCTCGCACACTTCCAGCCGGCCTTCCTCAAGCTGGACCGCGGCATCACCGGCGAAGTCGCCTCGGCCCGCGAAAGCCAGGAGAAGATTCGCGAAATCACCTCGCGCGCGCAGCCGGCCGGTATCTTGACGGTGGCCGAGTTTGTTGCCGATGCGCAGTCGATGAGCAGCTTCTTCAGCGCGGGCGTGGACTATGTGCAAGGCGATTTCGTTGCGCCCACCGGGCCGTTGATGAACTACGAGTTCGGCTGAGGCAACCGAAAGCCGGTAACGCAGGAAACAAAAAACCCGCGCCTTGCGGGTTTTTTGTTTCCTTCAAGCCGATACGCTGTCGATGGGCTTGCGACCAGACGATGCAGCAGGCGGCTATTGCGTTGAGCGTGGGTGGCGCGCCCATGTGGCCGTTGCACCAATGATCGATACTGACCCCGGCGGCGCCTACCGCATCACACGCAGCCGCGATCTCGGGAACCGTTACAGTGCCGTGCCATTGGCCGCACGCAGCGCCGCAATGCGCTCGGTCAACGGCGGATGGCTCAGGAACAGACGACGCAACCCGTCGCCGACCGCGCCGGAGATACCGAAGGCCCGCACCTGCGAAGGCAAGGTGCTTTGCCCGTGATTGAGCGACAGGCGTTCCAGGGCAGAGATCATCTTGCCGCGGCCGGCCAGTTGTGCGCCACCGGCATCGGCGCGGAACTCGCGGCGACGCGAGAACCACATTGCGATCATGGTGGCGAACATCCCCAGCACCATCTCCAGCGCGAACACGATGATGTAGTAAGCGAAACCGCGGCCGCCCTCACGGTTGCCCGACAAGGCGCTGTCGATCACACCGCCAACCACGCGCGCCAGCACAATCACGAAGGTGTTCAGCACGCCCTGCAGCAGGGCCATGGTCACCATGTCGCCATTGGCCACGTGGGCGATCTCATGGCCGAGCACGGCTTCGGCTTCGTCCTGGCTCATGTTCTGCAGCAGGCCGGTCGAGACGGCGACCAGCGCGTTGTTGCGATTGGCCCCGGTGGCGAAGGCATTGATCTCCGGTGCGTTGTAGATCGCCACTTCCGGCATGCCGATGCCGGCGGCCTGGGCCTGACGCCGTACCGTCTCGACCAGCCAGCGCTCGGTCGGCGTGCGCGGCTCGGTGATCACCTGGGCGCCGGTGCTGCGCTTGGCCATGAACTTGGACAGCAACAGCGAGATCAAGGACCCACCAAAACCGAAGATGGCGCCCATCACCAGCAAACCGCTCATCTGCGCAGAATTGACGCCCAACACCGACATCACGACGCTGGCGAGCATCAACACTGCCAGGTTGGTCGCAAGGAACAGGAAAATGCGGTTGAACATGACGCGCGGGCTCCACTCGGATGGGATGAACTGCTGTGGATCTGCGGACATCACCGCTTGAAATCAAGCGCACACCTGACCGACGATTCAGCCGTCCATGCCCTCACCTTCCTACCGCGGCCGCTTCGCGCCCTCCCCGACCGGCCCGCTGCACTTCGGCTCGCTGCTGGCCGCCTTCGGCAGCTGGCTGCTCGCCCGCCATGCCGGTGGGCAGTGGTGCGTGCGCATCGAAGACATCGATCCCCCACGCGCCGAAGCGGGTGCGTCCGAGCGCCAATTGCGCACCCTGGCCGCCTTTGGCCTGATGTCGGACCTGCCGGTGATCCGGCAATCCGATCGCGACGTGCATTACACCGCCGCACTCACCACGCTGCTGGACGCCGGGCTGGCGTTCGAATGCAGCTGCAGCCGCGCCGATCTGGCCGGCATGGGCGGCATCCACCACGCCTGTGTCGCCCCCCTGGGCGCACGCCGCGCGGTACGTCTGCGGGTGCCGCCGCAGCAGCCGGTCGGCTTCGACGACGCGTTGCGGGGGCATGTGGTGCAGGACGTCCATGCGGAGGTGGGCGATGTGGTGCTGCGCCGGGCAGACGGCTACTGGGCCTACCAGCTTGCCGTGGTCGTGGACGATGCGGCGCAGGCGGTTACCGATGTGGTGCGCGGCGCCGACCTGCTCGATTCCACCCCGCGCCAGTTGGTGCTGCAGCGCGCCCTGGGGCTGCCGCAGCCGCGCTATCTGCACCTGCCGCTGATCCTGGATGCCGAGGGCCGCAAGCTGTCCAAGTCGCATGCTGCCCCCGCGCTGGACGATGCCGACCCGCTGCCGGCCCTGCGCGCCGCCTGGCAGGCGCTGGGACAGCCGCCTGCTGCACTGCCGCGGCACGGTGGCGTGGACACGCTGCTGCAGCAGGCCATGCAGCATTTTTCGCCGGATCTGCTGCCGGCAACACCCACGCTCGACCTGTCCATGCGCGCATCGCCCCCGCTGCGTGACTAGAATTGCGGCCCAGCACCGGCATCCGGGCGCGGCGCCTGCGCCACGGCCCTGATCGCCTCCAGTCTTACCTGCTCATTGGAGTCGTCATGACATCTCGCGTCGCATTGGTCACCGGCGGCACCGGCGGTATCGGTACCGCCATCTGCAAGCGCCTGGCCGATCAGGGCCATCGGGTCGCCAGCAATTTCCGCAACGAGGAAAAGGCCCGCGACTGGCAGCAGCGCATGCAGGCGCAAGGCTACGCGGTGGCCTTGTTCCGCGGCGATGTGGCCTCGTCCGAGCATGCGCGCGCCTTGGTGGAAGACGTCGAAGCGGCGCTGGGGCCGATCGAGGTCCTGGTCAACAACGCCGGCATCACCCGCGATACCACTTTCCACCGTATGACCGCCGAACAGTGGCACGACGTCATCAACACCAACCTCAACTCGGTGTTCAACGTCACCCGCCCGGTGATCGAGGGCATGCGCAAGCGCGGTTGGGGCCGGGTGATCCAGATCAGCTCCATCAACGGACTCAAGGGCCAGTACGGCCAGGCCAATTACGCCGCGGCCAAGGCCGGCATGCACGGCTTCACCATTTCGCTGGCACGCGAGAACGCGGCCTTCGGGGTCACCGTCAACACGGTCTCGCCCGGTTACGTCGCCACCGACATGGTGATGGCGGTGCCGGAGGAAGTGCGCGCCAAGATCGTGGCCGACATCCCCACCGGCCGGCTGGGCCGCCCGGAAGAGATCGCCTATGCCGTGGCGTTTCTGGTCGCGGAAGAGGCCGCCTGGATCACCGGCTCCAATCTGGACATCAACGGCGGCCACCACATGGGCTGGTAACGTTTGCTGCAACTTTGCGGTGCAGCATGGATTTGACCCAAAAACCATGCTGCGCAACATTTTTAATGTGTCCGCTTAAGCAAATAAGGCGGTTTGGCTGTTGCAACCGCTGCTGCGCTGCGCCATCCTGCGCGCACTATCAGTGTGAGTGAACGTTCCATGGCCGGACTTCGCATCATCAAAAAGTATCCCAATCGCCGTCTCTATGACACCGAGATTTCCAGTTACATCACGATTGAAGACGTACGCCAGCTGATCATCGATGGCGAAGAGTTCGAAGTCCGCGACGCCAAGAGTGGCGAAGATCTGAGCCGCGCGGTCCTGCTGCAGATCATCGCCGACCAGGAACAGGACGGCGAACCCATGCTCTCCACCCAGCTGCTCAGCCAGATCATCCGCTTCTACGGGGATTCGCTGCAGGGCTTCATGGGCAACTACCTGGAGCGCAGCATGCAGGTGTTCCTGGACCAGCAGCAGCAATTCCGCCAACAGATGGGCAACCTGCTCGGGCAGACCCCGTGGGCGATGATGAACCAGCTGACCGAGCGCAACCTGGAGCTGTGGCAGGAATTCCAGCGCAACTTTGGCGCCGGTTTCGGCCGTCCGGGTGGCCCTGGCACGCCGCCGAGCCCGCCTGGCGCAGGCAGCATGGGCAGCGGCCCGATGGGCACCGGCACACATGGCGCCTCGGGCAACCACACCGGCACCACGGGCAAGGCCCGCAACCGCGGGTGATCGACGGTTGCGCGTGGAGCCCGACGGCTCTACGCGCAAACCGTCAGCGGCCGGCCTGGGCAACGCAGGCCGAGCAGATCCGCTCCACGTGGTAGCCGCGGGCGCGCAAGCGCTCCACCACGCCATCATTGCCCAGCAGGTGCAAGGCGCCGACCACCACCAGCGTGGTTCCGCTGCCTTTGCCCAATTGCTTCTCCAACCGCGGCACCCAACGCGCATTGCGCTCGACGTTGATGTCCTGATACAGCGCCGGATACTGCCTGCGCATGTCCTCGGCCATCTGCGTGGTCAGCGTCTGCACGTCGCCGTTGCGCCAGGCCGCATGCAGCTGGCGCAGCTGGTCGGTGGTATCGGCTTCGTCCAGCGCTTCTTCCAGCAACTGGTGCTGCTCGGTGGGGGTCATGCCGTCGAGCAGGGTGAGCTGTTCCTCGGCGCGTTCCAGCCCGTCGGCCGGCTTGCCGCGGGACTGCGCCTGCTGCATCAGGTAATGGTCCAGGCCCGCGTTCGGGTCCATGCCCTGGCGTGCCATCTCGGCCAGGCTGATCGACAGCGCCACGAACCACGGCTTGAGCGACTGCAGCGCCTCGAGCGACATGCCGTGCTTGCGCGCATAGGCACTGAGTGCCTGCCAGGTCCTGGCATCCAGCGTGTCCTGCAGGGTGCGCCCGTCAGCACGCCGCGCCACCTGCAGCATGCGCCCGGCCAGCTCCGGCGATTGCGCATCGGCCGGCGGCAGCTCGAACACCAGGCGCTCGGCCTTGGCGAATGCCTGCATCACGTCCGGCGACAGCGGGTAGTCGCTGGGCTTGAGCACATGGAACGAGCCCAGCAAGTAGAGCGTGCCGCCCTTGCCGTCGACCTTCCACAGCAATGGTACCGGCGGGCCGGCAGGCGCATCGGCAGTCCCGCGCGCCCAGCCCGAGGCAGCTACCCCGCTCCATAGCGCCAGCACCAGCAGTGCCCCGCCCCACCAGCCAGCGAACCGCGCACGTCCACGCATCGTCATCGAAATTCCTGTCACCGCGTCCTCTTCGCCACGTCAGTGCGGCACCTTGTAGGTCTTCTCGCCCGCCGTGACCGCCAGATCGATGCGGTTTTCCGGTGGCGGCAATGGGCAGGTGGCAAATGGCGTGAACGCGCACGGCGGGTTGTAGGCGCGATTGAAATCCACCACCACGTGCCCGGAGGCGTCAGGCACCTCCAGGTCCAGGAAGCGCCCGGCCGGATAGCTGCCGTGCCCACTGGTGCGATCGGCGAATACCACGAAGCCCGGGCGACCAGGCTCGCCGATCGTCTCCAGGCGATAGCTCTTGCCGTCGCGTTCGAACTCGATCGCGCCGGCATTGGCCTGCTCGCTGGTGATGCCGACGATGTCAACGATCGGCAGGGTCTTGCCAACATCGTTGGGCACGTAACGCGCGCTGATGCGCCAGGACGGATCCACCGGCCAATGATCCAATCCGGTGAATGCGGTGCGCGATGGTGCATCGGCATGCTTGACCCGCAGCGCATAACGGTCGCCGCGATGAATGAGGCTGAGCACGCCCTTGCCGTCGTCGAACCGGATCAGGGTGGGCTGCGGATCGCGATCGGACTGGAAGCGGATCCTGCCGGTCAGCGGCTTGCCATCGACGGTGAGCGCGGCGCCGCGCTCGGGCACGAACCACACCGTCGTGCCCTCGGTCGACACCATGCCCATCTTCGGCGGCCCGACCGCCAGCCTGATGCCGCTGTCGGCACTGCGGCCGATGTAATGCGCCTTCAGCGTCAGCCAGTGCAGGCCGACCAGGCTGGTCCAGCCATCGGGTGCACGCAGTTCTTCCAGGCGGCTTTCGCGCCAGGCTGCGGTGTCGGCCAGAAAGGCCTTGTCCAGCACCACCGGCGCAGCCGCCGGCGGCGCGTCGCGGCCGCAACCGGCCAGCGTTGCCAGCGCCAGCATGACCACCCACCAGCTTCTCCCCCTGTGCACCGCCATTACCGCCCCCTGAGAAACCAACGATCGATTTCGCCCAGCGTAAACCGCGCCCAGGTGGGACGGCCATGGTTGCATTGGCCCGAGCGCTCGGTGGCTTCCATGTCGCGCAGCAAGGCATTCATTTCCGGCACGGTGAGGCGGCGATTCGCACGCACCGCGCCGTGGCAGGCCATGGTCGACAGCAGCTCGTCGCGGGCACTGGCGATGCGGCGGCTCTGGCCATGCTCGCGCAGATCGCCCAGCACGTCGCGCAGCAAGGCCTCCGGCTCGGCATTGGCCAGCAACGCGGGAATGCTGCGCACATGCAGCGATTGCGGGCCGGCGCGGGTGATGTCGAAGCCCAGGCTGGCCAGGGTGTCGGCTTCGCGCTCGGCGGTATCGGCCTCGCGCTCGCCCACTGCCAGCGTCATCGGCACCAGCAGCGGCTGCGCATGCAGGCCGATGCTGTCATGGGCGTTCTTCAGGCGTTCGTAGCCGATGCGTTCGTGTGCGGCGTGCATGTCCACCACGATCAGGCCTTCGGCGTTCTCGGCCAGGATGTAGATGCCGTGCAGCTGCGCCACGGCGTAGCCAAGCGGAGGCACACCGCTGTCTGCAGCAGTGGGCGGCAGACCGGTGCCGGAAACCACCGGCACATCGCTCGACGCCTGCGCGGCGCTGCCGGGCGGTGCGTACAGCGCACCATAGGCCGCGCGAGCCTCATCCACGCGCAGGCCGAGCGGTGTCTGCGACGGACGCCAGTTGGCATAGCCTGCCGAGCCACCGCCACTCCCCGCAGTGGGTCCATCACTGGCGCCACCACCACCGAAGTTCCCAGGCGCACCCGGCGCAGCCAGGGCGGCACCCGCGGCATCGCTGCCGAGACTGCCGGGCATGGCACCGGCGCGGGTCTGCGCCAGCGCGTCCTGCAAGGTGCGATAGACGAAATCGTGGATCAGTCGCGCCTCGCGAAAGCGCACCTCGTGCTTGGCCGGATGCACATTGACGTCCACCCGCGCCGGGTCCAGTTCCAGGAACAAGACGTAGGCCGGCTGACGGCCATGGAACAGCACATCGCCATAAGCCATCTTGACCGCATGCGCCACGCTACGGTCGCGCACCGAGCGGCCGTTGACGTAGAGATATTGCTGGTCGGTGCTGGCACGCGAGTAATGCGGTTGCGCCACCCAGCCGTGCAGGCGCAGGCCGGCGCCGCTGTGATCCACCCGCAAGGCCTGGCGCGCGAAATCCTCGCCCAGCGTTTCGCCCAGGCGCGCATCCGAATACAGATCGCCCGGCTTGTATCGGCGCGAAGGCTTGCCATTGTGCGAAACGCGCAATTCCACGTCCGGCCGCGCCAGCGCCAACGAGCGCAGCCATTCTTCGATATGTCCAAGCTCGGTGCGTTCGGCGCGCAGGAACTTGCGTCGCGCCGGCACGTTGAAGAACAGCTCGCGCACTTCCACCGTGGTGCCGGGCGCGTGCACATGCGGTGTCACCTCGCCCAGGCGCCCGCCTTCGATCTGCAGCGCAGAGCCATGGTCGGCATCGTGACGGCGCGAGATCAGGGTGAAGCGGCTGACCGAGGCGATCGACGGCAGCGCTTCGCCGCGGAATCCCAGCGTGGCGACGGTTTCCAGATCATCCAGCGAGGCGATCTTGCTGGTGGCATGCCGCGACACCGCCAGCGGCAGCTCGTCCGGGGTGATGCCGCCGCCATTGTCGCGGATGCGGATCAGCCGCACGCCGCCCTCTTCCAGATCGATGTCCACGCGGGTGGCGCCGGCATCGAGCGCGTTTTCGACCAGTTCCTTGACCACCGAGGCAGGCCGCTCGACGACCTCGCCGGCAGCGATCTGGTTGATCAGGATCTCGGGCAACTGACGGATCGCCATCAGCGCGCACTCCGGCGCAGGACGCGCGGCATGCAGAACATCGGGGGTGACACGGACAAGACAAACCTCGGCACGGCAACCCGGCGGCGCACAGGCGCCGACATCTCGGGAATCAGTGCCGAATGATAGCCGAGCGTGTCAGCGGCTGCCGCCGGCCACGGTGCCCGCCGCGGCATCTGCCTCGGCCTGCGCACGTGCCGCAAACAAGGTGCCCGGCGGCGGCTGGCGGGTGAAGAAGGTATCGATGCCATCCAGCACGGCAGCAGCGATCTTGCGCTGGTAAGCCGGATCGATCAGGCGACGCTCTTCGTCCGGATTGGAAATGAAGGCCGTTTCCACCAGCATGGCCGGCATGTCCGAGGTGCGCAGCACCGCGAAGTTGGCGCGCTCCAGCTGCGGCTTGTGGTTATTGCCGATGCGCTTGAGGCCACCCAGCACATGGCCGGCCGCGTCTTCGGACGCCTTCATGTGGCCGCTTTGCGCAAGATCCAGCAACACGTTGGCCAGGGTGCTTTCGGTCTGCTGCAGGCGCACGCCGCCGACCAGATCGGCGGCATTTTCCTTGTCGGCCAGCCAGCGCGCGCGTTGCGAAGAGGCGCCCTTGGTCGAAAGCACATAGACGGACGAGCCGGTGGCGCTGCGGTTTTCCGCCGCGTCGGCATGGATCGAGATGAAGATGTCGGCCTTGGCGGCACGCGCTTTCTGCGCGCGCATCGGCAAGGGAATGAACACGTCGGTATCGCGCGTCAGATAGGCCTTCATGCCTGGCGTGGCGTTGATCTGGCGCGCCAGCTCACGGCCCACGGCCAGGGTGACGTCCTTTTCGCGCTTGCCGGTGGGGCCCATCGCACCCGGATCCTGGCCGCCATGACCGGGATCGATGGCAACGATCAACGGCCGCATGCCGGGCGCCATCTTGACCCGCGACGCTTCGCTGGGCAGCACGGGACGCGGGGGCGCATCGTCATCGGCACTGGCAACGGCTGCGGCTGGCGCGGACATGCCCGCGGCTGCAGCTCCCGTCGGTGCGCTTGCACCATTGAGAATGGCGGCAGCAGTCGCGCCGCCGGCTTGACCGCCGGTGCCCGCGGCACGCGCAGGGCCAGCGGCAGGTGCCACCGCAGCAGCAGTGCCCGGACGCGGCGTCGGCACACCGGTAGCAATCGTCGTGGGCACCGCAGCCGGTGTCACGGTCGGCATGGCCGATGCAGGAACGGCAACAGCAACCGGAGTAGCAGCAGGCGGTGGAACAGGTGTGGGTGCTGGCGGCGGAGCGGAGACCGCGCGTTGCGCCGACGCAGCCAGTGCTGCGGTGGCGCGCGCAGCTTCTGCCTGTGCATTGAGCGGGCGTGGGGGCGGCAGCGCGCTTGCAGTGCCGGTCGCAGCAACTACAGTTGCGGCTACCGGGGTCGGATCGCCCGGCCACTCGATCACCAGCGTCGAAGCGCTGCCCAGGGTCTGCATCTGCGGCTTCAACGCGGTGACCGGGCTCGCGAGTTCGAACACCACGCGGAACGTGCCCGGCACCGGCTGACCCGTGCGCACCGACGTCACCAGGCCAGTGGCGGCCGGCAGTTTGAGGCCACGCGCTGCCGCCGAATCCGGGAAGTCCACCACCAGCCGGTTCGGGTTGGCCAGCGACAAGGTCTTGAAGCCACCGCTACCGGCGAGCTGGATCTCGGCCCGCGTGCCGGTGGCGCCGGTGGTCACGCCAACGTCCTTGATTTCGCCGGCCCAGGCAGCAAAAACCGCCAGGCTGAGGCTGGCGGTCAGGACGGAAAGGCAAACTTGGCGGATCCCCGGTGTCATGGCGCTGGATTCAATCATCCACGCATGTGAATTGCAAGGTGATTTCCCTTAATAATCCGTAACCTGGCGTTCATTCTTCCTGTTCGCCGGCAAAAAGGGGCTGCAACTCGACGTGACTGGCCAGCGCCTGCAGCCAGTCGCGTCCGGTTGTGCTACGGCCGATCAGGCGCACACGACGTCCGTCGCCGTCTACCGCCAGTTCCACATCCAGATCCACCGGTGGCAACGCGCCTGCACCGCGCTCGGGCCATTCGATCAACCACAGGCTGGCGCTGCCCTCGTCCAGGCCGAGGAAATCCAGTTCGCCCGCGCTGCCGATACGGTACAGGTCCAGATGCCAGGCTTCGTCGCCGGTCGCCAGTGGATAGCGCTCGATCAGGGTGTAGGTGGGACTGCGGATCGGGCCGCTGACGCCGAGCGCGCGCAGCAAGGCGCGCGCCAGGGTGGATTTGCCGGCGCCCAGGTCGCCATGCAGCTGTACCACCGCAGTGGCGGGCCGCACCGCCGCCAGTGCACGGCCCAGGGTTTCGGTGGCGTCGGCGTCGATCAGGTGGGCGTCGAGCGGGGTCATGGACGGGTTCCGGAGTTGGCAAGGCGGCGCAGCGACGGCAACAGGTCGGTCGGCAACAGCCCGCGCTCGCCCTCGCAGGCGGCCGCATCGCCGGCGCAGCCATGCAGCAAGGCGCCCAGGCTGGCGGCATCGAAGGGCGACCACCCCTGCCCCAGCAAGGCAGCAACCACACCGGTCAGCAGATCGCCCATGCCACCGACTGCCATGCCGGGGTTGCCGGCGTCGATGATGCGCGGCACTGCGTGCGGCGCAGCCACCACGCTGCCGGCGCCCTTGAGCACCACCACTGCGTCGTAGCGCTGCGCCAGCGCGGCGGCCGCAGCCAGGCGGTCGTGCTGGATGTCCCCGGTCGATACCCCGAGCAGGCGCCCGGCCTCGCCAGGATGCGGGGTGAGCACGCGCGGGCCACGCGCAGGAAGCGGATTGCCGGCCAGCAGGTTCAACGCATCGGCATCAATGACCAGCGCTGTGTCGGTCGCCAGCGCGGCCTGCCACAACGCCTGCGCCCAGGCGTCCTGGCCCAGCCCTGGCCCAAGCGCGATCACATCGGCGGCCTCGGCAAGGGCGGCGACTTCGTCGCCAGCCTGCACTGCGCGTGCCATCGCCTCGGGGCAGCGCGCCAGCAGCGGCGCGACATGCTCGGCCCGCGTGGCCACCTGCACCAGCCCGGCACCGCTACGCAGCGCCGCCTCGGCGGTCAACAGGATGGCGCCACCACTGCCGAGATTTCCGCCAATGCACAGCACCCGCCCGGACTCGCCCTTGTGGGTGTTGCGCCGCCGTGGGCGTAACTGCGCAGCCAGTGCATCGCTCTCCCAGCAGTGCGCGGCAGGCGCCAGCCCGTCGAATGCAGAGGGCGGCACGTCCAGCGATGCGATGCCGCGCTCGCCGCAATACTCCAGCGCATCGCCGGTATGCAGGCCGACGTGCGGCACGATGAATTGCAGGGTGGCCTCCGCACGCACGGCGGTGCCGAAAGCCATGCCGTGATCGGCATCGATGCCGCTGGGCACATCCAGCGCCAGGACCGGACGACCGGCCGCATTGATGGCCTCGATCAGCGCGGTGGTCGGCGTCTCCGATGCCCGATTCAGGCCGATCCCGAACAGCGCATCGACGATCACGTCGGCCTGCGCCAGTGGATACGGAAACAGTTCGATGGCGCCGCCCACCGCCAGGTAGTCGGTGCAGGCGCGCTGTGCCAGGACCGATCCAGGCCCGTGTCCGGGTAGATGCACCACCCGCACCTGGCGTCCGGCCCGCTGCGCCAGCCGCGCCAGCACATAGCCATCGCCAGCATTGTTGCCGGTGCCGCACACCACCACGATGCCGCGCGCCTGCGGCCAGCGTTCCAGCAGCCACTGCCAGGCGGCCTGGCCGGCGCGTTGCATCAGCGTGTAGCCATCGCCACCGAGCAGCGTGGTGGCCCGCGCATCGAGCGTGCGCGCGGCAGCGGTATCGTAAAGAGCAAGCGGTGCGTACATGCCGGGAATTCTATACTTGTCGCCATGTCCGCCGTCCTCGCCCGCCCCGACCCCACCGATGCTGCCGCGCGCATCCGCGTGCTTGCGCGCGAAGCGGGCTTTCAACGCTGTGGCATCACCGGGATCGAACTGGGCGAAGACGAAGCGCATCTGCGCAGCTGGCTGGCAGAAGGCCTGTACGGCACGATGCACTGGATGGCCCAGCACGGCGACAAGCGCTCGCGCCCGCAGGAGCTGGTACCGGGCACCTTGCGGGTGTTGTCGGTGGGCATGGATTACGGCCGCAAGGACGACACCGAAGCCTGGAACACCTTGCACGACGGCACCCGTGCCTATGTGGCGCGCTACGCCCTGGGACGCGACTACCACAAGCTGATGCGCAACCGGCTGCAGAAGCTGGCCGAGCGCATCCAGGGCGAGATCGGCACCTTTGGTTACCGCGTGTTTGTGGATTCCGCGCCGGTGCTGGAGCGTGCGCTGGCGCGCAACGCCGGGCTGGGCTGGATCGGCAAACACACCTGCCTGATCGATCGCAACGGCGGCTCGTGGTTTTTCCTGGGCGAGATCTATCTGGACCTGCCGCTGCCGATCGACACCCCGGCCACCGCGCACTGCGGCACCTGCACGCGCTGCATCGACATCTGCCCCACCCAGGCCATCATCGCCCCCTATCGCCTGGATGCGCGCCGCTGCATCGCCTATCTCACCATCGAACACGATGGTGCCATTCCCGAAGACATGCGCAAGCCGATCGGCAACCGCATCTTCGGTTGCGACGACTGCCAGCTGATCTGCCCCTGGAACAAGTTCGCCAAGCGCACCGATGAAGCCGACTTCCGCGCCCGCAACGACCTGGATGTGGCCACGCTGCCACAGCTGTTCGCCTGGAACGAGGCCGAGTTCCTGCAGCGTACCGAAGGCAGCCCGCTCCGCCGCAGTGGACACGAGCGCTGGTTGCGCAACATCGCCGTCGGCCTGGGCAATGCACCGGGCACGCCGGAGGTACTGGCGTCGCTGGAAGCACGCCGGCACGATGCCTCCGAACTGGTGCGCGAACACGTGGGCTGGGCGCTGGCGCAACACGGCCTGTAAGCCGCCTGCCTCCGGTTGAGCGGGCTGCGCTCCAGCGCCGGTGGCGGCCACGTCGTCACGCGCACCAGGCCATCGTTGCAGCCAGGGCGTCATGGCGTCCCCTCCGCCGATCACCCAGGATCTGCGCCGCTGCGGGATAATGCGGCGATGGCCGAACGCACCCAACAGATCCTCACCCCCAGCCAGCTCAACACGCTGGCACGCGACCTGCTCGAGGGCAGCTTCCCGCTGGTCTGGGTGGAAGCCGAACTGAGCAGCGTCACCCGTCCGTCGTCGGGGCATCTGTACTTCACGCTCAAGGATGCGCGCGCGCAGATCCGCTGCGCGATGTTCAAACCCAAGAGCACCTGGTTGAAATTTCAGCCCCGCGAAGGCCTGCGCGTGCTCGCACGCGGCCGTTTGACCCTGTACGAAGCGCGCGGCGACTACCAGCTGGTGCTCGACCACATGGAAGAAGCCGGCGAAGGCGCGCTGCGCCGCGCCTTCGACGCGTTGCGTGCGCGGCTGGCTGCCGAAGGCCTGTTCGATGCCGAGCGCAAGCGAGCCCTGCCCGCACACGTGCGCCGGTTGGCAGTGATCACCTCGCCCAGCGGTGCAGCGGTGCGCGACGTACTCAGCGTGCTGGCACGGCGTTTCCCGTTGCTGGAAGTGGACCTGTTGCCGTCGCTGGTACAGGGCGAGAGCGCCGCGGCGCAGATCACTACGCTGCTTCAACGCGCCGATGCCTCAGCGCGCTACGACGTCATCCTGATCACCCGCGGCGGCGGCTCGCTGGAAGACCTGTGGGCCTTCAACGACGAAGCGCTGGCGCGTGCGATCGCCGCCGCACAGACGCCGGTGGTGTCGGCAGTGGGGCACGAGACCGACTTCAGCCTCAGCGACTTCGTCGCCGACGTGCGTGCACCCACGCCTTCGGTGGCGGCCGAACTGCTGGTGCCCGACCAGCGCGAACTGCTGGCGCGGGTCCATCGCGCACGCACGCGCCTTGCCCAGCTGCAGCAGCATGCCTTGGGCAACGCGATGCAGCGGGCCGACCGGCTGGCCTTGCGGTTGCGTGCGCATCGCCCGCAGGCGCGACTGCACCTGCTGCAACGCCGCCAGGAAGACGCCGCACGCCGCCTGCACGGGCGCATGACCCAGCTGCTGGAACGCCTGCAGGCACGCCTGCAGCGCGGGCAGGCGCGGTTGCAGGCGCACACGCCGCAGCGCAATCTGGCCAGCCTGCAGCAGCGGTTGCGCGCCCTGCATCCGCAAGCCGCCATGCAACGGCGTCTGCAGCACGATCACTTAAGGTTGCGCAGCGTGGTGCGCTCGCTGGAAGCGGTGAGCCCGCTGGCCACCGTCGCACGCGGCTATGCCATCGTGACGCGCCCGGCAGACGGACAGGTGATCCGCAGCGCTGCCGAGGTAGCCCCGGGCGAGCGCCTGCGTGCACAGCTGGCCGACGGCAGCATCGATGTGCGCGTAGAGCCCGGCGACGACTGAGCGGCTGACAACACGAGCAGGCGTCAGGTTGGGTATGGACGGCGTGCTCAGAACCAGAGCGGATGCGTGGCACCTGCCGATTCGGAGCGGCGGCCACGCCCGCCTGACGGCCGCGCGACCATTTGACAGTTACCCGGCGTGGCGTGAAGACGCAGGATCTACCGCATCTGCGATAGGCCGCATCTCCGCCGCGCTCCCGCTGCGTCCGAACAGAGGCGGCTCCCGGACGGTTGCGCGACCGCCGGGCAGGCGCAGACGCTGCACTGAATTTTCCTGGACCGTTCGTGCGCTGCGCGTTCCGATTCCCGCGTCGTCATCGCCACCGACCCGAAGACTGCCCGCCACGTCTTTCCAGCCATGCTCATGGCGTGCCTGCAACGCGTCGCCTCCGACTCAGCCCCGCGCAGGCAGCTGCGCGGCATGCTGCCAGCCCTGCATCAGCAGGTTGGTCAGTACCACCGGGTCGTGATCGAAGTGATGACCACCCGGCCGCGAAACTACCTCCACGCCGCGTTCGCGCAGTTCGGGGCACAAGGTGTCCTTTTCTTCGGTGCCATAGATGCATTGCACACGCTGCAGGTTAAACGCCTGCAGTGCGGGCTCCACATCGCGCTCGGCATCGTTGTGCCAGCCCAGCCAGCCACCGACGCGCACCTTGAAATCGGCCTGGTGGCCAAGACCGAGCAGGCTGACGAATTGCACCGAGGCGCGCTGCTGTGGCGATAGATCCGGATAGGCGAACGGCAGCACGTCGGCCCCGAACGAATAGCCGACCAGCGCCACATGCTGGATATGCCAGCGCTGCCGATAGGCGGCGATAACCCGGTCCAGATCCGCGCCGATCTGCTGTGGCGTGCGGCTGGCCCAGAAATAGCGCAGGCTGTTCCAGCCGACCACCGACACGCCCTGTTGCTGCAACTGCGCGGCAATGCCCTTGTCCAGTTCGCGCCAGCCGCCATCACCGGACAGCATCACCACCAGGCGGTCGCTACCCGGCGCATGCAGTTCAACCAGCGGCAGATCGCCCAGGCCGTGTGCCTGCGCGGCCTGGAAATGGCCGCGCGTGGCAGCGGCGATCTGCATCGGGCTGGCGCCGTCCACCAGATCGTCCAGGAACCCCTGATTGGTATCGGGCACGTCGCGCGAGCACGCCAGCCCCGCGTCGGTACTGCCGGCATCGGCCACCACCGCGCCGCCGAGCACATCTGGCGCCGCCGAGGCCAGCGCCTGCCGCGCCAGCACCGCACCATCGCCCTGCCCCACCAGCACCGGCGGCAGGAAGGCATCCACATGCTCGGCACGCAGCAATTTCTTTCCCAGCCGTTCGGCGTCGTCGGCCAGCGAGCTGCAGGCGGCGTGATGCGAGCGCACGCGCTCGCGATAGCTGGCGGTATCGACCACCGCGACCAGCGCGCCATCGTTGCTCAGCATGTCGGCCAGTTGTTGCGTTTGCTCGGGGTGGCCGCTGTTGGGCAGCACTATCACCATCGCCTTGGGCGTGCCCTCGGGGCGGATGATCTCCACCGAACGGTAATGGCCGGCGGTGTTGCCGTCCTGCAGGTGCCGCGCCACGGCGTAGCCGCTACCGCCGATCAGCAGGATCGCCATGACCCAACGAAACAGTGTGATCCCCGTGCCCATCGCGGCAGTCCTTCAGAAGCGCTGGCGCTTCGACCACGCGGGAGCAGGCAGGTTCCAGAGGTCTCCACAGTGTGTTCACTGCGGTTAAGCCAGCCGGCGCGGCACCGATGGCAAGGCGGTCCCTGCCGCTGGTGGATCGGAGCGCCAGCGTGCCGTCTACCACCGTGGAAATCGCAGCGCCGCGGCACCGGGCAACCGGCAAACATCGGCCTGGGGCGGGTGCGCAGCATCGCAACTGCGGGTGCTGCAAGCGATGGGAGTATCAACACGCCCAGCCACGTCGCGCCGGTCCCAGTATCAAGCCGGGATGCGCTGCTGCCGCCTACATCTGTTCGTACCAGTGGCACGGGTCAACAAGCGCCAGCAGTTCGATGGCAGGGCGCAAAACTGCGGCTGCGCTAGCCGGACCTCCCCGGCTGATCCGCCGGCCACGCGGCATCCTGAAGACGGCTGACAGCAGAGCTGCTGCTAGATCCCGCGTGCCACCCGGAAGCCGATGCGTGCGCTGGTGGTGTCCGAGTCCTGCGACTGCCGCCAAGCCGCGCGCGTCTGCTGCGGCGAGTTGGCCCAGCTGCCACCGCGGATCATGCGCTGCCGGCAACCCGGGTTGAACCAGGCCGCGCCATCGCCCGGTGCGCGGCGATAGCTGGCGTGCCAGCAATCGGCCACCCACTCGCTCAGGTTGCCGCCCATGTCGTGCAGGCCCCAGGCGTTGGCGCGGAAGCTTCCGACCGGCGCCGGGCCCCAGAAGCCGTCGCCGTAGCCGACGAAGCCGTTGTTCCAGTGCCGGCCGCTGCGCGAGACATCGTTGCCGCCGGTGAAGTTGCCGGCATCGCGCGGCGGCGAGCCGGCATTGCCCCAGGGATACCGCCCGGTGGTGCCGGCACGCACCGCGTACTCGAATTCGGCTTCGCTGGGCACGTGGTAATGGCGGCCGGTCTGTTCCGACAGCCAGGCCGCATACGCTTCGGCGTCGCGGATGCTGACATGCATCACCGGGCTGTTGGGCGCGGCCTGCGCACCGTTGTAGTCGGACTGCCAGTCCACGCCGCTGCGGCGGATGAAGTTGCCGCTGCGCTCGTCGTACACCACCGAATGGCCGCGCCGGGTGGCGCGCGGACGCGCGCCGGTGGCTTCGACGAACTGACGGAACTCGGCCACCGTCACCTCGGTGATCGACAGTGCAAAACCGCGCGCAAAGCGCACGTAATGCGCCGGCCGCTCATTGTCGGACGCGCCCGGTTCGGCGTCGCCCGCGCCCATCTGGAGGGCGCCATGCGGCACCACGATCATCTGCGGGCCACGCCCGCCAAGCTTGAGCCCGTCGGTGAACACCTGCCCGGGGCGGAAGCTGCCGTAGTGGGTCGCCAGCTCCAGGCGGCGGCGCAGGTCGCCGGCCATCGCGTCGCCCGGGTCGGCGATGCGCAGCACCTCGGCCAGGGTTTGGCCAGCAGCCTTGAGCCCGCGCGGAGAGGTCAGGTCGTGCAGCCCGGCATCGTGCAGGGCGGCGATCTGCGCGCGGCGCAGGCGTTCGACCCGTGCGCGCGCATCGGCGATGGTGGGCGCGCGCTCGCGTACCTGCGCGGCCATCTGCAGCCAGTACCGGGCACCGATGAAGTCGCTGGCCTCGCCCGCGCGCTCGGCGCGCTCCAGCAGCCCGCTCTCCACCGCCGCCAGCCCCTGGCGGGTGCGCGGATTGTCCGGGTCCAGCTGCGCGGCATCGCGGAAGTTCGCCAGCGCGCCATTGCCGTCTTCGCCCAGCCGGCCCGCGCGTAAGTCGTCCTCGCCGGCGCGATTGAAGGCGAGCACGCGCTGGGCGGTTTCCACCTCGCGCTGCAGGGCACGCACCTTCGGATCCTGCGGCGCCAGCGCCATGCCGACGCTGGCCAGTTCACGCGCCTGGTGCAGCGCATCGTGCTGGCGATCGCTTTGGGCGATCAACGCATGGCCGCGCTCGATCAACCGTGCGCGTGCCCGTTCCAGACCACGCCGGCTGGCCGCATCCTTGCCGCCGGCACGTTGTTCGATCGCCAGATACAAGGGAATCGCATCGTCTGCGTCGCGATACAGGCGGTCGTCCTGCAGCGCCTGCTCGGCGCGCTTGCGTGCCTGCGGCAGCGGCTCCTCACCCAGGTCCACCACCGGCGGCTGCCACTGCACGACGGTCTCGGCCGATTCTTCGCCGCCGATCGACACGTTCGGCGTCGCGGGCTGCGCGGTCGCCGCTGGCGCGCGCGCAGCGGCCGGTGCAGGTGTCGGTGCGGGAGCACGCGAACAGCCGCACATGCTGAGCGCGACCAATGCCCACGCTGCGATCCGCTTGCCACACTTGCCCACCACCTGCTCCTTCCAGTGCTCTGCCGCACGACAGGCGATCGCGACGTTAGGCTATTCTGCGCGTTCTGCGCAAACCCTTGCTGTCGACGGAAATCACGTGCCCCATTGGATCACCCACCCCTCCGAGCTGAGCGAACGCCTGCAGGCATCGCGTCCTTCGCGCATCGGCCTGGATACCGAATTCATTCGCGAACGCACCTACTGGCCGCAGCTGGCGCTGGTGCAGATGGCCATCGGCGAGGAGATCCTGCTGATCGATCCGCTGATCCCGGGCATGAACGAAGCGCTCAGCGCGTGGTTGACCGCCACCGACATCATCAAGGTGATGCACAGCGCCAGCGAAGACCTGGTCACCTTCAAGTGCGCCTGCGGCGTGTTGCCGCGCCCGCTGTTCGATACCCAGATCGCCGCGGCGCTGGCCGGTGTGGGCGGTGGCATGGGCTACCAGAAGCTGGTGCAGGAAATCACCGGCACGCTGTTGACCAAGGGCGAAACGCGTTCGGACTGGATGCGGCGCCCGCTGTCGCCAGCGCAACTGGAGTACGCCGCCGACGATGTGCGTTACCTGTTTGCGATCCACGATGCGCTCACGCGCCGTCTCACCGAACAGAACCGCCTGGACTGGCTGGACGAAGATGCCGAGCGCCTGCTCGCCACGGTCGAGCACGATGACGGCGAGCGCTGGCCGCATGTGAGCCTGCGCACCGCACAGTTCCTGGAGCCGGCGGCGCAACGCCGGCTGCTGCGCTTGCTGCGCTGGCGCGATCTGCAGGCACGCCAGAGCGACCGCCCGCGTAGCTGGATCCTGGACAACGAGCTGGCCAGCCAGCTGGCACGCTTTCCGCCGGCCGACCTGGACGCGCTGCTGCAGCAGTTCGACAAGTTTCCCAAGGCGCCGCGCAAGCTGGCCAATGCGGTATGGGACGCGCTCAACACGCCGCTGCCCGACGAAGACCACGCGCCGCTGGCGCAGGCCGCCACCGATGGCAACAAGGCGGTGCTCAAGCGGCTGCAGGAAGCGGTGGCACAACGCAGCCGCGAACTCGGCCTGCCAGACGGCCTGCTGGCCTCACGCCGGCACCTGGAAAGTTTGATCGAGCAGCACGGCTGGCCGGCCGCGTTGGGGCAGTGGCGTCGTGCGCTGCTGGAAGCGCAGTTGCTGCCGTTGCTGGACGACGGCGCAGGCAACTAAGAGCGGGTGAACAACACGACTGCGCAGCCACCAGGTGTGCGCGGCCGCTGCTTGGTGTGGCATTGACCACTCCTGCAATTCGGTGCCGAGTGCACGATTTACGCCCACCTGACAGCGACTCGCCATTCTGTTCGCCGCTCCAAGCCGGCCACGCAAACAGAAGCCCGCAGCGATGCGGGCTTCTGTTATGTGCCGATCATCTCCCAGGGCTAGACGCGCCAGGAAAGCAGCAACTACCGCCTGGATACGCTGTGGATCTCACCCTCGAAACCGGCCTAGTCCACCGGGTGATCCTCCGCCTCCACTGCCATGCGCTTGACCTTGGGGTCGTCACTCGGCCCCTCGGGCACCGCCCAGCTCTTCAACGCATCGCCAACCTGCAGGCGAAAGTCGTAGTGCCGGCGGCTGGCCCGGTGCAGCTGCACCCCGAAGATCGCGCGCCGGCCGGCCGGCAGGGCCTTGCCCGGCTCCGGCTTGCGGGTCTTGTCGAAGCGGCGCTTGCGGCGGTAGTCGCTCAGGCTCATCGGCCGACGCCAGGCGCAGCGATGACGCGCGGCGCGATTCCGTCCGCAGCGGGACGCGCCCGCCTATCTGTGTCCATGACCATTGCGGAGTGCGCACGTTGCCTGCCAGCCATGTCGGCCCGCCGGGCAGCAGCACCGACAGCAGCGCAACCGGGGTCTGCGCGCCTGCGGCCGCGCGGATCGCCACGCATCGCACACTTGCCTCTATTCATGGTCGGGTTCGCCGGCATGGGCGTGTAAGCTGGGCATGCACGCAGCGACAATGCGAAAGCAGCCGAGCAGAGCCTGTGAAGAACTGCCGTCCTGTCGTGCATACCCCTTACCCGCAGCGGCCGCCCCCGGGCCGCATGTCATAATGGCGCGCGCCCTAGGGCGGCGTCTCCACTCTTATTCCGAGGCCATACCTCTGTGAGCAATACCTCTTCGAAACTGGATTCCATCGCGCAAGCCAAGGCCAAGCTGCTGGACGAGCTGCAAAAGCTGGAAGAACAGGAGAAAACCGAGCGCGCCAGCGAGGCATCCTCGGCGCATGCCACCATCGTGTCGCTGCTCGAACAGTTTGCCGGTCACTTCAACACCAAGCAGCGCAACGATATTGCCGCCTACCTGGGCACCACCGCTGCGCGCAAGGAAGTGGTCAAGAGCGGCCGCAGCGAAGTCAAGCCCAAGTACGAACTGCCGCATACCGGCGAAACCTGGTCCGGCCGCGGCCGCACCCCCAAGGCCTTTGCCGCATGGGAAGGTTCGGTGTCGTACAAGGAATGGAAGGCCAAGAACCCGGACCTCAAGTTCCCGCTGGTTCGCGAGTAATGCCTGTACGACCGTGTCCCTCGGCATGGTCGGCTGCGGTCCTTCGCTTGGCGAAGCGCGCGGCATGTGGTTAGAATCGAGACACGTGGGGCGGTAGCTCAGCTGGGAGAGCGTCGCGTTCGCATCGCGAAGGTCGAGGGTTCGATCCCCTTCCGCTCCACCACCGCATCAAGCAAAAGCCTCGAACGTCCGCGTTCGGGGCTTTTTGCTGCGGGCCGGGCGCCTCGCCGACAAATGTCACCGCGAGGGCGGTCGCCGCGCGGCCGCGTCCGCGCCATGGCGCCGGGATCACATCGCGCGCGTTACCGTGGCTGCAACCATCACGCAGGACCGCAGTCATGAGCAAGCATCCCCCCCAGCCCGACGACGTCGCCGACGATGCCAACGGCGTTGCCGAAAGCCGCGAATCGCGCAAGCAGGACGACACCGCCAAACAGCGCCCAGGCCAGGACGACCTGAAGGTGCACGACGAGCACAGCCGCCGCCCCAAGGGACAACGCGGTCAGGGCGAGTAACCGCCGAATTCTCTGGCCTGTTTGCGGACGCGACCGCATCGGCAGCGGCAACGCTATGGCAAGATCGGGTCAGGCGTTGGGCACTGGTGGCCGATGCGCAGCTTCCATCGTTCGGAACGAGCGCACCGGCGTTGCGTTGATGGATCCATTTTATTGACGGCGCCGCCGGCGCACTGCTTCGAAGGTCCTGCATGCAGATTCCAGACGCGCCTGCACTGAACCTGGTCCACGCCAGCCTGCTGCCGGGCGACTTCGCCGCCCATCCGGGCGCGCGGCTGCCGGCCAACGAAGACGAGCGCCTGGCCGCACTGCATGAGTACCAGTTGCTGGATACTCCGCCCGAGCCGCGCTACGACGCATTCACCGCCACTGCCGCAGCCACCTGCCGCACGCCGATGGCGCTGATCTCCCTGGTGGATACGCAGCGGCAATGGTTCAAGTCGCGCGTCGGCATGCAGCCGAGCGAGACGCCACGCACGCTCTCGTTCTGTGCGCACGCACTCCTGCAGCCGGACCAGGTGATGGAGGTCGCCGATACCCATCTGGACCCGCGCTTCGTCGACAATGCCCTGGTGACCGGCGAGCCGCAGATCCGCTTCTATGCCGGTGCGCCACTGCTCACCTCTGACGGCATCGCGCTGGGCACCTTGTGCGTGCTGGATCGGGCGCCGCGGCGTCTGTCCAGCGCAGAGCGCGATGCATTGCGGTCGCTGGCCCGCCAGGTGGTGGACACCATCCAATTGCGGCGTGCAGCCAGGCTTGTCGAACTGGATGCGCTACGCGATGCAAGTACCGGCCTGTGGAATCACGCCGGGCTGGAGCGCGCCTTGCAGGCGATGGCACCGACGTCGGGTCAGGCAGTGAGCGTGGCGCTGATCGACCTGGATGGCTTCAAACGGCAGCGTTTGCACGCCGGTGCAGCAGCTGCGGAGGCGACCCTGATCCAGGCCGCTGGCATGATCGAGGCCCGCCTGCCGCAGGACACCATCGTCGCGCGCCTGAGTGGCGACCGGCTGTGCGTGGCGCTGCCGGCGCCCCCGGCGACTGGTGCGCTCAGCGCAATCGACGGGATTCGACAGGCCATCGCAGAGGCACAGTGGCCTGGCGGCGCGTTGACCATCAGCGCAGGGCTGGTGGAAGCGACCCCGGACGATGCGTTGGAGACAAACGCGCTGCTGGCACGCGCACGGCATGCCTTGCAGCTGGCGATCATGGCTGGGCGTAACCGCGTGCAGCGCTTCACCGGATGGCAGCTGCACGACTGAGCAACCCGACGTGCCGGCGTGTCGTGGTGATCTGCCGTTGCGTTGAGCAAACGGTTTCACTTGAGAGGCCGGCTCGGTTGATCGCGGCATTGCCTTCGCAAGCGCGCTCAGCGCGTACTGACCATGCAGGCGCAGCCCATTGGCGACGTTGTCCATCGCGCACAGATCCATCGAGATGGTGCTCAGCGCTGTAACACGCTGATCTTGCCGACCGCTTCGCATGGCGCCGGTGGTCCGTCCAACATCCGCCGTGCTCGGGGCGCGCGTGGGCACCACAGGCCGACGTGGCCTACGGCACTCCACATCCCGACGTATCAGCAGACCATTGCCAGGCAGTCGTCGGATGTCGCGACTGCCCTTGTGCCACGCCAGCCGACAGTATCACCGGCACGTGGTACGACACCGGCAAGCGACGCTCAGGCCGCCAGCACCTCCGCGCTGCCGGCGATTTCCTCCACCTGCAGCACCTGCTCCATCTCCAGCAGCACCACGAAACGTTCGCCCACCTTGCCCATGCCGCGCAGCAGATCGCGGCGGATATGCGTTCCGAACGCCGGCGCCGCTTCGATATCCTGGTCGGCCAGTTCGATCACCGCGTTGACGGCGTCCACCAGCACGCCGATCACCTGGGTGCCCTGGGCCTGCTCGGTGGACAGGATCACGATGCAACTACGCTTGTTGATGGCGCTGTCGGCGCGTCCCAGCCGCGCCTGCAGGTCCACCACCGGCACCACCGCCCCGCGCAGGTTGATCACTCCGCGCACGCAGGCCGGCATCGATGGCACCGGCGTCGGGGTGCGGTACTGGATGATTTCGCGAATGCCGAGAATGCTGGTGGCAAACGTTTCGCCATCGAGCTGAAAGGTCAGGTACTGGGCGGCCGCATCGGCGTCGCCGGGCATTGCATCGGAAGTCTGTGCAGTCATCGATCGATCTCTCAGAAGCGAGCGAACTGGCCTTCGTCCGGGCCCTCGGACATCGCGTAGGCTGGCGCCGCGCTGCTGCGCCAGCCGCGCGCACCTGCGGCGCGTACCGGGCGTGCGGCGACCTGCTTGCCGCGCTTGGGCGGCATGGTCGCCGGCCCCTGCCCGCCCAGGCGGAAGAACGCCATGCTCTGCTGCAGCTGCTCGGCCTGCGCGCTCATCTCCTCGGCAGTGGCGGCCAGTTCTTCGGAGGCACTGGCGTTCTGCTGGGTGGTCTGGCTCAACTGCACCACCGCCGAATTGATCTGGCTGACACCGGACGATTGTTCTTCGGAGGCGGCAGAGATTTCCTGCACCAGATCCGAGGTGCGCTTGATGCTGGGCACGATGGTGTCCAGCAGGCGCCCGGCGCGATCGGCCAGTTCCACGCTGGAGCTGGCCACCTCGCCGATCTCCTGCGCCGCCACCTGGCTGCGTTCGGCCAGCTTGCGTACTTCGGCAGCCACCACCGCAAAACCCTTGCCATGTTCGCCGGCACGCGCCGCTTCGATGGCGGCATTGAGCGCGAGCAGATTGGTCTGATACGCGATGTCGTCGATGATGCCGATCTTCTGCGCGATCTGCTTCATCGCCTGGGTGGTGGCCACCACCGCTTCGCCGCCTTCGATGGTTTCCTTGGCGGCCTGGGTGGCCATGCCGTCGGTAATGCGTGCGTTTTCGGTGTTCTGGCTGATCGAGGCGGTCATCTGCTCCAGCGAGGCGCTGGTTTCCTCGACTCCGGCCGCCTGTTCGCTGGCCGCCTGCGACAGCGACTGTGCGGTGGCGCTGACTTCTTCGGAGGCGCTGGCCAGGGTCTCGGCGCTGGTATTCACCTCGCCCACCACCTGCGACAACTTCTGCACCATGGTGCGCATCGCTTCGAGCAGCTGCGCGGTTTCGTCGCGGCCGTGCACATCGATCTGCATGGTCAGGTCCCCTTCCGACAGCCCGTTGGCCACCGAGACGGCGCGCCGGATCGGGCCGGTGACGCTGCGGCTGATCACCACGCCCAGAATGGCGCCGAGCAGTACGCCACTGCAGATGATGGCGATCAACAGCTTGGAGCTACGCGCATGGATGGCGCCGGTTTCGGCGTTGGCAGAGGCCGCGCTGCGCTCGCGCAGGCCGCTCAGGTCGGTCATCAAGGTATCCACTTCGTCCGAGCTGGCGCGTACCGCACGCGAAAGCGCGGCCAGCTCGGGGTTGGCCTCGCGCAGTGCTTCGCGGTTGGCCGCTTCGATGAAACGCCCGCGTTCGTCCAGATAGGTCTGCCAGGCGCGATCGAACTGCGCCAGCTTGTTCTTGCCTTCCTCGGTCTGGAAGCTGTCGCGCGCACGCGCCATGTGGTCGACCACCTTGGCGGTGTACTTGTCGATGTTCTGCACATGCGACTGGCGCTCTTCCGCGCTGCTGGCCAGCAACAGGTTGGCGCGCGCGCGGCCGGCGTAGATCAGGTTGATGTTGGCTTCCTTGACGTTGGACAAGCCCAGCAATTCGCGCTCGTACAGCGAGGTCGACAGGTCGCTGATGCGGCCGGAGTTGGAATAGCCCACCCACCCGATGCATGCGCCGATCGCCGAAACGATCAGGAACGCCATGATCAGCCTGGTTCCGATTTTGAAGTTGCCTAACATTGGGGAGTTCTCGTGAGAATGATGCGTGGGCCACAGGCGCTGCAGTGACGACCGACGGTGCTGCGTGTGCCGATGGCGGCGATGCGGCTGGTCTAACCGATCGTTGATAGCTATCGGCGATGGCAAAACGCGCTTGAGATGTTTGCCGCCGTTAAACGGCTATTCATCCAGGTGGATATGCGCTTTTGTGACAGGGCAGACGCTCCTGCAGGCCACGATTCGGAAAACCCCTACCCCCGAGCGGTGGCCTGTCCAGGACAGTCCGCAGGGACATCACGAGCGCCTCGCTAGGCTTGCGGCATGCCGATCACGCCCCTGCCCCGCCATTTCTACGATCACGATGCGCGCGAGGTGGCCCCGCGCCTGCTCAACAAGCTGTTGGTCAGTTCCGATGGACGCCGGGGCCGCATCACCGAAGTGGAAGCCTATTGCGGCAGCGAGGATCCGGCGGCGCATTCGTTCCGGGGCATGACGCCGCGTACCCAGGTGATGTTCGGCGCCGCCGGCCACCTGTATGTGTATTTCATCTACGGCATGCATTGGGCGATCAACGCCGTCTGCGGCGGCGCGCCCGGGCACGCGGTCTTGATCCGCGCGCTGGAGCCAGTGAACGGTCTAGACACCATGCAGGCGGCGCGTGGCGGGGTGCCCATCAAGGTGCTGACCACCGGACCCGGCCGGCTGGCGCAGGCGTTTGGGGTGAGCGCGGCCGATAACGGACTGGACCTGACCGATGCCGCAGCGCGGCTGTGGATCGAAGACGACGGCCTGCCGCCGCCGGCCGCGCCGCTGGCAACGCCACGGATCGGCATCCGCAAGGCAATCGAGGCACCGTGGCGCTGGGTGGTGCCGGGTAGCCGCTATCTGTCGCGGCCGCTGCCGCGGACGACGGGTGCGCGCGCCACGCCACCGGGCGGCTGAGCCAACCACTGCTCCAGCGGCGTCGGTTCGGCGGCGCCGGGCCCGCGCTGCAGCAACTTCAGCGCCTGCGCGCCCTGCTCGGCGTCGAGTTCCTGCAACGTCTCGAAGCGCTCGGCCACCCACACTGCCATCGGCATGCCGTCCAGGTACGCCACCCGATTGCCCGGCATCCGCGCGACCCGCTCGCCGGGCAGCAGACTGCCGAGCAGATTGGCCGGGTCGCTTGCGCTGACGCAGACCCATTGGTGTTGCGGCGCCTGTGCGCGCACGCGGCGCAAGGCCGCAATCGCCTCCGGCAGCGCGAACTGCTCACCGGACAGACCGGAGATGAAACGGCCACCACGGATCTCGCCGCGCGCTTCCAGGCGTTGATACATGCGCAGCAACTCGCGCCACGGCGGCAGCCATGTGGCTTCGCGTTCCAGCAACCGCCAGCACACCACGCCATAGCGGCGCAGCAGCGTGCGGGCCACGTGTTCCAGCATGTCCTGGTGGCGTTCGCGGGCCTCCGCCAGTGGCAGGTCCGGCAACGCACGCACCGGCGCCCAGCGTCCGGCATCGCGAATGCCCAACGCGCTGGCGCGGCGGCGGTGACGCGACAACGCCGATGGCCGCTTGGACGCCGGTACCAGCAGCGCGCGCAGCCCGGCGTAGCTGTCGCAGTGCACCCGGCCGCGCATGACCAGTTCGCTCAGTGCATCTTCCAGCTCGGTACCCATCAGACGCGCGGTATCGGCAATTTCATCGAAGAATAGCGCGCCCTGCTGCTGCAATACCTCCGCCACGCGCTGCGCGCGCGAACCCAGCGGTTCTTCGTCGGCGGTACGCGCCAGGCCGCTCCAGCACTGCGCCTGCCGTCGCGACAGCAGTACGATCGGAGTTGACCGCAACGCAGCGCCGCTGCGGCCGCCACCGGGGCGCAGCCGCGCCCACACGGTGCGTCCAGCGGTGCACAGTTCATCCAGCCACGCCGGTTGGTAGTCGCGCACGCGTGCCGGCAGCAGTTCGGTTTCCCACAGCACCGCCGGTGCTTCGAAGCCTTCCAGCTGCCCCACCACGCCGGCCAGCGCATCGGGGCCGGCTACCCGGCCGGCGCTGTCCAGATGCTGCCATTCGAACAGGAAACGCGCGTAGTCGCGCTGCGACACCGGCTCGATCTCGCGCCGCAGCCGCCCCAGGGTGTAGCGATGGATGCGCGCCAGCAGGTGCCGCTCGCACCACTCTTCCGCCGCTGCCTGCGCGCTGAACCGCCCGGCCATGACATAGCCTTCGCGCTGCAGTGCCGCCAACGCCAGTGCAACGTCGGTCTCGGGCAGGCGCAGCGCGCGCGCCAGCGCCGGTACCTGCGCCGGGCCAACTGCCGACAGGCGCCCACGCAACAGCTCGCGCACGGCCCAATCGCGTTGCCAGTCGGCGACCTGGCAATCGAGCGGCGCCTGCAACGGCGGTTGCGCCGCTGCATCCGGGTACAACGGCATGCACCAGGCGATGCGCTCGGCGCTCACCCACAGCGCAGGCGCAGCGTCGATCGTCAGGCAACTGGCACGGCCATCGGCGACCAGTGCCGCCAGCCAGGCCTGCCACGATGGCTCGGTGGCTTCCTCGACCGGCAGCACGCCCAGACCCACCAGCGCCTCGTGCATTTCGTCGGCATCGCGCGGTTGCGGCCAGGCCTCTTCGCGTACCGCCGCGATCGCCTGCGGATCCAGTTGCCCCAGATCGTCGCTGCTCTGCGGCGTATAGCGGCGGCTCTGCACGGCCTGGGTGCGGCGCTCTTCCAGCGGCGCATCGTCCAGAAACGCGTACGGACGTGCATTCAAGGCTTCGGCCGCCAGCGGCGATGGCGCCGCCAGGTCGCGAGCCAGCAGCGTGATCGCACCGGATTCCAGACCACGCAACACTTGCAGCCATCCTTCGCTGTCCATGGCCTGGTGCAGGCAGTCCTCCAGTGTCTGCGCCACCAGCGGGTGGTCCGGCACCTCGCGCTCGCCGACCAGGTTCTCCGCGCACGCCACCTGGTCCGGGAACACCGTGGCCAGCAGGTCTTCGGACTTCATGCGTTGCAGCTGCGGTGCCACCTTGTTACCGCCGGTAAAACGCGGCAGCGCCATCGCATTGGTGGCATTCCAGCGCCAGCGCACGCCGAACAATGGCGCATCCAGCAATGCCTGGATCAGCACATGCTCGGCAGACGACGAATGCAGGTAACGGCCCACCTCCTCCAGCGCGAAACTGTGGCTGGTGGACAGCGCCAACACGATGGCATCTTCGGTGGCGGCAGCCTGCAGTTCGAAGTTGAAGGTGCGGCAGAAGCGCTTGCGCAGCGCCAGGCCCCAGGCACGATTGATACGGCTGCCATAGGGCGAATGGATCACCAGCTGGGTACCGCTGCTGGCGTCGAAGAAACGCTCCATCACCAGGCACTGGCGGGTCGGCATGGCGCCCAGCGCCATGCAGGCCTGCGCCAGATAATCCACCACCTGCTGCGCCGCTTCCGGCGCCATGCCCAACTCATTGCGCACCCAGGCGCGCGCGGCCGGATGCGGATTCGTGTCCAGCCGGGCCGCGATCTCGCCACGCAGACGCGACACGGCCATCGACAGCTCGTCGCTGCGGCCGGGTGCCTCGCCCAGCCAGAACGGAATGTTCGGCGGCGCGCCCTTGGCGTCCTCCACGCGTACGCGCCCGGCCTCCACGCGCAGGATGCGGTAACTGGCATTGCCGAGCTGGAACACATCGCCGGTGAGGCTCTCCACCGCGAAATCTTCATTCACCGTCCCGATCTTGTCGGCCTGCGGCTCCAGCACCACGCTGTAGTCGCCGGTTTCGGGAATGGTGCCGCCGGAGGTGAGCGCGGTCATGCGCGCACCGCGCCGCGCATGCAGCCGGCGATGCACCGCATCGCGATGCAGATAGCCTGCGCGCGGGCCAAGCCGGGTACTGAAGCCATCGCACAGCATGCGCACCACGCTGTCGAAGCTGGCGCGACTCAGCTGCGCGAACGGCCATGCCCGGCGTACCAGCGCAAACAACGCGTCTTCATCCCAGTCCTCGCAGGCTGCTTCGGCCACGATCTGCTGGGCCAGCACGTCCAGCGGCGCCAGCGGAATGCGCAGGGTATCCAGTTCGCCTCGGCGCACGCTGTCCAGCAATGCCGCGCATTCGACCAGTTCGTCGCGGGTCTGTGGAAACAGACGCGCCTTGGGCGTGCCGCCGACCTTGTGCCCTGAGCGTCCGGCGCGTTGCAGGAAGGTGGCGATCGAGCGCGGCGAACCGAGCTGGCAGACCAGATCGACATCGCCGATATCCAGCCCCAGCTCCAGCGAGGCGGTGGCCACCAGCACTGTGAGGTCGCCGGCCTTGAGCCGCTGCTCGGCCAACAGGCGCGTCTCGCGCGACAGGCTGCCATGGTGCGCTGCGACCCGTTGCTTGCCGAGCAGGTCGCCCAGATGCCGCGCGGCGCGTTCGGCCATGCGCCGCGTATTGACGAACACCAGCGTGGTGCGATGCCGCTGCGCCAGCGCGGCCACCTCGGCATAGACCTGCAGCCATTGATCGTTGGACATCACCACGCTCAGCGGCGTGGGCGGTAATGCCAGTGCCAGGTCGCGCGCCCGCGCATAGCCGATGTCCACGATCTCGCACTGCGGCGCTGCACCGTCCTCGCCCACGCCGACCAGAAATTTCGCCACCGTCTCGATCGGCTTCTGCGTGGCCGACAGCCCCACCCGCACGATCGGCCGCTCGGCCAGGCGCTGCAGCCGCTCCAGCGTCAGGCTCAGGTGGCTGCCACGCTTGTCGGCGGCCACCGCATGGATCTCGTCGACGATGACGGTACGCACGTGCCGCAGCGCATCGCGTCCGGACGCCGACCCCAACAGCACGTATAGAGATTCGGGCGTGGTGACCAGGATATGCGGCGGCACGCGCCGCGCCTGCGCGCGCTCGCGCTGCGGCGTATCGCCGGTACGCACCGCCGTACGCACCGCCACATCCGGCAGCCCGCTGGCAGCCAACGCCGCGCGGATACCCTGCAGCGGCGCCTCCAGATTGAGATGAATATCATTGGACAAGGCCTTCAGCGGCGATACGTAGACCACACGGGTTTCGTCCGGCAACGCGCCACCATTGTCCAGGCCGTCGCGGATCAGGCCATCGATGGCGGCGAAGAACGCAGTCAAGGTCTTGCCCGATCCGGTGGGGGCGGCCACCAGCGTATGCCGCCCGGCCTGGATCGCCGGCCACGCCGCACTCTGCGCCGGTGTGGGCGCAGCAAAGGTCTGCGCGAACCAGCCGGCGACCACAGGATGAAATTGCTGCAGAACAGGATGCATGGGCGATACCAGTCGCAGGTGACCCGCCCAGGCGGCAGGCCGAATGGGGTCAACGCGGAATCTAAATTCAATGCGGAAACGTCCCTGTGAGGTGGCGCCGCTGCGGCACGGATGCAAGCCGGCATCTGCAGCAGTGGTGAACGGATTCACGGGCGTCTGCTGCCGACCTCACCCCCTTCCCTCGCTCACCAGGCAACCTCGAGAAGGCAGCGTCACAAAGGCGAGGCCGTCCTCTCCGCGGCACGCGTGGTGCCGGTCACGCGACTGAGCCTTCGACGCCGCCCCCGACATCGCCGCGTCGATCAGTGCAGGACCACGGCTTTGCGATTGTCGAGCAAGCAAGGCCATGGCACATTGGCGCCATGCCTAGTCTCATCGTCTTCATGATCGTTGGCGCGGCGATCGTCGCGTTCTGGAACTCCTCGCGTGCCGCCGCCGAACGCGCCGAGGTGCTGGGCCGCAATGCCTGCCGTGCCGCCGATGTGCAGTGGTTGGATCAAAGCGTGCACTCCACCGGCATCCGCCTCTGCCGTATGCCCACCGGCTGGCTGGGGTTCGAGCGGACCTTCCGCTTCGACTATTCCTACGACGGCGTGGATCGCCACAGCGGCAAGCTGGTGCTGCGCGGCGATCAACTGATCGCCTTCACCGGCCCGCAGGTGGCCAGCGTACGGGCGTTGCATCCCGAGCAGGAGCGCCTGGAATGAGGCAGCGCACGCTGTAACGCGTGGAGCACGACCGCGCACGCTGGACGCTGCTAAAGCGCTGCAGCAACGCGCGTCACTGTCATCGACTGGTCAGATCTGCGGCCAGATCTGCCAGGTATTCCAGCACGTGCCCGGTTCGCCGCCGGCGCTCGTCCTTCATGGACGCAGCGAGATAATCGCGGCGAAAAGAGCCGAGAAGATCCGTCGCTTGATGGGCACCGCACGTCCAGCTTGTTCACTTGCCAGCCGTCAAATCCTCGGGCACTGGCTCGTAGCCATTGCCCCTGCCGCTCAGCCAGCGTAGTTCCCGCTTGCCTTCAGCGCGCAGATGCAATTGCGCAAACACGCACAGCGGCCGCGCAAGATCGGCAGCCTTCAGTGGGCGCGATTTGCCTGCGACTTCGAGAGTGAGAAAGTGCGCTTCATCGGGCGTATCGGTATAGCTGCGTGCGATCAGGCAGGCCGCACCGTCGGTGAAGCGATAGAGGTCGTACTCGTAATAGTAGTCGTATGCGCCGGACGCGTCCGGCTCACTGCAATCGACATGACGGGTGCGCTCCACTTGTATTGGAACGCTCCCCTCGCGCACGCCGGCCGACCTACTTGACCACGCGCAGATGCGGACGCTTGCCGCCACTGGGTGGCTCGTCCGGGCTCGGCGCACTTGGCGGCGGCGCGCCGGGATCGGGCGGCTCGCTGCTGGTACCGGGGATGTCGTCCGGCAACGCCATGCCCTGCCCGGTCTCGCGCGCATACACCGCCAGCACGGCGGCCATCGGCACCATCACCGGGTGGCTCACGCCACCGAAGCGCGCAGTGAAGCTGACGCTTTCGTTATCGACCTGCAGCCCAACCACGGCGCGCTCGGCGATATTCAGGACAACACGTCCATCCTTGACGGCGCTGGCAGGCACCTGCACGCCAGGCAGCCCTGCGTCCACCAGGACGTGCGGCGTCATGCCGTTATCGTTGATCCATTCGACCAAGGCCCGCAGCAGGTACGGGCGATGGCTGGTCATGCGGGGGAAATCTTCGCTCATGACGTCATTTTACCCGGACACGGCCCGCAGCGGCGGCCACGCAGTCGCAACACGGTCTGTTGGCATACAGCCGTCGCATCAGCCCGGCAGGTCGCGCAGCTTCTTTTCCTGCTCGGTGAGGCTGCGGATGAAGCCGGGGTTGCGGAAGATCCGGTTGCCGTAGTCTTCGATCGCCTTGCCGTCCTTGGGCAGGCTGATTTCCAATGCGTCCAGTCGCCAGATGATCGGCGCCATCGCGCAATCGGCCAGACTCATTTCCGGGTTGAGGAAGAACTTGCTGGCCTTGAACAGCGGCACCGATGCGGTGAGCAGTTCCTTCAGGCGCTTGCGGCCGGCTTCGGCCTGGGTCTTGTTGCCGAGCTGGATCGCCTGCACCTGCGGCACCCAGTCGTGCTCGATGCGCAGCATCGCCAGACGCAGGCGCGCACGCGACAGCGGGTCGACCGGCATCAACGGCGGATGCGGGTAGCGCTCGTCCAGGTATTCGCTGACCACCGATGCGGCGTACAGCACCAGGTCGCGCTCGACCAGGGTCGGCACCGAGTGATAGGGATTGAGATCGATCAGATCTTCGGGGGGATTCTGCGGGTCGACCGGCACCAGGTCGTAGGTCACCCCTTTCGCCGCCAGGACCAGACGGACCCGGTGGCACAACACGTCATCGTTGGACGAAAACAAGGTCAAGGTATTCCGCATACGCACACTCGTCGCCATTCAAGGCTCTCCGACGACCGGAATCCGCCGGCCGCATCGGCGCGGCCGGCCCAACGCCGACCGTCACCACGGTCTATCGAGTGTGCAATCACGTCACGCAAAAGCCAAGAGTGATAGGGCTTATTCATGCTCGGACAGCGGATGCCGTTGCGGGGATTGTCAGCGACACGTGGTGATGTGCGCCGTTCCTGCATGCTGATGCATCCTTTGGCTCGCGATCGAGAGGCCGACGCCTGCCGGCGCCCACCATCGCGCAGCAGCAGCCAAAGCGACAGTGGCCGAACGGTTGACCTGGATGTCTTGGGCGCGATCCTTGTCTGCAAAACCGCGTTGCTATTGCAGGCGTGCGGCCGGCTCATGCACCGAGCGCCACGTCGATGCAGGGATACGCAGTGTGCGTAGATCTAGCGCGCCGCTAGCGCCGGGCGGCCGATGCTTCTGCCATGCTGGTTAAGCCCACCCTTGGCCTGACGATCTCCGCATCGCGGGCTGCTTGCATGGCGCGCGGGCGGAATTCGCGCAGCAAGGTGCACATGTCATGTCTCAGCGTTCTCGCACCAAGCGCAATCCGCCGGTGATACAGGCATGCCTGGTTGCACCCCTCACCCACCCCTCTCCTGAAGGGAGAGAGGCTTGCATCTCCAGCGTCGCGCCTGAAGTCTGCTGCGCCGCCTGCATTGATCAAGGCCTTACGTCCCGATCAGTGCACGTCCTTCCAGTATTCCTTCTTCAGCAGGTACGCCATGAAGGTGAGGAACACCAGGAACAGGATCACCCACACACCCATGCTTTGCCGCTTCAGCGCAGCCGGCTCGCCCGCGTACTCGAGGAAGTTGGCGATATCGCGCACGGTCTGGTCGAACTCCACCGGCGTCTGACGCCCCGGCTGCCCCAGCTTCAGTGCCTCCACCGGCTTGTCGCCGGTGGCCTTGTCAGCCGGGCCGAATTGCGCCTGCTGCAGACCTTGCAACTCCCACAGCGGGTTGGGCATCGACGCGTTCGGGAACAGCTGGTTGTTCCAGCCCAGCGGGCGGGTCTGATCCAGATAGAACGACTTGAGATAGGTGTAGACCCAGTCGGTACCACGCACGCGCGCGATCAGGGTCAGGTCCGGCGGCGCCTTGCCGAACCACTTGGCCGCCGCATCGTGCGGCATGGTGCCCTCGATATGCTCGCCGACCTTGGCGCCGGTGAAGTTGAGGTTGCTCATGACCTGCGCTTCGCTCAGACCCAGATCACTGGCCATGCGCGAATAGCGCAGGTATTTCAGCGAATGGCAGCCGGAGCAGTAGTTCATGAACAACTGCGCGCCGCGTTGCAGCGATGCGCGGTCGCTCAGGTCGTTGCCGGCCTGCTGCACCTTCCCGCCTTCGGCCGCGATTGCTCCTGCGGCCAGGGTCAGGCCACATAGCAGTGCGGCCACGCGCGACTTCCATGACGTCACGTTGGGATTAGTCATGGGTGGTCACCCGCTCCGGCACCGGCTTGGTCTTGTCCAGCCGTGTCCACACCGGCATGGTGATGAAGAAGGCGAAGTACAGGAAGGTCAGCACCCGGCCGACGTAGGTCTCGTGCGCGTCGGTGCCGGGACCGGAACCGATCACGCCCAGCCACACGAAGCACACCACCAGCACACCCAACGCCGCCTTCGAGATCCAGCCGCGATAGCGCACCGAGCGCACCTTGGCGCGATCCAGCCACGGCACCAGGAACAGGATGGCGATCGCCGAGAACATCACCAGCACGCCACCGAGCTTATTGGGCACCACGCGCAACATGGCGTAGTACGGCGTGTAGTACCACACCGGCTTGATGTGCTCAGGCGTTACCAAGCGGTTGGCCTCGGTGAAGTTGTCATGCTCCAGGAACAGGCCACCGAAGGCCGGCGCGAAGAAGATGATGAAGGCCGCAATCAGTAGCAAAAAGCCGACACCGACCAGATCCTTCACCGTGTAATACGGATGGAACGGAATGCCATCGGCCGGCTTGTGCGCATCCCAGCGATTGCCCTTGGGGCCCTTCTTGATGTCCACGCCATCGGGGTTGTTAGAGCCCACTTCGTGCAGCGCGCCGATGTGCAGCACGATCAGCAGCAACAGCACCAGCGGCAGCGCGATCACATGCAGCGCGAAGAAGCGGTTGAGCGTGGCATCGCCGGGCAGGTAATCGCCCATGATCCACTCAGTCAGCCCGTTGCCGATCACCGGAATGGCGCCGAACAACGAGATGATGACCTTCGCGCCCCAGAACGACATCTGTCCCCAGGGCAGCACGTAGCCCATGAAGGCTTCGGCCATCAGCACCAGGTAGATCAGCATGCCCAGGATCCACACCAGCTCGCGCGGCTTCTGGTAGCTGCCGTACATCAGGCCGCGGAACATGTGCAGATACACCACGATGAAGAACAGCGAGGCGCCGGTACTGTGCATGTAGCGGATCAGCCAGCCCCACTCCACGTCGCGCATGATGTATTCGATCGAGGCGAATGCGTCGGCGGCGCTGGTCTTGTAGTGCATCGTCAGGAAGATGCCAGTGACGATCTGGTTGACCAGCACCACGATGGCCAGCGAGCCGAAGTAGTACCAGAGGTTGAAGTTCTTCGGCGCGTAGTACTCGCTGACATGCTTGCGGTACATGGGCATCAGCCCGGGCGCGCGTTCGTTGACCCACTCGAACACACCGTTGGCGGAACGGACCAGGATATTGCTCATCACGCAGCCCCCGTGCTGTTGGCCGACTTGCCGGCAGCCTCTGGATCGACGCCGATCACCAGGGTGTTGTCGTCAACATAATGGTGTGGGGGCACCAGCAGATTGATCGGTGCAGGCACGCCATCGAAGACGCGGCCGGACATGTCGAAGCGCGACTTGTGGCAGGGGCAGAAATAGCCGCCTTTCCACTGCGGGTCGTAGGGCTCGGGCCGGATCTCGGCCACCATTTCCGGCGAGCAACCCAGATGCGTGCACAGCCCGACCAGCACCGAGATATCGGATTTGATCGAGCGGTACTCGGGGTTCTTCAGCACATACTCGGGCTGTTGATCCTTGTTCTCGGACTTGGGGTCCTTGAGCCGATCGTCCAGCGACGGCAATGCATCGAGCATCGCCTTGGAGCGCTTGACGATCCAGATGGGCTGACCGCGCCATTCCAGAACCAGGCGTTGTCCTTCCTGCAAGGCGCTGATGTCGGCGGTCACCGGGGCGCCGGCCAGTTTGGCCCGTGCACTGGGATTCCACGACTTCACGAACGGAACTGCCACAAATCCTGCTCCGACCGCACCGACCACGGCCGTTGTCGCGGTCAAAAACCGACGACGCCCGGTATCGGCAGGTGCGTTAACCCCATCGTTGGCCATCCGGCTCTCCGATCTTGATTAGGTAGCGTGAGGCTGCCAACGGCTGGCGGGGGGTCCAGCCGCGATGAATCGACCGCAGTGTAGCGGAACGCTTAATGCACAGACAATGCAATGTACGCAGTCGGAGCCATGCGATGCAATGGCCGCTGTGCGAGGTCACTGTTCGTTATGCGTGCGCGGCCGGATACGTGACTGCATGGCTGTGACGCAGTGCGCGGCGCGGTCGCATTGCAACAGCAAACATGACGCGGCGTTGCATCGCCGCTGCGCATGCAGCAGCGGCGATCAGGCGGGGCGCTATGGCGACATCACGGCAATGATCACGGCCCCCCGTCTGCAACGCGCAATGGGCGCGCAGTCGGCTGCTCAGTTGGCAGTGGCGGTCTGTCCGCGATAGCGCCCGGCCAGCAGGCCGACGCGTTGCACATAGCGCTGGGTTTCGCTGTACGGCGGCACGCCACCGTAGCGATCCACCGCACCTTCGCCGGCGTTGTAGCCAGCCGCGGCCAGGGTCAGGTCGCCATTGAACCGCTTCAGCAACCACGACAGATATTGCACGCCGCCGCGAATATTTTGCGATGCATCATAGGCATCGCTGACCCCGAAGCGCCGCGCGGTTCCCGGCATCAACTGCATCAGTCCCTGCGCGCCGGCGCGGCTGAGTGCCAGCGGGTTATAGGCGGACTCGGCATGAATGATGGCGCGCACGATCGCCTCTTCCACACCGAACTCGCGCGCCGCCGAAGCAATCTCCTGCTGGTAGGCAGCCGTGTTGAGCCGGATCGCACCGAAGTTGACGCCCGGCTTGGCACCGCAGGCGTAGCAGGTCTCGATGAAACTGTAGTGGATGGTGCGCAGGCCCTCGATGCTGGCGACCTGGCGTGGGCGAGCGCTGGTGTAGTGGCGCACGCCATTCTTCATATAAGAGTAGACCTGCCCGCTGACCACCCGGCGAGGGTTGACCGCCGCCGGTGCAGCGGTAGGCACGATGGAGTTGGCGCTCTCGGCAGCCGGCAACGTACGCGGCACCGACGGCGCAGCGGCCTCGGCTGTGCGCCGGGGCTGACTGATGATGGTGGCAGGCGCGCCACTGTCGATGTTGGCGACCGGGCGCGCCGCTGCCTGCGACAGCGCCGGCGCCGGGCCCACGGGCGTGGCGTGCGCTCGCCGGACCGACCGATCGGGCGTGTAGCTGCTGATGACGCTGCAGGTGGCGCCGCTCTGGCGCTTGCTGAGATAGCTGGTGATGCCGTCGCCGCTGACACACTTGTACAGCGTGCCGGCGCTGGCCGGCGCAGCCGACAACGTGACAAGCAACAGCCCCAGCAATCTTGACATCCCCTTCATGCGGCGGAGTGTCCCAGCTTGCCCGGGGCTTGCCAAGAGGCCGCGCCACTCAGGCCGACGGCCGGTCCAGTCGCGCCCGCAAGCTGTCCAGGGCAGCGAGCAACGGCGTGCGCATCCCGGGCGGGGCGATCGCCTCGAATGGAATCTCCAGCACCAGCAGGTTGGCCACCAGCGCCGGTACGCTCGGGGCGCCCAGCCCCAGCCAGCAATGCCCGGCCCCGTCGGCTTCCAGTGCACCCAGCCACGGCGGGATCTGCGCTGCCAGCGTTTCCAGCGATCCGGGCAGGCGGACCCGTACGCGGCAGGGGAACGGTGCCTCGCCGATGGCCTTGCGCAGCAGCTGGAGCGGTTCTTCGGGCAGCGCGCGCGCGGCGAATTGCGCACCGGTCGGCAAGGCCTGATCGATGCGGTCCGCGCGCAGTGTTCGCCAGTCCTGGCGTTCGCAGTCCCAGGCCAGCAGGTACCAGCGCCGCCCGTAGTTGACCAGCAGCGCCGGCTCGACGCAGCGGATGATGGCCTCGCCGGAGTGGCGCCGGTAGTGCAGCCGCAGCGTGGTGCGGTCGCGGCATGCGCCGGCCAGTTGCGCCAGCACTGTCGCGTCCACCAGGGTGTCGGCTTCGCCCAGCGGCATGCTGGCCATGGCGGCGTGCGCGGCACTGGCACGCTGACCACTGCGCCGCGGCAGCAGCGGGTCGAGCTTGGCCAGTACGCGGGTAGCGGCCGCGTCCATGCCACGGATGGCCGGCGTGGCCGCGCGCAAGGCGATCGCCACGGTCAACGCTTCTTCTTCCTCGAACAACAGCGGCAAGGTGGCCGCGCCCTGCCCCAGCCGGTATCCGCCCCCGCTGCCCGGCGCCGCATGCACCGGGTAGCCCAGTGCGCGCAGGCGATCGATGTCGCGGCGCAGGCTGCGCGGGTGCACCTCCAGACGCTCGGCCAGGGCAGCGCCCGGCCAGCTCCGTCCACCTTGCAGCAGGGATAGCAGTCGCAACAGACGGGCAGCAGTCGAGGCCATGACGAAACGGTATTGCGGACAGAAACTGTCCGCAAGCGCTCCTTAGCATCGTCATATCAGCCATCACTGATCGACCACCCCACCCCGCCGCCCAAGGAGATCGCAATGTCGGACGACCGCCACATCACCCTGTTCCACAATCCCCGCTCACGCTCGCGCGGCGTGCTGGTGCTGCTGGAAGAACTGGGCGCCAGTTACAGCCTGCAGCACATCGACCTGGAACAGCAGCAGCAGCGCACGCCGGAGTTCCTGGCACTCAACCCGATGGGCAAGATCCCCACCATCGTCCATGGCAGCTGCGTGATTACCGAGCAGGGAGCCATCTATCAGTATCTGGCCGAGCTGTATCCGGAAGCCGGCCTGTCGCCGGCGCCGGGCGACGCCGACCGGGGCGCCTACCTGCGCTGGCTGGCGTTCTACGGTTCGGCCTTCGAGCCGGCGATCATCGACCTTGCGCTCAAGCGGCAGGCGCCGCCGCGCTCGCTTTCGCCCTACGCCGACGCCGCCACCGTGCTGGCAGTGGTCGATGCGCAGCTGGCCAAGGGCGACTACCTGCTGGGTGCACGCTGCAGTGCGGCCGACGTGCTCTGGGGCGGCGCCCTGGCATGGATGAAGGAATTCGGCCTGATCGACCCACCGGCGCCCACTCACGCCTACATCGCCCGGATGGCCGCGCGCCCGGCGGTGGCACGTGCCGAGGCGGTCGACCACCGCGCCGGTGCGGACGCTGCCGGCACAAGCGGGTAAACTGCGCGGCTTCGTTCACCACCCGCCTGGAATAAGCGCCATGCCCGGGACATCCGTTTCCGACCTGTCCACGGCCACCGCCGTGGACGCTCCCGCCCTCGTGCCGTTGCCGGTCTCCCGCCCGGCAGCGCCTGCCGTGGTGCGCGGCAAGCTGTACATCAAGACCCACGGTTGCCAGATGAACGAGTACGACTCGGCCAAGATGGCCGATGTGCTCGCCGCCGCCGAGGGCCTGGAGCTGACCGACAACCCCGAAGATGCCGACGTGGTGCTGGTCAATACCTGCTCCATCCGCGAAAAGGCGCAGGAGAAGGTGTTCAGCCAGCTGGGGCGCTGGAAGGCGCTGAAAGCCGGCGGCAAGCCGGTGATCATCGGCGTGGGTGGCTGCGTGGCCTCGCAGGAAGGCGAAGCGATCGTCAAGCGCGCGCCCTATGTGGACCTGGTGTTCGGCCCGCAGACCCTGCACCGGCTGCCCGAACTGATCCGCGCCCGGCGCGAATCCGGCAAGTCGCAGGTGGACATCAGCTTCCCGGAGATCGAGAAGTTCGACCGCCTGCCCGAGCCGCGTGCCGAAGGCCCGTCGGCATTCGTATCGATCATGGAAGGGTGCTCCAAGTACTGCTCATTCTGCGTGGTGCCCTACACCCGCGGCGAAGAAGTCAGCCGCCCGTTCGAGGACGTACTGGTGGAAGTGGCGCAGCTCGCAGCGCAGGGCGTGCGCGAGATCAACCTGCTGGGCCAGAACGTCAATGCGTATCGCGGCGCGTACGGCGCCGATGCGGGCGAGGCGGCGCAGTACGCCGATCTGGGTCTGTTGATTCGCACCATTGCGCAGATCGAGGGCATCGGCCGCATCCGTTTCACCACCTCGCATCCGCTGGAGTTTTCCGATTCGCTGGTGGATGCGTATCGCGACGTGCCGCAGCTGGCAAATTATCTCCATCTGCCGGTGCAGGCTGGCAGCGACCGTATCCTGTCGGCGATGAAGCGTGGCTACACCGCGCTGGAATTCAAATCCAAGATCCGCAAGTTGCGCGCGGTACGTCCGGATATCTCGATCAGCTCGGACTTCATCGTCGGCTTCCCCGGCGAGACCGAGGCGGACTTCGAAAAGACCATGAAGCTGATCGAGGACGTAGGCTTCGACCAGAGCTTTTCGTTCGTGTATTCGCGCCGTCCTGGCACCCCGGCCTCGGACCTGCACGACGATACCCCCGAGGCGGTCAAGCAGGCACGCCTGGCAAGATTGCAGGCGCAGATCAGCGCGCATGCGGCCGGCATTTCGCAATCCATGGTTGGCAGCGTGCAGCGCGTGCTGGTGGAAGGCCCGTCGCGGCGCGACCCGAACGAGCTGACCGGCAAGAGCGAGAACATGCGCCCGGTGAATTTCCCGGGCAATCCGCGGCTGATCGGCCAGTTCGTCGATGTGCTGATTACCGAGGCGATGAGCAATTCGTTGCGCGGACGCATCCAGTTGGACGATAGCGCGGGCTGATGCCGGTGCGGATGCTGCATGGCCGATGCCGTGCTACGGCATCGGCTGCAGGCCGCGCCGATCGATTGCACTGGATGCAACCAGCTGACGCGGGCCCCGGCCTGCATTGATACCGATCTGAGTGCAGTGCGGAGCGCGCAATGCACTCCGTTGACTGCGCTTGCGTCACTGCAACGGTGAGTGTCGCGTTGCGCGCCATGCGGATGCATCGACCAGCTGGTGGTGACCTCACCCGGTTGTACGGCCATCTGCATGTCCAGCCCTCTCGCACAACCATCGCAGCGGCACAGGCGCCTGGAGCGATTCCGGGCACTGGTGAAAATTTCACCAGCAAACCGCCATGCCTTGCGACAGAAGGCGCGGCGGCACTTACCCACAGGCTTTCCGGATTCGATCCACATCGGGTGTGGACAACCCATCCTGCACTGGCGATTTTTTCGCCACCACCCTGCCGAACCTTGCGCCAGTAGGGCTGGCAACTTCTATCCACAGGTTAGTGAGGCGTGACTCCACAGCGATTGTGGAAAACCCGGCCGCACGGCAAACGTTCCTGGACGCCAGGGCGCCGGCCGCCGGTGTGTTGGTGGGATCACACCCTGCGCGCTACCCTCACCTGCCGCCCTACCGACGCCGCCCGCGCTGTCCGATCCGACCATGAACGCCCTTTCCTATCGTGATTTCACCCTGCAGCCCGAAGACACCGAGCGCCTGGCCAACCTGGCCGGCCCCTTCGACGCGCACCTGCGCCAGATCGAACTCAAGCTCGGCGTGGAGATCGCCAACCGCGGCAACATCTTCCGCGTCACTGGCTCGGAGCCGGCGATCACCGCCGCCCAGGAGCTGCTGACCGCGCTGTACGACGAAGCGGCCTCGATCACCTTCGACAACCATGCCATCCACCTGCGCCTGAACGATGCCAATGTCGAGCACGTGGTCGAGCGCGCGTACCAGCCGCAGGACGTGGCGATCAAGGTCAAGCGCGGCACCGTGCGCGGCCGTGGCGCCAACCAGGCCAAGTACCTGCATGCGATCGCCACCCACGACATCAACTTCGGCATCGGCCCGGCCGGCACCGGCAAGACCTTCCTGGCGGTGGCCAGTGCGGTGGAAGCGCTGAACGAATCACGCGTGCAGCGCCTGATCCTGGTGCGCCCGGCCGTGGAAGCAGGCGAGAAGCTCGGCTTCCTGCCCGGCGACCTCAGCCAGAAGGTCGACCCCTACCTGCGCCCGCTCTATGACGCGCTGTACGAAATGCTGGGCGTGGAAAAGGTGGTCAAGCTGCTGGAGAAGAACGTCATCGAGATCGCCCCGCTGGCCTACATGCGCGGCCGCACGCTCAACGACGCCTACGTGATCCTGGACGAGGCGCAGAACACCACCATCGAACAGATGAAGATGTTCCTGACCCGCCTGGGTTTCGGCTCCACTGCGGTGGTCACCGGCGACCTGACCCAGATCGACCTGCCCAAGCACGTCAAGTCCGGCCTGCGCGATGCGATCGAGGTACTGCGTGACGTGGAAGGCGCCAGCTTCACCTTCTTCGAAGCGCGCGACGTGGTACGCCACCCGCTGGTGCAACGCATCGTCACTGCTTATGAGAAGCGCGATCAGACCGAAAAGCCTGCCGAACCTGCAGCATGAAGCAGGCTGGCGGGAGGTGACCGCGGATGCCCTGCTCGGCACGACTTGGTGCAACGCGGGGCAAGCGGGGAAACCTCCAGGTAGCGCGCGGTCATCGCACACCCCCTCGCGCCAGTTGATCCGCAACGGCACTGGGCCAGACACACCAACCGGCCGCGTGACGGCGATACACTTGCGGCATCGTTCTGCACAGGAGGTGCACATGGTCGGATGTCGCGTGTTGTTCTTCGCCTGCATGCTGGGCATTGCTCCAGTTGCGTTATCGGCCGCGCCGGATGAGCCCCCGGCAGCCTCGCGCGCTTACATCGAAACCAGTTACCTGGCCGCGCCGAGGAACGTTGGTCCATTTACGCTCGCCCGCAGCTCCTACAACCCGGCAGCCAAGGTCTCGGGGGCTGGATTCCATTACGCGATGGCTGGGCATCCGGAGTTGAATATCGATGTCTTCGTTTATCCAGCCGGGCAACGCGCTCAAGCCGAGGCCATCGAGCACGGCATGATCGCCTTTCGCAAGGACCTCGCCGCGGCGCGCACACAAGGCACTTATTCGCGGCTGGACGAGCTGGACCAGGGCAGGTTCGTGTTGACCAGCGACGATGCCCCGAAAAACACGCCGGCCAATGCAGTGGATGCCAAGGTGATCGCGGCGATCGCGGATGCCGAGCGCATCGTTGGGGAAAAGTTGCGGCTCAGCATGGACCTATCGTCGCCGGGCATGCCGCTACTGTCCAACGGCTATCTGTTCTACAAGCAGCTGTACTACATCAAGGTGCGGGTGTCGGCAGCGCAGCAAGCAATCGCGCAGACCAGTTTCGACGCACTCGCCGACCAGGCTGCGCGTGCGCTCGTACCGGCCATCCAGGTCAGCAATATTGGCAGGTGCGCGGACCTGACCGTCCACCTCGATGCCAAGGCCACGCCAGAGCAAGGCGCCGTAGAGATGGCGCGCCAAATCAAGACTCATCTGGGCTTCAATTGCCACGGCTCGACCAAGCAGGCCGGCATCGAAGAGCTGGTCCAGACAGCCGAGGTGATCGAAATCGCCTACGACCCCAGCGAGTGGAAGTCGCAGTGAGGCAACACACGCGCGATACTGTGGCTCCTGTCTGAGCTCAATGCTGGTATCGCCATGACCAAAGGTCCGGTCCGCCTCGACGTCGCCGTCAGTTATGCGTTGCCACGCGCAGGCCTGCCGTCGGCGGTGAGTTTTCGCAAGTGGGTGGCTGCCGCGCTGAAGGGTCGTATTCGCGAGGCCGATCTGGCGGTGCGCGTGGTCGACGAGAAAGAAGGCTGCTCGCTCAACCATCACTACCGCGGCAAGGATTACGCCACCAATGTGCTGAGCTTCCCGGCCGAACTGCCGGAGGGCCTGCCCAAGGGCATCAAGATGCCGCTGCTGGGCGACCTGGTGATCTGCGCGCCAGTGGTGGCGCGCGAGGCCGCAGAACAGGGCAAATCGCTGGCCGCGCATTACGCGCACCTGACCGTGCACGGCACCTTGCATCTACTGGGCTGGGACCACGAAGACGACAAGGAGGCCGATGCGATGGAGCAACTGGAACGCGAGATCCTGGCCGACCTGGGGATCGAAGACCCCTACGCGGGAGAGCGTTGATGCGCGCGCTGATCGCAGTGAGCTGCCTGCTGCTGAGTCCGGCAGCGGTACTGGCGCAGGGCGCGCCGGTACGCCCCGACCTGCCGGCGCTGATCGAATGCCGCCAGCGCATCGGCGACTTCACTGCATTGGCACCGGTGCTGGCCGACCCGCTCAAGGCGGTGGCGCTGGGCTGGACGCCGCTGGAGCAGTCCAACCTGTTCATGACCGAATACACCCTCAACACGCCCATCAGCGTGTTCGGCCACAGCACCAACCACATCGCCTTTTCCGGCGCCAGCATCATGGCGATCCTGGACCTGCCCGATCCGCGCCCGCTGGCCAAGCAACTGGACCTGGAACTGGGCGTGGATAACGCCGACAAGATCATGTACGGCCGCGAGCTGGTCAGCGAAGACACCACCAACCCCAAGACCGGCGAGGCGATGATCGAATCGGTGGTGCTCAGCGTGACCAACGTCAAATCGCACCCGGGCAAGACCGTGGTGGGCTGCGGCTATAGCCTGGACCTGCCCTGAGACCGGCACCGGGCACCGCGTCCACGGCGTCCCGCCGGCTTCCTGCTAGACTGCAGCCTAATGCCTGGTCCGCCGGGTGCCGTCCCCCGTCACGATGTCCGAAGACGACAGTAGCTACAGCTCAGAAACTCCCGAAAAACGCCGCAGCTGGCTCGAACGCCTGAGCGCGGCCTTCTCCGGCGAACCCCATACCCGCGACGAACTGGTCGCATTGCTGCGGACCGCCGAACAGGACGGTCTCATCGCCGCAGACACCTTGCGCATGATGGAAGGCGCGATCTCCGTCGCCGAGCTCACCGTGGGCGATGTGATGATTTCGCGCTCGCAGATGGTCTCGCTGCCGGTGGAAGCGCGCTTCATCGACCTGATGAAGCAGGTGGTCGAATCCGGCCATTCGCGCTTCCCGGTGCACGGCGAGAACAAGGACGAAGTGCTCGGCATCCTGCTGGCCAAGGACTTGTTGCGCGGCGTGGTTGCCGACAACGGGCCCGGCAACGTACGCGAGCTGCTGCGCCCGGCGGTGCTGATCCCCGAGTCCAAGAAGCTCAACGTCCTGCTCAAGGAATTCCGCCTCTCACGCAACCACATGGCGATCGTGGTGGACGAGTACGGCGGCGTTGCCGGCCTGGTCACCATCGAAGACGTGCTGGAGCAGATCGTCGGCCAGATCGACGACGAGCACGACGACGCCGAGGAGGAGAATTCGCTGATCGCCATCCAGGCCGATGGCCGCTACGTGGTCGACGCGCTGACGCCGATCGAAGACTTCAACGAGCGCTTCGGCGCCGAGTTCCCCGACGACGAGTACGACACCGTCGGTGGCCTGGTCACCGATGCGATCGGCCATCTGCCGGAAACCGGCGAGGAACTGACGCTGGGACGCTTCGCATTCCGCGTGGCCAAGGCCGACGCGCGCCGCGTGCACGCCTTCCACGTCACCATCCTGCCGCCCGACCCGCAGGACGACGCTTGAACCAGGTCGCCCGCAGTGCCTGCACGGCGCCGCAGCGCTGCGACGCCCGGCGGTGGCTCGCCTGCTGGGCGCTGCTGCTCCTGATCACGTTGCTGGCAGCGCCGCGTGCAATGGCCCAGGCTGTGCAGGGCGAGGCTGCCCAGGGCATTACTGCAGTTGCCGCACCGGCGCCGCGCGTCGGCGTGGTGACCATGCAACCCGGCGAAGTGTTCTTCGAACGCTTCGGGCATGACGCCATCGTGGTGGTCGACCCACTCACCCAGCAGGCAACCTCGTACAACTTCGGCTTTTTCGACCCGAGCGAGCCGGACTTCGTGCCGCGTTTCGCACGTGGCGAAATGATGTACTACCTGGTGGCGCTGCCGCTGGAAGAAGACCTGTCGCAATACCGCAACGTTGGCCGTGGCGTCAGCGTGCAGTGGCTGGATCTGCCGCCCGAGCAGGCGCGCGCGCTTGCCGATGGCCTGGCTGTCCGCAGCCGGCCGGAAAACGCCCGCTATCACTACGATTATTTCGAAGCCAACTGCGCCACGATGGTGCGCGATGCGCTCGATCGCGCCATGGGCGGCACGCTGAAATCGCAACTGGCCGGCCGCTCGCGCGGCAATACCTACCGCAGCGAAGCGGTGCGCCTGGCCTCCCCTGCCCCCTGGATGTGGCTGGGCTTCGACCTGGGCTTGGGTCCGTACGCCGATCGCCCGCTATCGCGCTGGGAAGAAGCGTTCGTGCCGATGCGCCTGGCCGACAGCCTGACCCAGGTGCACAACAGCGCCGGCCGGCCGTTGGTGCAATCCACCCAGGTGCTGCTGCCGCACCGTGTCGCGCCCGAGCCTGCCGAACAGCAGCGACATTGGTGGCCGTGGTTGCTGGCCGGCGTGCTGGTGGCCGCCGGCGTGCTGGCGCTGCGTCGCCGTCAACGTCTGCTGGCCGGGCTTGCGCTGCCGTTCTGGCTGCTGTGCGCCATCGGTGGCGGCCTGCTGGTGTATCTGTGGGGCTTTACCGCACATCAGTCCGCGTGGGCCAACCGCAATCTCTTGCTGGTCAATCCACTGTGTCTGCTGCTGTGGGTTGGTGGGATCCGGTTGCAGCTGGGCCATCGGCCGGGCCGCTGGTTCACTGTGCTGTCCTGGCTGGTGGCCGCCGGGTCGCTGCTGGCACTGGTGATCCACTGGCTGTCGTTCCAGGCCCAGGACAACCTGCAGTGGGTGATGCTGCTGTTGCCGATCCACGCCGCGCTCGCGATCGCCCTGCAGCCGCGCGACGTGTCGCTCTCCCGGCGCTGACCTGACGATGCGCCCATGAACCACCACGGCCGCCATCCCGACAATCCGTCCTGCGTCATCACCTGCGCGTACTACGACGGCGACGGCGAGCGGCACGACATCAGCCTGGAGCAGATCAGCGACGTGCTGGAACGTCCGGACGGCTTTGTGTGGGTTGGCCTGTACGAACCGCAGGAATCGGTGCTGCACAAGCTGCGGGACGAGTTCGGCCTGCATGACCTGGCGATCGAAGACGCGCTCAAGGCGCACCAGCGCCCCAAGGCCGAGAGTTATGGCAACTCGCTGTTCGTGGTGGTCAATACTGCCCAGCTGGTCAACGAGCGTATCCGTTATGGCGAAACGCATGCATTCCTGGGCAAGCGGTTTCTGCTGACCGTGCGCCATGGCGCATCGCTGTCGTACACGCCGGTGCGGCATCGGGTCGAGCGCGAGCCGGCCATGCTGCGCATGGGTGCCTCGTTCTGCCTGTATGGCGTGCTGGACTTCGTGGTCGACAACTACCTGCCGATCATGGACGAGTTCCGCGACACGCTGGAGCGCCTGGAAAAGGACATCTTTGCCGACGACTACAAGCGCGAGACGGTGGTGCGCCTGTATGAGCTCAAGCGCGAACTCAACAAGATGCGGCTGGTGGTGGCGCCGTTGCAGGACGTGCTCTCGCACCTCAAGCGCAACCCCGGCTCGCTGATCCACTCAGAAGTTGGCATCTACCTGCGCGACGTGCTCGATCATGCGGTGCGCATCAACGACGCCATCGACACCCTGCGCGAAATGCTGGGTACCGCACTCAGCGTCAACCTGTCGATGGTGACGCTGGCACAAGGTGAGACGGTCAAGCGCCTGGGCGCCTGGGCCGCCCTGCTGGCCGCACCCACGCTGATCACCAGTTGGTACGGCATGAACTTCACCCACATGCCCGAACTCGACAAGCCCTACGCCTACCCCTTGCTGGTAGGCGGCATCGTCGCGTCCTGCCTGGTGCTGTATCGCCTGTTCAAGCGGGCGCGGTGGCTTTGAGCTGGGAATCGGGAATGGGGATTCGGGAATGGGTAGAGCGGGTTTCCTGACTGCTGATTGTTCGCTTCGGCGCCGAGCTGCTGGATATTTCTAACTATCAGGTCTTCGCCCCTGCTTCTAAATATTGGCTATTAGCTTTTTAGTTTTTGGAATTGGCTCTAGCTTACCCTCGCCCTAGAGCGAGCCGAGAACCGGAGCCACGCGTGGCCGAAGAGGCGCCCTGTCTGAGCGTAGCGAGTTTGGGCGCCGTGCCGCGGTGGCGAGGAGCGCAGGGGAACGGTGCGACTCCATCGCACCGGATCGCGTCGGGCGATATGGTTTTGGTTACTTTTGCCGAAACAAAATTAACCCGTGCCGCAAGGCACGGAAGCGTTCGCCTGAGGCCTCTGCTTCTGCCTGAGGCCTCTGCTCAAGACTCTGCGCTACCAGGTGCTTTTTTAAGCAACAATCAACCATCAAGTGCGACCCGCACCCTCATCCGCCCTTCGGGCACCTTCTCCCGGCGGGAGAAGGGAAGCGCCCCGGCCTTTGCGAATCCCGAATCCCGAATCACCAATCCCGGCCCTCAAGCCACATAGATCGTCTTGATGTTCATGAACTCGTGGATGCCGTGATCGGCCAGCTCGCGACCGAAGCCTGAGCGTTTGATGCCACCAAACGGTAGCCGCACATCGCTCTTGACCACCGAGTTGACGAAGGCTGCGCCGCATTGCAGCTGCTGGGCGACGCGTTCGCCGCGCTTGGCGTCCGCCGTCCACACGCTGCCGCCCAGGCCGAAGCTGGTGTCGTTGGCCACGCGCACCGCTTCTGCTTCGTCGGCCACTCGAATGATCGAGGCCACCGGGCCAAAGAATTCCTCCTCGTACGCCGGCATGCCAGGGGCGACCTGGTCGAGGATCGTGGCCGGGTAGCCTGCATGCGAGCCCGATACCGGTTTGCCGCCCAGCAATACCTTGGCGCCCTTCTCCACGCTGGCCTGCACCTGCTTGTGCAATTCGTCGCGCAGGTCGGCGCGTGCCATCGGTGCGAGCGTCGTGCCTTCCTGCTGCGGGTCACCGACCACACGCCTGGATGCAGCGGCGACAAAGCGCTCGATGAACTGGTCGGCGATGGCATCGACCACGATGAAGCGCTTGGCCGCGATGCAGGTCTGCCCGCTGTTGTCGAAACGCGACTGCACCGCCGACTCCACCGTGTGCTCCAATTCCGCATCGTCCAGCACGATGAAGGCATCGCTGCCACCCAGTTCCATCACGCACTTCTTCAACTGATCGCCAGCGTTGGCAGCGAGCGAGCGCCCGGCGCGTTCGCTGCCGGTCAAGGTCACCGCGGCAATCCGGTCGTCGCGCAGGACATCGGCGGCCTGGTCGTTGTCGATGTGCAACACATCGAACACGCCTGGCGGAATACCGGCGGCGTCCAGCACCTGCTTCATGGCATCCGCGCAACGCGGCACATTGCTGGCGTGCTTGAGCAGCGACACGTTGCCGGCCATCAGGCCGGGCGCCAGGAACCGAAATGCCTGCCACAACGGAAAATTCCAGGGCATTACCGCAAACACGCAGCCCAACGGCTCATAGCGCACATAGCTGGACTGCGCCTCGGTTGGAATCTCGTGCGGCGCCAGGTACTCGGCCCCATGATCGGCGTAATACGCACAGGCCTGAGCACACTTGTCGACTTCGGCCAACGCCTCGTGGCGCAGCTTGCCCATTTCGACGGTCATGATGCGTTGCAGGTCATCGCGCCGCCTGGTCAACTCTTCGCCGACGCGTCGCAGCAACGCGCCGCGCTCGACCAGCGGCAACGCGGCCCAGGCCGGAAATGCCTTGGCCGATGCGGCCAGGCGCGCTTCGATGCCGGCAGCGTCCAGGGTGTGCTGGGTGTGCTCGACCTGGCCATTGGCCGGGTTGACGGTGTCGTAGGGCATGGCGTTCTCCAGTAGCAAGGCGGCCATGCTAGTCGCCGGAAAGTTGTAGCCGCGTCACAGCCGGCTGAAATCAGTGCAACGCTGTGTTTTCCGCTCCCGCGACGCGATGCCGCACTCCATCGTGCAACGCGCACCGTGCGGCCTCTGAAGAGCGCCTGCAGCACCATGGAACGGAAAGAGGCCTGCCCTGGCCCATGTGTCAATTACGCAAAGTGCTCTAGCATCGCGCAGTTGAAAGATCCATTCATGGAAGACCACCACGATGCGCCGGAATCTGATTGTTCTGGTTGTCCTTGGCACCAGCGCGTGCCTGCCTGGATGCGCCGCCGTCCAGGACCTGTTGCGTGGCCCCCGGCCCGGACCGGCCGGGTTTGTCACCGTGAATTGCACCAGCCTGCAGCCCGATCCCGCGCAACCTTGCGAGGAAGAAGCGCAGCAGGCCTGCGCGGACACCGCCATCCGCCAACTCATCACCGCGCGTTCGTCGCCGAACCTGGTTGCGATCTTTCCCGAGAAGCGAACGTCCAAGAACGACGACAAGAACAACCGCAAGGAGCGCGCCGACGAGCAACCCGGCGTCGAGCAACACGGCTATGCCATCAGGGCCGAATACCAGTGCTACCTGACCAAGCCAGAGCCCTGGGACAACGGTTACACGCCACCGGCCAGGTAAGAACCGCCGATCACACTGCTGTGTTCATCAGCGGCAAGCGCAACGAGCGCCCGGAGGCGACCTGCAGCGTCCGCATCTATCGGCGCCATGAGCGTCTACGCCCATCTGGCGGACGAGTGCCGAGGGTGCATTCACCGCATGAACGCGAAAGCATGCTCAGGCAATCGCTTGCTGTGCCAGCTGCTGATCGCGCAGGCGGCGTTTTTCGCTGCGCGCCAGCAGCCACCAGCCGATCACCGCGGCAATCGAGACTGCCAGCACCATCAGCGTGGCCAGTGCGTTGATCTTGGGGCTGATGCCCAGCCGTACCGACGAAAACACCTTGATCGGCAGCGTGGTGGAACTGGGCCCGGCCAGGAAGCTGGCGATCACCACATCGTCCAGCGACAGCGTAAAGGCCAGCAGCCAGCCCGAGGCCAGGGCCGGAGCGATGATCGGCAAGGTGATCAGGAAGAACACCTTCAGTGGCGTTGCGCCCAGGTCCATCGCGGCCTCTTCCAGCGAGCGGTCCAGCTCCTGCAGGCGCGAAGAAATCACCACCGTCACGAACGACACGGTGAAGGTGACGTGCGCCACCCAGATCGCCACCGCGCCGCGTGGCGCGATGCCGAGCACCCCGCCCATCGAGACCAGCAGCAACAGGATCGACAGCCCGATGATGACCTCCGGCATCACCAGCGGCGCGGTGATCAAGGCACCGAACACGGTCTTGCCTGGGAATCTGCGCATGCGCACCATCGCCATGGCCGCCATGGTGCCGAGCACGGTAGATGCGCAGGCGGTCCAGAACGCGACTTCCAGGCTGACCCAGGCCGCGTCCAGCAGTTGCCGGTCGCGCAGCAATTCGCCATACCAGCGGGTGGAAAAGCCGCCCCACACCGTGGCCAGGCGCGAGGCGTTGAACGAGTACACCATCAGCAACAGGATCGGCAGATACAAAAAGCCGAACCCCAGCGCGAGCACGCTGCTGCCCAGTACGCGCCCACCGCGCGAGGCGCGCATCATGTCAGCCGCCCTTCGAGCTCGCGCTGCTGGTAACGGTGGAAGATCACGATCGGCACCAGCAGCACCAGCAACATGACCGTGGCCACCGCTGCGGCCACCGGCCAGTCGCGATTATTGAAGAATTCGCCCCACAACACGCGGCCGATCATCAAGGTGTTCGGGCCGCCGAGCATTTCCGGAATGACGAACTCGCCCACCGCAGGAATCATCACCAGCATGCAGCCGGCCACGATGCCGTTGCGCGACAGCGGCAAGGTGATGCGCACAAACGCCTGCCACGGACGCGCGCCAAGATCGTAGGCCGCCTCCAGCAGGCGCTGGTCGTGCTTGACCAGGTTGGCGTACAGGGGCAATACCATGAACGGCAGGTAGCAATAGACGATGCCGATGTAGGCGGCGATCGGCGTGTACAGCAACTGCAGCGGCTGCCGGATCACACCGATCGCCAGCAACGCCTGATTGAGCAGACCATTGCCATCGAGGATGCCGATCCATGCGTAGACACGGATCAGGAACGAGGTCCACGACGGCAGCACCACCAGCATCATCGCCACGTTGCGCGTGGCCAGTGGCAGGCGTGCGATCACATACGCCATCGGATAGCCGATCAGCAGCGCCAGTGCGGTGGAAATCGCCGCGATCTTGATCGAACTCAGGTACGCGGCCACGTACTGGCTGTCGCGCAACAGCACCAGATAATTGCCCAGATGCAACTTGACGCTCACCGCGCCATCGGCCGCAGACGCGAACAGCGGCGTGTACGGCGGCATCGCGGTGGCGCGCTCGGCAAACGAGATTTTCAACACGATCAGGAACGGGATCGCGAAGAACACCAGCAACCAGAGATATGGCGCGGCGATCACGCCCCAGCGCGCGCCCGGCACCCCGCGACGGAACAGGCGCGTCATGCGGTGAGCACCACGCCGTCGTCCTCGCCCCAGCCCACCCACACCGCATCGCCCCAGGTCAGCGCTTCGCTGGCCCAGCGCTGGCGATTGGCGAAGTTGGCCATCAGCTTGACCCCACTGGGCAGGCGCACGTGGTAGACCGAATGGCTGCCGAAGTAGGCGATATCTTCGATCACGCCTTGCGCCTTGTTGCAGGACTGCGCCGGCTCGTCCTTGCCGATGGCGAGCTTTTCCGGGCGCAGCGCAAACGCCACCGCCTGCCCTTCGAAGCCGGTGATGCCATGGCCGATCCGGATCGGGGCGTCGAAGGCAGGCGTCTTCAAGGCGACGTAGTCCGGTTGATCCTCGGCAATGACCGCATCGACCAGATTCACCGAACCGATGAATTCAGCGGCGAAGCGATTGGCCGGCTGTTCGTAGATTTCGTCCGGCGTGCCGACCTGCTGGATCCAGCCCTGGTCCATCAGCGCGATGCGCGTGGCCATGGTCATCGCCTCTTCCTGGTCGTGAGTCACCATCACGCAGGTGACGCCGGAGGTCTCGATGATGTTGACCAGTTCCAGCTGCATCTGCGAGCGCAGCTTCTTGTCCAGCGCGCCCATCGGCTCGTCCAGCAACAGCAGCTTGGGCCGCTTGGCCAGCGAGCGCGCCAGCGCCACCCGTTGCTGCTGGCCCCCGGACAACTGATGCGGCTTGCGCCGGGCCAGCGCGCCCAGCTGCACCAGCTCCAGCATCTCGCCGACACGGGCGGTGACCGCCGCCTTCGACAGCCCTTCCTGCTTGAGCCCGAAGGCGATGTTCTGCTCCACGCTCATATGCGGAAACAGCGCATACGACTGGAACATCATGTTGATCGGCCGCTCGTACGGCGGCAGCGCGTCGATGGGCTGGCGATCCAGGGTGATGCGCCCCTTGGTGGGCCGCTCGAAACCGGCCAGACAGCGCAGCAAGGTGGATTTGCCACTGCCCGACCCGCCCAGCAGCGCGAAGATTTCGCCCTTGCGGATCTGCAGGCTGACGTCGTCCACCGCAACGAAGCCATCGAACTCCTTGCGCACCGCCTCGATGGACAGATAACCGGCATCGGCAGGGCTGGAAGGTGGCGACATGGCCTCGGGCAGTGACATGCATTCTCTCGATGGCGGCAGGCGCAGGCGCCATGCACGGAGTCTGCGCGCCATCATGACAAAAGCCTGTGTCCGCTGCAGGACCGACTAGCCGGGGATGTGCGGGAAAGCGGACCCTCCCGGGATATTGCATGCCGCTGTGATCGGCCGCCGGCGCGGTGCGAACCGCCGTGCGGGCCGCGTCACTACGCGTAGCGACAACCCGGGCTGTCGCAGGTCACGCAATCCCGGCTGTTGCAGCTCAGCGACCAAGAGGCTCACTCGCGCAAGACTCTCACTCGTGCGATGGGGTCGATACAGAAAATGATCTCCGAACCCACCATCGCCATCCCCGCACGAGACACGCATCTGTCAGTGGCATCGGACCATCGAGGTTGGCACGCCAGCGACGGCAGCACTGCGTCGTCGTGACTCCGGCCAGGCGGGTGCTGCCTGCACCTGCCAGTGAAACCGGCGCAGGCCGCTCCAGCCCGCGCCCGCCTCACGATAGCCGCCTTCCGATACTGCAACCGCCGGCGCCTCACTGCGTTTCCTGCGGCGCCTCGCTCCAGCCCAGCCCCAGGCTCTTCTGCAAGGCCACGTAGTTCACCAGCAGTTGCACCTGCGCCTGCGCGGCGGCGTCCTGCGCGGAGAGCTGCTGGCGCTGCACATCCAGCAGATCGATCGACGAGGTGGCGCCGGCATCGCGGCGTTGCTGCATCAGCCCGGCAGAGCGCGTGGCCGAGGCTTCGGCCTGGCGCGCCACCACCAGCTGCTTGCGCGCCGAACCGAAACGCGACAGCGCTGCATTGGCATCCTGCAGGGCACCTAGTACTGCCGCCTCGTAGGCCGCCTCGCGACCGGCGTTGCCGGCGCGCGCCTGATCCACTTGCGCACGGGTCTTGCCGAAATCGAAGATCGACCAGCGCAGCATCGGCACCGCCAGGGTGGTCAACGCATCGGAATTGAAATCGCTTGGTGAGCCGGCCACCCAGCTCAGGCCGCCCAGCAGGGTCACCTGCGGGAAATAGCCGTTCAGCGCCTCGCCGATCTGTGCGCTGGAGGCAGCCAGCTCGCGCTCGGCCTTGCGCACGTCCGGGCGACGGCGGATCAGCGCGCCGGCATCGTCCACGCGCACCTGGGCGGGCAGCATCGGCAACGGCTGGGCCGTGCTCAACTGGGCGTCCAGCGCGCCGGGCTCGCGCCCAACCATCAGCGCGAGCTGGTCCTGCGCTTCCTGCGCCTGCATTTCCAGCGGCAGGCGTTGCGCCTCCTGCTGCTGCACCTGGGTGGCGATCTGTTCGACCTGCAGGTCCGACGCGGCACCCTGGGTCCGGCGTTGCTGCACCAGCTGCAGCGATTGGCGGATCTTGGCCAGATTGGCATCGGCGATCGCCAGCCGCGCCTGCAGGCCACGGTAGTTGAGGTACACCTGCCCGACTTCGGCGGCCAGCTGCACCTGTGCGTCGGCCAGTTCGGCCTCGGACGCCTGTGCCTGGGCCAGTGCGCCTTCGGCGGCACGACGCCGACGGCCGAAGAAATCCAGCTCCCAGCTGGCGTCGAAACCGGCGCTGTAGATCTGGGTCTTTTCCAGATCCAGCGCCTCGCTGCCCTGTGCCGGTGGCTGACCGTTCTGACCGTTCTGCAAGCCGCCCAGCGTATCGACGATGGTCTGCGGCGGCTCGGCATACGCATACACTGCGCTGGCGTTGAGCTTGGGCAGACGCTCGGCACGGCGCTGGCGGGCCAGTGCGCGGTTGGCGCGCAGCCGTGCCTGCGCCGCACGCAGGTTGGGGCTGTCGGCCAGCGCCTGGGTCACCAGCTGGGTCAGGGTCGGGTCGTGCAGGTCTTCCCACCAGTGGTTCAACGGTGCGGCGGCCACCACCTCGGCGCCGCTGGCGCGATGCAGCGCCGGGGCCTGCATGGCCGCCTCGGCCACCGGCGGGGCCTTGGTGTAATTGGGGCCGAGCATGCAGCCGCCGAGCACGACGGCGCTCAACGCCGCGGCCAGCGGCATGCGGAGCAGGCGCATGGAATCAATGCATCGCAAGGTGCGTCCCCTTGGGTAACGGCTTGAGCAAAAAGGCCAGCGGGATCGTGCACACCACGATCATGCCGAAGATCCAGAACAGGTCGCTGTAGGTCATCACCAGCGCCTGCTGTTGCACCACCCGCGCGAACTGCGCTATCGAGCGAATCGCCGCCTCGCCCCCTGCGCTGCCCTGCATCTGCGCGCTCAGGCCGGCCAGCGCCTCCTGCGCACGCGGGGCATTGGCGGTGATCGAGCTGCCGATGGTCTCGGTGTGGAAGGTCATGCGCCGCTCCTGGAAGGTGGAGATCAGCGCCAGGCCGACCGAACCGCCCAGGTTGCGGCCGGCATTGAACAGACCCGAGGCATCGCCGGCCAGTTCCGGTGGCACCGAGGAAATGGCCGCCTGGTTGAGCGACATCATCGCCAGCGCCAACCCGCAGCCCTGCAGCAGCTGCCCGGCGACGAAATGCATGCCCACCGTGTCGGCGGTCAGCGACAGGTTGACGAAACAGGCGGCGGCAAAGCACAGCAGGCCGGCGATCACCAGGATGCGCACGTCCACCACTTCGAGCAGTTTGGGCATCATCGGCATCAGCAGCACGGTGGGCAGACCGGACAGCAGCAGCACATAGCCGGCCTGCTCGGTGTTGTAGCCGGAGATCACCGCCAGGAACTGCGGAATCATGTACATCACGCCGAACAGGATCATGCCCACCGCCATGATCATGATGAACACCGCGCCGAAGCTGCGATGCAGCAGCAGCGACAGGTGGATGACCGGTGCGCGCTTGCGGAACTGGCCAACGATCAACGCGATGAAACCGCTGAGCGCGATCACGCTCAGCGTGTTGATCTCGCTGGATTCGAACCAGCGCTCGCGCTGGCCTTCCTCCAGCACCACGGTCAGCCCGCCCAGCCCGGCGGTGAGGCCGTAGATGCCCAGCCAGTCGGCATCGAGCAGGCCGGCCCAGTTGCCCTTCTCATGCTCCAGCCCCAGCAGCAGCAGCGCCACCAGGCCCACGCAGATCGGCACGTTGATGAAAAATGCGTAGTGCCAGCTGACGTTTTCGGTGAGCCAGCCGCCCAGCAGCGGGCCGATCACCGGTCCCATGATCACGGTCATGCCGAACAGCGCGGTGCCCATGGTCTGCTGGCTGGGCGGCAGCCGGGTGGCCACGATGGTCAGCGCGGTCGGAATCAGCGCGCCACCGGCCAGGCCCTGGCCGACACGGCCGATGATCATCATCGGCAACGAGGTCGACAGGCCGCACACCACCGAGAAGGCGGTGAACATCACCGCGCAGATCAGCAGGAAGTTGCGCAGGCCCAGCGTGCGCACGAACCAGCCGGTGAGCGGGATCATGATGATCTCGGCCACCAGGTAGGCGGTGGAGATCCAGGTGCCTTCAGTGCCGCTGGCGCCCACCTCGCCCTGGATGGTGGGCAGCGCGGCGTTGACGATGGAGATGTCCAGCGTGGCCATGAACGAGCCGATGGTGCCGGCCAGCACCGCCAGCCACGCGCCCGGACTGGCCTTCTCGCGGCCTGCGCTGCCGCCGGCGCTCTGGCCGGTGGCGGCCGCTGCGCTCATTGCGCGCGCTCCTGCTCCTGCACGCGGTCGGATTCTTCTTCGGCGCGTTGCTTGGCGTCCTTGGCCGAGCGGGTATCCACGGTCACTTCCACGGACATGCCCGGCACCAGCACCTTGCGCGCCTCCTCGCCGGCCAGCACGCGGATGCGCACCGGCACGCGCTGCACCACCTTGGTGAAGTTGCCGGTGGCGTTTTCCGGCGGCAATAGCGCGAACTGCGAGCCGGTACCCGGCGACAGGCTTTCGACCTTGCCATGCAGTTTCACGCCCGACAGCGCGTCCACTTCGATCTCGGCCGGCTGGCCGGGGCGCATCAGGCCGACCTGGGTTTCCTTGAAATTGGCGACCAGGTACAGCGATTCCTGCGGCACGATGGTCATGGTGCGGGTGCCGGCGGCGAGGAACTGCCCTTCCTGCACGGTCTTGTCGCCGACCCGGCCGTGGATACGGCTGGTCAGGCGGGTGTCTTCCACCGCCACGCGTGCCTGGTCGGCATCGGCGGTGGCCTGCTTCAGGCCGGCCTGGGCCTGTTCCAGCTGCGCCTTGCTGGCCTGGATCTGGCTCTGCGCCCCGGTGGCCTGCGCCTGTGCGGCATCGTATTGGGCGCGGGCGCGGGCCAGTTCGTGCTGCAGGCTTTCCTGGTGCTCATGGGTGTCGGCGCCGGAGGCCGCCAGCGGCGCAAAGCGCTTCACTTCGGCCCGGGCGAAGGTGAGGCTGGCCGCGGCCGAAGTCACCTGGGTCTGCGCCTGCACCAGCGCCGCTTCCTGGCCGGCCACATTGGCAGTGGCGGCCACGATGTCGGCCTGGCGTGCGGCAATGGCTGCCTCGGCCTGCTGCAGGGTGGCCTGGTAGGTGCGGTCATCGATCTGCAGCAACGGCTGGCCGGCGTCCACGATCTGGTTGTCGCCCACCAGCACCTTGGTCACATAGCCGCTGACGCGCGGCGCCACCGCCACCGAGTCGGCCTGCAGGTAGGCGTTATTGGTGTCCTGCATGTAGCGGCCCTTGATCAGGTAATAGGCCAGCCAGACCACTAGCAGCACCAGCACCAGCACGCCCACCAGGATCAGGGTCCACTTGACCTTGGGGTTCTTCAGCGGCGACGGTTTGGGCGGCTGCTGGGCCTCATCGCCCTGGGCATCGGCGGACGAATCGCGGCCATCGTTGGACGGGTGGTCTTGGTTGCTCAAAGGAAGCGTCCTGTGTGTCGTGGGCGAGGCGCGCGACGGCGTGCCGCCATAGCGGCGCCAGCGAGCGCGGCGAAACCATACAATTATTTGAACCCGTCAGTACAGATTGTGTGATGAGCCTGGTCAGCCGCCGCTGGGCTTGCATGGGTCCGGGCGCTGGGCGGTTGGCCACGCACGCTGCGCCAGCAGGCACGCGACGGTGCCGCACCAGCCGCATGCAGTTGCGACCAGGTCTGCAGTGTTCGCGACCAAGATGGGGTTTTTATGGGAACGCGGCGGCCTGCGCCGCGGCGGTTAGCGACGCGTAGACCTCGGAGCGGCCAGCAACCCGTCACGGGCGGTGGTCAGGTGGCCGTGGACGGCGCGCAGGAATCTGGAGCGAGGCGTCCGAGCACCTGTCTCGCACGTTCGGAAGCCGCACAGGCGTGCGCTGCAGTCAGCGGCCGGTCTTGATCTCGGTCCACAGCCGCGTGTACAGGCGATCCACGTCCGGCGGATTGATCGCGTAGGTAAACATCTTGGCGGTCACTTCCGGCGGCGGATAGATGGTGGGGTCGTTGCGGATCGCCGCATCCACCAACGGTGTGGCGGTACGCACCGGGTTGGCGTAGTGGATGAAGTTGGTATTGGCCGCGGCCACCTCGGGCTTCAACAGGTAATTGATGAACGCATAGGCGTTTTCCGGATGTTTGGCGTCCTTGGGAATGGCCAGCATGTCGAACCATTGCGGCGCGCCTTCCTTCGGGATCGCGTAGGCCACCTTGATGGTGTTGCCAGCTTCCACCGCGCGATCGCGCGCCTGGATGATGTCGCCCGACCAGCCCACCGCCAGGCAGGTATTGCCGTTGGCCAGCGAGGTCACATACTGGCTGGAATGGAAATTCTGCACGTACGGCCGGATGGCCTTGATCAGCGCGGCAGCCTTTTCGATCTCGGCCGGCACCGTGCTGTGCGGGTCCAGGCCCAGGTAGTTCAGGGCGATCGGAATCATGTCCGAGGGCGTGTCCAGAATGGTCACGCCGCAGTCCTTGAGCCTGGACAGGTTCTCCGGCTTGAACACCAGGTCCCAGCTGTTGGCGACCTCGGTGCTGCCGAAGATCGCCTTGAGCTTGTCGACGTTGTAGCCGATGCCGGTGGTGCCGATCATGTACGGCACGCCATAGGCATTGCCCGGGTCCTGCGCGGCGATGCGGCGCATCACGTCCGGATCCAGATTGGCCAGGTTGGGGATCTTGCTCTTGTCCAGCGGCAGGAACACGCCGGCCTGGATCTGGCGGCCGAAGAAATTGAGCGTGGGCACCACCACGTCGTAATCGCTGCCACCGGCCAGCAACTTGGTTTCCACCATCTCGTCGCTGTCGAACACATCGTAGGTGACCTTGATGCCGGTGCTCTTCTCGAATGCCGGAATGGTGTCTTCGGCGATGTAGTCGGAATAGTTGTAGACGTTGAGCACCTTGGCCTGCGCGTCGGATTTCCCCGGCGCGCCACCGCCGCCACAGCCGGACAACAGGGTGATGGACAGCGTCAGTGCGAGCAGTCGCAGCGTCATGTGGGTCTCCAGCGCGATGGGGGCGGCCCGGTGCGGGCCGGTCTGCCGCCAGACTACCCACCGTGCCCAGGTTTGCCCAGCAGGGCCGGCCGGGAGGTGTGCTGACCATGCGCCGGGCAGTGGGAAGCATGCTGGCTACCCAACGGCGCTTTCGCAGCGACCGATGCCATGGCGCCGATCGGCAGGCCGGGCCCTGCATGGCCGTGGCAGCGGGCGCAGAGTGCTCCTGCCGCAGGTGCTGCTGCCGCGCCGGCGATGCGTCGCTGTCGCTTACCTGCCCAGCGCGTGCGCGGTGTCGTCCAGCGCGCCCCAGGCCTTGTCGAACAGCTCGTCCACCTGGGCGCGTGTGATGATCAGCGGCGGCGACAGCAGCATCGCATCGTAGGTGGCGCGCAGGATCAGCCCGCGTTGCAGCGCGAAATCACGGCAGAGCGCGCCGACCCGCCCGCGCCCGGGGAAGTAGGTTCCGCGCCGACGTTTGTCCGGCACCAATTCCAGCGCACCCACCAGCCCGGCGATGCGCGCCTCGCCCACCAACCGGTGCTCGCCCAGCTCGGCCCAGCGCTGCGCCAGATACGGCGCGATCTGCGTGCGAGCAGTGTCCACGATGCCCTCGTCCTGCAGCAGGCGCAGATTCTCCAGCGCCACTGCCGCACACACCGGGTGCCCGGCATAGGTACCGCCATGTGCCAGCTCGCCGCCCTGCCGCTTGAGCACCCCGGCCACGCGATCGCTGAACATCGCCGCCGCCAGCGGGATGTAGCCGGAGGTGATGCCCTTGGCCAGCGTCATCACATCTGGCTGAAACCCGAAATACTCGGCTCCGAACCACGGCCCGGTGCGCCCGAATCCGCAGATCACTTCATCGGCCACCAGCAACACGTCGTAGTGCCGGCAGATGCGCTCGATCTCCGGCCAGTAGCTGCGCGGCGGGATATAGACACCGATCGCGCCCATGATGGGCTCGCCGATGAAGGCAGCCACGTTTTCCGGCCCGAGTTCGAGGATCCTGGCTTCCAGCCGGCGCGCCGCCAGCAGGCCATAGTCCTCCGGATCCATGTCGCCGCCATCGCCGAAGTGATACGGCGGTGCGATATGCACGATGCCCGGAATCGGCAAGCCTCCCTGCTTGTGCATGCCCTGCATCCCGCCCAGGCTGGCGCCGGCCATGGTGGTGCCGTGGTAGCCATCGTGGCGACCGATGAAGACCTGCTTCTGCGGCTGCCCCTGCACCGCCCAGAAATGCCGCACCAGGCGCAGGATGGTGTCGTTGGCCTCTGACCCGGAGTTTGCGAAGAACGCATGGTTCAGATCGCCCGGCGTGAGTTCCGCCAGCTTGGCGGCCAGCTGGATGGTGGGCTCGGTAGTGCACTGGAAGAAGCTGTTGTAGTACGCCAGTTGCTCCATCTGGCGCGAAGCGGCCTGAGCCAGCTCGCTGCGCCCGTAGCCCACATTGACGCACCACAACCCGCCAAACGCATCCAGCAACTTGTTGCCGTCGGCATCCCACACATACACGCCCTCACCGCGCGTCAGGATCCGGGTGCCCTTGTGCGCCAACGCCGCGTTGTCGTTGAACGGATGCAGATGATGCGCTGCATCGAGTTGCTGCAACGACTTGAGCACAGAAGAATCCACGACCTGCTCCACCCCTCAGGAACCAAGAGCATACCCGGACCCTGTTGCCGGACCGCGGACGGCTGCGCAGATCGCTCGGCCACTCGCTTGCACGCCTGACAGACAGACAGGTGGGCCGCAAGAACTTGCCCTGCCACCGACGTCGCCTTCATCCGCCCTTCGGGCAGCTTGTCCCCCATGAAGGAGGACAACGTCCCGACGGGAGAAGGAAACGTCTGGCGACGTAGGCAGCCTGCACATTTCGACCGCACTTCCGGCCTCCTGCCCAGCACCGCCGGCCCTGCACACGGCGCCGCACCTCCGTGCGTTGCGCAAAGCCACGCCTGCCCTGCTTTGCCTTGCCTTGCCTTGCTTTGCTTTGCCTTGCTTTGCCTTGCTTTGCCTTGCTTTGCGTTGCGTTGCTTTGCTTTGCTTTCGCTTTTCCGGGGCCCCATACCGCAGCGGCAAGGCCGGCAGATACAACCCGCAGGGCGGCGCGCATGGATGCGCGACGTTTTTGTAAGGGACAAGGATGTCCCTTACAAAAATTTCTGCCGGACTTGCGCACCCGCAGCGCCGCAGGCGCGCACGGCGCGAGGACGGGGTGTGCTTTCTTTTTGGTTACTTTTTCTTTGCACAAGCAAAGAAAAAGTAACTCGCGCCCGAAGGGCGTGAAAGCTCTGCTCTGTTTTGAAGCTTTTAGAAGCACTAAAACACACAAACCAAGCCTCAACACCGCCTGACACCGTACCCTCATCCGCCCTTCGGGCACCTTCTCCCGGCGGGAGAAGGGAAACGCCTGGCACGGGTCTCGATCGGGCAACTCACACGTTCAACAACAAGAACTCCCGCTCCCACGAACTGATGACCCGAAAGAACGTCTCGTATTCCTTCCGCTTCACCGAGATATACGCCCGCACAAACCGCGCGCCCAACATCTCCTGCAATGCCTCGCATCCCTCCAACCCATCCAGCGCCTCCCCCAACGAGCGCGGCAAATCGTAGCCCTGCTCCTTGCCATTGCTGCTGATCGGCGCGGTGGGTTCGAGCGTTTCGCGGATGCCCAATAACCCGCAGGCCAAGGTCGCCGCCATCGCCAGATACGGGTTGGCGTCGGAGCCGGCGAAGCGGCTTTCCACCCGCATGTTTTGCGGCGCATCGATCGGCACCCGCAGCCCGCAGGTGCGGTTGTCGAACCCCCACAGCACATTGCTTGGCGACACCTCGCCGAACATCAGCCGCCGGTACGAATTGACGTTGGGTGCCAGCAGCCCCATCGCCATTGGAATGTATTTCTGCAGCCCGCCCAGATAATGCGCGAAGGTGTCGCTGAACCCGCCCTCGCGCTTGCCACTGAACACATTCTTGCCGGTGCCCGCGTGCAACAGGCTCTGGTGGATGTGCATCGCGCTACCCGGCTCGGTTTCCATTGGTTTTGCCAGAAAGGTGGCATACACGCCGTGGCGCAACGCGGCCTCGCGCATGGTGCGCTTGAACAGGAACACCTGATCGGCGCGCGACAAGGCATCGGCATGGGTGAAATTGACTTCCAGCTGCGCGGCGCCCGACTCGTGGATCAAGGTGTCCACGTCCAGTTCCATTGCATCGCAGTAGTCGTACATCAGGTCCAGGATCGGGTCGAACTCGTTGACCGCATCGATGGAATACGACTGCCGCGCGGTTTCCGGGCGGCCGGAGCGGCCGGCCGGCGGTAGCAGCGGGAAATCCGGGTCGGTGTTCTTCTGCACCAGGAAGAATTCCAGCTCCGGCGCCACCACCGGTTGCAGCTTGACCTGCGCATAGGCATCGAGCACGCGACGCAATACGTTGCGCGGCGCCAGCTCGTGCGGCTGGCCATCCTTGGTATAGCAATCGTGGATGACCTGCGCGGTGGGGTCGGCGGCCCACGGCACCATGCGCACGGTAGAGGCATCCGGGCGCAGATGCATGTCCGAATCCGATGGCGAGGTCAGCGCGTAGTAATCGTCCGGAAAATCGCCGGTGACGGTGGTGGCGAAGATGCCTTCCGGCAGCCGCGTGCCATAGTCGTGCGAGAACTTGTCGGCCGGAATGATCTTGCCGCGCGCATTGCCGGTGATGTCCGGCACCAGGCATTCCACTTCGGTGATGTGGCGGTCCTTGAGCCAGCGGCGCAAGGCGCTCTCCGGCTGTTTGGGCGTGGCAATACGCGAACGTTGACGAAGCGACATACACCCTCACTGGCCGCGCTGGGCGGCATAACGGCGACAGGCCTGGCCGAAGGCCTCAAAGATGGCACGGTAGAACGGTTGCTGTGTGACACGCCATTCCGGATGCCACTGCACCGCCAGCAGGAACCCCGGCCCGGGGCCGCGAAACGCTTCGATCAGGCCGTCCGGTGCGGTGGCCTCGACCAGTAAGCCATCGGCCAGCGTGGCGATGCCCTGCCCGTGCAGCGAATTGACCATGACCTCGTCGGCGCCGCTCATGCCGGCCAGCCAGCCGCCGGACTGCAGCCGCACCGGATGGGCGGGGCCGTATTGCACCTCCAGCGCAGCGCTGCGGTCTTCGCGGTGATCGCGCAGGCCGGGCACGTCATGCACACGCTGGTGCAGGCGCCCGCCCAGCGCCACGTTCACCTCCTGCAGGCCGCGGCAGATCGCCAGCACCGGCAGGCCGCGCGCCAGCGCCTGTGGAATCATCCCCAGGTTGGTGGCATCGCGGGCCGCATCGTGCGGGTTGCCCTCCCAACTGGATTCGTCGCTGTAGTGATGCGGCTCGATATTGCTGACCGCCCCGGTGAGCAGCAGGCCATCCAGGCGCTCCAGCCATACGGCGGCATCGAGCGTAGGCTGCAGGCTGGGCAGCAGCACCGGCATGGCCCGGGCCGCTTCCACCACCGCGCGCACGTATTTTTCGCCGGCCGCCAGGAACGGATGCGGCCCCTGCGCGATGCGATCGGTCGGCAACCCGACCAGCGGTACGACAGCCATGCAGACATCCCGATGCGGTGCGTTGATCAGCAGGTGCATCCGAACTTACCGCGCCACCGCCGCCATTGCCACCGCCGCCGCCTCGCGCGTCTGCGACGGCTCACGCGCGCTTTGCTAGGCTGGCTGCGACTTCGCAGGTGGTGCCCATGGCTTCAGAGAACTCCGTCGCGTCCCTGCCCGCCGCCGATGCTGCCACGCTGGCGCGCATTCCCGGCTGTGCCTCGGTGGACCTGTTGTTGCCCGACACCAACGGCGTACTGCGCGGCAAGCGCATCACCGCCGACACCCTGGGCAAGGTGTATCGCGATGGCGTGTGCCTGCCGATGTCGCTGATCGCCACCGACATCACCGGCAATACCGTGGAAGAAACCGGGCTGGGGTATGCGATCGGCGATGCCGACCGCATCTGCCGGCCGATCGCCGGTTCGCTGCGACCGGTGCCGTGGGCACCACAGCCGATGGCGCAGCTGCTGCTGGCGATGCACACCCCCGAGGGCCAGCTGTTCGAGGTGGCGCCGCGCGCGGTGCTGCAGCGCGTGCTGGCCGGCTTCGCCGCGCGGGGCTTGACCCCGGTGATTGCGGTGGAACTAGAGTTCTACCTGTTCGATGCGGTGCCCGATGCGCAGGGCCGCCCGCAGACCCCGCGCGACCCGGTCACCGGCGCCCGCAGCGCCAGCACCCAGGTGTATGCGCTACAGGACCTGGACGACCAGCGTGGCTTCACCGACGCGGTCACAGCCGCATGCCGCCAGCAAGGCATTCCCGCCGACACCGCGGTGGCCGAGTACGCGCCGGGCCAGTTCGAGATCAACCTGCAGCACCGTGCCGACGCGGTAGCGGCCTGCGATGAGGCGATCCTGCTCAAGCGCACCATCAAGGCCATTGCGCAGCAGCAAGGCACGCTCGCCAGCTTCATGGCCAAGCCGTTCCCCGACCAGGCCGGTAGCGGCCTGCATCTGCATGTGAGCCTGCTGGATCAGGAAGGCAACAACGTGCTGGCCGGCGGTGCCGACGCGCCCGCGGCCGCGCTGCGGCACGCCATTGCCGGGCTGCAACGGCATGCCGACGCCTGCCTGCTGCTGTTCGCCCCGCATGCCAACAGCTACCGCCGCTTTGTCAGCAATGCGTTCGTGCCGCTGGATGCCAGCTGGGGCTTCAATAACCGCACCGTGGCGCTGCGCATCCCGCATAGCGATGCGCGCAACACCCGCATCGAACACCGCATCGCTGGCGCCGATGCCAATCCATACCTGGTGGCCGCCGCGGTGCTGGCGGCCATGCTGGACGGCTTGCAACAGCCCGGCGAGCCCACCGCCCCGATCGTAGGCAATGCCTATGCGCAATCGGTGTTCCGGCCGCGCACCTGGCAGGGTGCGGTGGATGCGTTTCTGGGCAGCGATTTCATCAACGCGCAGTTCGGCACGCAATTCCGGCAGGTGTTCGGCCAGCAGAAGCAGCGTGAGCTGTTCGACTACCAGGCGCTGGTGCCGGACCTGGATTACGCCCGGTACCTGCGCACCGTGTGATGGGCAGCCCGGCCGCAACCGCCAGCGAGACACCGGGCAGCGGGTATCCGGACAGCTGGTATGCGCGCAGCACACCGGCCCTGCCCGCCCAGCCGCGCCTGCTCGGCGCGCTGCAGGCCGATGTCTGCATCCTCGGCGCCGGCTATACCGGCCTGACGGCCGCGCTGACGCTGGCCGAAGCCGGCTATCGGGTGGTCGTGCTGGAGGCCAGGCGCATCGGTTGGGGCGCGTCCGGGCGCAACGGCGGTCAGGCCATCGTCGGCTACGGCTGCGAGCAGGACACGCTGGAAGCGTTGGTCGGCGATGCGGATGCGCGCCTGCTGTTCGATTTTTCGCGCGACGGCATGCAGCTGCTGCGCCAGCGCATCCAGCGCCACGCCATCGCCTGTGACTGGCGCGACGGGCATGCGCATGTGCCATTGAAGCCGCGCCAGGTCCGCGCCCTGCAGCACGGCATCGTGCGCATGGCCGAGCGCTACGACTATCCGCTGGAATGGTGGGACCGCGCCCGCACCCGGCAGGTGCTGGACAGCCCGCTGTACCTGGGCGCGATGTTCGATGCGGCCAGCGGCCATCTGCATCCGCTGGCCTATGCCCTTGGCTTGGCGCGGGCCGCGCTGGCCGCCGGGGTGCGCATCTTCGAAGACTCGGCGGTGACCCGGCAGGACGCCGGTGCACGGGTCACGATGCACACCGCCGAGGGCAGCGTTGCCGCGGATGTCGGGGTGATTGCCGGCAATGCCTTGCTGCACGGCATCGCCCCGCAGCTGGAGCAGCGCATCATGCCGGTGGGCACCTATGTCGGCGCGACACCGCCCCTGGGCGCGGCGCGTGCACGCGCGCTGATCGGCAACGACATGGCGGTGGCCGATACCAATTGGGCGCTGGATTATTACCGGCTCAGCGCCGATCACCGGCTGCTGTTCGGCGGGCGTGCCAGCTATTCGTCGCGTCCGCCGCCGGGCCTGCAGGGCCTGATGACCCGGCGCATGCACACCGTGTTCCCGCAGCTGCGCGACGTGCCACTGGAGACCGTGTGGGGCGGCTACGTCGACATCACCCGCAACCGCGCCCCGCACTGGGGCCGGCTCGCACCGAACCTGTATTTCGCACAAGGCTTCTCCGGCCACGGCGTCGCGGCGACCGGCCTGGCCGGCCAGGTCATCGCCGAGGCCATCGCCGGCCAGAGCCGGCGCCTGGACGTGTTCTCCCGCATTGCGCACCGGCCGTTCCCGGGCGGACGACGGCTGCGCACCCCGTTGCTGGTGGCCGCCATGAGCTGGTACCGGCTGCGCGATGCGCTGTGGTGAACGCCGCCGCCGGCACCGCGCACAGGGTGCGACGAAATGCTCAAGTTTTGGCGGGCAGAGCCGTTAGCTGATCTGACGGTTCGATCCACACGGCCAGCCGATGTCTCCAGGTACCCTACATCGCAATAGTGAAAGTGCAGTTCTGCCGCAACGCGTGTTGCTGGTGGAGAACTCACGCACGTTCACCAGCATGCTGCGCGAAGCCATCGAGCAACGCGTGGAACTGCCGGTCACTGTCGTCTCGACCCTGGCCGAAGCGGCGCGCGTGCTCGACGAAGAAGATGGCTGGTTCCTGGTCCTGACCGGGCTGGTGCTGGTAGACGGCGACCGCGACAAGGTGGTGGAGTTCTTCCTGTCGCGCAACCTGCCCACCGTGGTGGTCAGCGGCGTGTACGACGAGGACCTGCGCCAGCGCGTGCTGCAGCAGCAGATCATCGACTACGTGCTCAAGAACGCACCGGGCAGCATCGAATACCTGGCCTGGCTGGTGCAGCGCCTGGAGCGCAACCGCCGCATCGGCGCACTGGTGGTGGACGACTCGCTGTCTGCCCGCACCTACGCGGCGGCGTTGCTGTCGATGTACGGCTACCGCGTGGTGCTGGCGGCCGACGGCGCAGCCGGCCTGGAAGCGATCGAGCGCGATCCTGGTATCCGCCTGACCATCGTCGACCAGGAAATGCCCGGCATGGAAGGGGTGGAATTCACCCGCCGGCTGCGTGCGATCCGTTCGCGCGACAAGGTGGCGGTGATCGGCATCTCCGGCAACAGCGATTCGTCGCTGATCCCGCGCTTCCTGAAGAACGGGGCCAACGATTTCCTGCGCAAGCCCTTCTCGCGCGAGGAATTCTTTTGCCGTGTCTCGCAGAACGTGGACCAGCTGGAATTGATCGGCACGCTGCAGGACCTGGCCACGCGCGACTTCCTCACCGGCCTGCCGAACCGGCGCTACTTCCTGGAACAGAGCCAGCGGGTGATCCCCAAGCTGCTGTCGCAGGACCAGACGGTGACCGCCGCGATGCTGGATATCGACCACTTCAAGCATATCAACGACACCTGGGGCCACGAAGCCGGCGACCAGGCACTGCGTGCGGTGGCCGCCTCGGTGTCCGGGCATGCGCGGCCGCAGGACCTGGTGGCGCGCTTCGGCGGCGAGGAATTCTGCCTGCTGGTCCCCGGGCTCGATGCAGCCAACGCCACCAGTTATTTCGAGACCCTGCGCGAACGCATCAGCGCATTGCGCGTGCGCATCGGCGATGAAACGCTGAGCATGACGGTGAGCATTGGCGTGTGCATTGCCAGCGAAAGCGGGCAATCGCTGCATCACCTGCTCGGCGAGGCCGACAAGTACCTGTACCTGGCCAAGGCCGGCGGCCGCAACCAGGTTCGCCTGGCGAGCTGATCGACGTCGCTGACGCGCTGCACGCGGCGACGCGGCTGCAGCGACACCGAACGACGGGGATGACGCACAGACCCAAGTGGGCACGCCTCGGGGTTGCCCGCACACCCTGACCGGATTTGATCCAGATCAACGCGCCAGCGCTGGCGCGCGCCTATCGTGCCGCCCATCATTTGGAACAGGGGTGGGCGATGGCATTGCTGGTCTGGCAGGACGACCTCAACACCGGGATCGAGGTCATCGATCATCAACACCGGCGCATCGTGGAGATGATCAATCATCTGCATGCCGCGCAGACCAGCCTGCAGCGCCTGGCGGTGGCCGAGGTCATCGATGAATTGATCGACTACACCTTGTCGCACTTCGCTTTCGAAGAAGAGCTGATGGAAGAAGCCGGCTACCCCTTCAGCCTGGCGCACAAGCGCGTGCACGAGGTATTCGGCAAGCGCGTCGGCGAATACCGGCTGCGGTTCCAGGCCGGCGAAGAGGTCAGCGACGACTTGCGCAACATGCTCTCGCGCTGGTTGTTCAACCATATCCGCGGCGATGACCAGGCCTATGCGCCGCAGGTGATCGCGCACCTGGACCAGTTCTCGCGTAGCCACCAGCACGGCCACTGGCTGGGCCGCACGCTGAAACGGCTGTTCCGTTGAAGATTGCGCCGCGTCAGCAACTGGTCGCTGACCGTGGCAGTGCACCGAAAAACCTGCCGGCGTGCGCTGATTCCTCTCACCAGCGCCGCAGCGTATGCGCGCACGCTGTTATTGAAATCAATGGCACAGCTATGCCGGCGTGCAGCCGCAGCGCGGCATGCAGGAATCGCGCCGGCACTTCCCTCGCCCGCGCGTTGCCCTAGGCGACGGACGGGCTCTTTTCCGCAGGAACGCGCCAGCGGCGCGCCACCATCAGCGCGACCAGGCTCAACACCGCGGCACTCCCAAGGTAATAGCCCACCGCGCGGACACCGTAGCGTTCTGCCAGCTGCGTGGCCACATACGGCGCCGGTGCCGCGCCCAGGATACTGGCCAGGTTGAACGACAAGGATGCGCCGGTATAGCGCACCTCGGTGGGATACAGCTGCGCCAGCAGCGTGCCGCAGGGGCCGTAGGTCAGGCCCATGAAGAAGAATCCCAGCGACAGGAAGCCCAGCACCTGCAACGGATGATTGGCCTGGAACAACGGCGCGAATGCCAGCCCGAACGCGATGATGGCGATGCTGGCCAGCATCATCGCCAGCGGCGCCCCGTGGCGGTCGCCAAACCTGGCCGACAGCGGGATCCCCAGCGCGAAAAACACGATGCCGGCCACCTGCAGCAGCAGGAACTGCTCTTTGTCGTAGCCCAGGGTCTTGGTGCCATAGCCCAGCGCAAAGACGGTCATCAGATAAAACAGCACGAAGGTGGCGAACGCGCCCAGGGTGCCGACGATCAACGCCGGCCAATGCTGCGAGATCACCGTGCCCAGCGGCAGGCGGACGCGCGTCTTGCGGTCCAGGGTCTTCTGGAAATCCGGGGTTTCGGTGATGCTCAGGCGCACCCACAGGCCGGTGAGCACCAGCAGCGCGCTGGCCAGGAACGGCACCCGCCACCCCCACGCCAGGAAGTCGGCATCGTCCAGCAACGCGCCCATGCCCAGGAACGTGCCAGTGGACAGCAGAAAGCCCAGCGGCGCACCCAGCTGCGGAAACATGCCGTACCAGACCCGCTTGCCGGGCGGCGCGTTTTCGGTGGCCAGCAGCACCGCCCCGCCCCACTCGCCGCCCAGGCCCAGACCCTGGCCGAAGCGACACACCGCCAGCAGCGCCGGCGCCAGCACGCCGATCTGCGCGTAACCGGGCAATAGGCCGATCGCCACCGTGGACAGGCCCATCGTCAACAACGCCGCCACCAGCGTGGCCTTGCGGCCAATGCGGTCGCCGAAGTGGCCAAACACCGCCGAGCCCACCGGCCGCGCGATGAAGGCCACCGCAAACGTGGCCAGCGATTGCAGCATCGCCGCATTGCCGTCACCGGCCGGGAAGAACAAGGTCGGGAACACCAGCACCGCCGCAGTGGCGTAGATATAGAAATCGAAGAACTCGATGGTGGTGCCGATCAGGCTGGCAAACAGCACGCGCGCAGGCGAATTGGAGGGCGTGACAAGCGGCGCGGCGGCAGTCATCGGCGATCGGCATCCAGGCAAGGCAAGATAAGACGGCCGATTCTGGCAGATCGCGGCGGCGGTTTGCGCGGACCAACGGCCTGAGAAAAGTTACAGGCGTGACCGTCCGCGTTGTGGCAGCAGGGCCGTGAGATCTCGGTTGAAGTGGTGAAGGAGTGCGGATACATCCCTTGTAGAGCCGATGACCTTCGGCTTGGACTACGGGGCCCTTGCCCGCCCAGCATTGTGGGACACACGGAAAGTCAGGAGCATTTTGACAATGCAGATAGATCGATTGTGGAGCCGATGGCCTTTGGCCTGGCTGCAAGGCCCTTGCCCGCCCACCATCGCAGGACACGCCGCAAGTACGTCCCTGTAAGCTCTTACGCGGCATCCATGCCGCGTCAGGTTCCGCGACGGGGGGCGGGCAAGGACCGGTCGAGATGGTTGGTGCGTCAGTGCAAGCGATAGGCAACCTCCGCTTGCTGCGCCGCCTGCGTATCACGATCGGCTTTCTCAAAACCGCCAACCAACGTTCTGGTGCGGTGACCTCGCCGCTTGCGGGACCGTTGGCGGCATGGAGGCCGCCAACGGTCCTCCGTGGATGGGTTTACGGCGTGTCCCGCAAGCGATGAGAGCACCGCGCGCGCGCAACGACGCGTTTGGCTCAAACCGGTGAACCTCAACGTTCCGGGATGCGGTACCAACCAAATCCAAAACACCGCCAGCTCTTCATCAAAGCGAAAAGATCGCTCAACCGCCCTGCGGCGCTTGCGCCGTTGCACGCTGCACGTGTTCAACCAGGCCGGCAGCAGTGATCACCGCAAATTGCCGTTCGCCACGCTCGTCTACGCGGACCCAGTCCGGGCCCGGTTCACCGTCCAGGTTTGCCGTGCCCAGCCAGGCGAGCGTGCGCAGCAGCACGCTCATGCGCACGCCCAGCTGCTTGCACAACCTTGCCAACGACACGCCATCGGGCGTGTCGGCCAGCGCCTGCAACAACTGCGCGGTGAGCTGTGTGTCAGCGGACAAGTACCGCCCCGATGTCGCGCGGCGCCGCATCGGCAGTTTCGGCGCGGTGCGGCAGCACGATCACCGGAATCGACTTGGACGTCGGCGTGCGCGCTTCGTCAGCGAAGCTGGACAGCGGTACCAGTGCATTGGTTTCCGGGTAATACGCCGCCAGGCAGCCACGCGGAATGTTGTAGTCCACCAGCAGGAAACGCCGCGCCTCGCGACGCACGCCGTCCTCGCACAGACTTTCCAGGTCCACCCAGTCGCCGGCCTTCATGTTCAGTGCCGCGATGTCGGCACCATTGATGAACAGCACGCGGCGCTCGCCGAACACACCGCGGTAGCGATCGTCCAGCCCGTAAATGGTGGTGTTGTACTGATCGTGCGAGCGGGTAGTGGCCAGCGTGAACACCATCTGGTCGCCACGCGAACGCCGCGCGCGATGGATCGGGTTATCGGTGGGCACCGCGTGCGATTTGAAGACCGCACGCTGCTCGGGCGTGACCCAGTTGCGGTCGCGCGCGGTGTTGGACAGGCGGAAGCCACCCGGCGTGCGTACCCGTTGGTTGAAATCGGCAAAGTCCGGGAACACCTGGGCGATCAGGTCGCGGATGCGGTCGTAGTCGCCCACCAGCCAGCGCCAGCGGATGGCGCTGCGCGCACCCAAGGTGGCTTCGGCCATGCGCGCCACGATCGCCGGCTCGGACAACAGGTCCGGCGAGGCCGGCGGATTGATGCCGGCCGACAGGTGCACCATGCTCATCGAATCCTCCACCGTCACGCCTTGCGAGCCGGCGTCCTGGATATCGATTTCGGTGCGCCCCAGGCACGGCAGGATCAACGCATCGCGTCCGTGCACCAGGTGACTGCGATTGAGCTTGGTGGTGACGTGGACGGTGAGTTCGCAGTTGCGCAGCGCGCGGTGGGTGGCATCGGTATCCGGCGTTGCCGCAGCGAAGTTGCCGCCCATCGCGAAGAACACCTTGCCGCGCCCATCCAGCATCGCTTCGATCGCACCGACGGTGTCGAAGCCGTCTTCGCGCGGCGGCGCAAAGCCGAACACCGACTGCAGCTTGTCCAGAAACGCGGCCGGCGGTTTTTCGTAGATCATCATCGTGCGGTCGCCCTGCACGTTGCTGTGTCCGCGCACCGGGCACACGCCTGCGCCGGGACGGCCCAGATGGCCGCGCAGCAGCAGCAGGTTGGTGATCATGTGGATGGTGGCTACCGAGTGCTTGTGCTGGGTGATGCCCATGCCCCAGCACGCGATCACGCGCTCGGCCTTCAGATAGATTTCGCCAGCCTTGCGCAGCGCCGCTTCGTCCAGTCCGGATTCTTCGACGATGGTGCTCCAGCTTTCCGCATGCACGTCGGCGGCGAAGGCGTCGAAGTTGGCGGTGTGCTCGGCGATGAAATCCAGATCCAGCAACCGCGCCGTGCCGTCGCGCTGGGCCTGCGCATCGCGCTCGAGCACATGCTTGATGACGCCCTTGATCGCGGCCAGGTCGCCGCCGATCTTGAGCTGGAAGTAATCGGAGGCGATGCGCGTGGAGCCGTTGTGCAGCATCTCCAGCTTGTCCTGCGGGTCGGCGAACTTCTCCAGCCCGCGCTCGCGCAGCGGATTGAACGCCGCAATCGCCGCGCCGCGCTTGGAGGCCTGACGCAACTCGCCGAGCATGCGCGGGTGATTGGTGCCCGGATTCTGGCCAAAGATGAAGATGGCATCGGCCAGTTCGAAATCGTGCAGCGACACCGTGCCTTTGCCCACGCCGATCTGCGACCGCAGCGCGGTGCCGGAGGGTTCGTGGCACATGTTGGAGCAGTCGGGGAAGTTGTTGGTGCCGAATTCGCGCACGAACAGCTGATACAGGAACGCTGCCTCATTGCTGGTGCGCCCGGAGGTGTAGAAGATCGCCTCGTCCGGGCTCGCCAGGCCGTTGAGATGGCTGGCGATCTGCGCAAACGCATCGTCCCAGCTCACCGGCACATAGTGGTCGGTGGCGGCGTCGTAGCGCATCGGCTGGGTCAGGCGGCCCTGCCCTTCCAGCCAATAGTCGCTGTACTGCGACAACAGGCTGACGCTGTGCGAGGCGAACAACTCGGCCCCGGCGCGGCGCGCGGTGGATTCGGCGGCCACGGCCTTGGCGCCGTTCTCGCAGAATTCGAAGGTGGAGGTGTGATCGCGGTCGGGCCAGGCGCAGCCGGGGCAGTCGAAGCCGTCCGGCTGGTTGGCGTGCAGCAGCGTCTTGGCGCCCTGCACCGCGATGTCCTGTTCCATCAGATGCTTGGCCACCGAGCGCAATGCGCCCCAGCCGCCCGCGGGATTGTCGTACTGCTTGATGGTTTTCTTGCTCATGCGGGCTCTCCCACGGCAACGCCCAGATCCAGGCGTTGTGGATGGCTGTAAACAACACAATCGTGATTGCGGGCAAACCCGATCAGGGTCAGTCCCGCGCTGTCGGCCAGGCTGATCGCCAGCGCGGTCGGTGCGGAAATCGCTGCCAGCAGCGGAATCCGGGCTTGCGCGGCTTTCATGGCCATTTCATAACTGGCGCGGCTGGTGACCACCGCAAACCCTTGCGATGCATCGATGCGCGCGCGCGCCAATGCACCGATCAATTTGTCCAACGCGTTGTGGCGCCCGACATCTTCGCGCACGAGCTGCACCACCCCGTTCGCATCGGCCCAACCGGCGGCATGCACCGCGCCGGTCTGCGCGGCGATCGGCTGCTGCGCATGCAACGCATCCAGCGCACGCGCCAACGCATCGGCGTCGATCTGCAGCGTCGATTGCACGCGCGGTGGCACGCGCAGCACCGCCTCGATCGACTCGTTACCGCACACCCCGCAACCACTGCGTCCATCCAGGTTGCGCCGCCGCTGGTCCAACGCGGCGGCGCGCTCGGGTGGAATCTCGATCTGCAGCGAAGCACCTTCCAGGAAGGTCTCCACCGCAACCACCCGCAGGTCCTGCGGGCGGTCGACGATGCCCTCGCTCAGCGAGAACCCCAGTGCGAAGTCTTCCAGGTCCTCCGGCGTGGCCATCATCACCGCAAACGGCACGCCGTTGTAGATGAAGGCGACCGGCATTTCTGCCGCCACCATGTCCTGCACCGTGGCGCTGCGGCCGCCGCGATGCCGGAACACCGTGCGCACCACACTGCCGGGGCGCACCGAGCGGGAAGACGGAGTGGTCATCTCACCTCAATGGAACAGCACGAAGGCTTTCTGCAGCGTGACCCAGATGCCGAACAGCATCGGGATGCCCACTGCCAACCAGGCAAACGCCACCAGCGCGGGATTGCCGCCGTGACCGATGCGCGCCATCTGCTCCGGCGGCAGCACCGCGTGTCCGCTGCGGTCGACCTTTTCGTGCGCCAGCTGCTTCTCGCGCGCCAGTTCGTCGGGCGTCATGAAATGACGCGCGGCTACCGGGCGCACCAGCAGATTGCAGATCAGGCCGAGCACGAGCATGCCGGCGAGGATGTACATGGTGGTGTTGTAGACCTGTGACGGCGGGCTGCCGTGGGCCAGCTGGTACTCGCGCATATACCCCACGACCACCGGGCCGAGGATGCCGGCGGTGGCCCAGGCGGTCAGCAGACGGCCGTGGATGGCGCCCACCATCTGGGTGCCGAACAGGTCGGCCAGATACGCCGGAATGGTGGCGAAGCCGCCGCCGTACATCGACAGGATGATGCAGAAGATGCCCACGAACAGCGCGATACCGCCCACGCCACCGGCCGACGGCGCCGCCGCGTACAGGCAGATACCCAGCACGAAGAACAGCGTGTAGGTGTTCTTGCGGCCGAGCTTGTCGGACATGCTGGCCCAGAAGAAGCGGCCACCGATGTTGAACAGGCTGAGCAGGCCGGTGAAGCCGGCCGCGATGGCCGCGATGCTGGCCAGCTGGGTCGGGTCCAGGTTGCCGAAGCCGATGTCCACGCCGATCAGGCGGCCGCCGAACACTTCCTGCAGCATCGGCGAAGACATGCCGATCACGCCGATACCGGCCGAGACGTTCAGGCACAGCACGCCCCACAGCAGCCAGAACTGCGGGATGCCCCAGACCTTTTTCACGTGCACGTGATTGGCGGTGATCATCGCGTTGGTGCTGGCCACCGGGGCAGTCCAGCCGGCCGGGGTCCAGCCGCTCGGCGGCACGCGGTAGCCGAACGCGCCGGCCATCATGAACACGAAATACAGCGCCGCCATCACCAGGAAGGTTTCCATCACGCCCACCGAGGTAGGGGTGGCGAAGTGGCGCATCAGCGCATCGGCCAGCGGGCTGCCGATCATCGCGCCACCACCGAAGCCCATGATGGCCATGCCGGTCGCCATGCCGCGACGGTCCGGGAACCATTTGATCAGGGTCGACACCGGCGAGATGTAGCCCAACCCCAGACCGATACCGCCGATCACGCCCGAGCCCAGCCACAGCATCCAGATCTGGTGGAAGTGGATACCGGCCGCCGAGATCACCAGGCCGCCGCACCAGCACAGCGCCGAGACCACGCCGGCCTTGCGCGGGCCGGCACGTTCCAGCCAGCCGCCCCAGATCGCCGCCGAGCAGCCCAGCAGCACGAAGAACAGCGTGTACATCCACTGCAGCTCGCTGATCTTCCAGTCGCAGGTTGTGGCCACCATGCGCGCGAACAGGCTCATGTCGGCCGGACACGCGATCGACTCGGTGATGCCCAGCGCCTTGGACAACGGCAACCAGAACACACTGAAGCCGTAGGCCATGCCGATGCACAGATGGATCGCCAGCGCTGCCGGCGGCACCAGCCAACGATTGAATCCAGGACGCGCAACGATGCGCTCCTTGGACAGCAGACCGGCGTCAGCGCCGCTGGCTGTCGCCACGGTGGACCCTTGCGTCATTCCCATTTCCCCAAATAAAAAGTGCGATGAACTGCGATGAATACGATTGACGGCTGCGATGGAGTGGCGTGGTGCGATCAGGCCGGCGACAACAATCAGCCCCGACAGGCGCCGGTCTGGCGCATCATCGGCGATCCTCGCGTCATTGCAATGCTCGGCATCGCCTCGCAGCGTTCCATCGCACTGCCACACCCACGCCACGCACGCCTTCCTCGTCGTTAGCGGCCGGCCGTGCGACTAATTGACTAGTTCTTATTGACTAGATCGCGCCGCTGCCAGCGTTGGCTGGTGCGGTGCGATGGGCGGCCGGGCATCGGCCGGGGTGACGGCCAGGACGCAGGCTGCCGTAGAGTCGGGCCATCCCCGTCACGGAGCCTGCGATGCACGACCACCCTTCGCACGAGACCGCCCACGCGTTGCAGGCGCCGCCGCAGCTGGACGCGTTCTGGATGCCGTTCACGGCCAACCGCCAGTTCAAGGCGCGCCCTCGCCTGCTGGCCTCGGCGGCCGGCATGTATTACCAGGATGTCGACGGCCGCCAGATCCTGGACGGCACCGCCGGGCTGTGGTGCTGCAATGCCGGGCATGGCCGCCAACGCATCGTGGCAGCGATCCGCGCCCAGGCCGGCACGCTGGATTTCGCGCCCACCTTCCAGATGGGCTCACCGCTACCGTTCGTGCTGGCGCAGCGGCTGGCGGCGATCGCCCCGCCGGGGCTGGAGCATGTGTTCTTCACCAACTCCGGCTCTGAAGCGGTGGATAGCGCGATGAAGATCGTGCTGGCCTATCACCGGCTGCGTGGCGAGGGCCAGCGCATCCGCTTCATCGGCCGCGAGAAGGCCTACCACGGGGTGGGTTTCGGCGGCATGTCGATCGGCGGGCTGCCCAACAACCGCAAGTGGTTCGGGCCGCTGCTGGCAGGCACCGACCATCTGCGCCACACCCTGGACCTGCAGCGCAACGCCTATTCGCGCGGGCTGCCGGCGCATGGCGCGGAGCTGGCCGACGATCTGGAGCGGCTGATCGCCCTGCACGACGCCTCCACCATTGCCGCGGTGTTCGTCGAGCCGGTGTCCGGCTCGGCCGGGGTGATCCTGCCGCCGGAAGGCTACCTGCAGCGGCTGCGCGACATCTGCGACCGCCACGGCATCGTGCTGGTGTTCGACGAGGTGATCACCGGCTTCGGTCGGGTCGGCGAGGCGTTTGCGGCGCAGCGCTTCGGCGTCACCCCGGACATCATCACCGCCGCCAAGGGGCTGACCAGCGGCACCGTGCCGATGGGGGCGGTGCTGGTGAACACCGCCATCCACGATGCCTTCATGCACGGACCGGAGGCGGCGATCGAACTGTTCCACGGCTATACCTACTCCGGCCATCCGCTGGCCTGCGCGGCAGCGTTGGCCACGCTGGACACCTACGCCGAAGAAGGCCTGTTCCAGCGCGCGATCACGCTCGGCCCGCACTGGGAACAGGCCCTGCACGGCCTGCGTGGGCTGCCGCATGTGATCGACATCCGCAACATCGGCCTGATCGGTGCGATCGAGCTGGCGCCACGCGACGGTGCGCCGGGGGCACGTGGCTATGCCGCGTTCGAGCGCTGCTTCCACGAAGGCGGCCTGCTGGTGCGGGTCACCGGCGATGTCATCGCACTGTCGCCGCCACTGATCGTGACCGAGGCGCAGATCGGGCAGATGGTCCAGACCCTGGCCGGGATCCTGCGCACGCTGGACTGACGCCGCCAGCTCGGGCAGCAGCCTAGCGTGTCCGCGAACGCTACCCCCGCTTGTGGTCCGCTCGCCCGGGCTGTACGGATCGCCTTGCCTAGCAGGCCGCACGCACCGCCCACGGCCCGCGCGCAGGCCTCGGCCATCCAGTGGCCGGGCGCGCACCGGGCGCACGCGTGTCACGCGCGCAGGCGCCGCGTCAAGCGCGCAAAGCCGGGGCAGGCTCACTACAATGCCGGCCCCGTACTCCCCCGCAGTTGCCGCATGAACATCGTTGTCAAAGAAGAACTCAAGGCCTATATCGACCCGCTGACGCCCGACGAGCACGAGGCGCTGGAGCGCAGCCTGCTGGCCGAAGGCTGCCGCGATGCGCTGGTGCTGTGGGGGGAGGTACTGGTGGACGGCCATAACCGCTATGGCATCTGCCAGAAGCACGGGCTGCCGTTCCAGACCGTGCAGAACCCACGCTTTACCTCGATGCAGGACGTGCACCTGTGGATGATCGAGCAGCACCTGGGCCGGCGCAGCGTCTCCGACTTCCAGCGCGGCGTGCTGGCACTGCGCAAGCGCGAGATCCTGGCCGCACGCCAGCGTACCCAGCGCGAGGCCGATGCCGCCGCCGAGGCGCCGGTGGTGGCCGACGCGCACGCAGAGGCCGACGGTGACGACAGCGCAATGCGCGACACCCCCGCCGCGCAGGCTGCCGAAGACACCGACAGCCCACCATGGGAAGAAACCTCCACTCCGGTCAGCCGCGCCGAGCTGGCACGCGAAGCGCGCCTGAGCAGCAACCAGGTGGTCATGATCGAGCGCATCCACAAGCAGGCCGCGCCGGAAGTGGTGCAGGCGGTAAAGGCGGGCGAGATCTCGATCAGCGCCGCCGCTGCGGTGGCCACCCTGTCCGAAGACGAACAGCGCGCCGCCGCGCAGGCCGGCAAGGCCGAGCTCAAGCAGGCCGCCAAGCGCGTGCGCGATGCCAAGCGCAAGCCCAAGTCCGACGAGGCCGAAGGTGGCGAAGCCGAGCGCCGCGACCTCAAGGCCTTGCAGCGCCGCGTCACCGAACTGGAGAACGAGAACGCCGCCCTGCAGTCCAAGGTGGCCGCACTGCAAGCGCAGCTGGAGCGTCTGCGCGGTTGAGTGTGCGATGCCGCGCCTGCGCACCGCGGGCGGCATCGGACATCCAATGTTGGAGCGCGTCGGTCCATGCGCGCAGGCGATGACGCGCGGCCGGTAGAGCCCTGTCGCGCCCGGGTGCGCTCATACGTGAATTCCTGAGGCAGCACCCGTCAACGGCACGCCTGCTCAGCCGCAGGCACCAGCTCCCGCGCGTTCGGCAGGAAGGCATCCGGGCGCGAGGAAGCGTTTACTGTCACCCCATCGCACGCACGCGCACGCCTGTCTCGCCGATCGCATCACGATCGCCAGGGGCTGACATGTCCACAACCCCTCGCAGCGCAACCGCCGCGCTCTCCGTGCGAGCGTGTCCGGCGCAACGCGGCGATCCCTTCCCTTCCCAACGCCACAGTGCCCACAGCGCCGGTACCCAGCCTTGCTGATGCTGTGGACATGCCCTGCTCAAGCGACTGGGTACACTTCAGGGATGGAACCCAGCCTCAGCACGCCCCGCCCCGTCGATCCCCGCCGCGCCCAGTTGCAGCGCATGAAATTGCTGGCCGTGGCCCTGCTGCTGGCCATGTTTGCCGGCTTCGTGGTCAGCCACCTGATGGGCGAGCACGGCATCTGGGCCTGGGTCTCGGCCTTCTGCGAAGCGGCCACGGTTGGTGCATTGGCCGACTGGTTCGCGGTGGTGGCGTTGTTCCGCCATCCGATGGGTCTGCCGATCCCGCACACGGCCATCCTGCCGCGCGGCAAGGAACGGCTGGCCGACGGTCTGGCGGTGTTCGTGCGCGACCAGTTCCTCGCGCCGGATGCGTTGATGGAAAAGCTGCGCGTCTTCGACCCGGCCAGCCGGCTCGGCGAATGGCTGGCCAAGCCCGAGCAGTCGCACATGCTGGCGCAGATGGCACGCGGCTGGATGTTGCAGGCGCTGGAGCTGCTGGACGAGGCCGCGGTGCGGCGTGCGATCCAGCGCTTCGTGGTGGATCGCCTGCGTAAGTGGAATGCGGCCGCCACCGTGGGCGATGTCATGGCCTTGCTCACCACCGATGGGCGCCACCAGAAACTGCTGGACGAAGTGCTGCTGCGGCTGGGCGAGTGGCTGGACCAGGAGCAGGTCAAGACCCGCGCCTCGGCGCTGATCGTGCGCTACGCACGGCGCGAATGGCCCAAGCTGGTCGGCACCGTGAACTGGGTCAAGCCGATTGAAGAAATCGGCGATTCGCTGGCCGACCGCATGGCACGTGCGGCGATCGAAGAACTGCAGGACATCCTCACCACCCCCGAGCATCCAATCAGGCGCGACTATGAAACCTGGTTGCAGGGCTACATCGCGCGGCTGCGCGATGAGCCGGACATGGCCGAACGCGTGGAAGCGCTCAAGCAGCGCGTGATCGACCATCCGGCATTGCAGGACTACGTGCAGGGCCTGTGGGGCGAAATCCGCACGGCACTGCGCAACGACCTGGCACGCGAAGAATCGTCGATGGCCGCGCACCTGGAGCGCTCCATGCAGTCGCTCGGCCAGGCGCTGTCGCAGGATCCGTCATTGCGCGAAGCACTCAACCAGCACATGCTGCAGGCGGCGGACAAACTCACCACACGGCTGCGTGCGTCGGTCACCGACCACATTGCATCGACGATGAAAAGTTGGGACGAACGTCACCTCGTCGAACAATTGGAATTGGGTGTGGGACGCGATCTGCAATACATTCGCTTCAACGGCACCTTGGTTGGCGGGCTGATCGGTCTTGCCCTTCACGCATTATCGATCTGGCTATCGTTCTGATGCACTGACACGACGTTGATCGCCCACCACGAGAGCATGCAGACACCGGGGGACCTGCACGCAGCCGGATAATCGTCAGGCGGTACCAAGCGGTCGACCTCACTGTCGGCCAGGACACTGGGCACGCAACAGGCAAGGCGAAGGAACGAGCATGCCGAACGGCCGTTGGAATCTGCGCAGGAAATATGGGCGTCGTGCCTTGATCTGCGCAGTAATGATTCTTACCGCCGGAGTGATCACCGCCATCGTGTCGGGTGTCTGGCTGCAACGGCATAACGAACTGGAGCGCGACCAGCGATTCCAGTACGTGGTGCGCACCCTGGCACGTAATATCAGCGAGCGCATGTATACCTTCGAGCATGGCCTGCGCGGCGCACGTGGCGCGGTGATCGGCGCCGGTAGCGAGGTCATCAGTCGCGAACGTTTCACCTTGTACAGCCGCTCGCGGGATTATTCGCGCGAGTTTCCCGGCGTGCTGGGATATGGCTATATCCATCGGGTGGCTCCCGCCGACGAAGCGCGGTTCCTGGATACCGCGCGTGCCGATGGTGCGCCGGACATCCATCGCCGCGCGCTGGCACCGTGGGATGGCGAGCGCTACATCGTGCTGTATTTCGAACCGGAGTCGTCCGGCAACCGGCCCATCGGCCTGGACATCGCATCCGAGCCACGCCGCCGTGCGGCGGCCCTGCAGGCCGCACGCAGCGGCGAACCGACCATGACCTCGCCGGTCTCGCTGTCGGGCTACCGCGTACCCAGCGAAAGCGGCTTTCTGGTGCTGCTGCCGGTCTATCGCGAAGGCATGCCGTTGCAGACCCCGCAACAGCGCATGGCAGCGACCAACGGCTGGGTGTATGCGCCCTTCAGCGTCGAGCAGATGGTGCAAAGCGCACTGGGCGAGCGCGACGACGTGGCGCTGGATCTGTCCGATCGCAACGAGCCCACCCACAATTTCTACCGCAGCGGCACGCCCACCAGCGACAGCGCGCGGCGGCGGCCGGTGGTGCAGCTGTTGCCCATCTACGGCCGCACCTGGGTCATCACTGCCCATCCCACCGCCAGCTTCGTCGCATCGCTCAACCAGACCCCGCCCTGGCTGGTCGGTGGGCTGGTGATGGCGACCTCGGCGCTGCTGGCTGCGTTGCTGGGGCTGTACTTCAGCAACGGCTTGCGCCGCGAGGAAGTGCTGCGCAAGCAGATGGAACTGGCCGCCCTGGTCAGCCATTCCAGCGAAGCCATCGTGGCCGAGACACCGGATGGCCGCATCACCCACTGGAATCCGGCTGCGGAAGCGATGTTCGGCTATGCCGCGGACGATGCGATCGGCCAGGACCTGAGCATGCTGCTGTCGCCGCAACCGTACGCGATGCCGGAGATCGACCCGCCCGACCAGGCGCATCCGGTCAACGCGTCTGCGGCGCTGGGCGTGCGCCACCGCGACGGGCATCAGGTGCACGTACTGGCCAGCAAGGCGCCGATCATCGAAGCGGACGAAACGCTCAGCGGCCACTCCCACTTCTTCCGCGACATCTCCGAGCGGGTGCGCTCGCACCAGCGTATCGTCGATCTCAACGCCTCGCTCGAACACCAGGTGGCCGAGCGCACCAGCGAGCTGGTGAAGTTCTCGGTCCTGCAGCGCGCGATCCTGGCGCATGCCGGCTACGCCATCATCGCCACCGATTCCAACGGGTTTGTCACGCTGTTCAACCCCGCCGCAGAAAAACTGCTGGGCTACAGCGCCGACGATGTGATCGGCCGGCGCAAGGCCAGCCAGTTCGTCGAACAGGACGATCTGCAGGAACGTGCGCACCTGCTGTCCGAACAGACCGGTACGCCGGTGGCGCCGACACTGGAAGCAGTGGCCGCACTGACCAGCCTGGGCCGTAGCGATACCAGCGAGTGGACCTATGTCAGCCACGATGGTCGCCGCCTGCCGGTGCTGCTGACGCTGAGCACCCTGCGCGACGACAACGATCAGGTGATCGGCTATCTCGGCGTGGCAGTGGATCTCACCGAGCAGAAGCTGCACGAGAAGCAGCTGCGGCTGGCGATGGATGCGGCCAAGAGCGCCAACCAGTCCAAGTCCGATTTCCTGGCCAACATGAGCCATGAAATCCGCACCCCGATGAATGCCATCCTCGGCATGCTGTACCTGCTTCAACGCAGCGAGCTTCCCGGCGCCGCCCAGGACATGGTCACCAAGATCGACCGCTCGGCGCGCAGCCTGCTGGAGATCATCAACGACATCCTGGACTTCTCCAAGATCGAGGCCGGGCGCATCGACCTGGAGCGTGCGCCCTTCGACCTCAACCAGCTGTTCGACAACATCGCCGACCTGATGCGCTCCTCGCTCAGCGCCAAACCGGTGGAGATGATCGTCGAGCCGTTGCCGCGCGACAGCCGCTGGTTGCTGGGCGATGCGCTGCGCATCAACCAGGTGCTGGTCAACCTGGTTGGCAACGCGATCAAGTTCACCGAACAGGGCGAAGTGGTGCTGTCGGTGCGGCGCTTCCCCAGCGGCGACCCCAACAAGGTCAAGCTGCTGTTCTCGGTGCGCGACACCGGCATCGGCATTTCCAAGGAAAAGCAGAGCCTGATCTTTTCCCCGTTCCTGCAGGCCGATACCTCCACAAGCCGGCGCTACGGCGGCAGTGGCCTGGGCCTGACCATCAGCCGGCGGCTGATCGAACTGATGGGTGGCGAGTTGGAGGTAGAAAGCGTGCCCGGCCGCGGCAGCGAGTTCTACTTCGTGGTGACGCTGGAGAAAGCCGACCCGCCGGCCGCGCAGAGCGATGCACCGCTGCCGCCGCCGGAGACGATGCCGCGCGTGCTGATTGCCGACGACCACGATGCCGCACTCAACAATCTGGTCCGCATCGCCACCGATCTTGGCTGGCGGGTGGATGCGGTGGCCAGCGGCCAGGCCGCACTGGCCGCGATCGAACAGGCCGCCGAGCCCTACGACATCTTCCTGCTCGACTGGCGCATGCCCGACATCGACGGCGTGGCCATCGCACGCCAGATCCGCGCGCGCGCCGCCCCCGGCCCGCATCCGGTGATCGTGATGGTCACCGCCTACGAACGCCGCCTGCTGGAGCAGCATCCCGAGCAGCAGGACCTGGACGCGGTAATGACCAAGCCGGTGACCAGCGTGGCACTGCATCGCCTGGTGGAACAGCTGGCCGATGCGCGCCCCGGCGCACGCCCTGCTGCGCCCACCTTCGTGGCGCGGCGACTGGAAGGCGCGAACCTGCTGCTGGTGGACGACAGCGAAATCAATTGCGAGGTGGCACAGCGCATTCTCGAAGGCGAAGGCGCCATGGTCACCGTCGCCCACGATGGCGAGCAGGCGGTCAACGTGCTCAAGCGCGCGCCGGAGCTGTTCCATCTGGTACTGATGGACGTGCAGATGCCGGTGGTGGACGGTTACGAAGCCACCCGCCGGCTGCGCCAGATCCCGGCCCTGGCCAGTCTGCCGGTGATTGCCCTCACTGCCGGCGCCTTCCGCCCGCAGCAGGAAAAAGCGCTGGAAGCCGGCATGAACGGTTTTATCGCCAAGCCGTTCAACGTGGAGGAACTGGTCACCGCGATCCGTCATTTCATGCACCCGGGGATGCGCCGCATCCCGTCGCTGCCGCACGAGACCGACAGCAGCGATGGCCCGGAATGGCAGCACAGCGACCCGGAACTGCTGGACGCTGCGCGCGCGCGTAGCCTGTGGCGCGAGCGCGAGCCGTATGCACGCTATCTGCGCAAGCTGCTGCGCGAAAACCCCGACCCGGCTGGCATGGCGGCCGAGCATTTGCGCAACAACGAGCTGCCGGCAATCGGCGCCATGGCACACAAGCTGCGTGGCGCGGCAGGATCGCTGGCACTGCCGGCCCTGGCCGGCGCCGCGGGCGATCTGGAAACACGCATCGAGGACGGCCATGACATCACCGCCGCACTGACCGCGCTGCAGGACATCATGCGGCGCACGGCCGATGCGATTGGCGCCTTTCTGCAGCACGACGATGCTGCGGCCGGCGGCGACGATGACGACACCGCGCTCGACGCTGACAGCGTGCAGATTCTGGAAGCGGCCTTCGCCAGCGACGACGCCGACAAGATCGACCATGCCCTGTTGATCTGCGCGCCTCGCCTGGCGCGCACGCTGCAGGAAGAACTGCAACGGGCGGTGGAAGATTTCGATTTCCGCCGCGCCGAAGCCACCCTGCGCGACTGGCAGGCCACCCACCCACGCTGAAGGCGATCTCCCGCGCCTGCTGCAAGGACCTCCGCATGCCGTCCCGCCCCTTGCTCTGTGTCGACGACGAGTCCAGCAACCTGGCGACGCTGCGCCAGTTGTTGCGCGACGACTTTCCGCTGGTATTCGCCAAATCCGGTGGCGAAGCGCTGGAAGCGGTGAGCCGGCATTGCCCGGCGTTGATCCTGTTGGACGTGGAATTGCCGGACATGGACGGCTATGCGGTGGCACGCACGCTCAAGCAGCAGCCCTCCAGCAGCGCCATCCCCATCCTGTTCGTCACCTCGCGCAACAGCGCGCACGACGAACGCGCCGGGCTGGAGGCGGGCGCCGCCGATTACGTCAGCAAGCCCTACTCGCCCGCGCTGCTCAAGGCCCGCATCGGCACGCAGCTCAAACTGGCCGAAAGCGGGCGCCTGGCGCAGCAATACCGCGATGCCATCCATCTGCTGGGTACCGCCGGCCAGGGCCAGGATGTGGACACCGGCGCGCACATCTGGCGCATGGCCGCATACGCCCGCGTGCTGGCCGAAGCGGCAGGCTGGTCGCCGCAGCAGGCGCAACTGTTGCAGGACGCCGCGCCCTTGCACGACGCCGGCAAGATCGCGGTGCCCGGCAGCATCCTGCACAAGCCCGATGCGCTGGACGAACACGAGCGCTCGGTGGTACGGCAACACCCGCAGGCCGGCCACGACCTGCTGCGCCACGGCCGCGGGCCGGTATTCCAGCTGGCGGCCGACATCGCCCTGCATCACCACGAATGCTGGGATGGCAGCGGCTACCCCAACGGCCTGGCCGGCGAAGCCATTCCCGAGGCCGCGCGCCTGGTGGCGGTGGCGGACGTGTTCGATGCGCTGTGCGGGCGACGCGCCTACAAGGCGCCGTGGACGGTGGACGACGCCATGCGCAAGCTGGAAAGCATGTCCGGCAAGCAGCTGGAGCCACGCCTGGTGCAGCATTTCCGCGAAGCGCTGCCGCAGATCCTGCAGATCAAGGACGCCTGGGACATCCCGACGCCACAGCGCTGATTTGGGTCGCTAAGACAACCACCCAGTCGCGATGTCAGGTTGGCTGTCTAAGGCAACCGCCCATTCGCGATGTCAGGGTTGCTGTCTTCCCGCCGCACCCTCACCCCAATCCCTCTCCCGCAGGAAGAGGGGCTTTCACCAGGCGCGATCACTGTGCGCGTGCTGCATCTTGAGCCTTCTCCTTTCGGGACATTGTCCTCCTTCGTGGGGGAGAAGGTGGCGCATAGGGCCGGATGAGCGTCCGGGCAGCTCGTGGACGACCAGCCGACGATGCATTACTTCGCGCGTCCCATATCGCCATCGCGCACTCACGTCACCACCAGCCGCGTTAGCCGCCAACCTTTGCATCACGCCAACACCCGCCACCGGACCATCACGTCTGCATCGACAAGCACGCACTGTTACCCACGTGCGCTTGAACCCCGCCCCTCACCAGCGGACAATATCCATGTTGCGCCGCACAACACCGTGCGACGCGGGCCGATTCGGCTGCCGCTGCGGCGCCGTCCACGCGGCCCGGCAACCGAGAGTCCGATGTCCTCCAGCGTGTCCGAGGCCGGCGCCATGCCGCCGTGCTACCCCGATTACCGCATCATTTCGCTGATCCTGGCCTGCGCCATCTTCATGGAGCAGATGGACGCCACCGTGCTGGCGACCGCGCTGCCGACCCTGGCGCGCGACTTCGGCGTCGCCGCGCCGGCCATGAGCATTGCCATGACCAGCTACCTGCTGGCATTGGCGGTGCTGATCCCGGCCAGCGGCGCGATCGCCGACCGCTTCGGCCTGCGCCGGGTGTTCGGCGCCTCGATCTGGGTGTTCGTCGGCGGCTCGATCCTGTGTTCGCTGGCCGACAGCCTGCTCACCATGGTGGCGGCCCGCGTGTTGCAAGGCGCCGGTGGCGCGATGATGGCGCCGCTCGGCCGGCTGATCCTGCTGCGCACGGTGGAGCGCCGCCACCTGGTGTCGGCGATGGCGTGGACGCTGGTGCCGGCCTTCATTGGTCCAATGCTGGGCCCGCCGCTGGGCGGGTTTTTCGTCTCGTATCTGGATTGGCGCTGGATCTTCTACATCAACGTGCCGATCGGCATCGCCGGTTTCCTGCTGATGCGCCGCTTCATCCCGGAGATTCCCAGCGAATCGGCGCCGGCGCGGTTCGACCTGCGTGGCTTCGTGCTGTGCGGCACCGCGCTGGGCTGCCTGCTGTTCGGCCTGGAGATGGTCAGCCAGCACGACGGTCTTGGCGTGGCCAGCTGGCTGCTGGCGATCGGCGCCAGCGCGGCCATCGGCTATCTGTGGCATGCACGCCACCACCCCGCTCCGCTGCTGGACCTGACCCTGCTGCGGATCGACTCGTTCCGATTGTCGGTGATCGGCGGCGCGTTGATGCGTATCACCCAGGGCGCGCATCCGTTCCTGTTGCCGCTGCTGTTCCAGATCGGCTTCGGCTTCAGCGCCGCGCACAGCGGCCGGCTGATCCTGGCCACTGCGCTGGGCGCACTGCTGATGCGCAGCATCACGCCGCAACTGCTGCGCCGCTTCGGCTACCGCAACAGCCTGATCGGCAACGGCGTGCTGGCCAGCCTGGGCTACATGGTATGCGCGCTGTTCCGCCCCGACTGGCCGCCGGCGCTGATGTTCGGCCTGCTGCTGTGCTGCGGCGCGTTCATGTCGTTCCAGTTCGCCGCCTACAACACCATTGCCTACGAAAGCGTGCCCACCGCGCGCATGAGCCGCGCCAGCAGCCTGTACACCACGCTGCAGCAATTGATGCTGTCGGTCGGCGTCTGTGCTGGCGCGATGATCCTCAACCTGGCCATGCTGGCCGGCGGTCACGCCCAGCCCCGGCAGGGCGACTTTTCGCTGGCGTTCTGCGTGGTCAGCCTGATCTCGCTCAGCGCCACCTGGTGGCATGTGCGCTTCGACAAGCACGCCGGCCAGGAAATGAGCGGGCATCGCGCCTAGCGCTGGACACCCGATGGATCGCGCTTGCCGGCGGATGAAACGCGCCGGTGCAGGACATCTGACCGCTGCCTTGCCACGGGACGAAGCACCCGCTTCTTACAGGCGATCCCCCGACACACGTCGCTGCCATCGAGAGCTGCGATCAAGGTGCACTCGCGCACGCAGTCGGCCCGTCATCGAAACCCGAACATCGGCTCCGCTAAGCGTTTTGCGACTGCTGCATGGACGCCAGCAGCGAGCTCCGGCACGCGGCCAGGATCTCGTCGGCAAGCGGTCCATCGTCCGGGCATGCGCGCGACATCACGATGGCGCCGATGGCATGCGCCATCATGTCCAACTTCCTGGCGCGTGAGGCCGCTGCGGATTCGCCGGGCGCCTCCATGGCCGACACGTCGAGCGCTGCCAGCACATGTTCGATGCCTTGCGCAAACGCCGCCCGCACCTGCTCTGGCTGACGCGCAGCATCAGTGGCAAGCGCCGCCATCGTGCAGCCGGACGCGCGGTCGTCGCGGTGCGCGCGCGACACATACAGATTGACGAACTCGGCTGGCGCCACGTGCGCGGTCTGCGCCGCGGTCTGCGCGAGCCCGCACGCCGCCGACTCGGCCATCAGGTCCGCCTTGGAACGGAATTGCTTGTAGAACCCGCCATGGGTGAAGCCGGCGGCCGCCATCAGGTCGGCCACGCCCACACCGTCGTAGCCACGCTCGCGGAACAGCCGGGAGGCGGTTTCCACCACATGGGTCCGGTTGGCTTGCGCCTGGGCCTTGCTGACTTTCATGGTCCACCTCGCTACGCATGCTGCATCTGAATCCGCACTATACATTGATGTCAATCATCATCAAAGACATTGACTTTAAAAATTACGATCATCATCATTATCTGCGTTGCACCAACGAGCTGGACTCAGCCACCGCTGCCAGACCTTCCATCGACCGGCCTGTGGGCAGGCGGCGACCGCCGCCCTGGGCCGGGCACGCACCGGATCGTCCGCCAGCACCTGGCGTTGTCTCAGCTATCAGGCGCGCCGCGCCTACATCGCTCCACCCCTCTCATCAAGGCCCTCTCATGACCACGCTACCCACTGTTTTGATCACTGGCGCCTCCACCGGCATCGGCGCCGTCTACGCAGAGCGCTTTGCGCAACGCGGCCATTCCCTGGTGCTGGTCGCGCGCGACCAGGCGCGTCTGGACGCACTGGCGGCCCGCCTGCAGGCCGCGCACGGCGTGAATGCGGAGGTGCTGCAGGCCGATCTGACCCGGCCTGCCGATATAGCGGAGGTGGAAACCCGGCTGCGCGACGATGCCCGGATCGGCATCCTGATCAACAACGCCGGCATGGCGCAGACCGGCGGCTTCCTGCAGCAGGATGCAGATACCATCGAGCGTCTGATCGCGCTCAACACCACCGCGCTGACGCGACTGGCGGCGGCCGTGGCCCCTCGCTTCGTCGAGGCGGGAACTGGCGCAATCGTCAACCTTGGATCGGTGGTGAGTCTGGCCCCGGAGTTCGGCATGTCGCTGTATGGTGCCACCAAGGCGTATGTGCAATTCCTGTCGCAGGGCCTGCACGTGGAATTGGGTGCCAAAGGCGTCTACGTGCAGGCCGTCTTGCCGGCGGCCACGCGTACCGAAATCTGGGAGCGCGCCGGGATCGACGTCAACTCGCTGAGCGAAGTGATGGATGTGGGCGAACTGGTCGATGCGGCCCTGGTTGGCTTCGATCGCCGCGAGCTGGTGACGATTCCGCCGCTGCATGTGGCCGAGCGTTGGGACGCACTGGATGGTGCACGCCAGGGCCTGTTGTCCGATATCCGTCAGGGCAACGCCGCCGAGCGTTATCTGCAACCGACCTGAGCGCAGCCGGACCATCGCGCGCATCGCCGTTTCCGGCGGTGGTGCGTCGCGATCGCTTTACGCAAGGCCCCTGACTATTTCGAGCCCGATCCCATGCAAGCACTCACCTTCCAACGCTACGGCAAATCGCCTGGCATCGCATTGACGAAGTGATGCCCTGCGCAATCGGCACAACGTCGGCAGTCATCGCCTGAAATGAAACGGCCGCCAGAAAGGCGGCCGTTTCATCTTGGTCTGCATGGACCTTCAGCGGTGGCGACGAGGCCTGCGCCCCGTCACCACCTGGCGCACGCTTACAACCCGTGCGCGGCCAGCTGGCCCAACCGCTGCACTGCAACCGACACGGTGGGGTAATCCAGGGTCTTCTGCTCGGCCACGTCGGCGAGCATGGCCAGGGTGAAGCGCAGGCTGGAATCGTCGCGTTCCAGCCAGTTGGCCACCTTGTCCTCGGCCGTGCTGCCGGACATGGTCAGCACCTGACCCACCAGCGCACGCTGATGCGCGGCCAGTTCGTCGCGCAGCACGCCACGTGCCACTGCATGCCAGCGGCCGTTGACCTCCAGCGCGTCGATCTGCTCGAACAACCACGGCAGCCGCAACGCATCGCCCAGGCGGAAATGCACCTTGGACACTTCCACCGGCTTGAGCTTGCGGGTGCGCGCGGTCTCGATGATGTCGAAGGCCGGCTCCAGGTAACGCAACTCGCACAGCTGCTGCGCCAGTTGCGGCGGCAGGCCCTTTTCCTGCCATTCCCTCACGCTGCCTTCGTACTGCGGACGCTGCGCATCCGACAATACGCCCGATGCCACGCGGATGTCGTTGAACGGGCCGTGGTAACGCTCCACCGCCGCAGTGATGCCCGGCATCTGGCCCGGGCGCAGCAGCAACCAGCGCACGAACGAGCGTTGCAGGCGCCAGATCACTTCCAGTGCGTCGATCTGCACCGACTCGGGCACCTTGCCGTCCAGCGCATCGATCTGCGTCCACAGCGCGCGCGCATCCAGCGTTTCGCGGCTGATGGTGTAGGCCTTGGCCACCTCGCCGATGCTGCGGCCGGTGTCTTCCTGCATGCGCATCAGGAAGGTGGCGCCCATGCGGTTGATGGTGGTGTTGGTGACCGCGGTGGCGATGATCTCGCGCTTCAGGCGATGGCGCTCCATCGCATCGGCGTACTTTTTCTGCAGCGGCTGCGGGAAGTAGCGCTGCAATTCCTTGGACAGATACGGGTCTTCGGGAATGTCCGATTCCAGCAACTGCTGGAACGCCACCAGCTTGGAATACGACAACAGCACCGACAGCTCCGGCCGGGTTAGCCCCTGCCCGCGCGCCTTGCGTGCGGAGAGCTCAGCATCGGAGGGCAGGAACTCGATCTGGCGGTCCAGCAGGCCCTGCAGTTCCAGCGTGCGGATGAAGTGCTGCTTGGAACCCAGGCGCTTGACGCTCATGCGCTCCATCAAGCTGATGGCCTGGTTCTGGCGGTAGTTGTCCCACAGCACCAGGTCGGCTACTTCGTCGGTCATCGACGCCAGCAGCGTGTTGCGTGCGTCGTAGGTGAGCTTCTTGGCCTGCACCATGTCGTTGAGCAGGATCTTGATGTTCACCTCGTGATCGGAGGTGTCCACGCCGGCCGAGTTGTCGATGAAATCGGTGTTGAGCAACACGCCGGTCTGCGCCGCTTCGATGCGGCCGAGCTGGGTCAGGCCCAGATTGCCGCCCTCGCCCACCACCTTGCAGCGCAGCTCGCCGCCGTTGACGCGCAGGCCGTTGTTGGCGCGGTCGCCCACGTCCGCATGCGACTCGCTGGCCGCCTTGACGTAGGTGCCGATGCCGCCATTCCAGAACAGGTCCACCGGCGCCTTGAGGATGGCGTTCATCAGCTCGTTGGGCGAGAGCTGCTTGACGCTGGACTCCAGCCCAAGCGCCTCGCGCACCGGCGCGCTGATGTCGATGGATTTGAGCGTACGCGGATAGATGCCGCCACCGGCGCTGATCAGCTTGGCGTCGTAATCGGCCCAGCTGGAACGCGGCAGCTTGAACAGGCGCTCGCGTTCGGCGAAGGAGACCGCAGCATCCGGCGACGGGTCGAGGAAGATATGCCGGTGGTCGAACGCGGCCAGCAGGCGGATGTGCTTCGAGAGCAGCATGCCGTTGCCGAACACGTCGCCGGACATGTCGCCGATGCCGACCACGCTGAAATCCTGGCTCTGGCAATCGCGGTCCATCGCACGGAAGTGGCGCTTGACCGACTCCCACGCGCCGCGCGCGGTGATGCCCATGCCCTTGTGGTCGTAACCGACCGAACCGCCGGAGGCAAACGCATCGCCCATCCAGAAGCCGTGATCCAGCGCCAGGCCATTGGCGATGTCGGAGAACGTGGCGGTGCCCTTATCGGCGGCGACCACCAGGTACGGGTCGTCCTGGTCGTGACGCACCACCTGCGGCGGCGGCACGATCTTGCCGCCGACGATGTTGTCGGTGATGTCGAGCAGGCCCTGGATAAACAGCTTGTAGCAGGCGATGCCTTCGGCCTGGATCGCATCGCGGTCGCCGCCAACAGGCGAACGCTTGACGTAGAAACCGCCCTTGGCGCCGACCGGCACGATGACGGTGTTCTTGACCATCTGCGCCTTGACCAGCCCCAGCACCTCGGTGCGGAAATCCTCACGACGATCCGACCAGCGCAGGCCGCCACGTGCGACCGCGCCGAAGCGCAGGTGCACGCCTTCCACGCGCGGGCCGTAGACGAAGATTTCGCGGTACGGACGCGGCTTGGGCAGGTCCGGCACCAGCGCCGAATCCAGCTTGAAGCTGATGCAGTGGCCGTGCTTGCCCTGTTTATCGGTCTGGTAGTAGTTGGTGCGCAAGGTCGCATCGATCACATCGATGAAGCTGCGCAGGATGCGGTCTTCGTCCAGGCTGGAGACGCGGTCCATCAACTTCAACAGCGTGGCGCGGGTGGCCTCCTGCTGCGCGGCGCGGTCGCTGCCACGTGCCTCCAGCACCGGCTCCAGTGCCTTCAAGGTGGCGTCGTCGCCGCCTGCCAGCGCGGAGAGTTCTTCGCGCAGGCGCTCCTGGCCGGCGAAGATCTGTGCCTTGGTTTCGCTGCCGGTGGACGGGTCGAAGCGCGCTTCGAACAGCTCCACCAGCAAACGCGCCAGCAACGGGTAACGGGTGAAGGTCGCTTCGACGTAGGCCTGCGAAAACGGCACCGCGGTCTGCAGCAGATACTTGCAGTAGCCGCGCAGCAGCGCGACCTGACGCCAGTGCAGGCCGGCGGCCAGGATCAGGCGATTAAAGCCGTCGTTTTCGGCATCGCCGTTCCAGATGCGCTCGAACGCTTCGCCGAAGCTGGCATCGGCGCTGGCTGCATTGATCTTGCCGGCGGTGGATTCGACCTCGAAATCCTGGATATAGACCGGCGTTTCGCCCACCTGCAGCCGATACGGCCGCTCGGAGATCACGCGCAGGCCCATGTTTTCCATCATCGGCATCGCATCGGACAACGGAATGTCGTCGAGCTGGCGATACAGCTTCAATCGCAAGCCTTCGCCCGCATCCAGGCGCATGCCATCGTCGCGACGGATTTCCTGCAGGCTCAGATGCAGGTCATCCGGGCCATCGAGGGTTGCCAGGTGTTCGACGTCGGACACCGCCGATTCGATCGACGAATCTTCGATATAGCCGGCCGGCAGCGCGCGGCCGAAGTTGGCCGCCATGCGCAGGCCATTGGCCTCACCGTGCCGCGCCACCAGCGCCTCGCGCAGCGCATCGCGCCAGTTGCGCAACAGATGCGCCAGCCGCGATTCGAGTTCGGTGGTATTGAATTCCAGCGCTTCGCCGCTCTTGGGCCGCACGATCAGATGCAGCTGCGCCAGCGGCGATTCGCCCAGCACCACCGACGAGTCGATGTACTCGCCATGCAAGGCGTCTTTGAGCAGCGCCTCGATACGCAGACGCACATCGGTGTTGAAGCGCTCGCGCGGGATGTACACCAGCGCCGAAATGAAACGGCTGTACTTGTCGCGGCGCAGGAACATGCGGCTGCGCACACGCTCCTGCAGGCCCAGGATGCCGATCGCGGTGCGATACAGCTCTTCTTCGTTGGACTGGAACAGCTCTTCGCGCGGCAGCGTCTCCAGGATATGCCGCAGCGCCTTGCCACTATGGCTGCTCGGGGTCAGCCCGGACTTGCTCATCACGTATTCGTGGCGCTGGCGCACCAGCGGGATTTCCCACGGGCGGCGGTTATAGGCGCTGGAGGTGAACAGGCCCAGGAAGCGCTGTTCGCCGACGATGCGGCCCTTGGCGTCGAATTCCAGGATGCCGATGTAATCCATGTACCCAACCCGGTGCACGCGCGAACGTGCATTGGTCTTGGTCAGGATCAACGCGTCCTTGAGCTTGGACGAGGCATTCAGGCCATGCGCCGCCAGCGTGGTCACCGGGCGTGCCGGCGAGGTGTCGTGGCCGCGCATCAGGCCCAGCCCGGATTCTTCCACCGGTGCCAGCACCTCCTGCCCATCCTGCTTCTCCACGCGGTATTCGCGGTAGCCGAAGAAGGTGAAATGGTCGGCGGCGGCCCAGCGCAGGAATTCCTGCGCCTCGTGACGGCTGATGTCGTCGATCGGCAGGCGGCGGGTGGCCAGATCGTCGGCCAGCATCACCATCTTTTCGCGCATTGCGGCCCAGTCGTGCACGATGGCGCGCACTTCGCCCAGCACCTTGCGCACCGCCGCTTCCACCTTGGGCATTTCATCGGCTGGCTGGCGGTCGATCTCCAGCACCATCAGCGACTCGCTCTTGCCCTCGCCCACAGCGGTCAGCTTGCCGGACTTGTCGCGCGCGATGCGCAGCACCGGGTGGCCGAGCACGTGCACGCCGATCCCCAGGTCCGACAGGGTCATGCTGACCGAATCCACCAGGAACGGCATGTCGTCGTTGACGATCTGCAGCAGCGTGTGCGGCGACTCGTAGCCGTGGCTCTTCAGGGTGGGGTTGAACACCCGCACATTGACCGTACCGGCCTTGCGGTTGCGCGCGAACTCCAGCATGTCCGACGCCAGCGCCGCCCACTGCTCGGGCGGGTGGTTCGGGAATTCGTCTTCCTCCATGCGCCGATAGAAGTCGGCGGCGAACGCCTGGACCTCCGCCTGGCGGGCGGCCGGGTAGCGCTTGCGCAACGCGGCAAACACCGGCTCGAGGGTGACCGCCTGCGGTTCGGTGGCAAGCACGGGGACGGCACGTTCGGCGACCGGTTTGACCGACGTCGTGGACGATTTCGAAGCGGCTTTCTTGGCTGTCATGAGTAGAGCTGGAATGCTCGGTGGAAAACCTGAATTGTACCGATGCACCGTGACAACGCCTTGCTGCATAGCGCAAAAGCACTGTACCCAGCGGGCGCGGCAATGGCGTCAAAGCGCTATGACTCTGTAGTTTTGCCTCACAGCGCGAGCCCGCCGTGCGCTGGATCGCCAGATCCGGCAAAGTCCAGCACCGGCACCGGCACAAGGCTTGCCACACAGGGCGTTGTGCAGAGCAAACCGCGATCGTCAAGGCTGTTTAAAAACTAAACTGGACGGTATAGTCTACCGCCATGACCCCTCGTTCCCCCCGTGCTGCCCGGCGTTCGGACTGCGACCGCCGCATCCATGCTGCCGTGCATACCTTGCTTGCCGAGCGCGGAATGCGGCTGAGCATGGACGCGGTGGCCGAGCGCGCGGGATGTTCCAAGCAGACGCTCTACAGCTATTACGGGTGTAAAGAAAACCTGTTGCGCGACGTGCTGCAGGACCATGTGCATCTGGCCACGGTGCCGCTGGGCGCGGTGTCCGGCGATCTGCGCGAGGATCTGCTGGCGTTTGCGCTGGCGCATCTTGACCGCCTCAACAGCCCGGATGTGTTACAGACCTGCCGTTTGGTGGAAGCCGAGTCGCACCGGTTCCCCGATCAATCCCAGCAGATCTTCCACGAGGGCGTGGTCGGCATGCAGCAGCGCCTGGCGCATCGTTTCGAGCAGGCGATGAGCGCCGGGCAGCTGCGCCATGACGATCCGCACTTCATGGCCGAACTGTTGCTGAGCATGATCGTAGGACTGGATTTCGATCGCCAACGCTTCCAGGTTCCCCATCGCGCCGGCCTTGCCGCCAGGCAGCAGTGGGCGCAGTTCGCCGTCGACACCTTTTTGCGGGCGTTTGCCGCGGCCAGCGCCGCGCCCGCGCTGGCCCCGCTCACCCTTCTCACTTCAAGACCCTAACGGAGTTCCTCCTGATGATTGCCCCGCTCCGCACCTTCGGCCTGGCCCTGGCCATCACCGTGGCGCTCGCTGCCTGCAGCAAGCCAGAACAACAGCAGGCGCCGCCGCCGCCGGAGGTCTCGGTGCTGGAAATGAAGCCGCAGACGCTGCCGCTGGAGCGCGACCTGGTGGGCCGCCTGTCGGCGTTCCGCTCGGCCGACGTGCGCGCCCGCGTCGACGGCGTGGTGCTCAAGCGCCTGTACACCGAAGGCACCGACGTCAAGGAAGGCCAGCCGCTGTTCCAGATCGACCCGGAACCGCTGAAGGCCACGCTGCTGCAGGCCCAGGGCCAGCTGGCGGCCGCCGAGGCCACCTATGCCAACGCGCAGATCGCCGCCAAGCGCGCGCGCAGCCTGGCACCACAGCAATATGTGTCGCGCGCCGACATCGACAACGCCGAAGCCACCGAGCGCTCTTCTGGCGCCAGCGTGCAGCAGGCGCGCGGTGCGGTCCAGGCCGCCAGGATCCAGCTCAGCTTCGCCAGCGTCACCTCGCCGATCACCGGTCGCGCCGGGATCCAGCGCGTCACCGAGGGCGCCCTGGTCGGTGCTGGTGAAGCCACCCTGCTGACCACCGTGGACCAGATCGACCCGCTGTACGTGAACTTCGCGATGAGCAGCGAAGAACTGGCCGCGCTGCGTCAGGCGCAGAGCAGCGGCAACGTGCAGCTCAGCGGCGACGGCAAGTCCACCATCAGTGTGGAACTGGGCAACGGCACCCTGTACCCGCACCCCGGCACGCTGGACGTGTCGGCGGTGACGGTGGACCCGAGCACCGGCGCGGTGTCGCTGCGCGCCACCCTGCCCAACCCCGAGCTGGCGTTGCTGCCGGGTGCGTTCGTGACCTTCAAGGCCAGCCTGGGCCAGCGCAACAATGCCTATCTGGTGCCGCAGCAGGCGCTGCAGCGCGATGCAACCGGCGCCTATGCGCTGGTGCTGGGCAAGGACGGCAAGGTGGTACGCAAGAACCTCACCGTGGACGGCCAGCAGAAGGGCCAGTGGATCGTGACCGGCGGTGTGGCACCGGGCGACCAGGTCATCGTCGACGGCGTGCAGAAAGCCAAGGAAGGTCAGCCGGCCAAGGGCGTGCCGTGGGATCCGAACAAGCCGGCCGCCGGCGCGCAGCCCGGTGCACCGGGCGCTGCCCCGGGTGCGGCACCGGCCGCCGGCCAGGCCGGCAAGGCGGAGGGCGCACCTGCGGCCGATACGGCCGATGCCGCTGCCCCGGCCGCGCAGAACCAGCCCAAGCAGGACGCGGCCGCGCAACCGGCCGACTCCCAGTCCAAGCAGCAGTGACGGAACCCGGACATGCCTAAGTTTTTTATCGAACACCCGATCTTTGCCTGGGTGGTGGCGATCCTGATCTCGCTTGCGGGCGTGATCTCGATCCTGAATCTGGGTATCGAGTCGTACCCCACGATCGCCCCGCCGCAGGTCACCGTCACCGCCAACTTCCCCGGTGCCAGTGCCGACACCGCCGAAAAGGCGGTGACGCAGGTCATCGAGCAGCAGCTCACCGGTATCGACCACCTGCTGTACTTCAACTCTTCGTCGGCCTCCAACGGCCGCGTGACCATCACGCTGACCTTCGAAACCGGCACCGACGCGGATATCGCGCAGGTGCAGGTGCAGAACAAGGTGTCGCTGGCCACGCCGCGCCTGCCGTCCGAAGTCACCCAGCAAGGTGTGGTGGTGGCCAAGGCCAACGCCGGCTTCCTGATGGTGGCAGCGCTGCGCTCGGACAACCCGTCGATCGACCGCGATGCGCTCAACGACATCGTCGGTTCGCGCGTGCTCGAGCAGATCTCGCGCGTGCCCGGCGTGGGCAGCACCAACCAGTTCGGCGCCGAGTACGCGATGAACATCTGGTTGAACCCGGAAAAGCTGCAGGGCTACAACCTGTCGGCCACCCAGGTGCTGACCGCGGTGCGCAACCAGAACGTGCAGTTCGCTGCCGGTTCGGTCGGCGCCGACCCCACGCCCGACGGCATCAGCTTCACCGCCACCGTGTCGGCCGAAGGGCGTTTCAGCTCGCCGCAGGAATTTGAAGACATCATCCTGCGCACCGACAACAACGGCGCCACCGTGCGCCTGAAGGACGTGGCGCGCGTCACCGTGGGGCCGAGCAACTACGGCTTCGACACCCAGTACAACGGCAAGCCGACCGGTGCCTTCGGTATCCAGCTGCTGCCGGGCGCCAACGCACTGAACGTGTCTGAAGCGGTCGGGGCCAAGCTCGACGAGCTGCAGCCCACCTTCCCGCAGGGCGTGACCTGGTTTGCACCGTACGAGTCGACCACCTTCGTGCGCATCTCCATCGAGGAAGTGGTGCACACGCTGGTGGAAGCCATCGTGCTGGTGTTCCTGGTGATGCTGCTGTTCCTGCAGAACTTCCGCGCCACGGTCATCCCGACCCTGGTGATCCCGGTGGCGCTGCTGGGCACGTTCTTCGGCATGTACGCCATCGGCTTCACCATCAACCAGCTGACGCTGTTTGCGATGGTGCTGGCGATCGGCATCGTGGTGGACGATGCGATCGTGGTGATCGAGAACGTCGAACGCATCATGAGCGAGGAGCATCTGGAGCCGAAGGCGGCCACGCAGAAGGCGATGACCCAGATCACCGGCGCGGTGGTGGCCATCACCGTGGTGCTGGCGGCGGTGTTCATCCCCTCCTCGCTGCAGCCGGGCGCCTCCGGTGCGATCTACAAGCAGTTCGCGCTGACCATCGCCATGTCGATGGGCTTCTCCGCGTTCCTGGCGCTGACCTTCACCCCGGCGTTGTGCGCCAGCTTCCTCAAGCCCACCCATTCGGACAAGAAGAACTGGGTCTACCGCACCTTCGACAAGTACTACGACAAGTTGGCGCATCGCTATGTCGGCGTGGTGGGTCACACGTTGAAGCGCTCGCCGCCGTGGATGATCGTGTTCGTGGTGCTGGTGGTGCTGTGCGGCTTCCTGTTCACCCGCATGCCGGGCAGCTTCCTGCCGGAAGAAGACCAGGGCTTTGCGGTGGCCATCGTGCAGCTGCCGCCGGGCGCTACCAAGATCCGCACCAACGAAGCGTTTGCGCAGATGCGTGCGGTGCTGGACAAGCAGCCGGCCGTGGAAGGCATGCTGCAGATCGCCGGCTTCAGCTTCCTGGGCTCGGGCGAAAACGTCGGCATGGGCTTCATCCGGCTCAAGCCGTGGGAAGAACGTGACGTCACTGCCGAGCAGTTGATCCAGCAGCTCAATGGCGCCTTCTACGGCATCAAGGGCGCGCAGATCTTCGTGGTCAACCTGCCCACCGTACAGGGCCTTGGCCAGTTCGGCGGCTTCGACATGTGGCTGCAGGACCGCTCCGGCGCAGGCCAGGAAGCCTTGACCCAGGCGCGCAACATCGTGCTGGGCAAGGCAGCGCAAAAGGCCGACACCATGGTGGGCGTGCGTCCGAACGGCCTGGAAAACTCGCCGCAGCTGCAGTTGCATGTGGACCGCGTGCAGGCCCAGTCGATGGGCCTGGAAGTCAGCGACATCTACAGCTCGATCCAGCTGATGCTGGCGCCGGTGTATGTCAACGACTACTTCTCCGAAGGCCGCATCAAGCGCGTCAACATCCGTGCCGACGATCAGTTCCGTACCGGCCCCGAGTCGTTGCGCAACTTCTTCACTCCCAGCAGCACCGCCACCGGTGCCGACGGGCAACCCGGCATGATTCCGCTGAGCAATGTGGTCAAGGCCGAATGGACCTACGCCTCGCCGGCGCTGAACCGCTACAACGGCTATTCGGCGGTGAACATCGTCGGTAATCCGGCGCCCGGCGGCAGCTCCGGCCAGGCGATGAACGCAATGGAAGAGATCGTCAACAACGATCTACCGCCAGGCTTCGGCTTCGACTGGAGCGGCATGTCGTACCAGGAAATCATTGCCGGTAACGCGGCGACGCTGCTGCTGGCGTTGTCGGTGGTGGTGGTGTTCCTGTGCCTGGCCGCACTCTACGAGAGCTGGTCGATTCCGGTGGCGGTGCTGATGGTGGTGCCGATCGGCGTGCTGGGGGCGATCACCTTCTCGATGCTGCGTGGCCTGCCGAACGATCTGTACTTCAAGATCGGCATGATCACGGTGATTGGTCTGGCGGCGAAGAACGCGATCCTGATCGTGGAATTCGCGGTGGAGCAGCGTGCGGCGGGCAAGACCCTGCGCGAGGCGACCCTGGAAGCGGCGCATCTGCGTTTCCGCCCGATCCTGATGACTTCGTTCGCGTTCATCCTGGGCGTGTTGCCGCTGGCCATCTCCACCGGTGCCGGCGCCAACTCGCGTCACTCCATCGGTACCGGCGTGATCGGCGGCATGGTGTTCGCCACCGTGCTCGGCGTGATCTTCATCCCGCTGTTCTTCGTGGTGGTGCGCCGCATGCTGGGCGACAAGCTGGACGAGCAGTCCAAGGAATATCTGGTCGCACAGAACGATTCGGGCACGCACCGCCCGGATCGCTGAGCCAGGCATTCGTTGCAAACCAAAAGCCCCGGCAGTGCCGGGGCTTTTTTTGTGCCTTGACTTGAAGGGCTTGACTGCATCCAGACCAAGCGACGACTCGAAGCGGTTGTCTCTAATAGCGCGGATGGACCAGTTGGAGAGCCTCCAATCGGCGACTTCGTTGCAGGGCCCTTGCCGGCCTACCATCGCGGGACACGCTGCAAGTACGTCCTTGTAAGCTCTTACGCGGCATCCATGCCGCGTAAGGTCCCGCGACGGTAGGCCGGCAAGGACCAATCACGATGGTCGGTGCGCAGAGCTTCCAACAAAGCAATCAGCAAACCGCGCCACGCGGCGTGCTCGCTCTTCAACGAGCGACCAACATCCTGTCTGGTGCGCTGCCCTCGCCGCTTGCGGGCTCGTTGGCGGCATGGATGCCGCCATCGAGCCCCCGGGGACGGGTTCACGGCGTGTCCCGCGAGCGGTGAGGGCGCCGCGCGCTCGACTAATCAGGCTAAGTGAGCGATGACCAGTCACGATGTCCGGCGCGCGAAGCTTTCAATAAAACAGCCAGCAAACTGTCTGGCGGGGCGCCCTCGCCGATTGCGGGACCGTTGGCGGCATGGATGCCGCCATCGAGCCCCCAGGGACGGGTTCACGGCGTGTCCCGCGAGCGGTGAGGGCGCCGCGCGCTCGACTAATCAGGCTAAGTCAGCGATGACCAGTCACGAAGGCCGGTGCGCGAAGCTTTCAGTAAGACAGCCTGCAAACTCTCGACGCGGTGCCCTCGCCGCTCGCGGGCTCGTTGGCGGCATAGATGCCGCCATCGAGCCCCCAGGGACGGGTTCACGGCGTGTCCCGCGAGCGGTGAGGGCGCCGCGCCCTCCACCAAGCCAGGCTTTTGATTTGAAGCCTTTAACCGCATCAAACGAAGTCACAATTCGAACAAGCGTGTTACCCAAAGGTACCAGCGCACCTCCGGTAGCAGTCAGATGCGCGGCATGCGTGCGCCAGTCGACCCACGCACCACGCAACGCCCGGTCATCACCATGCGGCGGATCGGCAGCTGCGGATTACTTAGCCGTTCCAGCAGCAGCGACATCGCCGCACGGCCCATGTCTTCCACCGGTTGCTCGACCACGGTGATGCCCGGTTCGACCAGGTCGGTCCAGCGCTCGTTGTCGAAGCCGGCCAGCGCCAGGTCCTGCGGCAGCCGCAGGCCGGCGGTGCGCGCGGCTTTCAATGCGCCCATCAGCAGCAGACTGTTACTGGTGACGATGGCTTCGGGCCGGCCGTCGCTCGATAGCCACTGCTCCAATTCGGCGATTGCCGCTTCGGCAGTCGGCGCCACTTCGCGGTAGTCCGGTGACAGGCCCTGCGCACGCATCGCAGCCAGATAACCGTCGCGGCGCTCGGCCGCGGTGGTGCTGGTGCTGCCGAACAACCCGCCGATGCGGCGATACCCCTGCGCCTGCAGATGCGCGACCAGCTCGCCCATCGCCGCCGCGTTGTCCAGCACCACGCTGTCGTAGCGGCTGCCGGGCCCGGCGCGGTCCACCAGTACGGTGGGGTAATCCAGGGCCAGCTCGTGCATCCGCCCAACCGTCACCCGGGTCGGCGCGAAGATCAGGCCGGTGATGCGTTCTTCCTGCATCAGCTCCAGATACAGCGCCTCGCGCTCGGGGTCTTCATCGGTATTGCAAAGAGTGACGCGCATACCGGCACGGTAAGCGACCTCTTCCACCGCCCGGATCAAGGCAGTGAAGTACGGGTTGCGGATGTCGGCGACGATCACGCCCAGGATGCCGGACTGCTGCGATCGCAGCCGCCGCGCCATCAGGTTGGGGCGGTAACCGGTCTGACGCACGGCGGCCTCGACCTTGGCACGCACTTCCTCGCTCACCGGGCCGGTACCCAGCGCGCGCGAGACCGTGGACTTGGACACACCGGCCACGCGGGCCACGTCATTGATGCTGATACTCACTGGGACCGTTCCCGCTCCATTTGCGCACCTGACCCAGGCGCCGTGTCTACTCAGATGCTAACCCGAAAGCACTACAAGGATTTTGTGCACTGCACATTGACCTGGATCGTGGGAACGTTCCCACTATACTTCCCAGCCTGATCCCCTAATCGGAGCCCGCCTTGTCTTCTCCGTCGCCCGCCCCCGTCACTCCCGAGCTCATCCGTCTGCGTGCGCAGGCCCGCGACAAGGACGATGCCATCGCCCAGGCTGCGCAATTGCTGGTCGCCGCCGGCTGCGTGGCGCCCGGTTACGACGCCAGCATGCGACGCCGCGAAGGCCTGGCGAACACCTTTCTGGGCCATGGCCTGGCGATCCCGCACGGGGTCGGCGAAGACCGCCACCTGGTGCGCCGCGACGGGATCGCGGTGTTGCAGCTGCCCGAGGGCGTGGAGTGGAATCCCGGCCAGACCACCCGGCTGGTGGTTGGCATCGCCGCCCAGTCCGACACCCATATCACCCTGCTGCGCCGGCTGACCCGGTTGATCCAGGACCCGGCGCAGCTGGAAGCGCTGTTCACCACCGACGACCCCGGCGTGATCGTGGCCGCGCTCACCGGCGACCGCGCGCCCGACACCAGCGCCGCGCCAGCCACCGATCTGGCCGAAACCTTCGAGTGGACCATCGCCTACCCCAGCGGCCTGCACGCCCGCCCGGCCACCCGCTGGGCCGAGACCGCGCGCGGCTTCTCGGCGCGCGCGCAGGTGCGGGCCGGCGACCAGGCTGCCGATGCCAAGAGCCTGGTCGGCCTGCTGCAGCTGGGCCTGCGTGCCGGCGACAGCATCACCGTCTCGGCCGAAGGCACCGATGCCGCCGCGCTGCTCAAGCGCCTGCGCGCAGTGATGGACAGCCTGACCGCACAGGAAAAAGCCGATGCCGAACGCGCCGCGCAACGTCGCGCCGCCCCGGTGGTGGGCTGGACGCCGCCGCAGGCGCAGCCGGCCATCGTCGGCATCGGCGCCAGCCCGGGCGTGGCGATCGGCATCGTGCACCGGCTGCGCGCGGCGCAGACCGAGGTGGCCGATCAACCGGTCGGCCTGGGCGACGGTGGCGCGCTGCTGCACGACGCGCTGACCCGCACCCGCCAACAGTTGGCGGCGATCCAGGACGACACCCAGCGCCGGCTCGGCACCTCGGACGCGGCCATCTTCAAGGCCCAGGCCGAGCTGCTCAACGATACCGATCTGATCACCCGCACCTGCCAGCTGATGGTCGAAGGCCACGGCGTGGCATGGTCGTGGCATCAGGCGGTGGAACAGATCGCCTCGGGCCTGGCGGCGCTGGGCAACCCGGTGCTGGCCGGCCGTGCGGCCGACCTGCGCGATGTCGGCCGCCGCGTGCTGGCCCAGCTCGACCCGTCTGCGGCGGGCGCCGGCCTCACCGACCTGCCCGACCAGCCCTGCATCCTGCTGGCCAGCGACCTGTCGCCGTCGGATACCGCCAACCTGGACACCGCACGCGTGTTTGGCCTGGCCACCGCGCAGGGCGGCCCGACCTCGCACACCGCGATCCTGTCGCGCACCCTGGGCCTGCCGGCGCTGGTCGCGGCCGGCGGCCAACTCATGGATATCGAAGACGGCGTCACCGCGATCATCGATGGCAGCAGCGGCCGGCTCTATCTCAATCCATCCGAGCAGGATCTGGACGCCGCGCGCACCCATATCGCCGAACAACAGGCCATCCGCGAGCGCGAAGCCGCGCAGCGCGCCTTGCCGGCCGAAACCACCGACGGCCACCACATCGACATCGGCGCCAACGTCAACCTGCCCGACCAGGTGGCGATGGCGCTGACCCAGGGCGCCGAAGGCGTCGGCCTGATGCGCACCGAATTCCTGTTCCTGGAAAGCGGCAGCACGCCCAGCGAAGACGAGCAGTACGCGACCTACCGCGCGATGGCGCAGGCACTGGACGGCCGCCCGCTGATCGTGCGTGCGCTGGACATCGGCGGCGACAAGCAGGTGGCGCATCTGGAACTGCCGCACGAGGAAAACCCGTTCCTGGGCGTGCGCGGCGCGCGCCTGCTGTTGCGTCGGCCCGACCTGCTGGAGCCGCAGCTGCGGGCGCTGTACCGCGCGGCCAAGGACGGTGCACGGCTGTCGATCATGTTCCCGATGATCACCTCGGTGCCGGAGCTGATCGCCTTGCGCGAGATCTGCGCACGCCTCCGCGCCGAGCTGGACGCGCCGGAGGTTCCGATCGGCATCATGATCGAGGTGCCGGCCGCCGCCGCGCAGGCCGACGTGCTGGCGCGCCATGCGGACTTCTTCTCGATCGGCACCAACGACCTCACCCAGTACGTACTGGCGATCGACCGCCAGAACCCGGAGCTGGCCGCCGAGGCCGACAGCCTGCATCCGGCCGTGCTGCGCATGATCCGCAGCACGATTGAAGGGGCGCGCAAGCACGACCGCTGGGTCGGCGTGTGCGGCGGTCTGGCCGGCGACCCGTTCGGTGCCAGCCTGCTGGCCGGCCTGGGCGTGCAGGAACTGTCGATGACGCCCAACGACATCCCCTCGGTGAAAGCGCGCCTGCGCGCGTCGTCGATCGACCAGTTGCGGCAGTTGGCAGAACAGGCGCTGGACTGCGAAACCGCCGAACAGGTGCGCGCACTGGAAGCGCAGCGCGGGGACGTGGCATGAGCCTGCAGGCCATTACCGTCACGCTGAACCCGGCGATCGACCAGACCATCCGGCTCGACAGCCTGCAGCCCGGCGCAGTGCATCGCGCCAGCAGCGTGCGCAACGATGCCGGCGGCAAGGGCATTAACGTGGCGGCGTGCCTGGCCGATTGGGGCACCGATGTGGCCGCACTCGGCGTGCTCGGCGGCGGCAATGCCGGCGTGTTCGAAGCGCTGTTCCGCGAGCGCGGCATCGTCGACCACTGCCAGCGCGTGGCCGGGGAAACCCGCACCAATCTCAAACTGGTGGAAGCGCGCAGCAACGACACCACCGACATCAACCTGCCCGGCCTGCAACTGACCAGCGCGCATCTGCAAGGCGTGGCCGATCAACTCGCCCCGCTGCTGCGCCCCGGCCTGCCGGTGGTGCTGTCCGGCAGCCTGCCTGCCGGCCTGCCCGACGACAGCTGGGCGCAGTTGCAGGCCCAGGCCGGCGCCGCCGGTGCACGCGTCTTGCTCGATACCAGCGGCGCGCCGCTGGTGGCCGCACTGAACTGCGCGCGCGACGCGTTGCCTTATGCGGTCAAGCCGAACCGCCACGAACTGGAAGCCTGGACCGGCCGCCCGCTCACCGATCGCGCCGCGCTCAGCGCCGCTGCGCACGAACTGCTCGCGCGCGGCATCCAGCTGGTGGTGATTTCGATGGGCACCGACGGCGCGTTGTTCGTGCAGCGCGACCAGCGACTGATCGCGCGTCCGCCACGGCTGGCGCACGGCAGCAGCGTTGGCGCAGGCGATGCGATGGTGGCCGGCCTGGCCGCCGCGCTGCTGGATGCGGCCACCGATCTGGAGCAGTGCGCACGGCTGGCCACGGCGTTTTCGATGTGCCGGCTGGAGAGCGGCGACGCGCGCCGGATCACGGCCGATGGCGTGCGCCGCGCCGCACGCCAGGTCGTGATCGAGATGCTGTCGTGAGCCTCTGTTTGCCGCCGCCGCGCTCCAAGGGCATGTCCACGCCTGGTGCCACGCGTCTGCGCAACCCCGGCCTGCCACACCCGCGCGCTTAAGCCTCGCCTATCCCCCCGCCGGCCACACCGGCGACCGCAATACAGCAGGAGTTTTGCCATGTCCTCTTCCATCGTGGTCATCGCCGCCGGCGAACGCAGCACCGAGGCCGTCCTGGCGGCCGAAGCGCTGCGCCGCGCGGCCACCGCCGCCGGGCGTAGCGTGACGATCGAAATCCGCAGCGACCAGGGCGTACTTGGCGCCTTGCCCGCCGAACTGGCCACTGGCGCGTCCCAGGTGCTGGTGATCGGCGATGACGACGCCGACACCGGCCGCTTCGGCGACGCGCAAGTGCTGCGTCTGAGCCTGGGCGCGGTGCTGGACGACCCGGCCGCCGCCGTTGGCCAGCTCGCCGTCACCTCCAGCGCTGACGCTGCGTCCGCTGCGGACGGTGTGTCTTCCAATGCCAGCAAGCGCATCGTCGCGATCACCTCCTGCCCTACCGGCATCGCGCACACCTTCATGGCCGCCGAAGGCCTGCAGCAGGCTGCCAAGAAGCTTGGCCATCAAATGCGCGTGGAAACGCAGGGCTCGGTGGGCGCGCAGGACGCATTGACCGACGAGGAAATCCGCGCGGCCGATGTGGTCATCATCGCGGCCGACCGCGAAGTGGACCTGGCCCGTTTCGCCGGCAAGCGCGTGCTCAAGAGCGGCACCAAGCCGGCCATCAACGACGGGCCGGCCCTGATCAACAAGGCGCTGGCCGAGGCCGGCGTGCACGGCGGCGCGGCGCCGGCCACCGGCACCGCCGCCAGCACGACCGCAAGCAAGGGCAACGGCCGCACCGGCGCCTACAAGCACCTGATGACCGGCGTGTCGTTCATGCTGCCCTTCGTCACTGCCGGCGGCCTGTTGATCGCCCTGGCCTTCGCGCTCGGCGGCATCTATGCCGGCGACGACGCGCACCAGGGCACGCTGGCCTGGTCGCTGTTCCAGATCGGCGCCAAGGCCGGCTTCACCCTGATGGTGCCCGCGCTGGCCGGCTATATCGCCTACTCCATCGCCGACCGCCCCGGCATCGCGCCGGGCATGATCGGCGGGCTGGTCGCGGCCAATCTCAATGCGGGTTTCCTCGGCGGCATCATTGCCGGCTTCATCGCCGGCTACGGCGTGGCCGCGCTCAACCGCTACATCAAGCTGCCGCGCACCCTGGAAGGGCTCAAGCCGGTGCTGATCCTGCCGGTGCTGGGCACCCTGCTGGTCGGCCTGGCGATGATGTACGTGTTCGGCCAACCGGTGGCCGACCTGCTGGCCTGGCTCACCGCCTGGCTGCGCGGCATGCAGGGCAGCAGCGCGTTGCTGCTGGGCCTGCTGCTCGGCGGCATGATGGCCTTCGACATGGGCGGGCCGGTCAACAAGGCCGCCTATGCGTTCTCCACCGGCCTGATCGCCAGCCAGGTCTACACCCCGATGGCGGCCGCCATGGTGGCCGGCATGACCCCGCCGCTTGGCATCGCGCTGGCCACCTGGGTGTTCCGCAACCGCTTCACCGTCGAAGAACGCGGCTCGGCCACCGCTGCCGGCGTGCTCGGGCTGGCCTTCGTCACCGAGGGTGCCATCCCGTATGCCGCCCGCGACCCGCTGCGCACCATCCCGGCGCTGGTGATCGGCTCGGCCGTGGCCGGTGCGATCTCGATGTCGGTCGGCGCCGAACTGAAGGCCCCGCACGGCGGCATCTTCGTGCTGCTGATCCCCAACGCCGTCACCCATCTGGCGATGTATGTGCTGGCGCTGCTCGCCGGCGTGGCGGTCACCGCGATTGCCCTGCGCGTGCTCAAGAAGCCGGTAGCCGACGTCGTCGCCTGACGCCGGCACCTGCGGTGGCCGATGGCCGCCGCACCCGACGCGCCGGACGCGCGTCGCCCCTGATCGATCACCGCTGCGCCGCGTGCCGATGTGCGCCGCCAGCGGCTTGCCCACCCACGTACTGTCGCGTCCGCCACCTTGGCCACGCCCTCTCTGTTCGGAGTCCCGCCATGACTGCCCTGCCCTCCCGCCGCGCCCATCCCCGCCTGCTGTGCCTGTCGCTCGCGCTGGCGATCGCCCCACTCGCCCAGGCGCAGGACGCCGCCGATGCCTTCAAGCTCAAGCTCGGCTACACCGGCGAAGCCGCCTCGATGATCGACGGCGGCCGTAAGAGTGGCGACGCCTACGCCGGCCAGCTGATGGTCGGCACCGATGTCGACATGGACCGCCTGTTCGGCTGGGGCGGCGCCACCGTCAAGCTGTACGTTTCCAACCGCCACGGCACCAACCTGGCCAACAGCAGCATCGGCAACAGCACCTCGGTGCAGGAGATCTACGGCGGCCAGGGCACGCGTCTGGCCAACTTCACCCTGCTGCAAAAACTCTTCAACGACCGCCTGGAACTGGAAGCCGGCCGCAGCGTGGCCAACATCCACTTCCTTGGCTCGGACCTGTGCCAGTACTTCCAGGGCAACTCGGCCTGCGGCAACCCCACCTTCGTGTTCCGCACCAGCAATTTCACCTACTGGCCGGTCTCCAGCTGGGCCGCGCACGCCACCGCCTGGGTCACGCCCAAGGTCTATGTGCATGTCGGCGCGTATGAAGTGAACCCGGTGCAGGCCCAGGACGGCCAGCACGGCCTGAAGTGGAGCACCGACGACACCACCGGCGTGGTGGTGCCGTATGCCATCGGCTACAAGAACAAGGGCGGCGACGGCACCCTGGCGGCGATGTACGAACTCGGCGGCTGGCAGGACAACTCCGACTACACCGACCCGCTGCGCGACCGTAACGGCAACCCCGCCGTGCTCAGCGGGCTGGGCTATGAAAACAAGCAGGGGCGCTCGGGCCTGTTCGGCCGCTTCGAGCAGCAGGTCACCAACCCCGACCCGTCCGGCACCCAGGGCCTGACCGTATTCGCCGCCATCCTCAAGAGCACCGGCGGCCAAGCCATCGAAGATCATTTCGTGCAACTGGGCCTGGTGCAGAAAGGCACCTTCGCCAGCCGCCCGCAGGACAACATTGCGTTTGTGATCACCCAGCAGAAATACAGCGACGAGGCGATCGAAAACCTGCGCCTGGCCCGCGCCTCGGCCGGCGGCACCGGCACCCCGGCCGACAACCAGATCATGATGGAGCTCAGCTACGGCATCCAGGTCACCAAGCGCCTGCGCATCGCCCCGAACCTGCATTACGTGATCAACCCCGACCAGTTCAACGAGCCCACCCGCACAAACGATCTGAAGAACGCCCTGATCGCGGGCATGCGCATCGATTGGAATCTGTGACCCGTGGAGAAGCTGCGCGCGTTGCGCGCATGCTTGGGGGGCACCACTGCCTGAAGTGAGTGGCGGGTGCGTTGCATCTGACTGCAGTGCAACGCATTCGAAAACTAGCACCCTGAGCTGATTTTCAGTGGGTCATTACATGATCGAGCGGCACCGGGAAGGCGTCGCGGCGTACTACAGGCCAGAGAACAAGGTCAGCTTTGGCCTGGTGGAGGGCCTCAACCACAAGATCCCGGTCATGCAGCGCAGCACCTACGGCTATCGCGACGAGGATTTCCTCAAGCTCAAGATCATCGCCAGCTTCCCGCACGCGTTAACCGAAAACGCCAAGTTGAACCACCGTGATCCGCGAAGACCTGAATTTTAGGCCAACTTTCGATCACGACATATTGCCCTCAACAAGTTCTTTCAAATACGAAAACACGTCAGGCCCATCATCTCCGCCAGATGACTTATTTGGCGGGGAAGGACGAGGGTCTTCCTGACGCACAAGCAAAGAGCAGCTTCCGACACTCTCGGTCAGCTCATAGGTCATGAAGAAGTAGTGCTCTGGAATGTCCTGTAGGTCGGGGCGCGGGAAGAACAATGAGTACTTAAGGCGCGACTCCGGTAAGAACTCAAGAACCGTGCCTTTCTGCTCAAAGACTTGCCCATTCCATTCGTTCCGAAAAATAATTGGGGTCCCTACTTCCCACGTGGTCAGCAGGTCGGAGCCGTACTGCCATTGCTTGACTAGCTCAGGCACGGTCAACGCCTTCCAGACTTTACTGGCAGGCGCAAGAATCTTTACGATTGAATCGGACGTTCTCATCTGCATACCCCGAAGATGTTTGGTGTTCGTCTAAGGATGGTCTGATCAACGCCATCGGAGGATGAGGTAAGCCGCATCGGTCGCGCCAATGACGCTCAGGCCTGCGGTTTTTGGCCGTTTCCGGCGCATGTGCGCGGTGTTGCCCCTGCTACAGGCA
>NZ_LXNG01000054.1 GCF_001642575.1 Xanthomonas floridensis | reverse complement strand
GGAGAGCCAGCTCGCCACGCCGCAATCTCCTGGCAAACGCCCGAACAGTTGCTCGAGTAGGCGCTCGTAACGATAAGGCTGGGCTGCACAGGAGAGCTCTCGACCCGTCGAGCATAGCGGAGTTGATCATGAGCGAGAGTGTCGGAATCGATGTCTGCAGGCAGTGGTTGGACGTGCATGTGCATGGCCTGCAGCAGGCGCGGCGGTTTGCCAATCAGGCCGCGGGGCTGCGTCAGTTGCGTGACTGGCTGGCGCCGCTGACGCTGCACCAGGTGGTGGTGGAAGCAACCGGGGGCGCTGAGCAATTGGCGCTGGATACGCTGCATGCTGCCGGCCTGCCGATGGTGCGGGTCAATCCGCGCCAGGCGCGCGATTTTGCCAAGGCCACCGGTCAGCTGGCCAAGACCGATCGGCTGGATGCGCGTGCGTTGGCGCACATGGCAGCGGTGCTGCCGCTGACACGCTATCAGCCGTTGGAGGACTGGCGCCGGCAACTGCGCGCCTATCAGCAGCGGCGGATGCAGGTGGTGGCCGTAGTGCAGCAGCAGCGCCAGCAGCTGTCTACGCTTACCGATGCCTGGCTCAAGCAACAGGCGCAGATCGGCGTGCGGCAGTTGCAACAGCAGTTAGCCCAGCTGGACGCATGCATCGCCCAGCAGTTGGCCGCGCGTGCAGAGTTGCAGGTGCTGCGTCAGGTCAAAGGTGTCGGCCCGGTGCTGCTGGCGAGCCTGGCGGCACAGCTGCCCGAACTGGGCCGGCTGAGCGGCAAGGCCATCGCCAAGCTGGTCGGGGTGGCACCGCTGGCGCGCGACAGCGGCGCGATGCGCGGGGTACGGCGCATCTGGGGCGGGAGGGCCGGCATCCGCCAGGTGCTGTACATGGCCACCCTGGTGGCAGTGCGCTTCAACCCGTCGCTGCGCGAGTTTTATCAACGCCTACGTGCCAAGGGCAAGGCTGGCAAGGTGGCTCTGGTGGCGGCCATGCGCAAGTTGCTGGTCATCCTCAACGCCAAGATGCGGGATCAACTGGC
>NZ_LXNG01000053.1 GCF_001642575.1 Xanthomonas floridensis | reverse complement strand
ACCTCGCGCCGTGTCTGCTTGCGCTTGCCGTTGTACTCCGCGTCGCCAAAGCTCAGCTGCATCGAGATCGTCCGCTCGGTTCGTTGATCCATTGTGGCAGTATCAGATGGAGTTGTTCAGACCTTCCTTAGATCACCACGAACATCTAATGCTCGAGGGCGTAAGCATCTGTGGCAGCCTTCGAAAAGTGCGGACAAGCGCCCGTAAGCAGTGACGCCGGCGGATGAAGAGACCTCGCCAGACAGCGCGCTTGACCCTGCCAACCGGTCCCCGCACACTCTGACACGGAGCCTAGAAACTCCACACAGACAGCGGCACCCACCTCCGAGAATTTGGTGGGTTTTTTGTGCTTGGCCATCTGGCCTGGCACTGCTCGGCGTTCTTGCGCCGGGAGGGCGGCGAATACAACACCCGCAAGGGGAATAAGCCCGCCGGCTGTCTGCGGTTTCTAGCCTCCCGGCATCCCGCTGCGTTGTGCAGCGGGAGTCGTCTCAGGCCAAGGAGATGCGCCATGCACGACGAACCCGGGTACCGGATGTCCGAAGGCACGCAATACCACCTGCTACGCGTACGCGATCAATTGCGCCTGCTCGCTACTCTGGCCGCTCCGCGCACCCGCGACGAGGGCACGCTGGGGTCGCCAACGATTCCGCTGCAGCAATGGGCGCACTGCCTGCAGCACCTGGCCGAGCAGGTGGACGATGTGCTTGGGGATTTGAGTACCGCCCCCTAACGCTGTGCCTGTCCCAGTCAGCGCGTCAGCCCCCGCATCCGGTAGGCTGGCCGGTTTAGACTTGGGAGAGTACCTTGCTCTGTATCAGCCCGCCGCACATGCATCTAGGGCGTGTTAACACTAATGAGATAAGCGATTAAACTATCTGGCATGGAGATCACGCCCGCACAATTTGCCCTCATTGAACATTGCTTACCTGCGCAGCGCGGCAATGTCAGCATGACCAACCTGCAGATGGTCAACGCCATCCTTTACGTCGCAGAGCATGGCTGCAAATGGCGGGGCCTGCCCAAGCGCTTTGGCAACTGGCACACGGTCTATACACGCATGAACCGTTGGGCCAAGGCCGGTGTGCTCGACCGGA
>NZ_LXNG01000052.1 GCF_001642575.1 Xanthomonas floridensis | reverse complement strand
TCGCGCCGTGTCTGCTTGCGCTTGCCGTTGTACTCCGCGTCGCCAAAGCTCAGCTGCATCGAGATCGTCCGCTCGGTTCGTTGATCCATTGTGGCAGTATCAGATGGAGTTGTTCAGACCTTCCCTAATGCCTAAGTTAGCCGCACCGAGAAGCTATGTCGGCTTGAATGAAGTATTAGCAGCCATCAAGCGACGCTTGCTTGGTACACAGAAACCATGTGCTCGCTGGTGGAAATGGCATGCTCCGCGCTGCAAGTAAAGCACTCATCCGCAAAGCTCGGACGGTTATTCAATCGATTTAACCAAGGAAAGCGACCACGACGAAACCCTTGGTTGGCGAGGCGCGCGTGAATCATACTCTCAACTGCGACGGCAGCGTGGTTGGAGGCCAACGAGAAAATTCCCACCTGCCGCCAATCCTCGGCTCCGCCGTAGCACATCTCTATCAAGTGTGGAACGCGCCTGGCATTGTTGGATTTTCCAACTTTTACGAGGCCCTGTGATTCGCTGGCAAGTATGTACACATGGCAGTTGTTCTCTACTTCTGACACCCGAAAGCCTCTCATGGGCACTAACGCCTGAATTATGCCGCGCCGTGAAGCGGCGTCCGCTTGAATGAACTGTTAGAACTCAGGCTCACGTAACTACCACCTGGTCTGGAGCGCGTAGGTTGGATTGCTTGTGCTCCGCGTTGTAAACGCGGATATGAAAGCTTCCTGTGGCAAGAAGATCAGCCGCTTCTTCGAGCGTATCAACAAGAACCTTATTGACTCCGTAGCGCAGAGGCTTGCCGCTTTTTGCCGCAAGATCCTCGGAGTGCAAGGTGTATTTGCCGCCTCTCGCTACCGCGAAGAATGGCTTGCCGGCTACTTTCCCTGAAGTGCCGGTGGCACGGATCTCTTTGACGACGCGCGACATAGTTCCCCCTGAGTTCTAACACCTGAGTTAAGCCGCGCCGCGAAGTGGCGTCGGCCTGGATGATTTGTTAGGCCGCTGCCGCATGGGCGTTTTTGAACTCGGCCAAGATTTCCATTGCGTTTTCAAACAAGAGGCCTTTCTGCTTGGGTGAAACGCCAGATCTCTCCGAGAGAATCTTCAAGGTTGCAAGATACTCTTGGCGCAGGTTGGTTATCTGCGCCTCAATTTCTGACGGGATCTTGAAGCAAGTGCGTAGGCCGCCGCCCCCGGCGTACTGCCTTAGGGAAGGTCTGAACAACTCCATCTGATACTGCCACAATGGATCAACGAACCGAGCGGACGATCTCGATGCAGCTGAGCTTTGGCGACGCGGAGTACAACGGCAAGCGCAAGCAGACACGGCGCGA
>NZ_LXNG01000051.1 GCF_001642575.1 Xanthomonas floridensis | reverse complement strand
TTGATCAGGTTCTCGTAGGCTTCCTGGCGCCCGCTGATCTGCGTGGGTGCATTGCCGGCGGCGTAGCTGGCCAGGTCCGCCAGCGTGCTGGTGCCGTTGGCAAACGCCGCACCGGCGCCGCTGTCGAAGCTGGCGTAACGCTCCTTGCGCCAGCTTTCCAGCGGCGAGGAGGTCAGCAGTGCGTTGGCCACTTCCAGCCCGCGTGCGAACGCATCCATGCCGCCGATATGCGCCAGGAACAGATCCTGCGGGTCGGACGATTCGCGCCGCACCTTGGCGTCGAAATTCAGGCCGCCCGGTGCCAGCCCGCCCTGCCGCAGCACCACCAGCATCGCGCCGACGGTGTCGTACAGGTCGGTCGGGAACTGGTCGGTATCCCAGCCGTTCTGCGGGTTGCCGCGGTTGGCATCGATGCTGCCCAACAGGCCGGCATCGGATGCCACCTGCAGGTCATGCTCGAAGCTGTGGCCCGACAACGTCGCGTGGTTGGCTTCGATATTGAGCTTGAAGTCCTGATCCAGCCCGTGCTGACGCAGGAAGCCGATCACCGTGGCGCTGTCGAAGTCGTACTGGTGCTTCATCGGCTCCATGGGCTTGGGCTCGATCAGGAAGTTGCCCTTGAAGCCGATCGCACGGCCGTAATCACGTGCCAGGGTCAAAAAGCGCGCCATGTTGTCCTGCTCGCGCTTCATCTGGGTGTTGTGCAGGCAGGCATAGCCTTCGCGGCCGCCCCAGAACACGTAGTTCTCGCCACCCAGCTCGACAGTGGCATCGATCGCGGCCTTGACCTGCACCGCCGCACGCGCCACCACGTTGAAGTCCGGATTGGTCGATGCACCATTCATGTAGCGCGGGTGCGAGAACAGGTTGGCGGTGCCCCACAGCAGCTTGATGCCGGTCTCGGCCTGGCGCTGCTTGGCGATGCCCACCATATGCTTGAGATTCTTTTCGTATTCGCCGATGTCATCGGCATCCGGTGCCAGATCGATATCGTGGAAGCAGTAATACGGCACGCCGAGCTTGGTGAAGAACTCGAACGCGGCATCGGACTTGGCTTCGGCGCGGCCCAGTGCGGTGTTGCCCGCATCCCACGGATACGCACGCGTGCCCGGGCCAAACGGATCGGCGCCATTGCCGCAGAAGCTGTGCCAGTAGGCCACGGCAAAACGCAGGTGCTCGGCCATGGTCTTGTCGCCGATTTTTTTGTTGGCGTCGTAGACCTTGAACGCGAGCGGGTTGTCGGAGTCGCGGCCTTCGAAGCCGATCTTGCCGATGCCGGGGAAATATTCCTTCGCGCCGATGTAAACGGTGTTGCTCATGGGGTG
>NZ_LXNG01000050.1 GCF_001642575.1 Xanthomonas floridensis | reverse complement strand
GTAATGGGCCTGCTGCTGCGGGGCTCACTCCGTAATGTAATTATGGCGTAAAAACAACTGATACTTCAGTTACTGTGTTCTATTGATAATTAGTATTAAACCATCTTGCGGAGCATTTGCTCCGCAAGATGACCTCGCGATCTTGGGAGAATTATTTACCTGAGAAGTGGCTTGGAATCGCGTTTTGTGTAACGTGACGATCTAACAATGAGACGCCCAGTAGTATGCGCCTCTCGTATCGTGCACTAGGGAACCTCTGAACAACGCACCACAGATACGCGACACTACCCGCCTGATGTTGAGGGGTGATCCATGCAACTGACGTTCGGTGACGCTGAGGGCCTGGGCAAGCGCAAGCAGACGCGCCGGGAGATCTTCCTGGCCGAGATGGAGCAGGTCGTCCCGTGGCAGCAACTGCTCGGGCTGGTCGCGCCGCACTATCCAGTATCGGGGCGGCCAGGTCGGCAGCCGTACGCACTGGCGACGATGTTGCGGATTCATTTGCTGCAGCAATGGTATGCATTGAGCGATCCGGCGATGGAAGAAGCGCTGCACGAGATCCCGACCTTGCGGCGCTTTGCCCAGCTCGGTGGCTTGGACAACGTTCCGGACGAGACCACGATTCTCAACTTTCGGCGCCTGCTGGAGACCCATGGCCTTGCCGCGCGGATGCTGGAAGCGGTCAACGCGCACCTGGCGCGCAAGGGCCAGAGCCTGCGGTCGGGCACGATCGTCGATGCGACGCTGATCGCGGCGCCCAGTTCGACCAAGAATGCCGACCATGCGCGCGACCCTGAGATGCGTCAGACCAAGAAGGGCAATCAGTGGTATTTCGGGATGAAGGCGCACATCGGCGTGGATGAATTTTCCGGGTTGGTGCACCACGTCCATTGCACAGCGGCCAATGTCGCCGACGTCACGGTGACGCACGCATTGCTGCATGGCAAAGAAGACAGCGTGTTTGGCGACAGCGGCTACACCGGTGCGGATAAGCGCGAAGAACTGCAGGACTGCGAGGCTGCATTTTTCATTGCTGCCAAGCGTTCGGTGCTTCAAGCCATCGGCAACAAGCGGGAGCGTGCTCGGGAACAGCGTTGGGAACACTTCAAGGCCAGCGTGCGCGCGAAGGTGGAGCATCCGTTCCGGGTGATCAAGCGCCAGTTCGGTTACACCAAGGTCCGCTATCGCGGCCTGGCGAAGAACACCGCGCAGGTGCTGACGCTGTTTGCGCTGTCAAACCTGTGGATGAAGCGAAAGCAGTTACTGCCTGCCATGGGGAGCGTGCGCCTGTAACGCAGGCAACACCCTGCAAACACGCCGGAAACGGCAAAAAATCGAGGATCTGAGCGCCGTCAGC
>NZ_LXNG01000049.1 GCF_001642575.1 Xanthomonas floridensis | reverse complement strand
GGTGTGCCTGTAGCAGGGGCAACACCGCGCACATGCGCCGGAAACGGCCAAAAACCGCAGGCCTGAGCGTCATTGGCGCGACCGATGCGGCTTACCTCATCCTCCGATGGCGTTGATCAGACCATCCCTAACGCTTGAATTAAGCCGAGTTGCGAAGCAACTTCGGCTTGAATGAGTTGTTAGGCAGTGAGTGGCCGCAAGGTTCGATGGTGCAACCATGCTCCCCAGCACTGCCGCCTGTACCGAGTGTGCCACAGCCTGCGGGATGGAGGTTGCCCGGCGATGCAGCAGCGCCTGACGCCACCGAAGCCAAGTGCAATGAGCGCAGCGCGGCAATGACGTACGAGGGCGAAGCACCGAACTTACCGCACCCAGCAACGGTGACGACTCCCCCGGAGCCTACCGCCAGCATGCCAGCGAACCGACAGAAGCCGGACTCACCAACTGACTTGCTCCACCACTGCCTAACGCCCGGGTTAAGCCGAGTTGCGAAGCGGCTTCGGCTTGAATGGATTGTTAGGCCGCATCCTCTTGATATATCCCGTCGGAGTGCTTTTGCCAGCCGGATTTGTAGATGCCGTCGGCAATGTCAAAGATGCTCTCAAACTCCTGAATCCAGTCCCCTGACTTATCGAACAGGTAGCCACGAACTCGCTCTAGGCGTAAGTCTTGAACGCCAGTGTCTGTATCCCAGACATGCTCCCCATCCCAGTAGTCACTTAGCGGCATTTGAGTCGAATAGACGCATTGCCCCTCGGGGTTGTATCCGATCAAAATGGCACAGTCTTTAAGTACTCGATGATCCATAGTGCGGCCTAACAACTATTCGAAGTCAACAAGGTGCGTAGCACCGGGGTGTAGTACGTAATCTCTGACCTCCCCACCAAGTGCATCCCCATTCGCTTTACCGCGATATCCCGATCGTGGTGCGTGACCGAGGTGCGTAAGCATGTCGCATTCCCCTGAGGCGACGTATCTCGATGCGACCGTATCATTCCGACCGAACGGCTTCAATGTCTTCGTCTGCATCGGCCGCCAGGCAGCCGTCTTCGGCAGCGCCTAGTTGTGATCTCTCAGTAGGTTGTTCATCCGGGGCATCTCTGGAAGATGGGGGTTATCAAGCCAACCCAGCCCCCAGGAGCCCCGGATGAACCTGCATAAACATGCCCGTTTGAGCCCTCGCGGTCGAGCCCTGCTTGTGGATCGCATCCTTGTTCATGGGTTGCGCGTGGAAGAAGCAGCGCATGCGGCCGGTGTCAGCGTCCGAACGGCCTACAAATGGCTCAAGCGCTTTAAGGAAGAGGGGGAAGAAGGGTTGACTGACCGTACCTCCCGGCCTCACAAGTGCCCCCATGCCACGCCTAAGC
>NZ_LXNG01000048.1 GCF_001642575.1 Xanthomonas floridensis | reverse complement strand
ACTATTCCGTCGCCTGAAGGGCTACCGCCGGATTTTCACACGCTTCGAGAAGCTGGACGTCATGTTCCTTGGATTCCTCAGCTTTGTGCTGACCGTTGATGGGCTTCGGATGTGTTAACAGGCCCTAGCAACAATGACACGCTTCGCTCACTCACGCTGCTGCATTGCTGGGCAATGGCCTCGGTGCTGTTGAGCGCATGCATCCGGCGATCTGAGACGGCGGGCGATCTGCAAGGGCCCGGGACCTTAACCTGACCCCGTTACATCGCAGCAGCGTGCGGATCGACTTCGACTGCCTGGTCAACGACCCGGACGGCGACGCACTGACGCTGAGCCTGACCAATCCGTCGAAGGGTGCACTGACGCGCAACCGCGACGGCAGCTACACCTACAAGCCGAAGCAGGGCTTTACGGGGACGGATGCCTTCACCTATTCGGTGAGCGACGGCAAGCTGACCACCAGTGCGAGCATCACCCTGGTGGTGTCGAAGAACCCGCCCCGCGACAATGCGATGAGTATTGTTGTCGGTGCGTCGGCCTCTGCCGCAAGCGTTCAGGGCGGTGGCTACATCGTCGTCAACCTCGGGGCGTCTAGCCAACCCGTGATCGACTGGACGGCCACGGCCGGAACGTACTCAACGGCACTGGGAAACACTGGATGGGCCGCACTGCTGGGCGGCACGGTGTCCGGGATCGATCTGCTGGTTGCGCAGACAGGTCTGGTGGTGCGGCGCGACTGAGCGATGGCCGCCGCCCCCGACGGGCGGCGGCCGTTGAAATCGTTATAGGGAACAAGATGTCCCAAGAACCGGAGACCGCAACATGCAAGCTCGTCGATTGATTGTTATTGCCACCTTGACCCTGGGGTTACTGATGAACCAGCCATCCGCCGCGACTAGTCCCGCCTATAGAGGAACATCACACGTCGGCATGTCGCGTAATGCTCTAGAACGCGCTTACATTGAGGCTTACGAACAATCTGGATTTCGGCTTGCCAGCCGCAAGGAGTATTCGAATCCGTCCGGCTTTTGGAGCACCGTACTTGAATTTCAATTGAGCGGTGTACCGAAGGGGCCGAATGCTCCCGGCTCTACGCTGGTTATCTCGGGCTATGAACCTGGGTGTCCATGCGAGGTGAGCAGGGAAACTGTCAGGGGGCTCGATGCTGATAATCCCGACCCGAAAGCACGCCTCCGGGGATTTGGTGTTGTCATCAGAGCCGAAACAGCTGCATTGAGAAAGGTTAAGGAACGATTGGGGGTGAGCTTGCCCGAAATGGGTATGCCCACACCCTGACGATACGGCTTCATGAATACGCGCTATCTCCCGGCAGCAGTGGGAATGCATAGGTTGCCAGTGACAAAGGCTTAGGGAAGGTCTGAACAACTCCATCTGATACTGCCACAATGGATCAACGAACCGAGCGGACGATCTCGATGCAGCTGAGCTTTGGCGACGCGGAGTACAACGGCAAGCGCAAGCAGACACGGCGCGA
>NZ_LXNG01000047.1 GCF_001642575.1 Xanthomonas floridensis | reverse complement strand
GTGCTTGATCAATCCCAGCAGGCGTTGGTCTTCCTTGGCGCGCTCACTGTCAGGCGAGCGTAACCAGGCGTAATAACCCGCCCGGTTGACGCGCAATACCCGACACATCGCGCATACCCTGAATTCCTCGCAGTGGGCTTGCATGAACGCGTACTTTGCCTTCACCCCTTGGCAAAGTACGCGGCGGCCTTTTTTAGGATGTCGCGCTCCTCGGTCACTCGACGCAACTCTGCCTTCAGCCGCCGAACCTCGGCGCTCTGGTCCACCTCGGCGCGATGCACCACGCCAGACTTGCCGAACTTGCGCAGCCAGGCGTAGAGGCTGTGCGTCGTGACACCCAGCCGCTCTGCGACCTCTGCCACCTTGAAACCACGATCAATCACTTGCCGGACCGCTTCAATCTTGAACTCATCCGTATACCGCTTGCTGCTCATAGACACCTCCGAATCTGCCATTTTCCACGGCCTTGAGATGTCTAGGAAAGCCTGGGCGTATCAATGGCGTAGGCCGCCCCAGTCGCTGGACGATGGCGTTGCGCACGTCCTCGGCGGTGCCGTCAGGCGAATAAGCCAGCAGATGCAGGCGACTGCGGCGTTCGGTCATGCTGACCACCACGGTGCGCCCGTGTGAGGCCCTGATGGTATCCAGCTCCCCGTCGCCGATACGGCTTCGCTGCTCAACCACGCTTGGGCGCTGGGTCCAGCTGCGTCGATGGGTCAGTTGCCCGCGACCATCGCGCACGCCACGCCGACGACGCTTGCGGCGGCGTTTGTGTAGATGCATGAACAACTGACCACCGCGCTTCTGATCGGCGCAGATGTGCCGATAGATCCATTCGTGACTGGCCAAACCGGTGCGACCGGCAATCTGTTCGGGACTGAAGTCCTCCCTCAGCAGAACTTCGATCCGGCAGATGCGCTAGGCGTCGATGCGTGGTCGCCGGCTGGCCTGCGTACGCCGATGGGCGCTGATGCGCTGGGCGCGATCGGACCGATACTTCGCCGCGTGCCGGTTGCGGCGCAGCTCCCGACTGATCGTGCTGGGCGCACGCGCCACTACATCGGCGATGGCGCGCATCGACATCCCGGTCTCATATAACGCATGTAGGCGGTATCGTTCCGACAGGTGCAGGCGGCTGGATGACGTGGGCAACTCCACTTGGCGGTAAGGTCGCTCAGGTCAGGTCGCCTGGCCTGCTTCACAACCGTGGGTGTTTCGATCCAGAGTTAAAACCACCCTCTCCGATGCCATCAACTCTGGCCTCAACGAGGTGCAGCGAGGACTTTTCCAATGCAGGCGACAGAGATAATGATGTCGTTAATGGGGAGCTCTACCGCGTGAAGGCGTGGTTATCCGGATGACTAGCCTCTAAACGCATTATCAACGTAAAGCCTTCCGTGCCATCTTCTGATGTATATCTTCCATGTTGAGTTAAATAAAAATGCAGCATTTGCCAGATGCCTGGGGCCGAATAAATCGCCGCACCCGACCCCGAGGTCGTCCATTATTTCCAAGGTTTCATTGCCATTGCCTTTGACCCACTTCTCCACGCTAACCTTAATACGATAGGTGGCCGGGAATGGAGGCGGTTGGCAATTGGAATGATGGCAGGCCAGCGCCGTGACGCCACTGCCAGGTCTGTTGTTCGAGCGGGCGGGTAGACAATCCATGGGATCTCGACCGCACGCCCGAGGGATCCAGCTAAATGGCGTCGGGCGCAGCTGCCCCTGGGAAGTCTTGGCGCTGCTATTCAGCGGCTCCGGCGCAGCCGGCACTCTTTTCGTTCGCCGGCCCGGCTGCGCGGAGCGGCATCATTGCGATAAAGGCGCTCCATGGCAGTGTTCCACGCCCGGGTTTCGGTAGCGGTTGCCGCGCCGGTTTGGGCGGGCTGGAGTGATGGCTAGGGCCTGTTAACACATCCGAAGCCCATCAACGGTCAGCACAAAGCTGAGGAATCCAAGGAACATGACGTCCAGCTTCTCGAAGCGTGTGAAAATCCGGCGGTAGCCCTTCAGGCGACGGAATAGT
>NZ_LXNG01000046.1 GCF_001642575.1 Xanthomonas floridensis | reverse complement strand
ACCTCGCGCCGTGTCTGCTTGCGCTTGCCGTTGTACTCCGCGTCGCCAAAGCTCAGCTGCATCGAGATCGTCCGCTCGGTTCGTTGATCCATTGTGGCAGTATCAGATGGAGTTGTTCAGACCTTCCTTAGGTCAATGAGCCAATTCGCAACAACCGCCTCTTTGCTCAGGACCTTTCCCATAGGCGCTTTCTTCTTACGGACCTTTGCCATTTCTGCCCCCTCGTTAAGTGATTTTTTCAGGACATTTGGATTTTTTCACTCTTTAGCAAGCTGAACCGCAGGCAGAAAAGCTACTGCACCCTGCCAGGATCTGCAGCACCCCTTTTGGAAAATCTCTCACATCGGCCGCATTCGCTTCTCGGCATTAAATTTCTTCTCGCCTCACCCAATATTCCTGTCGCTAAAGCCCTTCAAAAAACAGCGCAACATGCTTTTTTTCGCATGCCCCGCCCCAGCTCTCATCAGGTATCACCAGGGCTTCGCAAAACCAGCTCCCCCAAACGCATGGGCGCGGGAGCTTGGATCGCGCTTATTGTCTTTGTTCTGATTGTCTTGCGTTGGTGCTCTAGCCAATCGTGACTTCGCGTGTCAACGCACAATTGTGTCCAATAAGCCCTGCCCAGTGGTGAGTTTTGGCTGCTAGACGAGAACATCGACGTCGTTCCCAAGCGCTCGAAGCGCTTTGCTCGTGCGTGAGTTACGTGGTGGGTAGTCAGTCGGACGTGCCCAACCCACCACCTCACCCAGGATGCTAGTGCCGATATGCGAAAGCTTGTAGTCATGATCATGGCTCGCTAGCCAAATACGCTCGGCCACATCGCCATTCCCCCAAATTACGAAATCAAGCACCTCGGGCGCAGTCATGCCGTTCCCAGACTGGTGCTTCCAAAGTATCCGCGCCAAGGCTTCACTCTTCGCTTGGCTGCCTGGATCGGTGCCCAAGCCCAAGTATGGGTTGCTGATCTTCATCGCATGATCGCCAAAAGCGTATACGCGGGTAAGGGCATCGACCCATTCACCTTCGGTGAGTGTGGTGATCCTGCCTCGCGCAAGAAGCTCGTGCAGCAACGGCGCCGACGTATAAATGGTAGATTCCTCATGCTCATGCTCATATTCGCCTGCCTTCCACCAGGCCAGTCCACTCCGTAGTGCAACCTCTGGATCGAGACGGTTCTTTCGGAATTCGCGTTCGTAAGCGTCTTTTTCAGTATGAGGCCTGACGACTTGATAATAGTAGGCGTGAAGGAACTGATCACCTTGAACGCCTTGAGGCACATCTGATGAAATCCAACTGGGGCGATTCTCATCAAGAGCAACACGAGCGCCAACATTTCGGATCAAGGTGAGTGTGCGAGACCATTCGGCTTGGAAAGCTGCGATCTTAGCTTCGCGCGCCTTTCGATTTGGCGTAGGGGCGATAGGAGGTGTGCGGTCTTTCAGCTTCCAGTGATCGTCTTCGAATTCACTCTCGATCTTGTTGAGCTTGCCGACTAGATCTTCCCTCCTTTTCTCCTGTTTGATCTGACGCTCATATTCCTCTCTATCGAGTGGGAACGACTTCTGCGAAAGGCCATCGAAGAATGCTTCAAGTTGGAGCACCATCCCAAAGTGCTCAAGCTCCTCGTGTTTAATGTAGACCCCAGCTTCGAAGTTCTTGAACCAAGCTCGATCGGTCAGATTTGCCGAACCGATATAAGCGCCTTGGCCTACCCACCAAATCACTTTAGCGTGTAGCCAATGCGGCACAAGATGGCACACTAAGTTGGGCGATGCACGACGCAAGAACCAGTCGAGAATACGCAGATCGATGGGGCATGAACCGTCGACGCGGCCATAGAACGTCAGCTTTTTCCCCTTGGTGAGGCAGTCGTCAAACAGCAGGATCTCGCCGGATGGCTTAGTGGCGTAGGCAACTGCAACCTTGACCTCAGAACAGTCTGCGATGGCAGCAGCATGCTTGTTATAAATCATCTCACCCGTGATGGGTTTACCTACAAACTCCATGTATCTAGCCTCCCCTCTTCCGTAAAGCACAGCTTCGCAAAGTAGGAGAGGTTCGTCTACGGGACAGGAAGCCACGTCAACTGATACGCCCAGGGTTCCGTAGACACTCAAGACCCTCGTTGCGCGTAGCGCCGTTCGAACTCTACAGGCGACAGGTCGCCAGTTGAACCGTGGCGGCGTTTTGGGTTGTAGAACATCTCGATGTAGTCGAATACCTCGGCGCGTGCGGCGTCCCTGGTCGGGTAGATCCGCCGCCTGATCCGCTCGCGTTTGAGCAGGCCGAAGAAGCTCTCCACGGGTGCGTTGTCGTGGCAGTTGCCACGCCGACTCATGCTGCACA
>NZ_LXNG01000045.1 GCF_001642575.1 Xanthomonas floridensis | reverse complement strand
CAACTGCTGGGCGATCTGCCGATACGTATGGCGTGCACGGCGCTGCGCGATGACCTGATCCACAACGTGCTTAGGCGTGGCATGGGGGCACTTGTGAGGCCGGGAGGTACGGTCAGTCAACCCTTCTGCCCCCTCTTCCTTAAAGCGCTTGAGCCATTTGTAGGCCGTTCGGACGCTGACACCGGCCGCATGCGCTGCTTCTTCCACGCGCAACCCCTGAACAAGGATGCGATCCACAAGCAGGGCTCGACCGCGAGGGCTCAAGCGGGCATGTTTATGCAGGTTCATCCGGGGCTCCTGGGGGCTGGGTTGGCTTGATAACCCCCATCTTCCAGAGATGCCCCGGATGAACAACCTACTGAGAGATCACAGCTAGTCCGAGTCCTGGCGCGCAAACCACTCTGCCGAATGCACCTCTTCTACAGCGACCTCAAGCAGCTGCCGCAGCGTCGCCAGCGGAATCTGCACCGGCACCGCGCCGGCCTGCAGCGTGACCCACACCGCCTCGTCCTGCGCGTCGGCCGACAGGGTCAGTAGCGTGTGCTCGCCACCGTCCAGGCTGGCCGACAGCTGCAGGGACATGCCGCCACTGGGCTCGGGCAGCCACAACCGGCTCAACGGCGGACGCAGGGGGTCGGTCATCGCGTCGGTCAGCTGGTAATGGTCTGGGTAAGCGATTCCCAGGTCGGCGGCAGCGGCCAGTTCGGTGCCTGGTTTCCATCCAGCACGCGGCGCAGGTCGCGCTTGTCGATCTGCGGAGCGAGCACATGCACCAGGTCCAGCGCGTAGTCGCGCAGCACCCGGTCGCGCGGTAGCACCGCCCAGGCGATGCACTCGGCGATCGGTGCCGGTGCCGGCCAAGCGCGTAGATCGTCGTCGTAGGCGCTGACCGCCATTTCCGCCACCAGCCCCACGCCCAGCCCGGCGCGGACATAGGTCTTGATCAGATCGGCATCCAGCGCGGTCAGCGCGATGCTGGGCTCCAACCCCACCTGCGCGAACGCCCGCTGCAGCGACGAGCCCGGCCGGGTGGACGATTCGTAGCTGATCAACGGATGTTCGGACAGCGCCTGCATGTCCGGCGCCAGCTTCGGCTGATCCAGCGCGTGTCCGCGCGGCACCACCACCAGCCGCCGCCAGCGGTACAACGGCACCGCGATGCCGGCACTAGGTTCGCCGCCAGCCGTGCTGACCACCGCGATATCCGCATCGCCCTGGCTGAGCAGATCCAGCGCCGCGCTTTCGGCCGCCTGCTGCAGGTGCACGCTGACCTGCGGGTAGGCGTACTTGATCTGCGCCACCGCCGGCGGCAGCACGAAACGCGCCTGGGTGTGGGTGGTGGTCAGGGTCAGCTGCCCCTGACTTTCGCGGCGCTGGTTGGCGGCGTAGGTCCGGATGTTGTTGGCTTCCGAAAGCACCGCGCGCGCGCGCTCGATCACTTCCACCCCGGCCGGGGTCACCGCATCCAGGCTGCGCCCCTTGCGTACGAACAACAGGAAGCCCAGCTCGTCCTCCAGCTGCTTGAGCTGCTTGGACAGACCCGGCTGGGTGGCATGCACCCGCGCGGCGGCCAGCGTGATGTTCAGCTCGGCATCGGCAATGGCGACCAGATAACGAAGTTGCGTCAGCGTCATGGGCTTATCTCCAGAAAAGCGCGAGGCGCCACAAGGACGTCGACTGTAGAGGACTTCTGCGGGCCAGCTTATAACCGAACGCTATTTTCAGGGTGTATGAAGTCATTTCCGACGGCTATATGCCGGCGGTACGGTCTGGCCCTCCCTTTCGATCCCCTCACCGTGACTGCTGCGTTTCCGCTCCTTGCCGACCTGCGTGGCCGTGCCGTCCTGGTGGTCGGCGGCGGCGCCGCGGCCGAGCGCGCCACTGCCGCGCTGTTGCGGGCCGGGGCGCTGCCGCTGGTCGGCGCCCCGGCGCTGACCCCGCAACTGCAGCAGTGGGCCCAGGCCGGAGACCTGCGTTGGCTGGCCGGGCGTTTCGACCCCGCATGGCTGGCCCTGCCCGACGCGCTGTTGTGGCTGACCATCGCCGCCAGCGACATCCCCGAGCTCAACGATGCCCTGCGCACTGCCGCCGGTGCCCGCCGCCTGCTGACCCATAGCCCCACGCCCGCCAGTGCCCAAGCTGCGCCTTCCCCCACGCAGCATGCGCACATCGCTCCGCTGTCCCCCGGCAGCGTGACCCTGGTGGGCGCAGGCCCCGGCGACCCCGGCCTGCTCACCCGGCATGCGCTGCGCGCACTGCGACAGGCCGAAGTGGTACTGCACGACCGCCTGGTCAGCCCGCAGATTCTGCGCCTGGCCCGCAGTAACGCGCTGCTGGTGGAGGTCGGCAAGTCCGCGCAGGGCCACAGCACGCGCCAGGAGCAGATCCACGCGTTGATGCTCGACCATGCGCGCGCCGGCCGCCGGGTGGTGCGCCTGAAGGGCGGTGACGCGTTCGTGTTCGGCCGCGGCGGCGAAGAGCTGGAATTCCTGCACGCGCAGGGCATCGGCTTCCAGGTCATCCCGGGCATCACCGCCGCACTGGCCTGCGCAGCCTACGCCGGCATCCCGCTCACCCATCGCGACCACGCGCAATCGCTGCGGCTGATCACCGCACACTGCAAGGACTCGCTGGACACCCTGGACTGGCAGGCGCTGGGACAGGAACGCCAGACACTGGCCTTCTACATGGGCGTGGCGGGTCTGGACGGCATCCAGCAGCGGCTGCTGCAGGCCGGCCGCGCATCCGCCACCCCGTTTGCGCTGGTGGAAAACGGCTCGCGCCCGCAGCAGCGCGTCATCACCGGTACGCTGGCCACGCTGGCCGCCACCGCCCAGTTGCACGCCGTGCGTGCCCCAGCGCTATTGATCCTGGGCGAGGTGGCGGCACTGGCGCAGACGCTGCACTGGTTCGGCGCAGCGCCACTGGGCACCCCACCCGCCCTGCACTCACCCATCGCAACGCCGCACTCGCCCACACTCGCCCACGCAGCCTGATTCCGACGGAGACCCCATGGCCCTGTACGACAACATCCTCGACACCATCGGCCGCACCCCGGTGGTCAAACTCAACCGCCTCGCGCCGGACCACGTCTCGCTCTACGTCAAGGTCGAATCGTTCAACCCCGGCGGCTCGGTCAAGGACCGCCTGGCACTGGCGATCATCCTCGACGCCGAGCAGCGCGGCCTGCTCAAGCCCGGCGACACCATCGTGGAAGCCACCTCCGGCAACACCGGCGTGGCATTGGCCATGGTCGCGGCCGCACGCGGCTACAAGTTCGTCGCCACCATGGTGGAAACCTTCTCCATCGAGCGCCGCAAGCTGATGCGCGCCTACGGCGCCAAGGTGATCCTGACCCCGGCGGCCGAGCGCGGCAGCGGCATGGTGCGCAAGGCCAGGGAGCTGGCCGAACAGCACGGCTGGTTCCTGGCCAGCCAGTTCGCCAATCCGGCCAACCCGGCCTACCACCGCAACACCACTGCCGCCGAGATCCTGCGCGACTTCGCCGGCCACCGGCTGGATCACTTCGTCACCGGCTGGGGTACCGGCGGCACCCTCACCGGCGTGGGCGAAGTGCTGCGCGTGGCGCGGCCGGAAGTGCGCATCACCGCCACCGAGCCGGCCGGCGCCGCCTTGCTGCAGGGCCAGGACTGGAAGCCGCACAAGATCCAGGGGTGGACCCCGGACTTCGTCCCCGAGGTGCTCAACCGCGAGGTCGCGCACGAGGTGCTGAGCGTGGAGGACACCGACGCCATCACCATCGCTCGCCGCCTGGCCGCCGAGGAAGGCATCTTCACCGGTATTTCCGGCGGCGGCACGGTCGCCACGGCGCTGCGCGTGGCCGAGTCTGCCACGCCCGGCGCAGTGATCCTGGCGATGCTGCCGGACACCGGCGAGCGCTACTTCTCCACCCCTTTGTTCGCCGACATCAACGAAGGCTCGGATGACGACTGGCTGGCAGGCCTGCCCTGAGCAGCCCTCGAAGCGATGCAATGAGGCCGCGCCGAAAGCGCGGCCTTTTGCTTGGTGCGGCAGGATTCGACTTGGCGCTTTGTGAAGAGCGAAGGCCGGGCGTACGGCGGCCTGAGAGCATGACGCGGCTCGCGTGGCGGCTGAACCGATGACTGTGTGAGTTGCCGTTCCGATGGTGTCGGTCTGTCGCAGCCGCAGACCTGTGCTGGCCTGTAGATAGCTGACGCGCCCAGATGCCACCGGACCTGCGTGTCCAACGTCACTCTTAAATGCGTCGCGCACTCCCGTCGGTGTCAAGGAAACGTTAGGATGACGGCCGTGATGTGGGGAGAACCGTGGTGAGCAACCGGCCGTATGGACACAGCGACACCCGCACTGCGCGGGCGCCATGGCTGGTGAAAATGACCTCGCCCGTGCACTTTGCGCTGGCGCTTGGTATCGGCGGATGGCTGCAGGACGTGTTGGCGCTGCCACTGCCGGAACCAACGCCCCTGGCCTGGATCCAACTGGCCGGTGGCCTGCTCGCCGGCCTTGGGCTGGCGTTGGCGCTGAGTTGTTTCGTGCTGTTCGCGCGTCGGCGCACCACCATCATGCCCAGCGGCCACCCGTCGCGGCTGGTACTGGACGGTCCCTATCGCTTCACGCGCAACCCCATGTATCTGGCGCTGGTCATGAGCTATGTCGGCCTGTGCCTGCAGCTTGGGCTGCCCTGGGCCGTACTGTTGCTGCCGCTGCCCTGGGTGGCCCTGCAGGGCTACGTCATCCCGTTCGAGGAAGCGCGCCTGCGGGTCGAATTCGGCCGTCACTACATCGATTACTGCGCACGCGTCAGACGCTGGCTGTAACGAACCGGCGCCACGTCTTCGAACTGACGCACCGACTACTTCGCTGCGGTTTCATTGGTCTGCCGGACGGTTGGATGGCAGGGCGGCCGCGTCGCAAACCATGAGATGAATGGCCACTAGCGTGGAGGCCCGCGACGCCTGCACCCATCACGCGTTCATCATTCAAATCCCATAACTATCACGCCATGAGAATCGAAGTCTGGCAAGGCGACATCACCGAACTCGACGTTGACGTCATCGTCAACGCCGCCAACGAATCACTGCTTGGTGGTGGCGGCGTCGATGGCGCCATCCATCGCGCAGCCGGCCCACGGTTGCTGCAAGCCTGCGAAGCGCTGCCACAGGTGCGCCCGGGCGTACGCTGCCCCACCGGCGAAATCCGCGTCACCGAGGGCTTCGATCTGAAAGCCCGCCACGTGTTTCATACGGTGGGCCCGGTGTGGCGCGATGGCAAGCACAACGAGCCCGAGCAGCTGGCCAATTGCTACTGGCAATCCTTGAAGCTGGCCGAGCAGATGCTGCTGCACTCAATTGCGTTTCCGGCGATCAGCTGTGGAATCTACGGCTATCCGTTGTACCAGGCCGCACGCATTGCCGTGACCGAAACACGCGATTGGCAACGCTCGCACAAGGTTCCCAAGCATATCGTGCTGGTGGCCTACAACGAGGCCACCTACAAGGCGTATCAGCAGGCATTGGCGACACAGGAAACGGCGGCTGCCTGATCGCCGCACTGTGTGCAGGCCGCAATGACGAGCGCCGCAAGGCGCTCGTTGCGTTTTGACCATTGGCAAGGTCGTTTGGCAAGGTCGTTGTCTGTCGCCGAGGCACAACCATTGTCGTCCTGGCAGGGGCACGGATGTGCAGCAACCCTGATGCGCACGGCGTCACCTGACCGGCTTGCACCAGGGCCACCTCACCTCCGGAAGCGATCGTCAGGCCGGTGCAGGCGGTGGCGTCAAGCAACGGCGGCGGCACCGGCATTGCCGGTAGGCAACGGCTGTCATCCTCTCGTGACTGTGCGGTGTGCATGCGTGTGTTGCGCTGGTCCGCACCTCGGCGCAATCCATCACCGCGACGACACGCAACAAAAAACGCCGGCATCGCTGCCGGCGTTCTGGTCTTGCAGGCGACGCGGCCTTGCGGCCGCGATCAGCTGATCAGCCCTTCCACTGGCCCAGTGCTGCCAGGCCATTTTCCTTGGCGCGCTCATAGATGACCTGCTGCGCCTTGGCGTAGTTACCGGTCATGTCCTGGGACCACAGCTTCAACGCCGCCTGCTGCATGGCGCGGCCGTAGGAGAAGCTCAGCGGCCACGGCAGATTGCCGAGCTGGTGCATCTCGTTGAGGTGCGCGGTGGACTGCTCGTCGGTCTGGCCGCCGGACAGGAACACGATGCCCGGCAGGATCGCCGGCACGGTCGACTTCAGGCACATCACGGTGGACTCGGCCACTTCCTCGACGCTGGCCTGCTCTTCGCAGCTCTTGCCGGAGATGACCATCGAGGCCTTCAGGATGGTGCCTTCCAGCACGACGTTCTGCTCGTACAGCGCGCCGAACAGCGAGCGCAGCGTGGCTTCGGTGACTTCGTAGCAGGTCTCGATGTCGTGGCTGCCATCCATGATGACCTCCGGCTCGACCATCGGCACCAGGCCCTGCTCCTGGCACAGCGCGGCGTAACGCGCCAGCGCATGCGAGTTGGCCTCGATGCAGGTGCCGGACGGAATGTCTTCACCGATGTTGATGACCGCACGCCACTTGGCGAAGCGCGCGCCGAGCGTGTAGTACTCCTCCAGACGCGCACGCAGGCCGTCCAGACCTTCGGTCACCAGCTCACCCGGCATGCCGGCAAGCGGCTGCGCGCCCTTGTCGACCTTGATGCCCGGGATGATGCCGTGCTCGGTCATGTACTTGGCGAACGGCACGCCGTCCTTGGTCTTCTGACGGATGGTCTCGTCGAACAGGATGGCGCCGGAGATGTAATCGCTCAGCTTGGGCGTGGTCAGCAGCAGTTCGCGATAGGCGCGACGGTTTTCTTCGATGTTCTCGATGCCGACGCTGGCAAAACGCTTGGCGATCGTGCTGGTCGACTCGTCGATGGCGATGATGCCCTTGCCCGGGGCGACCATGGCCTGGGCGGTTTCGGCAAGCTGTTCGATGCTCATGTAGTTCCTGTGGCAGCTGCGGGGGAGAACGAAAGTATAGCGACGAAAGTCGTACACATTCCTTCACGGAATGTCTGCAACCGATTACACCTTGCCTGCGTGACAGGATGTGTGGCGCGGCTCGCATCGCGGGAATCGGGAATCGGGAATCGGGAATCGGGAATCGGGAATCGGGAATCGGGAATCGGGAATCGGGAATCGGGAATCGTCAAAGCAAAGCATGACGTGCAGCTTGTTGCTTGCTTTGCTGTGATGCATCGCGCCAATGAGCTGCGGTGGCGCGGTTGAACATGCGCCACGCATGCGTTGGCTGGCGTGTGTGGATGTTGGTCTGTTGCATGGAGCTGCCTGCGGCATGCGCTACTAACGTTACGACTAGCCCTCCTTTCGTCGTCATCTATCCGGTCACACCGCACGTCGCTCACAGCTCTTCCGTTTCGTCGACGAGCAGGAAGACCGAATCGAAGTCGTGGACAGGCCTTGCCTTGTGAAACACATGGCGCGTCGCCGCCGCACCGTTACAGCAGCGCGGCGGTGATGTTGTGCTGGCTACGTAGTCGCCGGATACGGACCTTGAGCAACGCGCCGACCCAGGCCGAGCACTCGCCGGCGCCGGCATCTCCACACAGCACAACGGCGGCCCTGGGGCCGCCGTTGTGTGTCGCGTCGTCCGGCTCAGGTCATGCGCCCGATGCCGTCAACAGGGATTACAGCTCGCCCAGACCGGTGGCGCGGCCGTCTTCGCCCACTTCCAGCAGACGCAGCGTGTTGGTGGCGCCGTGCATTTCCATGTGCTCGCCGCTGGTGAACACCACGCGGTCGCCAGGTCCCATGCGCTCGTTTTCCACCAGCAGGCGAATCGCCGCACGTGCCGCTTCGCGCGGGGTCAGGCCGCGGCTGTCGAAGCTGATCGGGAACACGCCACGCATCATCGCCATCTGGCGGCGCGCGCCATCGTGACGGGTGAAGGCATAGATCGGCATGTTGGAGCGGAAGCGCGACAAAAAGCGCGGCGTGCCGCCGGATTCGGTCAACGCCACCACGCCGCCCAGGCCGATGTGCTCGGACAGGAACATGGTCGCCATCGCGATCGCCTGGTCGGCACGCTGCAGGTTGCGTTGCGCCGCTTCGAAATCGGTATCGAATTCGAACTGGTGCTCGGCACCCAGGCAGATACGCGCCATCGCTTCCACCGCACGCACCGGGTAGGCACCGGCGGCGGTTTCGGCCGACAGCATCACCGCATCGGTACCGTCGATGACCGCATTGGCCACGTCCAGCACTTCGGCGCGGGTCGGAATCGGGCTTTCGACCATCGACTGCAGCATCTGCGTGGCGGTGATCACCACCTTGTTCTGCGCCAGCGACTCGCGAATGATCTTCTTCTGCAGGCCCGGCAATTCGGCATCGCCGATTTCCACGCCCAGATCGCCGCGCGCCACCATCACCACGTCGGAGGCTTCGACGATTTCGACCAGGTTCTCGATCGCTTCGGTGCGTTCGATCTTGGACACCAGCTGCGCATCGCAGCCGTGCTGCTGGGCGATCTGACGCGCGTCGTGCATGTCCTGCGCGTTGCGGCAGAACGACACCGCGATGAAGTCCACGCCGATCTTGGCGACGATGCCGATCAGTTCCTTGTCGCGCTCGGTCAGCGCGCCCAGCGACAGACCGCCGCCCTGCTTGTTCAAGCCCTTGCGGTCGGACAGCACGCCGTCGTTCAACACCTTGGTGACGATGCGCTCGCCCTGCACGTCGGTGACCTGCAACTGCACCAGGCCGTCGTCGAGCAGCAGCACGTCGCCAGCGGTGACGTCCTGCGGCAGACCGAGGTAGCTCACGCCCACCTGGTGCTGGTCGCCGGCCGGCGCATTGGCATCGGCCACCAGGTCGAAGCGCTCGCCCATGGTCAGCTTGATCTTGCCTTCGGCAAAGCGTTCGATACGGATCTTCGGGCCCGGCAGGTCGGCCAGGATGCCGACTTCAGCACCGACACGGGCAGCAGCGGCGCGCACTTCCGCGGCACGCTTGGCCTGGCCGGACGGGTCGCCATGGCTGAAGTTGAGGCGCACCACGTTGACGCCCGCCTTGAACAGCGTATCCAGCACACCGGGCGCATCCGTTGCCGGTCCGAGGGTGGCGAGGATCTTGGTGCGGCGTTGACGTTCTTTCATGATGGCCTCCCTGTAAAAGCCGCGAAACTTAACACACACGTCACGTACCGAGGATGGCATTGCGGCATAGCCACCCTCCGATTCCGGCATGTCTTACAGACAGTGCGGGACAGTACGTACGCCTGCGTCTACGCTGCCAGCGGCAACGCAGACGGTCGCCACCCTAACCCGGTGGCGGTGAAGACTGCTCTGCGTGATGCGCACCGACACCGCCGATGCAGCGCGCAAGCGAACGCAACGGCCGCGGCGTGCTGCTCACGCCTGCAACAATGCTGCCAACTCGGCCGGCGTGCGTGCCAGCGCGCCGGCGCCGGCGGCACGCAGTTCGGCTTCGTCGCCGAAGCCCCACAACACGCCGATGCTGTGGATGCGATGGTGATTGGCACCGTCGATATCCATGCGGCGGTCGCCGATCATCACGCAGCCGGTCTTGTCGATCTCCAGGCGACGCAATGCTTCGGCGATCAGGTCCGGCTTGAAGCGGCGCTCGCCATCTTCGCTGGCACCGATCACGTTCTCGAAGCAGGCACCAAATGGCAGATGCTCGACGATGCGGCGCGCATAGCGCTCATTCTTGGAGGTAACCACCGCCAGACGATGACCGGCGTGCTGCAGGCCGGTGACAACGTCGCCGATGCCGTCGAACACGCTGAGTTCGGTCCAGCCCACCGCGTCGTAGCGCTCGCGGTAGACGCCGAGTGCGCGCTGCACCAGCGCCGGATCGTCGGGGAAGCACTCGGTGAAGCTGTCGCGCAGCGGCGGGCCGATCCAGGCACGCAGGGTCTGCGGCGACGGGCGCGGCTGGCCCACCGTCTCGAAGGCATGCGCGATGCTGGCGACGATGCCTGGCTCCGAATCGACCAGGGTGCCGTCCAGATCGAAAAACAGCGTGGCTGCACTCACTTGCCGCGGGCCTCGAGCGCGGCCACCGCCGGCAGGGTCTTGCCTTCCAGAAATTCCAGAAACGCACCGCCACCGGTGGAAATGTAGGTGACGTCCTTGGCGATGTCGTACTTGTCCACCGCCGCCAGGGTGTCGCCGCCGCCAGCAATGGAGAACGCCTTGGATGCGGCGATGGCGCGCGCCAGGGTTTCGGTGCCATGGCTGAAGGGCGCGAATTCGAACACGCCGACCGGCCCGTTCCACACCACCGTGCCGGCATTGGCGATCAGCTCGGCGTAGCGCTGCGCGGTCTGCGGGCCGATGTCCAGGATCAGGTCATCGGCCTCCACTGCGTCGAGCGATTTCACGCTGGCCGGCGCGTCGGGCAGGAACTGCTTGGCGACGACCACGTCGGTGGGCAGCGGGATCTCGGCTCCGCGGGTCTTGGCGTCGGCCACGATCTGGTTGGCGGTGGGAATCAGATCCGGCTCGTTCAGGGACTTGCCCACGTCATGACCGGCCGCGGCGATGAAGGTGTTGGCAATGCCGCCACCGACGATCAGCTGGTCGACCTTGTTGACCAGGTTGGACAGCAGCTCCAGCTTGGTGGAGACCTTGCTGCCGGCCACGATCGCCAGCAGCGGCTTGGCCGGGTTGTCCAGCGCCTTGGCCAGTGCATCCAGTTCGGCCATCAGCAGCGGGCCACCGGCGGCCACCGGCGCAAAGCGGATCACGCCATGCGTGGACGCCTGCGCACGGTGCGCGGTACCGAAGGCATCCATGACGAACACATCGCACAGCGCGGCGTACTTGCGCGCCAGGGTCTGGTCATCCTTGCCCTCGCCGACATTCATGCGGCAGTTTTCCAGCAGCACCACCTGGCCCGGCGCCACCTCCACGCCGTCGACCCAGTCGCGCACCAGCGGCACATCCACACCCAGCAAGGTGGTCAGGCGCGCGGCCACCGGCGCCAGCGAATCTTCTTCGGTCCAGCTGCCTTCCTTCGGGCGACCCAGGTGCGAGGTGACCATGACCGCGGCGCCCTTTTCCAGCGCCAGCTTGATGGTGGGCACCGAGGCGGTGATGCGCTGCTCGGAGGTGATCTGGCCGTTGTCGATCGGCACGTTGAGATCCTGGCGGATCAGCACGCGCTTGCCGGAGAGATCGAGGTCGGTCATACGGACGATGGACATGGGCGTGGCTCGCTAAGTCTGGGGATTAGGGAATCGGGATTGGGGATTGGTATACGGTGCCGCGCGTGCGTGCACGCGCTGTACGCAACGCAAGGCGCGACTGCGCCAGCTTGACCGGGCGCCGCGGTTCACAACGACGCCGCCATTGCACCTGCGGCAGACGCCGACGGCTCGGAGACCACAGCCTTGGCGGCGGAGATCGGGCATTCAGGGTTCGGAATCGGCCCGCCGTTCCGCAACCGGATGGTGCGCTGGGCGGGCGCCGCTGCCGCAAGTGCGGATGGCGCGGACGGTGGTCGGTCGGACACGACGGGCAATGCGACTGCCTTGGCGACGGGGGGCGCCCATTGTCGGACCTTCGCGCCGCAGCGGCAAACCGCCCGCGGCGCATGCAGGCTCAGGCCTCGCGATTGGCGCCGTTGCTGCGCAGCAGATTCACGGCGAAACCGCCCACCAGCAAGGCGCCTGCTACCAGTAACGCCCACAGCAGCCAGCGTTTCCAATCGTGCGGGGCGGCCGCCGGTTGCAGTGCCGCCGCACCCGCCAACGGTTGCGCACGGGCCGCCACCGCGGCCTGGGCCGGCTGCCACTGCGTGCCGCGCTGCTGCCGCAGCGCCTGCAACATGTCCGCCAGCGGTGCATCGCCACGCTGGACGCGCGCGCTGCCGGCAACCAGCGCGTACGGTGGCTGGCCCTGGGCAAGAAACATCAGGCGTTCGGGCTGGTAAGCCACCCGCAAGGCGGGGACTGCAGTGCTGCGCCCCTGGGCCGCCACCAGACGCCATTGGCGATCGCGCACCGGCGCGGACAGCAGCTGCGGCGGCGAGGTGCGGCGACCGAGCCGATAGGCCAACCAGGGGCCAGCCCGCCGCAGCCACACCGCATCATCGGTCTGGCGACTGTCCACGTTCCACTGCACTGCCTCGGCCTGGCCACCACCGACATCCAGTTGCGTAATAGGGAAGCGACCCGGCAGGACGTAGGTCACCGCGGTGTCCTGCGCGGTGCCGGGCAAGTCCAGCCATGTCAGTTGCGCAGGTGTGGTGAGGCCGTCGAGTTCTGCCTCCACCGCCCGCAGCGCCGGCAGGCTGCCCGACACCGGCACGATGCGCAGATAGCGGGCGCCGCCATCCACGGCGATGCGGCGTTGCTGCAGCCGCTGCGCCTGATTGTCCAGCGCCATGACCGTGGCATCGGAGGCCAGCACGCGCCAGTCGCGCAGATCGTCGCTGCCTTCCACCCGCAGCTGCGCCTGTACCGGTGTGTCGCCCGCCCAGTCCAGCCACAGCGCGCGCGGACGATCGCGCAGCGCGCTGGCATCGATCAACCAACTAGTGCCCACAGCAGAAGCTGCAGAGGTTCCGGTGGCGAAACGCCCCTCCAGGCGTCGCACCGCGCCGCTGGCATCGCGCTCGGCAATCAACTGCAGATCGCCCTTGCCGGTTGCCGCACCTTCGGGCAATGCGAAGACCGGCAAGCGGTGCCGGCGCGGTGCCGCCACCGGTGCCGCGTCGGCAGGCAGCGCGGCGGTGGGCATTTCTTCGCCGCGCGCATCAATCACCGTGATATCGCGCGCTGCCGCGTCATGCGCATTGCGATACACCGCCTCATTCAATGTCAGCTGATACAGACCGTCATCGGACGCCGCCAGCTGCAATGGCCATTGCTGCCGATAGTCCGGGCGGACATCGGCGGCCTGCGCCATCAGCGGCACCAGCAACAGCCATCCGCAATGCCGTGCGTTCATGCCTGATCCTTCCCCGCGCTGTCGTCGCCGGCAACGCGTCCTTCGACGATGGCACGCGGCGGCGCCGGTGCCAGATATCCCACCACGGTGCACAACAGCCCGTAGGCCATGAACGAGCCAATGCCGAGCAGATTGCCCAGATGCTGGCGATCGACCAGTACCAGCTTGGCCAGCACCAACCCCATCAGCAACGCACCACCCAGCCACAGACCACGCTGACCGCGCCGCGAACCGATCACCCAGCCCAGCACGCCGAGCACGCTCCACACGATGGTGAGGCTGGTCTGCGACAACGTCGCTTCCACCAGGCGCGCATCCCACGCCACCCCACCCCAGTGGTGCACGCTATGCAACGTACTGCCGGTGATCATGGCCCATCCCAGCACCCCAAGCGTGGTCACCCGCCAGCCGTGCAGCGCCGACGGTGCATGCCCGGACCAGGCCCAACGTGCGAACAAGGCCAGCACGGCCAGTTGCGCCAGCTCGGCCGGATTGAGCAGCGGCACCCACGGCAAGGGCGCCGGGCTGACCGGGTCCAGTACTGCAATCAGCCAGCCGATGCCCAGGACCGCAAACACGCAGCCCAGCAAGGCATTGCGAGTGGGCGCGAACGACTCTTTCTGCGGCCACGCCAGCCACGGCCAGCGCAGCAAGCCGACCGCGGCCACTGCCAACCAGGGGGTCGCCAGCAAGGCGCAGCGCCAGCCATTGGCAAGGGCAAAGGCATCCGCCAGCCAGGCCGCGCCCAGCGACACCACCGCCGGCCACAACAGCCACCAGATGAACTGCGCCACGATCGCGCCGCTGCCAGGCTGCATGCGCAGGCACCACAGGCCACGCACGCCTGCCAGCGCGAACGCCAGCCAGGCCAGTGCACCCCAGTGCGCAAACGGCTGCACGTGCGCGTGGTTCTGCCACAACGCCAACGGCGCGCCGAGCGCCAGCCCGGCCACGACGGTCCAGACCAGGGCCGCTGCTGGCCGGCGCCGATGCACCTCGGCCGCCAGCCACACGCTGAGCGCCACGAAGCCCAGCAGCAGATCCGGCTCGCTGCGCAGATCGCCGGCAAAGCGCAGGATTTCGTGGACTCCACACAGCGTCCACCAGCCCAGTCCCCACAGATACGCTACCAATGCGCGACGCGGCTGCCCGGCATCGCGCAGGAACCAGGCACTGGCCCAGCCGGCAATGGCGAGCAGCAACGCGCTCATGCAGGTGGCATTGGCCACCGCCATGGCGTCGTACCGCCAGCCATCCACGCCGAAGGCGACGCCGACGGCCGCCAGCAGCTGCAATGCGACACCGCTGACCTGCGGAACCCGTCGTTGCTGGCGCAAGCCCAGCCACAGCAAGCCCGCACCTTCCAGCGCGAACACACTGGCGGTGGCGCGGGCCGACAACGCCAGCGGCACTGCCAGCGTGGCGAAGCCAACCGCCAGCATCGCATGCGCTTCGCCAAGCAGCCGCGTGGACGCACGGCGCAGCAGCCACCTTGCCAGGCCCGCATAGACCGCGGCCACCGCCACCGCACACAGCGCCAACGGCAGACGCTCGCCTTCCAGCAGACGCGCCTGCAACGCAAAGGCCACCAGCGGCGTGCCGAACAGCAGGCCGCCATCGATCACCCAGCCCGCGCTGCCATCGCCGCGTCGCGCGTGCAGGACCGGAATGGCCACGTACATGGCGAAGAACAGCAACAGGAACGGCTCGGTGGTGGCAAATTTTGCCGGGCTGTACTGCAGCGCGCCCCATAGCGTGGCGATGCCGAAGGTGAAGGCGAATCCCAGCAGGTTGAGCACCCGCCACGGCCGCGTCCAGGCGATGGCCACGATGCCGGCATTGAGCACGGCATAGTACGAGAACAGCGCAACGTGGTTGCCGCTGCCGGTGGAGAGCCAGATCGGCGCCAGGAAACCGGCCAGCACGCCCAACACCGCCAGCGTGCGCGACTCCTGCAGCACTGCCAGCACGCACATGCCCGCAACCAACACGACGCTGATGCCCATCGCCAGGCCTGCGCCCAGCAATGCGTACAACTTGAATGCCGCGAACACCGTCAACAGCAATCCACCAATCGCGCCCCCCTGCAACGCCAACGCGAACCCGGGGCGTTGCAGCCGCTGCTTCCAGCCGAACACCAGCCCGGCAAGCGCCAGGACGCTGATGCCGGCCAGCCGCAGTTCGATCGGCATGCGCATCCAGCCCTGGTCGCTGGCGTACTTCAGCAACGAGGCCACACCGGCCAGCAACACCAGCATGCCCACCTTGACCGGCACGTTGCCTTCGGTGAACCAACGTTTCACCGCACCAAGCGCGCGCATGACCGGGTCCGGCCCGGCCGGCGCGTCGGACCACGGCTGCGGCTGCGGTTGCGGCTGCGGTTGCGGCTGCGGCTGCGACTGCGGCTGTTGCGATTGCGGTTGCGGTTGCGGTTGCGCGCGTGATGATGCGTCGCCCTGCGCGGCGGCTGCCGGCAACGGCGGCGCAGCCGCCGAAAGCGCATCTGCACCAGCCGCGGCAGGAAGTGGTGGCGGCAGCGGCACGGCTGTATCGGGTTGCGCATCCAGCACGACCGCGGGCGTACCGGCAGTCACTGCTGCATCGGCAGCCCCCCCATCCATCGCCTCAGACCTGCCGGATCCAGGCCATTGCTGCCTCGGCGCAGGGGCTGGTTGTCTCGCCGGCTCTGCCGCCGCCATTGGCGCCATTGGCGCCACTGCGTCCGCAGCGCCAGCCTGCCAGTGCGCGAGCCGCTGCTCCAGCGCATCCACGCGCCGCCGCAATCCGGCGATCCACACCAGCGCAATCACGACGCCCACCGGTACCGCGAGCAGCACCAGCACCACCAGCACGATTATCGTTTCCAACGCGCATCCTTTAGCCGGCATCCGGCCGACCCTAGCGCCGCCATGCTACCCGGCGCGCGCGCCAAAGTCGCCGCGTGCAAGGATTTGCCGGACGACACGCCCTGTGGAGTTTTTCACTCCGCAGGCGCGTTGCCGCCGGCCGGATAGAGCTATGCGAGAAGAGCGGCTGCAGCACACTGCCGTACCACGCAAACACACTGATTGCCGACCGACAGTCCCGCCAACAGGCTCGGCGACATACCGTCCCACCGATGCATGCGCATAAAAAAACCCCGGACATGCCGGGGTTCTTCGAGACCATGCTGAAACTTACTTGGCCACAACCCGCACCATTTCCAGGCACTTGTTGGAATAGCCCCACTCGTTGTCGTACCAGGACACCAGCTTGACGAAGGTGGAATCCAGCGCGATACCGGCGTCGGCGTCGAACACCGAGGTGCAGGTCTCGCCGCGGAAGTCGGTGGCCACCACCTTATCTTCGGTGTAACCCAGGATGCCCTTCAGGGCGCCTTCGCTCTGTGCCTTCACTTCGGCGCAGATCTCGGCGTAGGTGGCCGGCTTTTCCAGTTCAACCGTCAGGTCGACCACCGACACGTCAGAGGTCGGCACGCGGAAGCTCATGCCGGTCAGCTTCTTGTTGAGCTCGGGAATGACCACGCCCACGGCCTTGGCTGCACCGGTGGAGGACGGAATGATGTTCTCCAGGATGCCGCGGCCGCCACGCCAATCCTTGTTGGACGGGCCGTCCACGGTCTTCTGGGTGGCAGTTGCCGCATGCACGGTGGTCATCAGGCCGCGCTTGATGCCCCACTTGTCGTTGATGACCTTGGCCAGCGGTGCCAGGCAGTTGGTGGTGCACGACGCGTTGGAGACGATCGCCTCGCCGTTGTAGGTCTTGTCGTTGACGCCGTAGACGAACATCGGGGTGTCGTCCTTGGACGGGGCCGACAGGATCACCTTCTTGGCACCGGCGTCGAGATGCTTCTGCGCGGTTTCCTTGGTCAGGAACAGGCCGGTGGATTCGATCACCACATCGGCGCCCACGGCATCCCACTTGAGGTTGGCCGGGTCGCGTTCCTGGGTCAGGCGGATCTTCTTGCCGTTGACGATCAGCGTGTTGCCGTCGACCGAGACGTCGGCCTTGAAGCGGCCGTGCACCGAGTCGTACTGCAGCATGTAGGCCAGGTAGTCGGGCTCGAGCAGGTCATTGATGGCCACGATCTCGATGTCATTGGCGAAGTTCTGCACCGCAGAGCGCAGCACGTTGCGTCCGATGCGACCGAATCCGTTGATGCCAACCTTGATTGCCATGTTCACTAGCTCCTGCGGCCGCGACAGCGCGGCGGATGGAAAGGGGCCACCATTCTAACAGCGTCCTTCTGGTACGGCCGTGCTGTTGCGTGCACACGCGGCAGGCAGGGATGCGGGTCGCTCCAGATCAGAGCGATGACGGACACCCACCGCGCGCGCCCCCTGTAGCCACCAGCTGGCACCTTGGCTGTTTGGCCCGACGGGAATCGGCACCCGCATGAAGGGCCGACCTGCGCCTGCCGTTGCGCGGCTTGTGGCCAGGCAGTCCCTACATCCTTACCCGTCATCGAAACACCAGCGAACTCACCGATCGCGACCACCAACGTAAATATTCTTTGTTTTCCAATTACTTATAATTAAACCAGCTACGCCGAAAAGCTTATTCATGCATATGCCGACCAGCAGCATTTCGGCACCCCGTGGATTTCGATACTGGCCCTGCCTGCTGAGGCACCCAATCAATCACACGGAGATTCCCCATGCGTCGCATCCTGTTCTCTCTGACTTTGGCTCTGGCTGCCACCCCGGCGCTGGCCGGCGGCGTCATGCACTACACCGAGAAGGCGTCGCTACCGGCCGATGGCGAAGCGCGCGAAGTCGCCGCGCTGTTCGATACCTGGAATGCGGCGCTGGCCACGGGCAACCCGCACAAGGTGGCCGACCTGTATGCACCCGATGGCGTGCTGCTGCCGACGGTCTCCAACGAGGTGCGCGCCTCGCGGTCGCAGATCGAAAACTACTTCGAGATGTTCCTGACCAAGAAGCCCAAAGGCGTGATCAATTACCGCACCGTGCGCGTGCTCGATGACGACAGCGCAGTGGATGCCGGTGTCTACACCTTCACCCTGACCGACAAGAACGGCAAGCAGAGCAATGTGCAGGCGCGCTACACCTTCGTGTATGAGAAGCGCGACGGCAAGTGGCTGATCATCAACCATCACAGCTCCGCGATGCCGGAAGTGGACGCCCCGCAGGTCGCCAGGGCCAAGTAATGCCCGCGCCCGGCAGTGCGCCGCCCGCTGTCTGCGCCCTACCGCGCATCACCGTCGGTATACCTCCCCCGCCGACGGTGGCGCGGTCCGCAACGCACTGCGCATCCGGCCTGCGGCCTGCCTGCGACAAGCGCCATGGCGCGCCGCGCTGCTGCCATTGCGCAGCGACGCTGCCGCCGACGCATCACCACCCGCATCGCGATGACCCGGATGGTTGCGGCCCTGGTTTGATCAGGATCAAGGCGGCGGCCACGCAAACCCTCAAGACTTCGTCCATCCCCTCCACACACCGAGACCCTCTATGCGCATGCGCTCTTCCCTTCTGCTCGCCGGCCTGGCCGCCAGCCTTGCCAGCGTCCCCGCACTGGCTCAGTCCAAAGGTGACTGGACCGTTGCCGTCGGCGCGCACCAGGTCGCTCCCAAATCCGACAATGGCCGCCTGGTCGGCGGCACGCTTGAAGCGGACGTGGGCAAGGACATCAAACCGACCTTTACGGCCGAATACTTCATCGCCGACAACCTGGGCATCGAAATACTGGCTGCGCTGCCGTTCGAACACGACATCGCGCTGCGCGGAGTGGGACGCGTCGGCAGCACCAAGCATTTGCCACCGGTGATCTCGCTGCAATACCACTTCAACAGCCAGGGCAAGGTCTCGCCGTTCGTCGGCGCCGGCATCAATTACACGCGGTTCTTCAGCACCGATACCAGCGGTGCACTGGCCGGCAGCGAGCTGGAACTGGACGATTCGTGGGGCCTGGCCCTGCATGCCGGGCTGGACTTCAAACTCGGCGAGCGCGGCGCGTTGCGCGTCAACGCGCGCTGGATCGACATCGACAGCGAAGCCCGCCTCGACGGCACCCGCATCGGCACGGTCAATATCGACCCGCTGGTCTACGGCGCGGCATACGTGTATCGGTTCTGAGGTACAGCAGCAAGCGCGGTGCATCTCTGGCACACTTGACGTCCAGGGACGTGCATCCACCGCCGGAGTTGCGGACAGGTCGATCGCGTCGAGCGCCTGTCCGACCTACCGGGGATTCCATGAGCATGTTCATCCGCACCGCCCTCGCCATCGCATTGGCCGCTTCGGCCACTCCCGTCCTTGCACAGTCGGCCGGCCATTGGACGACCGGCTATGGCGCGGGCTATGTCTCGCCCAAGTCCGACAGCGGCAACTTCAGCGGCGCACGCGCCGAGATCAAGGGTGCGCCGACACTGTCGTTCACCTACGAATACTTCATCCGCAACAACCTGGGCATCGAAGTAAACGCCTCGGTTGCCGGCAGGCACGACCTTGAACTGGAAGGCGTCGGCAAGGTTGGCAGCTACTGGTCGGTGCCGCCCAGCGTGCTGTTGCAGTACCACATCAATGGCTACGGCACGGTGTCGCCGTTCGTGGGCGTGGGCATCAACTACAGCATGCTGCTTGGCGAAGACACTGAACCGGCGCTCGGCAACGGCGACCTGCGCCTTGGGGATTCGGTTGGCGCCACCGCGCACGTCGGTGTGGATTTCATCTTCAACGACCGCAGCGGCTTGCGTGTGGACGCGCGCTGGACCGATTCGCGCAGCAACGTCGACTTCAACGGCACGCGGCTGGGCAAGGCGCGGATTGATCCGCTGACCTACGGCATCTCGTACCTGGTCTATTACTGATCGCGCTGCCGCTGCCGTGCCAATAGGCAATGGCAAGGTGTCGGCGGCAGCCACATAACCGCCCGCGATGCTTGCGTACAATCCGGGGATGAAAATCTTTTCCCTGTCCCGTTTCGCCCTTGCCGCGGCGCTGACCGCGGCGATCCAGCCCATCACCGCCTTCGCCTGGGGCGCACAAGGCCACCGTCTGGTGGCCCGCGTTGCAGAAACCGAGCTGAGCCCGCAGGCGCGTGCGCAGGTGGCGCAGCTGCTGGCCGGCGAGCCGGACCCGACGTTGCATGGCGTCGCCAGCTGGGCCGACGAGTTGCGTGAACACGATCCGGATCTGGGCAAGCGCTCCGGGCCGTGGCACTACGTCAACCTGGGCGAACACGACTGTGGCTACGAGCCGCCACGCGACTGTCCGGATGGCAACTGCGTGATTGCCGCGCTTGAGCGGCAGACCGCACTGCTCGCCGACCGCAGCCAGCCGCTGGAGGTGCGCCGCCAGGCATTGAAGTTCGTGGTGCACTTTGTCGGTGACATCCACCAACCCATGCACGCCGGCTATGCGCACGACAAGGGCGGCAACGATTTCCAGCTGCAGGTCGATGGCAAGGGCAGCAACCTGCATGCGCTGTGGGATAGCGGCATGCTCAACGACCGCCACCTCAGCGACGAGGCTTACCTGCAACGTCTGCTGGCCCTGCCAGCCGCCGCCCCTGTCTCGCCAGTGCTGCCGCCGCCGGCAGCGGCGTGGGCACAGGCGTCCTGCAAGATCGCCATTGCTCCCGGCACGTACCCAACGGCGCACGTATTGCCGGAGGGCTACATGGCCACCTACCGACCGATCGCCGAAACGCAGCTGCGCATCGCCGGCGACCGGTTGGCCGCCGTGCTCAATGCGGCACTGGCCGCCCGCTGACATGGAGACGCCGATGCAGCCGGAGGTGCTTGCGTTCTTCCATGCCGACAGCAATACCTTCACCTACGTGGTGGCCGATACGGCGTCCGGCGCGGCGGCGGTGATCGACCCGGCACTGGACTATGCAGCAGACAGCGGCGCCATCGGCATGCACACCGCGCAGACGATCGTCGCTGCCATCCGGCAACGCGGATGGCAGCTGCAGTGGCTGCTGGAAACCCACGCGCATGCCGACCACCTGTCCGCCGCGCAGTGGCTCAAGCAGCACTGGCCGCAGGCGCGCGTCGCCATCGGCACCGGCATCACCCAGGTGCAGCAGACGCTCGCACTGCGCTACGCGTTGCCGCAGGACTTTCGCGCCGATGGCTCGCAGTTCGATCATCTGTTCGCCGATGACGAACGCTTCCTGCTCGGCGGCATCCAGGCGCGGGTCATCGCCGTACCCGGCCACACCAGCGACAGCGTTGCGTACCTGATCGGCGATGCGCTGTTCCCCGGCGACTCGCTGTTCATGCCCGACGCGGGCACTGCCCGCTGCGACTTCCCTGGCGGCGATGCGCGGCAGCTATATGCCTCGATCCAGCGCCTGTACGCACTGCCGGATTCCACCCGTGTATTCGTCTGCCACGACTACGGCCCGGCCGGCCGGCCGGTGGCGTACCAGACCACTATCGGCGAACAGCGGCGTAGCAATATCCACGTGCGCGATGGCGTGGACATCGAGGCGTTCGTGGCGCAGCGGCAGGCACGCGACGCTACCCTGCCGGAGCCCAGGCTGATCGGCCCGGCGCTGCAGGCCAACCTGCAGGCGGGGCGTTGCGGGGATGGAATTCCGTAAGCCCCGCTGGCGGTCGCCACGCCGGTCACGGCGCAGCCGTTATGATCGGTGCCCGCCACCTGTTTGGAACGTCCCATGCGCATGATCGGTTTCTGGCAGCGCGCCCTGTGCGTGCTGATGCTTGCCCTGCCCATGCTGGCCTGCGCGCAGACCGCGCCGGTGACCGTGTTCGCGGCCGCCAGCCTGAAGGAGTCGATGGACGACGCCGCTGCCGCGTACGAAAAGGCCACCGGAACGCCGGTGCGCGTGTCGTATGCCGCAAGCTCGGCGCTGGCGCGTCAGATCGAGCAAGGCGCTCCGGCGGACGTGTTCTTTTCGGCCGATCTGGAATGGATGGACTATCTGCAGCAGCGCAACCTGGTGGAGCCGGCACATCGCCAGCAGCTGCTGGGCAACACCCTGGTGCTGATCGCGCCAGCGGGCAGCAAGGTGCAGGTGGATCCGCGTGCGCCGGGCAGCATCGCCAAGGCCCTGGGCCAGAGCGGCCGCCTGGCGGTTGGCCAGACCACTAGCGTGCCGGCCGGCAAATACGCTGCGTCAGCGCTGCGCAAGCTTGGCCAGTGGGACAGCGTGCAGGCACGCCTGGCCGAGTCGGAGAGCGTACGCGCAGCGCTGATGCTGGTGTCGCGTGGCGAGGCGCCGCTGGGCATCGTGTATGGCTCGGATGCACGCGCCGACGCCAAGGTGCGTGTCGTGGCCACCTTCCCCGCCGACAGTCATGCGCCCATCGTCTATCCGGTCGCTGCCTTGAAGAACAGCCGCAACCCGGCCGCCACCGCCTTCGTCACCTGGCTGCGCAGCGCGCCGGCCAAGGCGATCTTCACCCGTCGTGGCTTCTCGCTGCAGGATTGAGGCGCAGCGCTTGTCGATGTTCACCCCGCAGGAGCTGATCGCCATCGGCCTGAGCCTGAAGGTTGCACTGGTGGCGGCAGTGGCCAGCCTGCCGCCGGGCATCGCCTGCGGCTGGTTATTGGCGCGCCGGCGCTTCCCGGGCAAGGCACTGCTGGATGCGGTGGTGCATCTGCCGCTGGTGATGCCGCCGGTGGTGACCGGCTATGCGCTGCTGGTGACCCTGGGGACGCAGGGGGTGATCGGCAGCTGGCTACTGGAGCACCTCGGCGTGCAGTTTGCGTTTCGCTGGACCGGTGCGGCATTGGCCTGTGCGGTGATGGGATTTCCGCTGATGGTGCGTGCGATCCGGCTGTCGATCGAAGCCACCGACCGCCGTCTGGAAGCGGCTGCGGCCACGCTTGGTGCCGGACCGTGGCGGGTGTTCTTCAGCATCACCCTGCCCCTGGCCTGGCCTGGCCTGGTGGCCGGCGTGGTGCTGGCATTCGCCAAGGCACTGGGCGAGTTCGGCGCCACCATCACCTTCGTGTCGAATATCCCGGGCGAAACCCAGACCTTGTCGTCGGCCATTTACGGCCTGATGCAGGTGCCGGGAATGGAATCGGGCGTGTGGCGACTGGCGGCGGTGTCCCTGGCGATCTCGCTGGTGGCATTGCTGCTCTCCGAATGGCTGGTGCGCCGGCAGCATCCGCGCGAGGACGGCTGATGCTGGATCTGGACCTGCATCTACGCCGTGGCAACTTCCAGCGACACATCTGCATCCAGGACGCAGCACGCGTCGTGGCATTGGTGGGGCCGTCCGGCGCAGGCAAGACCACGGTGCTCAATGCCATCGCCGGCCTGGTCCAGCCGGATGCAGGCCATATCCGCATCGATGGCCGCTGCCTGTACGACCACCAACAGCGTGTGGACCTGCCCACGCACAAGCGCCGGATCGGCTACGTTTTCCAGGATGCGCGGCTGTTCCCGCATCTGGATGTGCGGCACAACCTGCGCTATGGCCGGCATGCGCGCGGTGCGGCGACATTCGGCTTCGACGATGTCGTGGCCTTGCTCGGCATCGCACCGCTCTTGCAGCGCCGGCCACGCAATTTATCTGGCGGCGAGGCGCAGCGCGTGGCGATCGGCCGCGCGCTGCTGTCGCAGCCGGCAATCCTGTTGTTCGATGAGCCACTGTCGGCGCTGGATCAGGCGCGCCGCGAAGAATTGATCCCGTACCTGCAGCGCGTGCGCGATGAAATCCGTCTGCCGATGCTGTACGTCAGCCATAACCCGGATGAAGTACAGCGCATAGCCGATAGCGTGCATGTGTTGAGCTGATGGGATCACCGGCGTCAGCGGCCGCACAGCTGGCGTTTGCGGATCGGTCGACGCGAAGCGGATCAGTCATTCCACTTTCCCCATGGATGCCGTCGCGTTCTGCGTCTGGTTGATGGCGCGCGCTGCATGCTCGTTGCGTTACCCAGGCACACCACCTCGGTGGACGCACCATGCCCGGCACGGCGCGCGATCCCGCCCCTGGCCAGGCACCGAGCCAGGTACGATGATGCTGGCCTTCGCACGCCTCACTCAGCGCGCCACCTGACCAGAGCGCACACTCGCCTTGCCTTGCCGCACCTCGAAGGTGAAGGCAAACGGCAAGGTCACCGGCACGGGCTCCACATGCGCGGCGCCCGTGCAGTCGTCCAGGTCTGCCGGCGGTGTTGCGCCAGGCGCGTAGGTACACATCGCTGCCGGCACGAACTGCCATTGCATGACCGCGGCGCGCACGGCCTGCAGCAGATCGGCATGCTCGGGCAGCAGCACGGCGCCGCACTCATCGCGATCGGACAAGGGGTCTACGCGCTGCACCGCGCCATCGGCCGTGAGGATCACCTGCACGCAAACCGTGGTCGGCGCCAGGGTCTGCCGCGGCGACTCCGGCGGTAGCGCGGGTGTATCGCTGCGCACGGCGCGTGGCATGCGAAAGCGTTGTGTGGACGACAGCGTATAGGCCTGTATCGCAGCCGCGCCACCAGCACCCGACTGCAGCGGCAACATGCGTTGATCGACCGAATCCTCGCGTTGACTGCGCTCCTGCTCCATCACTGGCCGGCTCGCGCAACCGCTCAGGAGTAGCACCAGGACACCGCCTGCATAGACCAGCACGCGCCGCATCACCGCGTCTCCTGCGCAGTGCACCCCGGCAACGAACAGCCGGTCCTGTGCTCAAGCTGCGCAGGGTCATGCGGACCGTCGGTAGCCAGGGCAATGCCGGAAGCGTCTTCCGGCGGATCCGGTTCGAAGCGCACCGGTACGCGTATCGTCGAGGTCACCGCTCTGCCATCGACAGAGGCAGGCCTGAAGCGCCAGCCGCGCGCGGCCTCAAGTACGGACTGGTCGAACACCCCGGCCGGCTGGCTATGCACAATGGCGATGCGTTCGGGTATCCCACTCGGGCTCACCTGGATCTGCAGCTCGACCAGGCCGGCAAGACGCGCAGCGACTGCCGCAGCCGGATACCTGGGCGGCTGCATCGTGCTGAAATCCACCGGGTCGCCGGCAACCGGCATGGCGTGCAGACGCGCCGGCTGGATCACCCAGCAGGCGAGGCTGGCGATGGCTGCCAGCAGCATGACTGCACGCGCGTTCCTGCGCGCGCGCTGCATGGCGATTGCAGGCATCCGCAACGCGGTGAGCCGCTGGGTCAGGGGATGCGTCGCTGCCCAATGGCAGGCCAGTGGCGTCCAGGCACTGCCAAGCTGGCATTTGAGCATGGCCGTGGCATAGCTGCGGCGCTTGCCGGGATGGAGTGCCATCACCGCGGCATCGCAGGCCAGTTCCTGATCCAGGCGAAACGCGCGCCATCCCATGTACAGCAGCGGATTGAACCAACCGAGGCACAGCAGCGCGATCGCCAGGGCATTGGCCCATAGATCGCCGCGATGCAGATGCTGCTGCTCGTGCGCCAGGACCAACGCGCGCTCATCGGCGCTATAGCGGGTGGTGAAGTCCGGCGGCAGGACGATGCGTGGACGTCGAACGCCCAACGACGCCGGCAGACCCACATCATGCGTTGCGACCCACAGCGTGTTGCCCAGTGCACGCAGCGGCCCGAGGCTGCGCACGAAACGCCATTGGCTGCGCCACACCCGAAGGGCCATCAGCACTACGCCAGCCGACCACGCAACGCCCAGTGCTTCGCGCCAGTTGCTGCGACTGCTGACGCTGCCCGGTGCAAACGGCAGTGTCACCAGTGCCGATCCGGGCAGCGGCACCGTACCGACGGGTGGGCCAGGCAGCAGTGCAGCCAGCAACGCAAGCGGCACGCTGGCCCAGATCGCATAGGCAGCCGAGGGGCCTAACCAAGCACGCAAGCGTCCCCGCAGCAGCAGGCAGGCCAGTACCGCGGCGCTGGTGTAGAGCGTGGTCCGTAGCACCATGGCATCAGCGCTCATCATCCAACTCCTTGAGCAGGCGCTTCAGGTCGGCCACATCCGATGCACTCAGTTGCCCCCGCTCACTGAAGTGCGCTACCAGCGGTGCAACCCGGCCGCCGAACAGGCGTTGCAGCAGGCCCTCGCTCTGTTGCTGCACCCACTGGTCGCGCTGCAGCACCGGCGTGTACAGGTATTTGCGCCCATCCTTCCGGGCGGCGATCGCACCTTTGGTGAGCAGGCGATTGAGCAGGGTCTTGATGGTGGGCTCGGCCCAGTCGGTCTGCGACAGCGCTGCCACCACCTCCTCGGCCGTGCGCGGCGCGCCATCCCAGAGTACCTGCATCACCACGGCTTCGGCGTCGCTGATCGGCATCCGATTACACCTGTAATTTTTATCGATTACGCCCGTAACCGGAACTGCTGTCAAGTGCATCCTCGATGGGCCTCTCACACAGTGGCCGGCCGCGAGTAGATCCACACCTGCAACCGTCGCGATTTCAGCGGCTCCTGCCGCGTATCGAAGGCGGTGGAGCGCGCGACCATATGGCGCGGGGTCAAGACTGGGAAAGCGATCGGGCGTCTGCATTCCGGTCGGCAACGCGTTGCGCGGCGCGGCCTTGCGAGAGTCGGCTACCCTGCACGGATGACCGACCACCTCACCGACCTGGACTCCGCTCTGGAGTGGATCCTGCACCACATCGACGGCCCCCTGCGCGTTGGCGCGCCGCTAGGCATCGGCAAGCCGCACCGGCTGTTGAACGCGTTGTACGCAATGCTCAAGGACAGCCCGTCGCGGCCGCTGGCGCTATACACCGCGCTCTCGCTCAATCCACCCGGGCCGGGCACCGGACTTCAGGCACGCTTTGCGGCGCCGTTCATCGCGCGCCACTTCGGTGAGGATTTCCCGCGACTTGCGTATGTCGATGCGATGCTGCGCGACGCCCTGCCTGCGCATATCCAGGTGGAAGAGTTCTATATGCAATCCGGCGGCCTGTTGCAGTCGACGCAGGCGCAGGCCGACTACACCAGTTTGAATTACACGCACGCAGCGGCGGCGGTAGCGCAGCGGGCGCCGAACCTGATCGTGCAGAAGGTCGCACGCGAACCTGGCGGTACCCGGCTGTCGTTGTCGTGCAACAACGACATCACCCAGGACACCCTGGACGCGGTGCAGTCGCTGGGGCTGCCACGCCCGTTGCTGGTGGCCGAGGTCGACCCGCAATTGCCCTGGATCGGCGGCACCGCTGCGGTGGACGCGGCGTTCTTCGATCTGGTCATCGACCTGCCCGGCCCCTCGCCGCGCCTGTTCGGCTTGCCGCGGCAGCCGGTGAGCAGCGTCGATTACGCCATCGGGCTGTACGCAAGCACCCTGGTGCGCGATGGCGGAACCTTGCAGATCGGCATCGGCACGCTGGCCGACGCCCTCAGCCATGCGCTGGTCCTGCGCCACACCGACAATGCCACCTATCGCCGCGTGCTGCAGGCACTGGACCCCGAACTTGCAACCCATCCGGCCGTGCAGGCCAGCGGCGGGCTGGAGCCGTTCGCGATCGGTCTGTATGGCTGCAGCGAGATGCTCAACGAAGGTTTCAAGCAACTGGTGGACAGTGGCGTGATCCGCCGCAAGGTGCACGACGACCTGCCACTGATGCAACGCATCGCCGATGGCAGTGCCGATGCCGATGACCAGGCACGCCTGGCACGCGAAGGCCAATTCCTGCATGGCGCGTTCTATCTCGGCTCGCCGGACTTCTACCACTGGTTGCGCACACTCGACGAACAGACCCGCGATGCCATCGGCATGCGCCGCATCAGCGAGATCAACCAGCTCTATGGTGGCAACGAAGCGCTGGAACGCCTGCAACGGCACGATGCGCGTTTCTTCAACTCCTGCATGATGGCCACCGCGCTGGGGGCGGCGGTGTCCGATGGTCTGGAGGATGGGCGCGTGGTGTCCGGTGTGGGTGGCCAGTACAACTTCGTGGCGATGGCGCATGCGCTGCCGCAGGCACGCAGCGCGCTGATGCTGCGCGCCACCCGCGATGCCGGCGCGCGAGCGGCCAGCAATGTGCGCTGGAACTATGGCCACACCACCATTGCGCGCCACCTGCGCGATCTCTACATCACCGAATACGGCATCGCCGACCTGCGGCACAAGACCGATCAGCAATGCGTCCTGGAGATGGCCGGCATCTGCGATGCCCGCTTTCAAGACACGTTGCTGGCGCAGGCGACGCGGTCGCGCAAGCTACGCACTCCACCGCAACTGGCTGCACGCGCGCAACGCAATACGCCAGAAATACTGGAGCAGGCGCTGGCCCCGTTTCGCCGCGACGGCAGCCTGCCCGACTACCCGCTGGGCAGCGACTTCACCACGATCGAGCAGCAGCTGTTGCGCGCCTTGACCTGGCTAAAGGCTGCAACGGCCAGTGCGACCGGCAAGGCCGTAACCGTGGCGCGCGCCGTGCTTGCACGCGGCACGTTGCAGGCTGACGAAGCAGCGTGCCTGCAGCGCATGGCGCTGGATGCGCCGCGCAGTCTTGGCGAGCGCGTGCAGGCGCGGCTGCTTGTACATGCCGTGCGCCAAACCACTTCAGATCGGTAGCAGCTGACTCACCGACGCGGAGCGTTCGATAGCGACCAGGCCGGCGGGCTGACGCAGCACGGACATCCAGCAGAAAGATATGCGTCAAACTGGGCCAGGATGATGGCGATCACATTGTGTCCGGATCGCTCTGAATGCCTGGTTTTTCCGCTGTTTCTGCATCCATCTCCCGCACCGACAGCAAAGCGAATGATGCGCGCGAAAAGCGAAGGACTGCAGCTGCCGGCATCACCTTCGCGGTTGCGATGCTGGGCAGCCTTGTGGCGAGCGCAGCGCCCCACCTCACCGATCTGCAATACATCGGCAGCCACAACAGCTACCACGCCGGATTCGCACCCAGCGAGGCAGCGCTGCTGAAGCAACTCGATCCGGCGTTGTTTGCCGCCCTCGACTACCGCCATCCGGCATTGACCAGGCAACTGGACGATGGCGTGCGACAACTGGAGCTGGACGTGTTTGCCGATGCACAGGGTGGGCGCTATGCGCATCCTGCCATCGTTGCGCAGATTGCCAAGGCCGGTCTTGCAGCCGCGCCGGCAAGCGCGCCGGAGGGGGTGATGGACAAACCCGGATTCAAGGTCATGCATGTGCAGGACATCGACCAGCGTAGCAACTGCCAGCCGCTGGTGGCCTGCCTGCAGGAAGTGCGCGCATGGTCCCGGCAGCACCCTGGCCATGTGCCCGTCTTCATCCTGCTGGAGACCAAGCAGGCACCGATACCGGCGGCGTTTCCGACCGTGCAGCCCGAGCCGTTCGACGCCAAGGCGATGGACGGCCTGGATGCCGAGCTGCGCTCGGTGTTCCAGCCCGGCGAGTACATCAGCCCCGATCAGGTGCGTGGCGGCGCGCGCACGCTCAATGCAGCGGTGCTGGCGCATGGCTGGCCACCCCTGCAGGCCGCACGCGGCAAGGTGATTTTCCTGCTGGATCAACGCATCGCCGGTGCCAGCTATCTTCCCGGCCATCCGGCATTGCGCGGCCGGATGTGTTTCACCAATGCAGTGCCCGGCGCCGACGATGCCGCGTTCATCGAGCGCAATGACGGTCCTGCCGAAGAGATCACGCAGCTGGTCAAGGCCGGCTACCTGGTGCGTACGCGCGCCGATGCCGACCTCAGGCAAGCGCAAACCAACGACACCACGCGGCGCGACCGCATGTTGGCCAGCGGCGCACAGCTGATCAGCACCGACTTTCCCGTCAACGCACCGGCCAGCTCCGGCTATGTGGTGCGCTTTGCCGGCGGTGCGGTGGCGCGCTGCAATCCGCAGCGGCCGCAGACACTGTGCAAGGGCCTCGACCTGACCCACTGAACGACGGCGCCGCGCACCGCGCCGCGGCTGCCCACACGCAAATCACGTCCTGTCGCAATGGATGGCGTCGGCCAGACCTGGCTGTGTCCGCGTGCCGGGCCGGGCCTTTCCCCTCCCCACCTTAAGTGAGTCCTTCCAATGCCGCATCTTCGTCCTTTTCATCGCCTGACCTGCGCCATCGCCCTGGCGCTGTCGGCACCGGCGTTTGCAGAAAATCCGGACCTGCGCACAGCCACCACCACCCTGGATTCGGTCAACGTGCAGGCTACGCATACCGCCGCGCCGGGTTCGCTCGACGAGCAACGCGCCTCCAGCAGCGTCAACAGCGTGTTGAACAAGCAGCAGATCGATGCGATTCCATCCGGCGGCATTGCCGATGTGGTGGCGCACATGCCGGGGCTGTCGGCGTACAGCGACATGCATCTGGGCCAGGCCACCACCGGCGAGAACGCCTACGTCAGCATCCGCGGCATGGATGCAAGCTACAACGCCTACACGCTCAACGGCTTCGGCATGCCGGAGACCGATTCTTCCACCCGCGCCATTTCGTTGAACATGCTCGCGCCCTTCGGCATCCAGTCGGTGCAGGTGTCCAAATCGCCAACGCCGGACATGCCCGGCGACTCCATCGGCGGTGCCATCGACATGCGGACACCCAACGCGTTCGACTTCGCGCAGGACGTGTATGCCAAGACCACCGCACGCGGCCAGCTCAACGACCTGGCCACGCATCTGGACGGCAAGGACAGCGGCGGCACCCTTCAGCAGGAACTGGCCTGGAAGTTCGGCGACGGCCATGCGTTCGGCATTTACGCCTCTGCCTATTACGGCAAGAACAACACCATGGCCCAGGCACCGGCGCCCAACAGCAAGTACCTGCCGGCCGACCCCGCGCTTGCCAACGCCACCGACCTGCGCACCGTGGGGCCGTTGATCAGCACCCGCTACAAGTACAGCCTCTACACCAGCCAGATCGAACGCTATGGCGGCAACCTGTCGCTGGACTGGCAGGGCGACACCAGCGCGCTGTACGCACGCGCGATCTATGGCAGCTACGGCGTCACCGGGCAGCAGGACCAGTCCAGCGCACGCCTGGAAACCTTCCGTAACCAGCCCACTGCCGTGCGCGGCGGCTACTTCAATACGCACGACATCGACGAGACCCTGGCGACGTTGCAACTGGGCGGACACACCACGCTGGACCGGCTACGTTTCGACTACGGCAGCGCGTTCGGCCGCGGCACCCGCAGCCGGCCGGACTATGTGTCGGCCAGCCTGTATGGCTTCACGCCCGGCAGTTTCGCCTTCGATCTCAGCGACCCTACCTACCCGAGCATCGGACCAAGTTCCCAGGCATTGAAGGACTTCTTCTACAACCTGGATTCGTCGTTGCTGTGGAAGGTGCAGGGCCACGATGCCGGCAGTCACGACAACCGCGTCAACCTGCACACCGATATCACCTACCGCGTGGACGGGGATGTGCTGGACAGCGTCAAGGTCGGCCTGTCGGCCGATCACTCCGGGCGTGACGCATACGACCATCCGTTCTTCCACAAGGACGGCAACTTGGTCACCAATGGGCCGTATTTCGGCGGCCCCAACTATGCGTTCCCCACCGCCGGTGGCCCACCGCTGAGCGCGATTCCTGGCCGCCTCACCTACAACGCCTTCGACGGCCACTACGCCGGTGCGTTCAAGCTGCTGGACCGCCGCTGGATGCGCGCACAGGCGGTGCCCTACAAGTACATCAACGATCCGAATGGCGCCGGCACCTATACCGCCAACGACTACAACGCCAACACCACCTCCAGCACCGAGGCGATCACCTCCGGCTATGCGATGGCCGCACTGCACTTCGGCGCGGTGAGCGTGCTGCCCGGCGTGCGCTATGAACTGACGCGGTATTCGGCCGACGCCTGGCAATCCAACGGCGATGGCGCCAGCGGGCGCTTCGTGGGCAATGGCAGCACCTATGGGCAGGTGCTGCCCGGCGTCAGCCTCAACTATCGCCCGGACGCGCTCACGGTGTACCGCGCGTCGTTGCGTCGCAGTTTCAGCCGCCCGGCGTTTGGCCTGATTTCCGGCCAGACCGTGTACACCATCGACGACACGCAACGGGTGGTGGGCATCTCCAGACCCAATCCGGACCTGCAGCCGAGCAAGGCCGACAATGCAGACCTGTCTGCCGAATTCTATGATCACCAGGGCGGCGTGCTGAGCGCCTCCACTTACTACAAGCGCATTACCGGCTTTGTGTATACCTCGCAGTCGGCCACCAGCAACGACAACACGCTCGGCGGCCTGGTACCAACCGGCACCACGTTCGAAAACGGCGTACCGGTGACCATGCCGCAAAATGGCGGCACCGCAAAGCTCTATGGCCTGGAGCTGGCAGCGAGCAAGCGCCTGCAGCAACTGCCGGGGCTGTGGAGCAATCTTGGCGTCACCGCCAATGTCACCCTGCAGCACAGCGAAGCGGACAGCAGGCGCGCAGATCAACCCGAAAAGACCTGGTTGCCGCGTGCTCCGGAGCGCCTCTACAACCTGGACCTGTTCTACGACGACACGCATCTGCGCACCGACCTGAGCTACAACTACACCGGCCTGCAGCTGCTGGGGCTCACTACCGACCGGCTCAATTACTACCTGCAGCCGGTGAAGTCGCTGGACTTCAACGCCACTTATCATCTGCCACACCATGTGGACGTGGGCGTGTCGGCGAAGAACCTGCTCAACGCAGCCACGTTCTACGAAACCCAAGGCAAGTCCAAACGCTACATGGCCTACGATCCCGGCGCCGACGGCGCCTATGTGCAGACCGGGCGGGTGTACATGCTGACGCTGGGCTACACCTACTGAGGGCAACGGTACGGCAATGCCGGAGCGGCGTTCCTGGTTGGTGCGGGAACGCTGTCGGCTGCATTGCTCATTGCTGCTGGCTGGGCGCAGGTGCATTCGCCATGAAGACGACGCCGGCACACCGCCCGGCCGACTCGCGCGTGGGAAGGCCTGCGCCGTGTGGCGTCCTGAGGTATGAAAAGTCGGGCCAGACGACTCGTGCTGAGCGGATACGTGGTCTTGCGCTGTCACGCAGTCAATGCGCGCAGGGTGTCTCCAGTCAGTCCGCGTGCAGCCATTTCACACGGAAAACGCAGGCGGCTGCGGCAAGGTGCGCCCATGCATCTTTTGGACCTGCCCATGCCACCACGCTCTTACGCTCGTGTCTGCTTGCTCGCCCTGGCGCTCGGCGCTTCATTGCCGGCGCTGGCGCAGGAGGCACCGCAAGCTGCGCCCGCCGCTGCCGCGACGCCTGCGGTGAAGGCCGTTCAAACCGGTCCGCGCTCGGACCTGCACGCGCAGGTACTGCTCGATCGTGCGCATTTTTCGCCCGGCCAGATCGATGGCGAGCGCGGCTCCAACCAGAAGCGTGCGGTCTCCGGGTTCCAGGCAGCGCACGACATCAAGGTCACCGGCGAACTGGATGACGCAACCTGGCAGGCATTGCAGGCCGACACCACACCGGCGCTGGTGCAATACACCTTGACCGATGCCGATGTTGCCGGCCCGTTCCAACCGATCCCCAAGGGCCTGGCCGAGCAGGCCAAGCTGTCCGCGCTGGGCTATGCGTCGGTCGATGAGGCATTGGGCGAGCGTTTCCACGCCGATCCTGCATTGCTGCGCCAACTCAATCCGGGCGTGGACCTGGGCAAGGCCGGCGGCGTGATCCAGGTGCCCAACATCGATGGCGTTGCGCCGCTGGCCAAACCGGCCAAGCTGGTGGTGGACAAGTCCGACTCGACGCTGCGGCTGTTTGACGCAAACGACAAGGTGTATGCGCAGTTCCCGGTGTCCTCCGGCAGCAAGCACGACCCGCTGCCGATCGGCCGCTGGAAGATCCTTGGCATCTCGCGTGATCCGGTGTTCAAGTACAACCCCAAATTGTTTTGGGATGCGAAGAAGGGCGAGCAGAAGGCCACGCTTCCGGCAGGTCCCAACAACCCGGTCGGCCGGGTGTGGATCGACCTGTCCAAACCGCATTACGGCTTGCACGGCACGCCCGAACCCGGCCATGTCGGCAAGACCGAATCACACGGCTGTGTGCGCCTGACCAACTGGGACGTGGTGAACCTGGCCAGCGTGGTTGGCCCATCGGTGCCGGTGGTGATGCAGGAGTAGCCATGAGACTGCTGATGATCCTGATCGCGGGTGTGGCGATCGGCGCCGGTGGTTACTGGTGGCTGGAACGTCATGCACCGGGAGCAAAGATACCGCCTGCCGCGAGCACGGTTGCCTCGCCGTCTACCGGGATGGAAGTCGCTGTGGCGCCGTCACCTGCAGCGCCACCGGTAACGCCTGCGACTCCTGCACCTGCGAGTACGACACCAGCGGCCGCGGCGGCGTCAGCTACACTCGCTCCCACTCCTGCACCGACAACGGACACGTCGGCGACAACGTCCGGCTTGCTGATTCCGGTACAAGGCATCGGCAGCAACCAGCTCCAGGACACCTTTACCGATGCACGCAGCGAAGGCCGCGTCCACGATGCGATCGATATCCTGGCCCCCACCGGCACACCGGTTCTGGCTGTAGCCGATGGCACGGTAGAAAAGCTGTTTACCAGCGAACGCGGCGGCCTGACCGTGTATCAATTCGAACCCGGCGGCACCTATTGCTACTACTACGCGCACCTGGAGCGCTATGCCGACGGCCTGACCGAGAAGCAAACGATCAAGCGCGGCCAGGTCATCGGCTATGTCGGCAGCACCGGCAACGCCAATCCGGCCGCACCGCATCTGCATTTCGAAATCCATCGGCTCGGGCCGGAAAAGCAGTGGTGGAAGGGCGAGGCGTTGAATCCCTACCCCATCCTGCATGGCGACCAGCCATTGCAATAAGCCACCGGGGCCCACGTTTTGGGTGCGCGCTTGCTCATCATGGCTGATGCAGAGAGAACTGCTGGCGACGCCTCATGCATTTGAGAACGTCGCACGCACACCACCGAGCGTGCGGGATGCAGGCCTGCACGAGCAGTCACCGCACACGCCGCACACGCTCGAACTAGCGTCGAAACCGCGCCTGGTGCGTTCCGATTCCTCACGCCGGCCCGCTTACCGATGCCCGAACGGCAGCATTGGCGACGACTAGATCAACATGCCGCCGGAGACTTCAATGCGCTGCGCATTGATCCAGCCGGTGCCCGGCGCAAGCAGTGCCGCCACCACCGGGCCGATATCGTCCGGCAAGCCGGGACGGCCCAACGCGGTCACCGAGGCAACCATCGCATTGATCTGCGCGTTGTCGCGCACGCTGCCGCCATTGAAGTCGGTTTCGATGGCGCCCGGTGCCAGCGTGTTGGCGCGTATGCCACGCGCGCCCAGTTCCTTTGCAAGGTAGCGGGTGAACACTTCCACCCCACCCTTCATCATCGCGTAGGCCGACGCCCCCGGTAGCGCAAAGCGCGCAAGCCCGCTGGAGACGTTGAGAATGCGCCCGCCATCGGCGATCAGCGGCAACAAGGTCTGGGTCAGGAAGTACGGCCCCTTCAGATGGAGATTGACCAGCGCGTCGAACTGCGCGGGCGTGGTATCGGCAATGGCCGCATGCAGGCCGGTGCCGGCGTTGTTGACCAGTGCATCAAACTGCGTGCGGCCCCAATCGGCCAGCACGTCCTTCAGCTGTGCAGCAAACGCGGCGAAGGTCTCTGCCTCCGCCACATCCAGCTGTATTGCCTGCGCGCGGCGCCCCAGTGCCTGGATCTGCGCAACCACGTCGGCCGCTTCCCCGCCCTGGCTGCGGTAGGTCAGCACGATATCGCTGCCCGCCGCAGCGAGCGCGAACGCGGCGTTGCGGCCCAGGCCGCGGCTGCCGCCGGTGATCACGGTGATGGGGGTAGTGGTGGACATGGGAGCACTCCGTCAATAAGAACCTGCAGCCTATTGCGCTTGCTGTGGCACATAAATCGGCTCACGCTGATTGCACCGTTCAAGATAATCGACCAATCGATGGACACCATGGAATCGCTACGCGCTTTCCTGCGCGTGGCCGAACTCGGCAGCTTCACCCAGGCTGCCGAAACGCTGGGATTGCCGAAGGCAAGCGTGTCGACCGCCGTGCAACGGCTGGAAGCCTCGCTGGGCACCCAGCTCCTGCATCGCACCACACGGCGCGTGCAACTCACCGGCGATGGCAGCGCGTTTTACCAGCGCAGCCGCGATCTGCTGGACGACATGGACGAACTGCAAGGCATGTTTCAGCGCGAGCGTGGCCAGTTGCGCGGTCGGTTGCGGGTGGATATGTCGGCCGGCATCGCACGCAATTTCGTGATTCCGGCCCTGCCCGCGTTCCTCGCGCAGCACCCGCAGCTGGAAGTGGAAATCAGCGGCACCGACCGCCGCGTGGATGTGGTGCGCGAAGGCTTCGATTGCGTGCTGCGGGTCGGCACACTGGAAGACACCAGCCTGGTCGCGCGTCCGCTGGGTGCGTTCCGGATCGTCAGCTGTGCCAGCGCCGGGTATCTCGCCCTTCGCGGTACACCGCAGTGTCTGGACGATCTGGCCCGGCACAATCTGGTGCACTACGTGCCAACGTTGGGGCAACGCTCGCCGGGCTTCGAATACCACGATGGTCAGGCCTACCGGTTGCTACCGATGCGTGGACCAGTCACGGTGAACAACGGCGACGGCTATCTTGCCGCGGCGCTGGCCGGGCTTGGCATCATCCAGGCTCCCGCCAGCCCGTTGCGCCCACACCTGGACAGCGGTGCATTGGTGGAGATCCTGCCCGAACTCGCTGCCGAACCAATGCCGGTCACCCTGCTGTATGCGCAGCGCCGTCATCTCCCGCAGCGCGTGCGTGCCTTCATGGACTGGGTGGCAGAGGTGATGGCACCGCATCTGCAGCCGCTCGTGCCCTGAGCCGCATGCGTCGATGCCCAGCCTGCCAAGTAGCCGAGGGCGGCGTGCGACGCGAACGCGGGCAATGCAGCTCCCGCATCGCAGTCGCGGCCTTGTCGACGGCCATGCGCCGCACCGCCGCACGGCCGTGCCTCCAACGACGTAGTTCGCCGTCGCAATGCACACGCCTGCGTGTCGGCCAGACACCGTGATTGCTCGATAGGTACGCCTGGCACACTCCGTGCGCGATATGCAGGGCGCAAAATAGTCACGCGATATGCGGCCGCATCGTTCACACGTTGCCGTGCCAGTTGTCGCCGGGCACCGACCGTCACCGACGCCCACCATGTGCCCGGTCAGCACGTGGAGCTGCCAGATCAGGACGCGCTACGTGATCTCTGCACGTTGCGACACATCAGACTCACACAAAAAAGCACAGGCATCTCTCGCAAGATGCCTGTGCCAGGCGTCGATCACAGCGGGCGACAAAACGCCCGATGCGGTGCGCCGTCAGAACGTGTAGTTGAAGGTCAGCATGCCGTTGCGCGACGCGCCCCATGCGCCATAGCCGCCGTTGAACTGCGCGTAGTAGCGCTTGTCGAGCAGGTTATCGACATTGAGCTGCACCGAGAACTGCGGCGACAGGCGGTAGCGCGCGAATGCGCTGACCAGGGCATAGGCACTCTGCTGGAACGTGCCATACACCGGGTCCACGTAGTAGGAGCGGTTCTGCCAGTTGACGCCGCCACCCACGGTCAGGTCGCTCCACGCACCTTGCGGGGTGTAGCTATTGAACAGTTTGAGGGTGGTGCGCGGCAGATGGGTATTGATCGAGGTGCCGCTGTCGTCGCGCGCGGTGTAGTGCGACGCACCGAAGGTGGCATTCCAGCCCTGGGTCAGGCGCCCGGACACCTCGAAATCGAAACCTTCGCTGACCACGCCATTGGCGGCCACGAACGCGGACTCGCTGCTGCCCGGCACAAATCCGCCGGTGGCCACGCCCAGGTTGTCCTGCTCGATGCGGAACAGGGCAAGCGAGGCATTGAGCTGATCATCGAACCACGCGGCCTTGACGCCGGCCTCGTAGCCCTTTCCGCTCAACGGGTCCAGGTAACCGCCGTTGGCATCGCGCAAGGTCTGCGGGTTGAAGATTTCGGTGTAGCTGACGTAGGTCGACCACACATCGTTGAGGTCATAGACCAGACCGGCATACGGAGTGACTTCGGTCTGGCTATCGGAGAACGGGACTAAGCCCTGCGCCGCATCGAAGTTGCCGCCATCGATCTGCCAATCGGTATAGCGCGCGCCCACCAGCAATGTCAGCGGATCGGCCAACGAGAAACGCGCAGCCACATAAGCGGCCTTCTGCTTGATGGTGCCTTCGCTCTGCACCGTGCGCGGGCTCCAGTTCGGCTCGGGATAGGCACCATTCCAGCCGAAATAGCTGGTCAGCGGTGCCGGAAAGTCAAAGGTGCCGTTGTTGACGTACTCGCGGCGGTTGTAGCTGGCGCCGGCCACCAACTGATGCTCGCGGCCGAACAGCTGGAACGGACCTTCCGCGTAGACATCGGCGCCATCGGCCTTACGCTCGGTCTGGTAGTTGCCCGAATACGGCACCACGCCGCCGCCAGTGGCACGGTCGAAACCGAAGATCGTATAGAACGGATAGAACAGGTGATTGGCCGCTTCGGTCTTCTCGTGGCTCACGTTGGCCTTGAGGGTCCACCCGCTGTCGAAGCTCTGTTGCAGGCTGGCGAAGGTCCGCTGCAGACGCGTATCCCAGAACGTCCAGTCGGCGGCCGGGTTGAACGAACGGTCGTAGTTGGTGCGGGTGCCATCGCTGAAGAACAGCGGGAAGCCGCCCCAGGTGACATCGTCCGATTCCTTCTTCTGGTATTCGTAGCCCACGCTCAGCAAGGTGCTGTCGGTGAGATCGGCATCGATGATCGCCGAGCCGATCTTCTTGCGCAGGTTGTAGCGATCCATGTCCGATTCGCCGTCCTGATACACGCCGACCACACGTGCGCGCACGGTGCCTTCAGGGCTCAGCGGCACGGTGACATCGGCCACGCTGCGGGTCTTGTTGAAGTCGCCACCACCCACCGACACGGTGCCGGTGAAGTCGCGGCTCACTGCATGCTTGCGCACCAGGTTGATCGACGCCGACGGGTTGCCCGAGCCGGTCAACAGACCGGTCGCACCACGCACCACTTCCACGCGGTCGTACAACGCCACGTCCAGCGCCGAATCGCCATAGCTCCAGGCCTGTTCCATGTACGCCGGGATGCCGTCGAACTGGTAGTTGTCGATGTAGAAACCGCGCGCGTAGAACTCCAGCCGCTCGCTGTCGCTCTGCGCCACCGAGATGCCGGAGACGTTGTTGAGCACATCGGTGATGCTCTGCAGGTTCTGATCGTCCATGCGCTCGCGCGTGACCACCGTGACCGACTGCGGGATCTCGCGCAGCGACAGGTTCATGCGCGTGCCGGCGGTGGTCTTTTCCACCGTGTAGCCCTTGACCTGCTCGCCCTGCACGTTCAGCCGGTCCAGGGTGGTGACTTCGGCTTCGCCGGCCGGGGTTTCGGCCATGGCCTGGCCTGCCGACACCGTGCACAGCGCGGCGAACACCGCATGCGATAGCGCGCGCTGGCGCAGCCCAATGGGAAGAAGACGCATTACGGTAGGACGATTCATCACAGCTCCGGCGCAGACAGTCGAGGGCAAGCCGCCACGCGGAGGCGGCGGTAAACAGGGGGAAAGACGTGCCACGAAACCGCGGCAGCGCAACATTTTAATGGGAATGATTCACATTTTAAATAGCTGGATTGACATATTTTTAGCATTTGCCTGACACAAGCGAGCGCTACCTGGCTGAACGGTGCATTGCGCAACTCATGGTCTGACCGCAGCCATTGCAGCCGAACGCGCATGGACGCGACACTCGGAACGGGAGCTGCCGAACAGGTGGCTGACGTACTGACGGAACGCACTACAACAGGGGTTTACATGAAGAAATGCGGGATGACTGTCGCTCTACTGCTGTTGTGCACGCCAGCAGTGAGCGCTGCGGAGCAAGAAAAAACGCGATTGAGTGACGCTTGCCGGGCACCCGGTAACGCCGTACACGAGGCAGGCCTTGTCCAGATCGGAGGCATCCAGCAATGGGTGACAATCGAAGGTCAGGACTGCCGCAATCCGGTGGTGCTGATCGTGCATGGCGGGCCGGGCAACCCCAACACGCCGTTCGCGCATCGCCTGTTCGGCAGTTGGACGCGCGACTTCACCATCGTGCAGTGGGATCAACGCGGCTCCGGCAAGACCTACGCCGCAAGCAAACCTGCCGACGGCGAGACGCTGACAATGCAGCGGCTGACCCAGGACGGTAGCGCGGTCGCGCGCTATGCCACGCAACGGCTGGGCAAATCCAAGCTCATCCTGATGGGTGGATCGTGGGGCTCGGCATTGTCGGTCAATATCGCCAAGGCAAATCCCAGCCTGTTCCATGCCTATGTTGGCACCGCTCAGCTGGTCAGTTACCAGGACGATATGGCGGCCAGTTACAACAAGACGCTGAGCCTGGCCCGCGCAGCCAGCGATGCGGACGCGATCAGCAAGCTGGAGACGATCGGCCCGCCGCCATGGACCAACCCGCGCAACTTCGGCGTGCTGAGGCGCCTGACGCGCAAGTACGAAGCCTTGAGTACCGACCCGGCACCGGAAGACTGGTTCACCTTCGCAGCGGAGTACGACACGCCCGACTACCGCGCAGCCTATGAGGCCGGAGAAGACTATTCCTTCCTGCAGTTCGTCGGGCTGGCAGGCGACGGCATGGGCCCGCAGATCGACCTGCGCAAACTCGGGCCGCAGTTCGCCATGCCGGTCTATCTGATTCAGGGCGAACAGGATCTGGTCACGCCGGCGCAGATCAGCAAAGCCTATTTCGATGGACTTTCTGCACCGAGCAAGGAATTCCTTCTGCTGCCACGCACCGGGCACGACCCCAACCCGCCGATGATGGACGCACAGCTGAACGTGCTGACCGGGATCCGCGCCTCGGCGCTGGCCAACGACGCGCATTGAAACACGCAACACTTTCGTTGAACGATGACGTACCGCGCATCGCTCACGAGATCCAACAAAAAAGCCGGCTTTCGCCGGCTTTTTCTTTAACGCAACACGCCAGGTCTTACAGCGCCTTGGCTGCCGCCACCACATGCTCGGCGGTGATCTTGAAGTACGCATACAGCTGATCGGCCGGTGCCGAGGCACCGAAGGTATCCATACCGACCACATCGCCATCCAGGCCCACGTACTTGCGCCAGAAGCCGGTCACGCCCGCTTCCACCGCCACGCGCTTGCGCACCGCATTCGGCAGCACCGATTCGCGATAGGCCGCGTCCTGGCGATCGAACACGTCGGTGGATGGCATCGACACCACGCGTGTCTTCAAACCGGCCGCATCCAGCGTCTTCTTGGCTTCCACCGCCAGACCCACTTCCGAACCGGTACCGATCAGGATCACGTCGGGCGTGCCACCTTCGGCATCGGCCAGCACATAGCCACCGCGCTCGATCAGCTTGAGCTGCTCGGCGCTGCGCGGCTGGTGCTGCAGGTTCTGGCGGCTGAAGATCAGGCAGCTCGGGCCGTCCTTGCGGGTGATCGCAGCCTTCCAGCTCACCGCCGATTCCACCGCATCGCCCGGGCGCCATACATCGTTGTTGGGGATGTAGCGCAGCGAGGCCAGGTGTTCCACCGGCTGATGGGTCGGGCCGTCTTCGCCCAGGCCGATCGAGTCGTGGGTGTACACGTGGATGGCATGCGCCGGATTCAACGCGCTCATACGCACGCCGTTGCGCGCGTAGTCGCTGAACACCAGGAAGGTGGCATCGAAGGGAATGAAGCCACCATGCAGCGCCAGGCCATTGGCAATGGCGGTCATGCCGAACTCGCGCACGCCGTAGTACACGTAGTTGGCATCCGGGTCGTCGGTGGCCACCGACTTGCTGGCCTTCCACAGGGTCAGGTTGGAATGCGCCAGATCGGCCGAGCCGCCGATCAGTTCCGGCAACAGCGGCGCAAACGCTTCGATCGCCAGCTGCGAGGCCTTGCGCGAGGCGATGGTCTGGCCGTCTTCCTGCGCCTTGGCAATGTAGGCATCGGCCTTGGCGATGAAGTCGGCCGGCAGCTCGCCGTGCGAGCGGCGGGTCAGCTCATCGGCTTCGCTGGCGTACTGCTTGGCGTACTTGTCGAACAGCTGTTCCCATTCGGCCTGGCGCAGCGTGCCGGTACCTCCGGCGCGCCAGCCGGCGTAGATCTCTTCGGGAATCTCGAACGGGCCGTACGGCCACTCCAGTGCCTTGCGCGCGCCTTCCAGCTCGTCCTTGCCCAGCGGTGCGCCGTGCGAGGATTCCTTGCCGGCCTTGGTCGGCGCACCGAAGCCGATCTTGGTGCGGCAGCAGATCAGCGTGGGCTTGTCGCTGTTGTCCAGCGCCGCCTCGATCGCCGCCTTGATCTTCTCGGCGTCGTGCCCATCCACGTCACGGATCACGTGCCAGCCATAGGCTTCGAAACGCGCCGGGGTGTCGTCGCTGAACCAGCCGGCGGTGTTGCCGTCGATGGAGATCTGGTTGTTGTCCCAGAACGCCACCAGCTTGCCCAGGCCCCAGGTACCGGCCAGCGAGGCGGCTTCGTGCGAAATGCCTTCCATCAGGCAGCCGTCGCCCATGAACACCCAGGTGCGGTGGTCGACGATTTCCAGCTCCGGGCGGTTATAGCGCTGCGCCAGCAACTTCTCGGCCAGCGCGAACCCGACCGCGTTGGCGAAGCCCTGGCCGAGCGGGCCGGTGGTGGTCTCCACCCCAGGGGTCTCGCTGCGCTCCGGGTGGCCGGCGGTCTTGCTGTGCAGCTGGCGGAACTGCTTGAGCTGCTCGATCGGCAGGTCGTAGCCGGACAGGTGCAGCAACGCGTACTGCAACATCGACCCATGCCCGTTGGACAGCACGAAACGGTCGCGGTTGAACCACTGCGGGTTGTTCGGGTTGTGCCGGTAGAAGTCGTTCCACAGCACTTCGGCGATATCGGCCATGCCCATGGGCATGCCGGGGTGGCCGGACTTGGCGGCTTCGACCGCATCTGCGGCAAGAAAACGGATGGCGTTGGCCAGCTGGCGGCGGGTGGGCTGGGTCATGGGCGTCTATGGAAGCGGAGGGGAACACCGCTGGAAGCGGAGACCCCTATTCTCCCATACACAGCGTTACGGGAATCGGGAGTCGGGAATGGGGAATCGGATGCAGCGTTGCGGGTTGGTCGATGCCCCCTCCGCGCCGGGCCGCTTCGGCGACGAGGCAAGACCACGCATTACTCCTTACCCTCACACCAGCCCGCTTTAACGATTCCCGATTCCCGATTCCCGATTCCCTATTCCTCGCCCTTGGCGACCAAAGTCGTCAGCGCCAGATCCCCGGTCACGTTCAAGGCCGTGCGGCACATGTCCAGGAAGTGATTGACGCCCAGGATCATGCCGATGCCCACCGGGTTGACCCCCACCATCGCGCAGATCAGCGCCACCACCGGCAGCGAGCCGGACGGCACGCCGGCGGTGCCGATCCCGCCCAGGATGCAGACCAGCATCACCATGAATTGCTGGGCGAGGCTCAAGTCCACGTTGAAGAACTGCGCCAGGAAGATCACCGTCACGCCCTCGAACAACGCAGTGCCGTTCTGGTTGGCGGTGGCGCCCACGGTCAGCACGAAGCGCGACACCCGCGGCGGCAGGCCCATCTCGTCGGCCACGCGCAGCGCGGTGGGCAGGGTCGCATTGCTGGACGCAGTGGAGAACGCCATCAAAGTGGCTTCCTGCGTCTGCTTGAAGAAGCCCAGCGGCGAGCGCCCGGCAAACTTCACCGCCAGCCCGTAGCTCGCCACCATGTGCAGCCCCAACGCCAGCACGACCACGCCCACGTAGGCGCCCAGGCGGATCAACAGATCGAAGCCGAACAACGCGGCCAGGTTGAACATGAAGCAGGCCACCGCATACGGGGCCAGGCGGATCACCAGGCCGATCAGGGTCATCGAGATCTCGAAGACGCCTTCGATCCCGCGCCGCAGCGTGGCGACCTTTTCATCGGCGGTCAGCACCATGCCGACGCCGAACATCACCGCAAAGAACATCAGCGACAGGATGGCGCCATTGCTGGACGCGGCGGCAATCACGTTGCTGGGCACGATCGACAACAGCATGTCCATGCCCTGCGGCTGGGTGCCGGAGCTGGAAATGATCTCGCGGGTGCGCTCGGCGTTTTCCTGGATCAACTGATTGGCCAGTTGCGGGTCCACACCCGCACCGGGCTTGAGCACATTGACCAGCACCAGACCGAGCAGCACTGCAATACCGGACAGCACGACGGTGTAGCCCAGGGTGCGCCAGCCCACGCGGCCCAGCGCGCGGACGTCGCCCATGTCGGAGATGCCCATCACCAGTGCCGAAAACAGCAGCGGCACGATCAGCATGAAGATCAGATTGAGGAAGATCTGCGAGAACGGCGTGGTGACGTACTTGGTCGCCATGCGCACCCAGTCGGCATCGCTGCCGGCCAGGTAGTAGACGGCCAGACCCAGCACCAGGCCCACGGCAAAGCCAATACCCATCTTCCAATGCAGGGGCAGGCCCGGGCGGCGTGCGGCTGGGGATGCAGTCATCTGGTCGGCCTTGATGTGAACACAAAGACCGGAGCTTAACAAATGCCATCGAGGCGGCCACGCCGCGCTGCAACTGCCCGCGGGTAGGTCTGCCTTGCGAGGACAGGTGCGAGTGGTGCAACAGCAAAACACGTGATCGCGGGCAAAGCCTTGCGGGTAAGGCAGTTGCTTGCTTGGCGTGAATCAGGGAGCGATTCGCTTGCTGCAGCACCGCGTTGGTAGGTGGAGTCGTTGATTGCTCGCGGCAATCTGCACGCATGCATGCAGAGCGCGATTGGCGATCAGGGATTGGCGACTTGCAGCTCGTGCCTGGCACTGCCCTTGGGAGTTGCGACCACCTAAGTTCACTGCGGCCGAGATCGTGAGCGTTGACGTCAGATCGATGCGCTACAGCCGAGCTGGTTGAGCGTGCGGTGCCCTCACCGCTCGCGGAACACGCCGTGAATCCATCCCTGGACGCGACGTGGCGGTATCCATGCCGCCACGGGCTCCTGCAAGCGGCAAGGACTCCGCACCATGACGTTGGTCGGCGCCTGCTTCACAGAGCTGATCGCGGCGCGCGTGCTGACGTGCCGATGCAGGCGTCCGCATTCGCATCAGACGGACGTTGGTGCAGACGCGAGAGGCGTAGCCAGCGAGCACCATGGATCGCACAGCGACGTAGTGCACTGCTCGCCCATGTACACCGACTAACGCAACTGGCCCTTGCCCGCTCGCCGTCGCGGGACCTTGGCAGCATGGATGCCACCAAAGCACCTACAGGGACGTACTTGCGGCGTGTCCGGCGATGGCGAGTGGGCAAGCGCCCTGCAGCCCAATGGCAGCCGCAACGCCTTGCCCTCGGCACCACATCAGATATCCGGAATCAAGCGCGCTAACGAGACGTCATGCGCAGTGCCGGATGGATGTGGCGAAGCGCTCAGAACCGGAGTGCATGGATGAGAGCGAGTTTCGAGCGGCAGCCACGCCTGGCGGCCGCATCCTTCGCGTGCGCTGATCCAGGCGCTATGGCGATGCACAACGAGACGCCGCTTCTTGACCCTCAGTCGCTGCCAATGCCCACGCCACGCAGGCGATCAAGGCGCCGGCGGGTACAACGGCGCCAGCACCTCAGGTTCTGCAGCGCTTGCGTGCCGCCAGCGTGGGCCCTTGGCGAATGCCTCGCGCAACGCCGCGCGGGCACCGGCCACATCGCCGTCGCCGCCCCAGCGCGCACGCTGCATCCGCGCCACGGCCGCGCGCTGTGCGGGATCGGCCAGGGCGGCCAACACGCTGTCGATGTCAGCCACACCGGCCATGCCGCAGAGCACGGTTGCCACCTCGTCCATCCCGCCGGCATCCAGCGCGCGGCGTAACTCGGCTACGCCGTGCGTGGCGCGCCGACCTGGCATGACGATCTCTGCGCCATGGCCACCGGACGCGGTGGGCGGTGCGCCACGTCGGCGCAGCAGCGCCCATGCCAGCGTGAGCACCCACAGTAGCGCGAAGCCTGCCGCTGCAACGATCCATCCCCAGGGGCGCCCTTGCGACGGCGGCTGCACCGTCAGCGCGCCGGTGGCCGCTGCAGGCGCAGGGCCAGCGGCCACCGGACCCGCAGCCGGCTCAGGCGCAGGCGCCGGCACCGCGAACGCACCGCTCCCCGCCGCGACGTCCAGCGTCAGGTCCGGCACGGTTGCCGTCTTTGCAGCAGCCGCACCCACATCCCACCACGCCACCTGCAGGCCGGGCACGACCAGCGGGCCGGCGCGGTTGGGCACGATCGAATAGCGCCGGGTCAGCCGCAACTGCGGCGAGCCGTCCACGAACCGTTCTTCGTATTGCGGCGGTTCGGCGAACACCTGCGCATCCGGCACGCTCGGCGTGGGCAGGTCGGGGAACTGTGCCTGAGTGGCGCCACGTGCACGGGCTTCCACCACAAACTGCGCGGCCTCGCCGGCAGTGGCGCGCTGCGGGGTGGCTGTATACCGCAACTGCAGGCTGCGCAGCGGCAACCACGGTTGCGGTGCGTTGGCCGGCTGCGCCCGCACCTGCAGCGGGATACTGGCACTGCGCGCGCTCAGCTCGCCCGTGCCGCGGCCGAAGTAATCGTCGAAGAAACCGCCCACGGAGCGGCCCGTGAAGCGCGCCGACGGCAGCAGCAGACGCCCGCTGCGCTCGGGCACCAGCAGATAACGCCGCTCCACCACGTTGTATTGACGCCCGTTGACCAGCTTGACCGAACTGACGTCGTCGCCAACGCGTTGCAATGACGCACCATCGGGCGCTTCCAGATCCAACTCGCCGGAGGCCAGCTGGTTGGCGAAATACAGGCGCACCACCACGCCCACGCTTTGCTGCACGAAGGGCTGCGGGTCGTCCACCTGGGTCTGGACGAAGGCCTCTTCGTTGCCCTGCGCCGCACTGGGCCCGTTCGCGGCACCGGCGCCGCTGTCTGCCGCCTCGTTCGCCGGGCCCACCACCTGCAGCCGCAGCGGCTCGGTGCGCTCGCCGCCAACGCGAATCGCCGGCACGATCACCTCACCGCGCTTGCGCGGCGTCAGCACCACGCCGAACAACGCGCGGACCGTCACCCCGCCGTTGGCCACCTGCATCTGCTGATTGGCGCTCTTGGCGCCCAGTGCGAAGTCGTTGCGCAACGGCGAGTAGTCCGGATCGACACCGCGCTGATCGGTTTCGATGTTCAACGTCACCGCATCACCGCTATTGACGCTGTCGCGGTCCAGCCAGGCGCGCGTCACCGCACCCAGCGGTGCGCAGAACACCAGCGCGGCGCTGCTCAGCATGCCGATCGCCACGCGGCGCAAGTGGTATGTGCCGATCATCGTCCGTCCCGTTGCCTGCGTTCGTATTCCAGCCTGAATTTGGTCCGCAGCAGGCTGCCCGGATCGTCCGGTACCCGCCGCAACCATGCATCCACCGCCTGGCGCTGTTCGCGTTGTTCCGGCGTTTCGTCCGCCACTGCCGCTTCCGCCTTGCCCTTGGCATCGGCGCCCTTGTCGCCGGCCTGCGCCATGGCCTGCTGCATCTTGCGGCGCTGCGCTTCGTCGGCCTGTTGTTGCGCCTTGGCGTCGGCCGACTTCGGTGGTGCGTCCTGCTTGTTCGGCTCGCCCTTGCCATCGCCGGACTGCGGGTCCTGCGTCTTTCCATCCTGCGACTCAGGCGTGGCAGACGATGGATCCTTACCCTCCTGCTTGCCTTGCGCGTCCTGCGGCTGCTGTCCGTTCTGGCCCGCGCCCTGAGTGTTCTGCTGGTTCTGGCCGGCCCTGTTCTGCCCGGATTGATTCTGATCCTTGGACTTGCCCTGCCCGTCCTTGTTGCCCTGCTGCTGCCGCTTGCGCGCCGCATCGACAGCGGCGCGATTGGCGATCGCATCGGCCTGGTTCGGATGTTGCTTGAGGGCGCGATCGTAGGCCGCAATCGCCTCGTCGTAGCGGCCTTGCCGCGCCAGTGCATTACCGAGGTTGTAGAAACCTTCGTCGGTCGGGACGTGTTCGAAGGCTTTTTGCGCAGCGGCGAAATCACCGCGCCGGTAGGCCTGCACGCCAGCATCCAGGCGTTGCTGCTGTACCTGGTCGGCGCGTTGCCACAGCGTGCCATCGGCTGCCTGTGCGGGCTGGGCCAGCGGCAGGACGCCTACCAGCGCCAGCAGTGCCACCACCGCACGCCGACGGAATGCCAGCAGTGCCAGCAACATCACCGGCAGTACCAGCCAATAGCCTTCGTCCAGCCAGGTCTTGCCGCCGTTGGCGTCGGCGGTCTCTTCGGCCAACGACTGTTGCGCGGGATCGAGCACGCCCAGCGCCTGCAGATCCGCGTCATCGGGCGTGATACGCGCATAACGTCCGCCCCCCTGACCGGCCAGATCGCGCAAGGCGGGTTCGTCCAGCCGTGCCTGCGCGATCTCGCCACCTGCAGTGCGATAGGCAGCGCCGCGTGCACTGCCCACGCCCAGGGCCGACACGCGGAATCCCCGCGCACGCGCCGTGCGTGCCGCACTTTCTGCCGAGCCGTCCGCGCTATCGCTCAGCAGCAGGATCTCGCCCTGCTTGAAGCCGGCCTGTTGCAGCAGGCGAGTCGCCGCATCGATGGCGCGGTCGGCGCGTTTGCCATCCACCGGCATCACCGACGGCGAGAGCGCGTCCAGAAACAAGGCCACATTGCTGGCGTCTTCGGTCAACGGGGCGACGGTAAAGCTTTCGCCGGCGTACACCAGCAGTGCGACGTCGCCGCCGGCGCGCTTGCGCAGCAGCGTGGCCAGCTTCGCGCGCGCCTGCAGCAGGCGCGATGGCGGCAGATCGGTTGCATTGCTGCTGGAGGACAGATCCAGCACCACCACCAGGGGCATGCTCGAATGAAACGTCGGGCGCTCGGTCTGCCGCCAGCTGGGCCCGCTCATCGCCACCACCGCAAGCGCGTAGGTCACGGCGGCCAGCACGAAGCCCAGCCACCCGCGTCGGCCACCGGCGACCAGCAAGCCCGGCAATAGATGTGCGTCCACGCTCTGCCGCCAGGCGTTGGCGCTGCGGCGACGCAGTTGCCACAGCACAGCCGCCGGCACGATCGCCAGCAGCGCCCACAACCAGTCCGGACGCAAGAGATGCAACGAGGCAAGCAGCCCGCTCAGCGCAGTCATTGCCATCTCCGCGGCAACACGAACGCCAGCAACGCGACTATCAAGGCCGCACCCAGTGGCCAGTAGTAGCGCTCCACGCGTGGCTGCACCGACGGGCCCAGCGCCTTCACCGGCTCCAGGCGATCGAGCTCGGCGTAGATGCCGGCCAGCTCTGCGGTATCGCGCGCGCGGAAAAAGCGCCCGCCGGTCTGCTGGGCGATCTTGCGCAGCCCCTGCTCATCGATATCGTCGTTGCCGCCGGCCGGAATCGGCACGCCGAACAACGAATAGCCGCCGCTGCCGCCGAAGGCAATCGTGTGTACGCGCACCCTTTCGGCCTTGGCGAGTTCGGCCGCCTTCAGGGGATTCAATACGCCAGCGGTGTTGACGCCATCGGTGAGCAACACCACCACACGTTGGCCCTGCTCCTGCTCGCGCAGCCGTTTGACCGACAGTGCAATGGCATCGCCAATGGCGGTCTCGCGCCCGGCCAGCCCCACCACGCTGTCGGCCAGTTGATCGCGCACGGACGTCAGGTCCGCAGTCAGCGGGGTGAGCGCGTAGGCGCGCTGTCCGAACACCAGCAGGCCGACGCGATCACCATCGCGGCGATCGAGAAAATCCGACAGCACCGCCTTGGCCGCGGTCAGGCGGTCCACCACGTTGCCGCCCAGCACCATGTCCGGTTCGCTCATGCTGCCGGACAGGTCCACCGCCAGCATCATCTGGCGCGCCTCACGCGGCGGCTGGATGACCTCACCCAATTGCTGCGGGCGCGCCAACGCGGCGCACAGCAGGAACCAGCCCAGCCAGGCCAACCAGCGCGGCATCCTTAGCGCGGGCATACGCTGCGCCTGCGCGACCGCGTGCAATTGATCGGCATACGGCACGCGCAATGCCGCCGCATCGACGGCGCGGCGCGGCCAGAACCACATCAGCAGCGGCAGCGGCATCAGCCACCACGCCCATGGCCATGCGCAATGCGCCAGCGCGTCTTGCCATTGCGACCACTGCAGCCAGTTCATCGCCGCCCCCGCATCAGCGCCAGGAAGCGTTGCCGCACCAGCACCTGGACGGCCTCGATGTCGGCCACTGCCGGCGTGCGCTGGAATCCCCCCTCAAGCACCGCGCGTCCTGGCCCCTGCGAGAACGCCTGCGCCTTGCTCTTGCGGCCGTCCAGAAACTGCAGCCATGCCTCGCCCTGCAGGCGATCGGCGTTCGCATCCACCGTGCGTGCCGCACGTCGCAACAATGCCGACAGCGCTGCCAGGCGCTGCGCCGGCGTCGCCGCGCGTTGCAGCTCGGCATCGAACGCCGCCAACCAGCGGCGTTGCTGGCGGCGACGGCGCCACCACCAGAACCATGCACCGGCCACCACCAGCGCGACAACCGCGATGACCAGCCACCAGCCCGGCGCCAGCGGCCACCAGCCCGGCGATGGCGGCAGGTGCACATCGCGCAACGAGAGCGATTGCGGTGCCATCGTCATGCGCCCCGCACGGATGCGCCACCGAGCCAGGCATCGCTGGCATCGTCGGTGGACAGGCGATGCAGGCGCACACCGCGTGCCTGCAGCACCGCGGCCATGTGTTCCAGTGGCGCCACGAACTCGGCCTGCCAGCGCGCGCGCGCGGACTGGCTGGCCAGGTCCACCGCAATGCGTTCACCGCGCACATCGAAACTCAGCGCGCGCGCCGGTGGCGACAACTCCAGCGGATCGACCAGCACGATCACCACCACCTCGTGATGCAGCGCCAGGCCGGACCACCGGGTCGCGGAAATCGTGCTGGCACTGCGCGCATCGGCCAGTACGGTCAGCCGCGCACCGGGACGCAGCAGGCGCGCGGCATGGTCCAGCGCGACCTCCAGCCCGGCATCGCCGGACGGTGGCTGGGCGTACCAGCGCGCCAGGGCATCCAGCACCGGCAATACGCCACGCTGCCCCGACCGCGGCGCAATCGGCGCTTCGCTGGAGGTACCGCGCAAGGCGGCGATGCGGTCGCCCTGTCGCTGCGCCAGCCACGCCGCCACCGCTCCAGCGCGCGCTGCCTGTACCGACTTGTAGCGCACCCGCGTACCGAAGAAGAGCGCCGGCGAGGTGTCGGCCACGATCAGGCTCAAGCGCTCGCGCTCGGCCTGGAACAACTTGGTATGCGCGCGCCCGGTGCGGGCGGTGACACGCCAGTCGATATGCCGTGCGTCATCGCCCGCCACATAGTCGCGCGACTCGGCGTACTCCATCCCGCGTCCACGTGTTGCGGCAGGCACCGGACCCACCAGGCCATGCCGGCCGCGTCCGGGTTGCCCGCGATGCAGCGCGGTGCCGCGCAATGCGATCAGCTCCGCAAGACTCGGGCGCAGGCCATCGCCGGCAACGGACGAGGCGGGATGTGCGGGGGGCGGAGACGGCATCGAAGACATCGGAGTCGGGCGGGAGGACGGCATACCTCGGCAACGCGCTACCCGATCAGGGCAGCGGGATCTTTTCCAGCAAGGCGGCCACCAGACGCTCGCCATCCCAGCCCTCGGCAGTCGCCTCGTAGCTGGGCAACACGCGATGGCGCAGTACATCCGGAGCGATGGCGCGGATATCGTCCGGAGTCACGTAGTCGCGCCCGGCCAGCCATGCACGCGCACGCGCGCAGCGCTCCAGTGCGATCGAGCCACGCGGGCTGGCGCCCCAGGCGATCCGCCGCCCCAATGCAGGGTCATAGCGCTGTGCATCGCGCGAGGCCAGCACGATCTCGATCAGATACCGTTCCAGTTGCGGCGCCAGATGCACGTCCAGCACCACCCGCCGGGCCGCGAACACATCTTCCAGCGGAATCTTGTCGGGAACGGTCTCGTGTTTTTCCAGCGTATCGCGCGCCGCCTCGCGGGCCAGGCGCAGGATCTCCGCCTCGGCGTCGGCCTGCGGGTATCCAATGCGCACATGCATCAGGAAGCGGTCCAGTTGCGCCTCGGGCAGCGGAAAGGTGCCTTCCTGCTCGATGGGGTTCTGCGTTGCCATCACCAGGAACAGCTGCGGCAGCGCATACGTATGCCGGCCCACGGTGACCTGCCGTTCGCCCATCGCCTCGAGCAGGGCCGACTGCACCTTGGCCGGCGCGCGGTTGATCTCGTCGGCCAACAGGATGGGATGGAAGATCGGCCCCGGCATGAATTCGAACCGGCTGTCCTGCGGGCGCCAGATCTCGGTGCCGGTCAGATCGGCCGGCAGCAGATCCGGAGTGAACTGCACCCGCGCAAAGTCCGCTTCCAGCCGCGAGGCCAGCGCACGAATCGCCGTGGTCTTGGCCAGCCCGGGCGCGCCCTCGACCAGCAGATGGCCGTCGGCCAGCAAAGCGATCAGCAATCGCTCCACCAGGGCCGACTGGCCGACGATGCGCTGCGCCAGCGACTCGCGCAGGGAGGTGAATTGACGATGCAGCCGGTCCTCGGCGGGCGCGGCAGCGGCTTCTGGGGGGAGGAGCGGCGGTGCGTTCATAGGCCCAGTGTGACCGATCCGGGCGCGATTGGTTCACTTGGCGATGGCCGGAGGTTCAGTGAGTGATGAAGGTCATGCTCCTACCCAAGCCACCGCGGGCGCTACCATCTAACCACGCAGCGCAAAGCTGAGGGGCAGACTTCTGGATGGAAGCATGCGACAGGGCGTACACCGCGCCCGGCTCCATGCTTGCCAGCGCTCAAGACACCTCTCAAACGACGTAGATCCTGAAAATGAAGAAGGCCGCTTCCGCGGCCTTCTTCTTTCATGCATCGCGGTTACCGCGCTGCGCTCGCCACCCGCAACACCTTTGGGGTGACAAAGACCAGCAACTCGGCCTTTTCCTTGCTGCGCCCACGCTTCTTGAACAGATTACCCAGAAACGGAATATCGCCCAGGAAAGGTACCTTCGACACGCTTTCACGATCAGTGAATTCGTAGACACCACCGATCACAACCGTCTCGCCATCACCCACCAACACTGCCGTATTGACTTCCCGACGGTTGATTTCCGGCACGGTGCCGTACTGCGGCAGATCGATAAAACGCGCAACCTCATCCTTCTTGACATTCATGTTGAGGAATACGCGATTGTCATTCGTGATTGTCGGCGTGACTTTCAGTTCAAGCAGAACTTCCTTGAACTGCACATTGGCCTGCGACCCACCGCCCGCGACGCCCGCACCGCTGATGGTCACATAGCCGATTTCGCGACCCTGCTTGATCACGCCCTCACGCTGGTTGGCGGTCACGATACGTGGATTTGAAACGACTTCGCCGCGACCTTCTTCCTGCATCGCAGACAACTCGATATCCAGGTTGAAGTGCGAGCCCAACAGGGTGTAAGCGAGACCTGCTGCCCCGCTGTTCGTGAAGCCACCAGCTCCAAGATCAAGGTTCAGACCAGACGGAAACAAATGCGCCGGCAGCGTCGTCTGCGTGCCGCCATTGGCGCGCTCCAGCGCAGCTTGCGCAGAGGTGTTGAGGTAGTTGACGTTACTTTCCAGAGAGCCACTCAAGATACCCCGACCCGTCGCACCGGTTACGCCGAATCGTGCACCAAGGTCACGCGCAAACGTATCGGTCGCAATCACGATACGGCTTTCGATCAATACCTGGTCCACCGGGCGATCGATATGCGAGATCAACTCGCGCATCTGCGCGACCTTCTTCGGGATATCGCTGATCATCAAGGTATTGGTGCGCTCGTCCGCCACCAGGCGACCGCGCGGCGAGAGGAAACCGTTGTCCTGCTGACCGGCGCCACCTTGTCCGCCCTGACCGCCACCACCACCGCCGCCGCCAATGCCCTTGGCCTCGGTCAGCGCTTTGAAGATCACCGCCGCATTGTGGTAATTGATCTGCACGTAATCGGTGATCAGGTCCTCGCGATTCTCGATCGCGATGCGTGCATCTTCCTTGTCCTGCTCGAACTTGGCCAATTCCGGCTGCGGAGCGACCCACACCACGCCGCCGTCGCGGCGCTTGTCCAGGCCCTTGGCGCGCAGCACGATGTCCAGCGCCTGGTCCCACGGTACGTTCATCAGGCGCAGGGTCACATTGCCCTGCACGGTGTCGGAGGCCACGATGTTGAGGTTGGATTCTTCGGCGATCAGCTGCAGCACGGTGCGTACCGGCACGTCCTGGAAGTTGAACGTCACCGGGCGGCCGCTATAGCCACGCGCGGCGATCTGCGCGGCAGCCTGGGTCACCGCCGCCGGGCTCACACCGCCCACGGCCGGCTGGCCCTTGCGCGGGGTGATCTCGACCACGTATTCGTTACCGGTCTGGTAGGCCAGCGAATCGAATGCCCCCTTGGTCGACAGCACCAGCTGCGAGCCGGAGCCTGACGGCTTGACCTCCACGCGCTGCACCGGCGTGGCGAAGTCGGTGACGTTGAGCGGGCGCTGCAACTCCGGCGGCAACTTGGCGTTGCTGATGTCCACCAGCACGTTGTCGCCCTGGGTCCGCAGGTCCGGGCTGGCGCCCTGGCCGTCGAACTTCAGGATCAACCGGCCTGCGCCGTCGTCGCCACGTTTGAAGTCGATCTTGGACACCGCCAGGCTCGCCGGAGCGGTCTTGGCCGGATCCTGCGCAGGCGAAGTCAGCGCGGCAGCCGCGAACGAGCTGCCACTGGCCAGCGCCAGCGCGAACCCCAACGCGCAGGCCTGGAGCATCGCGTGGCGTCGAACCGGACGCAGCCGCTGGGCATTGGAAAACGTCATCGTGCTATCCCCTATCACTTTATTGATCATCCAATGCGAGTGCGGCCGGCCGTTCAAGCCATCCACCCGCACCGTCCGGCACAAGTTCAATCAGCTCGATGCGGTCTTCGTAGACCCCGGTCACCCGGCCATCGCTCTGTCCCAGATACACACCCGGTCGCACCCGGTAGGTCACCTTGTCGGGCGCCATGACCAGTGCGATCAGACCCGACCCACCCCCGATGGTCCCCACCATGTCGAGAGCGTCGAGCGGGAAAGCTTCCAACGGCTCCTTGCGCCGGTTCGGATCCGGTCGGGTGCCATTGCCGCCTTCCGCGCTGACCCAGGCATCGCTGAACGGGTCGCGCATCGTCTGCGCTGCGTATTCGAACGTCTCGAACTGCTGCATCACCGGCAACGGCTCCAGCGGCGGCGCAGGACGCGCACGCACTTCGGCCACCCAGGCTTCCAGATTCGGTGCGTCGCCCGGGGTACTGGTAATGCCGCGGCTACAGGCCGGCAATACTGCAATTAGCGCCACGCAGGACAGGATCTTGAGCAATTTCATGGTCATTGGCCGCCCTTCTTCGCAGCGTCGGCCGCCGCCTTCTCCTGCTCGGCCATTTCCTCATCGTCCAGATAACGATAGGTCTTGACCGTGCCGGACAGTTCCAGCGCGCCGCGTGGCGTGATGCCGGCCTTGGCGTCCTTGGGCTTGAGGTTGATGTCGTGCATGGTCAGGATCACCACGCGCGGCAGCGAGGCCACACCGCTGACGAAGGCGCCGAACTGGTGGTAACTGCCCACCATGCGCAGGGCGATCGGCTTTTCGGCGTAGAACTCCTTCGGTGACTCAGGGCCCGGCTGGAACAGCTCGTTGGACAGGCCGCTGGACAACGCGGTCTGCGAGATGTCGATGATCAGATCCGGCATTTCGGTCTTGCTGGGCAGCTGGCGCAACATCTGCTGCAGCACCTGTTCCATCTGCGCGAGCTGCTGCTTGAGCGGCTCCAGATTGACCGCACGGCCCTGCTGGGTTTCGAACTCGGTGCGCAGCTGGGTTTCGGTGCCTTCCAGCCCTTCCAGTTCGTCGCGCTTGCCGCTGATCAGCAGGAACCAGGCCAGGACCATGATGAACAAGCCCACGACCACGCAGAACACGATGCGTGCCTGCTGCGGCCAGCCGCCGATGTTGTTGAAATCCAGATCGCTGAGCTTGAATGATTTCTTACTCATGACGCCGCCCCCTCCTGCGGCCGAGTGGCTTGCGCCGGTGCCGCTTGTGCGGGTGCAGGCGGAGCAGCAGGTGCCGGTGCGGCTGGCGCCGGTGTGGCCGGCGTAGCAGCAGGTGCCGGCGCCGTGCCCGCAGGCGCCGCGCCCGGTGCTGCCGGTGCCTGCCCGTCAACCGGCGCAGTGCCGTTCTTGTCGGCCTCGTTCGGGTTGGCCAGCTTGACCTTCAGCGTGAACACATACGGCAAAGTCTTGCTGTCCATCGCCGAAGAGGCAGGCTGACCAGCGGCCTTGTCCTGGCTCTTGGCTTCGATGATCGACAGGTCCGGATTGGTCATCCAGCCCGAGCTTTCCAGGTTGCGCATGTACGCACTGACGCGCGCATTGGATTGCGAGCGGCCTTCCAGGGTCAGGATGTCGCCGTCCTGCTTGATGTTGGTCAGCGCCACGCCATCGGGAATGGTGCGCACCAGCGAATCGAACAGGTGCACCATCTGCGAGCGATTGGCCTGCAGTTCCTCGATGACCTTCTTGCGGGCCAGCAGGCGGTCCTTCTTCTTGTCGAGTTCCTTGATCTCTTCGTTCTGCGCCTTGACCTTTTCGATCTCGGTGGTCAGAAACGCATTGCGCTCGGTCTGGCCGCTGATCTGCGCGTCGTAGTAGAACCAGATCAAGGCCGACAACAACACGCCGCCCAACGCGGCGAAGCCCAGCATCGAATAGAACTCACGCTCGCGCGCCTTCCGGCGCTCGGCGCGCCAGGGCAGTAGGTTGATTCTTGCCATCAGTCAAAGCTCCTCAGGGCCAGGCCGGTGGCGATCATCAGGGCAGGCGCATCCAGCGCCAGTGCGTGGGCCTGGACCTTCGGACCCAGCGTCATCTGTGCGAGCGGGTTGGCCACCACGGTGGTCACGCCCAGCTGTTCCTCGACCATTTCCGGCAACCGCGCCAACGCGGCGCAACCGCCGGCCAGCACGATGCAGTCCACACGATTGAATTCGCTGCCGGCGTAGAAGAACTGCAACAGGCGGCTGATCTGCTGCACCGTCGCCTCCTTGAACGGCTCCAGCACTTCGACCTCGTAGCTCTCCGGCAACCCACCCTGACGCTTGGCCAGGCCGGCCTCTTCGTAGGTCAGGCCATAGCGGCGCATCACTTCGTCGGTCAGCTGCTTGCCACCAAACACCTGCTCGCGGCTATATAGGCTACGGCCGGAGCGCAGCACGCTCAGCGTGGTCATGGTGGCGCCGATGTCCACCAGCGCGACCACCGCATCGGCGGCCACCGGCAGTTCGCTGGCGACCAGGGCAAAGGCGTTTTCGACCGCGAAGGCCTCCACGTCCATCACCTTGGCGGTCAGACCACCCAGCTCCAGCGCAGACTGGCGCAGCTCCACGTTCTCCGAGCGCGAGGCGGCCAGCAGCACCTGGACCATGTCCGGGCTATTGGGCATCGGGCCGAGCACCTCGAAATCGAGATTCACTTCCTCGATCGGGTACGGAATGTAATTGGTGGCTTCCAGTTCGACCTGGGCCTCCAGATCGCTGTCGTCCAGGTCGGCCGGCATCGGGATCAGCTTGGTGATCACCGCCGACCCAGCCACGGCAGCCGCCGCGTTCTTGGCCTTGCTGCCGGAACGGTTGATAGCGCGACGAATGGCTTCGCCCACCGCCTCCACTTCGACGATGTTCTTTTCCACCACCGCGTTCGGCGGCAACGGTTCCACCGCGTAGTGCTCCACGCGAAAACGATTCCCGCTGCGCGACAGCTGCAAGAGCTTGACCGCAGTGGAACTAATGTCGACACCAATCAGTGGCGACTGACTCTTGGGTAGAAGCCCCACGGTAACTCCCCTGCCGATGGGCACTTGGACGCACTCTGCGCCCTCGTATTAATAATCAAATTTTAACAGTTGACAAGCCCTTCACGCGCAAGGCAATGACCCCGCGACCGTGACCCCAGTGCTGTCTTCTGCGATCCCCAGAGTTCGGCCCCAGCCAAACTCGGCGTCATCTATACTCTGTGACCAAGAAATCTGCAATCGGAATCTCTCTTACATGCCCCGTATTCGCCGTTGGCTGGGCTGGATCCTGGCCACGCTCGTTGTGCTCGCACTGCTTGGCGCTATTGCTGCCGGCGGCCTGTATTACGCCATTTCCTCGAAGTTGCCGGACGTACAGTCGCTCAAGCAGGTCGAACTGCAGGAGCCGATGTACGTCTATTCCAGCGACGGCCGCCTGATGGCGGTCTATGGCGAGACCCGGCGCTACCCGATCCAGATGAAGGAGGTGCCGCTGCGCCTGAAGCAGGCCTTCCTGGCGACCGAGGACGCGCGCTTCTACGAACATGGGGGCGTGGACTACAAGGGCATTGGCCGCGCGGTGTGGCTGCTGGCCACCACCGATGCCAAGCGGGTGCCGGGCGGCTCCACCATCACCCAGCAGGTGGCGCGGCAGTTCTTCCTGAGCTCCGAGTACAGCTACACCCGCAAGCTGGCCGAGATCCTGCTGGCGCGCAAGATCGAAAGCGAGCTGAGCAAGGACGAGATCTTCGAGCTGTATCTCAACAAGAGCTTCTTCGGCAATCGCGCCTATGGCGTCGGTGCCGCCGCCGAGTACTACTACGGCAAGAAGCTGGGCGAGCTGAGCCTGGACGAGATGGCCTCGCTGGCCGGCATCCCCAAGTTCCCGTCCAGTGGCAACCCGATCAGCAACCCCGAGCGCGCGCGCGAACGCCGCGACTACTACGTGCTGCAGCGCATGGCCGACCTGGGCTTCGTCAGCCAGACGGAGGCCGATGCTGCCAAGGCCGTGCCGATGCATGCCAAGCCGCACGAGCCGCCGGTGGAGGTGTACGCCCCGTACGTGGCCGAGCTGGTGCGCCAGGAGATGATCGCCAAGTACGGCGGCGACGTACTCAACAAGGGCTACCACGTCACCACCACCATCGATGCGACCCTGCAGACCGGCGCCGACGCGGCGGTTGCCGAAGGCCTGCGGCTGTACGACCACCGCCATGGCTGGCACGGCGTGGAGCAGCATTTCGATGTTGCCGCCGATGCGGATGCCGCGGCACTGGCCAAGCATCTGTCGGGCGTGTTCACCCAGGGCGGCCTGCGCGCGGTGATCGTGGCGCGCACCAACGCCGATGGTGGGGTGACCGTCGTGCAGCACGACAAGACCGAACTCACCCTGCCCGCCTCTGCCAGCCGCTGGACCAGCAAAACCCCGGCCAAGTTGCTGACCCGCGGCGATCTGACCCGCATCCGTGCTGGCGAAAAAGACGGCGAGTGGATCATCGACCAACTGCCGCGCGGCCAGGCGGCGCTGGTGTCGCTGGATGCCAACAGCGGCGCGCTGCGCGCGTTGGTCGGCGGTTTCAGCTTTGCCGGCAACAAATTCAATCGCGCCACCCAGGCACGCCGCCAGCCGGGCTCCAGCTTCAAGCCGTTCGTGTATGCCGCCGCCTTCGAAAAAGGCTTCAACCCGGCCTCGATCGTGCTGGATGCGCCAGTAGTGTTCCGCGACCGTCGCGGCAAGACCTGGTCGCCGCAGAACGATGGCGGCGGCTTCCGCGGTCCGATGCGGCTGCGCGAGGCGCTGGTGCAATCGCGCAACCTGGTGTCGGTGCGCCTGCTGGATGCGATCGGCGTCGATTTCGCACGCAAATACATCAGCCAGTTCGGGTTCCAGGAGGCCGAGTTGCCGCCCAACCTGTCGATGTCGCTGGGCACCGCGTCGCTGACGCCGCTGTCGGTGGCACGCGGCTACGCGGTGTTCGCCAATGGTGGCTCGCGCGTGGACACCTGGATCGTGGATGAGGTCAAGGACCGCGACGGCAAGGTCATCTTCAAGGAAGTACCGGCCGTCGCCTGCCGCACCTGCGCCACGCAGGGCGGTACCGCCGCACCGGTCAGCCAAGTGGTGGATGGCTTCAACTTCGGCGCGCAGGCGCCGGCTGCGCCGCCCGCCCCGGCCGCCAACGCCGCCCCGGCAGCGGCGGAAACTGCGCCGGTGGCGACGACGGAGACCAAGATCGCCCCGCGCGCCATCGACGAGCGCACCGCCTACCAGTTGGTTTCGATGATGCGCGACGTGGTCCAGCGCGGCACCGGCACCGCTGCCAAGGTGCTGGGCCGTGAGGACGTGGGCGGCAAGACCGGCTCGACCAATGACCACCGTGACGCCTGGTTCTCCGGCTTCGGCGGTCCGTATGCCACCACCGTTTGGGTCGGCCGCGACGACTTCCGCTCGCTGGGCTACCGCGAGTACGGCGGCAAGGCGGCCTTGCCGATCTGGATCGACTACATGCGCGTGGCACTGAAGGACAAGCCGATCGCCGCCAATGATCCGCCAGATGGCATGACCCAGGCCACGATCAATGGCGCGGTCGAGTGGGTGAAGAACGAGGATCTGGATCGCCTGCAGGATTACGATTACGGCCTGCAGGAACAGCAGGACGAGAAGGCGTTCGATATTTTTTGAGGGCCGGGATTCGGGATTCGGGATTCGGGATTCGGGATTCGGGACTGGGGATTCGGGACTGGGGATTCGGGACTGGGGATTCGGAACAGCGGGGCTGCTCCGGTTCCCCTTTTTTCTTTGAGGGGTGAGGTAGGTGCAGCAACGCGGCCCGGCAGCTGCCGCTTGCGGCTGATACCTGATGGAGCCAGATCGAAGGTAAGACACGATTCGTCCTCGACATGACGCGACGCATTCGCCATGTCTTCATGTGGCTGTTGTAGAGTCGAACCCAGGTTCATCTGGGGAGCCCGGTCATGCACCACGCACGCCAACACGCCGATACGCGCACCCGGGAGCGCCGTCATCGGCTCGCCCACGAGGCGGCCAGATTGATGGCCGAGGGCGGCATCCGCGATTTTCATCAGGCCAAGCTCAAGGCGGCCAGCCGGCTCGGCATCCACGACGACGCCTCGCTGCCGCGCAATCGCGAGATCGAAGAAGCGCTACGCGAATATCAGCGCCTGTTCGTCGGGCCCGACCACGCAACGCGGTTGCGCCAACGTCGCGAAGCGGCCTTGCGCGCGTTGGAATTTCTGAGTCCGTTCCAGCCACGACTGGCCGGCCCGGTGCTGGACGGCACGGCCGATGCCAATGCACCGGTGCACTTGCAACTGCATAGCGACGATCCGGACGCGGTACAGCGGTTTCTGGAAGAACACCGCATCCCTGCCGAGGCGCGCACCCGTCGTCTGCGGCTGGACCGCGAGCGCAACGGCGACTTCCCGGTGTGGCTGTTCAGTGCCGAGGAGCTGACCTTCGACCTGACGGTGCTGCCCTACGACGCGCTGCGCCAGGCGCCGCTATCGCAGCTGGACGAGAAGCCGATGCCACGCGCCTCGGCCGCACAACTGCGGCAGTTGCTCGCAGAGCTGCCACCCGCCCACGAATCCACATCATCTCTTGCAACGCGGTAACTGCACAATTGCAGGCGCAGCGCGACCGCCCATGCGCCGGCAACCATGCCGGGCGTGCAGACAACGCCTTGCCTGCCGGCCTGAGCGGGCAACCACGCGCGGGCCTGCCAAGCAGGCCTTGACGCCACTCCCCCCTGCGGTGGAATCATGGCGGCTCAGTCCACCCAGAGAATCAAGGCGCCTGCATGAAATACGATACCGTCATTGTTTCGCAGGAAAGTCTTGATAGCGCGAGCCCGTACGCACTGGTCCAGTCAAACATTGACGTGGTCAATGCCCTGGTGGGCAACTACATGCGGGAAGATGAAATCTCCGAAAATGCCTTGTGCAGCTACTACGTCGATTTTTATCTGGCACAGGTCAACAATGGCGGCTTTGCGCAGTTCCTGTTGAATTCCAACCCTAGCTCCAAGGTCATGCAATTTGTCGCGCGCGGCCTGGAGGCGATGCACGCCCCAAGGCACGCAGCTTTGTACGCCGAAAACTACGCCGACTTCATTCGCCTTGAAGAGCAGGACCTGGAAATCTTCATGCAGGACCCGTATGGCGAGGGTAGCTCCGTGCGCAGCGCTTTAACTCAGCGCGACAACGCCTTCTACGATCTGGAGCGCGAGGAAAACCTGATCGAGCTGAATTCGACATGGCTGCGCCATCACCCACGGTTACTTGCATTGCCACCGGATCGTTTGAACCAGGAAATAGAACGTCTTGCCAGCACTGTTTCCCCCGCAGAACGCCAGGCGCGGATCGATCTGGCGCGCACGTACCAACCGCGCTATATGAAGTTGATCGATCGCCTGTGCGAGGAAAGCGGACACACACTGGACCGTATTACCGCCGGCGACCCTAGCCACAGGTACAACGGCAACCAGGTGCTCGCCTGGCATTTCCTCACCAATCGCGGGCACTTCTACATGCTCGACCTGGATGGGGTTGCATCCATGTACGATGCCGCCGACCAGGCATTGGTTGCCATGATCCAGGCACCGGCCGAGCTCTAGGACAGCCAGACGATCGCGCTCACTTGAAGGCGGGATCGGCCCAGGCCCCAAGGTTCGCAGGTCGCATTGGCTTGATGCAGCCTTCCACACCCAGCTGACGGCCGCCTGGCATGGGCTGTCAGCCGTCACCGACAAGCACACCTCTTCCGGCAAGCGCCCCAGGCAACAACGAAAACGCCCCGCAGTGCGGGGCGTTCGTTTACGCAGACGATCTTGAGCCGATCAACGCTTGGCGCTGTCGGTGTAGTCGCGCTTGTCGTAACCGGTGTAGATCTGGCGCGGACGGCCGATCTTCATTTCCGGGTCGACCTGCTGCTCCAGCCAATGCGACACCCAGCCGGCGGTGCGCGCGATGGCGAACATCACGGTGAACATTTCCACCGGGATATTCAGCGCCTTGTAGATCAGGCCCGAGTAGAAGTCCACGTTCGGGTACAGCTTGCGCTGCACGAAGTAGTCGTCCTTCAACGCGGCTTCTTCCAGCTTCAGCGCCACTTCCAGCAACGGGTCGTTGACACCCAGCTCGCCCAGCACCTTGTGGGTCATCTCGCGGATGATCTTGGCGCGCGGGTCGAAGTTCTTGTAGACGCGGTGACCGAAGCCCATCAGGCGGAACGAGGAGTTCTTGTCCTTGGCCTTGGCCACGGCCGACTCGACGTTATCGGCAGTGCCGATTTCTTCGAGCATCTTCAGCACCGCTTCGTTGGCGCCGCCGTGTGCCGGGCCCCACAGCGCGGTGATGCCCGCTGCGACCGATGCGTACGGGTTGGCGCCAGTCGAACCGACCAGACGCACGGTCGAGGTCGAGGCATTCTGCTCGTGATCGGCGTGCAGGATGAACAGCAGATCCAGTGCCTTGGCGACAACCGGGTTGATCTCCAGCGGCTCGCTGGGCACTTCGAACATCATGTGCAGGAAGCGGTCGACGTAGTTCAGGTTGTTGCGCGGATAGCGGATCGGCCAGCCGATCGAATAACGGTACGCGGCAGCGGCCAGGGTCGGCACCTTGGCGATCAGGCGGATGGCGGCCTGACGGCGCTGCTCCGGATCGTTGAGGTCCAGGGTGTCGTGGTAGAACGCCGACAGCGATGCGACCGAACCGGCCAGCATGGCCATCGGGTGCGCGTCGTGGCGGAAACCGCCGAGGAAGTTCTTCAGCGACTCGTGCATCATCGTGTGATGCGTGACTTCGTGGTCGAACTTCTTGAATTCGTCCGCTGTCGGCAGTTCGCCGTTCATCAGCAGGTACGACACTTCCAGGAAGCTGGACTTCTCGGCCAGCTGCTCGATCGGGTAACCGCGGTACAGCAACACGCCGTTGTCGCCATCGATGTAGGTGATGGCCGACTTGCAGCTGGCGGTGGCGGTGAAGCCCGAGTCGTAGGTGAACAGACCGGTTTCTTTGGTCAGCTTGGAAATATCGACGCAGTCATTGCCCAAGGTGGGCTTGAGAACCGGCAGAACGACCGACTTGTCGCCGGCGTTGAGCGTGACCTGATCAAGATCGGACACTGTGTACGCTCCTTCAGTGGAAGGCGCCTGATCCCACATGGGCAGGCACGTGATGGAAGTCCAAGGCATCGCCTCGGATCACGTCATTATCGCACAGCAGCATTTTGGCCGTCGCTTGGACAGAAGTCGTAGATGCGCAGCGCAGGGGTGCGCAGGCGAAGCGGCACAGCCCCAAAAAGACAACGGCCGCGCAATGCGCGGCCGCTGCCGGTACAGCCCGTCCTGCAAGTTCAGCGCGCGTAGCGCTTCTGGAACTTGTCGATACGGCCGCCGGTGTCGATCACCTTGTGCTTGCCGGTATAGAACGGGTGCGACGCGGAGGAGATTTCCACCTTGATCAGCGGATATTCCTGGCCGTCTTCCCACTTCACGGTCTCTTTCGAGCCCATGGTGGAACGGGTCAGGATCTTGAAATCGGAGGTCACGTCGTGAAAGACGACGTCTTTGTAGTTGGGATGCACGTTATCTTTCATGGACTTGGCGCCGGGCTGCCTGGATAAGCCGGGTATTATAGCGGCCTGCAGGCTCCCGGCGCAAGATCGCCCTAGCCCGCCGCCAGGGCTGCCCCGACCAGTCCGTAAAACCGCTGGCGGTCATACTCCAGCAACAGGTTGCAATTGTCGGGCGCGCCGCCCTGCCGGTTCCAGTCCACCAGGGTCATGCCGCGGGTGTGGGTGCCGGACAGTTCGATATGCACCGGGCGCTGCTCCAGGCGCTGCGCGCCGTCCGGATGCAGCGCGAACGCCATCGCCAGGGCATCGGCGGCGTACCAGTACTCGCCGCGGCTGTCTTCGGACCACAGGCGGGTCTTGCGCGAGATTTCCTCGTAGAAGCGGGCGCGGGCGCTATCGGCGGCCAGCCATTGCTCCACGTCCCGGTGCAGCAGGCCGTGCGCGATGGTGGCTTCCCAGTCGGCCACATCGAAGTGCGGGAAGCTGCGAAACACGATATGCGCGGCCTCCGGGTCGAAGCCGATGTTGAATTCAGCCGCCGGGGTGATGTTGCCGTGCCCGGTCAGCGCCCCGCCCATCACCACCAGCCGCGCCACGCGCTGCGGCAGGGTCGGGTCCAGGGTCAACGCCAGGGCGAGATTGGTCAGCGGGCCCAGTGCCACCAGCAATAGCTCGCCGGCGTACGCGTGCGACAGGCGCAGGATGGCCAATGCGGCGTGCTCGCTTTCGGCAGTGCGCTTGGCCGGCGCCAGACCGACGTCGCCAAAGCCATCAATGCCGTGCACATGCGCCGCGTCCACCGAGGGGTGCAGCAGCGGCTGCGGGCAGCCGGCGTACACCGGCACATCCGCGCGACCGGCGATCTCGCAGACCTTCAAGGCGTTGCGCACGGTGTGCTCCAGGCCCACGTTGCCGGCGGCGATGGTCAGACCGACCACCTCATGGCGAGTGTCGTTGAAGGCCATCAGCAACGCCAGCGCGTCATCCACGCCCGGGTCGGTATCGATCAGCAGCGGTATTTTTTTTGTCATGGGAGTCGGGATTGGGCATTCGGGATTCGTTGCAGCATCTTCGCAAGGATCGGCCGGTCACGCGAACGCCCGGGAAGTACACCGAAGCAGCAGCCCTTGCTTTTACGATTCCCGATTCCCGATTCCCGATTCCCGATTCCCGCCACTCACGCGGCGGCATACCGCACCGCGCCACCGATCCAGCGCGCCACCACGCGGTCGGCGATCTCCGGCGCCTCGGCCAGCAGCCGCTCGGCCAGGACCTGCACGCGCGGCAGCAGGCCGGCGTCACGGGCCAGGTCGGCGATGCGGAAACTGGCCAGGCCGGTCTGGCGGGTACCCAGCAGTTCGCCAGGACCGCGCAGCTCCAGGTCCTTTTCGGCGATCACGAAACCATCGTTGGTCTGGCGCATGGTTTCCAGGCGCTGGCGCGCCATCAGCGACAACGGCCCCTGGTACAGCAGTACGCAACTGGACGCCGCGGCGCCGCGGCCGACCCGGCCGCGCAGCTGATGCAACTGGGCCAGGCCCAGGCGCTCGGCGTTCTCGATGATCATCAACGACGCATTGGGCACGTCCACGCCGACTTCGATCACGGTTGTGGCCACCAGCAGGTCGGTGCGGCCCTGCTTGAAGTCCAGCATGGCCTGCTGTTTCTCGGCCGGCTTCATGCGCCCGTGCACCAGGGCGACGCGCACGCCGGGCAGCTGCGCCGACAGGGCCTCATAGGTGACCTGCGCGGCCTGCGCCTCGATGCGTGGCGGCCCGCTCGGCGCGCCCTTCTCCGGCTCCTCGCTTTCTTCGATCAACGTGCACACCCAGTAGGCCTGACGGCCTTCGGCACACGCGGCGCGGATGCGTTCGACCAACTCCGGGCGCCGCTCGGCGCTCAGGACGATGGTCTGCACCGGAGTGCGGCCAGGCGGCAGCTCGTCGATGGCCGAGACGTCCAGATCCGCATACGTGGACATCGCCAGCGTGCGCGGGATCGGGGTGGCGGTCATCACCAGCTGGTGCGGCACGCTGCCGGCGGCCGCACCCTTGTCACGCAGCGCCAGGCGCTGGTGCACGCCGAAGCGGTGCTGCTCGTCGATGATGGCCAGCGCCAGATCGTGGAAGACCACCGCGTCCTGCATCAAGGCGTGCGTGCCGACCACCACCTGGGCCTGGCCGGAGGCGACCTCGGCCATGGCCGCGGCGCGCGCCTTGCCGGTGACCTTGCCGGCCAACCAGACGATGCGAATGCCCAGCGGCTCCAGCCAACCGCGCAGGTTGCTCAGGTGTTGCTCGGCCAGCAGTTCGGTGGGCGCGGCCAGGGCCACCTGCTTGCCCTGCTCCACCGCCAGCATCGCCGCCATGGCAGCCACCACGGTCTTGCCGCTGCCGACATCGCCCTGCACCAGCCGCAGCATCGGCGAGGCTTGTGCGAGGTCGTGCGCGATCTGCTCGAAGACGCGCTGCTGCGCGCCGGTAAGCTGGAACGGCAATGCGTTGCGCAGTTGCTGCACCAGGCGGCCGCCGCGCAATTGCGGGGCACGGAAGCGCTGCAGGGCGATGCGCTGGCGGCGCAGGCTGAGTTGATGCGCCAAGAGTTCTTCCAGCGCCAGACGCTGCTGGGCCGGATGCCCGCCGGCGAGCAGCTGCTGGGGATCGGTGCCGACCGGCGGGCGATGCATGGTCAGCAAGGCCGCATGCAGCGAGGGCAGCTGCTGGTCCTGCAGCCAATGCGGCGGCAGCAATTCCAATGCAGCCTCCGGTGGCAACCGCTCCAGCGCCTGGCCGATGAGCTTGCGTAATGTGGCCGGGCCAACGCCTTCGAGCACCGGATAGACCGGATCCAGGCTATCGCCCAAGCCGGCATCCTCGCCCGGCGCGAGCACCCGGTAGCTGGGATGCACGATCTCCCAGCCGTGCTGGCCGGGCTTGGGCGTGCCGAACACCCGCACGCGCGTGCCGACGGCGAACTGCGCCACCTGGGCAGCGCGAAAATGGAAGAAGCGCAGCACCACGCTGCCGTGCGAATCATCCGAGACCGCCACGCGCAACACCGGGCGGAAGCGGAAGCCGCGTTCCACTGCATCCACCCGGCCTTCGATCTGCGCGGGTACGCCGCCCTGCAACTGGGCAATGGTGGTCAGGCGGGTGCGGTCTTCATACCGCAGCGGCAGGTGCAGCCACAGATCCTGCACGCTCACGATGCCGCGCGCGGCAAACTTCTCGGCCACCTTGGGGCCGACGCCGGGCAGGCTGGACAGCGCGACCTGGCCGGCGACAGCCAGGCTTGGCGTTGCGATGGGTGCGCGCGGCACGACGGATCGGGACCGATCAGCCGGGCGGGATCAGTCGAGCACCATCACCGCATCGACTTCGAAGCCGGCGCCCTTGGGCAGGCCGGAGACCTCGATGGTGGAGCGGGCCGGGAACGGGGCCTGGAAATACTCCTGCATCACCGCGTTGACGGCGGCGAACTGGCCCAGGTCGGTCAGGTACAGGCCCAGCCGTACGATCTTGTCCAGCGAGCCGCCGGCCGCTTCGGCCACTGCCTTGAGGTTATCGAACGCGCGACGCGCCTGTGCACCGATGTCGCCGGGCACGATCTCGCCGGTGGCCGGGTCCAGCGGAATCTGGCCGGAAAAATACACGGTGTTGCCGGCGCGCACGGCCTGGGAATACGGACCGATGGCGGCAGGCGCCTGATCGGTATGGATGATCTGGGACATGGGAACTCCGTCAACACTGAAAACGAACGCGCATTGTATCGGCGCATGCCGTTGACGGGCGAATGGGGACTGCGCGGTGACGGCGCGCGGTCGGGGGATAGCCGAGCAGTGGCACGTTGCTCGATGGGTTGAGCCTCTTGCGGTGGTGGTGGTTACTGCTCGCTTTCGCCTTCGCGCGATGATTTTGATGAGGCTGTACATGCGCAGTTGGGCGGTGCGTGATGTGGCATATGAGGCTGCGCACGTACCCTCATCCGCCCCTTCGGGGCACCTTCTATCGACGGGAGAAGGAACAGCGAGCCCCTCTCCCTTCGGGGCGAGAAGGCACAGCTTGTGCGTCACGGGCGTGCGTGCCTTGGAGCGCCCGCGCCGCGAGCGGGGGCCGGGGCGCGGAGCGGGGGTTGGGGTGAGGGTCCGGGCGAAGCCACGCCAGTTAACGTTGCGCCATGTGCGGCAAGCACTGCGTCGCCGCGATGCACGGATGCGGTATACGGCGCGCAGTCGTCACGACGCGGTAGTGCTCACGATGCCGAGAACGCGCAGCCCCTCGCCACCCACACCGGCGCAGAAGATCGATCACACCTGCGCGACAGCGCGACAGCTCACTGAGTGTCGCAGGGTGCCGCCGCGCCACCACCAGGAATCCGGCACCCCGCAGGACTAGGTAATCGGCGCCGGGTTGAACAAGGCCAGATCGTTGTGCAGGCGATGCTGCTCGGTCCAGGTGCGTTGGCCGCTGGCCACGTCCAGATAGCGCTGGAACAACTCCCAGCCCAATTGCTCCAGCGTCTTGGCGCCGGTGGCCACGCCGCCGGCGTCGATGTCCATCAGGTCGGACCAGCGCTGCGCCAGCTCGCTGCGGGTGGCGACCTTGATCACCGGCACCATGCCCAGGCCGTACGGCGTTCCGCGGCCGGTGGTGAACACGTGCAGGTTCATGCCGGCAGCAACCTGCAACGTGCCGCACACGAAATCGCTGGCCGGGGTGGCGCAGTACTGCAGGCCGCGTCCCTTGACGCGCTCGCCGGGTGGCACCACGCCGTTGATCGCCGAGGAGCCGGACTTGGCGATCGAGCCCATGGCCTTCTCCACGATGTTGGCCAGCCCGCCCTTCTTGTTGCCGGGAGTGGTGTTGGCACTGCGATCGGCCTGCCCACGCGCCAGATAGGCGTCATACCAGGCCATCTCGCGTACCAGCGCCCTGGCCACCTCGGCAGTGGCCGCGCGTGGCACCAGCAGATGGATGCCGTCGCGCACTTCGGTGTTTTCCGAGAACATCACCGTGGCGCCGGCACGCACCAGCAGGTCGGCGGCCACGCCCAGGCCCGGGTTGGCGGTGACGCCGGAAAACGCGTCGCTGCCGCCGCATTGCATGCCCACCACCAGTTCGCTGGCAGGCACGGTCTCGCGGCGGCGCAGGTCCAGATGGCGCAGGCGCTCTTCGGCCATGGTCATGATCGAGCCCACCATGTCGGCAAAACCCAGGCTGGCTTCCTGCAGGCGATACACGCCGCTGTCGTCGTCGCTGGCGTCGTCGGGCAACAGGCGCTCCGGCGCAAGCTTCTCGCAGCCCAGGCCCACGATCAGCGCCTGCCCGCCGAAGTTGGGGCTGCGCGCGATATTGCGCAGCGTGCGGATGGGAATGATGGCCTCCGGCGCGGTGATCGCCACGCCGCAGCCGTAGACGTGATTGACCGCCACCACATCGTCGACATTGGGATACTTGGGCAGCAGTTCGGTGCGGATGCGCTCCACCGCGTGGCCGAGCACGCCGACCACGCACTGCACGCTGGTCATGATGCCCAGGATGTTGCGTGTGCCGACACTGCCATCGCGGTTGCGGTACCCCTGGAAGGTGTAACCCTCTAGCGGCTCGGGCTTTGGCGCCGGGTGCAGCGCCAGATCCAGCGTGGCCAGTTCGGGGGCCTCGGGCATCGCCAGCAGCTGCTCGCTGACCCAGGCGCCGCGTGCGATCGCGGCATTGGCGGTGCCGATCACCGCGCCCAGGCGGATCACCGGCGCGCCGGCGGGTAACGCCACCAGCGCCATCTTGTGGCCCTGCGGGATGTGCTCGATGGCACTCACCCCATCCGGAAAAGCGGCGCCGGCGGGCGCGCCGCCATCGTTGACGACAATGGCGACGTTGTCGCGCGCATGGGCGCGGATGCTGAGCCAGGGCATGGCGTGCTGGGTTGCGGACATCAGGGGGCTACCTTGCAGAACATGGGGGTGGAATGCGTTAGCGATCGGGGCTGTCGAACTGGCGCCGGTACTGCAGGATCAAGCGGTTTTCATCGACATTGCGCTGGTAGTTGGAGCGAAAGGTGCCGTTGAACCAGATCAGGCTCAGATGCTTGAAGCGCTCGCTCTGGAACTGGTAGGTGGTCAACACGTCGCGCGCCCATTCGCGGCCTTCGCCGGCATAGGTGGCCGGGCGTGCATTGTCGCCGCTGATGTAGCGCGCCATGACGCTGAGGCCGGGAATGCCGATGCTCTTGCCATCGATGCTGTAACGCAGCTGCCAGCTGCGCTCGCCGCGTTCGAGAAAGTCGTTGATGAAGGTCCAGTTGAAGACATTGCCATCGGTGCCGCCCGGCCATGGCATGGCGCTGGGGCCGGACAGCTTCTGATAGCCGACACCGACTTCATGGCCGCCGGTGCGCCAGGACACCATGCTGCTGAACATGCGGTTGTCGATCGGGCCGGCGCGCGACTGACCAGTATCGTCGGTGCGGAAATAGCGCAGATCCACGCGCAGGCGGTCCTTGCCGAACATCTGGGTCTGGATCAGGTTGTAGAGCTGCTGGCGATAGATGTCTTCCATCACCGCGCCCTGATAACGCAACTGGGTGCTCGGGGCCAGCGTATAGGTCGCCGACACCAGATCGAGCGCGTCCGAATCCGGGGTACCGAGAAAGCGGCGGTTCTTGTTGGTCAGGGTGATCGGCACGCGCGAATCGCCGTCGCGATACCAGGCACTGGTGAAGCGGGCGAGCAGCAGATCGAGCTTGGGCACATCCTTGGACTCCAGGGTCACGCCCTGAAATGTCTCCGGCATGATGCGGGTGATGCTGGCGCGCACCAGCGGCTCGTTGGGAATGAAACTGCCCCATTTCAATTCGGTCTGCGAGGCGCGCAGCTTGAGCGTCGGTGCCACCCGCACCAGTGCATGCTGCGCGGTGCCGTCGTCGTTGTTGGGCAGCAGGCCGGTGCCCCCTTCGGCACGCACGCCATCGAGCTTGAAGTCGCCGATGCCCAGCAGGTCCAACCCCGCGCCAACCGGGCCGCGGGTGTAGCCGCTCCTGGCATCGACCACGAAGCCTTGCGCCCATTCGGCCCGCTTGCCCTGCCCGTCGCCACTGCGGAAATCGCGGTTGTAATAGAAATTGAGCGCGGTGACCTCGGCCGTGGCGCCATTCCAGAATCCCTCATCGGGCTGTTGTGCACGCGCACGCCCGGCCGCGCCGACTGCCAGCAGCGCAGCGCCGCTGATTGCCATCATGCTTTTCATTGCTCGGTTCTCCACCTGCGGTGAACTCGCGGTCTTGCGCTGCGGCCGGTGCTCCGGCAGCAGGCATCGGGACGCCTAGCGCACCAGGCAGGGCCGCTTGTTGTCGAAGGTCCAGTTGGGGATCAGCGCCTGCATGGCGACGGCATCGTCGCGCGCGCCCAGGCTCAACCCTTGATAGGTACGATGCGCCGCTTCCAGCGCGTCCATGTCCAGCTCTACGCCCAGGCCGGGCGTTGCCGGCACCTGGATCTGGCCGCCTTCGATCTGCAGCGGATCACGGGTCAGGCGTTGGCCGTCCTGCCAGATCCAGTGCGTGTCGATGGCGGTGACGCGCCCCGGTGCGGCGGCAGCCACATGGGTGAACATCGCCAGCGAAATATCGAAATGGTTGTTGGAATGCGAGCCCCAGGTCAGGCCCCAGTCGCGGCACAGTTGCGCCACCCGCACCGAGCCTTGCAGCGTCCAGAAATGTGGGTCGGCCAGCGGAATATCCACCGACTGCAACTGGATGGCGTGACCCATCTGGCGCCAGTCGGTGGCAATCATGTTGGTGGCCGTCGGCAGGCCGGTGGCGCGACGGAATTCCGCCATCACCTCGCGGCCGGAATAACCCTGCTCTGCTCCGCACGGGTCCTCGGCATAGGCCATCACACCGTGCATATCGCGGCACAGCGCGATGGCCTGCTCCAGCGACCACGCGCCGTTGGGATCCAGGGTGATGCGCGCCTGCGGAAAGCGCGCATGCAGCGCATGGATCGCCTCGATCTCCTCCTCGCCCCGCAACACGCCACCCTTGAGCTTGAAATCGCGGAAGCCGTATTTGGCGTAGGCCGCTTCGGCCAGCCGCACCACCGCGGACGGCGTCAGTGCCTCCTGGTCGCGCACGGTCTCCCAGGCATCGGTGGCAGCGCTGCCGTCGCGGTAGTCGAGCCCGGTCTTGCGGCGGTCGCCGATGAAGAACAGGTAGCCCAACACATCTACCGCATCGCGTTGCTGGCCTTCGCCGAGCAGCGCGGCCACCGGTTGATCCAGGAACTGCCCAAGCAGGTCCAGCAATGCCGCTTCGATGGCGGTCACCGCATGGATGGTGATGCGCAGATCGAAGGTCTGCAGGCCGCGTCCGGCGCTGTCGCGATCGGCGAAGGCGGTGCGTACCTGATTGAGGATGCGCTGGTAGTCGGCGATGGAACGGTCGCGAATCAGCGCGGCCGCCTCGTTCAACAGGCCGGCGATGGCATCACCGCCCGGTACCTCGCCCACGCCGGTGCGCCCGGACGAATCGCGCAGCACCAACACATTGCGGGTGAAGTACGGCGCGTGCGCGCCGCTGAGGTTGAGCAGCATGCTGTCCTGGCCGGCCACCGGCACCACGCAGATGTCGGTAATGCGCGGCGTGGCACCGACGCCTGCCGCAGAAGTATGGATGTTCATCAGGGGTCTCCGAAGACGGTCAACGCGGTGCAGGTATGGGCGCGGCCGGGCCACCCGGAGGGGCCTTCAGTTCCACACGCTTGATTTGCCCGACCACGAACAGATAGGACACCACCGCCAGCAGGGCATTGAGCCCGACAAAGACCAGTGCCCACTCGAAGGTGCCGGTGGTGGAGACGATGTAGCCAATGACAATTGGCGTGGTGATGCCGGCGATATTGCCGAAGGTGTTGAACAGGCCACCGGACAGGCCGGCGATTTCCTTGGGCGAGGTGTCGGCCACCACCGCCCAGCCGAGCGCGCCGATGCCCTTGCCGAAGAAGGCCAGCGCCATCAGCCCGACCACCATCCATTCGACCTGCACGTAGTTGCAGCCGATCATCGTCACCGACATCAACATGCCGATCACAACGGGCGTCTTGCGCGCGACGGTGAGCGAGTAGCCCCGCCGCACCATGCGGTCGGACACATAGCCACCCAGCACGCCACCGATGAAACCGCATACCGCCGGCAACGACGCCACGAAGCCCGCTTCCAGGATCGACATGCCGCGCTCCTTGACCAGGTACACCGGGAACCAGGTCAGGAAGAAATAGGTCAGCGTGGTGATGCAGTACTGGCCGATATACACGCCCAGCAGCATCCGGTTGCACAGCAACTGCTTGGCGTAATGCCACTGCGTCCCCTTGGGCTGACTACCGGGCTTGTTGCCCTGTTCCATGTCCACCAGTGCGCCGTTGCGCTGGATGTAGTCCAGCTCCTGCGCAGACAGACGCGGATGGTCGCGCGGCGCATAGATCGTCTTGCGCCACAGCAGCGCCAGCAGTACGCCCACGCCGCCCATCACCAGGAACACATGTTCCCAGCCCCAGGCATGCACCAGCCAGCCCATCAGCGGCGCAAACGCCACCGTGGCGAAGTACTGCGCGGAATTGAAGATGGATGCGGCCAGGCCGCGCTCTGCAGTGGGAAACCAGGCCGCCACGATGCGGCTATTGCCGGGGAACGACGGCGCTTCGGCAATGCCCACCAGAAAGCGCAACACGAACAGCGTGGTCACCGCCCAGGCGACCGGCACCCAGCCGATGAAGCCCTGCAACGCGGTGAACAACGACCAGATCAGCAGCGACAGCCCATACACGCGGCGCGAGCCGAAGCGGTCGAGCAACCAGCCACCGGGAATCTGCCCGGCCACATAGGCCCAACCGAATGCGGAAAAGATGAAGCCCATCTGCAGCGCGTCGATGCCCAGCGCATCCTGGACCGCGGAACCGGCGATGGACAAGGTGGCGCGATCGGCATAGTTGATCGTGGTGACCACGAACAACATCAACAGGATCAGGTAGCGCCTGCGCGGAACCGTCGGTGCGCCGACTGTCGTTGAACCGACCGTTTTTGAATCGATAGCCATCATCGTTCCTCACCTATGACGATGGAAGCGCACTGCGCTTCGGTATTCCAAGTGGGCCTGCGGTTGGCGTGCCGGACCCTCCTCCGGCACGCCTCAGGCAACGTTGCAAACGGGTCGGTCAGTCGTGGCCCAATGCGCCATCCACGCGACGCCACAGGCCCAGCGGATTGCCGTGCGCCACGGCCGCCGGCAGCAGCGCCGCCGGCAGGTCCTGGTAGCAGACCGGGCGCAGGAAGCGATCAATCGCCAGCGTGCCCACCGAGGTACTGCGGCTGTCGGAGGTGGCCGGGAACGGGCCGCCATGCACCATGGCGTGGCAGACCTCCACACCGGTGGGCCAATCGTTGACCAGGATGCGGCCGGCCTTGCGCTCGAGCACCGGCAGCAATGCCCCCGCCAGCTCGGTATCGCCCTCGTCCATGTGCAAGGTGGCGGTGAGCTGGCCTTCCAGCTGTTCGCTCAATGCATGCAACTGGGCAATGTCCTTGCACCGCACCAGCAGCGAGGAGGCGCCGAAGACCTCGGCCTGCAGCGCTTCCTCAGCCAGGAAGGCATCGGCGTCGGTACCGAACAACGCCGCCGGGCAACGCCCCGTGTCTGCGGCCGCGCCACGTGCCAGGGTGGCGACCTGCGGATGCGCGTCCAGGCGCTGCACGCCTTGTGCATACGCATGACCGATGCCGGCAGTGAGCATCGCCGCCGGCGACACCTCCTGCAGCGCTTGCGCTGCCGAGGCAATGAAGCCATCCAATGCCGGCGAATCGATCGCCAGCAGCAGGCCGGGGTTGGTACAGAACTGCCCCGCGCCCAGGGTGAGCGAACCCACGAACGCCTTGCCCAGTGCCGGCGCGCGCGCTTCAAGCGCATGCGGCAACAGATAGACCGGGTTGATGGCGCTCATTTCCGCATACACCGGAATCGGCTCGCGGCGTGCGCAGGCAATCCTGACCAACGCCATGCCGCCGGCCCGCGACCCGGTGAACCCCACTGCCTTGATGCGTGCATCGGCCACCAGCTGCGCGCCGATCTCGATGCCGGCATCGAACAGCAGCGAGAACACGCCTTCGGGTAGACCGCACTGCGCCACTGCCGCCTGGATCGCGCGGCCTACCAATTCGGAGGTTCCTGGATGCGCGCTGTGCGCCTTGACCACCACCGGGCAACCGGCCGCCAGGGCGGAAGCGGTATCGCCACCGGCCACCGAAAACGCCAGCGGGAAGTTGCTGGCACCGAACACCGCCACCGGCCCCAGTGCGATATGGCGCTGGCGCAGATCCGCACGCGGTAGCGGCGTGCGCTGCGGCATGGCGGGGTCGATGCGCGCCTGCAGCCAGCTGCCTTCGCGCACCACGTTGGCGAACAGCCGCAGCTGGCCCACGGTGCGCCCGCGCTCGCCTTCCAGCCGTGCACGCGGCAGCCCGCTTTCGCGCATGGCGCGTTCGATCAGCGCATCGCCCAGTGCCAGGATCTGCTCGGCGATGGTCTCCAGAAAGCCGGCGCGCACTTCCAGCGAGGTGTCGCGATAGGAATCGAACGCCGCGTGCGCCAGCGCGCAGGCCTGTTCCAGATCCTGTGCGCTGGCCGAGGCGAACACCGGCTGCAGCGCGTCGCCGCTGGCCGCATCCAGTCCCTGAAACACCGCACCGGCGCCGGGCACGCTGCGTTGGCCGATCAACGATTCACCCTGGATGGCATGCATCAGCGGCGTCCTCCGATCAATTGCTTGAGCTGGGCGAATTCGTCCTCGTTGAGGTCGGCCAACGGCGTACGCACCGGGCCGGCCGGGCGGCCGACCGCGCGCATGCCTGCCTTGACGATGGACACCGCATAGCCGGCGCGGCGATTGCGCAGCACCGTGTACGGCAGCACGAAATCGTTGAGCTCGCGGTAGATGGTGGCGTGGTCGCGCGCGCGCACCGCCGCATAGAACGCCAGCGCCCACTCGGGCAGGAAATTGAAGATGGCCGACGAATAGGTGGTGACGCCCATTTCCAGATACGGCAGCGCGAAGGTTTCGGCCGTGGGCAGGCCGCCCACGTACAGCAACCGGTCGCCCAGCCGCGCATAGATACGGGTCATGCGATCCACATCGCCGATGCCGTCCTTGTAGCCCACCAGGTTGGGGCAACGTTCGGCCACGCGCGCCAGGGTCACATCGTCGAGCTTGGCATTGGCGCGGCCGTAAACGATCACGCCCAGCCTGGTCGACTTACAGACGCGTTCGACATGGTCGGCCACGCCCTCGGCATCGCACTCGGTCAGGTACGGCGGAAACAGCAGGATGCCGTCGGCGTCGTTGCGTTCGGCGGCCTGCGCCATCTCGATGGCGATCGCGGTGCCGTAGCCGGCTGGCGCAATTACCGGCATGCGCCCGGCGGTCTGGGTCACCGCGGCACGCACGGCGCGGTTGACCTCGTCCAGGCTCAGCGAAAACAGCTCGCCGGTGCCGCCGGCGGCAAACAGCCCGGCGGCCGGATGCGAGGACAGCCAATCCAGGTTGGTGCGATAGGCCGGTTCGTCGAACGCCAGCTCGGCATCGAAATGGGTGACCGGAAACGACAGCAACCCGGCGCCAAGCGCCTGGGCCATTTCGGACGGGGTGTATCTGCTGCTCATCGGACAAACGCTCCTAGGCGGGGGATGGCTGATCCTAGGAACGCAGATCATTGCTGGTCCAAACCAAATTACGTATTGTTTGATACACGATTCGAATCAATCGCATCATGGATGACGCGAAACCGGCGCAAATGGCTGCTTTGCAACGGTTTTCTGCGGTCTACGTAATTATGGATGCTCGTGCTCGTTGTCGGCGGCTTGCCGGTGTGCCGCGTATTCATCCGCGAATCGCGCGCAACGATGTTGCACTTGCAGCATCGAATTCATCCAAATCGCCCATCGAGGGGCTGCTGTCATGTTCGATCTGCCCCAGCTGCGCTGCTTCGTTGCCGTTGCCGACGAGCTGCACTTTCGACGCGCAGCCGAGCGCCTCAACATGACCCAGCCACCACTCAGCCGGCAGATTCAGCTGCTGGAGCACAGCGTTGGCACCGCTTTGCTGGAGCGCAACAGCCGGCACGTGCGGCTGACCCAGGCCGGGCGCAGCCTGCTGGCCGAAGCGCGCGCGATCCTGCGCATGGCCGAGAACGCCGGCCTGCGTGCACGCCGGATCGGCACCGGCGATGCCGGCAGCGTCTCGGTGGGCTTCACTGCCGGTGCCAGCTATCGCTTCCTGCCTGAGGCCATCGCGCGCTGGCGCAGCGAGGCACCGGATGTGGATTTGCAGCTGAAGGAAATGGTCAGCCTGGCGCAGCTGGATGCGCTGGACGCAGGGCGTCTGGATATCGGCCTGCTGCGCCCGCCGATCCAGCGTCCCAGCCTGCACAGCCGCTGCGTGGCGCGTGAGCCGCTGATCGCCGCGCTTCCCGAAGACGCGCCGCTGGCACGCCACGACAGCCTGCGCCTGCAGGATTTCGACGGCCAGCCGCTGGTCAACTACGCGCCCGATGAAGCGCGCTACTTCTACGATCTGCTGGCGCAGCTGTTCGGCAGCCGTGGCATCGCGCCGCGCTCGGTGCAATACGTCAGCCAGATCCACTCGGTGCTGGCACTGGTGCGCGGCGGCATGGGCATGGCGCTGGTGCCCGAAGGCGCGAGTGGCCTGCGCTACGCCGGCATCGTGTACCTGCCACTGCGCGATGAGGCGCCGGCCACGCCGGTGGAATTGCATCTGGTGTGGAAGCAGGACAACGACAATCCGGCGCTGCGCCGGCTGATCACCTGAGTACTGCGAGCGCGTTGGTCGCGCAGGACTGTGCATTGCCACCATCACGCAGTGATGCGCGCTCAGGGTTTCCGCGTCGACCTTGTCCGACTCGCGCGCGCCGGAGCGTCCTGAAAGCGGGTGCCGTGCATGGCTGCGGTCCAGCCGAGACTGCGCCCCGACGTGAGCGCGGTGCAGGACACGTTGAGTGCTGACTTCAGATGGATTGCGAGCACCCGCAAGGCGCTCCCAGTTCCTGCCGGTATGAGCAAGCGGCGCTCACGCATCGCCTGCAGCGCCACTCGCGATGGACACAGCGCGTAAGGCTGACCGCTTTGTTTCCACTGCAACGCGCTGCGCCGAAGCGATCAATGCACTGCGTTTCATGGTGCGCGCCGTCGCACACGCCGATCCTTCCGGCCTGCTGCAACGCTTGGCAAGATCACGCTCCGGCCTACTGGCGCCCCACGCTCTGCACCACATGCAGGCGACGCAGCCGGCGCATCACTTCGGCCAGGTGGCGGCGGTCGCGCACCTGGATATTGAAGCGCAGCACTGCGGCATTGAAGTCGCGGTCCAGATAATCCACGCGTTCGATGTTGGACTGGCTCTGCGCAATCGCCGCGGCCAGCTGCGCAAGCACGCCGGTGCGGTTTTCCACCTCCACGATCAGCGCGGTGTCGTAATCGCCACTGACGTTGGAATCCCAGTCGATCGGCACCCAGCGCTCGGGCGACTTGCGCAGCTCGGCCAGGTTCGGGCAATCGAGCCGGTGCACCACGATGCCCTTGCCGGCGGTGTGGTAGCCCATGATCTCGTCGCCGGGAATCGGCTGGCAGCAGTTGGCAAAGCTGATCACGCCGCGCTCGCTGCCGTCGATCAGGATCTTTTCGTGCGAATGCTTGGAATGCCCGCCACCGCGCAGTTCGGCGTAGGCCATCAGCGCCTGCGCGGCCTGGGTCGGCATCCAGTTGCCCAGCGCCACATCGGCCAACAGCGCCTCCAGGCGCGGGTAACGGTGCTCGTTGAGGAAGGCGTCCAGCCGGCCCTTGGGCAGGCGCTCCAGCGAGCTGTCCATCGCCTCCAGCGCGCGGTCGAGCATGCGATGCCCCAATTGCACGGCATCTTCGTGTTCGAGTTGCTTGAGCTGGTGGCGGATCGCAGTGCGCGCCTTGCTGCTGACCACAAATTCCAGCCACTGCGGCTTGGGCGTGGCCGAACGCGCGGTGATGATTTCCACCGCCTGCCCGCTGACCAGCTTGGTGCGTAGCGGCACCAGCTTCTTGTCCACGCGCGAGGCCACCGCGCGGTTGCCCACGTCGGTGTGCACCGCATAGGCGAAGTCCAGCGCGGTGGAGTTGCGCGGCAGCGCCAGGATCTTGCCCTTGGGCGTGAACAGATAGACCTCGTCCGGGAACAGGTCGACCTTGACGTTGTCCAGGAACTCCAGCGACGAGCCCGCCGCGCGCTGCGAATCGATCAGCTCCACGATCCAGTCGTGCGCACGGCTCTGCGCGCTGTTGGGCGCAGCCGAACCCACCTTGTAGGTCCAGTGCGCCGCCACGCCGCGCTCGGCGATCAGGTCCATCTCTTCGGTACGGATCTGCACTTCGATCGGCGAGCCATACGGCCCGAACAACACCGTGTGCAGCGACTGGTAGCCGTTGGCCTTGGGAATGGCGATGAAATCGCGGAAGCGCCCGTCCAGCGGCTTGAAGGTGGCGTGCACCGCGCCCAGTGCGTGGTAGCAATCGGCCACCGTGCGCACCACCAGGCGGAAGCCGAACACGTCCATCACCTGGTCGAAGGACTTGTTCTCTTCATGCATCTTCGAATAGATGCTCCACGGTGTCTTGATACGGCTGACCAGACGATGCTCCAGCCCTTCCTTGGCCAGCCGCTGCGACAGCTGCACCTCCACCTGCGCCATCGATTCGCGCCGCACCACCGGCTGGCTGCGGATATGTTTTTCGATGATGGCGTGGCGCCAGGGATACAACGCGCGGAAGCCCAGGTTCTGCAGCTCGGACTTGATCAGGCTCATGCCCAGGCGCTGGGCGATGGGCGCGTAGATCTCCAGCGTTTCGCGCGCGATGCGGCCGCGCGCCTCGGTGCTCTGCGCGCCCAGCGTGCGCATGTTGTGCAGGCGGTCGGCCAGCTTGATCATGATCACGCGCAAATCGCGCGACATCGCCAGCAACATCTTGCGGAAGCTTTCGGCCGCCGCTTCCTGGCGGTCGCGGAACTTGAGCTTGTCCAGCTTGGTGACGCCATCGACCAGCTCGGCCACCGCTTCGCCAAATTCGGAGGCCAGCTCCTCGCGCGTCAGCGGGGTGTCTTCGATGGTGTCGTGCAGGATCGCGGCGATCAGCGACTCCATGTCCAGGCCCAGCTCGGCCAGCACCCCGGCCACGGCCACCGGGTGGGTGATGTAGGGCTCGCCGGACTTGCGGGTCTGGCCGGCATGCGCGGTGGCGCCCACTTCCCAGGCACGGCGCAGGATCGGCAGCTGCTCCTTGGGCAGGTAGCTGGCAGCGCGCTCGAAGTGCAGGACGTAGTCGGGAATCGCCGGGTCGGAGGACGGGGACGTCGCCACGCTCGCCTGGGCAGTGGGGCCTGGGTTCATGGCGGAAGACTATGCCAGTGGCCGGTTTGCGGCAATGCGGCACGTGAACGCGCAAGGGCGTCGACGGCCGCAGCGCTGGTCGTGCGGCCTTGCGGAGGCCTGGTCCGCACGCCCTGCGCCATTGCCCAGACCAAGCGACATTTGCCCGGTTGCTACACTCCAGATCCATTGCCCCGCGAGACGCCGATCCATGCACGCCCCACCCGGCCTGATCATCTTCGACTGCGACGGCGTGCTGGTCGACAGCGAGCCGCTGGCCTGCGCGGTCCTGGCACAGACGCTGCGCCGGCATGGCGTGGACATGGACGCCGCTGCGGTCAAGCAGCGCTTTCTCGGGCGTCGCCTGGCCAGCGTCCGTGCGCATGCACAGACATTGGGCATCGCCCTGCCCGACACCTTCGAGCCCGATCTCAACACCGAACTGCTGGCGCGCCTGCGCAGCGAACTGCAGCCGGTCCCCGGCGTGGCCGCACTGCTGGAGGCGCTGGACCGGCCGCTGTGCGTGGCCTCGTCCAGTCATCTGGAACGGGTCCGGCTATGCCTGCAGGTCACCGGGCTGGCGCGTTACTTTGGCCCGCACCTGTACACCGCCGAGCGCGTAGCGCACGGCAAGCCGGCGCCGGACCTGTTCCTGTTCGCCGCCGAGGGCATGCAGGTTGCGCCCGGCAACTGCCTGGTGATCGAAGACAGCCCCAGCGGCCTGCAGGCGGCACGCGCGGCCGGCATGCAGGGCTGGGGGTTCACTGGTGGTAGCCATCACGGCGCCACGGCCGACGCTGCTGCATCGCTGGCCACGGCCGGTGCGGTGCGCGTGTTCGACAGCATGGCGGCCGTGTCCGCTGCGCTGGATGCCGCCGGCTGCGTACGCCCGGGCACTGCGTTAGGCTGAGACGTCCACGCGTCCACATGTGAAAGATGGTCAACTCCGACAGCGACACCACGCGACTCGACGCCGCTGCCCGTGCCGGCTGGCTGTACTACATCGCAGGCAACACCCAGGACGAAATCGCCCGCAAGCTCAAGGTCTCGCGTGCCACCGCGCAGCGGCTGGTGTCGTTGTGCCTGAGCCAGCGCCTGATCACCTTTCGCCTGGAACACCCGATCGCCGCCTGCATGGATCTGGCCGCGCAGCTGCAGGATCGCTTCGGCATCGGCTATTGCGAAGTGGCGCCCACCGATCCGGCCGATCCGGGCCTGGTCACCGGCGTGGCCGAGCGTGCGGCGGCGCTGCTGGAATCCACGCTGCGCAGCGACACCCCGAGCATCATCGGCATCGGCACCGGCCGCTCGATGCGCGCGGCGGTGGAGCGGATTCCGGCGATGCAGACGCGCAATCATCAGCTGGTGTCGCTGGTCGGCAATATTTCACCGGACGGCTCGGCGAGCCCATTCGATGCCGTGGCGCGGCTGGCCGACCTGACCGGCGCCCAGCACTACCCGATGCCGCTGCCGGTGTTCCTGTCCTCGCAGACCGAGCGCAAGAGCCTGCTGGGCATCGAAGTGGTGCGCAGGGTGCGTGCCATCGCCGACAAGGCCGATCTGCGCCTGGTCGGTGTCGGGCAACTGGACCAGACCGCCCCGCTGCATGTGGACGGCTTCATCAGCCGGACCGAGCTGCTGGAACTGATCCGCCTGGGCGCCGTGGGCGAGGTCATCGGCTGGGCCATCAATGCCGACGGCGAGATCATCGACGGCGGCAGCAACCTGCGCCTGACCAGCATGCCGCACAGCGTGCCGTCGCGCAGCCTGACCATCGGCGTGGCCGCAGGCACGGTCAAGGTGGGGCCGATCAAGGCCGCCTTGAAGGGCCGCATCCTCAATGGCCTGATCACCGACGAGCACACCGCCAAGGCCTTGCTCGCGGGCTGAGTCACGCCCGCGCGCCACAGCGCAAGACGGTTCATTCGTGAAATTTGTCATCCGGCTGCGGGCGCCCTGGCGTGCGCGGCGATGCTGCGTTGCACGATCGAAAGTGCTTTACAGCGTGCCGGCAGCGTGGGCATATGCGCATCACACGGGCATTTGCTCAACCAACCTCGACCCGAGGCACCGGTATGAACACTTCGATCAAGTTGCTGATCTGCGTGGGACTGAGCACCGCACTGGCCGGCTGTGGCGGTGGCGGACAACAGGACCGCAATGCGGCGGCCAGCCAGGACACGCTGGTGATCGCCACCGTCAACAACGGCGACATGATCCGCATGCAGAAGCTCACCGCCGACTTCACCGCCAAGCATCCGGACATCAAGCTGGAGTGGGTGACGCTGGAAGAAAACGTGCTGCGCCAGCGCGTGACCACCGACATCGCGACCAAGGGCGGGCAATTCGATGTCCTGACCATCGGCACCTACGAGGTGCCGATCTGGGCCGAGCGCGGTTGGCTCAAGCCGCTGACCTTCGACGCCGACTACGACGTGGATGACCTGATGCCGCAGATCCGCGATGCGGTCAGCGACAAGGGCAAGCTGTACGCAGCGCCGTTCTACGCCGAAGGCTCGATGCTGATGTATCGCACCGACCTGCTGCAGAAGGCCGGCCTGCAGATGCCGGCGCAGCCGTCGTGGAGTTTCGTGGCCGATGCCGCGCGCAAGCTCACCGACAAGCAGAACGGCGTGTACGGCATCTGCCTGCGCGGCAAGGCCGGCTGGGGCGAGAACATGGCCTTGATCAGTGCAATGGGCAACGCCTTCGGTGCGCGCTGGTTCGATGAGCAGTGGAAGCCGCAGTTCGATCAGCCGGAATGGAAAGCCGCACTTCAGACCTACGTGGATGTCATGAAGCAGGCCGGCCCGCCCGGCGCGGCCTCCAACGGCTTCAACGAGAATCTGGCGCTGTTCAACGCCGGCAAGTGCGCCATGTGGGTGGATGCCACGGTGGCGGCGTCGTTCATCAGCAACCCGAGCGAATCCAAGGTGGCCGACAAGGTCGGCTTCGCACCTGCGCCCGATGCCGGCAAGGGCAAGACCACCGGCTGGCTATGGGCCTGGAATCTGGCAATCCCGGCCAGTTCCAAGAAGGCAGACAAGGCGCAGACCTTCATCGCCTGGGCCACCGGCAAGCACTACATCGACCTGGTCGCCGCCAAGGACGGCTGGGTCAACGTACCGCCGGGCACGCGTCAATCGCTGTATGCCAACCCCGCGTATCTGAAGGCCGCGCCGTTCGCCAAGCCGACCCTGGCCGCCATCCAGGGCGCCGACACCCATCATCCCGCCGTCAAACCGGTGCCCTATGTCGGCGTGCAGTACGTGGCCATCCCGGAATTCCAGTCGATCGGCACCACCGTCGGCCAGCAGTTCTCTGCGGCGCTCACCGGCTCGGTCAGCGTGGACGACGCGCTGAAAAACGCCCAGGCCAGCACCGAGCGCGAAATGCTGCGCGCCGGCTACCCGAAGAAGTAACGCCTACCTTTCCGTGCGGCACCGCCGCACGGCCTGGAGACCGCTGCACGCTCGGCGCAGACGCGCCGGGCCTCATCATGCGAGGCAATCGATGAAGATCAGGCACACCCTTGCTGCGCTGCCGACCCTGGCCGCCAGCCTGCTCTGCGCCCCCGCGCAGGCCGCCGATGCATTCGACCCGGGCAAGCATATCGGCGGCGACTGGGGCGGGGCGCGCAGCGCACTCGCCGAACAGGGCGTGGAATTCAAACTGGCCCATTTCAGCCAGACCGCGCACAACCTCTCCGGCGGAGAACGCGAGACCACCGCCTACGCCGATCAATTCTTTCTTGGCGGCTACTTCGACCTGGACAGGCTCTGGGGCTGGACCGGCGCCGACTTCAAGCTGGAGATCACCAACCGCAACGGCGACCTGATCAACACCAAGGCCGGCATTCCCACCCTGTTGCAGGCACAGCAGATCTTTGGCCGCGGCCCGGTCACGCGCCTGACCCAGTTCTCGCTGACCCAGCGCCTGCTCGACGACCGCCTGTCGCTGAAGGCCGGCCGCATCTACCCCAGCGCGGACTTCTTTGCCTTGAACTGCAACTTCCAGCACCTGACCTTCTGCAGCGGCGGCTCGTCCAACACCATCAGCAACAACTGGTATGGCGACCCGCTCAGTGCCTGGGGCGGCGTGGTCACCTTCAGCCCGGACAAACGCTGGTTTTTTCGCGTCGGCGGCTACGATGCCAACCCGCAGAATCGCTCCACCGACCAGGGCCTGAAACTGCGCACCTCCGGCGACGACCACGGCACGCTGATGGTGGCCGAGGTGGAATTCAAACCCGACTACGGCAATGGCCTGGATGGCGACTACCGCATCGGTGCAGTGCGCAACAGCAACGATCAACCGCGGGTCTACAACCAGATCGGCCTGCCCACCAGCCTGAGTGCGAGCCCGGCCACGTTGCAGGACACCGATCGCGCGTTCTACGCGAACGCCGAACAGCAACTCACCAGCAATGGGGAAGGTGGCGGCCTGCGCATCTTCGCCAGCGTCATCGATGCCGACGACGAGGTCAGCACGGTGGGCCAGGTCGTGGCGCTCGGCGCGTTCTGGAAGGGCGTGTTGCCCGCACGGCCGAACGACCGCATCGGCCTGGCATTCGGCCGCAATGCACTCAGCGACCGATTGCGCAACGCCCAGCGTGCCTACAACCAGCTGCCGAGCGGCGCGGGCGCGATCGAGGTGCAGCGCTACGAGTATCCGATCGAACTCAATTACAACATTGCCGTCAGCCGCGGCATCGAGATCATGCCCAGCGTGCAGTACATCCGGCATCCCGGCGGACGCGATGTCGATCACGCCACCCTGCTCGGCCTGCAGGTCAGCCTGAACTTCTAGTCGCGCAGCGCCTGGCCGACGCCTGCATCCGCGCGGCGAGCCAGGTCGCTCCAACGTCGGTCGCGCACCGTCACGCGCGAGCCTCACCGCCCCTGCAACGGACCTTTCGATGGCCACGCAGCAAACCCAACGCCTCGCCCGCTTCCTGATCGCGCCGTCGATCCTGTTGTTGCTGGCGTGGATGATCGTGCCGCTGGCGATGACAGTGTGGTTCTCCACACTGCATTACGACCTGCTCAACCCGGACAAGACCTTCGTCGGGCTTGGCAACTTTCGCTACTTCCTGAGCAACCCCGCCTTTTTATCCTCGCTCGGCAACACCTTGCTGCTGGTCGGCTCGGTGCTGGCGATCACCGCCGGATGCGGCGTGCCGATCGCCTTGCTGCTCGACCAGGCATTCGTGGGCCGGCGCATCGTGCGCCTGTTGCTGATCGCCCCGTTCTTCGTGATGCCCACGGTCAGCGCGCTGATCTGGAAGAACCTGCTGATGCACCCGGTGTCCGGCTTGCTGGCGTGGCTCTGGCAGTCGCTGGGGCTGACGCCGATCGACTGGTTCACCCAATACCCGATGCTGTCGATCATCCTGATCGTGGCCTGGCAGTGGCTGCCGTTCTCGGTGCTGATCCTGCTGACCGCGCTGCAATCGCTGGACGAAGAACAACAGGAAGCGGCGTTGATGGATGGCGCCGGTGTGTTCGACCGTTTCTTCCATCTCACGTTGCCGCATCTTGCGCGCCCGCTGACCATCGTGGTGCTGATCGAAACGATTTTCCTGTTGACGGTCTTCGTGGAGATCTACGTCACCACCGGCGGCGGCCCGGGCATGCAGACCACCAACCTGGCCTACCTGATCTATTCGCAGGCGCTGCTGCAGTACGACGTCGGCGCCGCCTCCGCCGGCGGCCTGATCGCGGTGGTGCTGGCCAACCTGGCGGCGATCTTCCTGGTCCGCATCGTCGGCAAGAACCTGGAGACCTGAGATGGCCCGTCGCGCGCCCGCCATGCAAGTGCTTGCCACCACCCTCGCCGCCTGGACGCTGGGCGGGGTGATGTTCTTCCCGATCCTGTGGATGTTGCTGACCAGCTTCAAGCGCGAGATCGATGCGTTTTCGACCCCGCCCAGTTTCCTGTTCTTCCACTGGACGCTGGAAAACTACGCCGCCGTGCAGGCCCGCAGCGATTACCTCGCGCACGCGTGGAATTCGGTGGTGGTGGCGCTGGGCTCCACGTTGATCGCACTGGTCATCGCCATTCCCGCGGCCTGGTCGATGGCATTCGCACCGACCCGGCGCACCCGCAGCATCCTGCTGTGGATGTTGTCGACCAAGATGCTGCCGCCGGTGGGCGTGCTGGTGCCGATCTACCTGCTGTACCGCGACTGGGGCCTGCTGGATACCCAGCTCGGCCTGGTGATCGTGCTGTGCCTGGGCAACCTGCCGATCATGGTGTGGATGCTGTTCAACTACTTCAAGGACATCCCCAGGGACATCCTGGAAGCGGCGCGCATGGACGGCGCCACCATCGGCAAGGAGATCCTCTACATCCTGGCACCGATGGCGGTGCCCGGCATCGCCTCCTCGCTGCTGCTCAACGTGATCCTGGCCTGGAACGAGGCGTTCTGGTCGCTGAATCTGTCCTCGTCCAAGGCCGCACCGCTGACCGCCTTCATCGCCTCCTACTCGAGCCCGGAGGGCTTGTTCTGGGCCAAGTTGTCGGCCGCATCGACCATGGCGATCGCACCGATCCTGGTGCTGGGCTGGTTCTGCCAGAAGCAACTGGTGCGCGGGCTGACCTTCGGCGCCGTGAAATAACTCAACTCACGCAACAGGTGGTTCATGGGACACATCACGCTGCAAGCTGTCAGCAAATCCTTCGGCGACACGCAGGTCATCCACGGTGCCGACCTGGAGATCGACGACGGCAAGTTCGTGGTCTTCGTCGGCCCGTCCGGCTGCGGCAAGACCACCTTGTTGCGGCTGATCGCCGGGCTGGAAGACGTCAGCGGCGGGCGCATCCTCATCGATGGCGAAGATGTCACCGCGCTGCCGCCGGCCCGGCGCGGGCTGTCGATGGTGTTTCAGTCGTATGCGCTGTATCCGCACATGAGCGTGCGCAAGAACATCGCCTTCGGGCTGAAGATGGCGCGCGTGCCCAAGGCCGAGATCGAGCGGCGCGTGGCGCAGGCCGCCACCGTGCTCAACCTCACCGACTATCTGGACCGCAGGCCCGGGCAGTTGTCCGGCGGCCAGCGCCAGCGCGTGGCGATCGGCCGCGCCATCGTGCGCGAACCCAAGGGCTTCCTGTTCGACGAACCGCTGTCCAACCTGGACGCCGCCTTGCGCGTGCAGATGCGGCTGGAAGTCACCCGCCTGCAGAAACAACTCAGGACCACCGCGGTCTACGTCACCCACGATCAGGTCGAGGCGATGACCATGGCCGACGAGATCGTGGTGCTGCAGGCCGGGCGCATCGAGCAGGTCGGCACGCCGCTGGAACTCTACGAGCGCCCGGCCAATGTGTTCGTGGCCGGCTTTATCGGCTCCCCGCGCATGAACCTGCTGCAGGGCGAGGTGGCCGCGCGCCATGGCGCGGTCACGCTCGGCGTGCGCCCAGAACATATCGCCGTGCACCGCGGCAGCGCCCCGGCCACTGCCGGCGGCGAAGCCTGGCAGGGCAGCGTGATCCAGGCCGAACACCTGGGCAGCGACACCTTCGTCTACGTGGAGATCCCCGGCGTGGGCACCGTGGATGCGCGCTGCACCGGCGACCTGCGCGTTGCCGTGGGCGACACCGTCACCTTGATACCCGATCCGCAGCACCTGCATCGCTTCGACGCCGGCCAGCAGGCCATGCGCTGAGCGCTGCAGCGTTCACCCGTTCCCTCCCCCACGTGCAAGACCCAGCAGGAGACATGCGATGTATCTGGACAAGTTCAAACTCGATGGCCGCGTGGCGGTCGTCACTGGCGGCGGCCGCGCGATCGGCCTGGCCATCTGCGACGCGCTGGCCGAAGCAGGCGCCAAGGTGGTGATTGCCGACCACGACATCGCCGTGGCCGAGCAAGGTCTGGCCACCCTGCGCAGCAAGGGCCTGGATGCGGAGATCGTGCAGATGGACGTCACCGATTCGGCGCGCGTGACCCAGGTGGCCGACGAGCTGCACGCCAGGTTCGGCAAGGTCGACATCCTGGTCAACAACGCCGGCATCGCGCGCAGCCAGACCCCGGCCGAAACCGTCACCGACGAGCACTGGCTCAATGTCATCGACGTCAATCTCAACGGCACCTTCTGGTGCTGCCGCGCCTTCGGCAAGCACATGCTGGACGGCGGCGACGGCGCCATCGTCAATGTCGGTTCGATGTCCGGCTTCATCGTCAACAAGCCGCAGGCGCAGGCGTACTACAACGCTTCCAAGGCGGCGGTGCACCACCTGACCAAATCGCTGGCCGCCGAATGGGGCAGCCGCGGCGTGCGCGTCAACGCGGTGGCGCCGACCTATATCGCCACGCCCTTGAACGCCTTCGTCAAGGAAGACCCGGCGATGTACGCCGCCTGGATCGGCGGCACGCCGATGGGGCGGCTGGGCGAAGTGGAAGAAATCGCCTCGGTCGCGCTATTCCTGGCCTCCCCTGCCGCCAGCCTGATGACCGGCAGTATCGTGCTGGCCGACGGCGGCTACACCTGCTGGTAAGCCATGTCTTCGACCAACAAGGCCGTGTTCATCGGCGTGGACGTGGGCACCGGCAGTGCGCGCGCCGGGCTGTTCGACGCGCGCGGCCACCTGCTCGGCAGCGCGCGCCATCCCATCCAGACCTGGTATTTGCCCGGGGAGATGGTCGAGCAATCGTCCGCGGATATCTGGCAGGCCTGCGTGCAGGCGATCCGCGCGGCGGTGGCGCACGCCGGCGTGGATGCCGCGCGGGTGGCCGGGATTGGCTTTGACGCCACCTGCTCGCTGGTGGCGGTGGCCGCCGACGGCGGACCGGTGTGCATCAGCCCTGGCGGCCAGCCCGAGCGCGACGTGATCGTGTGGATGGACCACCGCGCCGTCACCCAGGCCGACCACATCAACGCCACCGGCGACCCGGTACTGCGTTATGTCGGTGGGCAGATTTCGCCGGAAATGCAGATCCCAAAGCTGCTCTGGCTCAAGCAGCATCTGCCCGACAGCTATGCGCGTGCCGCGCACCTGTTCGACCTGGCCGACTGGCTGAGCTGGCGCGCCACCGGCAGCACCGACCGCTCGCTGTGCACGGTCACCTGCAAATGGACCTATGTGCAGCATGCCGGCGGCTGGAGCCCGGCCTTCTTCGAACGCATCGGCATGGCCGAGTTGCTCGGCGATCACGCTGCGCGGATCGGCAGCCGGATCGTTGCGCCGGGCACCGCACTGGGCCAGGGGCTGACGCCCACGGCGGCCGGCGAACTCGGTCTGCAGGCCGGGATCGCGGTGGGCGCGGCGTTGATCGATGCGCATGCCGGCGCCGTCGGCACCCTCGCCAGCCCCGCCGCGGACGGCCAGCCGGTGCCGCTCACCGCGCGCGCGGCCTACATCCTGGGCACCTCGGCCTGCGTGCTGGTGAGTACGCAGGCCGCGTGCTTTACGCCCGGCGTCTGGGGACCGTATGGCGCGGCACTGGTACCGGGGCTGTGGCTCAACGAAGGCGGGCAGTCCGCGGCCGGCGTGGCGATCGACACGCTGGTGCGCTCGCATCCGGGGTACGCCGACGCCAGCGCGCAGGCCACGGCAGCCGGGCTGGATGTCCTGCAGTGGCTGGAGCAACGCATCCTGGCGCAGGCGCGGACGCCCTCGCACGCCGCCTTGCGCGCGCACGGGCTGCACGTGCTGCCGGACTACCTGGGCAACCGCTCACCCGCCGCCGACCCCAGCGCCCGGGCGGTCATCGTCGGGCTCGGCATCGACCACGATCTCGATGGCCTGGAGGCGCTGTATATCGCGGGGATCTGTGGACTGGGCTACGGGCTGGCCGACATCCTCGATGCGCTGCGCGCGCAAGGCGTGTGCATCGACAGCGTGATCATGAGCGGAGGGGCAAGCCACAGCCGGCTGGTACGCCAACTGATGGCCGACGCCTGCGGCATCCGGATGGACGTGGCCGCCACGGCCGAACCGGTGCTGCTGGGCAGCGCGATGCTGGCAGCGGTGGCCAGCGGCGCCTACGCCGACCTGCCTGCAGCGATGGCGGCAATGAGCGCACTGGGCGCTGGCACCGCGCCGACGCCGGCAGACATCGCACGTTTCCACGCTGCAAAACGCCGCGGCTACACCGCCATGCAAGCGCTGGAGCGCTCGCTGCGGAGTGCGATGGCGCAGGCGACGCCCACCGGCTGACGACTGCTGTTTGAGGGGTATGTGCTCGGTCGTCCGTTGCAGACGGGCCACTTCCTGCCATCTGCGTCGATGACGGTGGTGCTGGCTCGCTGTGCGCCGAAATGGCAAGGCGGCTAATGCCGCTTAGGGCGAGCACGTTCTTGCGAGGATGTGCGGCCGCCGAAGGACGTGTAGTCGTCGGGCGTGCCTGGGCTGCGAGCTGGCAGCTGCACCAGTTACAGGCAGCGGTGCGCTCGTACTGCGCTGCACTGCGATGGCGATGGCGATGGCGGATGTCTAGAACTGCCTGAGGATGTCGAGCACTGTCTGACCAGTGCTTGCAGTCGTCCGCTACGGCCGGGCTGCGGCCAGGAGCCTGTTCCCATGTCGCGGCTTGCGACCTGGGCCATGGCGATTCGCACACAGACGGGCACTCATCCTGCTACCCATAACGCAACCGGCCCGCACAGGGCGGGCCGGTTGCAGATCGCCTGCCGACGACGCATTGCGCGTCGGCCATGCAGCAGCGATCAGTCGTCGTTCTTGGACATGTCTTCGTCGGCCACCACTTCGGCGGCGGCCCATTCCAGCGCTTCGCGCTCGGCACGCTCGCGTTCGGCCTTCTCGACTTCATCGATCAGCGCATTGTCGATCCGGCGGGCAGCGATCTCGCGCAGCGCCATCACGGTGGGCTTGTCGCTGGCATCGGCGTTCTCGATCAGCGGCTGCACGCCGTTGGCAAGCTGACGGGCGCGCTTGGAGGCCATCATGACCAGCTCGAAACGGTTGTTCACGACTTCCAGGCAATCTTCTACGGTAATGCGGGCCATGCGGGCTCCCGGCGACCAGCAATGGCCGCGCATCGAATGAGGGAAAGGGGGCGGAGTGTACGCCTGCACTGTGGGCCGGGCAACCGGCGCCCGTTCAGTTTCCTTTGGAATCAGCGACTTGAACGATGGCAACCGGCCCAACCGGCTGTTCCAGTGCGCAGAACGATGCGCCTGCCCTACCCGGTCTGGACACCGGCGTGATACACGCGGCTGGCAGATGACGGGGAAAGCATCCAACCCAATCGCCTTGAGACAAGCGCGACACACCTGCTGGTGACGGGTTGCCCGTCACTCGATGCGGGGTGTGGTTGCCAATGACAGTCAATGGTGGCCAGCAGCCAACTGGCAGCTGCGCATCGGGATTTCCTACCACTGCGCCCCTGCAACAGGAGCCCATCTGCAGCCATTGAAGACTGGCGCGCCCAGCAATCGCAGCGGCCGGCCGGCGAGCGGAACTGCGTGAAACTCCCGCCGACACGCACGCGACTCCGCGGCGCTACCCACGCCGCTTGCGCGGGCCGCTGGCGACGGGGAGTCAGCTGCCCTCAGTCCAGCAAGGCCTGGATCAGCTGCGCATGCCGCTGCTGCTGCGCCTGCCGACGCAAGCGGCTGGCGGTGAAGATGGCGCACATTTCCGACACCGCGGTGTCGAAGGTCTCGTTGATGATGACGTAGTCGAACTCTTCGAAATGCAGCATCTCTTCGCGCGCGGCCGCCAGGCGCTGCGCCATCACGTCCTCGCTGTCCTGACCGCGTTTGCGCATGCGCTCGTCCAGCGCCTGGCGCGACGGCGGCAGGATGAACACGCTCACCGCATCGGGCACCTTCTGCCGCACCTGGCGCGCACCCTGCCAGTCGATCTCCAGCAGCACATCATGGCCGGCGGCCAGTTGCGGCTCCACCGACTGCCGCGCGGTGCCCTTCCAGTCGCCGTGCACCAGCGCGTACTCGAAGAAATCACCCGCTTCGATCATGCCCTGGAACTCGTCGGCAGAGACGAAATGGTAGTGCTCGGCATGCCGCTCGCCCGGCCGCGGCGCGCGCGAGGTGAACGAGATCGACAAGGCGATCTTCGGGTCGCGTGCCAGGGTGGCGTTGACGATGCTGCTCTTGCCGGCGCCCGAGGGGGCCGCAACGATATAGAGAGTGCCGCGCATTTTAGGGAATAGGGAGTCGAGAATAGGGAATGGGGCACCGCGCAAAGCAAGCAGGCCAAGGGTGAATCGTACCTGCTTTGACGATTCCCCATTCCCGATTGCCTATTCCCGGCTATTCGATGTTCTGCACCTGCTCGCGGATCTGGTCGATCAACACCTTCAGATCCACCGCGGCATTGGACGTGCGGCTGTCCACCGACTTGGAGCCCAGCGTGTTGGCCTCGCGGTTGAACTCCTGCAGCAGGAAATCCAGCCGGCGGCCCACCGGTTCGCGCTGCTTGAGCACGCGGCGGATCTCGCCGATGTGGCTGGACAGCCGGTCAAGCTCCTCGTCCACATCAAGTTTCTGCAGCCACAGCACCAGTTCCTGCTCGGCGCGGCCCGGATCCACCGGGTGCGGCAGGTCGGCCAGGCGTGCGGCCAGCTTGGCGCGCTGGCCTTCGCGGATCACCGGGATCAGGCTGCGCACCTCGGCGGCGATGCGCTCGATCGCGTCCACCCGTTCGCTGATCGCCTCGGCCAGCTTGGCGCCCTCACGCTCGCGTGCGCCGACGAAGCTGTCCACCACCTCATCCAGCAACGCCAGCGCCTGCGCCTGCAGGGCCGGCGCATCCACGTCCTGCACCTGCAGCACGCCCGGCAGCTGCAGCAGCTCGGTGAAGCCCACCTGCAGCCGGGGGAAGCTCGCATCCAGGCGGGTGGCCAGCGCACCCAGTTCCTGCAGCAGCGCCTCGTTCACCGCCAGGGTCTGCGCGTTGTCCGGCGCGCGCAGGCGCAGCGTCAGGTCCAGCTTGCCGCGGCTGTTCCTGGCTGCCACGCGCTCGCGCAGCAGGGGCTCCAGCGCACGCAATTCCTCCGGCAGGCGCGTGCCCACTTCCAGAAAGCGGTGGTTGACCGAGCGCAGCTCGCAACCGAGCGTGCCCCAGGGCGTGATGCGTTCGCCGCCGGCAAACGCGGTCATGCTTCGGATCATCGTCAATCCCGTTCCATCAAAGCGCGAATGGTACCCTAGCCGCCCGCGCTGGCTGACCGCCCCGCCACGCGCCGACCGACCACCTCCCGACTTCCGGACTCACGCATGACCTTTTCCCGTTCCAGCGGCCGCATGGCCGATCAGCTGCGCCCGGTGCGCATCGAACGCTCCTTCACCCGCCATGCCGAAGGCTCGGTGTTGGTGAGCTTCGGCGACACCCGCGTGCTGTGCACCGCCAGCGTGGAAAACCGCGTCCCGAACTTCCTGCGCGGCAAGGGCGAAGGCTGGGTCACCGCCGAATACGGCATGTTGCCGCGCTCCACCCACACCCGCTCCGACCGCGAAGCCGCACGCGGCAAGCAGGGCGGACGCACGCTGGAAATCCAGCGCCTGATCGGCCGCGCATTGCGCGCCTGCGTGGATCGCAATGCGCTGGGCGAGCGCACCATCACCCTGGACTGCGACGTGCTGCAGGCCGATGGCGGCACCCGCACCGCTGCCATCACCGGCGCCTACGTGGCGCTGGCCGATGCGGTGAACCTGCTGCTCAAGCGTGGCGACATCAAGAAGCACCCGCTGATCGGCGCGGTGGCGGCGGTGTCGGTAGGCATCTACCGCGGCGAGCCGGTGCTGGACCTGGATTACCCGGAAGACAGCGACTGCGACACCGACATGAACGTGGTGATGAACGATGGCGGCGGTTTCATCGAGCTGCAGGGCACTGCCGAAGGCCATGCCTTCCGTCGCGAAGAACTCAATGCGCTGCTGACGCTGGCCGAAAAAGGCATGGGCGAGCTGTTCGCGCTGCAACGCGCCGCGCTGGCCGGATGAAGCGCCGCATCGCCCTGACCACCCTGCTGGTCGCCGACTACGACGCGGCCATCGCCTGGTACACCGGCGCGCTGGGTTTCCAGGTGCTGGAAGACCGCGCACTGGGCGTCGGCAAGCGCTGGGTGGTGATCGGCCCGGGCAGCGCGCAGGAGGCGGCGTTGCTGCTCGCGCAGCCAGGCGATGCCGCGCAGCGGGCGCGCATCGGCGACCAGACCGGCGGGCGTGTCGATCATTTCCTCTACACCGACGACTTCTGGCGCGACCACGCGGCGATGCAGGCGTTTGGCGTGGAGTTTTTAGAAACCCCGCGCGAAGAACCGTACGGCACGGTCGTGGTGTTCCGCGACCTGTACGGCACCAAGTGGGATCTACTGGAGCCCAGCCAATGAAGCAACTGGTCTTGGCCAGCGGCAACGCCGGCAAGCTGGAAGAACTGCGTGCCATGCTGGCCGGTCTGCCGCTGCAGATCGTGGCGCAGGGCGAGCTGGGCGTGGACGACGTGCCGGAAACCGGCCTGACCTTCGTCGAGAACGCGCTGATCAAGGCGCGCCATGCCAGCGCAGTGACGGGTTTGCCGGCGCTGGCCGACGACTCCGGCCTGATCGTCGATGCGCTTGGCGGTGCGCCCGGCCTGTACAGCGCGCGCTATGCCGGCAGCCCCACCGACGCACACGCCAACAACGCCAAATTGCTCGAGGCGATGCGCGAGGTGCCGGCCGAACGCCGCAGCGCGCGTTTCTATGCGGTGATCGTGCTGCTGCGCCATCCGGAAGATCCGCAACCGCTGATCGCCGAAGGCAGCTGGGAAGGCGTGATCACCACTGCGCCGCGCGGCGACGGTGGGTTCGGCTATAACCCGGTGTTTCTGGACCCGGTGTACGGCCTGACCGCAGCAGAAATGGACAGCGCCCTGAAGAACCGCCTGAGCCACCGCGCGGTGGCGCTGGCCACGCTGCAGCACAAGCTGCATGCGCTGGCGCTGTGACCAACGCGTCGCGCCATGCCTGACCTGATTCCGCCCCCGCTCTCGCTCTATGTGCACCTGCCCTGGTGCGTGCGCAAATGCCCGTATTGCGATTTCAATTCGCATGCGGCCAAGGGTGCGTTGCCGTTCGAAGACTACGTGGATGCGCTGACCCGCGACCTGGATGCGGATCTGCCGCTGGTGTGGGGCCGGGTGGTGCATTCGGTGTTCTTCGGCGGCGGCACGCCCAGCCTGTTTCCGCCCGCGGCGATCGACCGGTTCCTGCAGGCGGCCGCGGCGCGGCTGCGGTTTGCGCCGAATCTGGAAATCACCCTGGAAACCAACCCGGGCACCGCCGAACATGGCCGTTTCGAGCACTACCGCGCAGCGGGCGTGAACCGGCTGAGCTTTGGCGTGCAGAGCTTCGACGATGTGGCCCTGCAACGGTTGGGGCGCATCCACGACAGCGGCGAGGCCGAACGTGCGATCAAGCTGGCGCAGGATGCCGGCTACGACAATTTCAACATCGATCTGATGTACGCCCTGCCAGAGCAGACGCTGGCCCAGGCCGAGCACGATCTGGAACGCGCCTTCGCGCTGCAGCCCACGCATCTGTCGCATTACCAGCTCACGCTGGAACCCAATACGGTGTTCTTCGCGCGGCCCCCCAAGGGCATTCCCGACGACGATGCGGCCTGGGATATCCAGGAACATTGCCAGCGCCTGCTGGCCGAGGCCGGCTATGCGCAGTACGAAGTCAGCGCCTACGCCAGGCCCGGGCGGCAATGCGCGCACAACCTCAATTACTGGCGCTTTGGCGATTATCTGGGCATCGGCGCCGGGGCGCACGGCAAGATCAGCTCCGGTGCGCAGCAGCAGGTGCTGCGCCGCTGGAAACACAAGCATCCGCAAAGCTATCTGGCCAGTGCCGGCACGGCGGCGTCGATCGGCGGCGACGACATCGTGCAGCGCGAACGGCTGCCGTTCGAATACATGCTCAACCTGCTGCGGCTGCACGAAGGCTTCCGGCTGGGCGACTTCGAAGCCTGCACCGGGCTGCCGGCCTCGGCGATTGCCGCACCGCTGGCGCGTGCGCTGGCGCAGGGTTGGCTGGTCGAGCACGACGGACGCATGCTGCCCACCGAACTGGGCCGCCGTTTCACCAACGACGTGGTCGAGCTGTTCCTGGACTGATTGCCACCGCGCACAGCTGAGCTGCCTGCGCCACGCAGGACTTGCGACTACGCGCTGCAAGATCATCATCCCCCAGATGCAGCTGGCGGCAGCATGACGCTGCATCCACGCGTTTGCAGATCGGCAACGGCCGCGCCTGCCTGGCGACTGTGCAACCGCTGCATCGGTCTGCCCGGCGGCCGCAGGCAGGACAGCTTGCGTGGCTGCAGTCATCGCCGTCTGTAGCAACATGCAGCACGCCAGCCAATGCACGCCGGTTCGCTGGGCGACGGAAAAACATGCTACATAGCTCACGCTTCGAACCGAGCCCACCCCCGGATGTCCACGCCCGCCTCTTCCCTGCAGCCCACGCTCAGCGGCCCGATCGCCGAAGCGCCCGTGTCCGCGCGCGGCCGGCGCCTGCTCGGCATGTTGCATGCGCACTGCGTGCAGGCGCTTGGCGGACCGTTACGGCTGACCATCGTCGAGCTGGAGCGCGAGCTGCTGCACCAGGCCGAACATGCGCGCAACAGCCAGATCCAGGCCGACACCTATGCGCAGACACGCGGGCTGCGCGATCACATCGACCGTTTTCCACAGCGCTTCCTGCAGGAACTGGCGCAGGACCTGTCCAACCTGCACACACGCCCTGCGTTGATGCCGCCGCCGGATGCGTCTGCGCATCCGCAGATGCTCACGCTGGTGGAAGACACCGATATCGACCGCGACATCGTGCTCAGCGAGATTGCCCGGCGCGAGACCTCGCGGCGCGCCGATGCACTGCAACTGCTCGCGCAGCGGCTGGCGGTGATCGGCGCGGTGCCCGAATTCGAATTGGAAGCCCTGCCACTCGGGCCGTACGCGCTGTGCCGGATCCTGCGCGAATGCGGCCACGCGCTCGGGCTGAACCTGGACGGGCAGCTGACCCTGTACAAGGTGTTCGAGCGCCAGGTCATGGACCGGCTGGGCGATCTGTTCGAGCGCGCCAACAGCGCCCTGGAACACGAGGGCATCCTGCCGGGGCTGATCTATCACCCGTATCTGGTCAAACCCACCCAGGTCCAGACCCGGCGCACGGCCCCGGCTGCTGCAACCACGCCCAAGGAGGCTACCGCGCGCGGCAACGCACAGCGTGCGGGGCGGCCGGCCACCGGCTGGAGTGGCGCATCCGCACCGACCGCCTGGCAGAGCGCGCTGCTCGATCCGCAGGGCGCAGCCGCTGCACCACCGGCTGACGCCGCCACTGGTGCAGTGGCCGGCTCACCGGTACTGGCCGATGCCGCGCAGGCGCTCGGCGGCCTGATGTCCTCGGCACGCCAGGCACAGCGCGCCGGCAACGCACGCCAGGGCGCCGCGCCAGGCAGCCTGGTACAGGCCGCCGCGGCACAGCCTGCCGCACCGCCCGCTGCGGCGGCCTCGGTTGCGGTGCCCAAGGCCGCGCTTGGCGAGGCACTGGCCAGCCTGCAAGGCGCCTTGCGCGCGCAGGCCAACCCGGCCTCGCCAGCCAGCGGTATCGATGCGGTCCAGCGTCAGGTGCTGGAGGTGCTGCGTGCCCAACATGGGCCCACCGCGGCGCTGTCGCCGCAGGACACCGACACCTTCGACCTGCTCGGCCTGCTGTATGCGCAGATGCAGCGCGAGGTGCGCGAGCACACCCCGGCGCAGGCGCTGCTGGCCAAATTGCAGGTCCCGGTGGTGCGCGCCGCACTGACCGACACGCATTTTTTCGTGCGCGACCAACACCCGGTGCGCGAGTTGCTCAACACCGTGGCCGAGTCCGGCGCGGTGTGGCTGGGCGAAGAAGATATCGACCCGCAGCTGCTGCACAAGCTGGGCAGCGCGGTCGACCGCATCGTCGACACCTACCAGGGCGACGAAGCGGTGTTTGCTGCCGCCAACGACGACATCCAGGCGCATCTGCGCGCGCTCAGCCGCAAGGCCGAGGTTGCCGAACGCCGGCATGTGGATGCCGCCCGCGGCATGGAGCGGCTGGAATCGGCCAAGCAGCAAGCACAGGCCCGCATCGAGGAGTTGTGCGAACGCAGCGCACCGCCACGATTCGTGCAGTCGCTACTGCGCCAGGCCTGGTCCGATGTGCTCACCCTCACCCTGCTGCGCCAGGGCGAGCAGTCGCCCGAATGGGACGAACGCCAGGCCTTGACCGCGCGTATCGCCGAGGTCACCTGCCGCAGCAAGGGCGAGCCCATCGACACCGCGCTTGCCACCGATGTGGAAACCGCGCTGCTGCAGGTCGGCTACCACCACGACGAAGCGGCGGCGATCGCGCGCCGCCTGTCCACGCCCGGCGGCGAGGACGAACTCACGTCGCGCACCGAGCTCACCGCCAAACTCAAGGCGCGTGCACGGCTGGGCGACCAGGGCGAGGGCGCAGCGCGCAAGCCGGCAACGGCGCCACGCACGCCGGCGGAAGAGGACTACTACACGCAGCTGCGCAGCCTGCCGTTCGGGACCTGGTTCGAATTCACCATCAACCAGCAGGGCGACCTGCGACGGCAGCGGCTGTCCTGGTACAGCCCGATGACCGACCACGCGCTGTTCGTCAATCAACGCGGGCAGAAGGTGGGCGACCACTCGCTCGACGGCCTGGCACGGCTGATGGCCAGCGGCCAGGCGCGGCTGCTGGTGGAAGAAAAATCGCGGCTGATCGATCGCGCCTGGCACGCCACCGTGCGGACCCTGCGCAGCCTGGCCGGCCATTCCCCTGCAGAGGCTCGCCCATGATCCAGGACACCCGCCGCGCGCCACGCCGCCAGCCCAGCGACCTGGTGCCGGTCATCGACATGCTCAGCGAGGCGCAGATCGGCCGCGTCGGCAACGTGTCCGAAACCGGCATGCTGCTGTTGGCTTCGGTTCCGCTGCACGACGATGCGCTGTACCAATTGCGCTTCAGCCTGCCCGAGCGCATCGGCCGCGCCACCGAGATCGATGTCGGCGTGCACCTGCTGTGGTCGGACGCGGCGCACGCACCCGGCCAGGCCTGGGCCGGCTTTCGGTTCCTGAGCATGTCCGAGCCGCATCGCCTGCGCCTGCGCGCCTGGATCGCCGAAGAACACATGGTGGGCTGACCGCGTCACCGGGTTTGCGGCAAAATCGCGTCCTGCCTTTGCATCGCCGATCGAGTCCCGCATGCCCCAGCCGTCCCTCAGCCACCTGTATTCCGACCACCTGCGCACGCTCACCACGCGCGCCGACCAGGCGCTGCAGCGCGGCGGCTTCGATCATCTGGTGGTGCCCAGCGGCAACCTGCACTACCAGGTGTTCGACGACCGCGATTACCCGTATGCGGTGAACCCACAGTTCAAGGCCTGGGTGCCGCTGACGCGGGTGCCCAACAGCTGGCTGGTCTACACCCCGGGCCAGCGCCCGACGGTGATCTTCCATCAGCCGTTCGATTACTGGCACGTGGTGCCCGACGCACCCAGCGGCTGGTGGGTGGAGCACTGCGATATCCATGTCATCCGCACACCCGAAGAGGCGCTGGCGCTGCTGCCCGCGCGTAGCGAACGCTGCGCCATCCTGGGCGAGGCGCACAGCGCGCTCGGCGCCTACGTGCCGAACAACCCGCAGCCGGTGCTCGATTACCTGGAGTATCAGCGCGCCTTCAAGACGCCATACGAACTGGCGCTGATGCGCATCGCCCAGCAACTGGCCGTCCGCGGCCACCGCGCCGCCGAAGCCGCGTTTCGCGCCGGCCAGAGCGAATTCGGCATCCACATGGCGTATTGCGCCGCGGTGGGCCAGGACGCCAACGACCTGCCCTACGGCAACATCATCGCGCTCAACGACCATGGCGCGGTGCTGCATTACACCGAGCTGGGCCAGCAACCGCCGCAACCGCTGCGCAGCTTTTTGATCGATGCCGGCGCCTCGGCCTACGGCTATGCCAGCGACATCACCCGCACCTATGCCGCCGATACCGGCAGCGAATTCCAGGCGCTGATCGAGGCAGTGGACGCCGCGCAGGTGCGCATGGGGCAGAGCGTGCGTGCCGGCGTGGACTACAAGCAACTGCACGTGGACGCGCATCTGGCGTTGATGGGCATCCTCAAGGAGTTCGGCATCCTCACCGTCTCGCCCGAGGCTGCACTGGCCACCGGCGTCAGCGCTGCATTCTTCCCGCACGGCCTGGGTCACCTGATCGGCCTGCAGGTGCACGATGTGGCGGGGTTTGCTGCCGGTGACCAGGGCGGACGCATCGAGCGGCCGGCGGGCCATCCGTATCTGCGCCTGACCCGCGTCCTCGAGCCGGGCATGGTGGTGACCATCGAGCCGGGCGTGTATTTCATCGACATGCTGCTGCAGGAAGTGAAACGCAACGGCCACGCCGCCAGCATCAACTGGCAGCGCGTGGAGCAGTTCTCGCCCTATGGCGGCATCCGCATCGAAGACGAAGTGGTGTGTACCGATGACGCGCCGGAAAACCTGACGCGCCCGGTCTTTGCCGCCGCATGACCGGCCCTGTGCCACACGGAACATTCCCATGAACGACCCACGTCAGGCCTCGCATCCGGATCATCCGATGTATCAGCAGATCGAACGCGGCGTGCACGCGATCGACGCCGCGCACGGACGCGCCCCCGATCAGGCCAGCGCGCGGCTCACCGCCGCGCTGTTGCCGCTGGCCAAGGAAAACGGCTTGTCGCGCGTGGATCACGTGCTGATGAGTGAGGCAAACAGCACCGGTGTGCACGGCGGCGAGAACGTATTCGTGGTGCAGGGCGAGCCAGGCAACCCGGCGCATCTGCGCGCGCACATGAAGACCGAGCAGGCACTGAGCACCCCCGAAGCGCAGTCCTTTGAGCGTGCGCGCCAACTCGCCGGCCCCGGCGAGCAGGAACAGCAACCGGAGCGCAGCCAGACGCCGCAGCTGGGGCAGTAGCCCGCGCAAGGCGCCGCAGCTGGCGCTGCACTGATCGCGGCGAACAGAAAGATGGGCAGGTGAGGCGCGGCATCCACGCATCCGCATCGCACCAGCGCTACGTGCGGCGCGTGCGTCGCGGCAGCGTGCGTCGCGGCAGCGTGCGCCATTGCCGACCGTAGACTCCTTCAAACCCCGATCTGGCAGAGGTCTCGGTGTGGGCGCCAGCTCCGCTGGATTCACCGGGAGGTAATCCGGCGGTCGCCGGAGGTAATCCGGCGGTCGCCATCAGCGGCGAGCGTATGCGCCCCGCAAGCCCTCACCGCTACCCAGGCACGCTGACCGCACCGGAGCAACCGCTCAGGTGCCGGCCATTTCCGCCTCGATCTCATCGGCGCTGCGCGCCAACGCATCGGTCAGCACGCGGTGACCGTCGGCGGTGATCAGCACGTTGTCTTCGGTACGGATGCCGATCCCGCGCCACCTGGCATCCACCGAGGTGTCGTCGGCGGACACATAAAGCCCCGGTTCGATGGTGAACACCATGCCCGGTTCGAGCAGCCGCGACTCGCCAGCCAGCTTGTAGTCGCCGACATCGTGTACGTCCAGGCCCAGCCAGTGACCGGTCTTGTGCCGGTAGAACCGCTTGTAATGGCCTTCGGCGATGTTGCGCTCCAGCTTGCCCTTGAGCAGGCCCAGGCGCAGCAGGCCTTCGGTCAGGGTCTCCACCGCGGCCAGATGCCCCGCCTCGTAGGCCACGCCGGGGCGCGCCTGCGCCAGCGCGGCGGCCTGCGCGGCACCGACCAGATCGTGCAGGGCGCGCTGCGCCGGGGTAAAGCGGCCGTTGACCGGAAAGGTGCGGGTAATGTCGGCGGCATAGCCGCGGTACTCGGCGCCGGCATCGATCAGCACCAGCTCGCCGTCGCGGCTGCGCGCAGCATTGGCGCGGTAGTGCAGCACGCACGCGTTGCTGCCGGTGCCGACGATGCTGCCATACGCCGGCCACGCATCGGCGGCACGGAATTCGCGCTCGACCTGGGCCTGCAACTCGTATTCGTGCACGCCCGGGCGCGCCAGCCGCATCGCCGCACGATGCGCGCGCACGCTGATGTCGGCTGCCTGCTGCATCAGCGCGATCTCGTCGCGCGACTTGAACAGGCGCTGCTCGTGCAACAGGTGTCCCAGCTCCAGGAATTCGTGCGGCGGCTGCGCGCCGTGGCGCACCTGCTCGCGCACGCGCTTGAGCCAGCCGATCAGCTTGAGGTCGAAATCGACGTCGCGGCCGAAGTGGTAGTACACACGGCTACGGCCTTCGAGCAGGCCCGGCAGGATCTCGTCCACATCGTCGATGGGATAGGCATCGTCCATGCCATAGCGCTCCACCGCGCCGTCCTGTCCTTCGCGCGGGCCGTCCCAGGCTTCGCGCTCGGCATCGCGCTCGCGGCAGAACAGGATCGCCTCGCCATGTTTGCGGCCGGGTACCAGCACCAGCACCGCTTCGGGTTCGGGAAACCCGCTCAAGTACCAGAAGTCCGAATCCTGTCGATACGGGTAATGGGTGTCGTGGCTGCGGACGCGCTCGGGCGCAGCCGGCAGGATCAGGATGGCGTGCTCGCCGGCCATCTGCATCAGCTGCTTGCGCCGGCGCGCATATTCGGCCGCGCCGATCCCGGTGAGCTTTTTCATAGAGCGACGATCAGTTCAGACGTTGGCGGAAACGCGGCCCCATCACGCAGTCGCCATGCAGCAACAGCACCGCCACGCGCACGAATTCCTCGATCTCGGCCAGCGCGGTATCGTCTTCCTCACCGGCATCGAAATCCTCGCTGGAGGCCTGCGCCAGACGCGCCAGGTCCTGCAACGCCTCCTCGCCTTCCTCGGTCAGCGCCGGGCGCTGTTGCGCGGCCAGTCCGAAGCCGCCCAAAAACGCACGGCACCAGTCGAACAAGGCGTCGGTGCGCGCCGGCAGCGGGGCACCGTCTTCGACCAGCAGCAGCTCGAAGGCGAAGTCACGGTCTTCTAACTGCGCGACCGTGGCCTGCCGCAGCTGATCCAGCGCGCCGCCCTGCGTTGGCGCCACCTGGGAGGGTTCGGCAAGGATGCGTGCCAGCCAGTCGGCGCTGTCGGCGCCGCCGCCAGACAGCCACCCGCACAGCCCGCCATGCAGTTCCGCCGCAGAGGACGCCAGCGCGAGCTGGCGGCTTTCGGTTTGCACAGCGGTCACGTCAGGCAGATCCATCGAGTCATCCAGTTAAGGGCAGTAAGGTGCCCGCGCACGCCGGGCGATTTGACCTACCAGTGTACCAAGGTGCCCTCCCCCTCCGCCGCCATCACATGGCTCCATGCAGCGTTCCACGCCCGCCGCGCCAGGCCGGGACCACACGACGCCGAGCCTTGGCAGGCTTGCGCTTGCGGGGTACCGCCGTCCGTCAATCGAGCGCTTGACCGCCGCGCGCACGGCCCCCTATCGTGACTACATGGACAACGCCGCCGCCCTCGCCCAGATCCGCGCACTTGCCGCCCGCGTGGAGGCGTTGGTCGAGCGTACTCAACGATTGACCGACGAGAACCGCAGCCTGCGACATCAGCAGGAGCAGCTGATCGGTGAGCGTTCGCAGTTGCTGACCAAGAACGAGCAGGCGCGCTCGCGCGTGGAAGCGATGATCACGCGGTTGAAGTCACTGGAGCAGCACACGTGAGCAGCAACGAACCGGTCAGCGTGCGTATTCTGGATCGTGAATACACGGTGGGCGTCACCGCCGAAGAACGCGAGAGCCTGACGGCCGCTGCGCGCCTGCTGGATCTGCGCATGCGCGAGATCCGCGGCAGCAACCGCATGGCTGCGGTGGACCGCGTCGCGGTCCTGGCAGCGCTCAACCTGGCGCATGAATTGCAGCAACTGCGCGACCAGCAGGCGCTGTACGACCGTGAATTGGCGACTACGCTGGACACCTTGAATCGCCGTCTGGACAGCGTGGCCGACACGCCGCGTTGAGGCGCACGTCGCACTGCCGTCGCAAAGATGAACTTTCGAACGCGCGCACCGACGAATGGGCTAGCCATGGCGCGGCAGAGGTCTATAATTCGCCTGCGTTCTCTGCTGTAAACGACAGCGTGCAAAACATTCGCCTTGTCCCTTAATTACGACCACGGGGGCGCGACGAAGCCGGGTGTGCAGGTCCGCCTTGTAGCGGGAAGCCCGATGGCCTCACAACGTCCCCACTTGAACCCCGGGTTCAAGGTCGTTTCGCCCGCATCGTCACGGCGGAGAATGCAAATCTGAAACGGCGCCTTCGGGCGTCGTTTCTTTTTGTGCGTCCGCGGTTTGTCTTTTGCGGTCCATCGCTTGCGGCCGGCGGCGTGGGCATGACCTTGCCGCAGTGCCGGGATGTGCGTTCGCAGCTGCGCTCGCGCAGCGACGTCCTGGCACGGTCACGCCGATGGACACTGCAGCGATGCGACGCGTCGCTGGATTGCCGCGACCATGCCGCTGCCCATCGCCCCGTGCTGTCAGCGCGGGGGGCGCGAACCCGCGCCCAACACCATCGAATCGGCACCGAGTGCGATCTGGGCGCCCTGCACCGATGCGCTTGGGCATGGCACGCCTGACCTCGCCATCTTTTTTCCGCGATCGCTGGTGAAACACGCTCGGACCCGTCCCCCCTCACCCGCTCCTTTGAGGAAGCCAGAACCTTGCCGCGTGCAGCGATCGCCCGCCCCATCATGCCCACGCGCTCCCGCAAGCATGCGGACCTGCCAATGGCGCGGCCGCGCACCTGGGCACCCACACATGCCACCGGGTAAGCGCTGCAATGACGTGACCTGCCACGAGAGGGATCCGCAACGACGACACATGCGACAACGCAGCTTGCAGCAGACGCGGCACACCGTCATCGCGCCAATCCGGCCGCGCCGCTAGGCAGGTGGAGTCCTGCCACCGACAATATGCCTCCCTCACCGCTGCGAGACACCGATGACCGAGGATCGAGAGGCGTTGCGCCAACAGTTGCGCGCGCAGCGGCGCAGCGTGCCGGCCGCGCAGCGCCTGGCCGCCGCCGATGCCTTGGCGGAGCGCTTGCTGGCGCTGCCGTTTGCGCCGCACACCGGCGCGGTGGCGGGGTACTGGGCGATGGATGGCGAGATCGCGCTGCATCGCTGGCAACTCAGCCTGCCGGCGGGCGTACGCTATTGCCTGCCGGTGCTGGACGGGCGCGTGCTGCGCTTTGCGCCATGGCGGCCAGGCCAGGCGCTGGTCAGCAACCGCTACGGAATCCCGGAGCCGGATGTAGCCCGCGCCGACACCCTGGCACCAGAGGACATGGCCTTGGTGGTGACTCCGCTCACCGGCTTTGACGCGGGCTGTCGGCGGCTGGGCATGGGGGGCGGCTGGTATGATCGCAGCTTCGCGTTCCGGCATCGCCAGGCGCCGCCACCCTGGCTGGTCGGCGTCGGCTTCGCCGCGCAACAGGTGCCTGCCTTGCCGACCGAATCCTGGGACGTGACGGTGGATGCCATCTGCACCGAACACGCCACTCTCCTGAACGACGACGCCGTTTCCGTATGACTGCCCGCAAGCGCTACTGGTTGATGAAGTCCGAACCGGACACCTTTTCCATCGACGATCTGGAACGCGTCGGCACCGAACCGTGGAATGGGGTGCGCAATTACCAGGCGCGCAATTTCATGCGCGATGGCATGCAGGTCGGTGATGGCGTGTTTTTCTATCACTCCAACTGCAAGGTGCCCGGCATCGTCGGCATCGCCAAGGTGGCCAGCGCCGCGTACCCGGATGACACCCAGTTCGAGCCGAAATCCGACTACCACGACCCCAAGGCCAGCCGCGAAGACCCGCGCTGGATGCTGGTGGACGTGGCGTTCGAGCGCAAACTCAAACGCACGATTTCGCTGGACGAGATCAAGCAGCACGCCGATGCGTTGGGCGAAGGCTTCCCGCTGATCGCACGCGGCAACCGGCTCTCGATCCTGCCGGTGACCGCCGCGCAGTGGAAATTGTTGCTGGCGATGGAGTAGCCGGGAGTAGAGATTCGGGATTTGCGATTTGCAAATCCTGGCCCAGCCCAGCCGCTCTTGCGATTCCCCAATCCCGATTCCCGATTCCCCAATCCCGAGCCCCCAAATGTCCGAAGCAAAACGCCTGGCCGCCGAGAAGGCGATCGATTACGTGGAAGACGGCATGATCGTCGGCGTGGGTACCGGCTCGACGGTGGCCTACTTTATCGATGCGTTGGGCCGCATCGGCCATCGCATCAAGGGCGCGGTGTCCAGCTCCGAGCAGAGCACCGCGCGCCTGCGCCAGCACGGTATCGAGGTGCTGGACCTCAACCACACCGGCAACCTGTCGCTGTACGTAGACGGCGCCGACGAGTGCGACCCGAACCGGTGCCTGATCAAGGGCGGCGGCGCGGCGCTGACGCGCGAGAAGATCATTGCCGAAGCCAGCGAGCGCTTCATCTGCATCGTCGACCCAAGCAAGCAGGTACCGGTGCTGGGCAAATTTCCGCTGCCGGTGGAAGTGATTCCGATGGCGCGCAGCCTGGTGGCCCGCCAGATCCTGGCGTTGACCGGCGGCCAGCCGGTGTGGCGCGACGGCGTGGTCACCGACAACGGCAACGTGGTGCTGGACGTGCACAACCTGCAGATCACCGACCCGGTGGCGCTGGAGCGCAGCTTGAACCAGATTCCCGGCGTGGTCTGCGTGGGTTTGTTCGCGCGCCGCCCGGCCGATGTGGTGATCGTCGGCGGCGAACCGCCGCGCGTGCTCTGACGCACGCCGCGCGCACCATGCTCGCGCGCCCCTGCGATGCGCGGACACCCGCAACGACGCCCGGCGCCAACCCACCGACCTTGCACACGTAAGCGTCTGCGATGGTGCCGGCGCCTCTTCCTCGGGCCAGGTCGTTGCGAGGCCATCCGGGCGATCACCGCACGCAGCCTGCTTCCCGGCGGCACCCTGCACACGCGCAGGCAGGAGCGACCGCCGCGCCTGCAAACTCCAATAGTCACACCGCCCGCCTCGCACCACGCAGCCTGCACCCGGCGATAGATGGACCCGCATGGCTCGGCGGCAACTGCATGCCAGCGGCTTGACGCACGCCGGCGCATGGCAGATGGTGCGCCATCCCCTGTCCCGCCGGTCTGCCGCATGCGCCCTGTCCGCTTCCTCGCCCTTGCCTGCCTGATGTTGCTTGCTGGCTGCGCCAGCCGCGGCTCGTGGGTGGAACTGGCCGGCACGCGCTACCAGGTGGAACTGGCGCAGAACGCTGCCGACCGCACCAAGGGACTGATGTTCCGCGATGCCATGGACGAAGACCGCGGCATGCTGTTCATCCACGACCGCCAGGAACCGATGGCGTACTGGATGAAGAACACCAAGATCGCGCTGGACATCCTGTATTTCGACGACCAGCGCCGGCTGGTGTCCCAGCAGCGCGATGTGCCGCCGTGTTCGGCCGGCGATGCCTGCCCGCCCTATCCCAGCAAGGCGCCGGCCCGCTATGTGCTGGAGCTCAATGCCGGCCAGGCCGCCAAGCTCAACCTCCAGGACGGGACCGAGCTTGTTTTCAGCCCAGATATTCCCAAGCTGAAGTGATTCACAGCGATGCGGTGTCTCCTGTCAGGAAGTACCGGACTTGAACCCCGCGCCGCTTGCCGACACTCTGTCGGCATGGTCGACATGCTCCCACTTCCCCATTGGACCGCGCTCGCCAGCCTGGACGACGATGCGGTGCCGTTGATGTCCACTGCGCTGTTGATTGCGCGCGACGAGTATCCGCAGCTGGACGCCGAGTTGTACGACACGCTGGTGCAGAGCCACGTCGAGCACCTGCGCCGCGAAGTGGACGCGATCGATCTGTGGCCATTGAAGATGGCGGCGGTCAACCGCTACCTGTTCGATGAGCTGGGCTATTCGGGCAATCACGACGAGTACTACGACCCGCGCAACAGCTATCTCAACCAGGTGTTCGAGCGCCGGCTGGGCAACCCGATCTCGCTGGCGATGGTGCAGATCGAAGTGGCCCGGCGCCTGGGCATCCCGCTGGCCGGGGTGTCGTTTCCTGGCCATTTCCTGGTGCGTCTGCCGGTGGACGACGGCGTGCTGGTGATGGACCCGTTCAATGGCGGCCGCCCGCTGGGCGTAGACGAGTTGCGCGAACGCGCGCGTCCGCACCTGGGCGGCGAAATTCCCGACGACCGCGCGCTGGCGCAGATCCTCGACCCCGCCCCGCACCGGGCGATCCTGATCCGCATCCTGCGCAACCTGCATGGCGTCTACGCCGACGCCGAGCACTGGGACCGCGCCGCACGCAGCGCCGACCGCATCCTGAAACTGGTGCCCGACCAGCCCGAAGCGCTGCGCGACCGCGGCATGGCGTATCTGCACCTGGGCCACCGCAACGGTGCCCGGCATGACCTGTCGCGCTATCTGCTGCTCAATCCCAGCACCCAGGATGCTGCAAAGCTGCACGAGCATCTGGTTGAGCTGAACAGTCAGCGCGCCCGCGCGCACTGAGGCAGCAAAGACAGCAAACGCTTGGCAGTGCTGCAACGCACTGCCGAGTGGCATATCAAACAAGATTCCATCCACATCCACCATCGCTGGGTGCGAATCAAATACAGACGACGCCCGTTTACTGGCGGCCTCGCATGGACCAACTGATGGTCGACTTTTAGTTGGCTTGTGGCGTGGTCGGCACCATGTGAGAAGTGATGTATTCCCCATTCGTGCCATAGACACCGACGATGCTGTAGTTCGCATCGCGATAAACCACCTGTGCGCTGCAAGGACAAGTGGCTTGAATTGTCGCCAATCCACTCGCCTGCGCGTTTTCATCCTTGGCGATGACGATCTCCTGCTGCGCGCCGGGTCCGATCGGCAACTGCGCAGCCGCGCCTGGCGCCACGGACAGCAAGGTCAACACGTCGTCCTTAACAGAATTGATTTGGACGAATTTCAATCCGGCTTTCTCGAACACATAGACCTTGAACAACGGCGAGAGGCTGACATTGGCCTTGCCCGCAGGCAACCTCTCACCCATGCCCCGAATAAGGGACTGTTGAGCAGTCGTGGAACCAATCGCCCCGAACGGCACTATAGGGAGGAAGGCCAACGTCGTCCCACGCATCGATATCTTCAACATAAAAAATCCTTTTATTATTGAAAATACTTTGGAGAATCAGGCAAGCATGCAAGCAACCAGGGAGCAGTGCCCGCTCAGGCAGACATTATTGGCTGCACACGAAGGCTACTCTCCCAAAATTTGGATTTCCAGCTCCACACATGAAACTTTTTACCCAAAAAGATGATTCCATTCTTCTCCAGACATCAGATCAATCAAATTTCTCGATAGTGTCTCTTCAATCAATCTCCACCATCTCGAAGTCGTCCTTGGTCACGCCGCAGTCCGGGCAGGTCCAGGTGTCGGGCACGTCCTGCCAACGGGTGCCGGGCGCGATGCCTTCTTCGGGAATGCCGTCGGCCTCGTTGTAGAGGAACCCGCAGACAACGCACATCCAGGTGCGGTAGATGGTCGTGGATGTGTCGCTCATCGGATAATCGCGGTCATGTGACGGTGGGGCTACATTGTCCCACTCCATCCACCGCTTTCGGAAGCGCTGCCATGCCCAACCGCCTTGATGCCCGCGGCGTGTACCTGATCACCCCCGATGAGCCCAACACCCAGCGCCTGCTGCTGCGCACCGCGCCGTTGCTGTCGGCGATCACCTGGTTGCAATACCGTAACAAACAGGCCGATGCGGCGTTACGGCTACGCCAGGCCAGCGCCCTACGCGAGGCCTGTGCGGCGCACGGCGTGCCCTTGATCATCAACGACGATGCGCAGCTGGCCGTGCAGGTCGGTGCGCAAGGCGTGCATCTGGGCGAAGACGATGGCGAGGTGGCGGCCGCACGCGCTGCGCTGGGGCCGCAGGCCATCATCGGGGTGTCGTGCTACGACGAGATCGCGCGCGCCCGCGCCGCAGCGGCTGCCGGTGCCAGCTACGTGGCGTTCGGTGCATTCTTCCCCACCACCACCAAGCAGACCACCCGGCGCGCCACCCCTGCCCTGTTACAGCAGGCTGCCGAACTGGGCCTGCCGCGGGTGGCGATCGGCGGTATCGCACCTGCACAGGTGCCCGAACTCGTCACTGCAGGCGCCGATCTGATTGCCGTGGTCAGCGGGGTGTATGCGGCGCCGGATCCGGTCGCTGCAGTGCAGGCGTATCGCGCCGGGTTTGCGTGGTAGTGCTGTAAACGTTGAAGACGATTGATGCTGGCTGCGTCGTACGCCGCTCGCGCAGGATGGAATGCCTTGCTTGCACCAAGCGCACCGACCATCGTGACGGGTCCTTGCCAGCCCACCGTCTCGGGCGGGCAAGGGCCGCGCAGTAAGCTCGCAGCGTCGAGGGCGTGGTGCCCTCACCGCGCGCGGGACACGCCGTCAATCCGTCCGTGGAGGCTCGATGGCGGCATCCATGCCGCCAACGGTCCCGCAATCGGTGAGGACACTACGCCAGACGGCTGGCTGGTGGTTTTTGTTGGAACGCTCAAGACAGCGCGTCGCTGGTGGTTTTTTAAAAAGCTGCGCACCGACCATCTCGACAGGCCCTTGCGCGCCCACCGTCGCAGGACCCTGGGCGGCATGGATGCCGCCAAGGAGCTTACATGCACGTACTTGCAGCGTGTCCTGCGATGGTGGGCGGGCAAGGGCCCTGCAGCAGTCGCAACGTCCAGGGCGTAGTGCCCTCACCGCGCGCGGGACACGCCGTTCACCCGTCCATGGGCGATCGATGGCTGCAGCCATGTCGCCCGACGGTCCCGCAAGCGGAGGGACAGTCGGCTGGTGTTTTTGTTGAAGAGCCAAAGACATCGCGTCGTCAGCCAAGCCATCTCCCCCAAAAAAAACAGCGACGCGTGCTTTCACGCGTCGCTGCCGGGGCTGCCTTTGTTGCTTGATCCGATTAGAAGTCGTAGCTCAAGGTCACCCGACCCGAGCGTGGCGCCTGGTAGGCCACGACCTGGTTCCACAACGGATTGGTGGTGTTGTCGGGCAGCTGCGAGAACGGGTAGATATTGGTCGCGGTCTGCTCGTTGGTGATGTTGAACACGTCCAAACGCAGCGCCAGCTTGCCGTCGGCGAAGGACGGCTTGTAGGTCACGCCCATGTCGAGCTGGGCGATCCAGCCCAGGCGGCCCTGCGAGCCCGGAGGCGATGCACTGCCGGTACCGGTTTCCGGGTTGTAGCAGTAGTGATACGGCCCACCGGTGATCGCACTGCCGCCGTAACCGGCCGGATCGCGGCCACTGTACTCGGTGCCGTAGTAGTTACCCAGGCAGTTATGCGGCGCGCCGGAGATCAGGCTGAAGTTGGCCGAGGCCCCCCATTGCGGGTTGAACTGGTAGAAGCCGAACAGCTTGAGCTGATGACGGTGGTCGTTGGATTGATCGCCGTTGAAGTGCTCCATCAACGCCGCATGGTCCCAGCTTTGCGTGGTCGAGACCGAGGCCTGGCCCTGGTAGCTACCCAGTGCGCCGCCGGTACGCCACAGGTCCGATCGCACCTGCCCTTCGGTGGTGCCGTAGCTGTGCGACCACACGTAGTTGACCTTGGCGTACCACTGGCCGTCGAACGGCCGCTCCAGGTTGAATTCCACGGCCGAGTAATTGCGCTTGAGCTTTGGAAAGCCGGATGCCTCGCGCGTCACCGACACCTCGTGGAACTGGCCATCGGTGCCGATCACGCCCCAGGTGTTGGTCTGGCCAGGATTGATCAGCGATGCGCCAGCCACCTTCGAAAAATCGATGGTCACGCCTTGCGCGGCCGCCGCGTCGATCAGCGCGGTATTGGAGACATCGTAGTTCTGGTCGTCGATGCCGGCATTGAGGCGACGGTGCGTGCCGCGCACGCCCAGCACCCAGCCGCTGTCGAGTTGCTTGGTAAAGCCGAGAATGAGTTCGTCCTGGTTCTCGCCTTCGATGTCCTTGGCAACGGCCGTGCGCACGTCGGCAATGCGGCCGAAGCGCGAATTGGCAGAGACCGCCGAGCCCAGTTGCTGCGCCAGAATCGGCGTGCCGTCGGCATTGATGCCGCTGTAGGTGAAGTAGGTGTCGGTGGTGGTGGCCGGGGTGAACAGGCTCACTGCCGACAACGGCAGGCCGAGGTAATAGCGCCCGAGATTACCGAACACCTTCAGGCTGGAATCGCCATTGACGTCCCAGCTGAAACCCAGCCGCGGCGCCCAGGCATTATCCACCTCGATGTAGGGGTCGCCGAACGGGGTGTAGTTGGTGAACTCGTCCTTGCGCAAGCCCAGGCTGAGCAGCAGGTTGTCGGTGACCTGCCACTTGTCTTCGATGTAGTAGGCGCGCTGTTTCGCCTCGTACGAATACAGGCTGGTGTTGATGTTGCGCACCACGTAGTAGCCGCTGGAGCCGTTGACCGGATCCACCAGACCCGGGCTGGGAGCGCCGATGCCGCCAGCTTCGTTGGCGGACTGGCTGACCAGCCCGCCGGTGGCCAGCCCGTTGGGATCGTTGGTCTGGCCATAGGTCCACGCAAAGCCGGGGCCGGACAGCACCGACCCGACGTCGATGCCTTCGGACTTCTGGTTGTCGATACCGAAGTTGAGCGTGTGGTGGCCGATGCGCCATTCCAGATTCAGGCGCTGATTGTCTTTCTTGTACTCGCGGTCGGGCGAACTGACCGATGTCACCAGCTGGTTGCCGATGCGCGGCGTGCCACCGGTGTAGGCCGGATTCTGGAGTGCGGCGCTATTGATGACGGGCCCGCCAGCCGCGTTGTAGTTGAATGGTGTCAGCTCGTCAGGCGTGGTCATCTTGCCGTACAGCGCAGTCACGGTGAGGTTGTCGCCGAGATAGCCGGTGTACTTGCCGGTGAACAGGGTCGGGCCGGTTTTCCAGGTGGATTCGTCGGTGAAATAGCTACCGCGCTGGCGATTGACATAGTCGTAGCGGTAGATCGACCCGTTGGTCTCGGCCTCGTCGCTGGCACCGGTCACCTCGATCAGGTGGTTGTCGGTGATGTTCCAGTCCACCTTGGCGTACCAGCGCTTCTGCTTGTAGTCGTAATCGGTGAGGCCGCCGGTGCGGCCATTGTCGGTGTCGCGATTGGTGCCCACCCGCACGCCGTCCGAATCCACCTGCTCGGCGGCCAGGAAGAAGAACAGCTTGTCCTGGATGATCGGTCCGCCGACATAGGCGCTGTAGGTGGTCTGGTTGGCTTCGGCTTCGCTGGCCGGCTGGTACAGGCCGTTGGCCGCACGCGCGTAGCGGTAGGCGGCGTTGTTGACGGTGCTGGCCTGGCTGTCCGGGCGCCAGTAGATGTCGCGCTGGTTGGCACGCAGGCCGTTGGGCTCCCAGATGACGGCGGCGCCGAACTTCCATTCGTTGGTGCCGCGCTTGCCGATCTGGTTGATCACGCCGCCATTGGAGCGGCCGAACTGCGCGCCATAGCCGCCGGTGAAGATTTCCTGCTGGTCGATGGCGCCGTAGGGCAGGGTCAGGCCGCCCAGGTTGTTGCTGATGGTGGTGGTGTTGAAGCCATTGAGGTAGTAGGCGTTTTCGCTGGCGGCCGAGCCACCGAAGCTGGGCAGCGAGCCGCCGAGCGGTCCGTTGTCGAAGCCGCCGCTGTTGACCACCACGCCCGGCGCCAGCAACGCGATCGCCTCGGCGGTGCGGCCCAGCGGCAGCTGCGCCAGCTGTTCGGAGGTGACCACGGTGCGGGTGTCCACGCTGCTGACGTCGATGGTGGCCAGGCTGGCGGCATTGACGGTGACGCTGTCCAGGGTCTGCAAGCCGCTCTCCGCAGCGCTGGCGGCGAACGAGACGTCGGTGTTGGCGCCGACGGTAATGGCGATGTTCTCGCGGGTTTCCACCACTGCGCCGTCGCGCTTGACCGTCACCTTGTAGGTGCCCAGCGGCAGGTTGCCGGCGGTGTAGCGGCCGCGTGCATCCACCGGCACTTCGCGACTGAGGCCGCTGTTGTTTTCCACCACCACGCTGGTGCCATTGCCCTGCCCCACGCTGCCGACGATGCTGCCGGTGGTCGACTGCGCGTGTGCACTGCCGATGGCCACAACCAGCGCCAACGCCAAGGCACGCTTCTGGATACTACGGTTCATGCTTTCTCCCCAAGATGGACACTGCCGGCAACGCGGCTAAATGAACGGGGCCAACGGCCACCGGAATCACACTTTCTGAACATCCGCAGCAGGGCGCCAATGACCGCATGCCATCAGCTCATGCCCAACCGTCGAGACCGTCGCGTTCGATCATAGGCAGCCGGGTTGCCCTACCCGCCGGCTCCGACGGGTAGGCGAGCCTTTGCCGGGTAGGCGCGCGAGGCCGCAGGCCTGACAATGGCGGACGCGATGCCCGCTGCCGGGCATCGATGCCCCCATCGGTATTCCTCAAGGATCTGCGCGCATGAATCACACCCGCTCCCACGCCCTGTTCGCCCAGGCGCAGACCCTGTTACCCGGGGGCGTCAATTCACCCGTGCGGGCGTTCAAGTCGGTCGGCGGCGAGCCGTTCTTCGTGGCGCGCGCCGACGGCCCGTATCTGTACGACGTCGACGACAACCGCTACATCGACTACGTGGGCTCGTGGGGCCCGATGATCACCGGCCACAACCACCCCGCCGTGCGCGACGCGGTGGAGCGCGCCATTCGCGATGGGCTGTCGTTCGGTGCGCCGTGCGCGGCCGAGGTCACCATGGCCGAGACCATCACCCGGCTGGTGCCGTCGTGCGAGATGGTGCGCATGGTCAACTCCGGTACCGAGGCCACGCTGTCGGCGGTGCGCCTGGCGCGCGGCGCCACCGGGCGCAATCGCATCATCAAGTTCGAAGGCTGCTATCACGGCCACGGCGACTCGTTCCTGGTCAAGGCCGGTAGCGGCATGCTGACGCTGGGCGTGCCGACCTCGCCGGGCGTGCCGGCGGGCTTGAGCGAGCTGACCGCCACGCTGAGCTTCAACGACTTCGAAGGCGCCACCGCGCTGTTCGACGAGATCGGCGCCGATGTGGCGGCGGTGATCATCGAGCCGGTGGTGGGCAACGCCAACTGCATTCCGCCGCTGGCCGGCTATCTGCAGCATTTGCGCACACTGTGCACGCGGCATGGAGCGCTGCTGATCTTCGACGAGGTGATGACCGGGTTCCGCGTCGCGCTGGGTGGCGCGCAGGCGCTGTACGGGGTGACGCCGGACCTGACCACCTTCGGCAAGATCATCGGTGGCGGCATGCCGGTGGGCGCGTATGGCGGCCGGCGCGAGCTGATGGAGCAGATCGCACCGGCCGGGCCGATCTACCAGGCCGGCACCTTGTCGGGCAATCCAGTGGCGATGGCGGCCGGCCTGGCGATGCTGGAGCTGGTACAGGAACCGGGCTTCCATGCGCATCTGAGCGAGGCCACCAGCGCGTTGTGCGAGGGGCTGGAAGATGCCGCGCGTGCGGCCGGCATTGCGGTCACCACCAACCAGGTGGGCGGCATGTTCGGGTTGTTCTTTACCGACGAGATCGTGGAGAGCTACGCACAGGCCACGGCATGCGATGTCACCACCTTCAATCGCTTCTTCCACGCGATGCTGCAGCGGGGCGTCTATCTGGCGCCCTCGGCGTACGAGGCCGGCTTCATGTCCAGCGCGCACGATGCGGCGGTGATCGATGCCACGCTGGCGGCTGCGCGCGAGGCCTTTGCCGACGTGGCGCGCTGAACCGCACGCGTTGGTGATGGCCAACGCGATGTAGCGCGCGGTCATCAGGCCGGTGCGGACCGTGCATTCAGCACCGGCATCCACGCATGCCGTGTGCCGATGTCGAGCACCGGCCGCTCACGCCTGCCAGCTGTGCAGCGGGTTTCTCAGGCGCTGTCGATGCATGACCAGCTCGGGCCAACCCGAGCTGGCAGCAGACCGTGGTCGCCAAGGCGTGTGCATGGCCGGTTGCGATCATGCCTGCGCGCAACAGCAGAGCTGTGCTCCCCACGTTGGCAAGGATGCGTACATGGAGCGCACGGTGATTGGGCGGGCTGCTATCGCGCTGCGCAGGTGCGACACGTTGCGCCATTGCCCCGCCAGGTGACATGACTGCCTGCGTTGCCGAATGCAGTGCACCTGGTCGGCTACCTGCTTTGTCCAACGAGCCTGGGTGACAACTCAGCGGTCGGGCGCATCCGTCACCACCGTTCGCAAGCATCGATGCATGCCCTCGCCGATCTTCCCCATCACTGCCGACCGTGGGCGTCTGCAGTACGCATTGCTTGACCCAGCGCACAACCGGCCTCATCGATTGTCGCGATAGCGGCGGTATGCGGCAAAACGCCTTTGCTTTTGTCTTGTGGCTGTCATACCTTTCTGAAAGGTGCTCACGGACGGGCATGGGTGGGGACCCTCGAAGCAGCCGATCCGCCGTTGTCACCTTCGCCGTGACTGGTTGGCCGTCGCCGCTGTTTCATCCTGTCATGCAGCGCATCGAGCCGGCGCGCTGCCGACGCTTGCCACGGCCGCCCTCGCCTCATGCTCAAGCCTGTTGCGTTGCTCACTCCGCGCCCGTCACCGTCGCGCGACCACCTTCTTCCCGACTGGCTGCTTGCCGGCAAGCTGGAGCCGCCATTACCGCGCCCGGGTGCGGTGCTGCGCGAGGCACTGCTCAGCACCCTGGATCGAGCGCAGGCACGCCCGCTCACCCTGCTGCTGGCGCCCCCCGGCTTCGGCAAGACCACCGTGCTGGCGCAATGGCATGCCCATCTGCAGGCAAGCCAGCACATGGCCGTGGCGTGGCTGTCGCTGGATGAGGAAGACGCAGATGCCGCGCGCTTCCTCGGCCATCTTGCGGTGGCCCTGCAGCACGCGGGTGCGGATGCCGCACTGTGCGCCAGCGTGCTGCACGGCCGCGACCAGGACCCACGCAACGCCGTCACCCTGTTGATCCGCGCCTTGCGTAACGCACCGCGCCCGATCAGCGTGATTCTCGACGACTACGACCGGGTTGGCAGCGCACCGGTCGATGAACTGGTGCTGCGGTTGATCGAACACGGCGGCGGGCGGCTGCATCTGTTGCTGGCCACCCGCCGCATCCCGGCACTGCCGCTGGCGCGCCTGGATCTGCAGGCGCACCTCAGCCGCCTTGGCAGCGCGCAACTGGCACTGGACGCAGACGAGGCGCGCGCGTTGCTGGGACCGCAGATCCCTGCACCGGTGGTGGACGCCTTGCTGCGCTACACCGAGGGCTGGCCGGTGGCCTTGCATCTGGCCCGGCTCTGGCTGGAAGGCGATGCGCAACGCCAGCAGGAAGTGACGGCGCGCTTCTCCGGCCGCAGCGCGCAGATCGCCGCCTACCTGGCCGAACAGGTCGTCAACGATCTGGATGCGGACACGCGCGACCTGTTGCTGCGCACCAGCCACCTGGAACGCGTCAATGCGTCCCTTGCCGATGCACTGCGCCAGCGCGAGGACAGCGGTCGGCTGTTGGCGCGCCTGGAACACTTCCACGGCCTGCTGGTGCCGCTGGACGGCGAGCGCGAATGGTTCCGCTATCACCCGCTGTTTGCCGACTTCCTGCAGCAACTGCTCGACCGCGAGCATCCCGGCCAGGCCGTGCACCTGCACCAACGCGCGGCACGCTGGTTTGGCGAGCACCAGCATCTGGCCGACGCGGTACGGCATGCCGCGCATGGCGAATGCGGCGACCTGGCCGCCAGCTACATCGCGCGTGCCGGCACCTGGCAATTGCTGCTGACGCAGGGTACGCACGCGGTGCGTGGGTTGTTGCGCCACTTCGATCACCGCACCATCCGCGACACACCGGCGCTCAATCTCACCCAGGCGCACCTGCACCTCAAACTGGGTGAATTCAGCCACGCACGCCTGCTGCTGGAGCGCTTCCGTGATTTCCCGGCCGCACTGCGCGAGCCGCAGCAACGCGACTACACCGTGGTGGTGGCGCTGCTGCGCGACCGCCTGGATGAAATCTGCGGCAATTCACACGGCCTCAGTCAGATCGCCGCGCAAGCCGGCGCACTGGACGAAGACGACCACCTGGGCCGCGGCATGCTGCTGTGCATCTGCGCCAACACCGCGCTTGCACAAGGTGCATTTGCAGTTGCCGAGCGCCATGCACTGGCCGCGCGCGATGCCATGCGCCGCGGCGGCAGCGATCTCGGTGCCAGCCAGGCGTTGCTGTCGCTGGGGCAGAGTCTGTTTTACCGCGGCCAGCTCGGCGACGCCGAAGCCTGCTACCAGCAAGCCCTGCAGTGCTGCGCGCGCTCACCGCAGCTGGACCGTGTAGTGCAAGCCGCAGGTCAGTGCCTGCTTGCGCAGCTGCACTACGAGCGTGGCCACCACGACGATGCGGCCGACCTGCTGCATCCGGCGCTGGAACTGCTCGAGCAACACGATGGCAGCGCCGATGTCCTGGCAGCTGCCTACGACACCGCACTGGGCCTGGAACGCATGCGCGATCGCAGCGGACGCAGTGCGCTGGGGTTGCTCGAACACATCGAACAGATCGCCCACGGGCGCAAGCTGGCGCGGCTGTCCGAACTGGCCGCTGCGTGGCGATTGATGGTGCTGCTGGAGCACCCCGGCACGACGGCCATCGACCTGCTGATCGCCCGCACCGGCGGCGAATCCGGCCTGGCCCACACGTTGCGCGCCGCGCACCGCTGGCGCGACCGCGCCGCAATGGGCTTTGCACTGGCGCGCTGGCATCGGCTGGCCGGACGCAGCAGTGCGGCACTGAGCATTCTTGGCCAGATCGAGCACGCCTGCCTGAGCAACGACAATGCCTGCCACCTCGCGCGCACCCGTGCGCGCATGGCACTGGTGCTGCAGCAGCGTGGCGAACTGCTCGAGGCACTGCCGCCGCTGTACAGCGCACTGGATCACGTAGCGCTGACCCAAAGCTGGCAGGCCATCGTCGAGCTGGGCCTGCCGGCCAAGGCGATGCTGCGTTCGCTGCGCCAGCATGACCCCCACACCGTTGGCGGCACCACGCGTGCATTGACCATCCAGGCCTTGCTAGAACGGCTCAGCGGCGACGAAGACCCGGCCAGCGAGATGTTCAGCGAGCGCGAACTGGAAGTGCTGGCGCAGCTGGCGCGCGGTTACTCCAACAAGCAGATCGCCCGCCACCTGCACCTGTCGGAGAACACCGTCAAGTTCCACCTCAAGAACCTGTATCGCAAGCTCGATGCTCGCAGCCGCGAGGGCGCACTGGCGCAGGCTCAGCAGCGGGGCGTGTTGCGTGGCCAGGATCCGCAGCAAGCAGAGGATGCACCGCGCTGAGTGGCGGGGCACCTGGCGGCGTTCGCCCGACCTGCGTCCTTCACCGACGGCGACGGCGGCGCCTGCGCCTGCAGCGCGTGACTGCTGCAAGCAACGCTCAAGTCAATGCATCGGCACTCCACACGCCACAGATGCACGCCGCCCCGCGACCACATCAGCCGAAGCTCAGCGTGCCCTTCATCATCGCCCAATGCCCGGGGAACGAGCAGAAGAACGTATACGCGCCGCCTTTGGTCAACTTGCCGGTGGCAAAGCTGACCGTGGTGCTCTCGCCTCCGCCGATGACCTTGGTATGCGCGATCACGCGCGCATCGGCCTTGGGCAGATAGCTGTCGGCAAGGGTGGACCGCACGCCGGCATTGGCGATCGGCTGGAAATCGGCAGTCTTGGTCAGCACCCAGTTATGCCCCATCACGGTGGCGGCCATCTTGCCCGTATGCTTGAGCGTGACGTCCACCTGGGTGCAGTCGGGCGCGATGGCGATGGCGCTCTGGTCGAATTTCATCTGGTCGTTGCCAGTGATGGTCACCGCGCAGGTCTTTGCCCAGGCCGAAGGCGCCAGCCCCAGCAAACCCAGTACCGCGATCGTCGAAAATAGTTTCAAGGCATGACTCCTGCAATAAGAAATACACCACGCGCCCAAGGCAACCATCGCTGCGCGCACAGCGTCGGCGCTTGCAGGGTAACGCCTTGTCGAGGTCAACAGAACCATCCACGGGCCGCTATCGCAGTGCGCAGGCGATGACCGGTGCCACGTATCACCGCCACACCTCGCCATGACCCTGCAGGCGTGGCTCAACCGTCTGCATCAGGCATGAAGGAAGAATGCGTCCATGTGCGCGTCCGTGGCCGACGCCACCTGCGGCGCCTGGAACGTGCCGCGCTTGCCGGCCATCACCTGCACGAAGGCCTGCTTGAAGTGCGCCATCTCCTCGGGTGTGCCCACGGTGATGCGCGACCAGGTTGGCCACACCGGCCAGCTGCGTCCGATGAACACGCCGAAGCTGGTCATGGCATCCTTGAAGCCTGCCGCCGGTTGCTTCACATCGACCATGAAGCAATTGCTCTCCGATGCGGTGCAGGCGTAGCCCTGCGCGCGCAGGAACCCGATCACGTCCTCGCGCGTGGCGGTGGTGCGGGCGCGCCGTTGCGGCACCAATGCGGTGTCGCGCAAGCTGGCCAGCCCGGCAGCGGCTGCCGTTACCGGCAGGCTGTTGACGCTGTAGAACATCAGCTTGGCCAATAACTCTGGCCGTGCTGCGGCGTAGCCCAGGCGGATGCCGGCCATGCCGTAGAGCTTGGAGAAGGTGCGCAGCACCACCACGTCTTCGCCCGCCGCCACCATGTCCACCACGCTGCGGGTGCTCTGCGCAAAGTGGATGTAGGCCTCGTCCACCACCAGCACGCTGCCCTTGGGCTTGTGCGCCAGTGCGTAGTCCAGGTCCTTGCGCGCGGTCACCGAACCGGTGGGGTTGTTGGGATTGCAGATGTAGATGACGCCGGCATGCGCATCGGCACTGCACATGGCTTGCACGTCGTGCGAAAAATCCTTGCGCAGCGGCACCTTGATCAGCTTGGCGCCATTGCGCGTGGCCGCGCGCCAGCCCGACTCGTAGGTGGGATCGGCAGTCACCAGCGAGGCGCCAGGCGAGGTAAACGCCAGCATCGTGTAGTCCAGCGGCTCGGTGGAGCCGGCATACGCCATCAGGTGATCCAACGGCAACCTGAGTTCGGCTGCCAGCGTGGTCATCAGCTCCAGTTGCACGTCACGCAGATAGCGCCCACCTTGCGGAGCGATCTGCGTGATCGCCCGGATCGCCGCCGGGCATGGTCCGTCCGGATATTCGTTGGAGCCGATCATCACCGGCGACAACGCGCCGGCGGTTGGTGGCGCGATGGCGGCGGGACGTTCGGCGGCACTGGCAAGCAGCGGTAGGGCACCGGTTCCGGCAGCGCCAGCGAACAGGGCGGAATCACGCAGGAATCTGCGACGCGACACGGCGGTTTTCATGAGCTTCTCCGGCAAGGCAACGACACCAACTCAGGGACGTACGGCCACCACTTCGATCTCCACCCGATACAGCGGGTTGCCCAATGCAGCGATCTGGAACGCCGAGCGCGCCGGCAGGTTGGGCTGTTCCTTGGTGCCGAAGAACTGCCGGTAGCCTTCCATGAACCCGTTGAAATCCATCTTGCCGCCCATCGCCGGATCGCCGACCAGAAACACCTGCATCTTCACCACATCGCCCATGCCCAGTCCGAGCGATTTCAGCTGGTCCTGGATCTGCTTCAACACGCTGACCGTCTGCGCCTTGGTGTCGCCATAGGCCGCAGGTGAATCTTTCGGTGCGCTCGCATCCACCACCGCCGGCACCTTGCCGCTGACGTATACAGTGGCCTTGCCGGCAGGAATCTCCACCGCGGCGGCAATCGGAAAATCGCTATTGGGAATCTTGTGGCGGATGACATCGGCAGCGTGCGCGGCGGTCAGACTTGCGCACCACAATGCGGCAGCGGTGACGGCAAACAACGTGGAACGGGACATGGCAACTCCTTGGCTGGGAAAGGTCAGTGGCGCAGCAGTTTGACGTCGTCGACAGTAACGCGCTCGGCATGGTCGTTGCCGAAATGGGTGCGCACATAGCTCACCACTTCGGCCACCTGACGGTCTGTGAGCATGTCGCCAAATCCCGGCATGCCCGCATGGCCGTCGAGTACCATCATGGTGACGTAGGGCGCAGCTGCCAGCTTGGGATTGCCGGCCAGCGCCGGGTATTCGCCCGCACCCTGCGCACCGGTGCCGGCCGGCATGTGACAGCCCTGGCACACCGCGCGATAGACGTGCTCGCCGGACGCGGTGGCGAACCCTTTCTGCGGGTACAGCGCCGTGGCATCGGAACTCTGCGCGCGGGCACTGCGCATGCCGGGTGGAAGCAGCAACGTGCCGATGACGAGCACGACGGTGGCAACCAGCGTACGGGGCAACCAGCTCATGCGCGGACTCCTGCGGCAATGACGGTGCGATGCAGCCGGCCCACGACATCATGCGCGGACAGGATCGCGCCCTCCTGCCAGGCCGGGATATAGGACACATGCTCGCCGGCCAGTGCCAGACGGCCATCGATCTGGCACAGCGGTGCGTAATGCTCGGCGCGGGCCTGCTCGGTCCACATGCCGAAACAGCCATGGGTAAACGGTACGCGATGCCAACCGACCGCGATCCCGGTTTCGAATTCGCGCGGATACTGTGGATGCAGTTGCGTGCCGTATTCGACCGCCTTGCGCACGCGCTCCTGCGGGCTCATTGACGTGAACTGGTAGGCATCCAGCCCCCACACATAGGCGCCGAGCAGCACGCCCTTGCCAGGGCTGTGATAGCCGGTACTGGGATAGCTGATCAAGGTAATCGGCAGATCGGTGTAGCTGATGCCGCCGTAGATCGCCTCGTCCTCCTCCCAGAAGCGGCGCTTGAACTGCAGCCCCACCTTCACCGACGCCGCATACGGCACCTTGCCGATGGCGGTGGTCATCGCATCGCTGGCAGTGACCGGAATGCGGCTCAGCACCGACAGCGGAATCGTGCAGATGCACCAGTCCGCACTGGCGATGCGCTCTTCGCCGCCGCGTACCGCGTCCTGCCAGGACACCCGCACGCCGGTGCCATCCTGGTCGATCCTGGTGACCTTGGCGTTGTAGGTAATGGCATCGCCGAGCTGACGCGCAAACGCCTTGCCGATCTGGTCCATGCCACCGACTGGCTGAAACATGGTGGTCTGCATCTCGTAGTTGTTGCCGGCTGCCAGCGTGGTCCACAGCCGCGAGCGCAATACGTCCTGCACGCTGAAGGGCTGGGAGAATTCCGGCTTGCCCGACAACCCGCCGCCGGGATAGCGCGCAAAACCGCGCCGCTCGCTGCTGTCCTTGCCTTTGACGTAACCGAACTTTTGATCCAGCGCACCCCAGGTACGCAGCGATTCGAGCAGGATCTGCTGGTCCTCGTTGCTGACCAGCGTGTCCAGCGCGTGCTGTTGCGTGCACTTGGCCAGCAGCTCGGACACATGCCCCTTGCAGTCGGCATCGATGGCGCGAAAGCGCTGCGGCTTGCCATCGAAGCCGTTCTGGCTATGAAGCAACGCGTTGTAATTGACCTGGTTGAAGGCTTCCAGCGCCACGCCGAACTGCTTGCAGTAGCTCAACACCGCCCGGTGATGATGCGGAATGCGCCATGGCCCGGGATTGAGGTAATGGCCTTCGTCGAACTTGCAGTGCTGGGTGGCGCCGCCGAGCTCGGTGTAGCGATCGCCACCGCGCAAGGTCCAGTTACGCCCACCCGGACGGGCGTTGTATTCCAGCAGCTGCACGCGATACCCCGCCTTGCGCAATTCGAAGGCGGCCGTCATGCCTGCAAGGCCGGCGCCCAGCACCAGCACCGAGGCGCCCTTCGCATCGCCATCCAGTTGCAACGGCCCGGTGAAGGTTGACTCGGCGGCCATGCCCAGGCTGCTCATCGCCTGATACATCATGGCCCCGCCAGCGGTCATGCCGATGCGCGCCAGCAATTGCCGCCGCGTCATCGCCCCAGTGTGATTGCCTTGCATCAACGCACGTCCCCTGCAGGTAGTGGAACAAAAGCCAACTCGATGCCCCGGCCGCGCGCGGCGCCAAGGCGTATCCCGCCTGCGGTCACCGGCAACACCGCGCGCAGCGGAGCCATCAGAAGCGGTAGGAAAGGCTGGCGAACAGCTGGCGCGGTGCGATCAGCTGATACGAGCCGGAACTCTCGTTGGGAAACACCGCACCGATCGCATCGTCCTTGTCGAACAGGTTGTAGACCGACAGCTGCAGCCGCCCACCGGCAAGAAAGCCGGCATCGCCGCCTTGATAACCGACGCTGCCGTTGACGATGAAGGTGGCGTCCGCCTGGTCGGTATTGAGCGTGTCGCCGTAACGCTTGCCGGTGTATTTGGTGTCGAGGTTGGCGAAGAAGTGCTCGCCTTCCCAACCGCCGTTGACGCTGACCATCACCTTCGGCGCATCCGGCACGTCGTTGCCCTTCACCTGCACCAGGTTGCCGCTGACCGGCCCGAAATAATTGTCCTGGAATTCGGATTGATTCCAGGTCAGCGACGCACCCAGCCGCCAGCCCGGCGCCGGCTTCCACATGCCGGAGACTTCCGCACCGTAGGTCTGCACGTCGCCGACGTTGGCGTAGACGGTGGGGGCAACCACCAGCGGGTCCGGGTCGGTCAGCGCGATGATGCGATTTTCATAATCGATCTTGTAGGCGGCGATATAGCCGCTCCACTGGCTGGATTCGGCGCGGATGCCGATATCGATGTTGGTGGATTCTTCCGGCGCGATGTCCGGATTGAAGGCACCGGAGGTCAATGCCAGACGCGGCGCGGAACTGAAGTTTTCCGCGTAGTTGGCGAACACCTGCACGCCTTCGGCGAGCTGGAAGCTGGCGCCGACCTGCGGCTGGAACCAATCGCTGTTCTTGATGGTGACATCGCGGCGCACACCGACATTGAAGTCGTCCAGATTGGCGATGCCGTTGTAGTCGCGTTTGACGTCCAGCCCCTTGGCACCGAACTCCATGGTGAGCCGATCGCCCAGCAGGCGCAGCGTGTCCTTGATGTAGAGCTGCTTCACTTCGGTGGAGAAGTGGTTGTCGTAGTAAATGACGATCGGCAAGGCGTTCTTGAGCAAGGCGCCGGTGGCCGGGTCCAGGTTGTACAACGGACGCACCTGATCGAAGTCGTAGCTCTCGTACCACGCACCGACTTCGAGCTTGTTGTGCTCGGTCTCCCACGCCACTGCGGTGGTCAGGCCGTAGCGATCGCCGCCCATGATTTCTTCGCGCCGCGTCATCGCACCGACCCGGGTGACATTGCCGTTGGCATCGACGCTCTGCGGGTCGTTGATGGCGATGTCGGTGCGCCCCGGCGTGCCGGCAATCGCATCGTTGTACAACCCGGTGGCGGTGCTCGGGGGCGTGCCGCCGACGCCGTAGCCGTGCTTGTTTTCGTAGTAACCGGTGAAGGTGACGCCGATGGCGTCGTTGACCACGAAATCGCCATGCAGGCTCAACAGCGAATCGCGGCGGCCGTTCTGCCACTCGCTGTAATGCTCGGCATCCACTTCCGGATTGCCGGTGATGCGTTCGTGCAGATCCCACGACACCGAGCCGTCGGAGTTGTACGACTGCACGTCGTAGTCCTTGCGATTGTTGTAGATCCAGCCCAAGGTCAGGCTGCCGGCGTCCCAGGCCTGGCGGATCTTGGCTTCGAAGTGATCGCTTTTTTGCGTGGCCGGTGCCATGTCCCACACCCCGCCCTGCGTGCGCGATGCAGAGAGGTACGCACTCGGCCCGCCCGCCCACCACTGCGGCGTATCCAGACGGATAAAACTGCGCACCAGATCGTCCGAGCCGATGGTCTGGGTGAGATTGCCGCTCCAGGTATCACCGCCCTTGGGCGGAAGACTGGTGTAGCGGATCGCACCTCCCAGTGCGTGATAGGAAGGCTGGGTGACATCGCCCGAGCCGGCGGACACCGTCACATCGAGCAGGTTTTCGCTGGAGACGTAGCGGGTGATCGGCCCACCTTCGCGGGTGTCGAAGGTTTCGATCGGAATGCCGTCCAGGGTCACGCCGATCTGGTTGGCGGAAAACCCGCGGATGGTCATCGAATCACCGAACTCGTACAGCCCGAACGGGTCGGTGGTCTGCACATTCACGCCGGGCAGGCTGGCCAGCAGTTGTTGCGGTGCCACGCCAGGCACCTGCGCCTGGATCTCGTCCATCGAAATGGAGGCGGTGGTGCGGGTGGACCCGGTACCCACCACGCTGACCGCATCCAGGGTGCGCGCCTCCTGGGCAAACGCGGGCAGGCCTGGCGCGCCTGCCACCAGCAGGGTCATCGAGGCGAGCGTGTGGCGACGCGTTGTGGCGGTGAGAACGGCGGCCAGTGCGGCCGCCAACTGATCGGTATTCAAGCGCTTAGGCATGCAATCGACCCCTGGAGTGTGGTGCGTGCTGAGTGACCGGACCCGCTCCCCAAGACCGGCTGACACCGCGGATGCGGCACGGATCGACCATACCCAGCACCGTTCCGCAGCAGAGGCAGTGCGGAGGGTAGGCGCTGCGCAGGTGGGTAGGCTGCTACCGAATCGAACCCTATGAATGCGCAGCATCCGTGTGCTCTGCGCCCGCGTATTTCCGTGGCAAGGCATTGGCGACACAGGCATTGGCACTGCGCCGCATGGCCGTGAACCATTCGTGGCACAACGCGCCTACCCGCGTGCGGCACTTTGGACATAGCAGCTCTCGCACGCTTGCCATGCAGGGGCGAATCGACAACGCTGCAGCGCTACGTCCTGGGCCTGCGCATGCCGACCGCACCGATTTCCTTGCTACTGCTCGACTTCGATGGCGTGCTCGCGCGCTATTGGCGACCACGCCGTCTGGCCGCCCTGGCAACGGCAGCCGCCTGCAGCCCGCAGCGCGTGCAGGAGGTACTGTTCGAACAGGGACTGGAGCGCGCCTACGATGCCGGCGCAATCGACACGCCGGCGTACCTGAGCCAGCTCAGCGACGGTCTGGGCTACCCGATCGATCAGGCCACCTGGATCGCTGCACGCGTGGCCGCATGCCGTGCAGACCCTGCGGTGGTGGCGCAGGTACTGGCGGTATCAACGACGACCGCGGTGGCCGTGCTGACCAATAACGGCCCATTGATGGCCGAGGCGATTGCGCAGATCGTGCCGTCGCTGTTTCCGCTAGTGCAAGGGCGCGTGTTGTGCAGCGGCGCACTCGGCGGGCGCAAGCCGGACGTGCAGGTGTATCAGCGTGCGCTCGACGCGCTCGGGGTACACGCGGCTGGCACCCTGTTCATCGATGACCTGTTCGTCAATGTCCGCGGCGCCCGCGCCGCAGGATTGCATGCCGATACTGTGCGCGATGCGCGCGCATTGCGGCGGGTGTTGAAGCGGTATGGGTTGGGGTGAGATTGGGAATCGGGAATCGGATCAGCGTTCGCACACGTGCGAGGAACGTCAATGCTCTGCCGAGTGGCCCGAGGCACCTGACCTCTGCACGCGAATGCGCTGGCAGGCAACACGCCACCCGAGGGGACGAATGCCGCCACGCTGCAGTGAATCAGGCCGAGCACGCGGTCATCGATATCCTTCCGCCCGCGTACGCTCCTCCGCGCACACGGAAGAAAACACGCTCAATCCTGCACAAATAAGCAACCAGACCAGTCAGCAAAACCCAACTGCACCCACTCGCCCCTTTCCCGCCGGGAGAGGGGTTGGGGTGAGGGTACGGTGTTGCGACGCAGGGCCACGCCCCTGCCACCGCCTTCGCCAATCCACAACGCAAGCGTTCTCGCGTCCCCGCACGTCGACACCAATCAGCGCCCTGCCAGCCACCAACACGCAACCGACCAAGCAATCCGTTACCGCTGCGCGGCATAGTCGGCAATCGCCAGGCGCAAGCGCGCCAGCCCATCGGCCAGCTCGGCATCGGTCAGATTCAGCGCCGGCACGAAGCGCAGTACATCCGGCCCCGCCTGCAGCACCAGCAGCCCGTGCTTGGCCGCCAGGTCGAGGATCGCACCGGCCTGGCCGGCATGCGCCTGCGCCAGCACCGCGCCCAGCATCAGGCCGCGCCCGCGGATCTGTGCGAACAGGCCGAACTCGGCATTCAATGCCTCCAGCCCCGCGCGCAACGCAGCCGATTGACGCTCCACATTGGCCGCGATCTCCGGCGAGGCCAGCTTGCGCAACGCCACCCGCGCCACCGCCGCAGCCAGCGGATTGCCGCCGAAGGTGGTGCCGTGCGCGCCGAACTGCATGGTTTGCGCCACCTTGGGGCCAGCCAGCATCGCACCAATCGGAAAACCGCCGCCCAAGGCCTTGGCCAGGGTCACGATGTCCGGCGTCGCCTGCTCCTGCCAATGCGCGAACAAGGTGCCGGTGCGGCCCATACCGCACTGGATCTCGTCCAGCACCAGCAAGGCATCATGCTGGTCACACAGCGCGCGGGCGCGGGCCAGGAAGCCTGGCGCTGCCGGCATCACCCCGCCTTCGCCCTGGATCGGCTCCACCATCACCGCCGCCACATCGCCAGCGGCCATCGCCGCTTCCAGCGCCGCCACATCGTTGAAATCCACATAGCGAAATCCGCCCGGCAGCGGCTCGTAGCCTTCCTGGTATTTCGGCTGCGCGGTGGCGGTGACCGAAGCCAGCGTGCGGCCGTGGAAACTGCCGCGGAAGGTGACGATCACGCGCCGCTCCGGCGGGCGGCCCTGGTCGCTGGCCCACTTGCGCACCAGCTTGATCGCCGCTTCATTGGCTTCGGTGCCGGAATTGCACAGGAACACCTTCTCGGCGAAGCGCGAGGCGCCCACCAGTTCTTCGGCCAGCTTCAATGGCGGCGCGCTGTAGAAGATGTTGCTGGTATGCCACAGCTTGCCCGCCTGCTCAGTGAGCGCGGCAACCAGGTCCGGGTCGTTATGGCCCAGCCCGCTCACCGCGATGCCGGAGGACAGATCCAGATACTCGCGCCCCGCGTCATCCCATACGCGACTGCCCTGCCCGCGCTCCAGCACCACCTGGCGCGGGCGATACACCGGCAGGTAGTAGTGCGCAAGGGACAGGGGCGAATCGGCAGCGGTGCTCATGATGATCGTCGCAGAAGCGGAAGGGGAGCGGGCATTCTCGCGCATTCGCGCACCTGCGGCACAATGCACGCATGCGCCCTCTTTCCGATCCCCAGCTCACGCCCGCCACCGATCACGGCTGGCGCCGGCACTGGTTCGACATCATCTACCGGCACGACACACGCCCCTCGCGCAACTTCGACCTGATGCTGGTGGCGGCCATCCTGGCCAGCGTGGGAGTGATCATGATCGACAGCGTGCCGCGCATCCATGCGCGCTCGGCACACTGGCTGGTGCCGTTGGAATGGGCCTTTACGATCCTGTTCACGCTGGAATATGCCTTGCGCCTGGCGGTGGTGCGGCGGCCATTGCATTACGCGCTCAGCAGCTGGGGCGTGATCGACCTGCTGTCGATCCTGCCCAGCTATCTGTCGTTCTTCGTGCCCGGTGCGCAGACCCTGCTGGTGGTGCGGGTGCTGCGCATCCTGCGCCTGTTCCGCATCCTCAAGCTCACCCGCTACATCCAGGAAAGCGGGCAATTGGTGGACGCGCTGTGGCGCAGCCGCCGCAAGGTGCTGGTGTTCCTGTTCAGCGTGCTCACCATCACCGTGATCGCCGGTGCCACGATGTATGTGATCGAAGGCCCGCAGAATGGCTTCACCAGCATTCCGACCAGCATGTACTGGGCCATCGTCACCATGGCCACGGTGGGTTTCGGCGATCTGGTGCCGCAAACCACGCTGGGCCGCTTCGTCACCTCGGCGCTGATCCTGATCGGCTACAGCATCATCGCCGTGCCCACCGGCATCTATACCGCCGAACTGGCCACCACGCTGCGCGAAGGTGGCCATGCCGGCAAGCGCGACGTTCGCAATTGCGTTCGCTGCGGGTTGGAAGGCCACGCGCCGGATGCGCGCTATTGCCGGCAGTGCGCCGAGCCGCTGCCGGCGCTCGGCAATGGCTGATGCAAGGCTGCGCAGCCCAATGCGTGGCGCACCGTCGCCAGGCGCAGCCGCAGCCGCAGCGATACTCGCCACGTGCATGCCGGTGCTACAACGCCCTGCACGCAACGACGCCCTACCCGACCGCGGCGCGCACGCACGCACGCACGCGTCGCACTTAGAGCGGCTAACAACACGTAACGGGCGGTCGTCGGGCGTGTGCGGACGGCGCGGAGGAACCGGAGTGTACGCGTGGTACATGCCGATTCCGAGCACCGGCCGCGCCTGCCTGGCGGCTGCGCCGTAGTTTTGTTCGCTGCTCTTAGTCGAGAAACAGATCGGGCAACAAGCTGCGCGACGGATCGACCGCATAGCCGCGGAAGTCGGTGATGCCGGCCTGCGCCAGCACCTGCTCGTCGATCAGGAACTGCCCGTGGAAGCCGGCTGCGGTGCGGGTCAGCAGCGCATGCGCCGCATCGGCCACGATCTCCGGCCGGCGGCAGGCAGCGGCATCCACACCGGGCAGCATGTTGATCGCATCGGTGGCGATCACCGTGCGCGGCCATAGCGCATTGACCGCCACGCCTTGCGGGCCGAATTCGGCGGCCAGCCCCAGCGTCACCAGACTCATGCCCATCTTGGCCAGCGTGTAGCCGGTATGCGCGCCCCACCACGCCGGATTCAACGAGGGCGGCGGCGCCAGACTGAGGATGTGCGGATTGGGCGCCTGCAGCAGATGCGGCAGGCAGGCCTGCGCGCAGACGAAACTGCCGCGCGCATTGACCTGCTGCATCAGGTCGAAGCGCTTCATCGGCGTGTCCAGCGTGCCGCGCAACCAGATCGCGCTGGCGTTGTTGACCAGGATATCGATCCCGCCGAACGCATCGACCGTCGCCGCCACCGCCGCGCGCACCTGCGCTTCTTCGCGGATATCGCACTTGAGCGCCAGCGCCTGCCCGCCGGCCGCAGTCACCGCCGCAGCCGCGCTATGGATGGTGCCCGGCAATTTGGGATTGGCCACCGCCGACTTGGCCGCAATCGCCACGTTGGCCCCATCGCGTGCCGCCCGCAGCGCGATCGCCAATCCGATCCCGCGCGAGGCACCGGTGATGAAGAGGGTTTTGCCTTGTAAGGTCATGGGAATCGGGAATCGGGAATCGGGAATCGGGAATCGGGAATCGGAGGAGCTTAGCGCCTTGATCGCGCGACGTACCCTCAGGTCCGCGATGCTGCATTACCCATTCCCGATTCCCCACTCCCAATTCCCCGCCTTCAGGGCTTCGGCCCCTGCCCCTCGTTGTCTTCCCAGTGCAGCACGCGGCGGGTCACGAAGCGGTAGACCGGCTTGCCGGTGGCGAACCACAGCTCGCGCACCCAGGAGCGGCGCTTGAGTACGCGGCGTTCCACCGGGGTGATGGCGGCCGGGCAATACATGCGCTTGTGCTTGAGCAGGTGGCGCAGGTCTTCACGTGCAAGCAGACGCATCCAGCGCGCGCGGGGGTGGCCGCGCACCGCCAGCTGGAAATCGATCACCGCCGGGCTGCCATCGTCCTGCACCAGCCAGTTGGCTTCCTTGGCCAGATCGTTGTGCGCCACGCCGCGCCGATGCAGCTGCTGCAACAGCCGGCGCGCCTGCCGGAAATACGCCAGGTCGCCGCGCGGCGGGCGCTGGTACATCGCATCGCCGGCCAGGTAGCTGCGGTCCAGATGACGCCCGTCCCAATGCAACAGGCGCGGCGTCCGCGGCAGGCCGTCCAGCTGCCGCAGTGCCAGCGCTTCGCGCCGCGCCAGCCACCATGCCACACCGCGCAGCAGCCACGGTGCCACGCTCAGGTCGCGCCGCACGAACACGCGGCCGGCGTCGCGGATCAGCAGGATGCGCCCGAAGGTATCGGACTTCAGCGGCAGGTTGCCGGCGGGATCGTCGCTCATCGCCCATTGTAGACGGGCGGTCCGCATCGCCACATCGCCAATGCGGGCGCCGCCGTGCCGGGGGCATGCAAGGCCGGGGCGGTTGCAACCTGAGGTGAAGCAAACCGCCCGATGTGAGCGTGGCGCAAGTCAGTCGTCGCCATGCCCACCTATAATTCGGGAATGAACTCATGGATCGACGCCACGCTGGAGTGGATCGGACACCACCCCACCTTGGCTGGCGTGGTGATCTTTGCCATCGCATTCTGTGATGCGGTGATTGTGCTGGGGGCCATCGTGCCTGCCTTGCCACTGCTGTTCGCCATCGGCGTGCTGATCGGGCTCGGCCAGATCAACGGGCCGTATGCGGTGGTCTGCGCCACGCTGGGCGCCTTCGTCGGCGATGCGCTGAGCTTCTGGGTGGGCCACCGATGGGGCCACCAGTTGCACACCTACTGGCCGTTCCGGCGCTATCCGCAATTGCTGGAACGCGGCGAGCTGCTGTTCCGGCGCAATGCCTTCAAGAGCATTCTCATCGCCCGTTATGTGGGCGCGGTGCGGCCCTTCGTGCCGGCCATCGCCGGCATGTCGCACATGCCGTTCAAGCGCTATCTGATCGCCAGCGGGCTGGCCTGCATTTCCTGGGCACTGCTGTTCCTGGTGCCGGGCTGGGTGCTGGGCACCGCCTACGACGCGGTTGCCGCCGTGGCCGGGCGGCTGTTCGTGGTGGTGGCATTGCTGGCTGCGGTGATCGGGCTGGCCTGGGCCATGGTGCTGTATTCGTATCGCTGGTCCGCCGGCCACCTGGATGCACTGCTGGCGCGGTTGCTGGAGTGGTCGCATCGCCATCCGGTACTGGGCAACTGGTCGGTCAGCGTGTTCGACCCACGGCGCCGCGAATCGGTGCCGCTGGCGATGATGGCGCTGATGCTGTTGCTGCTCGGCTGGGGCTGGTTCGTGCTGCTGATGGTGGTGTTGGCACATGGCGAGCCGCTACGCGTGGACCTGGCCGTGCACGACCTGATGCTGGCGCTGCGCAACCCGCTGGCCGATTACCCGATGGTGGCGCTGGCCTCGCTGGGCGACTGGCAAGTGCTGCTGCCGGCAATCGCCGCGGCGATGGGCTACCTGGCCTGGCGCCGGCGCTGGATGGCGGTGACGCATTGGGTGATCGCACTGGCCTTCGGCCTTGCGTTGACACAGTTGCTGGGCGCGACCGTACAGGTCGTGCGCCCACCTGCGGCCAGCAGCGGGTTCGGGTTTCCGTCGGTGGCAGTCACCATGGCCACGATTGGTTTTGGCTTCTTTGCGCTGCTGATCGCACGCGAATTGCCCGGCCGGCGCCGGGTGTGGCCGTACCTGGTCAGTGGCGCCATCGTCTCGCTGATTGGCTTTGCGCGGCTGTATCTGGGCGCGCATTGGCTCAGCGACGTGGTCGGCGGCATGTTGTTCGGCATCTTCTGGCTGCTGGTGCTGGGCATTGCCTACCGCCGCCGCGCCACCCGGGCGTTCTGGGTCAAGCCGGTGTCATGGATCTTCTATGGTGTGTTCCTGGGCTGCGCGATCTTCTTTGCGCCACGCAACCTCGACACCAAGCTGGCCAAGTTCGAACCGCCACCGCCGTTGCTGATGGAGCTGCCCGCCAGCGAATGGTGGGCCAGCCAATGGCGACTGCTGCCGGCGCGCCGCAACGAATTCGACGACGACCAGCGCTGGCCGCTGGACGTACAGGTGGCCGGCCCGCTGGCACCACTGCAGCGCCAGCTCGAAGCGCGTGGCTGGCGGGCACAACCGCAGGCCGGCTGGGAGCAGGCACTGCATCTGCTGGATGTCAGCGGCCGCCCGGACGAAGTGCCGATCCTGCCGGCCACGCTGGACACCCAGGTCGAAGCCTTGCTGATGGTGCGTCACGCCGCTCCCGGCCATGTACATGTATTGCGTTTGTGGCCGGCAGCCGCGCGCTTGCAACCCGATGCGCAGCCACTGTGGGTAGGCAGCACGCAGACCCTGCGCTACAGCCGCCACTTCAGCCTCATCGGTCTGTGGTATCCGCTACGCGGTGTGGACCCTGCACTCAGCGCATTGCGCGACGCGCTCGGCCCGCTGCCGCACCGCGTGGAGCAACGTCGCCGCTCGCAGGTGCCGGTGATCCTGATCGACAGCACTTCGGGAAATGCGGTGCGGGGAGAGGTCGATGATACGCCGCAGACGGAAACCACTGCGTCTGATCCGGCTGCGCCAGGTCCGTTACAACAGCGCCGTTGATCGATCAGGCAATGGCGGCGATCTTTGGCGGCACACGCTGAAGAGCGGCTAACAAAGCTACTGCGCGGCCGTCAGGCGGGGCGCTCGCCACGGTTTGTTGGCCTCTCTAAATGCAGCGGAATGTTTAGGTCAAACGCCTGGCTAGTTGAGCGCGCGGTGCCCTCACCGCTTGCAGGACACGCCGTCAACCCGTCCCTGGGGGCTCGGTGGCGGCATCCATGCCGCCACACGGTCCCGCAAGCGATGAGGACACCGCACCAGACAGTTTGCTGGCTGCTTTGTTGAGACCTCCGCCTATTGCTCTGCCTGCAGTGAGATGCAGACCCAAAGCGCCACTATCCAAACAACGCACGTCATGCACTGCTTGCACCATGCGCACCGACACCCTCGTCTGGTCCTTGCCCGCTCACCGGCGCGGGACCTTACGCGACATGGATGCCGCGTAAGAGCTTACAAGGACGTACTTGCAGCGTGTCCCGCGACGGTGGGCGGGCAAGGGCCCTGCAGAACACTCGCAGGTTGGCCGCTCCACAACTGCCTGCATCGTTCAATCGCCTCTCAAGGCGACCGGGAGATTGCGAGTCAGCGCAATTCGGCGATGCAAAGGCCGCATTGGCCTAACACGCAATGCCTCACCACAACACGCCATCCACCGGCTGCATCGGCTCCGGCGCTTGCTCACCAATGGCCTGAAGCGCATCGATCTCCACCGTGCGGCACATGGTATCCAGCGGCAGGTCGTGGATGGTGTTGGCGAACGGGTCGACCAGTTCATCGCCGATCTTCAGCACCGCCAGAAACATCAGGCCGGCCACCGTCGATCCCACCGGCGTGGCGTACTGCAGCGTTTCCACCAGGCCGATTGGCAACAGCACGCAGAACAACCGCGTGAACAGGTTCGGATAGAAGCGATACTGATACGGCAGCGGCGTATTTTTCAGGCGCTCCATGCCGCCTTGCGCGTTGGCGATATCCACCAGGATGCGTTCGACGCTGGCCTGCTGGATGCTGTCGATCCAGCCCTCGCGACGCGCCTGTTCGACGCTGCGCCCGGTGGTGTCGAGCAAGCCGTTCGCCACGTTGGTGCGCACCACCGCCGCCGCTGCTTCGTCGGCGTCCACATGCGGGGACAACGCCATCGCCACCGGCAGCCGGCGCAGTTGGCAGCGCAGTGCATTGACGTAGGCAATCTGCCGCAGCGCAATGGTGCGCCCAAGATCGCCGGCTTCCGGTGCAGACAGGATACTGACGCTCAGACGCACCAGATTGCGCGAGGCATTGATCATCTGGCCCCACAGCACCCGCCCCTCCCACCAGCGTTGATAGGTGGAATTGGCGCGAAAGCCCAGGAACAACGCCAGCGCAGAACCAAAGATGGTCAGCGGCAACGCCGGCGCACGGAACGGCAGCACGTAGTAAATGATGGTGATCAACACATCCCATACGAACAACACCGCCAGGGTCCGCCAGACCTGGCTGATCACATCTGCCACACGCGGCTTTACATCGACAATCAAAGGCACACTCCATCAAAAGAAACGAGTGACGCCATTGCGCGCATCCAGTGCATGGATGCGGTCGGTAGCGCACTCAAGCGTGCGCAGTGTGCCGTTGCCACGGTGCAAGCACGGTGATGGGGCCGATCGAAACCATTGCCCCACGCGACCGGAGTGATGAAAAGGCGTAGCGAGCGGCAGTCAATTGGGTGTGCACGGCGTGCGGGAACACAGTGCACACGTGGCGCATGAAAGTTCGGAGCGCAGCCCGCACCCGTGTAGCGGGCGCGGTCGTTTTATGAGTCGCACCTAAGGCATCCAGGCCAGCAATTGATCCAGCCGCCGATGCGGATCGTCCTGCTGCAACAGAGAGAGCCGCTGCTGCTCGGTCAATGGCAGCAGCTCGGCCAATCGCCAACCAACCCAGGCGGCCTGATCCATCAACCCCGGCCCCACCGATGCAAATTCGCCACCCACCTGCTCCAGCATGCGCTCCAGCACCGTGGACAGCAGACCGTGCTCGGGCCGCAGTTCGTCATCCGGATCCGGTTCGCGCCAGGCGACATCTCCCACTACCAGACCGTTGTCGCGAATGCGCGAGCGCTGTACGTGGAAACGCCGCGTGCCGCGCAAGCGCAGCACCAGCACACCGTCGGCGCCCACATCGAAATCCTCGATGCGTACTTCGGTACCGAACGCGGCCGGCGTAGCGGGCACGCCGACTTCGTTGCCTTCCAGGATCAGGCATACGCCGAAGCTGGTGCCGTTGCGGCCGCATTCGCGTACCAGATCCAGATAGCGGCGTTCAAACACGCGCAAGCCCATCGCCGCGCCCGGCAACAGCACGCTGTGCAAAGGGAACAGCGGCAACGCGCTGGTATCGGCAGTGGCGGGGACCGGCGCCATCAGGACAGCTGCGCCAGGAAGCGACGCGGCGCGCCATCGAAACCGCCATTGGACATGAACACCACATGGTCGCCCGGCTGCGCCAGCTCTCCCAAGGTGTGCAGCAATCCATCGACGTCATGCGCCACGCGCGCATCGCCACGCACCTGCGCGATGATCGGCGCCGCGTCCCAGGGCAACTCTGGCCGGTGCAGGAACACCACCGCATCGGCATCGTGCAGCGACGGCGCCAGTGCCTGCGCATGCGCGCCCAGGCGCATCGAATTGCTGCGCGGCTCCATCGCCACCAGCACGCGCGCCGCACCCACCTTGGCACGCAGTCCCTGCAGCGTGGTCGCAATCGCGGTGGGGTGATGCGCAAAGTCGTCGTAGACGGTGATATCGCGCGCCTGGCCCAGCACTTCCAGTCGCCGTTTGACGCTCTGGAACTGCGCCAGCGCCGGCATCACCGTCGCCGGATCCACGCCCACCGCATGCACTGCGGCCAATGCGGCCAGCCCGTTGAGCACGTTGTGCCGGCCCACCAGTGGCCACTGCATCTGGCCGATCTCCACACCGCGGTGGGCCACCGCAAACGCGCTGCCATCGGCAGCGATCAGGCGCGCGCTCCACTCCAGCCCGGCATCGAAGCCGAAGCGTTCCACCGGCGTCCAGCAGCCCATGGCCAGCACCTCGGCCAGCCGCGCGTCGTCGCCGTTGACGATCAAGCGCCCGCGCGCCGGCACGGTGCGCACCAGATGATGGAATTGCCGCTGGATGGCGGCCACGTCAGGAAAAATATCCGCGTGGTCGTACTCCAGGTTATTGAGGATCGCCACCAGCGGCCGGTAGTGCACGAACTTGCTGCGCTTGTCGAAGAACGCGGTGTCGTACTCGTCGGCCTCCACCACGAATTCGCGGCCCTGGCCCAGCCGTGCGGAGACGCCGAAGTCCTCGGCCACCCCACCGATCAAGAAGCCGGGCGACCGCCCGGCAGCTTCGAGCAGATAGCTCAGGATGGTGGTGGTGGTGGTCTTGCCATGGGTGCCGGCCACCGCGAGCGTGTCGCGGCCCGGCAATACCTGTTCGGCCAGCCACTGGGCGCCGGAGGTGTAGCGACGGCCGGCATCGAGCACCGCTTCCACCGCCGGATTGCCGCGCGACAAGGCATTGCCGATGACCACGTCAGTGGCATCGGGCGCGATGTTCGACGGCGCGTAGCCTTGCGCCAGCGCGATGCCGAGCGTTTCCAGCTGAGTGGACATCGGTGGATAGATGGCCTGGTCGCTGCCCTCCACCTGCCAGCCCAGCTCGCGCGCCAGGGCGGCCACACCGCCCATGAAAGTCCCGGCGATGCCGAGGATGTGGAGTTTGGTCATGCCGCACATTGTCGCCGATCACCGGAGTTGCGGGACATTCCAATCCACTCCCGGCCCCAGTGTCGGGAAACACCTACCGTACTGTCGGGAATTTCCCGATATGCGAACTGCGTCACATCCATCACTATGCTGAACGCCAGTCGCAGCATCCCTTTGGTCCTACTCCCCAAGAGGCCAAATCCCCAGGGAGCTCATGCTGTCGGGGCTCTGAGCAAGCTCACTACTGGCGTTATTCTGCCCCGGTCATCTCGTATGGCCGGGGTTTTTCTTTGCTGGGGTCTGGACCTGCAGACGACGCGGCCAACGGGCGCGCGATGAACAGGACCGGGCATTGCGCCCGGCCCGGGTGACTCAGCGGCCGAGCGCCTTGCTGATGCGCTCCAGCACTTCGTCCAGCGACCCAACGCCATCGACGCGCGCCAACTTGCCGCGCTGCTCGTAGAAGCCGATCACCGGTGCGGTGGAATCGGTATAGACCTGCAGACGCTTGCGCACCGACTCCGGGTTGTCGTCCTCACGGCCTTCGGCCTTGGCGCGCCCGGCGATGCGTTCGACCAGCAATTCGCTGGCGACGTCCAACTGCACCACTGCATCCAGTGGCTGACCGATCTTGCTGAGCAGGCTGTCCAGCGCATTGGCCTGGGCCACATTGCGCGGATAGCCATCGAGGATGAACCCCTTGGCGACGTCGGGCTGACCCAGTCGCGCTTCCAGCATGCCGAGCAGGATGTCATCGGACACCAGGTCGCCGCGTGCCATGACTTCCTTGGCCTTCAGGCCCAGTGGCGAGCCGGCGGCCACTTCGGCGCGCAACAGGTCGCCGGTGGAAATGTGCGGGATGTCAAACGTGTCTTTGAGACGTGTCGCCTGGGTGCCCTTGCCCGAACCGGGCGGTCCCAACAGAACCAATCGCATCAGTGGACTCCACTTTCGAAGAAAAACGCGTTGCGGTTGGCGGCGTTAGACTCAGGTCTTCGCCAGCGCTGACCGTATGGTCGTGCAGCTTACCGCATCCGGGGAATGTCCCGGCACTGTCCCTTGCGCCATCGCCCTGTGAGGAGCCTGTCCCCTATGACCACCGGCAATCTGTTGTATGCCCAGTCTGGCGGCGTCACCGCCGTCATCAACGCCACTGCCGCCGGCGTGATCAGCGAAGCACGCGCGCGCAAGATCAAGGTACTGGCCGCGCGCAACGGCATCCTGGGCGCATTGCGCGAAGAGCTGATCGATACCTCCAAGGAGTCGGCCGCCGCAATCGCCGCTCTGGCGCAGACGCCCGGCGGTGCATTCGGCTCGTGCCGCTACAAGCTCAAATCGCTGGAACAAGACAGCGCCAAGTACGAACGCCTGCTCGAGGTGTTGCGCGCGCACGACGTGCGCTGGTTCCTCTACAACGGCGGCAACGATTCGGCCGACACCGCCTGGAAGGTCTCGCAGCTGGCCAAGGCCTATGGCTACCCGCTGCACTGCATCGGCGTGCCCAAGACCATCGACAACGATCTGGCGGTGACCGACACCTGCCCCGGCTTCGGCTCGGCGGCCAAGTACACCGCGGTGTCGGTGCGCGAGGCTGCGCTGGATGTCGCCGCGATGGCCGATACCTCCACCAAGGTCTTCATCTACGAGGCGATGGGCCGCCACGCCGGCTGGCTGGCCGCAGCGGCAGGCCTGGCGGGGCAAGGCCCGGACGACGCACCGCAGATCATCCTGCTGCCCGAGCGCGCCTACGAGCAGGCGGTGTTCCTGGCCAAGGTGAAGCAGGTGGTGGAAAACGTCGGCTGGTGCGTGGTGGTTGCCAGCGAGGGCATCCAGGACGCGCACGGAAAATTCGTCGCCGACGCAGGCGGCGCAGCCGACTCTTTCGGCCACGCACAACTCGGTGGCGTGGCGTCGTTCCTGGCCGCGCAGGTCAAGCAGGAACTCGGCTACAAGGTGCATTGGACCCTGCCGGATTACCTGCAGCGCTCGGCACGCCACCTCGCCTCCAAGACCGATTGGGAACAGGCCCAGGCTGTCGGCAAGGCCGCCGTGCAGTACGCACTCAAGGGCATGAACGCGGTGATTCCGGTGATCGAACGCGTCAGCGACGCGCCGTACCGCTGGAAGATCGTGCCGGCCCCGCTGCACAAGGTGGCCAACCATGAAAAGAAGATGCCGCCCAGCTTCCTGCGCAAGGACGGATTCGGCATCACCGAACGCGCCCGCCGCTATTTCGCCCCACTGATCAAGGGCGAAGCACCACTGGCCTACGGCAGCGATGGGTTGCCCAAATACGTCAGCCTGAAGAACATCGCGGTGGCGAAGAAGCTGGCGGCCTGGGAAGGCTGAGCCCAGCCGGGCGGCCACGCTCCAGGTGGTGACGCATCAGCACCTGGACAGGCAAACGATGGCATGCAGCCGCATCCCCGCTCCAGCCCGATGACATGGCGGCGGCACCGGAAAATGTGCGTAATAGCTGGCATCGACATCGATGCGACATGGGAGCAGCAGCTGCTGCAATTGGGGCTGCCTGTCGCGGGGTGCTGCGGCTTTGCGGCTTGCGGCTTGCGGCTTGCGGCTTGCGGCTTGCGGCTTGCGGCAGAATGATGCACGAGAACGGCCCGCAGCCTGCGTCACATGCCGAAACACTGGCGACGCTGCTCGTCAAGTGAGTTCATCCAGCTCGGTGGCCAGCGCTGCTACGGCGCCATCGCCAGGTTGATCCCGAGGGTGATCCATCCGCGCGGTGCGTTGAGTCGGTCGCGGCCCACAAGCAGATCGATGCTGGACGCCTTGCCAACCATCCTGCGCATTCCCGCCTGGCCTCCCTGGCCTCGATGGTCGTCGCCGAATGCTTCGCCCAGCAGGGTCCATGAGGCGGTGACCGCGTGCTCGATCCCGATGCCGGCATTGGTCGTGTCGGGTCCGGCATGGGTTGCTGTGACGCCGGCGTTGACATGAAGGCGGGTAGCCGCTGCGTCGCCGAACGACCAGGTCAAGGGCAACGTGATGTAGCGTGCGCGTTGTCGCGCCCCCTGCCAGGAGCGCTGCACGCCCACTGACACTGCAACCCCCAGCACATGTTGCTCAGGATCACGCAGGACACGCTTGGCGCCAAGGTCCATGGACGTGGTGCCATGCCGAACATCGGTCAGCCCCAAAGCGATTTCCGTCCCCGCAACATTGCATGCAGGCACCAGTGTGCTAAACGCCGTGGCCGGCATTGCACGCGACCATGCCTCCAGCTGACACTGACCACGCGGCGTGACGCTCGCATCGTCGACGACCATGCTGGCCGCCGCGCGCGCCGATAGCGGGTTCGATAGGACAAGAGCTACCAGCAGCCCGGGAGAATGACGAAATCGCTTCATGCGTTTATTCAAATGATCAGGAATTCGCGACCGAAGCGACTTAAATTGCCGGATCGACAGTGCGACAGCTGCGCGATGGATACGTCCAGACGCATCGATGTTTGTCAGGCCTTGCACGGCACCGGCAGCTCATCGGACATGCCCTGCTAGCGCGGCGTCCGCATGAGGAGAGGTCAGCCGCCCAAGCACGCCCCATTCTCCATCGACATGCTGGTGGCGGGATCACCGAGAACGATGACCTGCCGCCGTTACCGACAGGCCTTGCCTTCCATGGTTTGCTGCGCGGCGAACATCGGCACCTGCGGGATCTTGCCGGCGGCGGCCTGCTGCTTGGCGTCTTCCAAATAGATACGCGACTGGCCTTGCCCATCGAGCTGCGGCTTGGCATCCACCGGCTTGCGCCAGACACGCACGACCGCCTGCTGCCCCGGACAGGTGGCGCTGGGGACGCGGATCACATCATTGAAGATCCAGCCGGACGCCACGCTGGGCGCGGCCTTGGCATAGTCCACGAAGCGTGCACGCGGCTGACACGTGGGGCTGCTACGCACCACCGAGAAGGTATACGGCTGCGCGGCATTGCCGGTGAACACGCCTTCCAGCCGCGCGCAGGCTTCCGGAATCTGGCGCAAGGTGTGTACCGCCCCAACCGCCTGCGCGGTCCCGGGTGCACGCGCCTTCAGCTCCGGCGTGGGGTCTGCAGCAAACGCGCTGCCGGTGAGCAGCAGGGCGCTCAGCAGGGCAGCATGGCTGCACGCGGCATGGTGGGACATGGTCACTCCTTGGATCGCTCGATACGGATGGGCCGCAGGCTGTCACGCGGCAACTGAACGACATGCCAAAGCCGCGATGCTGGCAGCCACGCACGCTGCGGCGCATACTCGGCCGCGATCCGGCCACTTGAACATCGCGACGCGCATTGTGGCCCTTGCGGCCGTCGAGTTCGTATTCGCCGTCTACTCGTCGTGCATCGCCCCCTGGTTCATCCCGACCGGATGACATCCATTCTCTGGGAGGGGTCATGCTGGAACATTACGGGTTATCGCTTGCGCTGGGATGTGCGGTCCTGGCAATCGTCTACGGAATCGTGTCGGCGCGCTGGGTGGTGGCGCAGCCCAGCGGTAACGCGCGCATGCAGGAGATCGCCGCTGCGATCCAGGAAGGCGCACGTGCCTACCTCAACCGGCAATACCTCACGATCTCGATCGCCGGCGGTGTGTTGTTTGTGCTGGTCGGGCTGTTCCTGAGCTGGTACACCGCAATCGGGTTTGCACTGGGTGCAGTGCTCTCCGGGCTGGCCGGCTATATCGGAATGAATGTCTCGGTGCGCGCCAATGTGCGCACCGCCGAGGCCGCACGCCACGGGATCGGCAAGGCGATGGATGTGGCGTTTCGCGGTGGCGCGATTACCGGCATGCTGGTGGTGGGCCTGGGCCTGCTGGGTGTGGCCGGGTATTACGCCGTGCTGCAGCGCCTGGGGCTTCCGCTGGAGCAGAACCTGCATGCCCTGGTCGGGCTGGCGTTCGGGTCGTCGCTGATTTCGATCTTCGCGCGCCTGGGGGGCGGTATTTTCACCAAGGGCGCGGATGTGGGCGCAGACCTGGTAGGCAAGGTGGAAGCCGGCATCCCCGAAGACGATCCGCGTAACCCGGCGGTAATCGCCGACAACGTGGGCGACAACGTGGGCGACTGCGCCGGCATGGCAGCGGACCTCTTCGAGACCTATGCGGTCACCGTGATCGCCACGATGCTGCTCGGCAGCCTCACACTGACCGAGACCGGGCCGCATGCGGTGCTGTATCCACTGGTGCTTGGCGGGGTGTCGATCATCGCGTCGATCGTCGGTGCGGCCTTCGTCAAGGTGAAGGCGGGCGGCTCGATCATGGGAGCGCTCTACAAGGGCGTGATCGTCTCCGGCGTCCTGGCCGCACTGGCCTACTGGCCGATCACCCAGGCGCTGATGCGCGACAACAGCCATGGCGCCACGTCGTTGTACGTGTGCGCCTTGATCGGGCTGGTCCTTACCGGCCTGATCGTATGGATCACCGAGTACTACACCGGCACCCAATACACACCCGTGCAGCACGTGGCATCGGCCAGCACCACCGGGCACGGCACCAACATCATTGCCGGTCTCGGCATTTCGATGAAGTCCACCGCACTGCCGGTGATCGCGGTGTGCGCTGCGATCTGGGGTGCATTCCATTTCGGTGGCCTGTACGGCATCGCCATCGCGGCCACCGCCATGCTGTCGATGGCCGGCATGATCGTGGCGCTGGATGCCTATGGCCCCATCACCGACAACGCCGGCGGCATTGCCGAAATGGCCGAACTACCGCCGGAAGTGCGTGCGATCACCGACCCGCTGGATGCGGTCGGCAACACCACCAAGGCGGTGACCAAGGGCTATGCGATCGGATCGGCGGCGCTGGCCGCGCTGGTGTTGTTTGCCGACTACACCCACAACCTGCAGGCCGCCAATCCGAACGAGGTGTTTGCCTTCGACCTGTCCGACCACACGGTGATCATTGGCCTGCTCATCGGCGGCCTGATTCCGTATCTGTTCGGCGCCATGGCAATGGAGGCCGTGGGCCGCGCGGCGGGCGCAGTAGTGGAGGAAGTCCGCCGCCAGTTCCGCGAGATTCCCGGCATCATGGCCGGCACCGCCAAGCCGCAATACGACCGTGCGGTCGACATGCTGACCCGCTCGGCGATCCGCGAAATGATCGTGCCCTCGCTATTGCCGGTGGTGGTGCCGATTGTGGTGGGGCTGTTGCTGGGGCCGCGCGCACTGGGCGGCCTGTTGATCGGCACGATCGTGACCGGATTGTTCCTGGCCATTTCCATGACCACCGGCGGCGGCGCCTGGGACAATGCCAAGAAATACATCGAGGATGGTCACTTCGGCGGCAAGGGCAGCGAAGCGCACAAGGCGGCGATCACCGGCGACACCGTGGGCGACCCGTACAAGGACACTGCAGGGCCGGCCATCAACCCCTTGATCAAGATCATCAACATCGTGGCATTGCTGCTGGTGCCCTTGCTGTGAGCGGCGCAGGCCACGCCGCCGGGATCCTCCGGCGGCTCGCGATGCGGACCCAACGGCAGGTAACGCAGCCAGGCCGACACTCTGACCCAGTGCGGGGCAGCGAACCGCACCCGGCTCTCGCAGGCCTGCTGCCTGCAACATCCTGCGCCGGCTACCGCATGGGCTCCGGCGCAGGATGAGCTGCAATCCAGTCGAGCGTTGGCCAAACCCGCGCGGGGACCTCGCGGTGGGTGCATGGCAGCGACAACGGCGAGTGTATGGACCATCGCCTCTCGGATTTCGCCGAGCCCGCTGCCGTGCAAAACCTGCACGGCATCGGACCCCGCAACGCTGCACGCTGTACAACCAACGCCCACCTGCAAGGCAGCGACTCGCCTGCGAGCGCTGGCGCTGGCGCTGACCGTGTCGTGCCGGCCATCAATCCTCGAACCAGGTGATTGGCCTCGTCGTTGATCACAGGCAGCCGATCAAGCCATCGTAGATCGGCGGCGCACCGCCGGGCAGCGGTTCGAACAGGGGGTTGGTCACGGCAAGCACGCGATACATCTCCTCCAGACGGGTTCCGGCTTTCAGTGGCGCAGTGCACCGCCAGACCCGGCTGTCCGAGCGCAGGTAGCCACTGCGTGGGTCGACGCTGACCTCGCTGGCGCCGAAGGTCCAGATGCAGCTACGCACCACGCCGGTGACACGATGGACCGAGCAGCGAAAGCGCAGCGGCTGGTAATCGCTGAATTCGCCGCCGCAGAAGGTGTCGCCGCAGATGTTGTCGAAGTCACGGTCCAGCCGTTGCTCCAGATCGATGAAGGCCTCCCAGCCCTCTCCATTGGCCGGCCAGTCCACGGCGTCCACATAGGTCGGCGGTGGCGCTGCCGCGGCGGCGGCATGGGCGGTGAGCGAAAGCAGCAAGACGACGAGCAAGCGCGTGAGCCTGGGCATGGCGGTTTCCGGACGGTGGATGAGCCTGCAGCGTGCGCCCGGGGCCAACCCGCCGGGATCGGGCGGTTGCCTGTGATGAATGCAGGCTATGCCGTATTCGGCCGTCAGAACATTGCCTATTCAGTGTCGCTGCAGCGCAACAGCCGAACGCGTAGAATCGCGCTCCACACACTGCTGACGCCTCGGAGCTACGCGCATGGGTCTTGAACTGGTCACCTCTGGCAAGAATCTGCCGGAAGAAATCAACGTCGTCATCGAAATCCCCAAGGATTCCGAGCCGGTCAAGTACGAAGTGGACAAGGCCAGCGGCGCGATCTTCGTCGACCGCATCCTGTCGACCCCGATGCGTTACCCCTGCAACTACGGCTACGTGCCCAACACCCTGTGCGGCGATGGCGATCCGGCCGACGTGCTGGTGGTGCTGCCGCTGCCGCTGGTCCCGGGCTCGGTGGTGCGCTGCCGTCCGGTCGGCGTGCTGCGCATGAGCGACGAGGCGGGCAGCGACGAAAAGATCCTGGCGGTGCCGATCGAGAAGATCTTCTCCGGCTACGCGCACATCGAGGACATCAATCAGGTCTCCAGCCACTGGATGGAGCGCATCGGCCATTTCTTCGAGCATTACAAGGACTTGGAGAAGGGCAAGTGGGTGAAGCTGGACGGTTGGGGCGGCGCTGCCGAGGCCAAGCGCATCCTGGTCGAATCGGTGGAACGCTATAATTCCGACGCGCCCTGAGCCGTTGGCCGTCACCTTTGCTCCGTGAGCATGGAGCGACCGGGATCACGCTTTTGCCGTGATCCCGGTGACCGCCGTCGGCAGATTGGGTACATTGCCGGACTGCGTTTGGCCGGCGCCTTGCCGCCGGTGACTTCTGGGGAAGTGTCTTGCGTATTCTGTTTGTTGGGGACGAAGCCAGCCTTCCGTCCGACCTGGTCGATTACGTCTCCGATCTCGGCGACCAATGGCAGGCGCAGCAGGTGGCCGATGGAAATTCGGCGATCGAGGCTGCCGCGCTGTCGCCGTTCGACGCGGTCATCGTTGCACCGATCCTGCCCGACCTGACAGCCGCCACCTTGCTGGGGCAGATCCGGACGCTGCGTCCGGACACGATCCGGATTGCATTGATCGATGCCCAGGATGGCCAGCGCACGCCGCCGGCCCGCATCATTGGCGTGGCCCATCGCTTCCTGCCGATGCCGCTGGCGCCGGAAGTGCTGCTCGAAGCCGTCACCAGCCTGGAAGAGCTGCGCGACCTGCTGAGCAATCCGCGCCTGCGCGCGGCCATCGGCCGGATCGAAAAGCTGCCGTCGCCGCCGCATCTGTATCTGAGCCTGATGCATGCGCTGGAAGAAGACGATGGCGCCGATGCGGCCGATATCGCCAAGCTCATCTCGGGCGATCCGGCTATCGCGGCCAAGGTGTTGCAGCTATGCAATTCGGCGTTCTTTTCCGGCGGCCGCAGCATCACCGATCTGCGCACGGCCGTGACCCGCCTGGGCGTGGCGACGCTGCGCGACCTGGTACTGGCCAGCGAAGTGTTCTCGGTGCAGACCCTGACCCCGGCAGAGCGCAGCGCGATGCAGCGCCGCGCCCTGCTCTCCTCGCGTCTGGCGGCCAAGGTATTGCCACCGACCAGCGCGGAGCTGGGTTCCACCGCCGCACTGCTGGCCGACATCGGCCTGCTCCTGCCGGGCGTACGCGATGAGCGCGAGCCGCTGCCGGAAGGCGGCGACGAGCGCCTGGGCCATACCGAAGCCGGCGCCTATCTGCTCGGCCTGTGGGGCCTGCCGATGCCGATCATCGAGGCAGTGGCTTTCCATCGCCACCCGCAGCGTTCCAGCCTGCGCAGCTTCTGGGTCACCGGCGCGGTGCATGTGGCCACGGCACTGGCCAGCGGCGAAACCGTGGACGAAGAGTATTTGTCCAAGGTCGGCGTGATCTCCCGCCTGCCGACCTGGCGCGAACAGGCCGACACCTTGCTGGGCCTTGCCGAGGCGTAAGCGGCGGGCCGTCAGGGGCAGCGATCGAAGTAGCGAAAAGGCGCGATGGCATCGCGCCTTTTTCTTTGCCGCCTTGCAGGGCGCGATGAGGGGCGCGGGATGGGCTGTAACGTCAGGCGCCGCGCAACGGGAGATCCACGGCGACGGATCCAGACCTGGAACATCTGCGGTCCGAACCAGACTAAAGGTGATGGCGGTCGACTCAAGACTCCGTGGTGAGAACGTCATAGACCACGCACGCGCAGAGAAACTTTCGGCATGCGCCGGCAGCCAGGCTCCGGTTGCAGCGCGTCAAGCTCGTCCTGGAGCGTCCCAGCCCTCCGCGCCACACGGCAACCGTGGCGACTCACATGCACAGACCACACCGTGGACGCGTCGACGACAGGCATAAAAAAAGCGGGCCTTTCGGCCCGCTTCTTCTTTCACGAGGCTTCGATGATCAGAAGCGCTGGTTGTACTGCACGAACAGGAAGCGGTCGTAATCCAGCATCGGATCGATCGCCGCGGTGCTGCTGTTGGTGATCGAGTAGGTCACCGGCGGCTGCTTGTTCCAGATGTTGCGGGCGCCGACGGTCACGCTGCCGTCCCACGGAGCCTGCCAGGTAACCGAGACGTCCTGGTAGGAGATCGAGCCCTTCTTGTTGGAACCGGTACCGCCGCCCCAACCCGGGTTCGGGGTCTGGTAGTTCGGGTCGTTGCACTCGATGCCTGCCGATGCATCCCAGCAGTAATCGCGGAAGCCGCCGTAGTAGCGCAGGTTCCAGTTGGCCGACAGCGAACCCAGCGACCAGTCCAGACCCAGGGTGGCGCGCACGCGCGGGTAGTTCCAGTAGCCAGCTGCGTTGGCCCAATCGGCACCGGCTTCAGCCTGCGACTTGTAGGTCGCCAGGTAGTTGGTGTCCAGGTTGACGGCGAACTTGCCGTAGGCGGTTTCGGGCATGCGGTAACGCACGCCGAAGTTGTAGCCTTCGGTTTCCAGACGACCCAGGTTGACGTTGCCGCGGCTCAGCGTGGTGACCTGACCGCTGATCGGGTCGCGACCGTAGTCGGCACAGTAGCTGGCCAGGTTGTTGAGATAGCAGTTGTTCAACACATCATTGGCCGTCAGCGCGGTGATGATGTTGGAGATCGAAATGCGGTACCAATCCAGCGAGAAGTCCAGGCCCTGCACCCAATGCGGGCTGTACACCATGCCCACGGTCCGGGTGATGCTGTATTCCGGCTCCAGCTCTGCATTACCCACGCCCGAATTGAACGGCGCGTTGCCCTGCACGTCGCGACGGGTCACCGGATTGCCTGCGGTGTCGGTCTGACGGTAACCGGCCGGCAAGCCTTCGCCGGCACAGCGCGCCGCCACACCTGCGTTGCCCAGCGAACCGAAGGTCGCGTCGCACGGATCGGTGAAGGTATCGAAGGTCTGCGAGCCGCCACCGAAGGTGTCCGACAGCGTCGGCGCACGGAAACCGGTGCCGTAGGTACCACGCACCAGCAGGTCGTCGATCGGCTTCCAGGTGAAGCTGAACTTGCTGTTGGTGGTGTCGCCGAAACGGCTGTAGTTGCTGTAGCGCGCAGCCACGTCGAACGACAGTTCCTTGGCGCCCGGCAGATCCTTCAGTACCGGAATCAACAGCTCCAGGTAGGCTTCGTTGGTCTGGTAGCGACCTTCGGTGGCCTGTGCAGCCAGATCGGTGGTGTAACCGGCGCTGGACAGCTGGTCCGGGTAGTCGTAGCCGCTGATTTCGCGGTGCTCGACACCTGCAGCGAAGCCCAGCTCACCGGCCGGCAGGTCGAACAGGCCGCCGGTGACATTGGCGGTCCACTGCTTGCTCAGGCTCTGCTGCGTGGACTGACCCAGCGCATTGATGTACTGCAGCGCGTTCGGCGTGGACGCCGACGGGCCACCCAGGATATTGAACGGGGTGCACTGGCCCAGCGCATTACTGGTACCCAGCGCGATCGGAGCCGCTGCGGTACCGCACTGCACCTGACCCTGTGCATTGAGGAACGAAGGACCCAGTGCCTTCTGCAATGCCAGCAGGTTGATGTTGCCGCGGGAAACCTGCGTCACATCGTACTTGTTGTAGTTGAAGCCCACGTCCCAGTTCCAGCCGTGGCTGCCGACGTCGAACACGCCTTCCAGCGCTGCATCGAAGTGCAGGGTCTTGACGTTGCTTTCGGTGGTGCGCGGCAATTCAACCGTACGACGGAACCAGCTGGTGATGTCCTGGCCAACCGGGTTGTAGTAGCTGCTGCCACTGATGGCGACCGGGAACTGCGGCTGCGACGAGGCCTGCAGCGGGTAGCCGGCGATCTGACGGTTCGAGTCGCGCTCGGAGTACATCGCGGTCGACTTGAAGGTCAGGCTGTCGGTCAGGTTGTAGCTGCCGGTCGTGAAGATCGACTTGTTGCGGCTGGACTGCTGCAACATCATCTGGTCGACGGAATTGAAGTAATCGTCGGTGGTGATGTCGTTGTGGTAGTTGGCCAGATTGCGTGAATCCGCACCCACGCCCTTACCGTCGAACGAGCCGGTGTGGTTGAGGATGTAGGTCTGGTCGTTGGAGGTGAAGCGACCCCACGGGCCGGTTGCACTCAGGCCATCTTCGATGTGGTTCGGACCGGCCGAGTAACGGGTCAGCGTGCGATCCTTGGCCCACACCGGATCTTCGTTGGTGTAGTTGACGCCAAACACCAGCGAGGAGCGGTCGGTGGTGGTGCCGGCGGTGAAGGAGTACTGCTCCTTGGAACCGTCGCCACGACCGTTCTGGCCGAAGTACGCCGAGGCTTCTGCACCGTCGTAGTTCTGACGCAGGATGATGTTGACCACACCGGCCACGGCGTCGGAGCCGTAGATCGCCGAGGCGCCGTCCTTCAGGACTTCGATGCGCTCGATCAGCGAGCTCGGGATGGTGGACATGTCGGTCAGGCCGGACAGGCTGCTGGTCCAACGCTTGCCGTTCACCAACACCAGGGTACGGTTCTCACCCAGGTTGTACAGATTGACGTACTGGCCGCCCTGTTCCGGGTCGGAGGTCAGCACGGCAGCCTTGCTGTAGGTCTGCGTACCGGCAATCGACAGGTTCTGGAGGATGTCGCCAACGCTGACCAGGCCGGACTTCTGAATGTCCTGCTGGGAGACGGTGAACACCGGCTGTGCGGTTTCGACGTCGACCGAGCGGATGCGCGAGCCGGTGATTTCGATGCGGTCCAGGGTCGTGGTCGACGGGGCGGACTGCTCTTGTGCATTGGCGGCAAAAGCCGGCGTCAACGCGATCGCAATACCGGCGGGCAACAGGCCCAGCCGCACTGCGGAGGTGCGAAGGTTCATCAATCTCTCCAGGGTTCGTTAGTGGCGCGTTAAGCGCCCCTGTGCAAATTACGATTGCGTGAACGCCGTCGCTTTGCGCGTCACGTTCCGTGGCTTTGCCGAATCTGGCGGATTGGTCGTCTGGTCCCGGTAATGCGATGCGGAGACCCCGAAGCGCGCACGAAACGCACGCGCAAAACTGCAGCAATTATCGAAGCCGCTGGCGGCCGCAACCTCACCAATCATCATCGATGTGTCGCGCAACAGATCGGAGGCGCGCTCCAGTCGCAGGCGCGCCGACAACGCCTGTGGGCTTTCCTCGTACAGGCTTTGAAACGTCTTGGAGACATACCAGCTGGAGAAGTTGGTCAGCTGCGCCAGTTCGCTGATGCGCACGACGCGGTCGCTGTTGCCTTCCAGGTAAAGCCGGGCGCGCTGCATGCGACCGAAGACCTGGCGACGACGGCTGCGTGAGCGACCTGGGCAACGCTGCTCCTGCTCGATGAAGTCGCGCTGCATTGCTGCCAGGTGCAGCAACAGCGGACGTGCCGAGGCACTGCCACTCTGCACTGCCGCGTTGCGCCACAGCCGCAATGCGATACGCAGATCGCTGCGCGACAGATGGCTGCGTCCCGGATACAGCGTGGCATCGGTCAGCTCGGCCAGGGACTGCAGGCTGTCGCCATCGAGGCTGACGCCGACGCACAGCGCGCTCCGGTCGGCCTGCACGGCGGGATGGGAGTCCTTGTCGAAGGCAATCCAGTCGCCGGCACGCAGGCGGAAACGCCCTTCCTTGGATTCCACCCATGCGCGCCCGCGCAACTGCACCCATAGCGTGAACGTCGCAGACGTGGTGCGGATGCTGCCCAACCGCGAGACTGCCAGACATGTGGTCGAGGTCGATTCGCTGGCACCATCCAATGAGAGTGCGAGGCCGCGATCGGCAGTGATGACCTGTTGCATGTTGGCAGCCCTGTATACAAAAGAGGGCGTAGTGTTTTGCCGAATCTGGCGCGAATCAGGAAGTTCTGACGAAACTGTGCCGAAATCGCTACGAAACTTTTCCGAAAAATTTACGAGGTCATTTTCCTCAGTATTATCAACATGCTGGAGATAAAGCCGGGGGCAACCGAAGACCGTTCCGGCAGCGCCATGTAGGCAATCGAGCTGCCGTCTTCCTCAGCCAGTGCCACATACATCGCGTCGCTGCGCTGGTCCACGCTGAAACCATTGATGGTGGTGAATTTATCCGCATCCAGGCACTGCGCACGCCTGCTGCGAAGCTCACTGTCGTAGGCCGCACAGCTGTCAGTGGACGACAGGTAATGCACCCGGCCATCCGCACCTGGTGCCCAACTGCGATAGCGCCAACGCGATGGCTGCTGTGGATCCACCGATCGCACGCTGTCGGCGGCCAGGGTCGGTGCGATCTGCCACAAGCCTGCGCCACTCAGGTGCGTGAACAACACGTGTCCGCTGTCGCGATCCAGGCGCAGTTGCGAGACATCCTGCAAGCTGGCCAGCGCGCGCCAGGGCCGGCTGCGCCGGTCGTAGAGCGTGGCGAAGGTGTGCCCATCGTCATCGGCGGCAACAACCATCACCTGGTTGGGATCAGGCAGATAGATGGCTTGCAGTGGCCGTGCCAGCGGTACCGGCAGTCGGACCGCCTTGCCGGTAGCCGGCGTCACTTCGAACAGCGCTGCGTGTCCCTCTGCATCGCTCCCGTTGACCAGGACCTGCCGCGAGTCGGCTGACCAATCCGCGGCCTGTCGCGCGTCCGGCCGTACCCCTTCGATCAAGCGCACCGAGCCAGGCTGGGTGACATCACCCCACCACAGGCCATAAGCACCGGAGCGATTGGAGGCGAAGATGAGTTGGCGCTCATCAGGAGCAATCATCGGATGGTCGTCGCGTCCATTGGAGGCGAATAACCTGCGCCGGATGTAGCCACCATTCATCGGGTCATGGATGACCTGATGCACGCCGAATTGCGGCTTGCGCTGGACGAACACCAGATGGCCCTGAGCCACGTCCGGCGCCTGCGCGTCGTCCACGCCCAGATCGTGCAGGCTGCGGTCGACCAGATCGAGCCGATACAGCCGCGCCTCGCTATCGACGCGGCGACCGAAGATCAGGCCGCTGCCGTCGGGCAGCCAACTCCAGCCCCGGATGTCGGCATTGTCATGGGTCAAGCGTTCGGCGGTGCCACCGTGTGCAGGAATCCGCCAGAGATCGCCGAGCTGGGGGTTGCGCAGGAACACGATCCAGCGCCCATCCGGGGAATAGCGCGGCGCGTAGTCGAAATCGGTCGGCTGCGCGTTGTAGGCCAGCTCCTGCCATTGATCGGTTTCAAGGTCCAGGCGACGGATCCGCGGAGCGCCCTGCGCGCCGGTCATGCTGCCGAACAGCAAGGCGCGTCCGTCGGGCGACCAGCTGAAGCTGAGCATGTCGGCGCCATCACAACGCATGACTTCGCGCGAGGCGGCCGCGCCGGCCGCCGCCGCAATCATGATCCTGCAGCTACCGTCCGGTGCCTGCCGCGCAAACGCAATTTCGCGTCCATCCGGCGACCAGGCCGGCAAGCGATCCGAGACGCCGGGTGCAGGCGTCTCCAGCACACGCGGGTAGGCGTTGTCGGTGGTCTTGACCAGGATCGAGGTGCCCACGCGATCATTGGTCAGCGAGGCATAGGCAACCATCGCGCCATCGGGCGAGAGACTGGGAGTCAGATCGAACCCACCGCCTGCAGTGATCACCTGGTACGGCCGCTTGGGGCTACCTGGCACCGCCGGTGCCGACGCAGCAGTGTCGGTGGCCTGCGGTCGCAGCCACAGCGTGCGCGCCGCAAGCCCCAACACCACCAGCAATGCCAGACTGGCAACGGCCAAGGCCATAAAGCGGCGCCGATGCTGCGCCATTGGTGTCGCAGGCAAGCGCTGCGCGTTTGCCTGCTGGCCCGCGTCCGACCCGGCATGCATTGGCTGGGTTGCGACTGGCGCCGCGTGCTCGGACAGCGGCTCGCCGGCAGGCACGTCTGTTTCTGGCAGCTGCACCATGGGTGGCTCGGCATGCAGATCCCACGCCACCGGCGCCAACAGGCGGTAGCCGGTCTTGGCAATCGTCTCGATATGCTCCGAACGCTGGCTGCCATGGCTGCCCAGCGCCTTGCGCAACTGCGTGACGGCCTGGGTGACGACATCGTTGGTGGGCAAGGTGTCGGGCCAGACCTCGGCCAACAGTTGTTCGCGCGTGACCACCTGCCCCGGCTGCCTGGCCAGGGTCAGCAACACTGCCAGGGATTTCGGCGCCAGCCGCAGCACGCGCTTGGCGCCCGGTGCATGCACTTCGCGCGAGGCAACGTCGACCACACACTGCCCGACACGCAGCCGGCCAGAGGACATCGCAGTAGTGGGAGAAACACTCATCGGCAAAAAACAGGCATCGGCATGCAAGAACCACAGAAGACGCAACACCCGAAAGCTGCGAAGCGCCAAATTCAGCAAAGGACGACGACCGACTGTGTCATGCATCCATTTGGTGCAAATTTTACTCTATGGCCCGTTGCTTCCTATGACAGGCAGTGACGTCAGGCTCTCTCTCTCTCGCCGACGAATTCAAATAATTACGATATTCCCTTCGCGCCTTCTGGCGCGATTTTTTTATCTGCGATTCAGTTAGACGGCCCACAAGCCTTGAATTATGTAACCGCTTGCAACTTGGCTGCAGCGCGGCACTTGCGGGGGCCGCTGCAATCTGCACAAAAACTTGCTGAACTGTTCCTAAGCAGCCCGCGCCTCACGCAGGCTGCCGTGCAACCGAATGACCCGGCTACGACGCGCGGTAAACCTGCGCGCCCTGCTCCAGAAACTCCGTCGCCTTTTCCTCCATCCCTGCCGCCAGCGCGCGCTCCTCGCCCATGCCGTGCTCGGCGGCATAATCGCGCACGTCCTGGGTGATCTTCATCGAGCAGAAGTGCGGCCCGCACATCGAGCAGAAGTGCGCCAGCTTGTGCGCGTCCTTGGGCAGGGTTTCATCGTGATACTCCCTGGCCTTTTCCGGATCCAGACCCAGATGGAACTGGTCGTCCCAGCGGAATTCGAAACGCGCCTTGCTCAAGGCGTTGTCGCGCACCTGCGCGCCGGGATGGCCCTTGGCCAGGTCGGCAGCATGCGCAGCGATCTTGTAGGCCATGATGCCGTCGCGCACGTCCTGGCGGTTTGGCAGTCCCAGATGCTCCTTGGGCGTGACATAACACAGCATCGCCGTGCCATACCAAGCGATCATCGCCGCACCGATCGCGCTGGTGATGTGGTCGTAGCCAGGCGCGATATCGGTAGTCAGCGGCCCAAGGGTATAGAACGGCGCTTCTCCGCATTCGCGTAGCTGCTTGTCCATGTTTTCCTTGATCAACTGCATCGGCACATGCCCCGGTCCTTCGATCATGGTCTGCACGTCGTGCTTCCACGCGAGTTTGGTCAACTCGCCCAAGGTTTCCAGTTCACCAAACTGCGCGGCGTCGTTGGCATCGGCGATACAGCCAGGGCGCAAGCCATCGCCCAGTGAAAACGCCACGTCGTAGGCCTTCATGATCTGGCAGATGTCTTCGAAATGGGTGTAAAGGAAGTTTTCCTTGTGGTGCGCCAGGCACCACTTGGCCATGATCGATCCGCCGCGCGACACGATGCCGGTGACGCGCCGGGCGGTCAGCGGCACATAGCGCAGCAGCACGCCGGCATGGATGGTGAAGTAGTCCACGCCCTGCTCGGCCTGCTCGATCAAGGTGTCGCGAAAAATTTCCCAGGTCAGCGCCTCGGCGCGTCCATCGACCTTTTCCAGCGCCTGATAGATCGGCACCGTGCCGATCGGCACCGGCGAATTGCGGATGATCCACTCGCGCGTTTCATGGATGTGCTTGCCGGTGGACAGATCCATCACCGTGTCGCCGCCCCAGCGGATCGACCACACCAGCTTTTCGACTTCTTCGGCGATGCCCGAGGACACCGCGCTGTTGCCGATATTGGCGTTGATCTTGGTCAGGAAATTGCGGCCGATGATCATCGGCTCGCTTTCCGGATGGTTGATGTTGTTGGGCAGGATCGCGCGGCCGCGTGCGATCTCCTCACGCACGAACTCCGGCGTGATGCGTTGCTGGATCGCGGCGCCGAACGGCTCGCCGGGGTGCTGCTTGCGCAGCGCCGCATCGGTCACCGCCTCCAGCCGCTGGTTTTCGCGGATGGCCACGAACTCCATCTCCGGGGTGATGATGCCGCGGCGTGCGTAATGCATCTGCGTGACATTGGCGCCGGCGCGTGCAACCCGAGGCAGACGCCGCGCTGAAAAGCGCACCGCATCCAGCCGTGCATCGTGTTCGCGGCCACGCCCGAAGCTGGAGCTGAGTTGGTCGAGCACCACGGTGTCGTCGCGTTCGGCGATCCAGTTCGCACGCAATGGTGCAAGCCCGGCCGCAAGATCGATTGCCGCCTGCGGATCGGTGTAAGGCCCGGAGGTGTCGTAGACGCTGAGCGGCGGATTGTCTTCGCCACCAAACAAGGTTGGCGTACGGGTCAGCACGATCTCGCGCATCGGCACCTGCAGATCGGCGCGCGAGCCGGACACGAAGATCTTGCGGGAACCGGGAATCGGCCGGGTCACGGCCTCGGACAGCGATTGGGCGTGTTGCTGCAAAACGGTAGGCGCGGCATTCATGGCATTCGTCCTGTGTGCTGGGGACCAGCACCAATGGCGCTGGCTCTGCGAGGAAGTCGCAGTGCGGACGAAGCGGCGGCGCTCAACACGGATCGCCCGTGCAGGCACGGACCATCGCATCTAACGAAGCTTCCCTACGCCGGTATGAGCCGGATCAGGTTCCAAGGGACTATCTCAACCGCAACGGTGCTGCGGTACCCCCACTTCGGCGGCGATTAAACCACATCGCCAAGACATGCGGCATGCGCTAATGCCGCCTGGGCGTGCGTGCCACCCATACGGCCCGCCTCGCCACAGCTGAACACACCCCGCGCCCCTGACATGCACCGACATTTCCACGGCATGCCCCCTGGCTAGCCTGCCCGCATAACGACAAGAAACTGCTCTCTCTCCCTACCGCCGACCTTCGGCGGTTTTTTTTGCGAGCCGGCAGCTGCCGCAACCCGTTATTTTTTCGTGAAACGGATAAGCGAATGCGTGGGACGCCATGGCCTGTCTGGGTAGTGAGCGTTTCTTGGAGCCACCTAGACGCGTTCATGCTGATAGACCATGATTCGCCACCTTCCGCCTGGATGTCACCGACCATGCGCTCGACAATCGCACGCCGCCCATTGACCGGTGCCGAGGCAGCAGCGTTGCAGGCGCGCTGCCCACCGAACTGGGAGTATTTGCACTTCCATGCAGGCGAGGAGTGCTGCGACGGCCCACTGCGGATCGATGGCGCGCTGGAGATCGAGCAGGACGTGCTCGTGGTGCTGGGCGACGTCGAATGCGACATTCTGTTCGTCAACGATATTGCCAGCCTGATCGTCGCCGGAGACCTGCGCGCCCGCGCAATCATTGCCAATGGCGGCCTGTACGTGTTCGGCGATCTGGACTGCCAGACGCTGGTCGGCCTTTCCTACGGCGATCGCGTCTTCGGCTGCACCGGGCATGCCCGCGTGGGCACGCTGATCGAGGACGCGCATACCTTCGATTTCGTCGGGACATTCGAGGCCGACCTGATCGCGCCGGAATCCAACCTCATCATTCTGCCGAAACATGCGCGCATCGCCCGCGATTTCCGCGCCGGCATGGCCTCCCAGCAGTTGCGCGAGACTTTCGTCGAGGCCGTATTGCAGGATGACACGCTCGATGTCGACAGCGTCTGCAGTGCACTCTGGGCAGGCCAGTCGCCACTGCGCTGAATCCACGCACGGCACGCATGGTCGCGGCCTCGGAAGCACCACTGTCGCACTGGAGTCCTGTCTCGCCACGGCCTGCAAGCTGCTGCGTGCTGCATGCGCGGTTCCAACGGCGACGGGACCGGCCCTGAGCAGACACTGTGGCCAGTGCCGGAGCAGTTACTCGCTTTGGACGTGCCATGCCCGCCCGCGCGAGGATTACTCCAGGGTGTATCCCACCCGCAGTCCGCCCCAGTGCTTGCGGCCAACGAAGATCGGTGCGGACAGATCGAACATGATCTGGCCGGTGTCGCGGCGGTAGACCTGCAGCCGATACGGATCGGTATGCGCGCCGACGCTGCGGCCAACGCGGTCGGTGAACTTGCGCTTGGTGCGGTTGCCGACCAGGTCGCGCTTGGGGTCGCCGGTCAATGGCTGGGTGAAGCGCAGGTTGTGGGTGGGCACATAGCCGTCGGGATTGGCGCAGATCGCAAACACGATCCACGGATGCGCTTCCAGCAGCGGCTCCTGCAGCGGCGGAAGCACGTGATCGCAGACCACGTCGAAGTCGGTGCTGAACTTGGCCGGCTCCACGCCGGGGATCGGGGTATAGGTGCGTGCAAACAGCGACGCCTCGTCGATCTGGCCAAGTGCGATGGCCTGCGCCAACGCCGCGCCGATCTTGCCCGCCGTGGCAACGGCGAGCTCCTTGACGCGGGCGTGCCGCGGCACTTGCAACGGATCTGCCGGCAACCGGAACAGGCCCACGCAATCGCGCAGGGTTTCGGTGCCGCGCTCCAGGGCTTCGCTGCGCTCGGCCACATGTGCGGCGTGCTGCAGATTGCTGCGACCCAGCGCAACCACGCCATCCACCGCATGCTCGATACCGCGAATTTCCCCGTCCTGCGCCTGGATGCGCCCGGCCACCGTGGTCATTGCGGCACTGGCCTGGCCGAGCACGCGGGTAATGCCATCCAGCACGGCTTCGGTGCCGCGCGCGGAGGCCGCACCCTCGCCCACCGCAGCGCTGGTTTCGGCCAGGATCGCGCGCACGTCGCGGGCGGCGGCGGCAGCGCGCTCTGCAAGGCGGCGGATCTCGGTGGCGACCACCGCAAAGCCGCGCCCGGCATCGCCGGCGTGCGCCGCTTCGATGCTGGCGTTGATCGACAAGATATTGGTCTGGAACGCCACCGAGTCGATGACCTCGATGACTTCGCCGGCACGTGCCGCCCGGCGTTCCACCTCGTGCATGGCCTGGCCAAGCGCATGCGCCGCGGCCACGCCCTGGCGTGCGCTGTCATCGGCGCTGGCGGCCAGCGCAATCACTTGCGCCAGTTCGGCATTGACGTCCTGCAGGCTGGACGAGAGCCGCTCCACGGCGGTACGCGCGCCATCCAGGGCGTCGGTCTGCGCCTGCGACTGGCGCACCATCTCATCGTTCTCGGCCACCAGCGGCGGCACCTCGGCGGCGATCTGCACCGACAGTGCGACCGCCTGGCGGATCGCTTCGGCCAGATTGCCGAAGCCGGCCTGCAGCCGACGCCCCATCTCGGTGTCGGCCAGACCGGGCGGCAACAGTAGTTCCAGTTCGCAACCGGCCAGCGCCTGCGCAGTGCGCTCCAGCACGGTGCGGTCTTCATGCTCGGCCTGCAGACGCGCGACCAGCGGCTGCAACAGCGGCGAAATCGGCACCGGGCGGCTGTCTTCGGCAAGACGCGTGGCCTCGCGTAGCAAAATCGCGGTTTCCACGTGCGGTAGCGACAGCATCCAGCCACCATGCGCGCGGTCGCGCAGATAGCGCACACGCCGGGCCGGATCATCGCCCGGCGCGGCCCACACGCCTTCTTCGCCGACCAGGTCGGTCACACCTAATCCCCACAACACGCTGGCAGGTGCACCGGCCAACTCGCCGGCGGTCTTGCCCAGCACATCCAGGCCGGCACGATTGCAGGCCACCACGCAGGCTTCGGCCGACAGGCGCAACAAGGCCACCGGTGCATCGGGAAGCAAGGCCGCCTGGGTTTGCGACGGCGAATCGGGCTGTTGCATCGAGCTCATGGGGAGTTCCTGATCCATCCGTATTGTTAGCGGCGCGCGGCGGCGGGAGTTGAGCGGCAGGCTCGACTGTGGCGGTCTGCTCAGTAACCAGCCGCCTGCCCGTCCTTGCGGCTTTCCGAGGCACCGTAATAGACGCCGCTGGCCGGGTCGCGCGCGATTGCCTGATAGCCGCCGTACGGGCCGTCGGCAAAGATCACCCGGTGGCCCTTGCGCATCAGCGCGCGGATGGTGTCGTAGGAAAAGCCGGTTTCCAGATTGACCTCGCCGCCATCGCTCATTGCGGTGGCCTGGCCGGTCGGCTCGGTGGAGCCTTCATGCTGGATGCGCGGCGCATCGCCGGCCTCCTGCAGGTTCATGTGGAAGTCCACCAGATTCATCACGATCTGCACGTGACCCTGCGGCTGCATCGCCCCGCCCATCACGCCGAAGCTCAGCCAGGGCTTGCCATCCTTGGTGACGAAGGCGGGGATGATGGTCTGGAACGGCCGCTTGCCCGGCGCATAGCCGTTGGGGTGGTCCTTCTTCAACACGAACATTTCGCCGCGGTCCTGCAGGATGAAGCCCAGCCCCGGTGGCGCCATGCCGCTGCCCATGCCGCGGTAATTGGACTGGATCAGCGACACCATCATGCCGTCGGCATCGGCCACGGTCATGTAGATGGTGTCGCCTTCTTCCAGCTGCCTGGGCGTGCCGGGCTGCACTTCCTTCAAGGCCTTGTCCATCGAGATCAGCGACCGGCGCTGGGCCGCGTACTCCTTGGACACCAATTTGGCCAGCGGCGCGGGCTGGAAGGCCGGGTCGGCGTAGAAACGCGCACGGTCGGCGAAGGCCAGCTTCTTGGCTTCGGTGAACAAATGCACGTGCTCGGCCGAGCCGAACGGGATCTTGGAGAAATCGTAGCCTTCCAGGATGTTGAGCATCTGCAATGCCGCGATGCCCTGGCTGTTGGGCGGCAGCTCCCACACATCAACGCCGCGGTAATTGGTGCTGACCGGCTCCACCCACTCGCCCTGGTGGCTGGCCATGTCCTCATAGCTCAGGTAGCCGCCATTGGCCTTGAAGTAGGCGCCGATGGTGCGCGCGATCTCGCCTTTGTAGAACGCATCGCGGCCGCCGTCGGCGATCTGCTGCAGGGTGTTGGCCAGGTTCGGGTTCTTCCAGAGCTCGCCCTTGCGCGGGGCGCGCCCGTCGATGGTGAACTGTTCCTTGAAGCCGGGGTACTGCGACAACCGCGGCACCGAGCGGTCCCAGTAGTAGGCAATGGTTTCGGCCACCGGATGGCCTTCGCGCGCGTAGCGGATCGCCGGGGCCAGGTTCTGCGCCATCGGCTTGCGGCCGAAGCGCGCATGCAACGCAAACCAGCCGTCCACTGCCCCGGGCACCGACACCGGCAGCGGGCCGGTCGGCGGAATGTCCTTCAGCCCGCGGCGCTGGAACTCGGCCAGGGTCAGCGACCTGGGCGAACGACCTGAGCCGTTGTAGCCATAAAGTTTGCTGGTCTTGGGGTCCCAGACGATGGCGAACAGATCCCCACCCACCCCGTTGCCGGTCGGCTCCATCAGGCCCAACGCCGCATTGGCGGCGATCGCCGCATCCACCGCCGAGCCGCCGTTCTTCATCACATCCAGCGCGATCTGGGTGGCCAAGGGCTGCGAGGTGGCGGCCATGGCATGCGGCGCGATGACTTCCGAGCGGGTGGCGAAAGGCTGCCCGGTGATGCGGTCGGCGGCGCCGAGGGGCGGCGCGAGCAGCGCCAGAACAGACACCAGCAAGACAGGTACGCGACGCATGTGCAGGCAACTCCCCAAGACACGACAGTGGATGACCCACCATACCAGTGGCCCGGGGCGCAGTGCCCGACCAACAGTGCGAGTTGCGATAAACCCGCGCAGTTGGTGATCCAGGTCGGCTCTGCCGGCCATCAGGCGATGCGGTTTCAGCGGTAACCATGCTGCTGCCATGCGGCTTCGCACGGTGCGTGCAGTCGGCCCACCGATGTTTCATCCGCAAGGGTTGACACCTCACCGGCGGCGATGGTTATCTCAATCCCATGCCGCACCGCCATGCCACCTCGAACGCTCTGATGTCCGCGCCCCTCGGCGCGACGGCAGCGTCGCTTCTCGTGCTCGTACTTATTACCTCGCCAACCGGTGCGGGACGCGGCTTCGTGTAGGCAACAGACACACAAGGCTTCGATCAGACCCCGCACCGGCAACGGCGCGGGGTTTCGCGTTTCAGGGACCACCAAAAGTTTCGAATGACATGAACGACATCACGACCACCTCCACACCACGGTCCACCGGCGCCCATCCAGGCGCGGGCGCCAGTGGCTGGCGGCGTCGTGCCATCGCTCGTCCCCGCGTTACTCAGCCGGCCCGTGCGCGCACCGCCGGCTGATCCGCCCATCTCTACTGCCAACCCCGCAAGGATTACTTCATGAGCAATGACACCCAACCGAAAATCGCGATCATCGGCTACGGCAGCCAGGGCCGCGCGCATGCGCTGAACCTGCGCGATTCCGGCTTCGACGTCACCGTCGGCCTGCGTCCCGGTGGCCCGACCGAATCCAAGGCGCAGGCAGACGGTTTCACCGTGGTGGCGCCGGCCGAGGCGGTGAAGAGCGCCGATCTGGTCGCGATCCTGACCCCGGACATGGTGCAGAAGAAGCTCTACGAAGACGTCATCGCCCCGAACATGAAGCAAGGCGCCTGCCTGCTGTTCGCGCATGGCCTGAACGTGCATTTCGACATGATCACCCCGCGCGCCGATCTGGACGTGGTGCTGGTGGCGCCAAAGGGCCCGGGCGCACTGGTGCGTCGCGAATACGAGATCGGCCGCGGCGTGCCGTGTATCTATGCGGTGTATCAGGACACCAGCGGCAAGGCCGAGCAGTTCGCGCTGACCTATGCCGGCGGCCTGGGCGGCGCGCGTGCCAACATCATCAAGACCACCTTCAAGGAAGAGACCGAAACCGATCTGTTCGGCGAGCAGGCCGTGCTGTGCGGTGGTGCATCCTCGCTGGTGCAGGCCGGTTTCGAGGTGCTGGTGGAAGCCGGTTACCAGCCGGAAATCGCGTACTACGAAGTCCTTCACGAACTGAAGTTGATCGTGGACCTGTTTTACGAAGGCGGCATCACCCGCATGCTGGAATTCGTGTCCGAAACCGCGCAATACGGCGACTATGTCAGCGGCCCGCGCGTGATCGACGCCAGCACCAAGGCGCGCATGAAGGACGTGCTGACCGACATCCAGAACGGCACCTTCACCAAGAACTGGGTGGCCGAATACGAAGCCGGCCTGCCGAACTACACCAAGTTCAAGCAGGCCGATCTGGAGCACCCGATCGAAGAAGTGGGCAAGAAGCTGCGCGCCAAGATGGTATGGCTCAATGGCGAACAGCAGGCCGCTGCCGCACCGGCGAACCAACAAGCGGCGTAACTCGCCGCCGCATCCCCCACCGCTTAACACCGAAGGTCCGCAACGCATGAACACCTCCGCACACAGCACGCCCCGCAACGGCGCGCGCTGGCTGACGCAGGCCCTGGAAGCCGAAGGCGTGGAAACGCTGTTCGGTTATCCGGGCGGCACCATCATGCCGTTCTACGACGCCCTGGTGGATTCCAGGCTCAAGCACATCCTGGTCCGTCACGAACAGGGCGCCGCCCTCGCCGCCAACGGCTACGCCCGTGCCAGCGGCCGGGTCGGCGTATGCGTGGCCACCTCCGGCCCGGGCGCGTCCAACCTGGTCACCGGCATCGCCGATGCGATGCTCGACTCGGTGCCGATGATCTGCCTGACCGGCCAGGTCGCCACGCCCCTGCTGGGCACCGATGCGTTCCAGGAACTGGACGTGTTCGGCATGACCATGCCGATCGTCAAGCACAGCTTCCTGGTGCGCAGCGTGGACCAGTTGCCGGAGATGGTGCGCGAAGCGTTCCGTATTGCACGCGAGGGACGCCCGGGCCCGGTGTTGATCGACCTGCCCAAGGACGTGCAGATCGCCGATGCCTCGCATCTGCCAGACCATGTGCCGGCGGCGGTGCTGCCGCCACCGGCACCGGCGGATGCGAAATTGGCCGAGGCACTGGCCGCCATCGCCAGCGCCGAGCGCCCGGTGGTATACGGCGGTGGCGGGATTGCATTGGCCGGAGCGGTGGAAGCCTTCCGGCGCTTCGTCGAGGCGACCGGCATCCCGACCGCGCTGACCTTGCGCGGCCTGGGTGCATTGCCGCATGCGCATCCGGATTACCTGGGCATGCTGGGCATGCACGGCACCCGTGCGGCCAATATGGCGATCCAGGAATGCGATCTGTTGGTGGTGGTGGGCGCACGCTTCGACGACCGTGCCACCGGCAAGCTGAGCGAGTTCGCTCCGTTTGCGCGCGTCATCCATCTGGATGCTGACGCGTATGAAATCTCCAAGCTGCGCACCGCCGACATTGCGGTGCCCGGCGATGTGGCGACCAGCCTCAAGGCACTGAGCGCAGCGCGGGCCAACTGCCAGGGCTGGCGCACACGCTGTTTTGCCAACCGTGAAAAATTCGGTGCGCGCTACGACGCGCCCGGTACTGACATCTATGCACCGGCGCTGCTGAAGCGCCTGAGCGAAGTGGCCCCGGCCGACACCATCATTGCCTGTGATGTGGGCCAGCATCAGATGTGGGTGGCCCAGCATTGCCGCTTCAACGATCCGCGCAACCACCTCACCAGCGGTGCGCTCGGCACCATGGGGTTCGGCCTGCCGGCTGCGATGGGCGCGCAGTTCGCCTGCCCGGACCGCACCGTGGTGCTGGTCTCCGGCGACGGTAGTTTCATGATGAACGTGCAGGAGCTGGTGACCATTGCGCGCTGCAAGCTGCCGGTGAAGATCGTGCTGCTGGACAACAGCTCGCTAGGCATGGTGCGGCAATGGCAGGAACTGTTCTTTGCCGAGCGCTACAGCGAGATCGATCTGTCCGACAACCCGGATTTTGCCGCGCTGGCGCAAGTGTTCGGCATCCCGGCCAAGCGCATCATCGCGCGTGGCGACGTGGACGCGGCGCTGGCCGAGTTGCTGGCCCAGCCCGGCCCCGGCCTGCTGCATGTGGCCATCGACGCACGCGCCAACGTCTGGCCACTGGTGCCGCCCAACAACGCCAACAGCACCATGCTGGACAGCAATCCCGCACACGCGGCCAAGGAGACGACACATGCGTTACCGGCTTGACCTGGTGCTGAAGCCGGCCGAAGGCGCACTGGTGCGCGTGATCGGCATGACCGAACGCCGCGGCTTTCGTCCATGCGCCATCCAGGGTGCTGCCCAACCGGATGGGTCAGGCCGCTGGCACCTGCAACTCGATGTGGACAGCAGCCGTCCGCCGGAAACGCTGCGCCTGCAATTGGAGAAAGTGTACGACTGCGAATCCGTTGCGATCACCGCACTGGAATCGGTCGAGGCCGCCGCATGAACGTACTGATGTCCAGCATGCAGACCTCGCGTGATCACCACAACGCCGTCCGGAGGTGTCTTCTTCCGGGTCGGCCGTGCGCGTGCCGCAATGCCTGATTCAGGCCGCCCCGCCCCGCAGGAGCCAGACGTAGGCGACGTGGCCGTTAGCGTGGCCGATGTCTTGGCTGCACAGGCACGCCTGCGCAAGTATCTGTCGCCCACCCCGCTGCACTACGCCGAGCGCTTCGGCGTTTGGCTGAAACTGGAAAACCTGCAGCGCACCGGCTCCTACAAGGTGCGCGGCGCCTTGAACGCGCTGCTGGCCGGCCTGGAGCGCGGCGACGAGCGCCCGGTGATCTGTGCCTCGGCCGGCAATCATGCGCAAGGCGTCGCGTGGTCGGCCTATCGGCTGGGCGTGCAGGCCATCACGGTGATGCCGCATGGCGCACCGCAGACCAAGATCGCCGGCGTGGCGCACTGGGGCGCCACCGTGCGCCAGCATGGCAATAGCTACGACGAAGCATTTGCCTTCGCCCGCGAGCTGGCTGACCAGAACGGCTACCGCTTCCTGTCCGCCTTCGACGACCCGGACGTGATCGCCGGCCAGGGCACGGTGGGCATCGAGCTGGCGGCGCATGCACCGGACGTGGTGATCGTGCCGATCGGCGGCGGTGGCCTGGCCTCCGGCGTTGCGCTTGCGCTGAAGTCGCAGGGCGTGCGGGTGGTGGGCGCGCAAGTGGAAGGCGTGGACTCCATGGCCCGTGCCGTGCGCGGCGATGTGCGCGAGATCACGCCCGTTGCCACGCTCGCCGACGGCGTCAAGGTCAAGATTCCCGGCTTCCTCACCCGCCGCCTCTGCGCGAGCCTGCTGGACGATGTGGTCATCGTGCGCGAGGCCGAATTGCGCGAAACACTGGTGCGGCTGGCACTGGAAGAACATGTCATTGCCGAGGGCGCCGGTGCCCTCGCCCTGGCCGCTGGTCGCCGCGTTGCGGGCAAACGCAAATGTGCGGTGGTCTCTGGCGGTAATATCGACGCAACCGTTCTGGCCACGCTCTTGTCCGAAGTGCGGCCGCGTCCGCCACGCAAACCGCGCCGCCGCAATACCGAGCGGCTTCGCAACGAACGTAGCGTCAAACCACCGCCACACCCCACCGCTGTTTCCCGTCCATCTGCAGTCGCTACAACGCCTGTCACCGCCATCGCAGTAGAGGAGTCTTCCTGGTGAACACGACCGTATCCAACCAGACCCCGCGTATCCGAATTTTCGACACCACCCTGCGCGACGGCGAGCAATCCCCCGGCTGCAGCATGACGCCCCAGCAAAAGCTGGTGATGGCGCGCGCGCTGGATGAGCTCGGCGTGGACATCATCGAAACCGGCTTCCCGGCCAGCTCGCACTCAGACCGCGAAGCGGTCGCCATGATGGGACGCGAGTTGCGCCGGCCGACGCTGGCTGTGCTGTCGCGCTGCCTGCAGACCGATATCGAGACCTCGGCCAAAGCGCTGGAATTGGCGGCCAATCCGCGATTGCACGTCTTCCTGTCCACCAGTCCGCTGCATCGCGAGCACAAGCTGCGCATGAGCCGTGAGCAGGTGCTGGAATCGGTGCACAAGCACGTGACGCTGGCGCGCGGTTACATCGATGACGTGGAGTTTTCTGCCGAAGACGCGACCCGCACCGAAGAGGATTTCCTGGCCGAGGTCACACGCGTGGCAATCGCCGCCGGTGCTACCACCATCAACCTGCCAGACACGGTGGGCTTCACCACGCCGGAAGAGATCCGCGGCATGTTCTCGCGCCTGATCGCCAGCGTCGAGGGTGCCGACAAGGTGATCTTCAGCGCGCACTGCCACAACGATCTGGGCCTGGCGGTGGCCAACTCGCTGGCGGCCATCGAAGGCGGCGCACGCCAGGTGGAATGCACCATCAACGGCATCGGCGAGCGCGCCGGAAATTGCGCGCTGGAAGAGATCACCATGGCACTGAAGGTGCGTGGTGCGTTCTACAACATCGATTCGGCAATCAACACGCCACGCATCGTCTCCACCTCGCAGTTGTTGCAGCGCCTGGTCGGCATGCCGGTGCAGCGCAACAAGGCGGTGGTCGGTGGCAATGCGTTCGCGCACGAATCGGGCATTCACCAACACGGCATGCTGCGCCACCGCGGCACCTACGAAATCATGCGCCCAGAAGATGTGGGCTGGGAGTCGTCGCAGATGGTGCTGGGCCGCCACAGCGGCCGTGCAGCGGTCGAGCAGCGCCTGCGTGCACTGGGCTATCTGCTGGAGGAAGAAGAGGTCAAGCTGGTCTTCGAGCAATTCAAGGCGCTGTGCGAGAAGCAGCGCGTAGTCACCGATGCCGACCTGCAGGCGCTGATGCAAGACGCCACCGTGCAGGAAGGCTATCGCCTGGCATCGATGACCATCAGCGATGTGGGCAGCCGCGCCAACGCGTTGGTGGAGCTGTCCGATCCGGAAGGCAATCGCGTGGCTGAAACTGCGCAGGGCAACGGGCCAGTCGATGCCTTGTTCGGCGCGTTGGCGTCGGCGACCGGCGTGAAGCTGGAGCTGGACAGCTACCAGGTACACAGCGTCGGCATCGGCGCGGACGCGCGTGGCGAAGCCAGCCTGAGCGTGCGCCACGACGGTGTGGAATACGAAGGCACCGGCACCAGCAAGGACATCATCGAAGCCAGCGCGCTGGCGTGGCTGGATGTCGCAAACCGGTTGCTGCGCCAGCGCGAGCGCGGCGTAGTGGCCGGCAAGACGGCGGCGGTGGCGTAACGCCCTACGCTGGACGATGCAAACCTGACGGCCGGCAGAGTGATCTGCCGGCCGTTTTCGTGGTTGTTGCTTCAATTTTTTGCAGGCGTGTCGATTTGCTGCCGGCGCCTGTGGGTATATGTATGCTGGAAACGGCGCTGCACGAAGGACCAGCCTGGCGGGCGACGTCTGCGGGTTCCGTACGAATACGTCGGTCTGTGGAGGGGCTTGCATTCGTGCCGACACCGGGCCCAGACCTCGCATTCGTCTTGCGGCCTTGCGGCCTTGCGGCCTTGCGGGAATGCTTCGATCTGCTGCGGGCGCTTGCACGTGTGCCGGCGTGGGACACGCCGCAAGTACGTCCATGTAGGCTCTGGCGCGGCATCCATGCCGCTCAAGGTCCCACGCCGGCACCCGCGCAAACACCACCAACTGCTATCGGTTGCGGAAAGAAATGTAGAGGGCATGCTGGGCTGGAGGTCCTTCGGAGCGTCCATCCTGGCGACGTGAGCAGATAAATAGCTTGCCGATTACATCAGCCACGAAGTCCGCAGGCGTCAACGTTTTGCTTAAAGCATTGCTTGCCGATCAGCGGCGGCAATGTTGGGAGCGTGGGGTCGCGTCTGGGGGCGGGACCGTGTGGCGGCATGAATGCCGCCACCGAGCCTCCAGGGATGGATTCACGGCGTGTCCCGACACCGGATGCGGCGCCGCGCTGCCGACCGACTCCGAACACCCATCAATCTTGTGCACGACACCTGGAGTTCCACGCGAATGCTTCGGTCTGCTGCGGGCGCTTGCTATCGGTTGCGGAAAGAAATGCGAACAGCCAGATGAGCTGCACTTCTCCAAGCGACCATTCCTGGCGGCGTGACAGCAGATGGATGGCTTGCCGATTACATCGGCCACCGAGTCCGCAGGCATCAACACCTGCTTGACGCATTGCTTGCCAATCAGCAGTAGCAATGCCGGGAGATGGTGTCGCGTCCGGAGGCGGGACCGTTGGCGGCATGACGGAGTCCGTAGGCATCAACACCTGCTTGACGCATTGCTTGCCGATCAGCAGTAGCAATGCCGGGAGCGTGGTGACGCGTCCGGAGGCGGGACCGTTGGCGGCATGGATGCCGCCACCGAGCCTCCAGGGACGGATTTACGGCGTGTCCCGACACCGGATGCGGCGCCGCGCGCTACCGACCAAATCCGCATACCGATCAATCTTGCGTACGACAGCTCGCGTTTCCATGCGAATGCTTCGGTCTGCTGCGGGCGCTTGCGCGTGCACCCGCGCAAGCACCACCGGTTGCTATCGGTTGCGAAAAGAACTGCGAACAGCCAGATGAGCTGCACTTTTTCCAAGCGTCCATTCCTGGCGGCGTGACAGCAGATGGATGGCTTGCCGATGACATCGGCCACCGAGTCCGCAGGCATCAACACCTGCTTGACGCATTGCTTGCCGATCAGCAGTAGCAATGCCGGGATCGTGGTGTCGCGCCCGGGGGCGGGACCGTTGGCGGCATGGATGCCGCCACCGAGCCTCCAGGGACGGATTTATGGCGTGTCCCGCTCACGGGTGCGGCGCCGCGCATCGACCATCCCCACGCACGAGGCCTGCGGTTCTGCGCAAATACCTCGCCCACTGGGGCACTTGCACGCGTATCGGCATGCGCGCACGCACCTTCGGTGACGGTCGGTGGCAGAAGGAATCCGCAGGCACGACTCCCCTCTTGAACGCAGCGTTCTTCGATCAGCGGCATCAACCAGCGGCACCGCGCCACCGCTGGGCTCCGCAGACGAAAGCGGCCATCGCCCGATAAAGCGATGACCGCTGTTCCTCGACAAAAACCAGCCGAACGATCGCGCTTACAGCGCGGCCACCACTGCATCGCCCATAGCCACGGTACCAACCTTGGTTGTGCCGTCCGACCAGATATCGGCGGTGCGCAGGCCTTGGTCGAGCACATTGCCGACCGCCTTTTCGATCGCATCAGCTGCAGCAGATTGCGCAAACGTATAGCGCAGCATCATTGCCACCGACAGGATGGTGGCCAGCGGATTGGCAATCCCCTTGCCTGCAATGTCCGGAGCCGAGCCGTGGCAGGGCTCGTACATGCCCTTGCTGTTGGCGTCCAGCGAGGCAGAGGGCAGCATGCCGATCGAGCCGGTGAGCATCGAGGCCTGGTCGGACAGGATGTCGCCGAACATGTTGTCGGTCACGATCACGTCGAACTGCTTGGGCGCGCGCACCAGCTGCATCGCGGCGTTGTCGACGTACATATGCGATAGCGCGATATCCGGATAGTCCTTGGCCACCTCTTCCACCACCGCGCGCCACAGCTGGCTCGATGCCAGCACATTGGCCTTGTCCACCGAGCACAACTTCTTGCCGCGCAGGCGCGCCATCTCGAAACCGGCCTTGGCGATGCGGCGAATCTCGCTTTCGCTGTAGGGCAAGGTGTCGTAGGCCTGGCGCTCGCCGTTGTCCAGGGTGCGATTGCCGCGCGGCTGGCCGAAGTAGATGCCGCCGGTGAGCTCACGCAGGATTAGCAGATCCAGACCCGAAACCACCTCCGGCTTGAGCGTGGATGCCTCGGCCAGTTGCGGATACAGCAAGGCCGGGCGCAGGTTGGCGAACAGGCCCAGCTGCGAGCGGATCTTGAGCAGGCCGCGCTCCGGGCGCAATGCCGGGTCGATGGTGTCCCACTGCGGGCCACCCACCGCGCCCAGCAGCACTGCATCGGCGGCACGCGCGCGCTCCAGCGTTTCATCGGCCAGCGGGCTGCCATATTTGTCGTAGGCGGCACCGCCGAGTTCGTCATACACCAGGCTGTAGCCAAGACCGTGCTGCGCGTCGATCCGCGTCAGCACCTTGACCGCTTCGGCCATGATTTCCGGGCCGATGCCGTCACCGGGAAGAATCAGAATCTGCTTGCTCATGCAATCCTCGTGGGTTGGCGCCACCGCGCCATGGGAATCAACGCGCCACCCACAGCACCAGCACGTCGGTGCTGAAAGAGCCGTCGGCGGCAATCTGGAAATAGTCGCGAACATCGTCCACCGCTGCGTCCTGCAGCGCGCGGATTGCCGCGCGGAGTACCGCGGGAGTGCGCATGCGGTCCACCCAGCTCAGGTAGTCCAGCTGCAGACGTTGGCAACGGTGGCGCTGCACCTGCAGGCCGGCCTCGCCCAGCATCTGCAGCCACTGCGCCACGCTGTAGTCGCGCACATGGCTGGTATCGCGTAGCAGTTCGATTGCCTGCAGATGCGTGTCCAGCAGGGGCAATCCCGGCGCCACCACGTCGATGAACGCCGCAACGCCGCCCGGCCGCAGGACCCGCCGCACTTCGCGCAATGCCTGCCCCAGGTCGCTCCAGTGGTGCGCCGAATATCGGCTGACCACCACGTCCAGGCTGCCGCTCTCGAACGGCAGGCACTCGGCGACACCGCGCACGGTGCGCACCTGGACCAGGTTGCGCTCGGTCGCCGTGGCCGCCACGACCTCCAGCATCTCGGCCGAGAGATCGTAGGCCACGACATCGGCCATCATTGGCGCCAACTGGAAACTCACATGCCCGGCGCCACAGCCCAGGTCGAGCAGGCGGCTGTTGCGATGCCCCTCCAGGCCAGCGCGCAGTTCGGCGAACTCGGTGCCCTGTGCATGCACCTCGCTCTGCAGATAGGCCTGCGCCTGCGCACCGAACTGCGCGGCGACATGCGCGCCCAGGGTGTCGGCGCACGGGGATGACGCCGCCGCGATCACTGCAGGGCGCCGAACAGCCACGGCTGCCGCACGCGATGGGCTTGTTCGAACCGACCGATCGCCTCGGCGTCCTGCAAGGTCAGGCCGATGTCGTCCAGGCCGTTGAGCAGGCAGTGCTTGCGGAATGCATCGACCTCGAAGGCGTACTCCACACCATCGGGCCGGCGCACGCGCTGCGCGTCCAGATCCACGGTGAGTTGGTAGCCTTCGGTGGCCAGGCACTGCTCGAACAACGCATCCACGTCTGCTTCGGCCAGCACGATCGGCAGCAGGCCGTTCTTGAAGCTGTTGTTGTAGAAGATGTCGGCAAAACTCGGCGCGATCACGGCGCGGAATCCGTACTCGTCCAGCGCCCATGGCGCATGCTCGCGCGAGGAGCCGCAGCCAAAGTTCTCGCGTGCCAGCAGCACGCTGGCGCCCTGGTAGCGCGGGAAATTGAGCACGAACTCTGGATTGAGCGGACGGGTGCTGTTATCGCGCCCCGGCTCGCCGATATCCAGATAACGCCATTCGTCGAACAGGTTCGGCCCGAAGCCGGTGCGCTTGATCGACTTCAGGAACTGCTTGGGAATGATCTGGTCGGTATCGACATTGGCGCGATCCAGCGGCGCCACCAGTCCGGTGTGTTGGGTGAAAGGAGTCATTGAGAGAGGCCGGGAATGGGGAATGGGGAGTCGGGAATGGGCAGAGCGGGAAGCAGGACTTTGCGATTCCCTAGTCCCGATTCTCGATTCCCTGGAGCTCACGCACATCGACGAAGTACCCGCTCACCGCCGCCGCGGCAGCCATCGCCGGGCTGACCAGGTGGGTGCGGCCGCCGGCGCCCTGGCGCCCTTCGAAGTTGCGGTTGGAGGTGGACGCGCAGTGTTCGCCGCTGCCCAGCTTGTCCGGGTTCATGGCCAGGCACATCGAACAGCCCGGCTCGCGCCATTCGAAGCCGGCGTCCAGAAACACCTTGTCCAGACCTTCGGCTTCGGCCTGCGCCTTGACCAGGCCCGAGCCGGGGACAACCAGCGCCTGCTTGATGGTGGAGGCCACCTTGCGGCCCTTGGCCACTGCGGCCGCCGCGCGCAGGTCTTCGATACGCGAGTTGGTGCACGAGCCGATGAACACGCGATCCAGGCGGATGTCGGTGATCGGCTGGTTGGCCCGCAAGCCCATGTATTTGAGCGCGCGTTCGATCGAATCGCGCTTGGTCGGGTCCTGCTCGGCTGCCGGGTCCGGCACGCGCTGGTCCACCGCCAGCACCATCTCCGGCGAGGTGCCCCAGCTGACCTGCGGCTTGATGTCTTCGGCACGCAGTTCCACCACCGTATCGAAGTGCGCGCCCGGGTCGGAGACCAGCGTGCGCCACAACGCCACCGCCGCCTCCCAGTCGGCACCCTTGGGCGCGAACGGGCGGCCCTGTACGTAGGCAATGGTCTTTTCGTCCACCGCCACCATGCCCACGCGCGCGCCGGCCTCGATGGACATGTTGCAGATGGTCATGCGGCCTTCCATCGACAGGTCGGCGATGGCGCTGCCGGCAAATTCCAGCGCGTGGCCGTTGCCGCCGGCGGTACCGATCTTGCCGATCACCGCCAGCACGATGTCCTTGGCAGTCACGCCGAACGGCAAAGTGCCTTCGACACGTACCTGCAGGTTCTTCATCTTCTTGGCGATCAGGCATTGCGTGGCGAGCACATGCTCGACCTCGGAGGTGCCGATGCCGTGCGCCAGCGCGCCGAATGCGCCGTGGGTGGAGGTATGCGAATCGCCGCAGACCACCGTCATGCCCGGCAGCGTGGCGCCCTGCTCGGGGCCGACCACGTGCACGATGCCCTGGCGGGTGTCGTTCATCTTGAACTCGAGGATGCCGAAATCGTCGCAGTTCTCGTCCAGGGTCTGCACCTGCAGGCGCGAGACCTCGTCGGAGATCGACTCCAGTCCGCCCTGGCGCTCGGCACGGGTGGTGGGCACGTTGTGGTCGGGGGTGGCGATGTTGGCGTCGATGCGCCACGGCTTGCGCCCGGCCAGGCGCAGACCCTCGAAGGCTTGTGGCGATGTCACTTCATGCAGGATATGGCGGTCGATATAGATCAGCGACGAGCCATCGTCACGGCGGGTGACCTCGTGCATTTCCCACAATTTGTCGTACAGCGTCTTGGCGGTCATTGCGGCGATCCGAAAGCGGGTGGCGGATGGTGGGTGCACCCACCTGGCTGTTTTCGATGCTAGGAGCTTGTCATGGATAACGCAAATTCATATTGTTTATTCAACAAATGAATTTCAGGAATAGCAATGGATCTCGCCAGCCTCAGTGCCTTCGTGGCCATTGCCGAGAGCGGCAGCTTTTCTGCGGCCGGCGAGGCCTTGCATCTGACCCAGCCGGCGGTGAGCAAACGCATCGCCTTGCTGGAGGGGCAACTGTCTGCGCGGCTGTTCGATCGCCTGGGCCGCCAGGTGGTGCTGACCGAGGCCGGGCAGGCCTTGTTGCCGCGCGCCCAACGCATCCTTGCCGAACTGGAAGACACTCGCCGCGTACTGGAACATCTGGGCGCGGCGGTCGGCGGACGGCTTAGCCTAGCCACCAGCCACCATGTCGGCTTGCATCGGCTTCCTGCGTTGCTACGCAACTTCGCCACGCAGCACCCGCAGGCGGCGCTGGACATCCAGTTCCTGGATTCGGAACTGGCCTACGCGGCGGTGCTGCGTGGCGAGGTGGAACTGGCGGTGACCACGCTGGCGCCGCAGACGCGTGCGCCGCTGCGCGCGCAGCCGATCTGGCATGACCGCCTGCAGTTCGTGGTGGCGCCGGATCACCCGTTGGCCGCCCTGCGCGAGGTGGCGCTGGAGGATGTCGTGGCGCATCCGGCGGTGCTGCCGGACCCAGGCACCTTCACCCACCGCATCGTGGCTGGGCTGTTCGCCGAGCGCGGTCTGGCGCCGCAGCTGCGCATGACCACCAACTACCTGGAGACGATCAAGATGCTGGTGTCGGTGGGGCTGGCCTGGAGCGTGTTGCCCGAGCGCATGATCGACCATCAGATCGTGGCACTGCCGCTGGCCGATGCCGCGCTAGCGCGCGAGCTGGGCTGCGTGACGCATGGCGGGCGCACCTTGTCGCGTGCCGCGCAGGCGTTTGTTGCGTTGTTGCATGCGCAGGCGGAGCGGCCGTGACGCGGTCAACGTGACGGCGACCGATCGTCATGCGGTATTGCGAGGCTGCCTGGCCAATCCGCGCATGATTCAGGTCATGGCGCTGCCGGAGGAACGGCTGAACCGTCGGCGCTCGAGCAATACAAGCGTTGATCGCGTTTGAATCCGCGCATGCAGAGCACGCCGCGCCTCGCATCCAAAATGCCGCGGCATGCACGTGCCGATGTTCGTCAATCGAGCAGGTCGATCGCCCGCGTGTAGACACCAAGCGTCACGGCGACGCACGAAGGTGCACTCGGACATCGTGCAGCGTTTACAACGATCTCAGCGTGCTTGGCTGCAATGTCAACGGTGCCTTGCGCCTTTGCGCATCGATCCGATGCGGGCACGGGCACGCGCACGCAACGCAGACACGTTGCGCCCCGGCCCTATTCCACCGCACCGCAGTGAGATCGCACCGCTACTGATCGACCAGCCGATCGCGCCCCTGCCGCTTGGCGTGGTACAGCCGGCGGTCTGCCAACGCGAGCAGTTCGCGCCGGGTGGGCGCTTCGTCGCTCATCGCCATGCCCATGCTGGCGGTACACCGCACCACGATGCCCTGTGCCTGCACCTCGATCGCTGCCAATCGTTGCCGCATCTGCTCGAACAGCGCGCGTGCCTGCGCCGCATCCACCCCGGTGGCGGCCAGCAGGAACTCCTCACCGCCATGGCGCGCAGCAAAACACCGCGCCTGATCCTGGTCGCTCAACGCCTCGCCCAGCGCGCTGAGTACCGCATCGCCCACGTCATGCCCGTACTCGTCGTTGATGCGCTTGAAGTGATCGATATCCATCAACGCCAACGCCAGCGTGGCGCCGCCGCTGCGCGCCTGCTGGAACCACTGCTGCAGCACGCGCTCGGCCTCGCGCCGGTTCGGCAGCGCGGTCAACACGTCGTGGCTTGCGCGGTATTCAAGCTGGCGCATCAACGCTTCGCGTTCCTGGCTGGCCTGCTGCAGGGCGACATTCTTGTCGCTCAATTCGCGGGTGCGCCGGTCGATCACGGTATTGAGCTCGCGCTGACGGCGCCGGTAGCTGGCCGTCCGCCAGAGGTAGAAGCCGTAGATCAGGCTGCCCAGCGCAAGCACGCCCAGCGCGATCACCTCGCGACGCCGCCACCACGGCGGTGCCAGCGTGATCACCAGGCTCGATTCGCCGAGCAAGGCAGTCTGCCGCCAATCCACCGGCAACGACATCGCCTGCACGCGGAAGCGGAAGCGGCCCGGCGGCAGGTTGGTATACACCGCCTCGGTGGCGTTGTCGGCGTCCACCCAGTCCGGGTCGAAGCCTTCCAGCCGATAGCGGTAACGCACCTTGTCCGGCCCGCGAAAATTCAGGCCTGCATAGCCGATGGCGATACGCCGGGTTTCCGCGCCCAGCAGATGCTGGCCGCTCAGCGGCTGCACCATGCCATCGACCAGCAGGCGTTCGAACACGATCGGCACGCGATGGCCTTGCAAGGTGCCGACCCGCGCCGGATCGATCACGCCAAGACCGGCCGAGGTGGGAAACAGCAACTGTCCGGACAGCGTCAGCCAGCCGGCCGGTGCGCTGCTGCCATTGCCCTGGTTGCTGGGCATGCCATCGCTGCGATCCACCACCTCCACGCTCAATTGCTCGCGGGTGCCGGCATCGATCTGGTCGAAGTCGCTACGGGCGATGCGGAACACGCCATGGTTGCTCGACAGCCACAGATAGCCGCGGCCGTCGTCGATCACGCGAAACACCTTGTCGCGTGGCAGCCCGACACGGTGGTCGTAGACCTGGAAGCGCTCACCGCGCAAGCGCAGCAGGCCGCGATCGCTGGCAATCCATAGGTCGCCACTCGCATCGCGCAGGAAGTCGAAGGCGTTCTGACCGGGGAAATCCTGCTCGCCCAGCCACGCACGGGTGCTGCCACCCGGCGACAGCCCGGTCATGCCGCGGTCGGTGCCGATCCACACGATGCCCTGCGCATCGCGATACAGCGCCTGCACCGACCCGTCGGGCACGCCATCGGCTGCGGTGTAGCGGCGCGCCTTGCCGTCGCGCCAGCGCACCAACCCGCCGGTGGTGCCGATCCACAGATCCTCGCCATCGGGCAGCACCGCACGCACCGACAGCGACGGCAGCCCATCGCCCGCACCGATGCGCACTACCACCTTGCCCTGCGCATCCAGCCGCAGCACGCCCTGGCTATAGGTGCCGGCCCACACCCCGCCATCGCCGGCATCGGCCAGCGACAGCACCGACTGCTCCAGTATGCGGCCACCTTCGGTCGGCAGCAGCGACACGCGGCTGATCTGACCGTCGCGCCAGCGATCCAGGCCCACCGCGCTCCCCACCCACACGGTGCCGTCGCTGGTCTGCAACACCGTGCGCACGTAGTCCGAGGCAAGCCCGTCGTCCTGGGTGATGCCATGCGCGGCGCCCTCGGCGATGCGGAACAGGCCATGCGTGCTGCCGACCCAGATCAGGCCCTCGGCATCTTCCAGCAACGCCGGGCTGGCGACCCCGGAGATCGACACCTGCTCATCGGGCACGCCCGCGCCGCTGTGTACCACCAGCGTGCCGCTCGGCATGCTCATCCACAGATGCCCGCGCCGATCCAGCAACAAGGCATCCACCCGCTGGCCCTGACGAAACCGTTGCAGCCCGCCGCCGCGGCTCCACCACCACACGCCGTCGTCGCCGGCGACCAGCAAGCCGCCCTGGCGATCGCTGGCAAGCCGGCGCACCGGCACCTTCCGCATGCCGTGCGCCTCGCCCCAGGCGACCGCCGGGCCACCGGCACGCGGCAGCAGGAACAACCCGGCTTCGGTGCCCACCCATAGATCGCCACTGTCGTCGGTGGACAAGGCGGTGATGCGCGCGCGCGGCAAGCCGGACTGGCGGCCGACATCGACCAGCCGCCCGTCCGGCTCGATCCGGTACAGCGTCTGCGGCGTGCCCACCCACAGCGCGCCATCGGCCCGGCGCAACAGGGCACTCACCGCCAGGTGGCGTGCCGAGGCATTGCCCAGCTGCTGCCAGTTGCCGTCCTTGTAGCGATAGACGCCGTCGAAAGCGGTGCCGAACAACATGCCGCCCGCGCTGTCACGCAGCACCACGAACACGCCGCCCAGTTCCACGCCCGGCGTGTTCTGGCGGTCGTACACGGTGAAATCGCGGCCGTTGAACCGCGCCACGCCTTCCCAGGTTCCCAACCAGATCAACCCGTCTTCGCCCTGGGCCACCGCATGCACCAGGTTATGCGGCAGGCCGTCGTCCATGTTCCAGCGCGTGACGGTGTGGTAGGCGGTGTGCTCCAGCGGCTGCGCGGCGGCGGGCTGCATGCCGGGCAGGCCGCAGCAGACCACGCACCAAAGCCACGCAATCGCCATCCGCAGCACGCGTGTGCCGCGGAGGCTGGATGCCTGCGGTTGCCCCCCCACCCTGTCCACGCTCCCCGTTCCCCTCGTCCGTGCCGTTGGAGATGCCTGCCGGTATGCACGGGCAAGCGCCGGGCCAATCTAGCACCGGGGTTTTAGCGCCGCCCTAGGTACATCCCCCACAGCTGCCGGGCACACCATGACACCGGGCGCATCCGGACAAACAAGTGATAGGCAACCACGATTACCCGCGCCTGGATCGGCCTGAAGACAGCGCCGCGTAGGGCACTTTTGCTGGATTGCCAGGCGTGCCCGCCATCACATGGCCGGCGGCGAGCGCCCGCCCGGCCTGGTAGCGGCGCTGATGCATTCAGCAGGCCGAGTATAAATATAGAACCCGATGGTCTAGTATTGAGTGCATGTCCAGCTCGCCCCCACTCAAGTCCAAGGCCAGGAGCAACGGCCCTGGACGTCCCAAGGATCTTGGGAAACGCGCCGCCATCCTTGGGGCGGCCCGCACGCTGTTCATGGAGCAAGGCTATGCCGGGGTAAGCATGGACGGGATCGCCGCGCTGGCTGGCGTCTCCAAGCTCACCGTCTATAGCCACTTCGGCGACAAGGAAAGCCTGTTTTCCGAGGCGATCCGTGCGCAGTGCCAGGAGATGATGCCCGACGACCTGTTCGATCATGCCCCCAAGGGCGCGCTGCGCGACCAATTGATCGAGATCGCCCATGCGTTCTTCGCCATGGTCAGCACCGAGTCGGCCATCTCCACCCACCGCATGATGATGGCGCCGGGTACCGGCGATGTGCATGTGCGCGAGATGTTCTGGGATGCCGGCCCCAAGCGGACCCAGCAGGCGCTGACGGCGTTCCTGGCTGCGCGCGTGGCCGATGGCCAGCTGGACATTGCCGATTTGCCGCGCGCCGCCTCGCAATTCTTCTGCCTGCTCAAGGGCGAGCTGTATGCCCTGATGATGTGCGGCCTGCATGGCCAGCCCACGCGCGCGCAGGTGAACGAACACATCGAGTCCAGCGTGGATTTCTTCCTGAGGGCGTATGCACCGCGCTGATTGCCCCCGGCCTTTGGTGGCGATGACTTCCGGCACTGCGCCGGTGATCGGCGCGCGGCGATGCTAGATGCGCCAGTTGCCTCGTGCACCGGTAAAATGCTCGCCCCACCGCGTTGGATAACCGCACCATGACGATCGATTTCACCCAGGCCCGCGAAAAGATGGTCGAACAGCAGATCCGGCCGTGGGACGTGCTGGACCTGCGCGTGCTCGACGTGCTGGCGCGCCTGCCGCGCGAAGCCTTCGTGCCGGAGGCCTACAAGACCCTGGCCTATGTCGATGTAGAGATCCCGCTGTCGGCCGGCCACAAGATGATGAAGCCGGTGGTCGAAGGCCGCATGTTGCAGGCGCTGGACCTGCAGCCGGGCGAAGACGTGCTGGAAATCGGCACCGGCAGTGGGTTTTCCACCGCCTGCCTGGCCGCACTGGCCCGCGAAGTGGTCAGCCTGGAGATCGACCCGGCGCTGGCCGCGGCGGCACGCACCAATCTCGACAATGCCGGCCTGGGCAGCAATGTCCGCATCGAAACCGCCGATGTCTTCGGTTGGCAGAGCGAGCGCCGCTTCGACGCCGTCTGCGTGACCGGCGCGGTCGATACGCTGCCGGCCCAGTGGCTGCAGTGGCTGCGCCCGACTGGCCGGCTGTTCGTCGTCCGCGGTCACGATCCGGTCATGGAAGCGGTCCTGGTCCGTGGCGAGGTCAACGCCCCACGCATCGAATCGTTGTTCGAAACCGACCTCGCCTATCTCCAGGGCGCCGCACCAACGCCCCGATTCCAATTCTGATTCCCAAGGAAGCTCCCCCGATGATCCGCCGATCCCTCGCCCTGGCCCTGGCCGCCGTCCTGTCACCGATGGCAGCGCATGCCACCGATCTGCTGCAGGTCTACGAAATGGCCCGCAATGGCGATCCGCAGCTGGCCGTGGCCGAGTCCACCCGGCTGGTGAATCGGGAGGGACAGGTGCAGGCGCGTGCGGCGCTGTTGCCGCAGCTGGACGGTAGCGCCGGGTATACCCAGGCACATCGCGAGCTGGAAGGCGTGGATGGTCGCTCCACTACCAAGCAGCGGCAGTACACGGTTCAGGGCAGCCAGACCATTTTCAACTGGGCGCAGTTCGCCAACTTGCGCGCGCAGCGCGAAGTGGCCAAGGCAGCAGACTTCACCCTGGAATCGGCCAACAACGATCTGATCACCCGCACCTCTGCAGCGTATTTCCAGGTGTTGGTGGGTATCGAGTCGTTGGCCGCAGCAGAAACCAACGAAGCCGCCGCCAAGAAGCAGTTCGACTACGCGGATAAGCGCCTGGAAGTGGGCCTGGCACCGATCACCGACGTACACGAAGCCCGCGCCCAGTACGACCAGGCGCGTGCCGACACCATCAACGCACGCAATACACTGAAGGATTACTACCAGGCGTTGACCGAACTCACCGGCCAGCCGGTGGTGGGCCTGCGTGCGCTGCCAGAAGATTTCCGGCCGGAAGTACCGGCGGCTTACAGCAACGTCGATCAATTGGTGGCCAGTGCCATCGCCGACAACCCGGCATTGAAGGCGCAGCAGTTGCAGGTCAGCGCAGCCGAGGCACAGGTCAATGCGGCGCGTGCCGGCCATTACCCCACCCTGAGCCTGGGCGCCAATATCGGCCGCAGCAATAGCTGGGGCGGCCAGGGCACGGTCGATCAGGCCGCAGGCAACTTCACCACCGCGGGCCGCGACATCGATACCGATTCGGTAGGCATCACCCTATCGATCCCGATCTTTGCCGGCGGTGCGACGCAGTCGGCCGTGCGTCAGGCGCTGTCGCGTCGCGATATCCAGCAGGACACCTACGAGCAGCAGAAGCGCGCGCTGGACCGCAATACGCGCAATGCCTACCAGACCGTGGTCGCCGGCATCAGCGAAGTGGAAGCACGCCGCCTGGCCGTCGTCTCCGCGCAGGCTGCCTACGATGCCTCGCAGGTGGGCCTGGAAGTGGGTACGCGTACCGTGCTGGACGTGGTGCAGAACCAGCGCACGCTGTTCCAGGCGCAGTTGAACTACGCACAGTCGCGCTACACCTTCCTGCAGAATCGCCTGCTGCTCGGCCAGGCCATCGGCAAGCTGGACATCACCGATCTGCAGGACGTCAATCGTCTGCTGTCGCAGGATGCCGAATCGAAGCTGCAAGGCAGCGGTTCGCTGCAGTAATGCGAGCGGATAGGTGACCAAAAAGGCGGGCGAAGGCCCGCCTTTTTTGTGCGCGATGCAATCTGGCATGCAGGCGGCTTCATGCGATAGCTGCTCGCGGAGCTTGAGGCTATGAATGCGCCGATTGCGCCGATTGCGGAGCGGCGGCTCTGCGGCTTTGCTGCAGAGTCCTCGCGCGCCCACCATCGCGGGACACGCCCCAAGTACGTCCTTGTAGGCTCTTACGCGGCATCCATGCCGCGTAAGGTCCCGCGACGGTGGGCGGGCAAGGACCAGTCAAGATGGTCGGTGTGCATTGCTTTCAACAAAGTAACCGACTCACTCTCTGGTGCGGTGTCCTCACCGATTGCGGGACCGTGTGGCGGCATGGATGCCGCCACCGAGCCTCCAAGGACGGATTCACGGCGTGTCCCGCGAGCGGTGAGGGCTCCGCGCTCTCGACCAATGCGGCTGGAGACTCTCCAGATGACGCCGTACAGCGACTAACGAAACGACCGCGCGATCGCCACGTTTCATTGGTTGCTCCAATACCGCTTGATGACGTTATTGGGCATGACTGCAACAGATTCACTGCAACGATTCAAAATGCGCAGCTATCTCTTTCAAGACGTCACACCATCGCCAACCACCGGCGGCAGGTCCGGCGCAATCTGCACCAGCGTCCGCGCCACCGCGCCCTTGCCATTGGCCACCAGCGCCAGGCCCGCGGCCGCCATCGCCTCGCGCTGTGCGGGATTGCCCAGCAACCGGGCCAGATCGCGATACACACAATCGGCGTCCTCGCAGATGGCAACTGCATCGGCCTCGCGCATGCGCCGCGAGATTTCCGAAAAATTATGCAGATGCGGGCCGGTCACTGCCGGCGTACCCACTGCTGCCGGCTCCAGCAGGTTGTGCCCACCGATCGGCTGCAGGCTGCCGCCGACGAAGGCGACCTGCGCGCATGCATAGAAACTCATCAGCTCACCCAGGGTATCAAGCACGAAGACCGTGTCGCGCGCCCGCGGCCACTGCTGCACCTTGCGTGTGGCCACGCTCCAGCCGCGCTCGCGCGCCAACGCCTCGACCTTGGGAAACCGCTCGGGATGGCGTGGCGCCCAGAGCAGCAGCAGATCGGGAAACTCGGCCAGCAGCCGCGCATGGATATCGGCCACCGCAGCCTCCTCGCCCTCATGCGTGCTGGCGGCAATCCATACCGGCCGTGTTGCCGGCACATGGATGCGGAACTGCGTGACCATCGCCTGCAATTGGTCGGGCGCGGCGATATCGAATTTGAGATTACCCAGCGCCACCACCTGCTCCGGCCGCGCACCCAGGGTAAGGAAGCGTTCGGCATCGTCCTGCGATTGCGCCGCCACGCAGGTCACCGTACGCAGCGCGCGGCTGATCAACGGCGCCAGCACGCGATAGCCGCGCAACGAGCGCGCCGACAGCCGCGCGTTGAGGATGTACAGCGGAATCTTGCGGTCGCGACAACCGAACAACATGTTCGGCCACAACTCGGTTTCCAGGATCAGCGCCAGCCGCGGGCGGAAGTGCTCAAGAAACCGCCCTACGCTGCCGGGCACGTCGTACGGCAGATAGACGTGATCCACCGCATCGCCCCACACCGCACGTACGCGTTCGGAGCCGGTGGGCGTGATGGTGGTGATGACCCAACGGATATCCGGCCGCTGCGCGCGCAAGGCGTTGACCAGCGGCGCGGCCGCGTTGACCTCGCCCACCGATACCGCATGCACCCACACGCGCGGGCGGCCGCAGGCATGCGTATACGACGCATAGCGCTCGTTCCAGCGATTGAAGTATTCGCGCACGCGGAAACCGCGCCACACCAGGTGGTACACCGTGATCGGCAGCAACAGATACAACAGCGCCGAGTACAGCCCACGCAACAGCCATTCGATCGGGTCTTTCCGCATCCGTGCAGGATACGGGAGCGCTCCTGCGTGCGCATGTGCACGCTGCCGCGCGCACGCGATCCCTTAGAATTGGCGCATGTCCGAGTCCGCCAACGTCGCCGTCCGCCCTTCCCTGCGCAACCCCAGGCACTGGCCCATGTTCCTTGGCCTGGCCGTGATGGTGCTGGCCGGGCGTTTACCCTGGACGCTGCAGCGTGCGTTGGGCCGCGGCGTGGGCTGGATCGCGATGCGCCTGGCCGGCACGCGCCGGCGCGCTGCCGAGGTCAACCTCAAGCTCTGCTTTCCCGAGCAGGACGACGCCTGGCGGGCACGACTGTTGCGCGACAGCTTCGATGCGCTGGGCGTGGGCCTGTTCGAATTTGCGCGCGCCTGGTGGGGCAGCATCGACGCCATTCGCCCCGGGGTACAGATCGAAGGCCTGGAACATCTGCAACAGCTGCAGGAACAGCAGCGTGGCGTGCTGCTGGTATCCGGCCATTTCATGACGCTGGAGATGTGCGGGCGCCTGCTCTGCGACCACGTGCCGCTGGCCGGCATGTACCGCAAGCACCGCAACCCGGTGTTCGAATGGGCGGTCAAGCGTGGGCGCCTGCGCTATGCCACGCACATGTTCGCCAACGAGGATCTGCGCGCCACGATCAAGCATCTCAAGCGCGGCGGTTTCCTGTGGTACGCGCCGGACCAGGACATGCGCGGCAAGGACACCGTGTTCGTGCCGTTTTTCGGGCATCCGGCCTCCACCATCACCGCAACCCATCAGCTGGCGCGGCTGACCGGCTGCGCGGTGGTGCCGTACTTCCATCGCCGCGAAGGCGGCCGCTACATCCTCAAGATCGCGCCACCGCTGGCGGGCATTCCCTCAGAGGATGTGATCGCCGATACCACGCAGGTCAATGCGGCGATCGAGGACATGGTGCGCGAGGCACCGGATCAATACCTGTGGATCCATCGCCGCTTCAAGCGTCAGCCCGGCGGGCGCAGCGCGTTCTATCACTGATCCGTTGCCACAGGGCGAACGGCTGGTGACGCAGTGCGCGGGCGCCATCGATCGCCGAGATGCGATCCGGAGGCAAACGCATCAGCCCGGCGGCGGCTGGTCTGCGTCGTCGTTGAGCAACGCGCCGGCATACAGTCCGGCCAGCATCAGGCTCAGCCCTCCCCAGAAGCTGGAATAGAACGCCAGATGCGTGTTGAGCGGGAAGACAGTGGCCACCAAGGCAATCATCGCCGGGCGCGCCTGCTCGCGCGCAGCAGCGCTCGAGTAGCGCCACGCACGCCAGGCCTGCGCCGCGCCGGCCAGCCAGAGCAGCAGCCCGATCGCCCCGGTTTCGGCCAGGATTTCCAGCACGATCTGATGCGCGTGGAACGCCGGGCCATCGCCCCAGGCCGGCACCTGGGTCGGCGCCGGATTGCAGGCCGGATAGGCCTGCCGGAAGCCGCGCGCGCCCACCCCATTGAGCGGATGCTCGCGGATCATGCACAGCGCCGCGCCCCAGATCTGCGCGCGCCCGGACAAGGCCTGATCCACGCCCTGTTCGCCACCATCGAACGCCAGCGCGGTGCGTTGGAGACGCTCGCGCGCCTGCGGCGCCACTGCCACCACGCCGCCGGCCAGCAATACCCCCACCACCGCCGCCGCCAGCAGGCGGCGACCGCCCAGCAACTGCCAGCCGGACAGCACGACGATCACCGCATATGTGATCCACGAGGCACGCGACCCGGCCAGGACCAGCACCACCCCGACCGCCGCCGCCCCGCCCACCCAGGCCCAGACAGTACGTCGCCCCAGCGCCAGCAACAGGAACGGCGACAGGCTGGCCAGGGTCTGCCCGAACTTGAGGTTGCATGGCCCCAGCACGCCGCTGAGGCGGTCCACCAGCGCCAGCTCCTGCGGCGTGCATAGCCCGTGCCCACTGATCAGCTGCTTGAGTTGATCCAGCGCAAAAAACAATGGGCTGCTGCCGATGGCAGCCTGCATCAATGCATCCAGCGTCCATACCCCGCCGATCACGGCCAGGCCGGTGAAGGTGCGGCGGCGGCGCTGCGCATTGGCCACCGCAATCGCGCACAGCCACATGAAAGGCAGGTAGCGTAGGTCGGTGGCCGATTTGCGCAGCGCACGCCCGGCATCCACCGCATCGAACGCCGACAGCATCTGCGGCAGCCAGTAGGCGAAGAACAGCACACTGGTCAGCGCCCAGGCCGCTCCGCTGAGCAGACCGGTGCCGCCGCGGAAGCGCGCGTGCAACAAGCGGTATGCCGCAAATACCGCGCCCAGTGACAGCACCGTTTCGGCCAGGCCCGGCGTAGGCCACAGCGCAACGAACAGGATCACCAACAGCGGCGCCCAGCGGCCGACGTCGGGGCTCAACACGGGCGCGCGCGCCATGGCGTCAGCGGCGGAGTTCGTCATAGACCTTCAAGGTGGCCACTTGCATGGCCTGCAACGTGTACGGAATCACGGCCGGTGCAGCGGGCGCCTGCTGCAGCAGGACCAGCGCCTGCGCGCACAGGGCCCGGGCATCGAAGGGCGTGACCGCGCCGCCGGGCTGCAGCTCGGCCAGCAATTCGCCCACCCCGCCATGCGCCCAGCCCAGCACCGGCCGTCCGACAGCCAGGGCCTCGACCACGGTGCGGCCGAAGGCCTCCGGCTTGCGCGACAGCTGCAGCACCAGATCGCTGGCGGCGTAGGCGTCGGCGATGCGCGCCGTCGGCTCGGTGAACGCGACCGCCTCTGCCACCCCCAACCGGGCCGCCTCGGCCTCCAGTTCGCGTAGATACGCCTCGCGTCCGGGCTCGCGCGCCCCGGGCAGCCATAGCCAGGCCGGCACGCCGGCAGCGCGGACATCGGCCAGCAGCTGCAGACCGTCGGCATGCCCTTTCAGGCGGGTACCGCGGCCAGGCAGCAACAGCAGGGGCGCCTCGGCCGGCAAGCCGGGCAACAGGGTCTGGACCCAGGCACGTGCACGTGGATCCGGCCGCAGACGCCGCGGAAACTGCGCGATGTCCACACCACGCGGAATCGTGCGCAGGCGCGCCGGATCGGTATGCGGATAGTGCGTACACACGTAGTCGCGCACCGTGCGCGACACGCAGATCACCCGCTCGCCATAGGTCATCACCGCGCTGTAGCGGCTGGGCGAGTTAAGCCCGTGCACGGTGGTGACCAGGCGCGGACGCGTCGCCTCCGGCATGCCGCGCAGCGCGTACCAGCCCAGCCAGGCCGGCAGCCGCGAGCGTGCATGCACGATATCGGCCCCAAGCTCGGCGAACAGCCGGCGCAGGCCAACCACATGCCGCAGCGTCAGCAACGACTTGCGGCCGATGTCCAAGGTGAGGTGTTCGCCCCCGGCGTCCAGCAGCGGCTGGACCAGGCGCCCGCCGGCCGACACGACCACGGCGCGATGGCCGGCGCGCACCAGCGCAGCGGCGATTTCCAGCGTGGAGCGCTCGACGCCACCGGACTGCAGCGCCGGCAGCAGTTGCACCACGGTCAGGCGGTGCATCCGGTCGGGATCAGTCGGCCAGCACGAACAACGCGCCGCAATACGGGCACTTGGCTTCGCAGTTGGGTTCGTCCTCGATCGGCAGGTACACGCGCGGATGCGAGTTCCACAGCGCCATCTGCGGTGTCGGGCAGCTCAGCGGCAGATCGCCGCGGTGCACGGTGTAACGCTTTTCGGCATTGGCGGGCGCGGTGGCGGTCTGGCTCATGGCGGTGCGATCGGGAAACGAAGACAGGCTGCGGATTCTAGCAGCCTGCCTGTCTGCGCAGGGCGGCGGCGGCGCAAGGCGCGCCAGCCCAGCCGACGGGTGCGGCAATGCCGCGCGCGCCGACAGGACCAGCGCAGCCGACGTGGAGGGCAGCAGTGTCGCGCCTGGGGGCGCGCACGGCTGAGCGACACAGCTGACGGCTGGGGGAAGCAAGACGCCGGGGTGGGATCCGGGCACGCCGGCTCCAGACACTCCCGGTGATGAAAATGCAATGCCGCTCCACCAACGCTTGGCCTGGTGATGACGAATCCGCGTGGCCCTGGTGCATGGCGTCCTGACGTGACTCTCTGGCGTCAGCGGCACTGTCCCAGAACTAGCCAGACTGTCTTGCACCATCCGAGTGACGCGTCGTGGGCCATACCTTGGGGTTGAGCGAAACGCCGGTGTCTGGCTGCCGCGGTGTTCTTGACCTGGCGACGCACCTGCCTGCGTCCTTGCACACGCGCAATGCACAGCTCGCTTGCGTCCGCACGGCATTTTGCCCAGGATCGGCCGGCACCGAAACTTGACTGGCCTGGTGTCGTGAGGCGACATCAGGCAAGCGCCACGCGGCCGGGAGACATGCCGATGCCCAGCAGCGGCGCGCATGCCCGGCCTGGATGGAGATGCGGTTTGCTTCGCGCTGCATCTGCGTCGGGAACGCGCGATCAGCCAGGCAGTCACCACGGGGCCGTCCGGCAAGCAGTACCAAAGCACCACAAGAGCATTGGCCATCGAGCATGCTGCCCGGCAACCCAACCCAGGAGGCACCATCACGTGAGTCTGTCTGTCGTTGTGCGGCATCTGCCATTGGCGGTGGCGCTGGCAATCGCGCCGATGCACGCCGCTGCGGCGGTTGGATTTGCGAGTTCGTTCGAGCCGGGGCAGCCAACGCCGGTCGAGCTGACCGGAGGCAATGTGCAGATCGCGCTCGGCGCCGGACCGGTGGCGCCCTATGCGGCCAAGCCGGCTGCCGGCTACAGCGGTGCGCATGCGTTGCACTATCGCAGTGGCAATACCGGCGGCCGGCGCCGCCTGTTTGACGTCAACCTCGTGGTCGATGCGCAGACCACCTTGTCGTGGATGGTGCTGCCGGAAAGCGTCGGCAACGATCAGGTGGCATCCACCTATGTCTCGCTGGATCTGCGATTGGATGACGGTACGCGCGTGTCTACCAGTTCTGCACGCGACCAGCATGGCATCGCAGTCGGTGCACACGCGCAAGGCGATTCGAAGACGCTGTACCCGCAGCAGTGGGCCAGCAAGCAGGTGCGGTTGGGTGACGTCGCCGCGCTGCGTGGGCGGCGTGTGGTGGCCATCGAGCTGGAGATTGCCCCGCCTGCGGGTAGCGCCAGTGCGGGCTGGATCGACGATGTAGTGCTGGGCGAGGTGCCACTGACGATGCCTGCACGTCCCTCGGACTGGGTGTTGACCACGCGCGGCACGCACTCCAATGGCACGTTCTCGCGCGGCAACAACCTCCCTGCAACGGCAGTGCCGCACGGCTTCAATTTCTGGACGCCGGTGACCGATGCGGGGACGCTGACCTGGCTGTATCGCTGGAACGAGCAGAACGACGCCGACAATCGGCCGCGCCTGCAGGCGTTGTCGCTCAGCCATCAGCCCAGTCCGTGGATGGGCGACCGGCAGACGTTCCAGGTGATGCCGTCGCTGAGCGCGGGTGTGCCGGAGGCCGATCGCGGTAAACGCGCGCTGGCGTTCTCGCACGCCAACGAAGTCGCGCGTCCCTATCGTTATGCAGTGCAGCTGGACAACGGCATCCATGCCGAGATTGCGCCCACCGATCACGCGGCGCTGTTCCGCTTCCGCTTTCCCGAGCACGGTGATGCCAACCTGCTGTTCGACAACGTAGATGCGCGTGGCGGTTTGCAGCTGGATGCCCATACGCAAACCCTGTCCGGTTACACCGATGTGCGCAGCGGCCTGTCGACCGGGGCCACGCGCATGTACGTGTATGCCAGGTTCGACCGGCCGTGGACAGCCAGCGGCCGCATCGCGAGCGGGCGGCCAACCGGCTGGATCAAGTTCGATCCTGGCAGCACGCGGCAGGTACAGATGCGCATCGCAACCTCGCTGATTTCGCTCGAACAGGCCAAGCACAACCTGGCCTTGGAGATCGCGCCGCAGGCGAGTGTCGAGCAGGTCGCTGCGCGTGCGCAGGACGCCTGGGATGCGCTGCTGGGGCGGATCGAGGTCGCCGATGCGACGCCCGACCAGAAAACCACGCTGTATTCCAATCTGTACCGGCTCTACCTGTATCCGAACTCCGGGCACGAAAACGTGGGGAGCGCACAGTCGCCGGACTGGCGCTATGCCAGCCAGAACAGCTGGTCGGACGACAACGTCGATGGCAGCGCGGTGCGCAGCTTTGCGCCGGTGCGCGACGGGCGGGTGTACGTCAACAACGGCTTGTGGGATACCTTTCGCACCGCCTGGCCGGCCTATGCGCTGTTTGCACCCGACGATGCCGGACTGCTGGTACAGGGCTTCGTGGAGCAGGCACGCGCCGGGGGCTGGATCGCACGCTGGTCCTCGCCCGGCTACGCCGACCTGATGGTGGGCACCAGCTCGGACGTGGCATTTGCCGATGCCTGGCTCAAGGGCGTGCGCGGCTTCGACCCGGCCGAGGCGTATGCGGCAGCACTGAAGAACGCCAGCGTGGTGCCGCCGGATCGGCATGTGGGCCGCAAGGGCATGGCGCGCTCGACCTTTCGCGGCTATGCGGACACCGACACGCACGAAGGCATGTCATGGTCGATGGAAGGTGCACTCAACGACTTCGGTATCGCCAACATGGCCGAGGCTCTAGCCAAGCAGGCAACCACGGCCCACGAGCGTGAGCGCTATGCGACCGAGGCGATGTACTTCCGTCATCGCGCGGCCGGCTATGCGGCCCTGTTCGATCCGTCGATCGGCTTCTTCCAGGGCCGCACCGCAGAGGGCCGATGGCGGGTGGATACCGCGCACTACGACCCGCGTGTCTGGGGCAACGACTACACCGAATCCAGCGGCTGGACCTTTGCGTTCACTGCACCGCACGATGGCCAGGGCTTGGCCGCGCTCTACGGCGGGCGCGATGCCCTGGCGGCAAAGCTGGACCGCTTCTTCGCCACGCCCGAAACCGGCGAAGCAGCGTTTTCCGGTTCGTATGGCGGCACCATCCACGAAATGACCGAGGCACGCGATGTGCGCATGGGCATGTATGCGCACAGCAACCAGCCGGCGCACCACATCCCGTGGATGTATCTGTACGCCGGGCAGCCGTGGAAGACCCAGCGACTGACGCGCGAGATCCTGTCGCGGCTATACCTGGGCAGCGAGATCGGCCAGGGCTATGCCGGCGACGAAGACAACGGCGAGATGTCGGCGTGGTATCTGTTCGCCGCGCTGGGCATTTACCCCTTGCGCATGGGCGCGCCGGAGTACGTGATCGGCTCGCCGTTGTTCCGGCACGCACGCGTGCGACTGCCTGGCGGCGGCACGCTGACCGTCAATGCCCCGCAGAATTCAGCGCAGAACGTGTACGTGCAATCGCTCACGCTCAACGGCAAGCCGTGGCGCAAGACCTGGTTGCCGCATGCGGCGATTGCCAATGGCGCAACGCTGGATTTCGTGATGGGGCCAGCGCCATCGCGCTGGGGCAGCGAGCCGGACGCTGCGCCACCGTCGTTGACGCCCGCCGGGCACCGCCCTGCTCCCTTGCGTGACCTGCTGGGTGCCAGCGCACGCGTGACGCAGGCCGATGGTCGCGCGCTGGCGGCGTTGCATGACGACGATGCGGGCAGCGCGAGCGCGGTGTCGCCGGCCACGGTACTGACGTTGAGCGGTCTTGATCGCGGTGAGGCCACGCTTTACACCGTGACCAGCGGCAACGCCGCGATTGCGCAGGCGGCGTGGACGCTGGAAGCACGCACTGCAGCAGGCACGTGGCGCGTCGTCGATGCGCGCCGCGAGGAGCGTTTTCAATGGCCGCTGCAAACGCGCCCGTTCCGGATCGCGACGCCCGGCTTGTATGCGGAGTATCGGCTGCGCTGGACGGCGCCCGCGCGTGCGCAGGTGGCGGAGATTGAGTTACTGGGTTCAGTGCCGGAGGGGCGCTGAGGCCTGAGGTTTTGGGCGTGATCGCTTGGGATGACGACGAGCCGCGACGCCTGCTGTTTGCGTTGCTCGTCATCGTTTTGGGTGGTCGACGCTGAGTCGCTGCCAAGGGTAGGCCTTACCCTCACCCCAACCCGCTCCCGTGGGGAGAGATGTTTTTGAATCGTTGTTGCAGGCTGGGTGCTGAGCTGCTGGGCGCCTTGCAGTGACAACGTCCCGGACGTTGCGATGCTAAGGGTAAGCCGTACCCTCACCCCTCTCCCGCGCGGAGAGGGGCTTTTGGGTTTTCGTTGCGGACCGGGTACTGAGCGACTGGGCGCCTTGCAATACCGTAGCGAGCGAGACACTTCTCGGCCGCTGTCTGGCCGGCCGAGCGCTTACCGCTTCGAATCAAGCAACACTCTGTCAATCAAGTCTTGGACACCTCGCAAGTTTTCGACACGTCGACTCACTCGTTGCCTTTCCCGCGCGTTGCCTTTCTCAGTCGTTGCCTTTTTCGCTTGCCGCCTTTTCCGCATCGCGCTGCCTGCGGATCTGCGCATCCACCGCGGCGATCGCGGTCATGTTCATCACCCGGCGCGAGGTGGCGCTGGTGGTGAGGATGTGCACCGGCTTGGAGATGCCCATCAGGATCGGGCCGATCGCCACGCCGTCGGTGAACACGCGCACCAGGTTGTAGGCGATGTTGGCCGCTTCCAGGTTCGGCAACACGAACAGGTTGGCGCGGCCCTTCAAGGTGCTGTTGGGCATGATCTGCTTGCGCAGCGCCTCGTCCCAGGCGGTGTCGCCCTGCATTTCGCCGTCGATGTTGAGCTCGGGTTTGCGCTTGAGCAGCGCCTCGCGCACCTGGCGCATCTTCAGCGCGTCGCGCGAGTCGTGGCTGCCGAAGTTGGAGTGCGACAGCAATGCGATGTTCGGTTCGATACCGAACAGTTTGAGGCGGTACGCGGCCTGCAACGTGGCTTCGACCACCTGCTCCACCGTGGGGTCTTCCTGCACGTGCGTATCCAGGAAGAAGAACACGCCCAACTGGTTGATCACACCGGTCATCGCCGAGGTGGAACTTACGCGCGGTTCCAGCGGAATCACGCTGCGCGCGTAGCCCAGCTTCTTGTGGAAGCGCCCCACCACGCCGGACAGCATCGCATCGGCTTCTCCGCGCGCCACCATGACTGCGGCAATCAGGGTCGGACGCGAGCGCATCAGTTCCTTGGCCGCGGTGACGGTCACGCCGCGGCGCTCGGTGAGCGCGTGGTAGTACTGCCAGTAATCGTTGAAGCGGGGGTCGTCGAGGATGTTGGTGATCTCGAAGTCCACGCCGGCCGTCAGGCGCAGGCCCATGCGTTCGATGCGTGCTTCGATGACGTCCGGGCGGCCGATCAGGATCGGGAAGGCCAGGCCTTCGTCGACCACGTTCTGCACCGCACGCAGCACCACTTCTTCTTCGCCTTCGGCATACACCACGCGCTGCTTATCGGCGCGCGCGCGGTCGTAGACCGGCTTCATCATCAGGCTGGTGCGGTAGACGAACTGGCCGAGCTTGTCGCGATAGGCCTCCATGTCGGCGATCGGGCGCGTGGCCACGCCAGAGTCCATCGCCGCCTGTGCAACGGCCGAGGACAGCTCCACCAGCAGGCGCGGGTCCAGCGGGCGCGGAATCAGGTAGTCCGGGCCGAAACTCGGGGTCTCGCCGCCATAGGCTGCGCCCAGGTCGGAGGCCTCGCGCCGCGCCATCGCCGCAATTGCCTTGACGCAGGCGATTTTCATTTCCTCGTTGATGCCGGTGGCGCCCACGTCCAGCGCGCCGCGGAACAGGTAAGGGAAGCACAGCACGTTGTTGATCTGGTTCGGGTAGTCCGAACGGCCGGTGCCGATGATGCAGTCCGGGCGCACCGCCTTGGCCGCTTCCGGGGTGATCTCCGGGTTGGGATTGGCCAGCGCGAAGATCACCGGCTGGCGCGCCATGCTGGCAACCATTTCCGGCTTGAGGATGCCGGCGGCCGACAGGCCCAGGAAGATATCGGCGCCTTCGACGATCTCGGCCAGGGTGCGCTTGTCGGTATCGCGCGCATAGCGCTGCTTGTCCGGGTCCAGGTCGGTGCGGCCGGTGTGGATCACGCCATCGCGGTCCAGCGCCAGGATGTTCTCCGGCTTCAGGCCCAGCGAGACCAGCATGTTGACGCAGGAAATGCCGGCCGCGCCCATGCCGGTGGTGGCCAGCTTGACCTCTTCGATCTTCTTGCCGGTGACCACCAGCGCGTTGAGCACCGCGGCGCCGACGATGATCGCGGTGCCGTGCTGGTCGTCATGGAACACCGGGATGTTCATGCGCTCGCGCAGCTTGCGCTCGACGATGAAGCATTCCGGCGCCTTGATGTCTTCCAGGTTGATGCCGCCGAAGGTCGGCTCCAGGCTGGCGATGATGTCCACCAGCTTGTCCGGGTCGTTCTCGTTGATTTCGATATCGAACACGTCGATGCCGGCGAACTTCTGGAACAGCACGCCCTTGCCTTCCATCACCGGCTTGGAGGCCAGCGGGCCGATGTTGCCCAGGCCCAGCACCGCGGTGCCGTTGGTGATCACCGCCACCAGGTTGCCGCGCGCGGTGAGCTCGCTGGCCTGGGTGGCGTCCTCGACAATGGCCTCGCAGGCAAACGCCACGCCGGGCGAGTACGCCAGCGACAGATCGCGCTGGGTCAGCATCGGCTTGGTCGCGGTGACCTTGATCTTGCCGGCCGGCTGCTGGCGGTGATAGTCGAGGGCGGCCTGTTTGAAGTCGTCGGTGGACATCGGCTGTGTGGGTCTCGAAGGCGCAGGAGAACTGAATTCTACCCTCCTGCCTGAACAAGGGCCTGTCGCGCAGCTGTCAGCGCGGCAGGGAGATTGCATGCTGCAACGCAGCGCACGTGGCGACCCGCGAGCGGATCAACGCAAAACGGCCCTGCACCCCGCCGGCAACGCCGCCGGAGAACAGGGCCGTAGGAAACCTCAGCGCGCGCTGGCCGGAGCGACGACGTCGGTGGCACCCGGCGGTGCCTGCAGCGGCGGCGAGCCGCCATCCAGCACCAGCTTGAGCTGGTTGCGGTCCAGCGCATTTTCCCAGCGCGACACCACCACCGTGGCCACCGCGTTGCCGATGAAGTTGGTCAGCGAGCGGCATTCGCTCATGAAGCGGTCCACGCCCAGGATCAGCGCCATGCCGGCCACCGGCACGTCCGGCACCACCGACAGCGTGGCAGCCAGGGTGATGAAACCGGCACCGGTCACGCCGGCGGCGCCCTTGGAACTGAGCATCGCCACCGCCAGCAGGGTGATCTGCTGGCCCAGGGTCAGGTCCACGTTGGTGGCCTGGGCGATGAACAGCGCCGCCAGGGTCATGTAGATATTGGTGCCGTCCAGATTGAACGAATAACCGGTCGGCACCACCAGGCCCACCACCGACTTCTCGCAGCCGGCCTTTTCCATCTTCTCCATCAGCGACGGCAGTGCCGACTCCGACGACGAGGTGCCCAGCACCAGCAGCAGTTCGGCCTTGAGATAACGGATCAGCTTGAGCACCGAAAAGCCGCAGAACCGGCACACCAGGCCCAGGATCACCAGCACGAAGAACAGTGAGGTGATGTAAAACGAGCCCACCAGCCAGGCCAGGTTGACCAGCGATTCCACCCCGTACTTGCCGATGGTGAAGGCGATCGCGCCAAACGCACCGATCGGCGCGGCCTTCATCAGGATATGCACCAGCCGGAACACCGGCGCGGTCAGCGCTTCCAGAAAGCTCAGCACCGGACGGCCACGCTCACCCACCAGGGCCAGCGCAATACCGAACAACACCGCCACGAACAGCACCTGCAAAATGTTGCCGTCGACGAAGGCGCTGATCAGCGTCGCCGGGATGATGTCCATCAAAAAGCCGACCAGACTCAACTCGTGCGACTTCTGCACGTAGGTGTTGACCGCACTCTGGTCCAGCTCGGCCGGGTTGATGTTCATGCCGGCACCCGGCTGCACCACGTGCGCCACGATCATGCCCACGATCAATGCCAGCGTGGAGAAGAACAGGAAGTAGGTCATCGCCTTGGCGAAGACCCGGCCCACCGTCTTGAGATGGGTCATGCCGGCGATGCCGGTGACGATAGTCAGAAAGATCACCGGGGCGATGATCATCTTCACCAACTTGATGAAGGCGTCGCCCAGTGGCTTGAGGCTTTCGGCGAACGCTGGCTCGAAGTGGCCCAACAGGGCGCCGAGGACGATGGCCACCACCACCTGGAAATACAGCTGGCGGTAGAAGGGCACGGACGCCGGCAACGGGCCGGCAGGCTTGCTGATGTGCATGACGCCACTCCGAGGAAACTGGGGGGTGCCTGAGCAGGTACCCGGTGCCCGCATTCTGGCCGCACGTCACAGCCCGGGCCGATAACCCATTGGTACTACGGATGCGCCGCGGCGCCGCGCGTGCCTGCCGGGCGCCGCGCGGCACGCGCTGCAACCCCGCGCCAGATAAGGACTTTATGCACGGCCGGCCCCACTGCAGGGGTTCGCGGGGACACCACGGGCATGGGTCTGCAGCACTGTCCGTCGGATGAACCTGGTCTTACACTTCAGCCGCGCCGCCGCCGGCCGTTAATTCCGTTTAACGCAGACACCGACGTTTCTGTGTAGTCGCCGTCCGGAACCTGCGCGCTTGCTGAAGCTGTTCACCGCGATCGCCATGGCAGGACGCCCCGGCCCCTTTCATTGCCGAAGACCACTCCTATGCGCCTCAATGTGCTTGTCCTGGCGTTGGCTCTTGCCATCGTCCCCGCCGCTGCCAATGCAGCCACCTCGATCGAAAACTGGCCCACCAAGTACACCTTCGGTGATGGCACCGAGCTGGGCCTGACCGGCAACTACGCCTACGACGACAACAACTTCTCCGGCGACGACCGCCTGGAAGACCGCACCGATTTCCGCCGCAAGGAATTCGGCGCCACCATCAAGAAGAAGGGCGTCTACGACGCCATGGTGTATTTCGACTTCGAAGCCAAGCTGTGGCTGGACGTGTTCTACCGTTTCGAGACCAAGGCGCTGCTGGGCCAGGATTATGGCCGCGTGCGGATGGGCTACATGAAGGTACCGGTGGGTCTGGAAGCGGTGCAGAGCTCGCGTGCGGGCAGCTTCATGGAACTGGGCCTGCCGGTGCAGGCGGTGTTCCAGGGCCGGCGGACCGGCGTGGAATGGACCCTGGAGCGCCAGCAATACCTGCTGCAGGCCGGCGCGTACGGCGGCAAGGACCTGCAGGGCGACAACCCGGGCACCACCCAGGCGGTGCATGCGGCCTGGACCCCGTTCAAGGCCGAGGGCGACGTGCTGCACCTGGGTATCGCCGGCTCGGTCGAGAACCCGCGCGGCTTCAGCGACGGCCGCGGTGTGTCCTTCAGCCCGCGCGTGCGCCTGCGTGCCCGCCCGGAAGCCGGCCTGACCGACGTGCGCCTGATCGACACTGGCACCATCCTCGATGTGGACCACGTGATCCGCACCGGCGTGGAAGCGGTGTGGATCCATGGTCCGTTCTCGCTGCAGAGCGAAGCGCTGCGTGCCGAAGTGGCGCGTAACGCCGGCCAGCCGCACTTCATCGCCCAGGGCCAGTACGTGTACGGCACCTGGTCGCTGACCGGCGAGTCGCGCAGCTATGCCGGTGGCGTACCGGGCAACATCAAGCCGGCGCACGACTACGGTGCGGTCGAACTGACTGCCCGCTACAGCCGCCTGAACCTGGAAGACAACAACGTCCACGGCGGCCGTCAGCACGACACCACCATCGGCGCCAACTGGTACCTCACCAGCCACTTCAAGTTCCAGGCCAACTACAGCTGGGTGGATTCCTCGCGCAATGGCGTGCATGAAACCCCGCACGTGATGGAGCTGCGCGCGCAGGTGCAGTTCTAAGCAGCGCTGCGGCATTCCAGCGCGCGGGCAACGCGATGCCGCGCACTGGGCTGCTGCCGCTGCCAATGGCAGCAGCCGTTCCGAAACGGCCGCATCCTGTTACGGGTGCGGCCGTTGTCGTTTAGAGCGTGTTATGCACTTTGAGATGAGATGCGTTGGCTGTCAGCGGTGCGGAGCGGGTGCTGCGTGGCGCAGGCTTGGTGGCGCCAAGGCAAGCTGCGCGGCGCCCGCTCGCGGGGGCATTGGCCACGTATGCACGCCGGTTCCTCCGCGCCATCCACATCCACTCACGACTGCTCGCTGCGGCGCTTGGGGCGGCATGCACGCGGTCAGGCGATGGCTGCGCGTACGGGAGCAGACCGCCATACTTGCCGGCATGTATGCCTCGCAACGCCGCCGCCTGCTGCTCACCCTGGCCATCGTGCTGGGCGGGATGGTCGTGGCCATGCTGGCGGCCGGGCATTTTGTCGAACAGAGTGCGCTGCGCGACGAAAGCGTCACCGTGCGCCGGCAGTTGCGGCTCTATGCGCAGGCGCTGCAGCAGCGCATCGACCGCTATCGCACCCTGCCGCAGATCCTGGCGCTGGACCCGGAGCTGCGCGCCGCCGTGTCCGGCCCGCTATCGCCGGCCCAGGTGGATGCGCTCAACCGCAAGCTCGAACGCGCCAACAATGTCACCCAATCGTCCACGTTGACGCTGATCGACCGCAACGGCATCGCGCTGGCAGCCAGCAACTGGCGTGCGGCGCGCAGCAACGTGGGCGTGGACTACGCATTCCGCCCCTACTATCAGCAGGCGCTGGCCATCGGCAGCGGAAGTTTTTACGGCATCGGCATGACTACCAGCGAGCCGGGCTATTTCCTGTCGCAGGCCATCGTCGACGCTGCCGGCCAGGTGCAGGGCGTGGTGGTGATCAAGATCGCGCTGGCCGCGCTGGAGCGCGAATGGCTGCAGACGCCGGACATCGTGCTGGCCTCCGACGCGCACGGGGTGGTGTTCCTGGCCAGCCGCGCCACCTGGCGCTACCGCATGCTGGCGCCGCTCACCCCGCGCGACCGCACCGAATTGCAGAGCACCCGCCAGTACGCCGACCAGGGGCTGTTGCCGCTGCGCCGCCGGCTGATCGAACAGACCGGCAACGGCGGCGTGCTGGCCGAGGTGCGCGACCCGCCGTTGGGCGCACCGGTGCTGTGGCAGACCCTGGAAGTGCCGGAAAGCGGCTGGCGCCTGCATCTGCTGCACGACACCCGCGCCAGCGCCGCCGCCGGTCGCGCGGCAGCCATCGCCGCCGCCGGCACCTGGCTGGCGCTGGCCTTGCTGTGGTTGTTCGTGCAACAGCGGCGGCGCTTGTCGGCACTGCGCCAGCGCAGCCGGAACGAGCTGGAGACGCTGCTGCAACAACATGCCGAAGAACTGCGCACCGCCCAGGACGGCGTGGTGGCCGCCGCGCAGCAGTCCAACGCCGGCCTGAGCCGCAGCCTGGAACATCTGCCGCAGGGCGTGGTGGTGATCGACGAGGCGCTCAACCTGGTGGCATGGAATTCGCGCTACGTGGAGCTGTTTCGCTTTCCACCGGAACTGCTCAAGATCGGCCGCCCGATCGAGGACCTGTTCCGCTTCAACGCCCGCCGCGGGCTGCTGGGGCCGGGACCGATCGAAGCGGCCATCGAGCGCCGGCTGAATCACCTGCGCAGCGGCAAGCCGCATATGCGCGAAAGCGAAAAGGAAGACGGCACGGTGCTGGAGATCCGTGGCAACCCGCTGCCCGATGGCGGGTTCGTCACCAGCTACGCCGACATCACCAGCTACAAGAACGCCGCGCGCGAACTGCGTTCGCTGGCCGATGCGCTGGAGCACCGCGTGGCCGAGCGCACCCGCGACCTGGCCGCCGCCAAGCGCGAGGCCGAAAACGCCAATCGCTACAAGACCCGCTTCGTTGCGTCGGCCGTGCACGATCTGCTGCAACCGCTCAACGCCGCGCGCATGTTCGTGTCGGTGCTGCGTGGGCAGGTGCGCGAACCCGCCGGCAAGCGCGTGGTCGACAATATCGACGGCGCGCTCGCCGCGCAGGATGCGATCCTCAACAGCCTGCTCGATATCTCGCGGCTGGAGGCCGGCAGCCTGAAGACGCAGGTGCGCGACTTCGCACTCGCCCCACTGATGGAAACGCTGGCACGCGAGTTCGGCATCCTGGCCGAAGACCGCGGACTGGCGCTGAATTACGTGCCCACCTCGGCGGTGGTGCTGAGCGACGAAACTCTGCTGCGCCGCATCCTGCAGAACTTTTTGTCCAACGCGATCCGCTATACCCCGCGCGGCCGCGTGCTGCTGGGGTGCCGGCGACGCGGCGGCTGGCTGCGCATCGAAGTGCACGACCAGGGCCCGGGCATTCCCGACGCCTTGCAGCACGAAATCTTCGAAGAGTTCCGACGACTGGACGATGGCGTGGCCAACGACCGCGGCGCTGGCCTTGGGCTGGCGATCGTCGAACGCATCGGCCGCCTGCTGGGCCACCGCATCGGCCTGCGTTCCACGCTGGGCAGCGGCAGCGTGTTTTCGGTCAGCCTGCCGCTGGGCGAACGTGCTGCGATTGCCAGGCAGCAGCTGCCGCCCGCCACGGCGCCTGCCGAGCCCGGCAACGACCCCATCCTGCACGGCTGCCGCGTGTGGTGCGTGGACGACGACCCGCGCGTGTGCGAGGCCACCCGTGCCCTGCTCGAACGCTGGGAATGCCGGGTGGATTTTGCCGGCGGCCCGGACGATGCGCTTGCCGGCGCCACTGCCGACGATGCACCGGAACTGTTGCTGCTGGATGTGCGCATGGGCGCGCACTACGGCCCCATGCTGCTGCCGCAACTGGTGGAACGCTGGCAGCGTGAGCCACGCATCATCCTGATCACCGCAGAACCGGACCCGGCGCTGCGCGAGCACGCACAGGAGTTGGGATGGGGCTTTCTTTCCAAGCCGGTGCGTCCGCCGGCCCTGCGTGCATTGATGACGCAAATGCTGCTGCGGCGCGGGTGATGCGCACGGTCGGCAAACCTGCGTCTGCACATGGAACCTGGTGACCGGCTCGCCTCCGGGATGTCGGGTGTTGACCGCAAGAAGACCGCATGCTGTCCCGCCACGCGGCATGCGGCCTATGCCGTGATTTCCAGGCCCTGCCCTGCAGCGCGTGCAGTCTGTTGGCTCGTTTCGGCGCACCGAAATGCGCGCGGTGTCAATCGCGCTTGCCCGAGGGCGATACAGTGCCTGCGCATCTGTGTGTGCAAGCGTGCGCCTGCACATGCAACTAGCCGATTTTTCTCCCCCTGGAAAATTGGAGCCATCATGTCCAGACCTGCCTGCCTGATGTTCGCCTCGTTGCTTGTCGCCGGCTGCGCGGCAGATCTGCCGGTGCAGGCTGCAACGCCACCGGCCACCGTGCAGCCGGCCGGCCCGGTGCGCGCGGAGATCGACCCATCCACGCTGCACACCTTGAACCGCGTGCTGCATCAGGTCTCCAGCCATCGCGGCCTGAGCGCTGGGCATCTGATCAAGGTGATCTCGGCGGAATTTCTTGGCACGCCGTATCAGGCCAACATGCTGCAGGGCTCGGCCACCACGCCGGAGAAGTTGATCATCGATTTCAGGGGTCTGGATTGCTTCACCTATCTGGACTACGTGGAAGCGGCGCGCCACGCCTATTCGCAGCAGGATTTCGTCGACCGCCTGATCCTGACCCGCTACGTCGATGGCATCGTGGGCTTTGCCACGCGCAAGCACTTCTTCTCGGACTGGGTCACCCGCTCCTACCCGCTTGCCGAGGACATCACCGCAGCGCTGAGCTCCAAGGCAGTGCGCGTGGACAAGGCGCTCAACCTGAAAGCCGACGGCAGCTTCTACCTGCCCGGTTTGCCGGTGGTGCAGCGGACCATCACCTATATCCCCGCCGCCGATGTGGATCGCCAGCTCATCCGGCAACTGCGTAGCGGCGACTACATCGGCAGGTACTCCCCGGCCGCCGGGCTGGATGTCAGCCATGTCGGCATCTTCCTGCAGACCGACCAGGGTCCGGTGCTGCGCAATGCCTCGTCGCGAGCGGAAAACGAGAAGGTGGTGGATTCGCCGTTCATGGAATACGTCGGCAGAACCGTCGGCATCGTGGTCTATCGGCCAACGCCCTGAGGACAGCCCGACCTGGGCGCCCTGTGTCCACACCGATCCATGTCCAACGCGCATCGTGGGAGCGGCCCCGGCCGCGAGGGCCGTCCCCTGCTGGCAACGCCCTCGCGGCCGGGGCCGCTCCTACCGGGATAAGGGCAGCCTGCCACGACGGCGCCCCCGGCGACCGATCCGGAGGATCGGGCAAGGATGGCGGATAACCGGGCTCACGCTGGCCTGCCGGTTGGCGGCAAAGTGCATCGCACGACACATGCCGCCAACCACAGGAGGAACCACGCATGACCCAGACACGTTCGTTGAACCAGTATCGTCTGCTCGGCCGCTCCGGACTGCGCGTCTCGCCGCTCTCGCTGGGCACCATGACCTTCGGCGAAGAATGGGGCTGGGGCGCCGATGCCAAGGAGGCCGAGCGCATCTTCGCCGCCTATGCCGAGCGCGGCGGCAACCTCATCGACACCGCGGTCAACTACACCAACGGCGGTGCCGAGCGCATCGTCGGCAACCTGATCAAGCAGCGCCGCGAGCGCTTCGTGCTGGCCACCAAGTTCACCATGGCGCGCGATGCGGACAACATCAATTCCGGCGGCAATCACCGCCTGAACCTGATCCGTTCGGTCGAGACCAGCCTGCGTCAGCTGGACACCGATCGCATCGACCTGCTGTACCTGCATGCCTGGGATTTCACCACCTCGCCAGAGGAAGTGATGCGCGGGCTGGATCACCTGGTGCAATCGGGCAAGGTGCTGTACCTGGGCATCTGCAATACCTCGGCCTGGCGCGTGGCGCAGCTGCAGACCCTGGCCGACCTGCGTGGCTGGTCGCCGCTGGTGGCGCTGCAGATCGAATACAGCCTGGTCGAACGCAGCGTCGAACACGAACTGATGCCGATGGCGCGCGAGCTGGGCCTGGGCGTGTTGCCGTGGTCGCCGTTGGGCGGTGGCATCCTGACCGGCAAGTACAGCCGCGATGATCTGTCCGACGACAATGCCGCGGATGTCTCCACCAGCCGCAAGGGCGTGATTGCCTCCACCGGGCATCTCAACGCACGTTCGCTGGACATCGCCGATGTGGTCGGCAGCATCGCCGAGGAACTGGGCGCCTCGCGCTCGCAGGTGGCGCTGGCCTGGACCTTGCAACATCCTGCGGTGGTCTCGCCGTTGGTGGGCGCGCGCACGCTGCAGCAGGCCGAAGACAACTTCGGTGCGCTGGATATCGTGTTCAGCGACGCGCAGCTGGCCCGCCTGGATCAGGCCAGTGCGCTGGCGCCGATCTTCCCCGAACGCTTCATTGGCCGGCCGATGGCGCAGCAGCTGATCTACGGCACGCATGCCTTGCAGCTGCGCAGCTGAGACCGGAGTGAGCGCATGAGCAGATCGTCCACCTTCGCAGCGTCACTGTTGATCGCCGCTGCGTGCATCGCGGCCCCGGGGACCATCGCCCCGGCGGCCGCCGCCGACAACTGCGTCGACCAGGCGCTGCAGCCGTGCAACAAGCGCATCGTCGATGCGGCCTTTGCACGCTGGGAAGCCGGTGACGGCAACCTGTTCGAGGAACTGCTGGCCCCGGACGTGGCCTGGACCATCCACGGCTCCGGTCCGAGCGCGGGCACCCTGCACGGCCGCGACGCACTGGTCGACCAGGCCGTGCGCCCCCTGACCGAGCGCCTGTCCTCGCCGCTGCGCCCGGTGCAGCGACGGCTGTGGGCCGACGGCGAGCACGTCATCGTGCAATGGGAAGGCGTCGCCGGCCTGCCGGACGGTGGCAGCTACCGCAACCGCTACGTGTGGATTCTGCGCATGCAGGGCGGCAAGGCGGTGGAGGTGGATGCGTTCCTGGATCTTGCCGCCTACGACGCCGTGTTGCAGCGCACCCCCACCCAACTCAAACGCAGGACACGCCGATGACCGATACGCGTATGGGCATCGCCGTGGCCATGGCGCTTGGCGCCGGTGCGGCGGTGGCCTGCCATGCCGCCGCCATGGCCAGCGCGGCCCACCCCGCACCCCCGACATCCTCGTCCCTGCCGGAGCACACGCCCATGCAAACACACCCCTACCTCGGCATGTGGGTCACCGGCGACGGCAGGATCCGCCAGGCCTTGCTGGCCAACGGCCGCTATGACGAAGCGCGCGATGCACGTCAAAGCGCCTATCAGGGCCGTTACGAAATCGCCGGCACCACCATCCGCTATTGGGATGACACCGGATTCACGGCCGATGGCCGTTTCGTCGGCCCCGACGAACTGCACCACGGCGGCATGATCTTCCATCGCGAACGGGCGGACTGACACGCCACCGCATCGCCGCAGTCCGCCGCACCGCCTTGTGACCTCCCCCACGTTGCACCGCGCATGGCGCAGGCGCGGCGCAGCCGTGCTGCCTTCGCCTGCGGAAAACAGCGGCAATGCTGCACCGACACCATCGCACCCTCTCAAGGAGACACCATGAAAACTGTCGTGATTTCAGGCGCCGGCTCGGGCATGGGCCTGCTCACTGCGCAAACGCTGATCCGCGCCGGCTATGCGGTCTATGCGGGCGTGCGCGATCCGCATGGCCGCAGCACGGCCCGCCGGCAGGCGCTGGAGGCTTACGCCAGCGACCACGGCGGCTATGTACAGGTGGTCGATCTGGATATCCACCAGACCCAATCCTGCCAGGACGCAGTCGATGGCGTGGTAGCCGCGCACGGCCGCCTGGATGCGGTGATCCACAACGCCGCGCATCTGTTCATCGGCACCGCCGAGGGCTTCACCCCGGAGCAGCTGGCCGACAGCTTCAATACCAATGCGATAGGTGCGCACCGGCTCAACCGCGCCGCGCTGCCGCACCTGCGCCGCCAGGGCGATGGCGTGTTGCTGTACGTCGGCAGCACCATCACCCGCATCGTGGCGCCCTTCATGATGCCGTACGTGGCCGGCAAATATGCGCTGGACGCCGTTGCCGAAACCACCGCCTACGAAGTGCAGCCGCTGGGCATCGAGACCGTGATCGTCATGCCCGGCACCTTCATGGATGGCACCTCGCACTTTCAGACTGCGGTGCGCCCGGCCGAGCCGATGGAACAGGCCTACGCCGCCGTGCAGCCGGAGGTGGACAACTACGAGCCTGGCCTGCGCCGGCTGTTTCGCGATGGGCAACCGGCGCCGGTGCAGGCAGTGGCCGACGAGATCGCGCGCGTGCTTGCGCTGCCCAAGGGTGCCAAACCCCTGCGCACCACCGTCGACTTCGCCGACTACGGTGCCGAAGCGGTCAATGCCGTGGTCGAGGCGCAGACCGAGCGCGTGTTCCGCATCATGGGCATGCAACGGCTACGCGCCGTGACGCAGTAATTTTGCGTGGCATGCAGTGGGAGCAAGCATCACGTGGCTGTCGCCCTGCAGGGCGGCAGTTGCCCGGGCGCGAGGAGCTTGCAGCAGTACATGGGCGATACCGTCGTTGACCTTTGCCCCATCAGTAACCGGCGCCATCACCGCTGCAACAACCAGGACACTGCCGCTGCTAACCCTCGCCTTCCGGCTCCAGCGCCTTGACCAGCACCGCCGCCTGCGTGCGGCTGTAGCAATCCAGCTTTTTCAGGATGGCGGTGACATGCACCTTGACGGTGTTTTCGGCCAGCCCCAGCTCATGGGCAATCTGCTTGTTGAGCAAGCCGTCGGCCAGGCTCAGCAGCACGCGGAACTGCTGCGGGGTGAGCTGGGCAAGCTTGGCGGCCAGCTGCGCGTCGGCTTCGGAGCGTTCGGCCGTCATCGGCGGAAACCAGGTGCCGCCCTCCAGCACGCTGGCCACGGCGGTGCCGATCGTTTCGGCAGGCGTGGACTTGGGAATGAAGCCGGCCGCACCAAACTGCTGCGCGCGCCGGATCACCCGCGGGTGATCGTTGGACGAGATCACCACCACCGGGATGTCCGGATGCTCGCCGCGCACATGCAGCAACGCCGAGAAGCCGCGCGCACCGGGCATGGCCAGATCCAGCAGCACCAGCTCGGCCTGCGGGTGCGAGCGCAGCATCGCGCTCAGCGTGGTGGCGCTGGAGGCTTCCACCACCTGCGCCTGCGGCAGGGTCTGCTGCAGCACGTGGATCACGGCGGCACGGAACAGCGGGTGATCGTCGGCGACGAGAATGGTGAGATCGGCCATGCGCCAAGTCTGGCACATGGACGCGACCAATGCCGTTGCCCTAACGCGGCGGCTGCGTGCTCGCGCGCCAGGCATCCAGAAACTGGCGTCGCTTGAGTTTGTCCAGATACACCAGCAGGCCAGGGCCGAGCGGGATCGGCCGGAACGGGGGGTGCGCCGACCCGCCGCGACCGCCGGCCGCCGGCAGGATCGGCATCAACCGCGCTTCGCGCGACAGCACCTGCTGGCCGCGCGGCGACAGCAGGTAGTCCAGGAACCTGCGCGCCTCGGGCGCATGCGGTGCGGTCTTGGGAATCACCGCGGTGCGCAGTGCCACCAGCGTGTAGTCCTGCGGCTGCACGATCCCCAGCGGCGCGCCGGCATCGATGCGCGTCTGCGCGTAGGACCCGAGCACGTTGTAGGCCAGCAACAACTCGCCGCGGCTGACGCGATCGAGCAAGGTCCCGGTACGCTCTTCCAGCCTGACCTGGTTTGCCCCCAACGCGGCCAGCAGCGCGCCGGCGATGCTGCCCACCTGCCCGTCCTGGGTGGCGAACAGATAGCCCACGCCACTGCGCTCCACATCGTAGGTGCCCACCTTGCCGCGCAATGGCGCATCCGGTGCGCGCAGCAGTGCCAGCAACTGGCGCCGTGTGCGCGGCACCCGCGCGGGATCGAGCTTGCGCGTGTTGTAGACGATGGCCACCGGCTCGTAGCTGATGCCGAACACCTCGTGCCGCCATTGCGCCCAGGCCGGCAACGCCTCGGTCTGCGCAGAACGGTGCGCCAATGCGTGGCCATCGTTCACCAGCTTGGTCTGCAGATCCATGCTGGCACTGATCAGCATGTCCGCCTGGATCGCGTTTCTGCCCGGGTGCAGGTAGTGATCGTAGATGTCCCAGGCAATCACGTCCTCGTAGACCACTTCGGTGGTGGGATGCAGGCGCTGGTAGTCCTGGATCACCGCCGCAAACACTTCCAGGTCGGTGGAGCCTTGCACGCGCAGCTGCGCCTGTGCGGCACCGCGTGCCGGAAACCGCCGCACTTCGCCCGGCGCCGCAGTGGCAACACCTTGCAGCAGCAACAACACCAGTAACCAGGCCGCGCGCATCATGCGGTTCCTCCAGGAAAATGCAGCGAGGCGATCAGGCCGCCGCCGATCCGGTTGGCCAGATCGATACGGCCGCCATGCGCCTGCACCACGCGCTTGACGATGGCCAGCCCCAGCCCGGCGCCGCCGGCAGGCGCGTCCGGACCGCGCACGAATCGCTCGAACACGCGCTCGGCTTCGGCGGCCGGGATGCCGGGGCCGTGGTCGGCGATGGTGAGCACGTGTTGATGTCCGTCGCTGGTCAGTGCCACCTGCAGCGGCGCGCCGCCGCCGTACTTGCAGGCGTTGTCGATCAGGTTCTTGAGCGCTTCGCGCAGCAGCAGCGCATCGCCGCGCAGCAGCGCCGGTTGCGGGTCGATGGCCAATTGCACGCGCGGTGCGCCCTCGCTGCGCGGCAAGGCCTCGTGCAGCGCCTGGTGCAGCACCTCGGCCAGATCCACGGTGGCGAAGCGCTGCAGGTTGGCGCGATGGATCACACTGGCATCGCTGAGCAACTGGTTGAGCAAGCGGCTCATGTGGCTGGCGTTGCGCTCGATCGCGACCAGGCTGCGCTGCATCTCGCGCGGGTCGTCGTCGTCCATGGCCAGCTGCGCCTGCGCACGCAAGGCGGCCAGCGGCGTCCGCATCTGGTGCGCGGCTTCGGCCATGAACGCACGCAAGGTCTCGTTGCTGGACGACAGCCGCGCCATGAAGCGATTGAGTGCGGTCACCATCAGCTGCATTTCCTGCGGCGCCGGCACGCTCAGGGGCTTGAGGTCGGACGGCTCGCGCCGCGACAGATCGCGCTCGATGCGCTGCAACGGCCGCAACGCGCGGTACACGCCCAGCCACACCAGGCCCAGCGCCAGCAGCGACAACACCCCGATCGCGATCAAGGCATTGAGCACCACATCGCGCGCCACTGCATCGCGTGCACGCCGGGTCTGGCCGACCTGCACGCGCACCTCGCCCTGCTCGGAGGCCGAGGCCACCCGATGCATCACCACCGCAAAGCGCACCGGCTCGCCGCTGTACTGCGCATCGAACAGCACCGGCCGCTCATCGCTGGGGGCCTGCGCCGGCAGCGGCAAGCTGTCCTCGCCGGTGATGGTGCGGCCCTGCGCATCGAACACGCGATAGAACACGCGGTCTTCCGGTGCCATGCCGAGCAGGTCCAGCGAGGCATACGGCAGATCCACCTGCCAGTCGCCGCCGACCAATGCCACGCTGTCGATGATGGAAAGCGCCGACGACACCAGCAGGTGGTCATAGGAACGATTGGCCGCACGCTCGCCGTAATCGCGCGCGGCAAAGAACAGCACCACCGCGCCCAGCAGCGACAGGCTGCCCAGGTACAGCAGCAAGGTGCGCCGGATCGACGGCGCCACCGTCAGCGGCTCAGCCATCGCTGGCCGGCTCCACCGGCGCATGCGGATCGGCTTCTTCGAGCTTGTAGCCGGCGCCACGCACGGTGACGATGCGGAGCGGCGCGGCCGCCAGCTTGCGCCGCAGGCGGCCGACATACAGCTCGATCGCATTGGGCCCGACATCGTCGTCGAAACCGAACAGCCCGTTTCCGATCTCGTCCTTGCCCACTACCTGGCCCAGCCGTCCGATCAGGATTTCCAGCAGACGGTATTCGCGGTTGGGCAATTCGATCGGCGCGCCATCGAGCATCACCGTATGCGCAGCGTTGTCGAACACGAATCCGCCGATCTGTACCACTTCGCTGGCCTGCCCGCGGTTGCGCCGCAGCAGCACGCGACAGCGCGCCTCGAACTCGCGAAAATCGAACGGCTTGCCCAGGTAGTCGTCCGCACCCACATCCAGCGCCTGCACGCGGTCTTCGATACCGTCGCGCGCGGTGAGCATCAGGACCGGCGTGGTATCGCCACGCTCGCGCATCCCGGCCAGCACGCGCAATCCGTCGAGCTTGGGCAGGCCGATATCCAGCACCACCAGATCGAAGCTCTGATAGCGCAGCACGCTGGCCGCCGCCAACCCGTCGGCCTGCCAATCCACCGCATGCCCGCTACGACGCATCCGCCGCACGATGGCATCGGCGAGGTCGGCATTGTCTTCGACTAGCAGCAGGCGCATGAATTGGGAATCGGGAATGGGGAATCGGAACGGCGATGGGTCGCGGCCGGAAGGTAACAGCCCTCGCGGACAAAAGCTCTTAACGCCCTTGCGATTCCCCATTCCCGATTCCCCATTCCCGCGCCAACGACAGGTCCATGACAGCTTCCCGGGACTAGGCTGCTGCCAACGCGCCGCGGCGGTTTGTGCGGTGCATCGCTGAACGTGATTCACACAAGTACCTGGGAGGGTCTGTGAGCAACGACACCTTGCGCCTGCGTGCCTTCACTGCCTGCGCTGCACTCTGCCTGGCACCGGCGGCACATGCGGCCGATGACGAAGGCCCGGTCACTGCCGAAGTGGGTGGGCGGATCCACTGGGACTTCACCGTGTTCGACAACGATGAACGCGGTGCACCCGAGCGCAACGACACCCAGTTCCGGCGCGCCTGGCTGGATGTGGCGGGCAAGTTCTACGGCTTCAACTACAAGGCCGAAGCGGAATTCGCCGGCCTGCAGTACGAACCCGGCAGCCGCGGCATCCTGGCACGCGATGTCTATATCGCCAAGAAGTTCGCGGCCGGCACGCTGACCGTGGGGCAGTTCAAGCAATACTTCTCGCTGGACGACCGCACCGGCTCCAACTACGGGCCGTTCCTGGAACGCGGCTACGCGGCCACCACGCTGGCGCCGATCTACCGCAAGGCGATCTCCTGGCAGGCCAATCGCCCGGATGCGACCTGGTCCACGGCGCTCTACAGCTTGGAAAGCATCGACAATTCGGCCACCAAGGGCGGCGCACTGGGCACGCGCCTGACCTTCGCACCGGAAATGGGCGAGGCGCGCCTGCGCCATCTGGGTGTCTCCCTGGCGCACGAGCGCTACGCGCACCCCGGCAGCGCCGGCACGGCGCCGCTGCTGATCCGCCCGCGCCCGGAAAACGATCTAGCCAACAACAGCCGCATCACCCTGGCGCGGTTTGCCGATGGCCGCGATACCGATTTCGACAAGTGGTCGCTGGAATATGCCGAAGTGCTGGGCCCGTGGTCGTGGCAGAGCGAATTCAGCGGCGGCCTGCTCGACGATGGCAGCCAGCATGCCAAGGTGCTGGCCAGCTATGGTCTGGTCAGCTGGTTCGTCACCGGCGAATCGCGTGGCTACGATCGCAAGACCGGTCGTTTCAGCCGTATCGCCACGCCCAGTCGGCCCAGCGGCGCGTTCGAACTGGCGCTGCGCTACGACTACATGCGTGGCGACCAACATCTGGATGGACAGCCCAACTTCATCGATGCCAGCACGCAGTCGTGGACGCTGGGCGGCAACTGGTATTTCAAGCCGAATCTGCGTGTGATGCTCAATGTCATCGACAGCCGCAACCGCGACCGCACGATGAATGCGGTGGTCGATCACACGCTGGCGGTGACCGGCCGCTTCCAGTACGACTTCTGATGCATCGCACTGTCGCGCCCATGGTCAACATAACGGCTGCATGCCGCATGGCCCTGCGGCCATGGCGCCGCCCCTGCGGCGAGGCGATGCGTCTTCAACACGCAGACGCACGCGCACTTCCCTGCGCACCTGCACATCCGTCTGGCCATCGCCGCGCCCCCGGCGCTGCGCTGTGTTTCACCTTCCCCCTGCTGCACGCCCCAAAGGATTCGCCCGCATGCTGACCGCGCTCGGTTTCGGAATGGTGATCACCTTCATGTACCTGATCATGAGCAAGCGGCTGTCGCCGCTGGTGGCTCTGATCACGGTGCCGATCGTGTTCGCGCTGCTGGGCGGCTTCGGCACCGGCATCAACGAGATGATGCTCGACGGCATCAAGAAGATCGCGCCCACCGGCGTGATGCTGATGTTCGCCATCCTCTACTTCGGGGTGATGATCGATGCCGGGCTGTTCGACCCGCTGGTCGGGCGCATCCTGCGCCTGGTCAAGGGCGACCCGCTGAAGATCGTGATGGGCACGGCGATCCTGGCGATGCTGATCTCGCTCGATGGCGACGGCTCTACCACCTACATGATCACCGTGTCGGCGATGCTGCCGTTGTACCAACGCCTGGGCATGAACGCGCTCAACCTGACCTGCGTGACCATCTTGGCCAGCGGTGTGATGAATCTGACCCCCTGGGGCGGCCCCACGGCGCGTGCGGCCACCGCCCTGCATGTAGACCCGGCCGATGTGTTCGTACCGCTGGTGCCGGCGATGCTGCTGGCCATTGCCGGCATCATCGCGCTGGCATGGTATCTGGGCATGCGCGAGCGCCGCCGCCTGGGCGTGGTGCGCCTGCCGGCCGACGGCAACTGGCTGGACACCAGCATTCCCGAGGACAACGACGCGCTGCCGCGCGTGGAAGACACCGAGGACATGAAGCGCCCCAAGCTGCTGTGGGTCAATCTGATCCTGACCCTGGCGCTGATGGCCGCGCTGGTGATCGGCGTGCTGCCGATGCCGGTGCTGTTCATGATCGGCTTCGCGCTGGCCTTGATGATCAACTATCCCAATCTGGCCGAACAGCGCCGCCGGCTGGTCAACCACGCCGGCAACGTGCTGTCGGTGGTGTCGCTGATCTTCGCGGCCGGCATCTTCACCGGCATCCTGTCCAATACCGGCATGGTCGAAGCGATGTCGCGCAGTTTTCTGGCAGTGATTCCGGACAGCTGGGGTCCGTATCTGGCGGTGATCACCGCAATCGTCAGCATGCCGTTCACCTTCTTCATGTCCAACGACGCGTTCTACTTCGGCGTGTTGCCGATCCTGTCCGAAGCCGCCGGCCACTACGGCATCACCCCGGTGGAAATGGCCCGCGCTTCGCTGGCCGGCCAGCCGGTGCATCTGCTCAGCCCCCTGGTGCCCTCGACCTATCTGCTGGTCGGCCTGGCCAAGGTCGACTTTGCCGACCATCAACGCTTCACGCTGAAGTGGGCGGTGCTGATCTCGCTGTTGATGCTGGGCGGCGGGCTGGTGTTTGGTCTCTTCCCGTTGGCGCGCTGACCGCCGGGAATGGGGAATGGGGAATCGGGAATCGGGAATCGTAAGAGCTGCGCCGTGCAGTCGTCTCGATTCTTGACTTCCATGTAGAAAGATAGAAACCGCAAAAGCGGCTCCTGCTCTGCCGATTCCCCATTCCCGATTCCCCATTCCCGATTCCCCATTCCCCATTCCCCATTCCCGATTCCCAAACTCCGAAGGAGTTCACCAATGACTCTCCGCATCGCATACGTCACCAGCGGCATGGGCAGTGTCGGTACCGCGATTTGCCAGAAGCTGGCACGCAGCGGGCATACCGTGGTGGCCGGTTGTGGCCCCAATTCGCCGCGCAAGTCGGCTTGGTTGCGTGAGCAGCGCGAGCAGGGCTTCGATTTCGTCGCCTCCGAAGGCAATGCCGCCGACTGGGATTCCACTGTCGCCGCGTTTGCCAAGGTCAAGGCCGAAGTCGGCGAGATCGATGTGCTGGTCAACAACGCCGGTGGTAGCCGCGACACCTTGTTCCGGCAGATGAGCCGCGACGACTGGAATGCGGTGATCGCCAGCAACCTGCATTCGTTGTTCAACATCACCAAGCAGGTGGTCGATGGCATGACCTCGCGCGGCTGGGGACGCATCGTCAACATCGGTTCGGTCAGCGCGCACAAGGGCCAGATCGGGCAGATCAATTTCGCCACCGCCAAGGCCGCGATGCATGGCTTCAGCCGTGCGCTGGCGCAGGAAGTCGCCTCGCGCGGGGTCACCGTCAACACCATTTCGCCCGGCTATATCGCCAGCGCCTCGATCAGCAGTTTTCCGCCGGACGTGCTCGACCGCCTGGCCACCTCGGTGCCGGTGCGCCGCCTGGGCAAGCCCTCGGAAGTGGCCGGCCTGTGTGCCTGGCTGGCGTCTGACGATGCCGCGTACGTCACCGGTGCCGACTACGCGGTCAACGGCGGCCTCTACATGGGTTGAGCGGGCGCGCAATCGCCGCCCGTCGCGCTGCACGCATACCACGCTCTCACCGCGCACGGCTGCATGTCCCGCTGCCCGCCTGCCCTGTACGTCCGGCGCTCGATCTGCAGCAGCGCCCACGTGGCTAGGAGATCGGTGCGCATGTGCGCCCTGCCCGCGCGCGCAAGCGGCCGCCACTGCGCGAACGACCCGCCTGCAATGCGAACTGATTACACTCTGGCTTTTCCGCAGTGCGCTGCCATGGCCAAACCCTCAGAACGCACCCCGCCCAATGCGCGCCCGCAGATGGCCGACATTGCCCGCATGGCGGGCGTGTCCGAATCCACCGTGTCGCGCGCCCTGGCCGGCAGCCCGGTGGTGGCCGAGCGTACCCGCGCCTACATCAAGCAGATCGCCGCCGATGCCGGCTACCAGGTCGATCCGGTCGCACGCAGCCTGCGCGCCAAACGCTCCAACACGGTGAGCGTGGCGGTGCCGATGATGCATGCACTGGACCAACCGCTGTCCGACCCGTTCCTGATGACCATGCTGGCGCTGCTGGCCGAAGAACTCACCGGGCGCGGCTACAGCATGCTGCTGTCCAAGCTGGACCGGCACCAGGACGGTTGGGTGGAACAGCTCGCACGCGGCAGCCGCTCCGATGGCGTGATCGTGCTGGGGCAAAGTTCCGAACACGCCGCGCTGGACCAGGCTGCACGCGATGGCCTGCCGATGGCGGTGTGGGGCAGCCGCATCGATGGGCAGGCGTACATCAGCGTGGGCAGCGACAATTTCCAGGGCGGCGCGCTCGCCACCGAACACCTGATCGCCAGCGGCCGCCAGCGCATCGCCTTCCTCGGCGATGACCAGCTACCGGAGGTGGCGCCGCGCTTTGCCGGCTACCGTCATGCGCTCGAACAGCACGGGCTGGAGTTCGACACCCGGCTGCATGCGCGCAGCCATTTCGTCAGCGAAGATGCCTACCGCCTGACCCGCGCGATGCTCAAGAAGACCGACCCGCCGGATGGCCTGTTCGCTGCTTCCGACGTGATTGCCGTGGGCGCGATCCGCGCCCTGGTCGAGGCCGGACACCGTGTGCCGCAGGACATCTCGCTGGTGGGTTTCGACGATATCCCACTGGCCGCCTACAGCCAGCCGCCGCTGACCACGGTGCGGCAGGATCTCCACCTGGCCGCACGCCTGCTGGTGGACAGGCTGTTGGCGCTGATCGCGGGCGACACAGTGGAATCGGTTGAAATGCCGGTGAAGCTGGTGGTGCGCGAGTCGGCGTGAGGCGGGGAATCGGGAATCGGGAATCGGGAATCGGGAATCGGGAGTCGGGAGTCGGGAATCGGGGTTCGGGGTTCGGGGTTCGGGAGTCGGGAGTCGGGAGTCGGGAGTCGGGAATCGGGAATCGGGAATCGGGAATCGGGAATCGGGGTTCGGGGTTCGGGATTCGGGATTCGGGATTCGGGGTTTGGGGTTTGGGATTTGGGATTGCGGATTCGGAGATACCGGCCAGCAGCCTACTTCCTTCTCCCGCCTGCGGGAGAAGGTGCCCGAAGGGCGGATGAGGGCGGACGGTCAGTCGGTCCACCGTACTCGGCAACCCAGGTAACCAGGCAGGCACGTCTCGCATCTTCGGCAGCCGGCGATGTCAGCCAGGAATTCCTACGAATCTTCCAATATCACTTTCGACCTGCGAACCCGCACGCACAGCATCGCCACCGCCGCGGCCAGCATCAGCGCACCAGCCAGTTGGATCACGTTGCGTGGGTCGCCGTGCAATAGCCGGTCGTAATACAGCGGCAGGGTGACGATCTGGATCAGCATCGGCAGCACGATAAACAGGTTGAACAAGCCCATGTACACGCCGGTGCGTTCGGGTGGAATGCTGTCGGCCAGCATCAGGTAGGGGTTGCCCATCATGCTGGCCCAGGCCAGGCCAATGCCGATCATCGGCAACAGCAGCAACCAGCGGTTCTCGATACCCGGCAACACCCACATGCCGATGCCCGCAGCCAGCAGGCACGCGGCATGCGTGTACTTGGGGCCGAAGCGGCGGACCACCGGCACCATCGCAAAGGCCGCCAGAAACGCGATGAAGTTGTAGAACCCACCGATCTGCCCATTGACCAGACCGGCCTCGCGGAAGCCGTGCGAGGTGGCGTCGGTGGTGCCGAACAAGGTGGTCGACAACGACAGCACGATGTACTGCCAGTAGCAGAAAATTCCATACCACTGGAACAGCATCACCGGCGCCAGCTGGCGCATGGTCGGTGGCATGTCGCGCAACGCGCCGCCGATCTCGCGCACCACCGCACCCAGCCCGGCGCCGCGCTGGCGCATGCGCGCGATCTCGGCCGGCGCGATTGCAGGCTCGCGCACGCTGCGCGCAGTGAGCAGGATGGAGGCGGCGGAAAATCCCGCGCCGATCACGAACGCGGCGATGGTGACGTACGGAATATGGTGCGCATTGGCGGCGTCCTGGTTCATGCCCATCCACACCAGCACGGGCGGGGTGAGATACGCCAGCGTTTGCGCCAGCCCGGTGAACGCGCTTTGGGTGAGATACCCGAGTGGCCGCTGCGGTGGCGCGAGCACATCGCTGACCAGCGCACGGTAAGGCTCCATCGCCACATTGTTGGCCGCATCCAGCACCCACAGCAGGCACACCGCCATCCACAGCGCGGTACTGAACGGCATCGCCAGCAGGCACAGGCTGCACACCAGCGCGCCCAGCACCATGTACGGCATGCGCCGGCCCCAGCGGGTCACCGAGCCGTCGCTCCACGCACCCACGAACGGCTGCAGCACCAGCCCGGTGATCGGCCCTGCCAGCCACAGGTACGGCAGGCTGGCGTGATCGGCACCCAGATAGTTGTAGATCGGGCTCATGTTGCTTTGCTGCAGCCCGAAGCTGTACTGCACGCCGAAGAAGCCGGCATTGAGTGCCAGGATGCGCGCGAAGGAGAACGGAGACGCGGTCGACGACATGCAGGGCCCTGGGCATCGGTGCGGCACCCAGTGGCCGCAGCGCACTGTACCCTGCCGTCTTTGCAATCGATTGTAACGCTGCGCTGCAGCAGATCCGTCGATCTCGTTAGGGACTCAATATTTCGCATGACAATGCTGCACTGCAGGATTGCAATCGATTGTAGTGCGGCGTATTACTGCGCTCGCACTGCAGGCCACACGGCCGGCCCCTGGGAGGGGACGATGCAGGCGTCGGCATACCACCACCTGTGAGAGAGAGAATCGCGATGTCCACCTTGCACACCCTGCGCCTGCATGCCCTGGCCTGCGCGGTCGTTTCCTGCCTGTGCGCGCCCGCCGCGCTGGCACAGGACACGCCAGCAGCCGCGCCCGCCACACCGCCGGCTGCCGACAGCGCTGCGGTCAATCTGGACTCGGTGTTCGTCACCGGCACCTCCACCGCCACCACCAAGTTGAAATCCAGTGTCTCGGTCAGCACCGTGGGCGCCGAGGCCATCGAGCAGTCGGCGCCGCGCAGCACCGCCGAGATCTTCCGCAACATTCCCGGCATCCGCTCCGAATCCAGCGGCGGCGAAGGCAATGCCAATATCGCCGTGCGCGGCCTCCCCGTCGCATCCGGCGGCGCCAAGTTCCTGCAGCTGCAGGAAGACGGCCTGCCGGTGATGGAGTTCGGCGACATCGCCTTCGGCAACGCCGATATCTTCCTGCGTTCGGATTTCACCTTGGATCGCATTGAGGCGATTCGCGGCGGCTCGGCCTCGACGTTCACCAGCAACGCGCCCGGCGGCATCATCAACTTCATCAGCAAGACTGGCGACACCGAAGGTGGCAGCGTCGGTGTCAGCCGCGGTCTGGACTACGACAACACCCGCATCGACTTCAATTACGGCGCGCCATTCGCCGAGCAGTGGCAGTTCAACATCGGTGGCTTCTTCCGCCAGGGCGATGGCGTGCGCGATGCCGGCTACACCACCGACAAGGGCGGCCAGCTCAAGGCCAACCTCACCCGTCTGTTCGACAACGGCTACGTGCGCCTATACGGCAAATACCTCAACGACCGCGCCGCCGGCTATCTGCCGGTGCCCACCTCCGTGCGCGGCCGCGACGGCTCCCCAGACCTGGGCGGCTTTCCCGGTTTCGATCCCGGTAACGACACCTTGTACAGCCGCAATTTCCGCACCGATGTCGGCCTGGATGGCAACAACCGGCCGCGCCGCACCGACCTGGGCGACGGCATGCACCCGATCTCGCGCACCATCGGCGCCGAAGCCTGGTTCGACCTGGGCAGTGGCTGGAACCTGAGCGAGAAATTCCGCATCGCCGACAACAGCGGCCGCTTCGTCAGCCCGTTCCCGGCCGAAGTCACCGATGCCGCCTCGCTGGCATCGTCCATCGGCGGCGCCGGTGCGCAGCTGGTGCAGGCCGACGGCCCGAATGCCGGCCAGGCCTACACCGGCACCGCGATCCGCACCCATCTGTTCAATGTCGCCATCAACGACCTGGGCAACGTCACCAACGACCTCAGCGTTTCGCGCGAGTTCGGTGGCGACGGCCGCACCCTCAACCTGCGCATGGGCTATTACACCTCACGCCAGACCATCGACATGGACTGGACCTGGAACTCCTACGTGCAGAGCCTGGGCCGCGACTCGCGCCTGCTCAACGTGGTCGACGCCGCCGGCGTGTCGCGCTCGCAGAACGGTTTGTACGCGTATGGCACGCCGTTCTGGGGCGATTGCTGCATCACCCGCAGCTACGACGTGCGCTACGACGTCAACGCGCCGTACGTCGCACTGACCTTCGACAGCGGCAAGTTCAGCATCGACGGCAGCCTGCGTTACGACATGGGCGATGCGCGTGGCAGCTACAACGGCACCGCGATCGCGCAGAACCTGGACGTCAACGGCGACGGCGTCATCCAGCCGGTGGAGCAACGCGTAGCCACGGTCGACACCGCCAACGCACGCCCGGTGGACTACGACTGGAACTATCTGTCGTACTCGTTGGGAACCAATTACCTGATCAACGATGACCTGGGCGCCTTCGCGCGCATCAGCCGCGGCGCACGCGCCAACGCAGATCGCCTGTTGTTCGGCGTGGTGCGCGACGATGGCTCGGTGTCGTCCGACGAGGGCGTCAACGTGGTACGCCAGGCCGAAGCCGGCCTGAAGTGGCGTCGCGACGGGCTGAGCCTGTTCGCCACCGCGTTTTCCGCACGCACCCAGGAGCAGAACTTCGAAGTCACCAGCCAGCGCTTCTTCAACCGCAGCTACGAAGCCCACGGCGTGGAGTTGGAAGCCAGCTATCGCTACGAGGGCTTTACCGTCAACGGCGGCCTGACCTGGACCGACGCGGAGATTTCCAGGGACCAGATCACTCCGGAAAATACCGGCAATGTGCCGCGTCGTCAGGCCGATGTGGTGTGGCAGCTGACGCCGAGCTATCGCGGCGACGGCTACCAGTTCGGCGTGAACCTGATCGGCACCACCGACGCCTATACGCAGGATTCCAACCAGCTGAAGATGCCCGGCTACACCCAGGTCAACCTGTTCGGCGACTACCGCGTGACCGATGCGCTCACCGTTGCGCTCAACGTCAACAACCTGTTCAACACCTTTGGTCTGACCGAAGCCGAAGAAGCCACGATTCCGGCCAACGGCATCATCCGCGCGCGCTCGATTGCCGGCCGCACCACCAGCATCAGCCTGCGTTACGACTTCTAAGGACCCCGTGCCGGGCGCTGCCCGGCCGCTGCCAATGAGTACCTCCCCCAACGATCTCACCCCATGGCGCGCGGCATTTGCCGCGCCGCTGGATGCATCGCAGGCAGGCGCGCTGCTGGCGCGCTTCGATCGCCACGCACCGCGCCTGCTGGCGGCGCTGCACACGCTGTATGGCGAGCGCGGCGACTACGCGCAATGGCTCACACACTGGCTGGCTGCGCTTGGCAGCAGTGCCCAGCAGCGTCCGCAGGCGCTGCAGCAGCTGGATGCAACGCGCAAACCTGGCTGGTTCGGCGAGCAGCACATGCTGGGCTACAGCGCCTACGTGGACCGCTTTGCCGGCACACTGCAGGGTGTGGCCGAACGCGTGCCTTACCTGCAGGAGCTGGGCGTGCGCTACCTGCACCTGCTGCCGTTCCTGCGCGCACGCGCCGGCGACAACGATGGTGGCTTCGCGGTCAGCGACTACGGCCAGGTCGAACCCAGCCTCGGCAGCAACGACGATCTGGTCGCGCTCACCACACGGCTGCGCGAGGCCGGCATCAGCCTGTGTGCGGACTTCGTCCTCAACCACACTGCCGACGACCATGCCTGGGCCCGCGCCGCACGCGCCGGCGACACGCGTTACCTCGACTACTACCATCACTTTGCCGACCGCCAGCTTCCCGACCAGTACGACGCCACGCTGGTGCAGGTCTTTCCGCATACCGCACCGGGCAATTTCACCTGGGTGGAGGACACCGCGCAGTGGATGTGGACCACGTTCTACCCCTATCAGTGGGATCTGAACTGGAGCAACCCGGCGGTGTTCGGCGAGATGGCGCTGGCCCTCCTGCAGCTGGCCAACCTGGGCGTGGAAGCCTTCCGACTGGATTCCACTGCCTACCTGTGGAAGCGACCCGGCACCAACTGCATGAACCAGCCCGAGGCCCACACCATCCTGGTGGCGCTGCGTGCGGTGGCCGATATCGTGGCGCCTTCGGTGGCGATGAAGGCCGAAGCCATCGTGCCGATGGCCGAACTGCCTCCCTACTTCGGCAGCGGCGCAGACCAGGGCCACGAATGCCATCTGGCTTACCACAGCACGCTGATGGCGGCCGGCTGGTCGGCCTTGGCGCTGCAACGCGGCGATATTCTGCATCAGGTGATTGCACACAGCCCGCCGTTGCCGGCCAACTGCGCATGGCTGAGTTATGTGCGTTGTCACGACGACATCGGCTGGAACGTGTTGCAGCACGAAGCGGCAGGCAATGCCGCGCAGCCACCCTTCGCACTGCGTGACGTCGCGCGCTTCTATGCCAATGAGGTGCCTGGCAGCTACGCGCGCGGCGACAGCTTCCAGAGCAGCGGCGACGGCGTGCACGGCACCAACGGCATGGCCGCGGCGCTGACCGGCATCCAGGCCGCACAGGAGACCGGCGATGCAGCGGCGTTGCGCATTGCAGTGGATCGACTGGTGCTGCTCTATGCCATCGCGCTGGCGATGCCGGGCGTGCCGCTGATCTACATGGGCGACGAACTCGCATTGCCCAACGACATCGGTTACCGGATGGATGCGCACCGTCAGCATGAAGGCCGCTGGCTGCATCGCCCGGCGATGGACTGGCAGATCGCCACGCAGCGCAACGATGCAAATTGCCTGGCCGGGAAGGTGTATCGCCGACTACGCGCATTGATCCAGCAGCGTGCGGCAATTCCCGCACTGGCCGCCGATCAGGCGCTTGGCAGCATTGCGCTGGGCGACCCGCAGCTCTTTGCGTTGACGCGTGGCGACAGCTTCCTGGCCGTGCATAACTTCGGCGAGCAGCCACGTGAGTTGACGCTTGCAGCGATTGGCGGTGATGGATGGACGGTGTTGGCGACTGACGATGGTGTGGATGCCGCAGCGCCGAGCGATCGCGCAGTGCTTGTGCTCCCGGCTTACGGCGTTCGTTGGTTGAAGCGCGGTGTTTGAGCATGCCCGCGGGGATGCGCTGCGCGGTGATCTGCAGCGCCTTGAGTAAGCCGCGCCCTTACCCCCAACCCCTCTCCGACGGGAGAGGGGCTTGCACCTCTTGCACCTGGATTTTTATCGCTTTCGCCCGGGGTACTGGGCCTTCCCATCGACCTGGCGTCACCGCTTTCGGTACGCGATGAGGGGCAGGCACCTTACGGTTATTGAGATGCAAAGCGACAACCTAAGAGCAACTAACAAGACGACTGCGCTCGCCGCCAGGCGGGCGCGGCCGGTGCCCGGTGCGGCATGTACCACGCGTACACATACCACGCGTACACAGCGGTTCCTCCGTGCCGCCGACGCCCACCTGACGACTGCTCGCTACGTTTCGTAAGCGACTCTAAGCAGCAACGATCGATGGATCGTCGCTGCTTCCAATGTTTCTGCTGCTGTCGCTGTCGCTGTCGCTGTCGCAAGACTTCAGCAGAAAAATCGGACGACAACCGGGATCAGCGCTTCGCGAGCTCGAGCAAGGTCTCAGCGGTCTTTTCCGACGAGGCCGGGTTCTGGCCGGTCACCAGGGTGCCGTCGGCGATCACATGCACCGCCCAGTCGGCCTTCTTCTCGTACTTCCCACCGAGTTCGGTAAGCACGTTTTCGACCAGGAACGGCACGATCTTGGTCAGACCGACCGCCTCTTCCTCGCCATTGGTGAAGCCGGTCACGCGCCGGCCGTTGACCAGCGGCTTGCCATCGCTTCCCTTGACATGACGCAGTGCGCCTGGCGCATGGCAGACCAGGCCGTGCGGCTTGTCGGCTGCGGCGAAGGCTTCGATCAGCGCGATCGACTGCTTGTCTTCGGCCAGGTCCCACAGCGGGCCATGACCGCCCGGGTAGAACAGCGCATCGAAATCCGCTGCTTTGACATCGGCAAGGCGATGCGTGGTGGCCAGCACCTTCTGCGCTTCGGCATCCTGCTTGAAGCGCTTGGTGGCCTCGGTCTGCGCATCGGGCTCGTCGCTCTTGGGGTCCAGCGGCGGCTGGCCGCCCTTGGGCGAGACCACGGTGATGTCGGCGCCGGCATCCTTGAAGACGTAGTACGGCGCGGCGAATTCTTCCAGCCAGAAGCCGGTCTTCTTGCCGGTATCGCCCAGCTGGTCGTGAGACGTGAGCACCATCAAGATTTTCATCGCATTGCCTCGTGTTATGCCCCGAATCGGGCGAGGCGTGCAGTGTGCAGTCCGGCTCGTTGCAGCCTCGTGTAAACCGCACGGGCGTGCCTGCGCAGGTTCACCGACGCGATCACCATGTGATCGCGTACATGCACTCATCAAACGCAGTGTGTCATCTCAGACATTTATTGCCGGTGGCTGCAATTGATCCATACGGATGCGATTGGCGAACAACGAAAACGCCAGCATGCCGGCCAGCCCGCTGACCCGGCTCACCCACGGCGGCAGCCAGCGCGGCGCAACCAACACCCCGCTGTCGAACAAGGGCGCAAACCGCGCCACATCGCCCAACGCCATCTTGCCGGCGAACAGATAACGGCACAGCTGCAGTTGGTCGCGCTGCAAGGCATGCCGGAAAAAGGTATGCACGGCGACCAGGCCGCGCAGATACACGGTGTCCTTGGTGAACGCGCCGCCGCCTGCAGTGGGCACGCCGCGGAACACGCGTTGCGCCGACGAAAAGCTTTCGGTGGCGCTCTGCCCGCTGCCGGTGAAATAGCGGAACACCTCGATGAAGTCGGCGCCCGCGCGCGCCATCGCAATCGCCTCGATGCGCAGGCTGATTCGCTTCATGCGTTCGATATCGATGCTGCCGGTGATCTGCTCGGCGAACGTGGCCAGCCCTTCCTGTGTCGCCGTGGTGCGCGGCGAGGAAATACCCAGGCTGGGCAGATGCACCTGCGCGCGCCCGTTGAGTGCGGTGAGCGAATGCACCAGGGCTTCGTGATGGAACAGCTGCGCACGGTCGTAATCGCTGAAAGTCGCGCCGCTGCGCAAGCGGATGCGGTGCGCGCCGGCCGCCGCCTTGGCGAGCAGATCCGGATCCAGCGTGACAGTGATGACGCGTCCTTCGAAGAAGGCATCCAGATCGTTTTGCAGCTGCATGCGCAGGGCGGTTGCCGACACTGGCACCTGCTCTTCCGGCGCCAGCAGTTCGCGGTCCAGTTCCTGCGCGATCTGGATGAAATGCCGCGCCGCCTCGCGCGTGGTCGGACCGTTGCCCGGCATCGGGTCGTCGGGCACGCCGAACAATTGCGCCGAGTAATCGCTCACTGCCGGGGTGCCCAGCGATTCCAGCAGGCCGGCAGCCAGGCCCCAACTATGTGTCGAGTCGATCAGGTAGGCGCCCAACGGGTGATGCGGATCGGCATCCTTGGCGATCGCCGCCAGCTCGCGCCGGGTATCGCCGAAATCCAGAACCGGATACTCCACCTGCGGCAGCTCAGGCTGCCCGCGCGCCACACCCTGCAGAAACGGCTCCTGCAATGCACGCGGCCAGCTCGCCAGGGCGAGCAGGCGCACACCGCGCACGGCCTTGACCAGGCGCGCATCCAGCGCCGCGTGGTGGACGATGTCCGGCGGCCCCTTGCGCGCTGGCATCAGCGCCGTCCGGGACGATCGACGCTGGCCGGCCGCTTGCCCGAGCCCTTGCCACGGGCGTTCTGGGCGACGCGGGTCGCGAGCTTTTCGGCCGCAGCGGTCACTTCCACGCGCAGCTTCATGTAATTGGCCACCCGCTCCGGATCCAGCTCGCCGGCCTCGATCGCCGCCTGCACCGCACAGCCGGGCTCGGCGATATGTGCGCAATCGTTGAAGCGGCACTGCGCCGCCAACGCCTCCACATCCGAGAAGCCGCCTTCAGCCAGATCCTCTTCGCCAGTCGGTTTGAGCTCGCGCATGCCGGGCGTGTCGATCAGGCAGGCACCGGACGGCAACGGAATCAAGGCGCGGTGGGTGGTGGTATGCCGGCCGCGCGAATCGTTCTCGCGCACCGCATTGGTCTTCATCTTCTGCGACCCGAGCAGGGTATTGGTCAGCGTCGACTTGCCGGCACCGGACGAGCCCACCAGCACTGCGGTACGGCCATCGCCCAGCCATGGCCGCAGCGCCGCCACGCTGTCCGGATCCTTGGCGTTGACCGCGCGCAGCGGGATGTTCTGCGCTTCCAGTTCCTCCAGCACCGCCAATGCGTCCTCGGCGTATTCGGTCTGGTCGGCCTTGGTCAGCACCACCACCGGCTCGGCACCGCCGCCGCCGACCAGCAGCAGATAGCGTTCGATGCGGCGCGGATTGAAGTCCGCATCCAGCCCGCACACGATGAACACCGTATCGATGTTGGCCGCGATCACCTGCTGGTGGTAATGCTCGCCAGCCGCACCGCGCTTGATCGAGGTGCGCCGTGGCAGCAAGGCCACGATGCGCTTGCCCTCCATCAGCACCCAATCGCCCACCGACGCCCGCTCATGGCTGGGAAACCGCGGCCGCTGCCACTCCGGCAGCGACTCGGCCTTGAGACCGGCCTCCGGCGTATCGGCCACCACATAGCCGGTGCGGTGCTGCTCCACCACCCGCGCCGGCAACGCCTGCGGATGCGCGGCAAAGAGCGCCTGCCAGGCAGGATCCTCGGCAGGGCCAGGCCAGGGCCAGCCAATGGACTGGAGGGTGGGGTAATCGGGGAGTGCGTTGCTCATGGGGCGATTCTACGCCCACTGCTATTTGCGGCATCCACCAGCGCGCAACACCACGTAGTTTGCAGCCCAAACCCCGCAAAACCGATGACGGCCTTTGCGGGGAAAGGATTCAGCAATAAAGACCGTCAGACCGCAGCGATCATGAGATGTGGCTGATTGCTGCGTTCGCTCCAGGATTGCGCATAGACCTCCTGTCCCGCTTCGCCCTGTGCCATCGCACCAATCAGTTGACTCAACTCCGCCCCACCGACCAAGCTGTCTACTTGATCGGAGGTGAGTTCCATCCAATTCCGGTCGTACAGCCGGTCGACACGGTTGGCACTCTCCGTGTACCAATCCTTGAACGTCAAACTACCGGATTGATCACTCAACGTTGCGACCATGTCATCGCCAATACGATCGAACCTGAATTGATCGAATGCGGCTCCGCTCACACGCAACATATCTTCGCCGTAGACATCGACATTCACGATGGTGTCGTGACCTTGCCCAGCGGTATAGATGTAGAAGTCATCGCCATCGCCACCAACCAACGTGTCGTTGCCATCTTCGCCATCCAGCTCATCCCCACCATCGCCACCGTACAAGACATCGCGCCCGGCACCGCCATAGATGGTGTCATACTCACCTAGGCCGCTCAGCACGTTGTCTTGCGCGTTCCCGCTTAGCCAATTGCTGAACTCATTCCCGGTACCGTTTACGGCTGTACCGACCAAAATCAGCGACTCCAGCTCCTCAGTCAAAGTAAAGTCGATGCTGGCGGCCACCGTGTCACCATTGCGATAAGGATGTTCGCCCATTGCGGGAATGCCAGGGGCTCCTGAATCCCCGACAGATGAATTCGTCGCGTCGCTCGACAACTGCATCGCCATTGCCATGGGGAATGAAGGAGCCTCGTCCTCGGCTTCGACGATGACATCACCAAGACTGTCGACATAGTAGAGATCATCGCCACCACCGCCTTCCATGCGGTCGTTACCGGCCCCACCAATAAGGGTGTCGTTACCCCAGGCACCGATCAGAATGTCATTTCCCGCACCGCCATCGATCCAATCGGCCCAGGAGGAGTAATCATCCACAGCCGCGGCGGTCAGAACATTGGCGCCAGCATTGCCCTGCAGGGTGTTGGATTCTCCGTTGCCAGTCCCGTTGAGATCGGCAGTTCCATCAAGAATCAACCGCTGCAAGTTTACGCCCAGCGTGTAATCGATACTGCTACGTACCGTATTGATTTCTCTCGTCCAGGAATCACTGGCATACCCATTATCGAAAATCGAATCGCTCGCATCATCCACCACGTAGGTGTCGCTACCCTTGCCGCCACGCATCACATCCGCACCGGTGCCGCCGTCGAGCAGGTCGTCACCGCTGTCGCCTTCTAATTGATCATTAGCCTCCAGCCCAAATAGCTGATCATTGCCGACGCTTCCAAGCAGGATGTCGCTGCCCGCAGTTCCGTTCAAGGTTACGTCCGGGTTCACGGCATTGGTATGCAGCCATGCGGAATCCCAGACAGTTCCGTTGGCGAAGACCATCGATTCGATCGCCGCCATGCCGCCTTCGCTAAAGAATCCAACGATGGTGAGCGGCGACTGACCCTCCACATGCACTTCCATATCGTTGCCGAGCTTGTAAAGGGTCACGTCGCTTGGTGACAAGTCAGCATTGAACAGGACCCGGTCCGTTCCACCGGCATCGTGTATCGCCTGGCTCCCATAGCCCTTGCCGAACACGTAGGTATCCCCGGAAGCACCGCCAAACAGGCGCGCCTCCCCTGGCCCGATATCGAACCAAGTGGCTCCCGCCGTTTCACGGTGGACCTCGCCCAACGTATTCTGGATGCCGATGACGTAGCCGCCAGCATCCTGAAGATCGGCATAGGGCACACCATCGATGTTGACCGCGATAGCTTCGAGAGGTGCAACAAGCTTTGCCAGGATGTCCTCTTGAACCCAAATGGTGCCATCGGCGAAATGTAAAGCATCAATAGGGCCACCACGGCTCCAGTGTTCGTCGGTGATGAAGTGCCCCAGGACGATCAGCCGGTCGGCATGGCCGTCGATGTCAATCACCAATGCATCGCCGGAGCGTGCGAGGCGGATGTTCTCGGTAGTAATGCCTTCACCAAGCTCAATCACATCATGATCGGTGAGTACGATTGAGCCATTGGTGATGACATCCAAGTCAGAGCCCAGGCCGAAACGGTAAATGTCGTTGCCAGCATCGCCAGAGAGAATGTCTGAACCACTGCCACCTAGCAGGACATCGTCACCCTCACCCGCTTCTATGCTGTCGTTGCCTTTCCCACCCTGGATAGTGTCGTCATGCTCGAGCGCCATCACCCGGTCATTGCCTGCTCCGGCATTGATGAAATCATCCTTGGCGTACAAACCCATCAGGTTGTCGTTGCGATGAGAGCCGCGCATGGCCTGATATAAAATCTCCTCCAGATCCCAGGTGGTGCCGTCGGTGAACACGACCTGCTCGATCGAATCGCGCGTGTTGTAAGTCAAGTAATCAAAGAAATCCAGCACGGCGATCGAATCGTCGGTGCCTTCGATCACAAACTGCAACGTGCTGCTGAAGCGATCGTCTCGATACACAACGATTTCTTCCTTCAGCACACTGGCATCGAACCTAAGCGTGTCGATATCGCCAAACTGCGGCCCACTCTCTCCCATCCAACCGAACTCCCGGATGATGTCACGACCGCCACCGCGGCCAAACTCATAGAGATCTGAACCCGCGTTTCCGTAAAGCGCATCGTTACCGGCGCCACCATTCAGGACATCAGCACCATCTTGCCCGCTAATAGAGTCATTGCCTGCACCACCCAGCAGAGTGTCATTCCCGTCATTACCGTAGATGTTGTCGTCACCCTCACCACCATCCAGATAATCGTCTTCCCCACCATTCATCCACCAATAGGGGTAGTGGGAATCTCCCTGCAACATATCGTTACCGCTGCCACCGTAGATTGTGTCCTTACCCCAGCCACCGACCAGATAATCTCTGTCATTTCCACCCCAGATACGGTCGTCGCCGCCGAAGCCATAGATATAGTCCTCGCCGTCGTAGCCGTAAAGCTGATCGTCTCCCGAACTTCCTTCGATTTCGTTAGCACCGCTCCACAACAGCTCAGGCAAAAGCTCAGCCCCATCGGCTAGGACGATCCGCGCGGTTGGTCCATTGACACCGGCATAACCCTCAATGGTGATGCTCTGACCAGTCTCGATAATAGTCATTACCAGCGCGCCATTTTTGAGCGCGTAGTACATATCAGCTGGATTTACGATATCGAGAAGCTGTACTTGTCGAATATCAGCAGCAGGATCAAAGGCTATGCTGTCGTTCCCGTAGCCGATGCCGTAGCGAAAAACATCGGAGCCTGCCCCGCCGGACAGGCGGTCGTCGCCGGTTCCGCCGTCGAGAAGATCATCGCCGTCGCCGCCTTCGAGCAGATCGTTTCCGCCCCCACCGAATACAAGATCGTTGCCGATTCCGCCATTGAGCGAATCATTACCTTCTTGGCCGTACAACTTGTCGTTACCACCCTGGCCGTAAAGTTCATCGTCCTGATCGCTACCTTGCAAATCATCATCGCCCGCAGTACCGCCACCAAGTAGGCTCAAAGCCTCAGCCCGATCCATCGCGGAGCCGTCACCAAAGACGATCCGATGCCCGCCACTGTCGCGCGCAAGAAAACCGTCCAGGCGAACCGATTGGTCTGTGCCGAATGTCATCACCAGCGCACTCCCGCTGCGCCGGAACGTCGCCTCATTCCTCGACAAGCCGCTTAGCGCGATGGTGTCGCTACCCGCCGACTGATCGCCCAAGCCGCTCACTACATCGTGACCGTCACCGGCCTTGATGAGGTAGGTGTCGTTTCCTTCTGCACCGATGAGGGTATCGTTGCCGGTGCCACCGTCGAGTTGATCGTCGCCCCGGCCACCGTCGAGGTAGTCGTCGCCTGTGTTGCCGGAGAGCTTGTCGTTGCCGGCGAAATTGCCAACCTGATCGTCACCGTAGAGGCTGTCATTGCCTTCGCCGCCGACCAACTGATCGTTGCCGCCCATGCCGAGAATCGTGTCGTCCCCAAGACCGCCATTGATCGTATCGTTGCCCTGCTCGTTTTCCGGGGCATCGAAATCGTCGCCGACAATCAGGTCGTAGCCTGTGCCGCCGTTGATGACGTCTGCACCAGCGCCCCCCAGCAACGTGTCGGCATCATCGCCACCGTCGATAACATCGTCGCCGCCTTGTCCATTGATCCAGTCCATGCCGACACCGCCGCTAATGCGATCGGCGCCATGGAATTGGGGATCCAACTGGCCGACCACGAAGTCACCGAAGATGGTGTCGTTGCCCGCATCGCCAGAGATCGTGTCATTGCCGCCGCCGCCCCAGATTTGATCCTGGCCCTCACCGCCATGCAAGCTGTCGTTACCCTGGCGCGACGCCTCCATTCCGACAGTGTCTCCGAGAATGACATCATCGCCCTGGCCACCCCAGATCTGGTCGTTACCGCCATCGCCCCGCAACTCGTCGTTGCCGGCACCACCATCGATGATGTCGTCGCCGTCGGCACGCGCTGCAGACGACAGATTGGCAACCTCTTCGCCTGCAAGGACTCCGTTGATCCGGTCCCCGAAGATCAGGTCGTCGCCGTCGTTGCCCATCAGAATATCGCTGTCATGTCCGCCGGAGATCACGTCGTTGCCGATGCCGCCATCGACAATATCGTTGCCCTCGCCGCTCATGATCAGATCCGAACCGCCACCGCCGTCGATTACGTCGCCACCATCGGCGAATAGTTCCGGATCGGGATAGAACGACGGCCCACCGTTCCGGATGGTGCCAACCAACCCCAAAAAGACGTCTTCGTAGTAGGTGCGCGCATCTTCCGCATTACCGCTGCGCAGACCGACCATGAAACCCACGCCACTGGCCAGCACCCTGTCGGTGGGCGGAGCACCGATCCACCGGTCCAGATTACGCGCCGTCCTGGCCACTTCTACGATGAAATCGTTGCCATCGCCACCATTGATGACGTCGCTGCCAGATCCGCCGTTGATGACGTCGATACCGCCGGCAGCGTCGATGACATCTTCGCCGAAACCCGTATAGAACGCCTCTGCCTCTTCATTCCCTTGAAAGACGCCATTGATGTTGGCACCTTCTGGCGTCAAATCGCCATCCCACTTCATGCCCACTGGTGGCAGAACACTTATCTCTCCGCCGAGAGAAATTCCTAATTGGCCGTTCTGCCACCGCTCGACATGGATCGTGTCGCCGCTAAGCAGATTGGTGACAATTAATCTATGGACCGGATCCGCAATCATGGTCAATCGCAAGTTACCGGTGGAATCGGCCCACGTCGTCTCCGTCAGGCGGACACCTGCCGTCACTGCTACGTTGTCGACATACACAGCGCCATCGCCGCCGCTGTCGTAGATGCGGTCTGCACTGACTAGAAGGGATTCATTGGTAAGAAAGCGGTATGTGTCGAATCCAGCGCCACCGTACAGGAGATCATCGCCCGATCCACCACTGATATCGTCGTCGCCGTTGCCGCCCAGGACCAGATCGTCGCCGCCGCCAACGGTGATGGTGTTGTTGCCGTGCAGTGCCACCACAACGTCCGAGCGAACGTCGAAATCGGAACCGACGTAGCGCATGGCGGCGCCATCCTGAACGCCCCAGCGTGCACGTTCCAGAAGATTCGTATCGAGGGCAAGGTTTTGTGTTCTTGCAGAGACATATTGGCTGAGTGAGTCGACGCCTCGCTGTGCCTGCCTGCCAAGCGCGTCAGCGTCGAATGTGATATGGCCATCGGCTCGAGTCAGGACTTCGCTCATGCGACCAGAGAATCCGTCCTGGGGCGATCTTCCGTTTGCTTGCTGATAAATTCCGGCTAGCACCACATCTACTAGGCTCGCGGCTAGATTAATTTCTTTTCCGTAGCCGTCTCCATGCAGGACGAACGAACCATCCGCACCGCGCAGGTCGGTGCCCACGATTTTCGCCACGTCAGCCGCGAGCGTGTCGAGCGAACCCTCTCCTACGATCTGGCGCTGGACCAGCAATTCAAGCAAAGTACTAGTAATACGATTTGTCGGAACAACATCTTGATATGCACCTCGAAATATTCTTGGCAGCAACTCTTTGAAATTCTTCGAGATTTCAAAGAATATTTCCGAATTCATGAACCCCGCAAGTAATGTCATCGAGTGCAGGTCGACCGCCTTGGCGAAGTCAGCCCCTACGCTTCCGCCCCAGCCAAAGATATCTTCCGCTTCCGGATCGAGCACAAGCGGATTTCCATCATTGATCTTGAACAAATTTTCAGTGCCATAGCTGAGTACCTCGCCCGCCACCACAATCTGCTGCACGTTCGATTTACGCTCGTTGTAATGGAGCAAATCGTAGTCTTCAAATTCCTGAGGAAGGGTATAGCCTGCGTACTTCAATGGTTCCAGATACAGGTCGTATGCAGAGGTTGCCGCCGACTTCTCGAAAGGCGCTTGATCGAAGACAGTCGCTTTTTTATCGAAATAGACCGCCATCAACGAAGCGAGCCCGCCGCCTAGCGAATGACCGGTGAAACTAGTCTTCGCTTGGTCCACGCCTGGCAAGCGCAGTACATTCAAGTAGAACTCTATGGCCTCGAAGACCTGTTGCGAGAACCCGCCTACGCCTGCTGGTACATTTCCCGTGATCCAGTCATCGAGCGCTTGACCTTCTTCTAGCGTTGTCCCTGCATAAGCGACCACCACCTCGCCCGTGGCCGCATTGCGATAGGCCCTAGCCATGAATCCGCTCTGCGAGATTTTCTCGTCGATCTGGTTCCATCCTTCGGGGAGCTGAACAGTATTCAGTCCCGACCTCACACTGGACTTTGCTCCATAAACATTCGCGGCCAGCTGCGAGTAATCAAACTGAAGTTTGCTAAAATCCATGGCCATTTACTCCTTTTAATTAAATTTGTATTTTATTTGCAGATCGCGTATTTACGATCACTGTAGAACTCAGAAATTCGCATCGGCGGCCCGGCACTTCTTTGTCCCGTTACATAGGAGATATCATCCCAGGACAGATAGGTCACAGGTCTATCGGCATGACGAAAGCCCCAATTCCCGGTTCCCGACAGATTGATACCCATGCGAGCGATAGGTGCTTCATGCTGATTTACCTCCTGCATTTCCCGATTGCGCCAACGATAGACACTCATCAAATAAGTTCCTTTCGGCTTGCCAACACAGAATTCTTCGAGGTCTTCATCAACAACGACCAAGTAGGCGTCACCATCCACGATATCGAAGGAAAGCATTTCCGGAACTCCCTTCACCCCGCTTTTGGCAGACCAGTGAACTCCTAAAGGCGCATAGTTAATTTCCTGATAAATAGGTGGCCCATCGGTCGAGTTGGGAAAGCCACTCTTCAGAGCTACTGAATATCGATCTACATCGATGCGCCGCCCATCGCTGAGCCACACCTGCTCCTTCCAGCGCATCGTGTCTTTGTTGCTGCAACCGCTCAACAAGGCGGCAGACATCAGCCCAGCAACCATCGCCCACCTACACATCTTCATCGCGTCGCACCTCGTTGATTACTTCTTTTTGAAATTAACCAGCACTCAGACCGGTCCAGCGAAGTGCATTCACGCAATGCCCGCTGCATTGCGTGAATGCACTTCATTGGTTACAGCAGCCTGGCCAAATCACTCCGCCCTCCTTAACTACAAGATAAATTTGGTGTTCCGGCATAAAAATCCAATACTGAACTTGGCGGCTGGTCGTCCCATTGCCCGGTAACTCTCGCAACTTCTTTCCATGACAAGTGTTGCGCCCCCCCCCCGCCCAGCCATCCTTACGAAGGATCCAGTGCGCATTTCCGGAAAGATTCATCCGCATCCGTTCAAGGGGGGCTTCGCGCTGGTCGATCTCCTGCACTCTACCGTTACGCCAACGCAAGACATTCAGCAAAAGATCGCCTTTACGGCGCCCCATGCAAAATTCATCTTGGCTTTTGCTAGCCATTGTAATCAGATAGGCATCGCGACCAACGATGTAAAAAGATTCCACCTGCGTCACACCTTCTGCCTTCCAGAGCACCTGCAACGGGTCATATCTAAATTCTTGATGCCGGGTGACAATTGACGAAGAATTTGGGAAATCAATCGTCCCTTCTGCCTGACGCTCCACCTCCACAAAGCGGCCCTCCTCCAACCAGACCTGCTCCTCCCATTTCATCTTTTGCTTGCAGCCAGACATACACGTCATGACTAAGGCCAAACCGACGAGCATCAGCAATTTCATAATTTCATCTCTCTCTAAAGGATTCCGAGCCATGCATACGTAAGGGACTCAACAAATAATCAATCACCCGCCGCTTGCCCGTTTTCACTTCCGCACTCAGGCTCATCCCGGCGCTCATCCGCACCTTGACCCCATCGATCTCCAGCGTGCTGCCGTTCAATTTGATACGTGCCGGGAACACCAAACCCAGCTTTTCGTCCTGCGCGGCATCATGGGAGACGCTGGCGACCGTGCCGGTCAGATAGCCGTAGCGGGTGTAGGGGAAGCTGTCGACCTTGACGGTGACCGGCTGGCCCGGGCGCATGAAGCCGATGTCCTTGTTCAGAACAGTGACTTCGACCTCCAGTGCTTCTTCGGCCGGCACTACGACGAGTAACGGCTGTGCAGGCGTGACCACACCGCCTACGGTGTGGACGGCCAGCTGCTGGATGGTGCCGTCTACAGGGGCGTGCAGGGCCATCAGCTTGTCGCGCTGGCCGGTCTTGGCGACGTCCTGGGTCAGCTGGCCGGCCTGCTCGCTTGCCTGGCGCAAGGCATCCAGTGCCTGCTGGCGTGTGTCGGTGACCAGCACGCGCAGCTCTTCCTGCGCCGCGCTGATCGCCGAGCGGATTTCCTGCAGGCGGTTGCGCTGGGTGGCGAGCTGGCTTTCTGCGGCAATGCGTTCCTGTTCGCGCAACAGGTAGTCATGGCGGCCGACGTACTTGCCTTCGACCAGGCGGCCGTAGTCTTCTGCGCGCACTTTCGAAATGCGTGCGGATTCGGCCAGCGGTTCGATTGCGTCCTGGGTGGTCTGCAACTCGGCCTGGCGTTGGGCGATGCTGGCTTGCAGGTTATGCCGGCGCGCCTGGAATGCGTCGAACTGGCTGCTGACCAATTGCTGCTCGTTGGCCACGCGCTCGGCGGGGAGATCCGGAGCGGGATCCAGCTGCGGCGGCAGTCCGGTGGCAATGGCGGTTGCCAACGCTGCCTGCCGTAGCGCGGCCAGACGAGCATTGACCAGCGCGTCGCCGGCCTGGGCGAACTCGGCGCCGGTGGCGGTGGCATCGAGTTCGACCAGCAACTGGCCTTTCTTCACCGCCTGTCCGTCGCGCACCAGGATCCTGCGCACCACCGCGGTTTCTGCGGTCTGCACCACCTTGGTCCGCGAGTCGACCACGGTCTTGCCTGGTGCCACGGCGACGATATCGAGCTTGCCCAGGCACGCCCACAGCAGCGCGACACAGAAGAAGCCGATGATGATGCGCATCGTCCAGCGCGCGGTGGGCGAGACAGGCGTTTCGGTCAGTTCGAGATGCGCGGGCAGGAACGCGCGCTCGTCGGCGCTGCGCGCGGGCGGATCGAGCTGGCGGCGCACCGCCCAGGCCGATTTGAAGATCTTGAAATAGCGGAGAAAGAAATCGCGCCATCCCTGGAGCAGGTGCTTCATGGTGTCCCCTGTTGCAGTCTGTATAGATGCGCGTACTGGCCTTCCGGCCGGTCGACCAGCTCGGCATGCGAGCCGCTCTCGACGATGCGTCCCTTCTCCACCACGACGATGCGATTGGCCTGCCGCACGGTGGACAGGCGATGGGCGATGATCAGCACGGTGCGTCCCTTGCAGATCGCGCGCATATTGCGCATCACTGCGTGTTCCGATTCGTAATCCAGGGCGCTGGTGGCTTCGTCGAGAATCAGAATGCGCGGATCGCCGATCAGTGCGCGCGCGATCGCAATGCGCTGGCGCTGCCCACCGGACAAACCGGTGCCGTGCTCGCCAACCTTGGTGTCGTAGCCTTCCGGCAGTTCCAGAATGAAGTCGTGGGCACCTGCCAGCTTGGCCGCATGGATCACCCGCTCCAGCGGCATGCCGGGATCGGTCAACGCGATGTTTTCGCGCACGCTGCGGTTGAACAGGAAATTCTCCTGCAGCACCACACCCAGCTGACGACGCAACCAGGCCGGATCGGCCAGCGCCAGGTCCTGGCCGTCGATCAGCACACGCCCGCGCTCGGGCGTGTAGAGCCGCTGCACCAGCTTGGTCAGCGTGCTCTTGCCGGAGCCGGAACGGCCGACGATGCCGATGATTTCGCCTGGGCGAATGTCCAGCTCGATCCCGTTGAGCACCTCGGGCGCATCCGGCCGGTAGCGGAACGTGACTCGCTCGAACGTCACCTGCCCACGGATCGGCGGCAGTGCCAGGCGGCTGCCCGGCACCTCGGTACGGGTATTGAGGATGTCGCCCAGCCGCTCGACCGAAATGCCGACCTGCTGGAAGTCCTGCCACAATTGAGCCAAGCGAATGATCGGCGCGGTGACCTGGCCGGACAACATGTTGAAGGCGATCAACTGGCCAATCGACAGCTTGCCTTCCATCACCAGCTTTGCGCCCCAGAACAGCACCGCCACGGCGGTGAGCTTCTGCACCAGTTGCACGCTCTGCTGGCCAAGCGTGGCGATACGGGTGACGTTGAAACCGGCGCTGACATAGCCGGCCAGTTGGTTGTCCCAGGTACGGGTCACGCGCGGATCCACCGCCATCGCCTTGACCGTGCCGATACCGCTGACCGTCTCCACCAGGAAGGATTGGTTGTCTGCGCCACGCGCGAACTTGTCGTTCAAACGCTGACGCAGCACCGGGGTGATCAGGCCAGAGATGGTGGCGTACAGCGGCAACGACAGCACTACGATCAAGGTCAGCCAGCCGCTGTACCAGAACATCACCGACAGAAAGACCACCGTAAAGAACAGGTCCAGCACCGAGGTCAGCGCCTGTCCGGTCAGGAAGTTGCGGATGTTCTCCAGCTCGCGGACGCGCGCGATGGTGTCGCCCACCCGCCGCGATTCGAAATACGCCAGCGGCAGCGACAACACATGCCGGAAAAGCCGCGCACCCAGCTCCACGTCGATCTTGCTGGTGGTGTGGGCAAAGACGTAGGTACGCAGTCCGGACAGCAGCACGTCGAACACCGCCATCGAGACCAGACCAATCGCGATGACGTCCAGGGTGGTCAGGCCGTTGTGCACCAGCACCTTGTCCATCACCACTTGATAGAACAGTGGCGTGATCAGCGCGAACAGCTGGATGAAGAACGAGACGATAAAGACCTCGAGCATCAACTTGCGGTACTTCACCACCGCAGGAATGAACCAGCTGAAGTCGAACTTGGCCAGGTCGCCCAGCACCGAAGCTCGCGAGGCCACCTGTAGCAACCGCCCCTGGTAACGTGCTTCGAACTCGGCGGGAGAGATGGAGCGTGGCCGCTTTTCGACCAGATCGTGGATCAGGATCTGGTCCGCCCCCACCTTTGCGACGATAAACGCGTCGCCATCCGGCACCAGGGCCAGGGCCGGTAACGCCGCCATGCCGATCCGCGCTGCCGGTTGGGCGACGACCTTGGCTTTCAGCCCCAATTGCTTGGCTGCCAGCAGCAGCGTGGTTTCGTCGAACGGCTCGCCGCCTCGTCCGAACCCATGCGCTAGTTGCACCGCGTCTGCGGCAACGCCATGAAATTGCGCCAGCAGGACCAACCCCTGCAGCCCCAGATCCGGTCGGTCTTGCACCGACGAGCCGCCCTCGACTAACGAGAGCGACGCACTTCCCCCTGACATACGCGTTCCTTGCTGTAGAGCCCAAGCCGGGCTCAAGTGATGGAATAGAATCTGGAGATGTTAAGAAGCTGTCAATCAGCCAACCCCTCGCTGACGATCTATTTTTTCGATCAGGCGTCTCCCAGGCTGAGATGCACGCATTGATGTCCGCTCATGCCATTCCCCAATGGCCATACCTACTAATAGGGAGCCGCAGCGGCGCCTCTTGACATCGTTGCCGATGCAAGCATGTCCGCCTGTCATATTTCCGCTACCATGCCAAGCCTCACGCCTACCACCGGCCCGCCGTATGTCCACTGCCCCGCAAAAGCCGCTCGCCATCCGCGAGCGTCTGTCCGAAGTCCGCTACGAGATCCGGGGCGAGCTGGCGCGACGAGCGCGGGAGCTGGAGGCGCAGGGCCGCAAGCTGATCAAGCTCAATATCGGTAACCCGGGTGCATTCGGGTTCCGTGCGCCGGAGCATCTGCAGCGCGCGATCGCCGATGACATGGGCCGCACCGATCCCTACACCCATCAACAGGGCCTGCCGGAAGCGCGCGAAGCCATCGCCACCGCGTATTCGCGCCGCCAGCACCCGGATGCGCACCCGGATCGGATCTTCCTGGGTAACGGCGTCAGCGAGTTGATCGACCTGTCGCTGCGCGCCCTGCTCAATCCCGGCGACGAAGTGCTGGTGCCCTCGCCCGACTACCCGCTGTGGTCGGCGGCCACCATCCTCAACGACGGCCGCCCGGTGTATTACCGCTGCGCCCCGGAGAACGGCTTCCAGCCGGATCCGGTGGAGATCGAGACGCTGGTGTCCTCGCGCACCCGTGCCATCGTGCTGATCAACCCGAACAACCCCAGCGGCGCCAGCTATTCGCGCGAGCTGCTGGAGCGCATCGTGGCGATTGCCACCAAGCACAACCTGCTGCTGATGGTCGACGAGATCTACGACCAGGTGCTCTACGACGGCGCGGAATTCGTGCCGGTAGCGCCGCTGGCCGGTGCGCATCCGTGCATCACCTTCAGCGGCCTGAGCAAGGTGCACCGCGCCTGCGGCTGGCGGGTGGGCTGGGCGCTGCTGTCCGGCGAGCAATCGCGCATCAACGACCTGCGCAACGCGATGGACCTGCTCGGCGCCTTGCGCCTGTGCGCCAACGTACCGGGCCAGTACGCCATCGATGCGGCGGTCAACGGGCCGGACACCATTTCGGCGCTGTGCGCGCCCGGTGGCCGCCTGTACGAAACCCGCCGTGCGGTGATCGAGGCCTGTGCGGCCAGCGCGCATCTGCAGCTGGTGGCACCGGCCGGGGCGCTGTACGCCTTCCCGGCGGTGGTCGGTGCGGCCGCACGCAATTTCGACGATCACGCGTTCGCGCTGGACCTGATGAACGAAGAAGGCGTGCTGGTGGTGCCCGGCTCCAGCTTCAACGTGCCGTACCGCCATCACTTCCGCGTGACCCTGATGCCGGAAGCCAGCGTCATGCGCGATGTGTTCGCACGTATCGACCGCGCCTTGGCACGCCGCGCCGAGGCGGTGACCAAGGTGGTGCCGCTGAAACCGCGCAGCGTGGCCTGATGGCCGCGCTGGGCATGCCGCGGCGCTATCTGGCGCTGGGCGATTCGTACACGATTGGCGAAGGCGTCGCCGCTGCGCAGGGTTGGCCGGCGCAGCTGGCCGATGGCCTGCGTGCGCATGGTTGGGCGGTGCAAGCACCACAGATCATCGCCACCACCGGTTGGACCACCGACGAATTGCAGGCCGGGATCGACGCGGCCGCGCCGCAGGGTCCGTTCGATCTGGTGAGCCTGCTGATCGGTGTCAACAACCAGTACCGCGAGCGCTCACTGGACGACTACCGCAACGAGTTCGATGCGCTGCTGCAGCGCGCGATCGAGCTTGCCGGCGGCCATGCCGCACGCGTGCTGGTGCTGTCCATTCCCGATTGGGGGCTGACGCCGTTCGCACGCGCGCAAGGCCGCGACGCCGGCCTGATTGCGGCGCAGATCGACGCATTCAACGCTGTGGCGGCGGAGCGCTGTGCCGAGCGCGCAATCCGCTTCATCGATATCACACCCACCAGCCGCGACGGCGGCGATGCGGTGGAGATGCTGGTCGAGGATGGCCTGCACCCCTCGGCCGCGATGTATGCGCGCTGGGCCGCCGTGGCCTTGCCCGCAGCGCGCGATGCACTGGGCGCGATCGGCTCGGTGGACCCGATCGGCCCTCTGCCGCTCTAGCCAGTGGCCCGGCGCCGGCAGCCGCTATCGGCGCTCGCATAAGAGAGGCAGCAGGATCATCTGGCGGCAGATCTTCCGCTCTCGTACGTCGCGGGGACCTGCGTTGCCGATGACCTCCAGCACAGCCGCCAGCACGTTCTGGCCTGTCCAGGCAGGTCGCAGAAACGCCACACCCGGCCTACCCCAATCGCGCCGCCAGGCCCTAAGCTACCCGCGCAACACGCCTGATTGCCAAGGAACGACATTGCACAGCCCCGCTACCCAACCGATGAGCCGCGCACAGGCGCTGGCCATTGCACGCGCCTTCCTGCCCCCGCATCCGCTGGGCAACCGGTACGACTACTACTACACCCAGGCCAAGCTGCGCACCGACCCGCTGTATCCGGGCGTGCTGGCACAGCTGCGCAGCACTACCGCGCCAGTGCTGGACCTGGGCTGCGGGCTGGGCCTGCTGGCCCATGCCCTGCGCGCCGATGGCCAGGCGCTGGCGTACTACGGCGTGGATGTGGACGCCTCCAAGATCCGCCGCGCGCACCACATCGCGCAGCGTTCGGCGCTGGGCAATACCAGATTCGAGGTGGTCGACCTGAGCCTGGCATGGCCGCAGCACCAGGGCAGCGTGACCATCCTGGATGTGCTGCAGTACCTGCAGTCGGACATGCAGGCCGGCCTGCTGCGCAGCGTGGCGCAGATGCTGACCCCCGGTGCCAAGCTGGTGATCCGCAGCGCCCTGGGCGACGACAGCCGGCGCGGCCGCACCAGCCGCGTCACCGACGTGCTGGCGCACCTGAGCGGCTGGATGCAACGCATGCCGCGCAGCTACCCCACCCGCGACAGCCTGCAGGCCCAGATGGATGCCGCAGGCCTGCGCGCCACGTTTGCGCCGCTGTACGGCAATACGCCGTTCAACAACTGGCTGATCGTGGCCGAACCGCGCTGAGCACGGCGGTCTTGGCACAACCAGTGCAAGCAGACCCGGTGGCTGCATGCACCGTCCCCATTGCTGACCTGCGCACCGGACGCGCGCCGTGCTCCCCCTAAAGCAGCTCACACTCCTACTGCGTGGCCGCCAGGCGGGCACGGCCGGCGCGGAGGAATCGGCATGTACCGCTCGGACACGCCGGTTCCTCCGCGCCGTGCGCACCTGCCTGACGATCGCTCGCTGCGGTTTGTGAGCGCTCTTAGAACTTCCAGGATAGCGTCAGCTCCACATCGCGCGGGTCTCCGTAGATCAGCTGGCTCTGGTAGACGATGTTGGCGTAGTAACGCCGATCGAACAGATTGCGCACATTGAGCTGCGCCGACCATGCCTGGGTGATGTCGTAGCGCGCCATCGCATTGGCCAGCACCACGCTGCCCTGGGTCAGCCGCTGCGTCGTGCCTTGCGGCCCCGCCATCAGCTCGTGGATGGCCGACTGCCAGCTCAGCCCGCCGCCCAGTCGCCACGGTCCGGTCTGCCAGCTGGTGAACAACGTGGCTTCGCGGCGTGGGCTGGTCGGATTGACGTCCACGCCGCTGGCGTCGTTGGCATCGAACTGGGCAAACCCGAGCGCGATGCGCCATTGCTCGGACAGCTGTCCATCGAGCTGAAACTCCACGCCCTGGCTGACCGTGCCCTTGGCAGCCAGATAGGCCTGGGTGGTGGTGCCCGGCACCAGCTGCCCCGGGTCGTTGACGGCCAGGTTGTCCTGTTCGATACGGAACAGCGCCAGTGCGGCGTTGAGCTGGCCACCGAAGTACGCACCCTTGGCGCCGATCTCGTAGCTAGTGCCTTCCAGCGGATCCAGATAGCGCCCGCCGCGGTCGCGATTGTTCTGCGGCTTGAAGATGCCGGTGTAACTGGCATACAGCGAATGATGGTCGTCCACATCGAAGATCAGGCCGGCATACGGCGTGGTGCGGCCTCGGCGCGCATAGGAATTGGCCGGCAGCAACTCATCGGTGCTCTTCCAGTCGGTGACGCGCGCGCCGACGATCGCCTTCAACGCATCGCTCAGCTGGAAGCGCCCGGCCGCGTAGGCGGCCACCTGGCGCACCTGCCGCTCTTCGCCCTTGCTCAGCGGCGACCATGCTGGCTGCGCCATGGTGCCGGTCCAGGCGTAGACGCTTTCGGCGGTCAATGCTTGCAGAGGTGCGTTGGACCAGCTGCGCACGTTGCGATTCATCCAGGTCGCGCCGGCCACAATCTCGTGCTCGCGGCCCCACAGCCCCAACGGCAGGCTGACATAGGCATCCAGACTGTGTTGCGCGCTGAGCGTGGGGTAGCTGCCGCCGAAGGTGCTGGACAGGCCCAGGCCGGTGTCCTTGTCCGGATAATCCAGATAGCCGAACAGCACCGACTTCCAGTCGGTTTCAAAACGCTGGTGTGAATATTCCACGTGCAGCTGCGCGCCATTGTCGAAGCGGTGGGTCAGCCCGGCGAACGCGTTGGTGGTATCGGCCACGCCACGTGCCCAGCGCGGCGTGAACGCATCCGAGCGCGCGAAGTCGGTGCGACTGCCATCGCTGAAATATGCCGGCACTCCGCCCCATGTCGTGCCGCGCCCATCGTTGCGCTGCTTGTTGACGCCGATATAGCCGCTGGTGGACGCGCTGAAATCGGCATCGACAATGCCGTAGAACAGCGTGGATTGCTTGCTGTAGTAATCGCGGAAGGACTGTTTGTCTTCGTAGCTGGCCACCACGCGGCCGCGCACGTTGCCGGCGGCATTCAATGGCGACTGCAGATCGGCCGTGCCGCGGTAGCGATCCCAGCGACCGGCCGACAGATCCACGCGGCCGGTGGCCACCCCGCTGTCGGCATGCTTGCGCAACAGGTCGATGGAGGCGGCCGGGCTGCCCGCACCGGAGGTCAGGCCATTGGCGCCGCGGACGATTTCCACGCGGTCGTAGATCGCCATGTTTTGCTGCACATCGCCGCTGTAGTCGGTGGGGATGCCATCGATACGGTAGTAGTCCACCTCGAAGCCGCGTGCGGTGATGTAGGTGCGCTCGGTATCCCAGGTCGGCGAATTGAAGCCGGCCACGGTGTCGGTGACGTCCTGCAGCGATTGCAGGTTGCGATCAACGATCTGCTGGCGCGTCACCACCACCACCGACTGCGGGGTATCGCGCAGCGACAACTCCAGCTTGGTCGAACTGCGCGCAATATCGGCAGTGTAGGAATCGCGCCCTTCGCTGGCGGCACCGCGATGTGCCTGTACCTGCAGGCCATCCAGATCCACCGGATCGCGCGCGGCCGACTGCGCGGCAACCATCCACGGCCATGCACAGGCCACAGCCAGCACGCACGGCGTCAAACCGACGCGCGACGAACGGAAATCCGCACGCACGGCGGCACGCGCGGAGACATTGCGATGAAACATGGGGTCAGCCTCATGATCGGAACTGCCGTCGACGACGGCCATGGAGGCTGGCGCGGAGCGCGGCGCGAAACAGCGCGATCCGGAAGCTGGCTGGGGCGCGCATGTTCGATCTGCTTGAAACTGCTGTCAATAGAACGCAGGCGCGCGCGGCTGACCCTGCGGCACGCACTGGTGTGACCTGACGGAACACCACTCGCATGCGACGCAATGGAAACTTCCGCGTTACACCTCCATACGCACTGCCGCCACTGCGTTCGTTGTATCGCCGCGTCTGGCTCCCTGATCCAGCACCTGGCTGCTGCGCCAGCCCAGCCAGGGCAACACGCAGCGCGCAGCGCGCGTAATGATCGGCTTGACGACCACGGGCGCTACCGGCAGCAGCGGCCTGATCGTGCGCACTGGCGTATCGCTGCAGTCTCGATGCAACGCGGCGCACCCACTGCGTCAGCCGCCGGCACCGGCACCGGCACCGGCACGCCAAGCTACGGCGCCGCGTGCGCTGGCAGCGCACACCGCCCGCGCCAAGCTCAATCCGGCCGCCGCCCCGCCAGCCCGCGCGCCTGCATCGCGTCCAGCACGCCGCGCAGGATGGTGAGGTTGTGGCCGTGCGCGGCGCCCTCGTGCAGCAACACGATGGCGCCGGGGTGCAGGTCGCGCACGATGCGCGCGACGGTGGCGTCCGGCTCGCAACGCACGCCGTCGAAGCCGCGCGCGCTCCAGGCCACCCGGGTCAGCCCGTGCGCGCGCAGCGGCGAGGCGACGAAGGGGTTGGTCATGCCGACCACCGAGCGGTACAGCCGCGGCGCCTGCCCGGTGATGGCAGCCAGGGTGCGCTGTGCCAGGCCGATCTCCTGCGCCATGCGGTGCGGGCCCAGTGCCCAGAACCAGGCCTGCGGATGGGTATGGCTGTGATTGCCGATGCCGTGCCCGCGGCGCACGATCTCGCGCACCAGCTCCGGCCGCTGCTCGGCGCGTGCACCGACCACGAAGAATGTCGCCTGGGCATCGTAGGCGTCGAGCAGGTCCAGGATCGCCGGGGTGTCGTCGGAGGGGCCATCGTCGATGGTCAGCCACACCTGCGGCGCCGGTCCCGGCAGCCGCGCCAGGACCGGCGCATACAGCCGCGCACGCGGCAGGAACACCGGCACCACGAACAACGCATGCGACACCAGCAGCGCCGGCAGGCCCCAGGCCCAGCCCAGATGCCACCACAGCACCGCCACCGCGACCTGCGAGAGGGCGAACAAGCCCACCCAGCGGTAGGGGTGGGAAGGGATGCGATACAGCGTTTCCGGCGTGGTCATGCCGCATGATGCCATGCGGCGTAGAATGGACGGTCTCCACGACCCGACCGAAGTGCTGCCATGTCCCTCGATCCCGCCCTGCGTTCCCGTATCGATACGCTGCTGCAATCCAGCCGCGTGGTGCTCTTCATGAAAGGCCAGCCCGGCATGCCGCAGTGCGGTTTTTCGGCCAAGGCGGTCGGCGTGCTGGACGGTCTGGGCATCGACTATGCCCACGTCAACGTGCTGGCCGACCAGGACATCCGCGAAGGCATCAAGGCCTATGGCGACTGGCCGACCATTCCGCAGCTGTACGTGGACGGCGAGCTGGTCGGCGGCAGCGACATCATCGTGCAGATGGCCGACAGCGGCGAGCTGAGCAGCATGCTCGGCCTGCAGGCACCGGACCGCAGCCCGCCCAAGATCACCATCACCCCGGCGGCGGTGGAAATGCTCAAGGGTGCGTTGGCCGATGCGCCGGATGCCTCGCTGACGCTGGCCATCGACGCCAACTTCCAGCCCAACTTCCAGCTGGCGCCGACCAACCCGAACGCGATCGCGGCCGAATCCAATGGCCTGCGCGTGCAGTTCGACCTGGCCAGCGCCCGCCGCGCCGACGGCATCACCATCGACTGGGTCGACGACATCCGCGGTCGCGGCCTGGCCATCGACAATCCGAATGCGCCCAAGCCGGTGCAGGAGCTGTCGGTGCGCGATGCCGACGACCGCCTCAAGGCCGGCAGCCTGACCCTGGTGGACGTGCGCCCGGCCGACGAACGTGCACTGGCCACGGTGACCGCGCCGTTCCGCACCCTGGATGCGCACGAGCGCCAGGCGATCGAGCAACTGCCCAAGGACACCCCGCTGGCGTTCCTGTGCCACCGCGGCGGGCGCAGCCTGCAGGCGGCCGAGCACTTCCGCGGGCTGGGCTTCAGCAACGTCTACAACGTCACCGGCGGCATCGACGCGTGGTCGGACGCGGTGGACAACGGCGTAGCGAAATACTGAGCGCGGCAGCGCGTCCGCCATGCGGGCGCAGCCGTCGCCCGGGCCTCACCCGCTAAGCGTGACTGCGCGGCCTGCACGCGCGTCGACCACGGCAACAGCCAGCCAACCTCGCCGCTGGCACACGGCACATCGAAACGGGCGCTCTTCGGAGCGTCCGTTTTTTTCATGAATCAACCAGCACAAGGACATCGCTGCAATGCACACCCGCCTGCTCGCCCTCTCACTGGCCGCGCTCTTGCCGCTGGCCGCCCCCGCCGCCGAACCGACGCGTGCGGTGTTGCTGGTGCAGACCTATGACAACCAGGCATCCGACGATCCGCTGGAATACATTCCGGTATGGCTCGGCAACGGCGTGGCGAAGGAGTCGACCCTGCCTGCCACGCTGCTGGGCCAGCCGCTACAGGTCTTCAACGCCGGCGTTGCCACCGCCAGGCTGCGGCTTGCAGCGCTGACGGTGGACGACAACAGCATGTGCGGCGGCACCGCCAAGCTGCGTATCAAGGGCCGCAGCACGCTGTCCGATTCGCCGCTGCTGTCCACGGTGGATCTCAACCCGGGCGGCCGCTTTGCCGGCCGTGCGGCCACCGCCGGTGAGCAGGCCGAGCTGTTGCGCCAGGTAAGCGAGACTGCGCAGCTGCGCAAGCGCGTGACGCCGGCAGCGCTGGCCCAGGCGATGGCCGCGTTCAATGCCGATCGCGCACAGGATCTGGCGGCCTTGCAGATCGTCACCGATGCGCAGCAACCGCAGCGGCGCGTGGCCGTGCTGACCTCAAACCATCCGATCAAGACCGGCAATCCGGACAATCCCACCGGCGTGCTCGTCGTGTTTGCGATCTTCGAACACGACGGCAGCCGCTGGCAGTTCCGCAACGGCCACGCGGCCAGCGGCTGCGATGATTGCGAAGACCTGCCGCAGCGCACCCACCTGCTGCAGTTCGGCGATATCGACGGCAATGCCACGCTGGACTTCGTGCTGTCGGAAAGCGGCTACGAGAGTTACGGGTTCTACCTGCTGCTCGGCGAAGGCGCACGCTGGCGCTCCGAGGGATTGCCGGGCGGCTGCTGAGCGGCGGCGATGGCCTGCGCGATGCCGGTTGCGGCATTGCGCATCGTCTTGACTGGTGCGGGGTCGGCGTTCTTGACGGAACCGGCTGTGCTGGCCGTCAGCCGGCAAACCCGCCATCGTCCAGGAACTGCTGTTCCTCGGCCGTGGTGACACGCCCCAGTACTGCATTGCGATGCGGGAAGCGGCCGAAGCGCTGGATGATCTGCTGGTGTTCCAGCACTGCGCCGGTGGCGTCGGCATCGTTCAAGGCGACGATCAGCTGCACTGCACGTGCCTGCTCCTGTAGATCTTCGGCGTGCCCGAAGGGCAGATAGAAGAACAGCCGCAATTGCGCCGCTATCTGTTGGTCGAAGCCGCGCGCCAGCGCGTGCCGGGCGCATTGCAGCGCCAGTCCATCGGTCGCGTAGGCATGCGCACTGCCGCGAAATGCATTGCGCGGAAACTGGTCCAGCAGGATCAGCAGCGCCAGTGCATCTTCGGCACGTTCCAGCCAGTGCGCATACTCGCCGCGTGCGGCAGCGAAATGCTGCTCGCTGAAGTGCTGGCGGAAGTTGGCATCGAACGCGTCGTTATGCGTGAACCAGCGCGCCGAGCCGGCCAGCTCCCAGAAAGCCAGCACCACATCGGCCTGTTTGTTGCGCTCCGTTTTGGCAATCATCGACGCTCCCCCTGAGGAATACGGCACAGCATGCGCTCTTGCATGTGATGAGGCAGCCGCGACCGCAACCTTCAGCACTTGGCAAGTAGCGCGCTGGCGGCTAGGTTTGCGGCCTACGCTTTCGTTGCACCGGGGAAATCCATGCGTTCCATCCTGTTCGCCGCCCTTGGCGCGGCGCTGCTGTGCGGGCCTGCGTCTGCGGCATCGCGTTTCGTGCAAGACCCCTACCCCAGCACCTACCACGCGCTTGCGTCCGGTCCGGTGCTGATCCAGCACGCCACGGTGCTGACCGGCACCGGCGAGCGGCTGGACGATGCCGACGTACTGCTGCGCGACGGCAAGGTGGCTGCAGTGGGCCGCGCACTCCAGGCGCCGGCCGATGCACGCCGCATCGACGGCACCGGCAAGTGGGTCACCCCGGGCATCATCGACGTGCACTCGCATCTGGGCGTGTATCCCAGCCCCGGCGTCAGCGCGCACAGCGATGGCAACGAGATGACCGCGCCAGTCACCCCCAACGTCTGGGCCGAGCATTCGATCTGGCCGCAGGACCCCGGCTTCGGCACCGCGCTGGCTGGCGGCATCACTTCGCTGCAGATCCTCCCCGGCTCGGCCAACCTGATCGGTGGGCGCGGCGTCACGCTCAAGAACGTCGCCTCCACCACCTACCAGGGCATGAAATTCCCGGGCGCGCCATGGGGCCTGAAGATGGCCTGTGGCGAGAATCCCAAGCGCGTCTACGGCGAGAAGGGCGGCCCCGACACCCGCATGGGCAATGTGGCCGGCTACCGCGCCGCCTTCATCGATGCGGCCGAATACCTGCAGAAGAACGCACCGAAGAAGAAAACCGAAAAGAAGCGCCACTGGTGGAGTCGCGGCGGCGACAACGACAGCAGCGGCGATGCCGGCGGCAAGCGCGACCTCAAACTCGACACATTGGCCGGCGCCATCAATGGCGACATCCGCGTGCACATCCACTGCTACCGCGCCGACGAAATGGCCACCATGCTGGATCTCTCGAAAGAATTCGGCTTCCACATCGCCGCGTTCCATCATGGCGTGGAGGCCTACAAGCTGGCCGACCGCCTCGCGCAGGAAAACGTCTGCGGCGCACTGTGGGCCGATTGGTGGGGCTTCAAGATGGAAGCCTTCGATGGCATCCAGGAGAACATCGCGCTGGTCGACCGCCCGGCCAACAGCTGCGCCATCGTGCATTCGGATTCGGAAGAAGGCATCCAGCGGCTCAACCAGGAAGCGGCCAAGGTGATTGCCAACGCGCGCCGCAGCGGCATGGAGATTCCGCCCGAACGCGCGATCCGCTGGCTCACCAGCAATGCCGCCAAGGCACTCGGCATCGAGCAGCAGACCGGCGCATTGGAGCCGGGCAAGATGGGCGATGTGGTGGTGTGGAACGGCAACCCCTTCAGCTCCTACGCGCTGGCCGAACAGGTGTACATCGACGGTGCGCAGGTCTACGACCGCCACAACCGCGCATTGCAGCCGGTCTCGGACTTCATGCTCGGCCAGGAGGTGGCACGATGAGCCGCACACGCATTGATCGCCCGCGTCTGCGCGCACTGTCAGCCCTGCTGCTCGCGGCGCTGGCCTTGCCCGCCGCCGCCCAGCAGGTGCTGATCCGCGGCGCCACCGTGCACACTGCCACCGCGCAGGGCACGCTGCAGAACACCGACGTGCTGGTGCAGGGCGGCGTGATCCGCGCCATCGGCAGCAACCTGGCGGCACCGGCCGATGGCCGCGTGATCGATGCCAGGGGCCGGCCGCTGACCCCGGCATTGTTCGGCGGCATCACCGAGATCGGCATCGAGGAAGTTTCCGGCGAAGACAGCACCGTGGACAGCGGCGTCAAGCTGGCCGATCAACCGATGCGCCCGGAATTCGACGTGACCCTGGCCTACAACCCGGAGTCGGTGCTGGTGCCGGTGGCGCGCGTGGAAGGCATCGGATTCACGGCACTGGGGGCGACCACCAGTGGGGCCTTCATCGCCGGCCAGGGCGGCATCGTGCGGCTGGACGGCAGCCCGGATCCGGTCGGGCCGCATGCCTTGTTCATCCGCATCGGCGCGGCAGCCTCCGACCTGACCGGCAGCTCGCGTGCCGCGCAGTGGATGCTGCTCGATCAACTGGTGGCCGAAGCACGCGGACGCGTGCCGGCCGATTCGCCGCATGCCTTGCTGACCCCGATGGGCCGCAGCGTGCTGGCCAGGTACCTGGCCGGCCAAGGCCGCATCGTGGTGCAGGTGGAACGCGCCGCCGACATCCGCCAACTGCTGCGCTGGGCACAGCGCGAGAAGGTGCGCATTGCCATCGCCGGGGGGGCCGAAGCCTGGAAGCTGGCCCCGCAACTGGCCCGGGCCAGGGTGCCGGTGCTGGTGAATGCCCTGGCGGATCTGCCGGCGACCTTCGACCAGATCGGTGCCACGCTGGAGAACGCCGCGCGCCTGCGCGCGGCCGGAGTGGAGGTCAGCTTCAGCCAGAGCGGCGATGCCTCGCACAACGCACGCAAGCTGCGCCAGCTGGCCGGCAATGCGGTGGCCAACGGCCTGCCGTGGGAATCCGGCCTGGCCGGGCTGACCCGCGTGCCCGCAGAGATCTTCGGCGTGGCCGATCGCATCGGCAGCATCGCGGTGGGTAAGCAGGCCGACCTGGTGTTGTGGGAAGGCGACCCGCTGGACGTTGCGCACTACGCCGAGCAGGTGTGGCTGGGCGGGCGTGAGATGCCGATGCGCTCGCGCCAGACCGAGCTGCGCGACCGCTACATGCCGCAGGCCGGCCCGTTGCCGCGTGCGTATCTGAAGTAACGTCGCGCGCAAAACGACGCCTGCGCGGCTGCCTGGCAAGGTGGCCGGTACGCTCAAGCGACATGTCCACCTCATAGACTGCGCTTGCTTGGCACCGGCCACGCCGAACTGACCACCGCTCACTGTTACGGTCTGCGCGGTGTTGCAGTGGTTTCGCCAGCGCAGTCCCGTGCATGCATCGGCCTGCGCATCCAACATCGCCGACACCATGCCGGCATGACTTGCAAGGACTGCCGATGCGCTTGCCGCGCCGCCTGGTGTCATCCCTCATCGCCGCATCCCTGGGCTTGCTGCCGCTGTCGAGCGTGGCGCAAGCAGGATGGATCAACGCGCAGGGCGAGTCGATTGCAGCCTCGCCCAGCCGCAAGACCGTGCAGGACATGGGCGCCAGCCTGTTACTAACCCCGGATGCGGATTGGCAACAGAAGTGGAACACGCCCAGCGACACCACTGCGCATTTCAACCAGGCCGATCATGTGGCCACCGGCGACACCTTGTTCGTGCTGATCTTTCTCTCCAACCCGGGCCTGGATGCACAACGACGCGCCGATGTGGTGTGCAGCATCCGCGTCATCGACCCTACCGGCCATGCCGCGCAAGACACCGTCGATGCGCCCTGCCTGCAGACGGACATCGGGGGCGACCCGCGCCACGTCTATCTGGCCCAGGTCAGCCTGGCGGTGCGTGCGGAGGCGAGCGACCCGCCCGGCCGCTGGCAGGTGCAGGTCACCGTCAACGACCGGCGGCGCGGCATCCGCATTCCACTTGTCAGCAGCTTCACCATGGGCCGCCAGCGGCAGCCGGCAAACACGCCGTGAATGCCCTGTCGCTGCGCGCGCGTGCGGGCTATCTGCTGCTGGCCGTTGTGCTGTTCCTGATCGAGGTGGCGATTGCCGCAGGGTGGATCGGCGGTACGTGGGTGCGCGGTAGCCTGGGCGATGTGCTCGCCGTGGCACTGGTCTACTGCGGTCTGCGCGGCGTGTGTGGCACTGCGCCAGGGTGGGCCTGCCTGCTGGCAGTCGGCATCGGCTGCGCGATCGAAGGGTTGCAGGCCATCCATCTGGCCGACCGGCTTGGGCTGCGCCCCGGCAGTGCGGCCTATATCGCACTCGGTAACACTGCAACGCTGCACGATGTGCTGATGTATGCCATCGGCGGCGTTGTGGCCTTCGGCTGCGACACGCTGTTGCGACAGCGACGACATGCAGCACCTGCAGCGCCGCTGGTCGACTGATCCTGCTTCCTGGAATGCCATGAATCCCCGCCTGTCTTCAACCATCGTTCGCTGCTCTGCCTTTGCCACCATACTTGCGCTGGGCGCCTGCGGTGGCGAGACCGCGCCGGCGCCACACTCGCATGCCGGGCCGATCGCCGCCGCAACGGCGCCTGCCCGCACCGCATTGACGCTGCACTGCCCTCAGCCGGGAGATCTCGCGCAGGAGGCCGCGGGCCTTGCCGCAGGCGCGGGCGATCGCGTGCGGCGCGTGGGCCCACATCGGCTGGAAGTGGCAACCGATGCGGGCACGCAGGTGTTCGAAGACAGCCCACCCTACGATGAGCCACTGGATGGCGCCGACTACCGCTATTGCGATCGTCGCGATGCGTACGTGTTGCTCCATCACCGCGATGGCGACAGCTTTGCCGGCGTGCTGATCGATACGCGCACCGGCGGACGGCTCCCTGGCGGCATCCAGGTAGTGATCTCGCCGGACCGCAGCCGCTATCTGGCCGTTGCGCAAATCGACGGCATGGATGGCGAACAATGGCGTGTTCTGGACTTCAACAAGCAGACGCTGATCGCCACCACCAGCCTGCTGCTCGGCCGGGACGGCACCGCCGGTCTCGCCGAGCTGACCGCGCCGCGGTGGTTCGGCACGCAGCTGCGGGCCACCGCAACCTGCCTGAACGACGAAACCCGGCACTGGCAAGTCCGCCTGGCCAATGCACAAGGCGCATGGAATTGGCAGCCGCGCCACTCCTGCGACGCAACCGACGCGGCCCGTTGACATGATGTTTGAAGGCAGCGGGTTGCGCTCGATCCCACGCGTGGTCCTGCGCCAGGCCCCGGCCAATCTGCAGCGCGGGATCGAGGCGGTGGGCGGGCGCCTGATCCTGACCGCCAACGCGCTGCTGTTCCAGCCGCACGCGTTCAATGTGCAGACGCAATCGCTGACCATCCCGCTCAGCGAGATCGTGTCGCTGCAACCACGCTGGACACGGCTGTTCGGGCTGTTGCCGGTCGCGCCGACATCGTTGGCCGTGCAGGTACACAAGGGCGGCGACTACCGGTTTGTGATCGGCAAACGCGACCAATGGATGGCCGCCATCGCCAGCGCATGCGATGCGCTGTATTCCTCCAGTCAGTCCTGAGCACCCGCGTAGCCGGGGGGTGTCGACGTCGCCGTCGCCGTCGTGCGGCAACGCATCCATCCTGGGTCGCAGTGCAAGCGTGACCTGCACGCCGGTTCATTACTGAAGTTTGAACCGGGTGCACGCTCTGCATCTGCGGCAGTCGCAGCACCGGCCCAGCCCGCCTAGCATCGCGCAGCGGCCTCACCGCCACGCCTCTCCTTCGACGGGAACAAGAACATGCTCCGCTCCACCCTGCGCATGCTGGCGTGCGCGTTATGTCTGTACGGCGGCGTCAACACGCCGGCCATGGCTGCGTTCGGGTTCACCCGCAGCAGCGACCGCATCGTGGTGGACACCGGTGCAGAGCTGGTGTTTTCGGTCAACGTCAACAATGGCGACATCGTCTCGATGCGCTATCGCAACAACGAGCTGCAGACCACCGAATCCAAGGGCTCGCATATCGCCTCCGGGCTGGGCAGCGCCAGCGTGGAGGCACGCGTGGTGGGTGGAGCGATCGTGGTGTCGGCCAAAGCGGGCGACCTGATCCAGTACTACATCGCACGCAAGGGCCGTAGCGCGATCTACATGGCGACCTATGCGCCGACCCTGCTACCGGTGGGTGAACTGCGCTTCATTGCGCGCCTGAGCGTCGGCAAGCTGCCCACTGCGCAGCAGGAACCCGATTCCAACGTCGGGACGGTGATCGAAGGCGAAGATGTGTTCCTGTTGCCGGATGGACGCACCAGCTCCAAGTTCTATTCGGCACGACGCATGCTGGATGACCAGGAGCACGGCGTCAGCGGCTCCGACGTTGCGGTGTTCATGCTGATGGGCAATCGCGAACACAGCTCGGGCGGGCCGTTCTTCAAGGACATCGCCACGCAGAAAACCCGCGTGACGCATGAGCTCTACAACTACATGTACTCCGACCATACCCAGACCGAGGCCTTCCGCGGCGGCCTGCATGGCGTCTATGGCCTGCTGTTCACCGATGGCGGTGCGCCGTCCAGCGCACAACGCAGCACCGATTTTATCGATGCCACGCTTGGGCTCAGCGGCTACCTGGCCAGCAGTGGGCGCGGCGGCGTCAGCGGGCGGGTGAGCGGCGTGCTGGCCGGGCAACCGGCGGTGATCGGCCTGCGTAACGCGCAGGCGCAGTACTGGGCCACCGCCAATGGCAGCGGCAATTACCAGATTGCCGGTGTGCGCCCGGGCCGCTATCGCATGACGCTGTATCAACACGAGCTGGAGGTGGCGCAGCGCGATGTCGAAGTGTTCGCCAATGCCACCGCACAAGCTGCCTTGCAGGCGACGGCACTGCCGGGCACGCCGACATGGCAGATCGGCGTTGCCGACGGCACGCCGGGCGGATTCCGGCATGCCGACCTGCTGCCACGCGCGCATCCTTCCGACACGCGCATGCGCTGGACCCCGCTCACTTACACCGTGGGCTCCAGCAATGTGGGCAGTTTCCCGGCAGTGCAGTGGCGCGGCATCAACACGCCCACCCGGATCGACTTCACCCTGGCAGCCAACGCGGTGCGCGCTTATCGCCTGCGCATCTTCGTGCCGCTGGCACAGGCCGGTGCGCGCCCGCAGGTCAGCGTGAATGCACGCTGGAACGGGCCGGTGCCTGCCGCGCCCACGCAGCCGAAGACGCGTGGCATCACCCGTGGCACCACGCGCGGCAACAACACGCTGTACGAGGTGGACATTCCGGCCGCCGCACTGCAGACGGGCACCAACCGCATCGAGATCGGCATTGCCTCGGGATCGCCGGACAACGGCTACCTGAGCCCGGCCCTGGTCTTCGACAGCATTCAGCTGGTGGCGTTGTAGCGCGGCCGGCATGTCCTCCACCGCACGCAGCCGCGGCGGTGGAGGACATGGATTCAGCAACACTGCGGCACGCAATCAGGCAGGCATTCGGCCATCATGCCGGCCAGCTGCGGCGTACGGCGATGCCTTGCCTGTCGTTCGACCACCTCGCTGGCAATGTGCCGCGGTGACGCACGATGCAGCGCGCGCTGGATCACTTGGCGGCAATGGACCCGCTCAACGACACCGTGCCCATCCCGCCGGTGACCTCGAAGCCACCTTCCACCACCTGCAGGTACAGGTCGCTGCTGTAGCGGCCATCGCTGCCACGCAAGGCCTGCAGCTTGGTCAGGAACGCCTTGACGTCCGCATTGAGGGCGCCCTTGGCCGGAAGCGGATTGCTGTTGCCGGCCGTGCCATGCGGAATGAAGGTATACACGTAGTAGCCCGCGGCTGAGTTGTTGCCCTCCCACAGGTCGTAGGTGACACCGCCGGAGGTGATCGCATTGGACGCAGTCAGGCTGCCCAGCGGATACGAGTTGTTGGCGCCCCAGATCATGACCTCCAGTTGCGGGTTGCCTTTGCTGGCGTCCTTGCGGAAGAACAGATCGTAGGCGAAGTCGCCGGTCTGTCCGCTGCCCTTGGTGGTAAAGGTCAGCGCGCCACTCAGGCTGCCGATCCTGGACACCTGGTGCGGGAAGTAGCTGTCGGTGGCCGGATTCATCGTGTAGTGCCAGCCACGGCAGATGGCCGGGTAGCCATACAACTGGCCGCTGGGCAGGTTGTAGGACACGGTCAGGCTGGGCGTACTGCCGGAGCCGAAAGTGGCTTTGATGTTGTTGTTGCCGTCGTTGAAATTATTGTTGTACGCGTAGTGCGTGCCGTAGACCTTGGTCTCGCCGGTATAGGCGCTGGCGCCGCCTGCGAGCAGCAGCAGGGCCAGGGCAGCGGCGCGCGGCAGCAGGCCGCGACAGGCAGGCAAACGAACGCTGTGGTGCAGGTACATGGGGTGAACTCCGATCATGCATGAGAGGAATGCGCCCACGTCCCCGGCAACACGCCGCGCAGTGGGCGAACGAGGGGTGCTTCATCCGGCGCGACGACGACGTGTCGTACACCGAACGCCACGCACTCACGGAGCGCGGATAGCGCATCCATGCAGACCGGTCACCATGGTCTCGTCCGAGGTGCGGCTCCTGTGCTACAGGCCTCGCACACACGACCATGTCATTGCTTCCACGCAGCTGACGTCCGCGGCAGCGGCAGCCTGCGCCAACCATCGACGCGCAGTCTGCTGTTCATCGCGTCCAGCGGACCTGGACCGCCTCCGCGGCGGTCCAGGCACTGTCGTCCATGTTGGGTGTTACTTGGCGTCCATCGTGGCGCTGACCTTGGCCCAGCCGTTGCCGCGCACCACTTCGAAACCTGCCTCAGCCGCGTGCAGGTACATGCTGTTGTTGTAGCGGCCGTCCTTGGAGCGGTTGTTCTGCAGCCAGGTCAGGAACGGCTTGGCATCGATATTGAGACTGCCGCTGGTCTTGAGCGTGGGCTGGCCTGCGGTACCGGTCGGGATGAAGGTGTAGACGTAGTAGCCGGCGCCGGAGTTGAAGCCTTCCCACAGATCGAAGGTGCGCCCGCCGGCGGTGATCACCTTGGTCGCGGTCACGGTGCCGATCGGCCAGGAGTTGTGGTCACCCCAGATCATCACTTCCAGCTGCGGATTGCCCTTGGTGGTATCCCAGCGGAAGAAGATGTCGTAGGCGAAATCGCCCGCCAGGTTGCTGCCACCAGCGCTGTAGTTGAACTTGAACGGCAGCGAGCTGATCGAGGAAATCTGCTTGGGAAACAGCTTGTCGCTGGTCGGATTCCAGTCGTAGTGCCAGCCGCGCACGATCGCCGGGTAGCCGTAGAGGTTGTAGTCGGCGAAATTGAAGGTGACCGTCAGCTCGGGCGTACTGCCGGTTCCGAAGGTGCCCTGGATGATGTTGTTGGGGTCGTTGAAGTTATTGACCCATGCATAGTGGTTGCCAAAGATCTTGTACGGCCCCGCCAGGGCCGCCGGTGCCAGCGCCACCAGGCCGATGGCCAGCGCCGCCTTCCACCAGCGCGATGCGCGCCGCCGGGAGCGGGGCGTCTGCGCGCCGGTCTGAGCGAGGGAGTTGGATGGGGTGGTGTGCATTGGACTCTCCATTGTGTTCGGCGCAGCGACACCGGTACGGCGCCACCGAGACCTGCCCTGTAGCGGTCGCGACCGACCCTAGCAGCGGCTGCGCGAGAGGAGCTATAGCGATTCCGGCAGGGCAAGCGCGCCAAGCGCGATAACGGGCGCCACCTGTCACCCGAAGCGTGCCCTGGTCCTCAGTTCCTGCCGCTTGCGCAGGCAGGGCGTCATGTCCCGCTCAGGTGCCCAGCCCTTCCGCGTGCACCAATGCTGCACAGCCACATGCAACGTGCTGTCCGGTGAGGGAGGCCGGGACGGTCGGGGGATTGCGATGCAGCGGGCGCGGAAGCTGGCGCTGCCGCGCCGGCAGGGCAGCGGCGGCGGGCCATGTCCGCGGCTGCAGGCCAGCCTGCCCGGGGCATTCAGTGCGTGGGTCTACGCCCGGGACCGGTTTTGCGATAGCGTTCGCACTTGGAGACGACGCAATAGCCGGAGGGGGCGACGATGCGCATCGGAATCGTGGTGGACAGTGCGTGCGACCTGCCGCAGGACTTCATCCAACGCAACAACGTCATCGTGCTGCCGATCAGCGTCAGGATCGGCGAAGCCGTGCTGGCCGATCACCGCGACGAAGAGGCCACGCTGAGCTTCCTGCAGGCGCATGTCGCCGAGCGCGGGCACGAGGCCGAGACCACGCCGTTTTCGGTCAACCAGATCCGCGACCTGTTCCTGCAGCAGCTGGTGATCGACTACGACCATGTGTTCTGCCTGACCATCTCCAAGCTGCGCAGCCAGATCTTCGACAACGCCATGCAGGCGAGCTTCGCGATCCTCAACGACTACAAGCCGATCCGCCAGGCGGCCGGCCACAGCTCGCCGTTCGCGCTGCGCGTGATCGACACGCTCAACCTGTTCGCCGGGCAAGGCATCACCGCGGTGGAAGCGGTACGCCTGCGTGACCAGGGCCAGGGCGTGGCGGCGATCCGCAGCCGCCTGGAACAGCTGGCCGAACACACCTATGGCTACATGATTCCACGCGATCTGTACTACCTGCGCGCACGTGCCCGCACCAAGGGCGATCGCAGCGTGGGCCTGATCGGTGCGGCGCTGGGCAGTGCGCTGGACATCAAGCCGGTGCTGCGCGCCTACCGTGGCGTCACCGAGCCGGTGGCCAAACTCAAGGGCTTCGAACCGTCGGCCGAAAAGCTGTTCGGCTTTACCGTGCGCAAGATCCGCGAAGGCCTGATGACGCCCACGGTATGCGTGGGGTACGGCGGCGAGCTGTCCGAGCTGCACGCCCTGCCCGGCTACACCGCGCTGCAGGCTGCCTGCCAGACCCATGGCGTGGAATTGTTCGAAAGCGTGATGAGCCTGACCGGCATGGTCAACGTGGGCAAGGGCGCGTTGGCAGTGGCATTCGCGGCCGAACCGCACACCTTCTCCGCTTGAAGCAACACGCGCAGGCATCCACGTCCTCGACGGTGTTGTCACCCCGTCTTGGCTAACGTGCCGCCGTCATTCAACGGAGTCTTCCCATGCCTGTCAGCTACTCGATCAGCCTGCCCGATCCAAAGCTCGCCCGCGGCAGTGCACCGTCGGTGAGCTTCACCGCCAATGGCGCCGACGCATTTGCCGAACAGCTGCAGGCGGCCTTGCGCGACCCGGCCTGGTTCGATCGCTGGCGCCAGCTGCAGGCCGACCCGGACGAGGTGGACCCGGCACTGGGCATCACCGACCCGGCGGCGACGGTCACCGGCAAACAGCAGGATCTGCGCGTCGACCTGGTGGCCACCACCAGCATCCCTGGTGACTTGTTCAAGCAGCGCATGCAGGCGCTGGCCGGCGGTCACTGGGAAATGCGCGACGTGCGCTGACGCACTGACATCAAGGCAATGCCGCCACGCTGCCTGCGTGGCGGCGCGTTCACCCTTGCGCCAGCGCACGGCGCGGCCAGCGCCATTTCAGGTGGACCGCCAGCGTGCCCACCACGATCAGCGCAAGACCCAGCCACTGCACCGGCACCAGGGCGCGGCCGTACAGCAGATAGTCCAGCAGCAGCGTGACCAGCGGATAGACGAACGCCAGCACGGCGATCGTGGCCACCTGCAGATGCCGGTACGCCGAATAGAACAGCACATACACGATCCCGCTGTGGATCACGCCCAGCCCCACCAGCCAGATCCAATGGAGGCCAGGGTGCAGCACGGCGCGGCTGGAAAACCCGGCCAGTAACAGCGCACCGACCCAGCATTGCACCGTCACCACCGCCAACGGCCGCTCACGGCTGATGCGGCGCGACATCAACAGCGATGCACCGCAGAGCAACGCCGCCAGCAGGGTCAAGGCGATGCCCAGCAGGTAGCCGCGATCGGCCGCCTGCCAGAGCCGCGCCGGATTGGCCGAACACGCCACACCGATGAACGCCAGCAACGTCCAGCCCAGGTCGGCGCGGCGCGTGCGCTCGCCCTGCAGCAGCGCCGCCAGCAGCAGCATCACGAACGGAAACACGTGATAGACCATGGTCGCCACGCCGATCGACGAGCGCGCCATGCCGGCGAACAAGGCCACCCAGTTAAGCACCAGCAAGATGCCGCTGACGACCGCGTCGCGCAGCAGCACGCGCTCACGCCACAGCCCACGCAGCTGCCCGCCGATCAGGCCGCAGACGGTGAGAAACAGCGCACCGAACAGGCAGCGATAGAACACCGCTGTCACCGGATCCTGCCCGCTCTCGTGCACGAACACGCCCACCGACCCGATCAACACCTCGGCCACCAGCAATTGCCAGACCGCACGTCGCGCAGTGCCGGCCGATGCCGCTTGAACAGACACGGCGATGCTCATAGCACAATCGTTCCCTGCAGATACTGCACGGCGCTGCCGCGCACAGACACATGCTGCGGCTCGACCCGGCAGGCAAGTTCGCCGCTGCGCGCAGATGCCTGCAGTGCGGTCAGCTGCGTCTTTCCCAGCCTGCCCGCCCATAATGGCGCCAGCGCAGCATGGATCGAGCCGGTCACCGGATCTTCGCGACCGCCATTGGCCGGCCAGAAGTAGCGCGAGACAAAGTCGTGGCCAGTCCCTGGCGCGGTGACTGCTACATCGCGCGGCGCCAGCGCCAGCATCCGGCTCAGATTGGGTACCACCTCACGCACCTGGCGTTCATCGGCGTAGACGGCGATATACGCCTGCGCGTTTGCATAGACAGCCTGTGGCGCGATCGACAACGACGCCAGCACCGTTTGCGGCGCCACCGGCAGCAACACCGGCATCTGGTTGGGAAAGCGCAGCTCGAAGGTCTGCTCGCCCACCTGGGCGACCGCAATCTCACCGACGGCCGGCGCACGCAGTCGCAACGGAAATACAGCGTCCTGATGCATCGCAATCACCAACGCGCTGGCCAGGGTCGCATGCCCGCAGAAGCCGACTTCCTTGAGCGGCGAAAACCAGCGAATGTCGAATACCCCGCGCTCGTCGCGCACGAAAAATGCGGTCTCCGACAGATTGTGTTCGCTGGCAATCGCCTGCATCAGCGACTCCGGCAGCCATTCCCGCAACGGCACCACGGCTGCAGGATTGCCCTTGAAGCGCACCGTGGTGAACGCATCGACGATAAACACTGAAAGCAGCACAACCAACCTCACGGAAGGGGACACATACCCGGCGCATGCACCGGGCACGGCCAGTCTGCAATGCGCCACACGACCAAGACAGATTCAGATACGCTGCAAAACGACCAATACAGATGAAAGGCACCGGCACATGCTTCTGTACGAATCACTGGCCACGCAGCTGCGACAGCAGATCGACGGCGGCACCTTGCGCGCCGGCGAGCGCCTGCCCTCGATCCGGCAATTGGCCGCCAATCACGGCATCAGCACCGCGACGGCAGTGCAGGCCTGCCTGCAGCTGGAACGCGAAGGACGTGTGCAGGCGCGGCCGCGCTCCGGTTACTTCGTGCGCACCACCGCCGCTGCATTGCCTGTCGCAACACCCGCACCGCGCCGACGCAAACCCGGCATGGTCGACAATCCGGCCTTGCAGCGCGTGCTCGACACGGTTGCGCGTACCGACCTGGTGCCGTTGCACACCGCCACTCCCGCGCCCGCGCTGTTGCCGACTGCACAGTTGGCGGCCGCCCTCTCGCGTCAGTTGCGCCGCAAACGCACCGCCGCACTGGACTACGCACCGCCACAAGGCCACGCCGCACTGCGCCGGCAGATCGCACAGCGTTACGCACACTGCGCAACCACTGTGCCTGCAGAAGAAGTCGTGATCACCGCCGGCGCGATGGAAGCCATCAGCCTGGCACTGCGCACGCTCACCGCACCGGGCGACGTGGTGCTGGTGGAAACGCCCACCTACCACGGCATCCTGCAGGCGGTGGCGGCGTTACGGCTCAAGGTGCTGGAAGTTCCCAACCGTGCCGGCCACGGCATCGATGTGGCGCGCCTGGATGCGCTGCTGCAACGCACGCCGGTGCGTGCCGCAGTGCTGGTGCCCAACTTCAACAATCCCAATGGCAGCCTCACGCCCGACACTGCCAAACGCGCGCTACTGGACAGCTGCGCACGTCACGGCACCGTGGTGATCGAAGACGATATCTACGGCGAACTGGATTGGTCGGGCCATCGACCGCGCCCGCTACGGCACTTCGATACGCATGCCAACGTGATCACCTGCGGCTCGTTCTCCAAGGCACTCTCGCCCGGCCTGCGTGTGGGCTGGTTGGTCGGCGGCGACTGGACCGACGCACTGGTGCGCGCCAAATACTTCTCCACCGTCGGCAGCGCCAGCCTGCCGCAATTGGCACTGGCCGATTATCTGGCGCAACACGATCTGGAACGGCATCTGCGCAAGCTACGCCGCACCCTGGCCGACAATGGCCAACGCCTGCGCGATGCAGTCATGCGGCACTGGCCTGAGGGCACGCGGGTGGGCGACCCGGCTGGCGGACTTTCCCTGTGGCTGCAATTGCCCGAGAGTGGCAGTGGCCAGGCCTTGTTCGAAGCCGCGTTGGCCGAAGGCATCGGCACCTCGCCGGGCCATCTGTATTCCAGCCGCGGCGACTACGCTGATCATCTCCGCCTGAGCTGCGGCCAGGCCTGGAGCGAGACACTGGAGCGCGCAATGCGGCGATTGGGGAAGCTGGCAGCGCAATGGCGCGCTAGCTGTGATCTCTCAGTAGGTTGTTCATCCGGGGCATCTCTGGAAGATGGGGGTTATCAAGCCAACCCAGCCCCCAGGAGCCCCGGATGAACCTGCATAAACATGCCCGTTTGAGCCCTCGCGGTCGAGCCCTGCTTGTGGATCGCATCCTTGTTCATGGGTTGCGCGTGGAAGAAGCAGCGCATGCGGCCGGTGTCAGCGTCCGAACGGCCTACAAATGGCTCAAGCGCTTTAAGG
>NZ_LXNG01000044.1 GCF_001642575.1 Xanthomonas floridensis | reverse complement strand
CGCCAACGCCTTCCAGGGCTGGCTGCATCACTACAACTGGCATCGGCCACACGCCAGCCTCGGCTACAAACCCCCCATCTCCCGAATTCCAATTCCAATGAACAACGTGGTGGGTTTACACAGCTAGGTCGCGCTCAGCCGCGCGACTTGCCCTTGGCCGGCTTGCCGGCATCGGCGTAGATCAGCTTTTCCATGCCTTCGATACGCGCCATCGCTGGTGCGGTCTGCGCGCGGAAGGCGGCCAGTTCGGCGCCCTGCAACGGCTCCGGCGGCGGCATGGTCACCGACATCGGATTGCGCTGCTGCCCGGCCACGCGGAATTCGTAATGCAGGTGCGGGCCGGTCGCCAGGCCAGTCATGCCGACATAGCCGATCACCGTGCCCTGGTTGATGCGCTGCCCGGCCTTGATCTTGCCAAAGCGCGACATGTGGCCGTACAGCGTGCTGTAGTTCTTGCCGTGGTCCAGGATCACCACATTGCCGTAGCCGCGCTGGGTGCCGACGAACACCACCCGCGCATCGCCGGCGGCCATGATCGGGGTGCCCGAAGCGGCCGCGTAATCCACACCCTTGTGCATGCGCATCGTGCCCAGCACCGGGTGTCGGCGCGCGCCGAAGGTGGAGCTGATACGGCTATACGCCACTGGCATGCGGATGAAGCTCTTCTTCAGCGGACGACCGGTGATGTCGTAGTACTCGGCCGGCTTGCCGGCGCGCTCGAAGCGGAAGCCGGTGTAGGTCTTGCCGCCGGTCGTGAAGGTCGCCGCCAGGATGTCGCCGGTATTGATCCGCTCGCCCTCGCGCCAGGTTTCGTCCATCACCACGCTGAAACGGTCGCCCGGCTGCAGGTCCTTGTCGAAGTCGATGTCGTACTTGAAGATCTCGTCGGTCATGATCGCCACCGCTGCCGGCGACAACCCGGACTTGTCGGCCGAGGCGTACAACGAGCTGGTGATCTCGCCACTGGCCACCACCGTACGCGTGGTCGTCGCCCGCTTGGTCACGTTCTCGCGCACGCTGTCGCCCAGCAGGCGCAGTTCCACCCGGTGGCTGTCGTCGCGATCAAAGCGCAGGGCACGCAACTGTCCGGGCGTGGGCATGTCGAACGCAATCTCCGCGCCCGGGTGCAGCTTGGTCAGCGCCTCCTTGGTGCCGGGATGCGATAGCACCTGGTACATCACCGTGGTCGGAATTCCCAATTTGCCGAACAGGGTGCTCAGCGTCTGGCCCGGCTTGACCTGCAGGATTTCCCACTCGGTACTCGGTGACAGCTGCTTGCGGCTGGGCACCAGCGGCGGCAAGGGCAATGCCAGCGTGGAGTGGCTGGACAGCGGGGTGTCGATCGCGTTGGAGAAACCGGGCACGATGGTCGCTACCATCGCACCGATGGTGGCGAACAGGCTGGCGTGGATCCAGTGGCGGCGCGTCCAACGGTCGTTGAAGGCGGCCGGCAGGTGCGCCTTGAGCTTGCGATGCAGTGCAGTGTCGTGGAGAACGTGGAGGCGTTCGTGGAAGCGCCGCTTGCGTGCACGGCCCTGCTCGGAGTTCTGCATCGTTCAATGTCCTCGATGGCTCGAAGTGCGAGCCCAATCGCCGGTACCATAGACAGGCTGTAACAGCGCGTCAAACCATTGAGCCTGTTCGTTATTTTCATTTGGCGCGAAATTAACCCGCGTTTAACATCATTCACGTTGTTGACGGCAAACGCCGCTGGAGTCCGTGGTTGGCCACTCTCGAAGAATCCCTCGCACTCATCGGCCGTGGCGCCGACGAGATCCTCAAGCTCGATCAGCTCGAAGCCCGCCTGAAATCGGGCGTCCCGCTGCGGGTGAAGGCCGGCTTCGATCCCACGGCGCCGGATCTGCATCTAGGCCATACCGTGCTGCTCAACAAGATGCGGCAATTTCAGCAACTTGGGCATCAGGTCGTTTTCCTGATCGGCGACTTCACCGGCATGATCGGCGACCCCAGTGGCAAGAACGCCACGCGCAAGCCGCTCAGCCGCGAGGATGTGCTGGCCAATGCACGCACCTATGAAGAGCAGGTCTTCAAGATCCTGGACCGCGAGCGCACGGAAGTGCGCTTCAACTCCGAGTGGTTCGGGCAGATGAGCGCAGCGGACTTGATCAAGCTGTCCGCCCAGCACACCGTGGCCCGCATGCTGGAGCGCGACGATTTCGCCAAGCGCTTCACCGGCCAGCAGCCGATCGCCATCCACGAGTTCCTCTATCCATTGGTACAGGGCTACGACTCGGTCGCGCTGAAGGCCGATGTCGAGCTGGGCGGCACCGACCAGAAGTTCAACCTGTTGATGGGCCGTGGCCTGCAGGAGCATTACGGCCAGGCCCCGCAGATCGTGCTGACCATGCCGCTACTGGAAGGCCTGGACGGCGTGGCCAAGATGTCCAAGTCGCTGGGCAACTACATCGGCATCAACGAGCCGGCCATTGATATCGTCACCAAGACCATGAAGATCGGCGATGAGCTGACCTGGCGCTGGATCGATCTACTCTCCTTTGATATCGGCGTGGCCGAAGCGTTGCGTCTGAAAGAGCAGGTCGCCACCGGTGAGTTGCACCCGCGCGATGTCAAACTGCGCCTGGCGCGTGAACTGGCCACGCGGTTCCACGACGCGGCCACCGCCGAGCAGGCGATCGCAGGCTGGCATGCCGTGGTGACCGGGCAGGGCGACACCAGCCTGCTGCGCTTGCAGGAAGTTGCGGTGCCTGCCGAAGGGCTGCGAATCGCCGGTCTTCTGACCGCGGCCGGCCTCACGCCCAGCAATTCAGAAGCGACGCGCAAGCTGAAGGAGCGCGCGGTCAGGATCGACGGCGAGGTCATCGAAGATGTGGCGCGCATGTTGGTCCCGGGTTTTGAAGGCGTGATCCAGGTAGGCAAGCGCAATTTCGCCCGCGTGGTGCTGGTCAACAGCTGAGGCGCGTCACGCTGCTGCAGAGCGACAATCGCAAGTGGGCTGCCGCGCTCTCTATATGAAGGGATGGCAGCCAGATGGCATGTTCAGACCACGAATGCCACGGCTTTGCGCAGCAGCGCCAGGTTTCAGGAAATGTCGTGAAATATTTTTCACAAAACCCTTCCCAAAATCGTTGCGCAGGCATATAGTTCGCCTCCCCCGGCGCAACGGACCCGCAAACGCGGCGACAGAGCAGAAGGGTTCGAAAATTCCCTGAAACTAGGGTGTTGACGAAACGCAAAAGCCGGCTATGATGGGCGGCTCGCTACACGGAAAGACGCTACGGCGGATTGAGGTGCAGCGGCGGCAACTTCCTCTTCACGAGGGGTTGACGAGGATGAAAAGCCTGC
>NZ_LXNG01000043.1 GCF_001642575.1 Xanthomonas floridensis | reverse complement strand
GGTGTGCCTGTAGCAGGGGCAACACCGCGCACATGCGCCGGAAACGGCCAAAAACCGCAGGCCTGAGCGTCATTGGCGCGACCGATGCGGCTTACCTCATCCTCCGATGGCGTTGATCAGACCATCCCTAGACCTTCTCACAATGCGCCGGCTGCCGCTTCGTTGCACGACGCCACAGTTCGTGGGCAAGCAGCGCGACACAAGGCTTGCCGCACATGATGGCGACCTTGGAAAACCACAAATAAATGCAGGCTGGGAATGCCGATCATTTTGTGCGTTTGTAACAACAAGGATGGCGATATCGCTCACCGTTTCGATCCCATCCACTACTGCGACACCACCTATTTATCGATACGCGAATAAATCTCGCGAATCATCATTTCCCGCCCCCTCCAAAAGAACTTAGGCCCTGATGAAAATTCGACCACTGCATAAGCATGTGGCAGCACTCGCAATTGCCATTTTCACCACCCTTGCATCCTCGGTCGCCACGGCGCAGACCCCGGGCGTCGTTCAACCCCGAAATCCCGATCGCGCGGTCCTACCGGTCATCTCCGGCTCGAAGGTCAGCGTTCCCTCCGGATCATGCACCGTCGGGGCGGTATTGGTACCCACGAGCATCTTCCACAGGCTGACGCCCTACCAACGTGCCACGCGATGGATCGTGCTAGCCAAACACTGCGCACCGATGTACGCGACTATCCACGTGGGCACGGCCGCCATCGGTAACGTCGTGTGGCAGTCGGCCGCCTCGGACATTGAGCTTGTACGAGTCTCGCCACAGCCCGGCCCGTCGTCGCTGTATTGCGCCTCCCATCGCAGCGCGGTGTTCTGCAATCCGATCCAGTCCTACATTCCCCGTGCCAATAACCAGGTCTTCATGCCGCGAGCCGGGCGGGAAGCGCGACTTCCCGTGATCGGATGGTCGAACGCGCCTGACGGGCAGTTCTGCACAAGTGGTTGGCGCACGGGCGTTCGATGCGTGTGGCAAGGCTTCTCTCTCACGCCGGGAATTTGGAGGCCAAGTTATGAACACATCAGTACCGCCCACGCGGCCGAGCTCAATAGCATCGACAACGGCGACTCCGGCGGCCCAGTCGTCACCTACGACAAGCATCTGATCGGGATCATCTCCTCCGGCGAGCCTGACGGCAGATCCATCGTGTACTACACGCCGATGCAACAGGTGTTGCACGAGCTATACAGCTACTCCCTTGCCCCGGCCGACCTACCTACCGTCGCAGGCGACGAAAATCCACTGTCTCCAGGCGGTGAAAACGCAGGGTGGGAACTGGCTCCGACCGACGGCCAAGGCGTGTAGTTGACGCCGAGTGCCAAATGAAGCGGACAGGTCGGCGGTCAGGACTCCGGCCAGTGTCATCAGCATCCCGTGTCGCATTCTGGGGCAGCGCATCGGTTAGCGATACGTCGCCTCAGTGCGGCGTGTTTCTGGGCGTCCAGCGACCCTATACGACTATCAGTTGCTGACCAGCGACATGCAGCCGTACCGCTCCACACGGTTGACTGGTCCTTGTTGCGCTTGAAGATCAACGAACGGATCGCTGCGCGCAATTCTGGGCTAGGCATCCAGCGCCATCGGCGGCTTGCAGCGGTATGGCGTTCTGCCAGCACTCCAGATCGCCCAATACCACTTGCTCATCGAGCGCCAGTGTCGAGTCGCCGAGGTAAAGCCCCCCGCATTTCCGCAAGGCACAAAAAAGGCACCATCGGCGCCATCTCGATCTGACCTGCTGAATTAAGTGGTGGGCCGTGATGGATTCGAACCATCGACCAAAAGATTAAAAGTTAGCGCTATTAGGCTTGCGAATCTGCAAACTTACGCTGCTTATTTTTCCCGGCAACCAGCGCCGGAGGCCTTGTGCGGGCTTGGGCCTACTGCCAATTTTCCCGATCGCTGCGATCACCGACCTGCACCTAGATGGCGCGGGTTAGCGGCGATTCGTGCGGCCACTTCGCTTCGAATCCTGACCTCGTGGCGAGTCGCCCACATGGCTGTGCCACGCCGCCCTTGCTGAAAGCTGCTGCAGTCTCGCGAGACCAGCGGCGCAAACGGCTCGCCTGGCGGGCTCGGTCGCTGACGTTCCAGCAGTACAAGCCAGCCTCCCGCGACCTTATCCATCATTCGAGCTATTTCTACGCCGTCGAGCGTGATAGCAGTGGGCGGTCCCTCTTTCTGCTGGGAAGCCTTCTCCCACCGGAAGCCGGACGGCAGAACAGGCTCATCGCCGGCATCAATCACGCTCATACGGCATCCATATATAAGGTGTGCCGCTGGCTATCGTGCTTGTTGGCCAACCGGCGGCCGCGCTCGAGCATGGCTACGGCCTGGTCTACGAGCCACCAATGCGTCCCGCCGGCCGCGTGGACGGGATCGAAGTGAGTCTGCAGGGCATTGCGGGTCAGTGCCATTGCGGGAGATCCGGCGTTAGCGAGTTGGTGGCAACCCACGCTAGCGCGCCCCAATCTCAATTTTTCAGATGACCACCGGGGAGAGGTAATTTAGGTCATTAGGCTGTAAAACTGCAAGTATATCCATACTTATCAATAACTTACGTAAATTTTTCAAAGGTAATTAAAGGGTAATTGAGAGGTAATGGGATTACCTTTAGGGGAGGTAATCACCCTCTCAAAAAATATCCTTAAATTTCAATCACATAACTTTTCCATGGGAGCCTGATTACCTTAAATCACCCCAAAAGGTAATCCGGAAATTCCCATTTGCATCAATTGTTTAGGCCTTGTTTCAGGCTCCGGATTACCGATTACCTGGTTCCGATGGTCATCTGCCGAAATTCACCGGGAGGCCTAGCAACGGATCGCAACCGGTCGCCCCCCCCCCAAGCCCCCAGGCGTGCAGGGATCTGCAGGGAAGAGAGGCCTCCTTGAATCGCACGGATTGGTAACAGCAGCGCGGTCTAGGCCCATCCTGCGGGGGTGCAGCGAAAACCATGCATAAAGACCGCAGGCGTGGCGGGGCGACGATTGCGCGCGCTAGGTGTGATCTCTCAGTAGGTTGTTCATCCGGGGCATCTCTGGAAGATGGGGGTTATCAAGCCAACCCAGCCCCCAGGAGCCCCGGATGAACCTGCATAAACATGCCCGCTTGAGCCCTCGCGGTCGAGCCCTGCTTGTGGATCGCATCCTTGTTCAGGGGTTGCGCGTGGAAGAAGCAGCGCATGCGGCCGGTGTCAGCGTCCGAACGGCCTACAAATGGCTCAAGCGCTTTAAGGAAGAGGGGGAAGAAGGGTTGACTGACCGTACCTCCCGGCCTCACAAGTGCCCCCATGCCACGCCTAAGCACGTTGTGGATCAGGTCATCGCGCAGCGCCGTGCACGCCATACGTATCGGCAGATCGCCCAGCAGTTG
>NZ_LXNG01000042.1 GCF_001642575.1 Xanthomonas floridensis | reverse complement strand
CGCGCCGTGTCTGCTTGCGCTTGCCGTTGTACTCCGCGTCGCCAAAGCTCAGCTGCATCGAGATCGTCCGCTCGGTTCGTTGATCCATTGTGGCAGTATCAGATGGAGTTGTTCAGACCTTCCCTAGATGAACTCGCTCAATTGAAAGAGTCCCAGCAGATCGGCGGGGCGCCACATGGTGTGCCGATCGCCGGAATCGGTGGGTGCACATCCGGGCAGGCTATATGCCCCTACAACCCAATATTGTCCTGCTACGGCTGCAGAAAGTTCATGCCGATTCACGACATTCAGATGCATTCTAAAGTTTTAGCCGATTTTCGCGGTGTGGCGCGTTTCTTCCATGACTCATCTCGTGGCGACGCAGCTTCGCCGGCCTATCTACAGCTCGAACGAACGATCGCTGAGGTTCAGACAGTGGTCGCTGAGCTCGAAGGTACGCCGTCTTGAATCCTCATTTCTTAGCTTTCATCCAGCTGGGAAAGGAGTTGGCCGCAGCGCACGGAGTTTCCTGGGAAATTCCGCTGGACCAGAGTGGAACAGCAATTAAAGGGCACGAATGGGACCTGACTGCGCTAGCAGGAGGCGTCGCTCCCAAACATCGCTTGCGCCACTTCAGCTCGGATGGTTCGGCACTCGATGCTCTCAATGCCATGCGCGTCTCCAGCGGTCAGTCCCCCCTACCCCACAGAACGCTGTCGACCGCTTGGCAGGACCTCATCAAAGCTGTGGTTATGGACCAGCTGTTTGTTCGTCGAAACTCGTTCGGTCACGTCGCCAGCAACGTCGCGCGACCCTTGCGGGTGATCGCTACGTGTGCGGCAGACATTGAACCGTGGAACGTCACCGTGGACGAGATAGCTGTTTCCGTACGTACCGGCAACAGCATTCAGGCATCGGGCAAGCTTGGCGATTTGATCGCGGGGCTGATCAAGGTTTTATTTGATACGAACCACTTGGCCGACGCAGGACCGCTCTACTCTGCCCTCGCCGCTACACGCCTCCAATCACGAACCACTCGACGTTCAAAGTTTCTCAACTCTACTGCAGAGATTCGGGACAACCTGGAAGATCGGAAGCGCGCTGAATGCCTGCCGGAACGTCGCGCATTCTGGGAGCTTGTCAGGATCGTCATGACCGAGCAACCTTTGACCTTCATGAATGAACTGCGCTTTGCAGCCATTCGCATCATGATTTTGACGGGATTTCGAATCGGAGAGGCCACACTTCTCCCCGCCGAATGGCGCACCGATCGGCACTACTACGCCTCAAGTCGGCGGCCCGCCGGGGAGTTAGGCGGATACTCCCAATCGCTCATGATCCGGCACTTCGCCGAAAAGCAGCAGGCAAAAAACGCCGACAGCAAGGTGCTCATCGACAAGACTCACTACGTTCCCCAGATGTTCGAGGAGATCGTGAGTGAGACCATGGCCCGTGCTGCGGCAATCACTAACCCGCTACGGAACACGCTGAGGAAGCAGACTGAAACAGGGCGCGTTTTGCCAGACTTTGCGCTCAGTGAGCTGGTCCCTATCACGCAAATTTACACTCGCCTCACTGGAAACGCGTTCTGGATTAGATATGAATGAGGGGCAAAAGCAGTCTTGGATCCAAAAGTGCCGTCAAAATTACTCGGCCGAGTGCTTCAACGATCTCCAGAAGGCGCAGGAACAAATAAGTGCTAATTCCTCCGGTCAAATGAGCGCGACCGCTCGCATGTACTTCCGCCGGATGACTGCAACTGACGGAAATGGTCCCTCATTGGCACTAAAAAATGCTGGTGGCACTGCTATCTCGTTTAAGGGCGTGCGTGATCTGAGCAATGTCTTTGTAAAGATCGGAGATCTCGAAGATCACCTTCGTATCGCAGGCGCTTCGAAACTGCCCGATACCGACCTTTTCAGCCTGACTGATCGCAGCTTTAATTCCTGGGAGTTTATTTTCCTTCACCCGAAGCGCTCCTTGGCTGAGGAGCGCAATGACGGTATTTGCGATATCAGCAGGTACGTTGCTGTAGGCCGCCCGGATACCACTTTGGTAAGCCAAGCACTTGGCGATCAAAAAGGCGCCGTCACATTGTTTGAGCGCTATGGGCAAACCGAAGCCGACAAATCCTTAGTGCTCACCTCCCACACCCTGCGCCATCTTCAAAATACCGAGCTCTTCCGCCTGAGCGTTGCGGATACCATCATTTCCAAGCGCTTCAATCGCCGCAGCGTGGCCCAAAGCTACGAATACGATCATCGCAGCCTGGCGGAAGAGCTGGATCAACTTGAACTGCCTGCCGAAATAGAAAGGGCGCTTGGCGAGAAGGCCAGCACTGTTGCGAAGATGATCCAATCCGGCAAGGCCAGCGGCCCGATCATAGAGGCGTTCAAACAGATCCAGATCAGTGAGGGCGATACCGCCGCGTTCGAGTTTCTGAAGGTCGAAGCCGACGGCTTTCATGCGACTCCTTACGGACACTGCTTGAACAGTTTTACCGTCGACCCATGTCCGAAGCATCTGGAATGCTTCTCGGGCTGTCGCCACCTTTCGGCGACCAACTTGCCTGAGAATCGCCGGCATCTGCAAACGCTCGAACTCAAGCTGGTTGCAGCGGTCGAGACCGCGGAAGCTAGACCATCAAGGAGCATCGGCCGCACCAACCAGATTCAACATGCGAAGATCCGGCTCGACGGTGTGCGAACGCTCCTGGCTACCCAGCAGGGCGAAAAGCCATTCCCCCATGGCCCCGACCTCTCTCTTCCTCGCTACAAGGGAGTAATGGATGGATAACGACAGCTTGGAACAATCCGCATCCGATCTCGTTGCTGACACCGAGATGCGCCAAGTGTTGGACGACCTGCTCGCCCGCGACGAGGACATCACGGCGCGAGCAGTTGCACGCTTGCATCCGCGCATCAATGCCGCGTCATCAATCACTCGCAGCAAAGATCGCAGCAGCCTCCTGGCCAAGTACCAAGAGCGGCAAGCAGAGTTCCGCCGTTGGCGTGGCAGGCCGGGCAAGCTATCTGGTGTCGCCGCCGCCAGCGCATTGGCGGATCGCGATGTGCGCATTGCCGAGCTCGAATCCCAAGTCGCCTTGCTAACGGCATCCCACGTCGCGATGATCCGCGCCGTCGGAGAACTGGGCGGCTTCAGCAAGTGGGCGCAATTCTACGAGTTTTACCGCGGCTCAAGGGATCAGTTGGCGCAGCTTGGGGCCTTGCCGGAAGCGAAGATAGATCCACTACCACCGGGCAAGCCTAAGAGCAGCTAAAAAATTCAGGAATAAGCCGTAAGCAGGCGATAGCGCAGGCAAGCGAGGGCAACGCCAAGTGGATGCACCAAAGGGGCGCCGTTGCGACGGGTTTGGCGCCGACCGTGGGTGGCCACACTGGCAGCACCCAGACCTGCTCGGCCCAGATCCAGCTTTTGGTCGCAATGTAGCTCCAGCAATCCCTGATGCAGACGATGCCACGTACCGGAGGCCTTCCGATCATGCAACCAGCGCCAGCTGGTCATGACGCTACCATAGTCTAGCTCCACACACAGGTTCCCACGGCACGCCCGTGCGCAAAATATAGACGATATTTGCCCGGAGGCATCGTTAACAGCGTACGGGCCAGCTGTGCTCTACCTTAGAAGTTGCCGCAGCCCCTCCCGAGTTTACTCAACCTATAGCCCAGCCGCAGCCAGCAGATCGGACGGCTTGAGGCCTAGTCCATCGGCAAGTCTAACTAGGGCGTGTTAACACTAATGAGATAAGCGATTAAACTATCTGGCATGGAGATCACGCCCGCACAATTTGCCCTCATTGAACATTGCTTACCTGCGCAGCGCGGCAATGTCAGCATGACCAACCTGCAGATGGTCAACGCCATCCTTTACGTCGCAGAGCATGGCTGCAAATGGCGGGGCCTGCCCAAGCGCTTTGGCAACTGGCACACGGTCTATACACGCATGAACCGTTGGGCCAAGGCCGGTGTGCTCGACCGGA
>NZ_LXNG01000041.1 GCF_001642575.1 Xanthomonas floridensis | reverse complement strand
TGTGCAGCATGAGTCGGCGTGGCAACTGCCACGACAACGCACCCGTGGAGAGCTTCTTCGGCCTGCTCAAACGCGAGCGGATCAGGCGGCGGATCTACCCGACCAGGGACGCCGCACGCGCCGAGGTGTTCGATTATATCGAGATGTTCTACAACCCAAAACGCCGCCACGGTTCAACTGGCGACCTGTCGCCTGTAGAGTTCGAACGGCGCTACGCGCAACGAGGGTCTTGAGTGTCTACGGAACCCTGGGCGTATCAGTGCAAACCTGCCTGCTGCCGCCCGTGACCACCGCAGCAATCGCATTCTTCAATGCATCCGAGCCGTCCTTGCAAAGGTAGCGCCCGTCAACGACCGGAAGGTCGTCGTGCCTCTCCATAAAAAGCGCATTGCACGCTGCATCCACACGCATCGTCGCAACGTATGCCCCTGCACTGAGATTGTTGAGAGAGGTTGCCATGCGCCAGGCGTCGATGCTGTTCTTACTCACCCTTGCGGTCTACGGCAGTGCAAACGGCAGCGAGCCGCGCGCCGCACTGCCCCGCGCAGACAGTGTTGATGTACCGCGCTTCATGGGTGACTGGTATGTCATCGCACATATTCCAACCCGTCCCGAGCGCAAGGCCTACGACGCAGTAGAGAGTTATGCGCTGCGACCGGATGGCCGTATCCAGACCACCTTCACCTTCCGCAAAGGCAGCTTTCAGGCCCCGCTCAAGTCCATGCACCCGATCGGCCAAGTCGCAGAGAATGGCAACGGCGCGCTGTGGAGCATGCAATTCCTCTGGCCGTTCAAGGCCGAATATGTCATCGCCTGGCGGGATGCCGACTACACCCAGACCATCGTGGCGCGCAGCAAGCGCGATTACGTCTGGTACATGGCACGAACCCCGCAGGTCTCCGACGCTGACTATCAGCAGGCGGTCTCGCGTATCGCCGCAATGGGCTACGACGTGTCGCAGCTGCGCCGTGTCCCGCAATCGCCGCGTTGATGTGGCCTAACCTGTTGGAGAGCCCGCACGCCGCGCTCTGCAACGCCTCTGCCCTGCACATCAGGCATCTTTGGGGTCTACAGAAAATTCCCATCCATCGTTCAACCCGCCCAAGGGCTTGGCTTCCGTCGCCAACTCCTCCTCGAAGGCGCAAATCGCCTTGTACGTCGGCACCATGGTCGGATACACCGTGACATCCATCGGAAACGCGGTGTTTTCCGGGTAATGGCAGCAACGCACCTTCTGCTCGAAGCGCAGCAACGTCACCGAAAATTCCAGTGCCGACTCTTTGCTCGGAAACACAACGGAAAACGCGATTTCGCGCGGCGTGGAAAGATCCACGCCCTGCTGGGCAATGTGCCACAGAGTGTCGCCGTTATCGTCTTTGGGATACAGGTCCGGATTGCGCCGCATGGTTGGTTCTCTCTGTGACGCCTGGTTGGCCGATACAGAAGCTTAGCGCCTTGGCGGTCGGCGATCTGTGTCTTCTAGCACCCAGGCGTCCCGCCAAGTCGTGTAGCCGGAGCCTGCCCTGAGAGTTGAGCATAGGGCAGTCTTGGTCGAGTATTGCCTACTGCTGAAAAATGCACAGCGTCGCTTTCTGAAGGGATGAGGCCACCTCCGCTTTCTTGCAACGCGTGCACGTTCCAGCCATGCCACGAGGGACCGCCAATAGTCATCCGAGGCGATTCATACCTGTTGCCAACGGCTGCAGACGGCGCGCAGGCCCAAACGATAAAGCATACTGCGCCGCTACTTTTTTGGAACCGAGACATCCAGCTCGTTCTTCAACGCAGCCATGAAATCATCGAGCCGATAGCGCCCGCTTAGATGCTCCTGCACGTTCGGAAACTGCGCTGCAACATAACGCATCAAGTACGTCACCTTATCGTCGGACTCAGCATGTAGCACAAGGTTGAGCCGCTGAATTTCGGCGCTATTGGGGAAGTCGCGTGCGGCCTGCGCAAGCGCAGCGGAATATCCGGTGTCTGTCTCGGCCAGGCCTTTCAGATAGCTCAGCGCATAGGCCTCGATCTTTAGTGTCTTCCAGCCGTACAGGTCTATCGGCTTGAGTTGCTCGCTTCGCCCGGTCGCACTGTACAGAAACGCCAGCAAATCCAGCGTCGAGCGATCGGCGGGCATCCGCTTGTAGCGCTGCTCCAGCGCCACGCCGTAACGCTGGAAGATCTCGTCCGCCGTCGCCATCTTTCGTTTCTGCAGCTGACTGATCAACGTGTAGCTGGCTATCGGATCTTCCGGCAACCGTCCACCCTCTCCCCAATAACCCGCCGACGCGATAAAGCGTCTGAATTCATTGTCATCGAGATCCACTGCATCGATACACAGCCCCACAACTTGCTGAAAATTCTTGTCGTTCCTGGACAATGACCTGACAAGCGCAATGTCATGCGCAAGGTACTCGGGCTGCCTTTTCGCATTCCACCAGTCGATTTCCCAGTTCTTGTCGAGTTTGGTCAGCGTGCAAACGTCGCCTGCGGCGCCTGCATGGATGGACCTGATCAAGCGCTCTCTTTCCGCATCCGGATCTGTGGTCGAGAAGATGTCATACATCGATTTCTCGATCGCCGTGTGCTTCTCTCTGAAATCCACATGGTTCCAGGCGGCGACCGCTCCACGTGCATCCCCAAGCACGAGACGGCAGTGCGTGATGTAGGCCCACAGGCGATCCGGCGCTTGCGACCTTGGCAGCAGTGTTGCGGCCTTTTCGTACAGAGGCAATGCGACGTCACAGCGCCCCGCGCGGTGTTCGCGCATACCGCGCTCAAACATGACGAATGAATTGCCAGGCAACTTCTCGTCTGCGAGCTTCATGTAGGCGTCGCTGGCAGTGATATCAGCCCGATAGAGGATATTGGACAGAACGAAGGCGTCATACGCGCTTTTGCTTGCCTCCGGCACCAGTGCCTTCAACCTTGCATTGACCTCGCTCTTTTTTCCTTCACCAATAAGGCGCTCTGACTCGGCAGAGTTAGCCAGGCGCTCGTACACAGACGACACTCGCCCGACTTCGGACATGAAGGTGGACGAGTTAGACGCCTGGGCCGCCTGCAGCCAAGTTGCAATAGCCAAAACGGCTGCCACCATGCGCCATAGTTTCACGAAGCACCATCCGTGAATGCTTGACCCGCTATACATGCTGCGGCTCGACGACAACTGCGGTGCCATAGCACAGCACTTCGGTCAGGCCAGCCATCAACTCGGTCGCGTCGTAACGCACTGCAATGATGGCGTTGGCGCCAAGTTGCCTGGCATGCTGCACCATATCGCGATAGGTCTCCGAGCGTGCCTGTTCGCACAGTTCTGTGTAGATGGTGATGTTGCCACCGAACAAGGTCTGCAGACTGCCGAAGAAATTACCGACAATCGAGCGTGACCTCACCGTAATACCGCGTACCAAGCCCAGATTGCGGATGATTCGGTGTCCAGGAAGCTCCATCGCTGCGGTCACCATGGCGTCATTGAGCGAAGAAATCGCTGAGTGGATCGGCGAAGAGTCGTATGGGTTTGTCATTAACTTATTCTCTTCTCATGAGGGCGAAAGCCACCGATTGTCTTGTATCGGAGGATACATAAATGACTGCAACCGAAAAGATGGCTGTTGATTACCACGAGAACTCAAATCATCGTGATATCCAACCCAAGCGCTTTGCTTGTAATGCCAGGTCCTTTTCAAAAGCAACGACGATCTTACAGATCGGAACCATGCCCGGATAAGCGATGGCATCCATAAGCAAGTCTTCGGCCTGTTCGCAATACAGACAACACGCCTTCTGTTCACAACTCAGCATGGTCATGGTCAATTCTTTGCTAGGAAATACAACAAAAAACGACCTCTCTGGTCTTGTCGAGATCCAGTCATCACTCAACAATGTTATAGAAGGTGTCTCCGCTGTCGTTGTAGGGATAGAAAGCTGGCACAAATTGCGGTAATTAACTGCAAAAAAAGATGCGCGCTTTGTTGGGACGCACCGTGCGCTGCTGACAGCGATCAACAGCTGAGTTCCCTAACTAGAGGCTACCAACGCCAGCCATATCGGCGCTTGCGCTCTGCATGAACGCTCTTGTCCTCACTCCAGTCATAACGTTTATACCCCGCGCCGTACAAACCCAGGTGCAAGAAGATATAGCCGAAAGGCAGCAGCCCGGCGCACCACCACAGCAGCGATGGCGAGGCAGTTCTGGTGAGCACCAGGTAGCCCATATAAACGGCACCGCCCCATAACAACAATGTCATCGAAAAGCACAACAACCGCCGGATCACCAGCCACAGCATCGCCAAACCGCGCTCCACCTTGCTCGGTGGCCGATGCCGTCTGGAATGAAAATACGCATGCACGCCAATTAGGGCCTGTTAACACATCCGAAGCCCATCAACGGTCAGCACAAAGCTGAGGAATCCAAGGAACATGACGTCCAGCTTCTCGAAGCGTGTGAAAATCCGGCGGTAGCCCTTCAGGCGACGGAATAGT
>NZ_LXNG01000040.1 GCF_001642575.1 Xanthomonas floridensis | reverse complement strand
GTCCTAGGAGGACATTGCAATGCAGAAGCTGAAGACCCTGTTCAAGAACAAGACCGCTGCGCTCGCAGCTGTCGGTACCGCTGCCACCGTCTCCGCTCCGGCGTTTGCCGCTGGCGGTGGTGGTGTGGACGTGGGCGACGTTGTGTCGGCCATCCAGGGCGCGGCAGGCCCGATTGCTGCCATCGGCGGTGCAGTGCTGACCGTCATGGTGGGCATCAAGGTCTACAAGTGGGTGCGCCGCGCCATGTAACGACCACCGGCGGACAGGGCCGATACCCTCCCGCCGGTCTTTTTTGGGGATCGAATAGGGCAGGGGAACGGGGCGATGGAAGGGTGGATTTGGTTGGGCGCATGGCTGGTGGCCTGCGCGATTGTTTTCGTGGATTTCGAGTAATGCGCTGGCTCGCACGCGTGTTTGCATCCGCGATTGCACGACGCCTCGCTTACGTGCTTGTAGCGGCAACGCTCGCATGGTGTGGCATGGGTAAGGCGCATGCAGCGAATTGTGATGCAACCTCTGACATGTGCAGCGAGGGCGACGCCTGGAATGCGGCACGTCAGCTTGCGGATTCCCGTGGTCCTGATACCTGCAAACTGGTCGGTGGCAATAACGCTTCGTACACAGGTCCGAATATTGAAAAGGACCCAGGAAACTCTTCTAGGGACGTCGGTGCGCTCGCTGTGCGCGTCTTCTGTTCGAATGGGTCGCTGGCCTTTCTGGGCATTAAGTACTACCTCACCGAAAAATCGTGCGAGCAGGAGCCGGGCTACACCGGTGGCGGGCCTTGGGGAACGTACGTTGGTACCGCGCGCAATGGCAGCATTGGTTGTCGCAATGGTTGCGATGGTGTGTGGTTCGGCAATGGCGACGGTTCCATGACATGGGGCAGTACTGGCGCGGTGTGCCCGACCGATCCGGAGAAGACGTGCGACGCCATGGGCAAGGGCTATGGATGGAACGGCTACCTCGGCGTGTGTGAACCGCCGCCTACGGAAGAGTGTCCAGAGGGTCAGGTTCCGGACGGGAAAGGCGGCTGTTCAACCAACAAATGTCCAGAAGGAATGCTGTTGCAGGCTGATGGCACATGCGCGCCTAAGAAGAATGATTGCCCAGCGGGTGAGATTAAGTCGCCTAGCGGCTCGTGTTTGCCCGGTGACGGGCAGTGCGCGGCGGGTGAGGTACGTGGACCGGATGGCACATGTAAAAAGGATGGCGATGGCGATGGCGATCCTGACGAGCCTGGAGAGGGCGATAAGAGTCAGTTCTCCGGTGGTGATAACTGCGACTCTCCCCCTAGCTGTAGCGGCGACGCCATCATGTGTGGTCAGGCTCGCATTCAATGGCGTATCGATTGCAATACACGCCGCGAGGTCAATATCACTGGCGGTTCGTGCGCTGCGATGCCTGTGTGTGTTGGCAAGAACTGCAAAGCGTTGGAGTACTCGCAACTATTGATGCAATGGCGCGCTGCATGTGCGCTCGAAAAGGCAGCGAACAGTAGTGGCGGCGGTACTGGCAATAACGCTGACGTGAAGGCAATTCGTGATGCGATCACTGGCAATGGCACTGCTGATATCGGTGCTGATGGCAAGCCGGCCGATGCGTTTTCCGATGAGTCGGGATATGGCGAGGACGGCTACCCAACCGGTGAACTCGATACGCAGGGTTTCGGCTACAGCCGCACGTGTCCAACGATTCCCGATGTGGCGGTTTTCGGCCAGACGTTGCACTTCGATACGTCGAAATTTTGCCAATGGATGGTGCTAGGCGGCCAGATTGTGTTGGTCATGGCATCACTGGTGTCCCTGCGTTTGATGAGCCAGGGAGGTAGCGCGTAATGCCCTGGTTAATTGCACAACTCGTTACCGCGCTTGCATGGCTGTTCAAGTCGCGTATCGGCCTATGGATCATGACCGCGCTCGTGTGGCTCGGCATCAATTTCGGCACGATCAAGATGGTGGTGGAGCCTGCAATCGACCTGCTCAAGGGTTACGCCGAAGGCATGGGCAATGGCAATGGTCAGCTGGGCGCAGACGCAATGGCGTGGTTTGGCGTCCTTCAGTTCGACAAGGCATTGACCATGGTCATCTCTGCGATTGCGGCCAAGCACGCCATCATGCAAGGCCGCCTGTTCCTGTTTAAGCGTGGATTCGGAGCGAAGCCGTAATGCCAATCGAGCTATACACCGGGCAACCCGGCAACGGCAAAACGGCGTTGATGATGGAGCGCCTGGTCGAAGAATCGAAGCGCGCCGAGCGGCCTATTTTTGCAGCTGGCATCGCAGGCTTGCAGGACGGGTTAGCAACGACGCTCGAAGATGCACGCCAGTGGAATGCGGTCAAGGCTGGTGAGGTTTGCACGTGCAACGATACGTCCGTGCAAGCCGAGTGCACGGCGCATGTCGTGCCGAATGGTTCGCTGATCTTCGTCGACGAAGCGTGGAAGTGGTTCGGCCATCTGCACGATGCAACGCGGCAACAGACGCCGCTACACGTCCTACAACTTGCAGAGCATCGTCATCGCGGTCTCGACTTTGTGTGGACCACTCAGCAGCCGAATCAGCTGTATCCGTTCGTGCGTGGATTGATCGGTGCACACACGCATGTTGTGCGTCGCTTCGGCACGAAGATGATCGACGTGTTCCGCTGGGGCGAGCTGAACGAGGAGATTAAGTCCTCTGCGAAACGTGATCTTGCACAGCGCACAACGCGGCTGCTGCCGTCGCCGATCTTCGGCGCATACAAGTCGGCTGAGGTGCACACCATCAAGCCGCGCATTCCGTGGAAAGTGTTGGCGTTGCCGGGATTGGTCATCCTTGCCATCGCGCTTGGATGGCTCGCCTACACGATGCTCAAGCCCAGCGCGATGGCCGGCAAACTCGCAGATAAGGGGACGCAATCGGCGTCAGCCGATGCGGCCCCTGGCGGGTCTGCGACCACCGCACGGCGTGATGGTCCGCGTTGGGAATCTCCCACCGAATATGCCAAGCAACACCTTCCCCGGTTCGGCACCATGCCGTGGACTGCACCGGTGTTCGATGACCGCAGTATCACCGCCGATCCCATGTTGATCTGCATGTCTTCGCTCGCCGGTGTGGATGCGCAGGGCAATCATAAGGAAGCGTCCTGCACGTGCATGACAGAGCAGGGCACGGCCTACGACCTCGACCAGCCGCAGTGCCGCACGATTGCTAAGCGTGGCCCGGTCTACAACCCGTATCGCCAGCAGCGCGAGAACGAACAGCAGCCCGTCCAGCAGCAACAGGCGGTGCAGGGTGGGGCGCCCGCACCCGGGTTGGCCGGCATAGCTGTGGGCCGCTCTGCTCGGACACAGGGCACTTTCCCGGAGTCGAAGCAATACAGCACCAAAACCACCACTCCATCCACGTCGTTGGAGATGTGACATGACCAGCAGCGGCCGCGAGGCATTGAAGTGGATTGCGCTGGTGTTGATGACCGGCGATCACGTTGCCAAGGTGTTTTTCGGCGGCTACGTGCCAGTGCTATCCGAACTGGGGCGGATCGCGTTCCCGGTGTTCGCGCTGGTGATGGCCTACAACCTTGCACAGCCACGGGCCGATTATGCGAAATCGGTGCTGCGCCTTGCCTGCTGGGGTTTGCTGGCGCAGCCATTCCACGCGTGGGCGTTCGGTGGCTGGTTGCCGCTCAACGTCCTGCTGACGTTCTCGCTCGCCGCGCTTCTCGTCTGGACATTGCATGCTCGGCATTGGCTCTACGCGTTCGTATTTGGCGTCATTGCCCCGTTGTTGGTCGACTACCAGTGGGCCGGCGTTTGGTTGGTGGTGGCTGGCTGGTCCTGCTTCCGTCAGCAGCGCGGGCTGGCTGCTGTGTTTGGTCAGTATTCTGTGTCCCGCGGCGGCAGGCTGCAGGTGTTCGTTCCGTTCGGGGTGTGGCTCTGCATGGCTGCGCTGTGCTGGTACAACCGCAACCTGTGGGCGCTGGCGGCGTTGCCGGCGTTGGCGTTGGGCTACGTTTGGTGGCCGCTCCCGCGCCTGCGCTGGGCGTTCTACGGCTATTACGTTGGCCACCTCGGCCTGTTGGTGCTCATCGCGTCGCTGCCGGCGTTTCAGTAGCACGTCCCGCAGGTAGATCACATTCCCACCTGCAGAAACCCATGACCTTGGAACCCTTGTGAGAGTAGGCTCTCCAGGCATTGCCGATCGCGCATCGCGTTCCTCGGCCATCATCAGCGCCCATTCGCGTGCGATGTTGCATGTCAGCGACCAGTACCGTATTCCGGCTGGATCAATGTCCCGGCCCTCAGGAGTGAAGAAGCGGTGGCCCTGGAAACCAAAGCCGGCCCAGGGGCCGGCAAGGTCGATGCGGTCGTAGGTATCGAGGGTCACGCGGCGATTTCCGTATCGGTGGGGGTCCGAGACGGCAGGCAAGACGTGAGCCATAGCCAAATCCAACGCATCCGCGCCTTGAGCGAGGCCAGAGCCGATTTCGCATAATGTATATTATGTCAAAAGGCTTCTGGCGTGGCTTGCTGCTGCGCTCACGCTACGGCGGCGACCATGGCCCGCCACATGGAGTTTGGCGGATGCGAAATAAAACACTCACCGGCCCTTGGGCCGGTTTTTCGTTCCAGGGTGGCCACCTCATCACGCCCGAAGGCAGATCCATTGCACCATCGGATCTACAGTGGCTGTCGCTGACCTGCACGATAGCCCGCGAGTGGTCGACCATGATGGCCGAGGCCGCGCCAAGACACCGCCCAAACGGCCGGCCGGCGTGATCTATCTCCGTGACCAGTTCAGAAAACGGCAGGAGAAAAAGGCGGGTTTGCAACGGGTGGATACGGGTCCAGCGGCGAAATGCGCGGGATCATCATCAGCACCGGCGCGGAGGCGCAAAGGCCGCGTGTGAGGCGTTATCCGTAGGGGCTATGCCCCTACACCCCTACAATGCCCGCTCATCGTCACAGGGGGCCGTATGAGCTACAGAC
>NZ_LXNG01000039.1 GCF_001642575.1 Xanthomonas floridensis | reverse complement strand
GCTTAGGCGTGGCATGGGGGCACTTGTGAGGCCGGGAGGTACGGTCAGTCAACCCTTCTTCCCCCTCTTCCTTAAAGCGCTTGAGCCATTTGTAGGCCGTTCGGACGCTGACACCGGCCGCATGCGCTGCTTCTTCCACGCGCAACCCATGAACAAGGATGCGATCCACAAGCAGGGCTCGACCGCGAGGGCTCAAGCGGGCATGTTTATGCAGGTTCATCCGGGGCTCCTGGGGGCTGGGTTGGCTTGATAACCCCCATCTTCCAGAGATGCCCCGGATGAACAACCTACTGAGAGATCACAACTAGCCGCACGCAGCCCGGCGCTGCTGGCCGATATCGATGTGCTGCTACGGGCCTATGGCGCGCTGCATCCGGGCCTGTACTACCAGCGACCGAACAGCAGGTCGCACAACGCTTCGCCGACCTGCGCGCCGAACTCGAACACGGTGGCAACGACCCCAAGCGCATTGCACGGATGGAGGTGCAGGGGTTTGCGCGCATCGAGGCGTTCGATGTGTATCTACCGCTGCTGTTTGCGAAGATTTCCGCCAACCCGAGGCTGCAGGTGCGCACGCCCGGTACAACCATGCACCACGCGTTACGCGTAACCGGCATCGACACGGCGCAGCGCAACGCGATGGCGCCCCGGCGTGCAGGCGACAGCGCAGCGCCGGCCTGGACGCTGGCGATGGACAGCGGCCGGGTGTTCGTATTGACCAGCGCCGGGAACAGTTCGGCCACCTTCGGGTTTGCACGGCAACTGCAGCGCAACGGCCTGGCCACACTGGTCGGCCAGCCCACCGGCGGCAACCTGCGCGGCATCAGCGGCAGTGCGTTTTTCTTTCTCCACCTGCCCAACGCGAAAATCAAAGTGGATCGGCCGCTGGTCGGGCAGGCTCCAACCCGCGCGTAGCCAGATCGCGGCGTGTTACCCGACGTGTCGGTGGACCTCACCGCGCAGGAGCTGCAAGAAGGCCGCGATGTAGAAATGCGCGGGGTCTGCGCCCTGCTGCGTGTCAAATGAGCATCGCTGCAGGCAGCGCCATACAGCGCTTCGCATAGCCAAGGCTATAAAGATCAGACCGACCTTCGCGTGCAGGTAAAACGCTCGAAAACCGCTTTTGCGTTGTTACACTGCGCGCCCCTTGGGGAGTAGCCTGCTTTCGTTGTCGAAAGCGCCTGCATCAACATACTCGGCCATTGCGCCGTGGTGCAGGCAACCAATCGTGGTTTGGCGAGACCAGCGGCATGCGCGTACGACGATGGTTGGCGCGGGCGTATGCCGTTGTGACCGTGCCCAACCCGAGTGTGTCGATGTCTCCGTATTCGATTGTGTTGATCGGTTTTGCCATGTCCACCGACGCGTTTGCCGCGGCGATCGGCAAGGGCGCGGCCATGCGCAAGCCGCAGTGGCGCGATGCGCTTCGGGCCGGCTTGATCTTTGGGTGCATCGAAGCGATCACACCGGTGATCGGCTGGTTGCTGGGCCGTGCGGCGTCCAGTTATGTGTCTGCCTACGATCACTGGATCGCCTTCGTGCTGCTCGGCGCGTTGGGCACGCACATGATCGTGGCCGGCCTGCGCACGGATCCTGACGACGCCGATGAGGCGCCTGATGCTCCGAAGAAAAACGGCCTGCTGGCCCTGGCCGCCACCGGATTTGCCACCAGCATCGACGCAATGGCGGTGGGCGTCAGCCTGGCGTTCCTGGATGTGCATATCGGCGTGGTGGCGGTGGTGGTGGGGCTGTGCACCTTCAGCATGGTCACCGCCGGCATCATGCTTGGCCGCGCGCTTGGCGCGCTGATCGGCAAACGCGCCGAAATCCTCGGTGGTCTGATCCTGGTGATCGTCGGCAGCGTGATCCTCTACGAACACCTCGGCGGCGCCGCGTAGCGCACAACTGGTCCCTTAGGAGCGCAGGGCGCTCCGCGCATGCCAGGCAGCATGGGATTCTTCATCGTTGCCGTGTGTAGCTCCGCATGTCGCGGCGATGGCACAGATGCATCGGTCAGCGTGTCTTGGCATCGTGATAAGCGCTCAGGAATGCGCGCAGCGACGCCGGTTTGACCGGTTTGGTCAGCAGTCGGTACCCGCGTTCGCGCGCCAGCTGCTTGAGCTCGTCGCGGCCGTCGGCGGTGAGCAGCGCACCGGCGATCGGCGACGGTGCGGCGGCCTGCAGCGCATCCAGCGTGTCCAGGCCATCCAGGCGGTCGTGCAGGTGGTAATCCACCAGCATCAGATCCGGTTGCTGGCGCGCGCAGTCCAGCGCCTGGTCGACGGTACTGGCAGTGATCACCTCCACCTGCCAGCGGCCCAGCAGTGCGCGCATGCCGTCGAGAATCTCGCGGTCGTTGTCCACGCACAGCACCCGCAGGCCGGCCAGCGAGTCGTCGCTGGATAGCGCACGCACGGCCGGTGCCGGCACCAGCGGCGCCACCGGTACCGGCGCAACGCGCGGCAACAGGATCGAGAACATGCTGCCGCGGCCCACCTGGCTGCGTGCGCTCAGGTCGTGGTCGAGCAGGCGCGAGATGCGCTGGCAGATCGACAAGCCCAATCCCAGTCCCTGCTCGCCCCAGTCGAACGGCTGCTGGTAGCGGCGGAATTCTTCGAAGATCTGCCGCATGTGGTGCTCGGGGATGCCCGGGCCGGTATCCCACACCTGCAGTTCCACATGGGTGCCACGCCCGCGCATGCCCAGCACGATGCGGCCCTGGCGCGTGTAGCGCAGCGCATTGGCCAGGAAGTTCTGCATCACCCGCCGCAGCAGACGGCGGTCGCTGCGTACCCAGATCGGGCGGCTATGCACCTGCAAGCGCAGACCGCGGCTGGCCGCCACCGGCGCGTACTGCGCGGCCAGCTCATGCATCAATGCGCTGGCATCGAAGTCTTCGACCGTGGGGCGCAGCCCACCGGCATCCAGGCGCGAGACATCAAGCAGGCCGTCGAGCAATTCCTCTGCCGCACGCAGCGAGGCATCCACGCGCTCGGCCAGATGCCGCTGTTCTTCGTTGTTTTGATGGCTCTCGCGCAAGGCCGAGGCGAACAGGCGCGCGGCGTTGAGCGGCTGCAACACGTCGTGACTGATCGCGGCGAGAAACCGCGTCTTGGATTGCTGCGCCAGCTCGGCCTCGCGCGAGCGGTCGGCCACGCGCTGTTCCAGGTTTTCGTTGGCATCCAGCAGCGCGCGTTCGGCACGCTTGTAGTCGGTGATGTCGTTGTAGCTGGTGACATAACCGCCGCCGGGTAGCGCCTGGCCGCGCATCTCGATCACCTTGCCGTCGCTGCGGGTGCGCTCGAACACATGCGGCGAGCCGGCGCGCATGTGGCGGATACGGCGGTCGATCTGGTCTTCGATATCGCCCTCGCCCAGCTCGCCGCGCTCGGCGTTGTAGCGGATCAGGTCGGCCACCGGGCGGCCGACATACAGCATGCCGTCCGGGTAGCCGAACAGCTGCTGGTAGCGGCGATTCCACGCGGTCAGGCGCATCTCCGGGTCGACCACGCTGACCGCGGCGCTGATGTTTTCCAGCGTGGTCGAGAGAATCTCGCGGTTGAAGCGCAGTTCCTGGCCGGCTTCGTCCAGCACCGCCACCACCTCGCCCAGCTCCATGCCCGAGCCGCGCAACAGGCTGGTCAGCACCAACCGTGCGGAGGCCGCGCCGATCGAGGCGGCCAGCAGGCGTTCGGTGAACTGCACCCAGGCGCGGTCGGCCACCACGGTGGGTTGCAGCTCGCGCTCCAGCAGCACCGCCTGGTCGACGAAGGCGCGGTGCGCATGCCGCTCGCCCACCACGCGCTCGGCCAGGGCCTGCAGGTCGGCCACGCGCACATGCCCGGGCCAGTCGCCGGCCACCGCCGGGCGCTGCGCATACGGGTCCAGGAAGGGCGCGGCGCGCAGGCGTTCGTCCACGCCCGGGCGCCAGCGTGCAGAGACCAGCATCATCGCGCCGACATTGATCAGCAGCGACCAGAACGTGCCGTGCGCCAGCGGGTCCCAGCCGCGCATGCCGAACAGCTGCTGCGGCTGCAGCCACGCAATGCCGAAGGGGCCATCCACCAGCCACTCCGGTTGCAGCCAGCCGGCGCGCGTGGCCGCCGGCAGCAGCAAGGTATAGATCCAGGTCATGAAGCCCAGCACCATGCCGGTCTCCACGCCCTTGCGGCTGGCCCCACGCCAATACAGCCCGCCGATCACGCCCGGCGCGAACTGCGCCACCGCTGCGAATGCCATCAGGCCATACGCGGCCAGGGTGGTGTCGTTGGCCACACTGCGGTGGTAGCCATAGGCGACCAGGGCCAGCAGCAGGATGGCCACGCGGCGGATCCACAGCACCCGCGACGCCACGGCCGCGCGTGCGTTCGCGCTGACGCGGCGGCGCAACAGCACCGGCATCACCAGATCGTTGCTGACCATGGTGGCCAGGGCGATGCTGGCCACGATCACCATGCCGGTGGCTGCGGAAAAGCCGCCCACATAGGCCACCAGCGCCAGCACCGTGTTGCCCTGGCTCAGCGGCAATGCCAGCACCATCGCATCGTCGACCACCGCACTGCCCTTGCCGAACAAGGCGATGCCAGCCGAGGCGATGGGCACCACCATCGCCGAGATGATCACCAGGTACGCACCGAACAACCAGCGCGCCCGGCGGATGTCGCCCACATCGCTGCATTCGACTACCGCCACATGGAATTGCCGCGGCAGGCAGATCACCGCCAGAAAGCTCAGCAGCGTCTGCGAGATGAAGCCGACCGATGGCGTGTGTTCGAACAAGGTGCGCGCCGAATCGGCGATATGCAGCTGGTGGTCGCTCAACCACAGCCACGCAAACAGGCCCACCGCCACGATGGCCACCAGCTTGATCACCGACTCCAGCGCGATCGCCAGCATCATGCCGTGATGGTGTTCGGTGGCATCCACCTGGCGGGTGCCGAACAGGGTGGCGAACAAGGCCATCAGCAGCGCCACGTACAGCGCCGGATCGGCAAAGATCCCGCGCCCGGCGCTGCTATGCCCGGTCAACACCTCCAGGCTCATCGCCACCGCTTTGTACTGCAGCGCCAGATACGGAACGATGCCGACCAGCGCGATCACCGCCACCAGCGCCGCCAGCCGCCGCGAGCGGCCATAGCGCGAGGAAATGAAATCGGCGATGGACACGGTGTTTTCGGCACGTGCGATCAGCGCCAGCCGCTCGATGATGCGCCAGCCGAACAGCAGCAACAGCAGCGGGCCCAGATAGATCGGCAGATAGCCGATGCCGTTGCGCACCGCCGAGCCCACCGCGCCGTAGAACGTCCACGACGAGCAGTACACCGCCAACGCCAGGCTGTAGACCGCCGGCCGCAGCCACGGCCGCTCCGGATACATCGGCCGGCGATCGCCCCACCACGCCACCCCGAACAGTAGCGCGGCATAGCCCACGGAGACCAGCAGCAGGATCCAGCTTGATACCAAGGGGCATTCCTAGGCGGCGTGATGCGAGCCTGTGAGTTTACGGAATGGGGAATGGGGAATGGGGAATGGGGAATCGGGAATCGGGAATGGGGAATCGGGAATCGGGAATCGGGAATCGGGGTTTGGGGTTTGGGGT
>NZ_LXNG01000038.1:2500-5766 GCF_001642575.1 Xanthomonas floridensis | reverse complement strand
TGTGCCGGTGCGTTCCCGGCCGTCCTCACAGTGTTCCGCGCCTCCTGCCAAGCCACCCACTGACGGCGGACAGTGCGAAGGGCTTAAATCGGAGACAAAAACAAACCCCCAGTCCTGTCGGACTGAGGGTTTGGGGTAAAGCCCCTGGCGATGACCTACTCTCGCATGGCTTGAGCCACACTACCATCGGCGCAGCTGCGTTTCACTTCCGAGTTCGGGATGGGATCGGGTGGTTCCACAGCGCTAATTTCACCAGGGAGACGGTTGGAGCGTCGCCATCCAAGAAACGGATTAAGGCGCCCAGTCTCGCATAGTTAACTTGTGACGTAGCTTGCGTTTGGTGATCTACCAACGTTCGTTGGGACCAAGGCAACTTGAGGTTATATGGTCAAGCCGCACGGATCATTAGTATCAGTTAGCTCAATACATTGCTGTACTTACACACCTGACCTATCAACCACATAGTCTATATGGTTCCTTTAGGGGGCTTGTGCCCCGGGAAGTCTCATCTTGAGGCGCGCTTCCCGCTTAGATGCTTTCAGCGGTTATCGCTTCCGAACATAGCTACCCGGCAATGCCACTGGCGTGACAACCGGAACACCAGAGGTTCGTCCACTCCGGTCCTCTCGTACTAGGAGCAGCCCCTCTCAAACTTCCAACGCCCATGGCAGATAGGGACCGAACTGTCTCACGACGTTCTGAACCCAGCTCGCGTACCACTTTAAATGGCGAACAGCCATACCCTTGGGACCGACTACAGCCCCAGGATGTGATGAGCCGACATCGAGGTGCCAAACACCGCCGTCGATATGAACTCTTGGGCGGTATCAGCCTGTTATCCCCGGAGTACCTTTTATCCGTTGAGCGATGGCCCTTCCATACAGAACCACCGGATCACTAAGACCTACTTTCGTACCTGCTTGATCCGTCGATCTTGCAGTCAAGCACGCTTATGCCTTTGCACACAGTGCGCGATGTCCGACCGCGCTGAGCGTACCTTCGTGCTCCTCCGTTACTCTTTAGGAGGAGACCGCCCCAGTCAAACTACCCACCATACACGGTCCCTGATCCGGATAACGGATCTAGGTTAGAACGTCAAGCACGACAGGGTGGTATTTCAAGGATGGCTCCACTGCAGCTAGCGCCACAGTTTCATAGCCTCCCACCTATCCTACACAGACGAACTCAACGTTCAGTGTAAAGCTATAGTAAAGGTTCACGGGGTCTTTCCGTCTTGCCACGGGAACGCTGCATCTTCACAGCGATTTCAATTTCACTGAGTCTCGGGTGGAGACAGCGCCGCTGTCGTTACGCCATTCGTGCAGGTCGGAACTTACCCGACAAGGAATTTCGCTACCTTAGGACCGTTATAGTTACGGCCGCCGTTTACTGGGGCTTCGATCAAGAGCTTCGCCTTGCGGCTGACCCCATCAATTAACCTTCCAGCACCGGGCAGGCGTCACACCCTATACGTCCACTTTCGTGTTTGCAGAGTGCTGTGTTTTTGATAAACAGTCGCAGCGGCCTGGTTTCTGCGACCCTCTTCAGCTATAGCTCGCATGAGCCACCAAAAAGGGTGCACCTTCTCCCGAAGTTACGGTGCCATGTTGCCTAGTTCCTTCACCCGAGTTCTCTCAAGCGCCTGAGAATTCTCATCCTACCCACCTGTGTCGGTTTACGGTACGGTCTTCGTGAGCTGAAGCTTAGGAGCTTTTCCTGGAAGCGTGGTATCAGTGACTTCGCCATAAAGGCTCGTCTCGGTGCTCGGTCTTAAAGGATCCCGGATTTGCCAAAGATCCAAACCTACCGCCTTTCCCCGGGACAACCAACGCCCGGTACACCTAACCTTCTCCGTCCCTCCATCGCACTCACGCGAGGTGCAGGAATATTAACCTGCTTCCCATCGACTACGGCTTTCGCCCTCGCCTTAGGGACCGACTAACCCTGCGTCGATTAACGTTGCGCAAGGAAACCTTGGGCTTTCGGCGTGCGGGCTTTTCACCCGCATTATCGTTACTCATGTCAGCATTCGCACTTCCGATACCTCCAGCAGACTTCTCAATCCACCTTCGCAGGCTTACGGAACGCTCCTCTACCGCGCATAAAACAAGTTTTATGCACCCCAAGCTTCGGTTCACTGCTTAGCCCCGTTAAATCTTCCGCGCAGACCGACTCGACCAGTGAGCTATTACGCTTTCTTTAAAGGGTGGCTGCTTCTAAGCCAACCTCCTGGCTGTCTATGCCTTTCCACATCGTTTTCCACTTAGCAGTGAATTTGGGACCTTAGCTGTGGGTCTGGGTTGTTTCCCTTTTCACGACGGACGTTAGCACCCGCCGTGTGTCTCCCGGATAGTACGTACTGGTATTCGGAGTTTGCAATGGTTTGGTAAGTCGCGATGACCCCCTAGCCATAACAGTGCTCTACCCCCAGTAGTATTCGTCCGAGGCGCTACCTAAATAGCTTTCGAGGAGAACCAGCTATCTCCGGGTTCGATTAGCTTTTCACTCCTAATCACAGCTCATCCCCGTCTTTTGCAACAGACGTGGGTTCGGGCCTCCAGTACCTGTTACGGCACCTTCACCCTGGCCATGACTAGATCACCCGGTTTCGGGTCTACTGCCCGCGACTATGCGCCCTTATCAGACTCGGTTTCCCTTCGCCTCCCCTATACGGTTAAGCTTGCCACGAACAGTAAGTCGCTGACCCATTATACAAAAGGTACGCAGTCACTCTTGCGAGCTCCTACTGCTTGTACGCACACGGTTTCAGGATCTATTTCACTCCCCTCTCCGGGGTTCTTTTCGCCTTTCCCTCACGGTACTGGTTCACTATCGGTCGGTCAGGAGTATTTAGCCTTGGAGGATGGTCCCCCCATATTCAGACAGGGTTTCACGTGCCCCGCCCTACTCGTCTTCACTGGAGTGGCCCTTTTAAATACAGGGCTATCACCTTCTATGGCCAATCTTTCCAGATTGTTTTTCTAAAGCCATTCCAGCTTAAGGGCTGTTCCCCGTTCGCTCGTCACTACTTAGGGAATCTCGGTTGATTTCTTTTCCTCCGGTTACTTAGATATTTCAGTTCACCGGGTTCGCTTCCAGCAGCTATGAATTCACTGCAGGATACTGCCGAAGCAGTGGGTTTCCCCATTCGGATATTGCCGGATCAAAGCTTGTTGCCAGCTCCCCGACACTTTTCGCAGGCTACCACGTCCTTCATCGCCTCTGACCGCCTAGGCATCCACCGTGTGCGCTTATTCGCTTGACCA
>NZ_LXNG01000037.1 GCF_001642575.1 Xanthomonas floridensis | reverse complement strand
ACCTCGCGCCGTGTCTGCTTGCGCTTGCCGTTGTACTCCGCGTCGCCAAAGCTCAGCTGCATCGAGATCGTCCGCTCGGTTCGTTGATCCATTGTGGCAGTATCAGATGGAGTTGTTCAGACCTTCCTTAAGCCGCAGAACCTGCGTGAGAAAGCCTCTGATTGGTACGAATCCATGCATAAGAGCGCTGAGGAAGCGGTTCGCAGCTTGGAAGAAGGGCTCGGGAGGAAGTACGACGGCAATAGTGAGCGGCTGGCCTACGGCGGTGCAGTAGTGGCGGCAAATCACAACCTGCAGCGCGTGGATCATATTTTGCTGGGCGATGCGACCAGCTCGGCAGCACGAGGTGAGCGATTTTTTGTAGTCCAAGGTGACTTGAACAACCCCGCACATCTTCGAGCGCATGGAAGCATGCATGAGGTGCTGAATACACCAGTGGAGCAGCATGCAGCTCGTCTACGGGAAATTGGTGAAGCACAGGTCCAGCAATCTCAGAGTGCGGCCGTGGAGCACGAACGCCAGCATCAGCAACAGCGCGGCATGGCGTGAACTAACGGGGGCTAATTCCTTTATTTGGTGGTGTTCTGTCGTTTCGCAACCTTCTCGGTCGATGTGCTGGCGTAATAACGGATCAGGTTAACGACTCAGTCGGCGGTGTTCGGTTTGCGCGGGCGATGAGCGGGCCTGACGCCTGCAAAGCGGTTGGTCTTGACTTCGACCATTGCGCGGAAGGCGTCGTAGCCCAGGGCTCGCTGCTGCTGTAGATGAAGACGAATGCTGGTAAGCAGTTCGTCGGAGAGGGTTTCATCGAGCAGAGCACGGTAGGCGTTGGATCGCTCGATCGGGTCGCTGCCAAGCGCAAGCCAACAGGGATGTGGTGTCAGTGCGGAGTGCTTGCGCTGGGCTAGATTGGCTGGGCAGCTGGACCAACGATACGCTGCCGGGTTGTCGGTCAGGCGAGCACGCACCGGATTGAGCTCAATGTAGCGATAGCAGCGAAGGACGTAGTCCGCACTGTCCACAAGACACGCTTTGTACCGGCCTTCCCATAGTGTACCCGTGCGCCTGTGGCGGCCATTGAACAATGCGACGTAGTTTCGCCCAAGGCGTTGCATCAGTTGCCCGATTCGTCCCGCTGCAGGTGGCGTGACTAGCAAGTGCACATGGTTGTCCATCAAGACGTAAGCGTGCAGCTGGCAGCCTGTGGCGTGCAGGGCTTCATGCAGCAAGTGCAGGTAGCGCAATCGGTCGCCATCATCCAGAAAGCACGGCAAGCGGTTGTTCCCGCGCTGCACGATGTGCTGCGGGATGCCGGGAACGTCAATACGCGGAAGTCTGGCCACGGTACAAGACTCGCAGCCAGGCGTTGGTGCTGATAGCGAGGAAACCCTCCCGAAAGCTGAGGCCGTAGCCTGAAATTTGGCTAGGAAGTGAACCTGAACCCGTTAGCGTCCGTTAGCTCCCGATACCTTGATCGCTGCGTTGCCGGCGTCGACGACATGTCCACCAGTCGTCTATCCGGTGGGAGCATGGGGCTGCGGTAAGAATAGGCAAGGATTGGGAGCGCTATGGAGTAGCTTTGTAGCGGCAAGGCCGGCAGAGATTCCAAGAGCAATCATTAGCACTGCGGCGTACTGGGGACGTGATCCAGGATTCACTGACGCGGGTGCCTCTTTGTGTTGCGTCCTCCTGGTAAGCATGTAGAGCTGTCGGGCTGCACTGTCCCAATCATTGCTCTGAACCAAAACCTGATGCACTTCATCGCCATCATTTATCTGCACTCTGTAAAAGCGCCTGCTAGTCTCGTACTCGATTCGAGATTCAGTGAGCATCAAAGTGAGCGAGTCGCAAAGTATCTTGTCCGTACCCGAGTAGAGGATTTCCATGGAGTGAACGCTCCCATTGGGCCGTGCAGAAAAACGCTGGCGGCTTGAGTGAATAGTGAGATAGGTAGGCGCATGACCGACTGAATGTTGCGGTTACGCATTTTATTGCTAAGACTAACGCGGTCAGGTTGACCTGGCCCGCTAGGACAGACTTTAAAACTAAAGTGCAAATTTTTCTTCTGTATCCATGTAAACCAGCAGGACCTCTTCGCCCGCATAGGGAACAGTGACTTTCGGCATCCAAGGCTCGGCTGGTGGTATGGCAGCTTTCGCTATTGCATCGCACCTAGCACTTATGTCACATCTGCGGATGGCAATGCGCAAGACGCCGCGGTCACTTAAAAAATCAACGCCGGGAGAATAAAATTGGCTTTCCGCCGGCATGTGATAGGTGATTTGGAGCGAGGTGGTTCCCACCTTTGCAACTTTGACAGGCTGCACATCACTCTTCCTGTAATCAGAGCGCATACTTACTTCTGCAGAAGCAGTCGAGATTGATAGCGAAAGTAATGCTGTCCCAAAGATGAGCCTAATTTTCATATCTAAGTTCATGCCAAGGTTTGGGATCCGTCTAGAAACGTTAGCACCTGCCATCTCGGCAAGCCAAAAGCTAACCTCAAACGCCGGAAGCGAGCTACCTGCAAAGTGTCTGAATACTTACGTGTTGTCTCTGCTAGGCTGGTCGAAAGGCTGCTATGACCAGGGTAATCAGACTTGCAGCCTTGGTGCATCCTGCTTTTGACTCTGCTCCTGAGCTTCAGCAGTCATCGCAAGCGCACGCGTCTGTTCGGCAGACTGCACGCGCGCTTGGCTTTGCTCAACCGAACTCTCCACTGCATCTGCCGTGCGCATTTGCTCACGGTGGTATACGGAGGTGGAGGGATCTCCCTGGACCAGAAAAACGTACTCGCCGGTGGCCGCCCGGGTACCTGCTTGGCCAAGCACCACGTTGTCTACACGTTCTAGACCCTGCTCTTTGGCAAGGGCATACAGGCTCCAGGTCATACGGTCACTTGCCGCATCGGGAACACGATTCAGCGAATGATCGATCCGATGTACGCCATACTGGATTTGAGCAAACATGGGATCGCTAGGCGATGGAGTCTGCGCGCTGAGGTTGAAACCATCCGATGATCCACGCGACGGCGCGGCCGGGTCCTGAGGTACCAATGGCTGCCCACTTGTAGGTGGCACGATTCTACGATCGTCCGCATCGAACCACTGCTTGCCGTTAAACCTATATCCGCTGCGTACCGATGCCGCGCCGACGTCTTGATAAAGGTCCTCTCCAAAATCCGGGGCGTTGACTGTCTCACCTTGTGCGTTCTTCGGCAGAACAGGTTGAACGCCGCTGGCCTTCAGCAAGTTGCTGACAACACCGTTGCTGTTGTTGTACAGCGGAGAATATTCCAGTTGTGCCTGATTGATCTGATCCCCGGCCTTCAGGGCAGACTCAAGTTTTGTGGACAACTCCTGGTCAGAACCGCTCCAGGCAACGATGCGCTCGTGGCGCTCGCCCGGTGCGGGCCAGTCTGGTGCGGTGACTGTCGCTTTCACGATATTGCCCTTGGCATCCCTCGCAAGAGCCGGCTCGGAAGGATCCAACTGGTTCAAAGGCACTGGCTCGTAGTTGCCGTCTTGTTTGAGCCGGTACCCAATTTCATAAGGGGCAATGTAAGGGGCTGCTTCAACTCGAATGTGCCCAAACTTCTCCGAGCCAAGAACTGTGCTCTCGGCAAAGTTCGCCAGGTCATTCCCTTCGGCCCTGGTGTCTGGTCCCCCGCGTACTACAGTCTGGCTGCCATCAGAGTTCTGAAAGAGCAGGTAAAAATGGCGACGGTCACCAGCAACCTCGCTTGCCCCCACCCAAATTGTTGCCTTCTTCTGCTCATCCATGACTTATTCTCCAATATCCTGCGGAGCTCGATTCACTACCAGTTTGCTCAAGTAGATTCCGTCAGCAGAGTGAAAGCCCACCATCCAGGTAACCGGCACAGCTGGCGCTGTCACCGATGGCTGCGCCTCTTTCACGACAGGGGAAAGCGTGCACATCATTGACGCTTTGTAACCTGCGCCAGGAGAGTTTAGCGCTTGGCAGCGAAATCCAAGATCCTCAAGGTTCTTCTGCGCAGTCGTAAGCGGTGACCCGATAGGATTAGCGGCCTGAAGCTCTTGCCTCGCCTTGGCGGCAGACTGCTGAGTATTAAAGCTGGGCCGTGAGTCTTGCTGCATGGCAGAGCACCCTGATATGAAGAAGAGACTAGCAGCTGCTAGCAATGCTAAAGAGCTAAGGTTGGCGTGAGGATTCGTTCGCATGACTTGACAGCTCCAACGCAATCACACAGATGGTCATCCATGCGTAGTTCGGTTGCAAGTATGCGCCCCAAGAGATAGCGGAGCTATGAAGTTACAGTGGCAGGCTGACCTGACCTGACTTAGCCTGGCCCCAATCTTATGCGTCAGCTGCTATTACGTCTTTCTCTTTGCCCTTTAGCGCCATGTCGAGCAAGTACTCATAGGTCTGCAGCTTACCCCTAGCCGATGTGGCAACCCAGCAGATCATCCAGAAGAACAGCAGAAAAATCCCCACTATTGCTGTCAATGGAGACATCGCCAGAGGATTGCCACCAGCGCGCAGAACCAGAAAGAGCGACGCCGCAACCGGCAGAAGGCCTAGCTTGTCGATGCTTCCAGCCAGTAGCGCAATGCGGCCGCACGGCGTGTATGGCTGTAGCGAGCGTGATCCAGCATGACTTGCAAGGTTGCTGCCAGATACCCTTGCAGCCAGGTCACCTCCTGCATAAATTGCTCTAGCTGATGATCAGTGCGCATTGCTTGATCTAATGTCCATCGACGCAGATCACTCGCGATCCCGTAAATGCCGAGCAGCATCAGGACGCCCAATGCTACTAATGCAACCCGGAGGCCGGCGGTTGCTACCTTTACTAGCAACTGAGGCGGAACACTCGTGAAGCTGAGGAATGATGCAATCAGCGTCGAAGCGATTGCCAACGCCATGACGATGCCTGCGCCGCGCACGAGGCGGCTTGGGCTGGCGGTATCTGCTGGAAACTCCGGTAGCGCGCTGAGGCGCTCTTCTAATGCCTTGAAAGTCAAAGGCACGACCGGTGCTACGCCGCTACTTTCCATGACGCCTGCCATCGTTGAGTGATACGGCAAGATTAGAGGTGTCTGATCTATACGACCAGGTGGAAACGTTGGGACAGCACGAAAAATTTTCTAGTGCGCCCGGTGCGTGCCAGGTCTGTGATCTTAAATATCTGAGCACACGGGCTGTGCATCCGTGCTTTTTGGATCTGCCTTTTAAGAACAGATGGCGACAGTTGACATCGCGATCCGTGCGCTGCAATCTCCAAGTCAAGGAGCGTCGAAACTCCTCACACAGCGGTGCCCACCTCCGTCAAACCGGTGGGTTTTTTGTGCCTGCATCCTGCAGGTACAAGCCGACGCAATGCCTGCGTCGGGAGGGCGGCTAATACAACACCCGCAAGGGGAATACGCCCGCCGGCTGTGTGCGGTTTCGAACCTCCCGACATCCCGTCGCCGTTGGCGGCGGTTCTTGGGTCGTTCCAGGAGGGCGTTGCCATGTCTACCGCACCATCCACGCCGGCATCTGTGCCGGTTGATCTGTTGCCAACCTTCGCTCACCGCCTGCGGTGGGATGTGCGTGAGGTGCTGCGCCGGCTCGTCGCACGCGCGACTGTTGAGCAGGTGAGCGACAATCCTGCGCACCCGCTGAGTTGCCAGCCCGCTGTGTTGCCGCACCCCTTGCGCCGCCTGTCGGCACGCAGGGCTGTGCCATTGCAGCAGTGCGTCGCTGCATCCATCACCCGCCACCACCCGGAGGCGCCATGACACGCCGCCGCCCACCCACGGCAACTGCCAGCGCACGGCCCACCCGCACGCGTACGCGCCCCACGCCGCCCAAGCGGGTGCAGTGGGTTGTTGTGGAACCCGACCGCACCAAGCTGCCACCGATGCTGCCGCCCGACCCGGACGCCTCCCAGCAAGGCCCCGGCACGCTACGCGCACCCCGCCGCGCCCGCCGCCCGCGCCAATGCACCGTCAGCTACACCCATTACCCCGGCGCCCACGACCACGCCGGCGACCAGCACGTGCCCCACGTCCGCCTCAGCGGCCTATGGCTGGAACAACTGGGCTTCGCCATCGGCACCAAGCTGCGCATCACCGCGAGCGCGGGGCAGCTGCTGATGGAGGTGTTGCCTCCGGTGGGAACGCCGGCAAAGTGACCTATCGCGTGTCGCTTAGAGCCGCCTGCCGCATTCATGTTCAGTCGATGCGCGGTTCGTCAATCGTGCGGTCCAAGAACGACTTGCGGTGATTGCTGCCTATGCCTGATCCAAGATCATTGACGTGTTAGATTTCAGCGACACTCTTAGCGCAGGACCAGAGAGATGGCCCTTTACCTTGGGGAATCCCTTGGCAGGCAAGGCAACAACGGACGTAGTGACTCACCTCGGGCAACGTTGTTAGCGAGTGCGCTGCTGGCACTATGCACCCTTCATGCGGGATGTGCCCCGAGCACTCCACGCGATCAGTTAGCCATAGCGGCTGCAAAGCCCTCCGCTGAAACCAGGAGCAAAGACGTGACGGAGCGCCTTAAACAAGACGTCGATCGTTTGATCGCAACAGACTTCCAGGATGTCGCCGCCGTCAGTACTCAGCTCCAAGCTCAATTTGGACCACGGCACTTAGACGGAGAAAGAGAGCTTCGGGTAAGCGAGCAAGGCGTGCTGGCAGGTGAAAAGGTGCAGCATGTTGAGTTCATTAGTGCAACAGATGATCTATCGCGTGGGAAGTTGGTTATCGATTTCTCGCCACCTGGTCCGGGTTTCAAGGAGTCTCCCTGGGTAGACGCTGTTCCTTACCCACCTCGTCCAGATGCGCGAGATTCCAGGGCCTATTGGGAGATGACAGTTAAAGGCACTAAGGTCATCTTTGGTCTGACGGAAGACCAGTCACACCTAAGTTATATCTCGATCAGCAAACTTTGAGATAAAGTTTGATGAATAAAGCAAGGGAAATGCGTGATGGAAAGTAATGAAGAACAAAAATTTCCACAGCCGAAACAGGTAGGTGCACCATCCAGTGGCGCGCTGCCGGCTTCTCCGCTGAAGGATCCAGCATTGGCGCCTCTAATTAGCTCTTCGCCTACACTCCAAGCAGGCCTTTCTCAGTTCAAACGCGATGGCATAGGCGTTGATTGGGGCAGCGCAGGTGGAGGTACTTACCTGGATCCAGGTAAAAAAGTGGTGATTGACCAGGACGCAGCTGGCAAAGGCGAACGGGTCGCCAGATCACTATCGCATGAGATTGGACACCATGGTTTCGCTGAGCCTAAAGATTATTCTTCCAAGCAAGCTTATGTGAACAACATGCTGCGCAGCGAAGCAGCTGCAACGCTCAGTAACGCGCTAGTCCGACGTGAGATTCTGAATCATCAGGGGCCGGATATCGGTATTTCTGGAAGCGGCACGAGGCCGCAGCAGTACGAGGCAATTGCAGATCAGCAAATGGCAGGTCGCATCACACGCGATGCTGCATTGAACCAGATTGCCCAAGTCTTCAAGACGGAACAACCTTCGGTCGCTCCAAGTAAGACCTACGAACAATATTATGGCGATTACTACGACAAACACATCGTCCCCTGGAAGCTTAAACAGGGGCGGCCGGAGCCCGGAGCCGTTGGCGACATCACTACTTCTGATGTGAAGCAGGGTGGACTTGGACCCGAATCACATCCGGCATCACCGAAGACCCCGTTGTTGCCCTCACAGCCAGGCCATGCGGACCACACGCTGTACCAGCAGATCAAAAGTGGTGTGATGCAGCTCGATGCCCAGCACGGCAAAGAGTGGGACGGGGCAAGCCAGCGCATGACTGCCAGCCTGCTTGCGCTGGCCAAAGAGGAAGGCTTGTCGCGGGTGGATCATGTAGTGCTCAACAACCCCACAGGTCAGCTGGCCGGCGGCGAGAAGGTCTTTGTCGTCCAGGGCGCACTCAACGACCCGGCACACCAGCGCGCACAGATGCCGACGGTGGACGCCGTGCAGGCACCAGAGAACCAGTCGTTCGATCGCCTGCAGGCAATTAACCAGACTCAGGCCCAGGCGCGTGAACAGCAGCAGGCGCTGGAGCAGTCGCAGCAAGCCGTTACCCAGGCCGGACCGTCAATGGTGCTCTGAGAAATTCCATGCCGTCGGTACCGGCTGTCACTGGGTGCGACGAAGGCTGAGAGGTGTCTGTGCAAAATTCGCTGATCTACGTCGTGTTCTGGTTGCTCGTTACAACGGGTTGCACCTGGAGATTCGCTCAATTTGGGATGGATAAGCCCTCCGGCCCGTCACTCTGTGCAGAGGTTCTGGACTGGGAGAGCGCAAGCGCGTCTCAGGCGTTGCGAATGACGCCGCAGATCGTGGAGGACGAGAACGGCCGGTCTTATCATTTTGATCTCGGTGGACGCAAGGGGCTGCGCTATCTGGCTGCGAGTTGTGGAATCGGTGTTTATGCTGAATGCAGCTTTGACGCAACTTATTCGAATGAGCATGTCCTTCGATTTTCTGAGCTGTCGACATTTAGGGAAGGTCTGAACAACGCCATCGGAGGATGAGGTAAGCCGCATCGGTCGCGCCAATGACGCTCAGGCCTGCGGTTTTTGGCCGTTTCCGGCGCATGTGCGCGGTGTTGCCCCTGCTACAGGCACACCTTCCCCACGGCAGGCAGTAACTGCTTTCGCTTCAGCCACAGATTCGACAGCGCGAACAGCGTCAGCACCTGCGCGGTATTCTTCGCCAAGCCGCGATAGCGCA
>NZ_LXNG01000036.1 GCF_001642575.1 Xanthomonas floridensis | reverse complement strand
TCAACCCGTCGCTGCGCGAGTTTTATCAACGCCTACGTGCCAAGGGCAAGGCTGGCAAGGTGGCTCTGGTGGCGGCCATGCGCAAGTTGCTGGTCATCCTCAACGCCAAGATGCGGGATCAACTGGCAGCTGCCGCCACCAGTTGATCAAGACAGTTGCTCCCCCATCAACGGGAGAGGAAGCAAAGCAAGGCACCTCGGACGCGGAGGACAGCTGCTCCCCCCTCCCATCAACGGGAGAAGGAGCAAAGCAAGGCGCCTCGGACGCGGAGGAAACCCGCTGCCTTTCTCCCGTCAACGGCTGCCTTTCTCCCGTCAATGCGAGAGCAGAGCAAAAACAAGGCGTCTCCGGCGCGCATGACACCCGCCGCCCTTCCCCCGCCTGCGGGGGAAGGTGCCCGGAGGGCGGATGGGGGCGAGACCTCGCGCAGCACCACCCATCGCTTCACATGCTGAAGTGCGTGCGCCGGCAATCGAAAACCAGCAACGACCACCTCGGCTTACGGCATCACCTTGGCCTGCTCCAGTTCCACCTGCAGCGTGCTGGCCAGCTCGTCGCGGGCCACCTCGAACTGCTGTTCGCGCACCAGGTCCTTGACCGCCACCACGCCGCGCGCCAGTTCGTCGTCGCCAGCCAGCACCACGAAGCGGATGCCGGCGCGAGCGGCGTACTGGAACTGCTTGCCGATCTTCTTCGGCTCCATCTGCACTTCGGTATTGATGCCGCCGATACGCAGGCGGCGCGCGATATCCAGCGCGTCGTCCAGTCGGGTTTCGTCCATCAGCGCCACCATGGCCTGCACGCTGCTCTCGGCGATGCCCTGGATCAGGCCGGCCTCGCGCAGCTGCCAGAACAGCCGGGTCAGGCCGATCGAGATGCCCACGCCTGGCAGCCTGGACTTGGTGTAATGGCTGGCCAGGTTTTCGTAACGGCCGCCCGAGCAGATCGAGCCGATCTGCGGGTGATCGGTGAGCGTGGTCTCGTAGACGGTGCCGGTGTAGTAGTCCAGCCCACGCGCGATCGAGAAATTCAGGCAGTAGGCCGTTTCCGGCACGCCCAGCGCCTTGACCAGCTCCAGCACCTCGCGCAGCTCGGCAATGCCTTCGCCCAGCGTCGCACTCGCACCCACCGACGCCTCAAGCGCCTGCAACTGCGCCAGCGCGTCGGCATGCCCGTTCGAGCGCACTGCCACGAAGTCCAGGATCCTGGCGACCTGTTCGGCAGCGATGCCGAAGCCCTCGCCCATCAGCGTGTCGCGCACATAATCGTCACCACGCTTGTCGATCTTGTCGACCTCGCGCAGCACTGCCAGCTGCAGCTCGCCCTCGGCCACGCCCAGGCTTTCGAAGAAGCCGCGCAGCAGCTTGCGATTGTTCATCTGCACCTTGAAGTCGCCGATGCCCAGCTCGGCAAACACCGCGTGGATCACCGCCAGCACTTCGGCGTCGTAGCGGATGCTCAGCGCATCCTTGCCGATCACGTCGATGTCGCACTGATAGAACTCGCGAAACCGCCCACGCTGCGCTCGCTCGCCGCGGTAGACGCGCTGCATCTGGTAACGACGGAACGGGAAGCTCAAGTCGTGCTCGTGCTCGGCAACATAGCGCGCCAGCGGCACGGTCAGATCGAAGCGCAGTGCCAGCTCGGGCAGCCCACCATTTTCTGCGCCTTCATCGGCGGCGGCAGCCGCATTGGCCAACGCACCGGTGGACTGCACGAAGTACACCTGGCGCTCGGTCTCGCCGCCGGATTTGGTCAGCAGCACGTCGGACAGCTCGAACACCGGGGTTTCGACCGGCAGGAACCCGAACCGCTCGTAGTTGCGGCGGATGACGTCCAGCATGCGCTGGAACGCGATCTGCTCGCGTGGCAGCAATTCCATGATGCCGGGCGGCGTACGGGGCTTGATCACGAGCGAAACTCCTGCAGGACGACGGGGGGCGAGCCGGTAATTCTACCGGCTGGGCGGCCGTGCTGACCGCATGGCGTATCATGCGGGCGCGTTCCAGGCAGTGCGTGACCCATGTACCGGCAGCTTTCAGACCCCAGCGTGACCTGCCCGGCGCCCAGCGCGGCAGCCGGCGTGGACGCGCGCAATTCCGATTGCGCGCTGTGCGCGGTCCGCGGCCGGGCGATCTGCGCCGCGCTGTCGCCGCTGGAGATGGACGCACTCGAGCAGGCCACCAGCGGTTCGGTTCATGCGCCCGGCAGCACCCTGGTCCGGGCCGGCGAGCCACGCCACCACGTCTATACCGTCACCTCCGGCGCCCTGCGCATGGTGCGTACGCTGGCCGACGGCCGCCGCCAGATCACCGGTTTCGTGCTGCCCGGCGACTATGTGGGGCTGACCGAGACCCCGCAGCACCGGCACGATATCGAAGCCATCGTGCAAACCCGCGTGTGCCGCACGCCAATGGCGCAGATGCGCCAGTTGCGCGAGCGCTACCCGCATCTGGAGCGCAAGCTGCTGCAGCGCGCCAGCATGGAGCTGGCGGCCGCCCAGGACACCGGCCTGCTGCTGGCGCGCCTGCAACCCAGCGAGCGGCTGGCGCATTTCCTGCTGCGGCTGGCCGCGCGCTCCACCCAGCCCGGCAGCAGTGGCGACACCGTGGCGCTGCCGATGAGCCGCGGCGACATTGCCGACCATCTGGGCCTGACCATGGAAACGGTGAGCCGCACCTTCACCAAGCTCAGGCAGCAGCAGCTGATCGCGCTGCCGCAGCTGCACCTGGTACAGATCCTCGACTACACCGCATTGCGCAGCCTGGCCGGCGAAACGGTCTGAAATCCGGTCGGGCCGCACCTTGCTGCCGCCCGAAAAGGTGCGCTGGATGACAGCGGGCACCAGTGGTCCACACGTGCGCCGAACAGCGCCTTGCCTCTCAACCTGACGCCACACACCTGCCGATGCGACAACGCGGGCCACCGCGTCGCGCCGCAACCACGCGCGTCAACGTCCCCCGACCGCCGCCACCGTCGCGCCGCAGCCGCCATGCAACAACTGCGACTGCCGCAGCCATGCGCGATCCGGGTAGTAGGCGAACACAAACGCACCGTCGCGCAAGGTGTCGATCAGTTGTTTGGCCACCGCCGGACGCACCGCCGGGCAGCCCAGGCTGCGGCCCAGCCGGCCCTGGCTGCGGATGATGGCCTCGCTCACGTAGGGCGCGCCGTGGATGACGATGGCGCGGTCGCGCGCATGGTCGTTGAAGCCCGGTTCCAGGCCCTTGAGCCGCAGCGAATAGCCGTTCTGCCCGGTGTAGGACTCCTGCGCGGTGAAGGCGCCCAGGCTGGACTGGAAGCTGCCATCGGTGTTGGAAAAGGTCGCGGCGAGGTTTTCGCCAGTATTGCGCCCGTGCGCCACCCACTCCTTGAACAGCAACCGCTGCCGCGCCAGATCGAACACCCAGAGCCGGCGCTCGGTGGACGGCCGGCTGTAGTCGATCACGCTGAGCACGCGCTCGTCGCCCACCTGCTGCCGCTGCCGCGCGCATTGCAAGGCCTCGGTCGCCAACGCCAGCACCTGGCGATCCAGCGCCGGGGCCTGGCGCGCCAGCGCGTCGATCAGTCCCGCACGCGGCGTGCCCAGCGGCGATACCGGGGACGCGGCCATGGCATCGGCCGCCAGGGCCGCTCCGGCCGTTGCCCACCCGCAGAGAGCGGCGGCAACGGCGATCACTCGATAAGACATGCAGCAACCCACATCAACGCGGCGCCACGCTGGGGCCGCACCGGTCTAGGATTGCCCCAAGCGCGCCACTTTCCAACCCCGGGCGGCTGAACGCGTTCGGTCAGGCGGCGTCGGCAAGCAGCCGCTGCCGCAGCGCGGCGTACTCCGGCGCCAGTGCCTCGGCATGCGCCGGGCGCTGCAGCAGCGCTGCCAATGCAGGCGGAACGGCCACCGGCGCGCCGATCAGCGGTTCCACCACCCCTTCGAACTTGGCCGGGTGCGCGGTGGCGGCCACCGCCCAATCTCCGGTCACGCCTTCCGGCCCTTCTGCACGCAGCTGTTCCAGCACATGCACCGCGGTGGCGGTGTGCGGGCAGTGCACCTCGCCATAGCGCGCATGGCGCTGCTGGATGGTGTGACTGATCGCCGCATCGTCCACCGACAAGGCGCGGAAGGCCTCGCGCAGCGCCGCGTCGTCGCCCTGGTACAACCAGCGCAGACGTTCGAAGTTGCTCGGCGCGCCGACATCCATGGCATTGGCAAGCGTCGCCACGCTGGGCTGCGGTGCGTAGTCGTCGCCGGCAAAGTAGTCCGGCAGCACGTGGTTGGCATTGGAGGCCAACGCGATGCTGCCCAGCGGCACGCCCAGCGCACGCGCCAGGATCGCCGCCAGCCCGTTGCCCAGGTTGCCGGTAGGCACCACCAGGTTCAGCGCGCTGCCGGATGCGGCGTGATGCTGCAGGGCCGCATGCGCGTAGTAGCTCATCTGCGGCAGCAGCCGCCCCAGGCTGATGCTGTTGGCCGAACTCAGCGGCACCTGCGCCTGCAGCGGCGCATCGTTGAGGGCCTGTTTGACCATCGCCTGACAGTCGTCGAACGAACCGGCCACGCGCAGGGCCTGGATGTTGTCGCCGAAACAGCCCAGCTGATGCGCCTGCCGTGGCGAGACGCGGCCATCCGGATACAGCACCACCACACGCAGCCCGGGCTGGCGATGGAAGGCGGCGGCCACCGCCGCACCGGTATCGCCGGAGGTGGCAACCAGGATGGTGAGCGGGCGGTCTTCGGCCCGGCGCAGGCGGGTCAGGCAGGCGGCCAGAAAGCGCGCACCGAAATCCTTGAACGCAGCAGTCGGCCCGTGAAACAGCTCCAACGCGTAGTCGCCGGGCGTGGCCAGCGGCACCAGCGGCGCCGGGAAATCGAAGGCTTCGGCGCAGATGGCCGGCAACGCATCGGCCAACGCATCACCCGCGAAAAACGGCTGCAGCAGCGTGGTGGCGGTAGCGGCCAGATCGGCGCCAGCTGCCAGGGTGCGCGCCGGTGGCAGCGCCTGCGGCACGTACAGCCCGCCATCGGGCGCCAATCCGGCGGCGATGGCCTGGCTCAGGCTTGCGGCGGGTGCACCGCCACGGGTGGAAATGAACATCAGCAGGACTCCAGACAAGAAGAGGACCGGGCAGGTCCCGGCAAGGCGATCGGCGTGTGGACGCGCAGCGCGACGGCCGTGGATACGTGTGTCACTGCGGCCACTCGCGCCGAACGATGCGGCGCTATGCTGCGCGCACCTTTCCGTGGAGCCGGCAGATGATCAAGGTCAGCGTGATGTACCCCTACCGCGAAGGCGCCCGTTTCGACCACAGCTACTACCGCGACCAGCACATGCCGCTGGTGAGCGCGCGCATGGGTGCGGCCTGCCTGCGCTACAGCGTGGACAAGGGCCTCAGCGGCGGCGAGGCCGGCAGCAGCCCGCCGTTCATCGGTATGTGCCACATCTTTTGCGACTCGGTCGAATCCTTCACTGCGAGCTTCGGCCCGCATGCGCAGGAGATTCTTGCCGACGTGGCCAACTACACCGATCTGACGCCGGTCATGCAGATCAGCGAGGTGGTGGTGGAGTGAAGCGTGCGCCGCGTGCCGCCGGTCTGCGGCACGCGGCCAGCGCGCTGGGTGTGGATGCCGCGTCATCCGATCAACCGCGCTGCCGGGCTTGCGATAGGCGACACCCAACACTGGCTGTCGAATCCTGCTGCGGCAAACCCGGCCTGCACCGCCGGCGCCGCTGCCTGCGCCGCATCGCGCGTTTCAAACCATGCGAACACGCTGGGGCCGGCACCGGAAATGCTCGCTCCCAGGGCGCCGTGATCGAGCGCGGCCTGCTTGGCATCGGCAAAGCCACCGATCAGCGGCGCACGCCGTGGCTCGACCAGCACATCGCGCAGGCCCGCACGCACCAGATCGGCATCGCCGGCGTGGCAACCGGCCAGTACCAGCGCAAGGTTGGTACTCTGTGCAACGAACTCGCGCAGTTGATACGTGCCTGCCAATGCCTCGCGCGCGCGCCGCGTCTCCAGCACCGCCTCCGGGTGCACCAGCAGGCTGTGCCACGCGGCCGGCACCGTGATCGGCACCAGCCGCTCCAGCGTGCATAGCACCAGGCCGCCTAAAAACAGCGGGCCTAGATTGTCGCCATGCCGGCTACCGCTGGCCACCGCCTCGCCATCGAGTGCGTACTGGTAGAGTTGCGCGCTGCCGAGCGGGGTTTGCAGCAGCGCGTTGGCGGCCACCAGCGCAGCCACGCACGAGGCCGCCGACCCGCCCATGCCCGAGCTCAGTGCAATGCCCTTGTCGATCTCCACCTCGAAGCCGTACGGCAACTGCAACGCCGCATGCAGCGACAGCAATGCCGCGCCCGCAGTATTGCGCCCGGCATCCAGTGGCAGCGCAACGGTGGTGCCGCGAATGGCGGCGATACGTACCAGCGGCTCGTCGATGCGCCGCACGGTCACGGTGTCGCCAACGCCCTGGACCGGGTAGCCAAGCAGATCGAAGCCCACGGCCACGTTGGCCACCGAGGCTGGCGCGAAGGCGCGCGCTTGCGGCAGTACTCCAGTGGAAGTGATGCAGCCTGCCTCACCCGTCTGGAACGACGGTGGCTGGCTCACAGCGGATTGACTCACAACCGCGCCCCCTCGCCCGCCGCCACCCGCAGCAGATCGGCAAACACGCCGGCCGCGGTGACTTCCGGGCCAGCGCCCGGGCCCTGCACCACCAGCGGATTTTCGCAGTAGCGACGCGTGGTGAACTGCACCACGTTGTCGGTGAGGCGCAGGTTGGCGAACGCATGATCGGCAGGCAGCTCCACCAGACCCACACTGGGAGCACGATCCGGCGGCAACTGCGCGACATAGCGCAGCACATTGCCGCGCGCACGCGCATCGCGCAGGCGCTGCGCAAACGTGGCATCCACTTCATGCAGGCGCGCCATGAAATCCTCCACGCTGGCCTGGCGCAGTGCCTCGGGAACCAGGCTTTCGACCTGCACATCTTCCAGACTGATCGCACGCCCCGCTTCGCGCGCCAGAATCACCAGCTTGCGCGCCACATCCACACCCGACAGATCGTCGCGCGGATCCGGCTCGGTATAGCCCATACCACGCGCCTGCGTGACCAGCTCGGCAAACGGCACGCTGCCGTCGTATTTGTTGAACAACCACGCCAGGGTGCCGGAGAAGATGCCTTCGATCGAGGTCACCGCATCGCCGGTATCGACCAGATCGCGCAGCGTGGTGATCACCGGCAGTCCCGCCCCCACGGTGGCCTCGTAACGGAAGCGCGCGCCGCTGGCGTCGGCGGCCGCGCGGATCGCCTGATATCGCTCTAACGGGCCGGAGCCGGCCTGCTTGTTCGGCGTCACCACGTGGATGCCGGCGGCCAGCCAGTCCGCATAGCGATCGGCGACTTCCGCGCTGCCGCTGCAGTCGATGATCACCGCATGCGGCAGGTGTGCGGACAGCAGGTGCGTGGTGAAACGTTCCAGATCGGTCGCGGTGGCTGCGGAGGCGAAGGCATCGCGCCAGTTGCCGACCAGGCCGCGCTCGTCCAGCAACATGCGCCCACGCGAGACCACTGCGCGCAGGCGCAGATCCAGGTTGGCCTTGCCCAGCAACTGCGGCTGCGCGATGCGCAACTGGTCCAGCAACGCCGCGCCCACATTGCCCGGACCGATCACGCCCACCGAGAACGTCTGCGGCGAGAGCCAGAAGCCGGCGTGCGCCGCGCGCAAGGCCTTGGTGGCATGCGCTGCATCAATCGCCACCGAGATGTTGCGTTCGGAAGAACCCTGCGCAATCGCCAGGATATTGACCTGCGCACGCCCCAGGGACTCGAACAACCGCGCCGCCACACCGGGCTGGCCGGCCATGCCATCGCCGACTGCGGCGAGCACACTGATGCCGGTGGTCAGTTGCACGCGCTGCACCTGACCGACCGTGAGTTCATGCGCAAACGCCTGCAGCAAGGCATTGCGTGCGCGCTCGGACTCGTGCTGCTTGACCACGCAACAGATCGAATGCTCCGACGAGCCCTGCGAGATCATCACCACCGACACCTGCGCCGTGCGCAGCGCCGCGAACACCCGCTCGGCGGTGCCGGGCACGCCGATCAGGCCGGTGCCTTCCAGGTTGAGCACGGCCAGATCGGGGCTCAGCGTCAGCCCCTTGATCGGCCCGCTCACCGCGCTGCTGGCAGTGATGCGCGTGCCCGGATGTTCCGGCTGGAAGGTGTTGCGGATGATGATCGGCAAACCGCGTTCGATCGCCGGCGACATGGTCTGCGGATGCACCACCTTGGCCCCGAAGTACGCCAGTTCGCAGGCCTCGTCGTAGCTCAGCGTTTCCAGTTGCACCGCTTCGGGCACCACGCGCGGGTCGGCCGACAGTACGCCGTCCACATCGGTCCAGATATGCAGCTCATCGGCATCGAACAAGGCCGCGAAGATCGCGCCGGAATAATCGCTGCCGTTGCGCCCCAACGTGGTGATGCGGTCGGCGCGGTCGCGCGCCACGAAGCCGGTGACCACCACGCGCGTCTGCGGATGTGCCTGGCGCCAGGTGGCAAGGCGCTGCGCGCTGGTGTCCCAGTCCACATCCACGCCGAGTTCGCCGCGATTGACCACCAGCACATCGCGCGCATCCAGTACCGCGCAATCTTCGCCAAGCGCGCGGAAATAATCGCCGAGCAATTGCGCCGAATACACCTCGCCCAGGCCTTGCACGCGGTCGAGCACCTCGCGCGGCAGCTCGCCGATCACCGCCAGTGCACCGAGGATCTGCGACAGGTGCTCGAAGCGCTCGTCCAGCCACTCCACCGTCGGCCCCGAGTGTTCGCCAAGCAAGGCCACCGCCGCACCGCGATGGCGCGCGCGCGTTTCATGCCAGCGTTCGCGCCATTCGGGGCGGTTCTGTGCGGCCAGCTCGGCCAGCTCGATCAAGGCATCGGTCACCCCCTTCATCGCCGACACCACGGTGACCTGCACCGTCTCGTCGCGGGCGAGCAACAACTGCGCCACATGCCGGTAGCGCTCGGCATCGGCCACCGAGGTGCCGCCGAATTTGTGCACGACGGTGCGTGCGGAAGAGGCGGCAACAGCAGCGGGTTCGAGCGAAACGACAGACGATGACATCGACAGACCTCGTTAGGGAGGCCCCGTCCGCATCAGATGAGGGAGGAAAGCCCCCGCATCCTGATCCGGGTGCGGGGCCGTTGTTTTCGGAAGTTACGCGAAGACGACGGGCCGCACCGGGCGAATGGTGACGGTGGTAATGGTGGTGGTAATGCCGGCCACGCCCGCACCCGGCCGCAGGTGCGGCTGGCAGAGAAGCGAAGCGGTGGCACAGGCGTTAGGCATGTAAGCAAAAAGACATCACAGGGCCGAGGCCTGTCAAGCATTGCGTGAATGGGCGGGCGCACGCGCTCGGGGCGCGAAACAGAAAACCTTGCTGCTCAGGGCTTTAAGCATCGCGTGCGCAAGCAATTGATTGCTATGGAAACTTTTGGAACGACGTTGGAGAGCCGCCCTGCGCAGGTTTCGAACCTCGATTGGTAGTGTCATGCGCTCAGATGACGCGATACACCTGACCAGATCGCTTGCGGGCGAGGCGTCGCTTCGCTGCCGGCATCAGTTCGCATCAAGCAACAGGCCACTTCGCCCCAAGCAACAGATCGTCGCTATTGCCGCGCCGGTGAGCAGGAGCCGCCAGGATCAGCAGCGGAGATCAGCCAAGTACCTGGGGGTTGAGTTGCCAGACCGAGAAGTTGAGCGCCGCCGCGAAGCTCACCCACGCCAGATACGGCACCAACAGCCACGCCGCCAGCGCCTGCCGCTTCGCGAACACGGCAATCGTTCCTGCCAGCACCAGCCACAGCGCCACGATATCCGCGAACGCCCAAGCCCCTAGATGCCACGCAAAGAACAGCCAGCTCCACAAACCATTGAGCGTCAGCTGCAGCACGAACAGGCCCAGCGCCGGACGCATCCCCGCCCGGCTGCCGCGCCGCCACACCAACCAGACCGACACCGCCATCATTCCGTACAACACTGTCCACACCGGTCCGAACAACCACCCCGGCGGCGCCCACGCCGGCCGCTGTAGCAGCGCATAAAAGCTGGCCGCCTGGATCGATGCCAGTGCGCCCAGCCCAGCGACGGCATAGCAAAGCACCAGCCAACCCAGAAGGGCGAACCATTGCGACTTTTTTGAACGTCCTTGGGTCATGACTGCTTTGGCCTGTGATCCGAGCTCGTCAGCGTGGCAGAGCTTCTGTGCAAGCCGTGACTACGCGCATAAGCGAGTCCGCGCTCGGCTAACGCCGTACGGATTCGTGCCGTCATGTCCAATCTCCTCGGGATAGGGAATTGGACTCCAAACTGGGGCGACACTCAAAATCGGGGGGACGTCGTCCCAACATCTTGCCAACACCGATATCATCAGTCCCGGACTCTAAACCCGACCGCTACTCGGGGCGGGGGATGTCGGACCAGGCGCGATGGCATCGTATTGGATTTCGTTGAGCCGGGACGGCCGATGCAAACCGGTTTCATCGAACGCCTCAACGGCAGCTAAAGGCGCGACGTGCTGGACATGCATCTCTTCCGCACGCTGAGTGATACGCCCAGGCTTTCCTAGACATCTCAAGGCCATGGAAAATGGCAGATTCGGAGGTGTCCATGAGCAGCAAGCGGTATACGGATGAGTTCAAGATCGAAGCGGTCCGGCAAGTGACCGATCGTGGGTTCAAGGTGGCAGAGGTCGCCGAGCGACTGGGTGTCACGACGCACAGCCTGTACGCCTGGCTGCGCAAGTTCGGCAAGCCTGGCGTGGTGCATCGCGCCGAGGTGGACCAGAGCGCCGAGGTTCGGCGGCTGAAGGCAGAGTTGCGTCGCGTGACCGAGGAGCGCGACATCCTAAAAAAGGCCGCCGCGTACTTTGCCAAGGGGTGAAGGCAAAGTACGCGTTCATGCAAGACCATCGCAGGGAATTCAGGGTATGCGCGATGTGTCGGGTATTGCGCGTCAACCGGGCGGGTTATTACGCCTGGTTACGCTCGCCTGACAGTGAGCGCGCCAAGGAAGACCAACGCCTGCTGGGATTGATCAAGCAC
>NZ_LXNG01000035.1 GCF_001642575.1 Xanthomonas floridensis | reverse complement strand
GTGCTTGATCAATCCCAGCAGGCGTTGGTCTTCCTTGGCGCGCTCACTGTCAGGCGAGCGTAACCAGGCGTAATAACCCGCCCGGTTGACGCGCAATACCCGACACATCGCGCATACCCTGAATTCCCTGCGATGGTCTTGCATGAACGCGTACTTTGCCTTCACCCCTTGGCAAAGTACGCGGCGGCCTTTTTTAAGATGTCGCGCTCCTCGGTCACGCGACGCAACTCTGCCTTCAGCCGCCGAACCTCGGCGCTCTGGTCCACCTCGGCGCGATGCACCACGCCAGGCTTGCCGAACTTGCGCAGCCAGGCGTACAGGCTGTGCGTCGTGACACCCAGTCGCTCGGCGACCTCTGCCACCTTGAACCCACGATCGGTCACTTGCCGGACCGCTTCGATCTTGAACTCATCCGTATACCGCTTGCTGCTCATGGACACCTCCGAATCTGCCATTTTCCATGGCCTTGAGATGTCTAGGAAAGCCTGGGCGTATCAAATGATCTGCAGCGTGCAACACCACTGCATTCATTACTAGGCGAGTGTTCGCTACGTTGTGTCAGTCGCTCAACATCTGTGCCGCAGGCAGGCCGCGATTGCACAGGCGGGCGCCGATCTCCGAGCCTCGGCAGGCATCGGCGTTGCAGAACAAACGCGTTGCCGAATTGCAGAAATGCAGGTTGCCAAATTGCAAGAATGCAGATGGATCGGATTCGACGCACTACGTTGTCCGCATGAGATAGCCCTACACCAGAGATAGCCGCCCACCAGCGCCCCTCGCGCAAGCGTCCGTCGTTCGTCGTTCGTCGCCCAGTTGAAACGACAGAAAAACGGTGTCGCTCGCAGCGCTTTGCCAGCACTGCGAGCGACGGCAACCTGCCCTTACGCCTTGCTCAATTGCACCGCCACCGGGTCGCCGGTGAGATACCCTACGGCAGCGCCGAAGCGGTTCTTGTAATTGGCGCGCACCAGCGGGTCCAGGGTGGCCTTGACGGTGTCGTGCAGCGGGCTTTCCCAGTCGCCAGGATGCTGGAAGTTGCTCATCACGTAGGTCCAGCCGTGGATCTGGTCCACCGCATGCAGGCCGGTGGATTCGGCGCCGGCCGGCACCGACAGCAGGCGGGTCAGGGTGCCGTTGTCCACGTGGTAGGCCCACAGGAAATTGTTGACGTGCAGGCTGCTGTCCTCGCCGATGAACAGGGTGCGCAGCGATTCGGAGAACTTGAGGTTGTCCGGGTTGGCCAGCCGGTCCGGATCGGCCAGATTGCCCAGCGCGTCCGGCTGCGCCAGGTCGTGGCCGGTCAGCGCGGCGGGGGCGGCCATGTCGATCGGTACCCAGTCGCTGTGAATCGGCGCACCGCTGCTGTCGCGGCGCCCGCCGCGCAGGTTCAAGGCATACACCGCGCCCGCATCCGGACCTTCCACCCTCACATCGCCCGAGCCGTTGCGCATGCTGGTGACGATATAGGACATGGCCATGTAGGCGATCTTGTCCTTGGCGTTGACGGTGGTGCCTTCGAGCTTGGTGAAGCCCAGGCTGCCGCCGGCCAGCGCGGCATAGCGGTGGGTTTCCAGATAGATGGCGGCCTTTTCCATGCCCGGCTTGATGCGGATCCAGTTGAAGGTGCCGTTGAACGGGATCTTGGTGAAGCTGGCATCGCCCGGGTCGCTCAGATGCACGTCGAGGATGTCGGCGGCGGTGAGGCGGTTGGCCAGCGCTTCGATCTCGGCGCTGGTGGCGTGGCCCAGCTTGATCCAGCTCAGCGTGGCCGCGCCCGGGCCGACGCCGGAGGTCTGGTGCCACTTGCCGACGTACAACGTGCCGGACGACAGATCCGCCTTGCGGTCGGCGATGAACATGAACAGCCCGCCATTGGTGGCGTCGTCGCCCATCAGCACGGTGCGCTGGTCGGGCATCACCTGCACCAGCTCGTGCGAGATGCGGCCCAGGCAATAGTGCTTGCGCACGCTGCCGGTGCCGTCCGGGTGCACGGTGATTTCCGGCAGGTGGCCGTAGTGATACGGGTTGGCCTTGTCTGGGTCGCCGTACAGGTGCGTGCTGTAGCTGCGGAACTGCGTGTTGCCGGCCAGCGCGGTGGCGTCGGGTTCGTACTCTTCGCTGGACAGGTGGGTATTCCACGGCGACATGCTGGCGCCGCAGGTGGTCCACAGCCCGTGCACCGGGGCGGTGTCGACGTTGTGGTACTTCACCAGCGACAGCTTGCCGGTGGCCGGGTCCTGGTCCAGCGTCAGTACCGCGATCGGCGCGGGCAGATGGCGATTGGTGTCGTTGCCGGCCTGGTCGCGGGTGGTGTATTCGAACTGCACCACCGCAAACACATGGTTGCCCTTGACCCCGGGCACCCTGGCGTCGGGCAGGGTCAGCAGCGATGAGCCGTCCGGGCAATCGGAAAAGAACGGCCGTTCGGCGCCTGGCTTGGAGCGGTCGATGATGGGGCGATGCTGGATGTCGTAATAGCCGCCGGCCAGCACGGTGCCGCCCTTGCCGTCGGGCACCTGGTCGCCGGTGACGAAGAATGGGTGGTAGGCCAATGCGTAGCGCTGGGTGCTGCCGTCGCTGCGGGCCACGCTCAGCGACGAGCCCACCGTGGTGGTGGCCATCGCGGCAGGGTTGGCCAGGCTGGGAGCGGGCATGCCATGGAAGGTGGCCGAGACCAGGCGGGCCGGGGTTTCCGAAGGCCGCAGCGGGCGTGCCGCCAACGCGGCGCTGCCCAGCTGCTGGAGCGCGGCGGCGCTGGCGCTGCCGAGCGGCAACAGGGGAACGGCCGCCAGCAGTTGCATGAGGCGGCGACGGGAGGGGTCGGGGGAGGCAGACATCGAAACTCCAGGCAAAGACAACGATCAACGATGGGCAACGGCGCATCGGCAAGCGGTCACGCTAGGCCCGGGATATGACAGTTGTTTGACGGCGAGCTCACCGGTTGGCGCCGGTTCGGATGCTGCGGCGAAAGCGGACGCGACCTGTCCCGGGCGGGGCGTGGTGCCTGCGCACTGTGGCCGTGGCCCGGTGGTGCGATGCAGCAAAACGCGGGATTGCGCAACACCAAGCGGCGCGCCGGATTTGGCGATTTTCCGTGGTTTGACAGGTGCTGCCGGTATTCCAACCCTATAGCTCCGGCCAATAAGTTGGCCGCGATTTGGCATACGGGCGAGCGCGGTTGACAGGGTAGCTGAATCACGTGAGCGTACGCCGCCTGAAGGCCTGCGGCGCATGCATCGCGGCAGGAGACACCCCTGGAGACCTGGATCTTGGACAAGCTGCTTCGCCATACCGCCGCGCCCGTCGCACGTCGCGCCCTTTCCCTGGCTACCGCTGCGACGGTGCTGATGCTGGCTGCCTGCCAAGGCAAGGACACCACCACTGCCGAGGCCGGCAAGACCGCGCCGGCTGCAGCACCTGCCGAGGCCTCCACCACCATCCATCCGGACCAGTGGCCATCGCCGAAGTGGCCGTTCGCGCAGGACGCGGCGCTGGAGCAGCGCATCACCGATGTGATGGCCAAGATGAGCGTGGAAGAGAAGGTCGCCCAGACCGTGCAGGGCGACATCGCCAGCATGACCCCGGACGATGTACGCAAGTACCGTATTGGTTCTGTCCTGGCCGGCGGCAATTCCGATCCGGGCGGCAAGTACAACGCCAGCCCGGCAGAATGGTTGAAGCTGGCCGATGCCTTCTATGAGGCGTCGATGGATACCTCCAAGGGCGGCAACGCGATTCCGATCATCTTCGGCATCGACGCGGTGCACGGCCAGAGCAACATCGTCGGCGCCACGTTGTTCCCGCACAACATTGGCTTAGGGGCCACGCGCAACCCGGAGCTGATCAAGCAGATCGGCGAAGTCACCGCCGCCGAAACCCGCGTCACCGGCATGGAGTGGACCTTTGCGCCCACCGTGGCGGTGCCGCAGGACGACCGCTGGGGCCGTAGCTACGAAGGCTATTCGGAGTCGCCCGACGTGGTGGCCAGCTTCGCCGGCAAGATGGTCGAGGGCGTGCAGGGCACACCGGGCACGCCGCAGTTCCTGGATGGCAGCCACGTGATTTCCTCGGTGAAGCATTTCGTCGGCGACGGCGGCACCACCGACGGCAAGGACCAGGGAGACACCAAGGTCTCCGAAGCCACCATGCGCGACATCCACGCGGCCGGCTACCCGCCGGCGATCGCGGCCGGCGCGCAGACGGTGATGGCCTCGTTCAACAGCTTCAACGGCGAGAAGATGCACGGCAACAAGGTCATGCTGACCGACGTGCTCAAGGGCCGCATGAACTTCGGCGGGTTTGTGGTCGGCGACTGGAACGGCCACGGCCAGGTCAAGGGCTGCACCAACGACAACTGCCCGGCCTCGTTCATTGCCGGCGTCGACATGGCGATGGCCGCCGATAGCTGGAAGGGCATCTACGAAACCGAACTGGCGGCAGTGAAGTCCGGCCAGATTTCCGCCGAGCGCCTGGACGATGCGGTGCGCCGCATCCTGCGCGTCAAGCTGCGCCTGGGCCTGTTCGAAGCCGGAAAGCCGTCCAAGCGCCCGCTTGGCGGCAAGTACGAACTGCTGGGCGCGCCGGAACACCGCGCCATCGCCCGCCAGGCGGTGCGCGAGTCGCTGGTGCTGCTGAAGAACCAGTCCGGCATCCTGCCGCTGGATCCCAAAAAGCGCGTGCTGGTGGTCGGCGATGGTGCCAACGACATGGGCAAGCAGTCCGGCGGCTGGACGCTGAACTGGCAGGGCACCGGCACCAAGCGCAGCGACTACCCCAATGGCAACACCATCTGGGAAGGCCTGGACAAGCAGATCAAGGCTGCCGGCGGCAAGGCCGAGCTGGCAGTCGATGGTGCGTACAAGACCAAGCCTGACGTGGCGGTCGTGGTGTTCGGTGAGAACCCGTACGCCGAGTTCCAGGGCGATATCGCCACCCTGTTGTACAAGCCGGGCGACGAGAGCGAGCTGGCACTGATCAAGAAGTTCAAGGCCGAGGGCATCCCGGTGGTGGCGGTGTTCCTGAGCGGCCGTCCGCTGTGGATGAACCAGTACATCAACGTGGCCGATGCCTTCGTCGCCGCGTGGCTGCCGGGTTCGGAAGGCGAGGGCATTGCCGACGTGCTGCTGCGCAAGGCCGATGGCACGGTGCAGAACGACTTCAAGGGCAAGCTGAGCTTCTCCTGGCCCAAGACCGCGGTGCAGTTCGCCAACAACGTCGGGCAGAAGGATTACGACCCGCAGTTCAAGTTCGGCTTTGGCCTGACCTACGCCGACAAGGGCGACCTGGCTGCGCTGCCAGAGGAATCGGGCGTGTCCGGCGAGCAGTCGGTGGGCGGGGTGTACTTCGTGCGCGGCAAGCCGGCACTCGGCATTGCGATGCAGCTGTCCAATGCGGGCCAGGCCAATATGCCGGCGACCACGCTGCCGGTGAGCCTGTCCGACGGCAGCCTGAAGATGAGCGCGGTCGACCACAAGGCGCAGGAAGATGCGCGCCGCCTGGTGTGGTCCGGTGCCAAGCCCGCCAGCGTGCTGCTGGTGTCCGGCAAGCCGGTGGACGTGTCGCGTGAGAGCAACGGCGATGTGCAGCTGCAGCTGACTGTGCGCCGCGACAGCGCAGTGACGGCGCCGGTGTGGCTGGGCGTGGGCTGCGGCGATAAGTGCAATGGTCGCGTCGATGCGCAGAAGACCCTGGCCGCACTGCCGCAAGGCCAGTGGAAGGTGGTGGGCATTCCGCTCAAGTGCTTCGCGGTGGCCGGTGCCGACGTGACCAAGCTGACCCAGGTTGCCAGCATTGAAAGCGGCGCAGCACTGGAGTTGTCGGTGTCGAAGGTGGCGCTGGGCGCGCTCAACGAAGCCGAAGTCACGGTGGATTGCCCGGTCAAGTAATCCCCCATGCCCGGAGGCACGCTTCCGGGCACGGTGCAGTTCAAGCAGAACACCTGCGTCGCCGCTTCCGGCGACGTTTCGAAGCGGCCACCGATTGCGGTGGTGCCATCAGCCGCCGCGGGGGCGGTGTTGTCGATCGGCCGGGATGGCCTGCAGACGCGGTTCGCCGCGCTGCCATTGCGCACCGGGTGCGCGGCGGCGGCATTCTGCAGCCCTGCCTGATCGTCGGCGCATACCCCAGAGCCAGACAGGAGAGTGCAGTGGGTTTGGCGACGTTGGATATCGTGATTGTGCTGGTCTACCTGACCGGCATCTTCGTGCTCGCGCAGTGGGTGTCGCGCGAGAAGGCAGGCCACAGCAAGAGCGCCGAGGATTACTTCCTGGCCAGCAAGTCGTTGCCGTGGTGGGCGATTGGCGCCTCGCTGATCGCTGCGAATATTTCTGCCGAGCAGATCATCGGCATGGCCGGCTCCGGCTATGCGATCGGGCTGGCGATTGCGTCCTACGAATGGATGGCGGCATTGACGCTGCTGATCGTCGGCAAGTTCTTCCTGCCGATCTTCCTGCGCAACGGCATCTACACCATGCCGCAGTTCCTGGAACAGCGCTACGGCAAGTGGATCCGCACGCTGATGGCGGTGTTCTGGCTGCTGCTGTACGTGTTCGTCAACCTGACCTCGATCCTGTGGCTGGGCTCGATCGCGGTCAGCCAGGTCACCGGCATGGACCAGACCCTGGCGCTGGCATTGATCGGCGTATTCGCGCTGGTCTACCAGCTGTACGGCGGGCTGAAGGCGGTGGCGCTGACCGATATCGTGCAGGTCACCCTGCTGGTGCTGGGCGGCCTGCTGGTGGCCGGGCTGACGCTGGCGCGCATCGGCGACGGTGCCGGCGTGCTGGCCGGCTTCAAGCACCTGTGGAGCGCACACCCCGAGCACTTCCACATGATCCTGACCAAGGACAACCCGTTCTACAAGGATCTGCCGGGCCTGAGCGTGCTGCTGGGCGGGCTGTGGGTGATGAACATCAGTTACTGGGGTTTCAACCAGTACATCATCCAGCGCGCGCTGGCGGCCAAGAACATCGGCGAGGCGCAGAAAGGCATGGTGTTTGCGGCGTTCCTGAAGTTGCTGATGCCGCTGGTGATCGTGGTGCCGGGCATTGCCGCGGTGGTGCTGGCGCCGGATCTGGCCAAGCCCGACCAGGCCTATCCGACCATGATGCAGCTGCTGCCGACCGGCATCCTGGGGCTGGTGTTCGCGGCGCTGGTCGCGGCGATCGTGGCCTCGCTGGCATCGAAGATCAACTCGGTGGCGACGATCTTCACCCTGGATTTCTACGCCAAGTTCCGCCCGCAGACCGAGCAGAAGCAGCTGGTGCGCGTGGGCCGCATCGTGGCGGCAGTGTCGGTGCTGATCGGCATCCTCACCGCGCGGCCATTGCTGGGCAACTTCGATCAGGGCTTCCAGTTCATCCAGGAATTCACCGGCTTCTTTACCCCCGGCGTGGTGGTGATCTTCATGCTGGGCCTGTTCTGGAAGCGCGCCAATGAAGCCGGCGCCTTGACCGCGGCGATCGGCTCGGTGGTGCTGTCGTTCGCGCTGAAGTTCGCCTGGCCGGAACTGCCGTTCATGGACCGCATCGGCGTGGTGTTCCTGGCTGCGCTGGTGCTGGCGGTGCTGGTGTCGCTGATGACTGCACCCACCCAGGCGCGCGACCTGATCCGTACCGACGATGTGGCCTACGGCACCACGCTGGGCTTCAAGATCGGCGCCGCCGGTGTGATCGCAATCCTGGTCGTGTTGTACACGGTGTTCTGGTAAGCCAGGCGCGCCTCATCGCTTGAACCCAACGCGGCGTGGCACTTCCGGTGTCGCGCCGCGTTGCATTGAGAGGCGGCAGATGGGGCTGGCTGGCGGTGGTGTGCCCCTGCCGCGCGACCATGGCCGGCGGCGTGGTGGGTGTTGACCTCTCGCGGTGCTGCGCGCTGCGCGTGGGCGTGCGCTCAAGCGCTGCGCGTGCGGTCAAACCAGTCGCCGTCGCGCGTGCTCAGACCCGCGCCGCCGGCATGTGCGCCGCCAGCAGCGTGACCGGCGCGGCGAACTGCGCCTGCCAGGGCGTCTGCAACCAGGTTTCCAGCGCGGCGGCCGGCATGGGTTTTGCGATCCAGTAGCCCTGGCCTTCGTCGCAGCCCCAGGCGCGCAACTGCGCATACGCCTCGGCCGACTCGATGCCTTCGGCCACCACGCGCTGGCCCAGGCTATGGCCGAGCTGGATCATCGCCGGCACCAGGGTGCGGTCGGTGCGGTTGTCCGGCAGCGAGCGGATGAAGGATTGATCGATCTTCAACGAGCTGGCCGGCAACTGTTTGAGATAACTGAAATTGCTGTAGCCGGTGCCGAAATCGTCGATGGCGATGTGCACGCCCAGTGCGGCCACCGCCGCGAGCTGTTCGGCCAGATGGTCGGGGTGGCGGATCATCGCGCTTTCGGTGAATTCGATCTCCAGCCGGCGTGGATCCAGCTTGTGGCGTTCCAGCCCGCGTCGCAGTAGCAGCGCAAAGCCGGGGCGGTCCAGGTCGGCGGCCGACACGTTCAGGGCCAGATTGAAGTCCAGGCCCTGTTGCTGCCAGCGCGCGGCCTGGGCGATGCCGTGGTCGATGACCCAGGCGGTGATGCGGTTGATCAGCGCGGTCTTCTCGGCCATCGGCACGAAATCCGACGGCATCACCGGGCCGATCATCGGGTGCTGCCAGCGCAGCAGCGCTTCCACCGCCACGCAGCGATGGTCGTGCAGATCCACGCGTGGCTGGTAGTGCAGGCGCAGCTGGTTGGCGCTGTCCAGCGCGGCCGGCAGCGCGGCGAGCAGACGGAAGGTATTGCGCTGGGCCACGTCGTGCTTGCGCTCGTACATGCTCCATGCCAGGCCGCGCTCGCGCGAGACATCCACCGCAGTGGTGAGCGAGCGAATGGTGTCGGCCGCGCCATAACTGGTGTGCAGTGAGACCGCGCCGATCGAGGCCACCGCCGTGTGCGGGATGCCCTGGTGATCCAGCGGTTCGGTAAACGCCTTGGACAGCTTGGTGCACAGGCTGGACAGGCGCTGGTTTTCAGCCGGAGTCAGAAAGCCGAAGGTGGTCGGGTCCAGCCGGTAGAGCAGGGTGCCAGCGGGCAGGTAGGCGGTGAGGCGACGCTGCGCCAGCGCCACGTATCCATCGGCGTAGTCCCAGCCCAGTGCCTTGACCATGTCGCGGAAGTAATCGCTGCCGCAGACATCGATGGCCACTGCGGTGGTGGCCGGCGCGGTCTCGCGCTGCGCCAGCCAGGTATCCAGGTCTTCGCCAAAGCGCGAGCGGTTGGGCAGACCGGTGGCGCCATCGCGATACGTGGTGCTGCGCAGGTTTTCCACACGCAGCACGGCCAGGTCGCGCAGGCCTTCCAGTTGGGTCAGCGCCTCGGCATCCAGCCCCTCGCGCGGGCTGGTGCCGATCACGCACAGCGTGCCGATGCGGTGCCCATCGCGCAGCTTCAAGGGCGCGCCCGCATAGAAACGGATGTAGGGCGGGCCCAGCACCAGCGGGTTGTCGCTGAAGCGCGGATCCAGTTGCGCATCCGCCACCACCATCACCTCGTCCGAGCGGATCGCGTGCGCGCAGAACGCCTGATCGCGCGGCGTCTCGGGCGCCTGCAGGCCAACGCGCGCCTTGAACCACTGGCGGTGTTCGTCCACCAGCGAGACCAGCGCGATTTCTGCCCCGAGGGCGCGCGCGGCCATCGCGGCGATGGTGTCGAACACCGGATCCGGCGGCGAATCCAGCAGGCAGAGGCCACGCAGGACGGCCAGACGGGTGGATTCTTCGGACATGGGGGATGGCTGGCTAACAGGGGCGGGCACGGATCGCATGTGGCTGTATCGGCCTCGGCCGTGTCCACTTGACGCAGCCGCGCTGGCTTATTCAGCTGCCAGCAGCGCAAATGCATGCTGCAGTGCGAGGCGGCGGCCACTCGCCGCATGGGCAGCAGTCGGTCGGCGCATGCGCGTTTCGCGTTGCAGCACCGCGCTGCGCAACACGATGCGGTAGCCAGGCGCTGCGCTGTCAGGCTGGGCACCCTCTCACCACACCCTGCGCAGGCGCTCGAACACACGGAAGTTAACGTTACCAGCCGCCTGGCGCGGCGGTCTGCGCACTGGGTCGGTGTCTGCGGATTTTGTCGGTTCTGTGATCCGGCCGCTGATCGCGCCGACGTGCCATGGCCAGGGTGGCCGCACCCGGGCCGGACATGCATGTGTGCTGGAGCGCCCGTCGCACTCACCTTCTGGAGCCGATCATGAAGATCTTCACGTCCCTGGCGCAGCGCGCCGTGCTGCTGATTGCCGGCCTGGCGCTGACATCCGTGGCACACGCCGGCCTCTCCGTATCCGGCACGCAATTACGCGAGACCAATGGCAACACCCTGGTCCTGCGCGGCATCAACCTGCCGCACGCGTGGTTTGCAGATCGCACCGATGCCGCACTGGCGCAGATCGCCGCCACCGGTGCCAACAGCGTGCGCGTCGTGCTCAGTTCCGGCCATCGCTGGAGCCGCACCCCGGAAGCAGAGGTGGCGCGCATCATCGCGCGCTGCAAGAGCCTGGGCCTGATCGCGGTGCTGGAAGTGCACGACACCACCGGTTACGGCGAAGAAGGCGCGGCCGGCACGCTGGCCCATGCCGCCAGCTACTGGACCAGCGTGCGCGGCGCGCTGGTGGGGCAGGAGGACTACGTCATCATCAATATCGGTAACGAACCGTTCGGCAATCGTCTCAGTGCCAGCGAATGGGTCACCGGCCACGCACGTGCGATCGCCACCTTGCGTAACGCCGGCCTGACCCATGCGCTGATGGTGGACGCGCCCAACTGGGGCCAGGACTGGCAGTTCTACATGCGCGACAACGCCGCTGCGCTGCTGGCGCTGGATAGCCGCCGCAATCTGGTCTTCAGCGTGCACATGTACGAAGTGTTCGGAAGCGATGCGCCGGTGGACAGCTATCTGCGCGCGTTCCGCAGCAATGGCCTGGCGCTGGTGGTGGGCGAGTTCGGTGCCGACCATCGCGGCGCGCAGGTGGACGAGGCGGCGATCATGCGGCGCGCGCGCGAATACGGGGTCGGTTACATGGGCTGGTCGTGGTCGGGCAACGACAGCAGCACGCAGTCGCTGGATATCGTGCAGGGCTGGGATCCGACCCGCCTGAGCAGCTGGGGGCGTACCTTGATCGAGGGCGCCGACGGCATCCGCGCCACCTCGCGCAGGGCCAGCATCTTTGGTCCCAGGCGTCGCTAGGCCCAAGCGCGGCTAACCAACCTACCGCGCAGCTTTCGGGTGGGCGCGGTCGATGTTCGAACCTCATGTACCTCGCGTGGACGTCGGTTTCTGCGCACTGCCCAGCCGCGATCAGCGGCCGGGTTCGCGCAGGGGGCCCGGGCTGGGGCGCTTGGTCAGCTTGCGCTGCAGCGAGCGGCGGTGCATGCCCAGCAGGCGAGCGGCCGCGGACACGTTGCCGCCGGTTTCGTGCAGGGCCTGCTGGATATGTTCCCACTGCAGGCGGCTGAGCGGGGTCATCATTTCCTGCGCGGTTTCTTCTTCATCCGGTTCGGGCAGGTCGTCGTCTTCTTCGCCCAGCGCCCGCATGATGGTGGGAATGTTGGCGGGCTTGGGCAGGTAGTCGTCGGCGCCGAGCTTGATGGCTTCCACGGCGGTGGCGATGCTGGCGTAGCCGGTGACCAGCAGGATGCGCATGTCGGCGCGGATCTCGCGCAGCGGCTGGATCAGGCTCAGGCCGGAATCGTGGCCGAGCTTGAGATCGATCAGGGCGAAATCCGGCAGTGCACTGCGTGCGGTGGACAGCGCGCTGGCGGCATCGGTGGCGGTCAGCGTCTCCACGCCACGCCGTGCCAGGCTGCGTTGCAGCGTGCGCAGGTACAAGGTGTCGTCGTCGACCAACAGGCCTGTGCGGATCGGGGTGCTTGTCATGCCAGGGCCTCGTGTTCGGAAAGCGGCAGGCGGAACCCGACGCGGGCGCCGCTGCCTTCGGCGGGCAGCATCCATAGCTCGCCCTGCAGGCGTTCGACGGTGGCATGCGACAAGGCCAGGCCCACGCCCATGCCGTCGTGTTTGCCGCTGTTGAACAAGGTGCCCGGCAGCATGGCTTGCGCAGTGTCGAAGCCGGGGCCGTAATCGCGTACCTCGCCGCTGAGGTGATCGTCTTCCACTCGAAGCGTGAGGTCGATCTGCGGGCGGCCGGCGCGCTCGCCGGCATCGGCGGCATTGTTGAGCAGCACCATCAACAGGTGGCTGACGCCGGGCTGCAGCATCAGCCGCATCGGTGCGTCCTCGTTGCGGCGCAGCTCGATGGTGGGGCGCACCAGTCGCCATTGTTCCAGCACTTCCTGCACCGCCACTTCGCGGCTCAGGTGGCCGTTGTCGGCAGGCTGCGCCAGCGCCAGCACGCGCTCATGGCACTGCACCAGCAGCTCGCGCAAGGTGTCCAGATCCTCGCGCAACTCCACTTGATCGCACTGGTCGGCGATGTCGTCCACCAGCAGCGTCATCGTGGCCAGCGGGGTGTTGAGTTCGTGCGCCACCGAGGCTGCATGCGTGGCCAGCGCCACGATGCCTTCGTTGCGGGCGAAGCGCTCGCGCAGGGTGGAAATCTCGCGCTCGCGTTCGCGCATCGACAAGGCCAGCCGTGTGGCGAACGCCAGCACCACCACGGTGGACAGCAGGAAGTTGGCCGCCATGCCCCACATGTGCAGGCTCAACGGGTCGAAGCTGCCGTACGGCAGCGGCAGGCCGAATACGGCACTGATGACATAGCCGGCCACGCACGACGCCGCCACCGCCATCGCCCAGCCCAGCGGCAGGGCCAGCGCGGCCAGCGCAATCAGTACCAGGAACAGCGAGCCGAACGGGTTGGCGATGCCGCCGCTCCAGCCCACCATCCAGGTCAGCACGGTCACATCGACCAGGATGTGTCCGAATTCGGTGGCCGGGCTCACCGCGCCGCGATGGGCCACGCGCAGCTGCGCATACAGGTTGAACACCGCCAGCGCGGCCACGCCGGCCCACAGCGGTTGTTGAGGCAGGTGCAGGCCCATCAGGCCGGTGGCGACCAGGATGGTGGCGGCCTGGCCGGCCGTGGCCAGCCAGCGCAGGCTGCACAGGGTCCGCAGGAAGGAGGCGTCGGAGCTGTTCATCACCGCAATGCTATGCGCTCGGGGGCGTGGCGGCCTGCGACAAACCGTCGCATCGGCCCGGAAGACCGCCCGCACCACGCTTCAGCTGTGAGCGGACGGAGGACAGGCTAAAATACCGCGATGCATGACGCCGTGACCCGCCCAACCCCTC
>NZ_LXNG01000034.1 GCF_001642575.1 Xanthomonas floridensis | reverse complement strand
TCAACCCGTCGCTGCGCGAGTTTTATCAACGCCTACGTGCCAAGGGCAAGGCTGGCAAGGTGGCTCTGGTGGCGGCCATGCGCAAGTTGCTGGTCATCCTCAACGCCAAGATGCGGGATCAACTGGCGGCTGCCGCCACCAGTTGATCAAGACAGTTGCTCTCCCGCCGGCAGAGGGATTGGGGTGAGGGTAGGTGGCAAAGCGCTCGCTACGTTTAACCGCATGCGGCCTCGCCCTTCCCCTCGTCCACCCCTTCGGGTCCCCTGCTCCCCGAGGGAGAAGGGGACCACTTGCGGTCTGCGGTCGTCTGCGTTGCCACCACCCGGTGCGACCCGGGACTGCGAAAGGCCTGCCACTTTGCCCGTGCCATCCCGTGCCATCCCGTCCCGCCCAATCACACCCTCAACCGCACCCCATCACCCGCGCAACGCCGCAGCATGCTGTGCGATGTGCTCGCCAATGAAACTGGCGATGAAGTAATAACTATGGTCGTATCCGGGCTGCATGCGCACGCTCACCGGATACGCCGCGGCCTTGGCCGCCTGTTCGAACAGGACGGTTTTCAGCTGATTTTCCAGAAATTCGTCAGCATCTCCCTGATCGATCAGCAACGGCAGCCGCTCCTGCGCCTGCGCAATGAGCGCAGTGGCATCGTAGGCCTTCCAGGCAGCGCGATCCTCGCCCAGATACTGCCCAAACGCTTTTTCGCCCCACGGCACCTGACTGGGTGCCACGATCGGCGAGAACGCCGACACGCTGCGATAGCGGCCCGGGTTCTTCAATGCGATGGTCAAGGCGCCATGCCCGCCCATCGAATGGCCGCTGATGGCACGCGCACCGGTGGTGGCGAAATGCGCCTCGATCAGCGCCGGCAATTCATTCACCACGTAGTCGTACATACGGTAGTGCGCCGCCCACGGCTGCTGCGTGGCATCGACGTAGAAGCCGGCGCCTTTACCGATGTCGTAGCCTTCCGCATCGGCCACATCGTCGCCGCGCGGGCTGGTATCCGGCGCCACCAGGATCACGCCGTGCTCGGCGGCATAGCGCTGCGCGCCGGCCTTGCTGATGAAATTCTGCTCGGTACAGGTCAGACCGCTAAGCCAGTACAGCACCGGCAATGGGCCATCGGCCGCCTGCGGTGGAAGATAGACACCAACCTGCATGCTGCACGCCAGGCTCTGCGACTGATGCCGATACACATCCTGCCAGCCGCCGAAACAGGCGCGGTGTTCGATACGTTCCATGAAGATTCCTTACGAAGAGAAAACCCTGCGGCCGGATCGCCGGCCGCAGGGTTGGACCATCAATGCAGCAAACCCTTCTTGCGTGCCACCTGCGTCGACAACGCATCCATCAACGCCGGCGACAGGCAGTCGTAGGGCGGCAAGCCCAGCTCGGTCAGGCGCGCACGCACGCCATCCATCTGCTCCGGCGGCGTGCCGGTTTCGATGATGGACGAGACAAAAGCGGCAAATCCCGGCGCCGACCAGCCCTGCTGCCTGGACAACTCGGTGTGCACGAAATCCAGTCCGTAGAACGCATGCTCCTTGTTCTCGATGCGGCCGAACAGGTGCACACCGCAGCCGGTGCAGGCATGGCGCTGGATCGCCGCGCTTTCATCGACGATCTTCAGCTTTTCTTCGTGCGCGGTCACCTTGACCTTGTCCCGCGGCGCCACCGCGATCACCGAAAAGGTCGCGCCCTCGGGTTTCCAGCATTTACTGCAGCCGCATGCGTGGTTGTGCGCGGTCTGCGCAGCCACTTCTACCGTGACCTTGTCGGTGGCGCAGTGGCACTCCAGGGTTCCCCCCTGAAAGTTCTCTGCACCGCCTCGCGCAACACCACCATCTACCGAAGGATGAATCGACACATTAGTCATTACGCCCCTCCCGGAGTCTCGGGTCCCACGTGCGCGGAAGCGGCCGCGCGCCGCTCCTGGCCGTCTGGTCAGAAATGAATCACGGTGCGGATCGACTTGCCTTCATGCATCAGGTCGAAGGCGTGGTTGATCTCGTCCAGCGGCATGGTGTGGGTGATGAACGGATCCAGATCGATCTCGCCCTTCATCGACTGCTCCACCATGCCCGGCAATTGCGTGCGGCCCTTGACCCCACCGAATGCCGAGCCGCGCCACACGCGGCCGGTCACCAGCTGGAATGGACGGGTGCTGATTTCCTGGCCTGCGCCGGCCACACCGATGATGACGCTCTCGCCCCACCCCTTGTGGCAACACTCCAGTGCCGAACGCATCACGTTGACGTTGCCGATGCACTCGAAGCTGAAATCCACCCCGCCGTCGGTCAGCTCGACGATGACGTCCTGGATCGGCTTGTCGTAATCCTTCGGATTGATGCAGTCGGTGGCGCCCATGCTGCGCGCAAGCTCGAACTTGCCAGGGTTGGTGTCGATGGCCAGGATGCGCCCGGCCTTGGCCTGCACCGCGCCCTGGATCACCGCCAGCCCGATGCCGCCCAGACCGAACACCGCCACGCTTTCGCCCGGCTTGACCTTGGCGGTGTTGTGCACCGCACCGATGCCGGTCGTGACGCCGCAACCGAGCAGGCAGACCTTTTCCAGCGGCGCCTCCGGATTGACCACCGCCAGCGAGATCTCCGGCACCACGGTGTATTCGCTGAAGGTGCTGCAGCCCATGTAGTGGTAAATCGGCTCGCCGTTATAGGAAAAGCGCGTGGTGCCGTCCGGCATCAGGCCCTTGCCCTGGGTGGCGCGCACCGCCTGGCACAGGTTGGTCTTGCCGGACAGGCAGAACTTGCACTTGCGGCATTCGGCGGTGTACAGCGGGATGACGTGGTCACCGACCTTGACGCTGGTGACGCCTTCGCCCACCTGCTCGACAATGCCGCCGCCTTCGTGGCCGAGCACCGACGGGAAGATGCCTTCCGGGTCGTCACCGGACAGCGTGAAGGCATCGGTGTGGCACACGCCGGTATGGGTGATGCGGACCAGCACTTCGCCAGCCTTCGGCGGTGCGACGTCGATCTCGACGATTTCCAGCGGCTTGCCGGGTCCGAATGCAACTGCTGCACGGGATTTCATGGAATAACGCTCCTGACAGGGATGTTCGGGGACGGGCGCGGCGATGCCGGCCCGGTGGGAGTTCATTTGAGGTAGGACCGGACCAGACCGAGCAGGTCCTGCACGCGTTCGGCACGTTGCGCATCGGACGCGGCGGCATGCCCGAAATCTTCACGGATATGCGCTTCAAGTACCTGCGACATCAGCCCATTGACGGCCCCCCGGATCGCGGCGATCTGCTGTAGCACCGGGGCGCAGTCTGCGCCCGACTGCAGCGCGCGCTCAAGCGCGTCGCACTGCCCGCGCAAGCGCCGTACCCGCGCCAGTGCGCGTTTCTTTTCCAGCGGTGAATGCGGCATGCCGGCCCTCGACCCAGGATACTGGGGGGCAGTATAGGGAAATCCGGAAAAAAAGCGATGCCGATGCAGGCAATGCTGCATCCCGCAGAGAACTTGCCATGAACAGTGGTGGCGCTCACACCAGCGCCAAGCTGCGCTTCGGCGCCTTTTGATCAGGCCGGAAGGCAGCACCTGCTGCATTGCCGCACCCGCGTGCGCAGCGCGCGAAGAGGTCTAGCGCCCCGCGGACGCCTCACGGGTCTGCTTGAACTGCCTGCAGGCATCGCGGAAGCGCTGCAGGTTCGGCGAAAAGAACTTGTCGCGATGCCAAATCAGGAAGAACCGCCGGGTCAACCGCGGCAGCCCGCTGCTGAGTGGCTGCAGCTTCTTCGATGCGATCAGCCCGTCCACCACCCACCGCGACAGACAGCTCACGCCCACCCCTTGCACCAGCATGTTCTTGATCGCCTCGGAGCTGCCGATCTGGCGGGTATCGGAGAGCGTATGCAGATGCCGCAGCAGCGCCTGTTCTACTTCTTCGCGCGTGCCCGAGCCTGGCTCGCGCAGCAGCCAGTCGGCATCGCGCAGCTGGGCCGGCGTGACCCTGGACCGCTTGGCCAACGCATGCCGGCTGCCGACCACCACCACCAGCTCATCCAGCAACCAGGGTTCGGCGTGCAGTTCCGGCAGATGACACGGCCCTTCGATCAGGCCCATATCGAGCTCGAAGTTCGCCACCTTGCCGGCAATACTGCTGCTGTTGGCGCTGTCCATGTCCATGCGCAACCCGGGTGCCTGCGTGTGCAGCGCCCGCAGCACCAGCGGCAACACGTAGTTGCCGATGGTCGTACTGCAGCCAATCTTCAGGCGACCTGCCAACGCGGCAGCGCCCGGCGTGACTCCGGCCTCGATCGCGTGGGCGCCATCGAGCAGCTTGCGTGCCTGCGGCAGCAGTGCGGCACCGACATCGTTGAGCACCAGCCGCTTGCCCACCCGATCGAACAGCTGCGTGTCCAGCGCATGCTCCAGGTCGTTGAGCGCCGCACTGGTGGCCGACTGCGACAACGCCACGGCCAGCCCGGCACCGGTGGTGCTGCCATGCTGGGCGATGGCGCAGAAGATCTGGAGCTGGCGCAGCGTCAGACGCACGACCTACCTGCTTTCCGGGTAATCGCTATCGATATTACCCGTTTTACAGCTATACCCATCGGTTCGACACTACGGCCATCACCATCGCATCGCCTCTGATCATGCGCACTCCCAACGCACTGCCGGGCACCCGGCGACTTCGTCCCTTGACTGCGTTGTCCGGCCAACGCGAGCTCGTCCGTCAGTTCGCCCCGAACTGGTTTGCCGCCACCATGGGCACCGGCGTCTTCGCGCTGGCGCTCGGGCAACTGCCCCGGCATAGCCCGGCCCTGGCCGCCGTGGGCGAACTCTTGTGGCTGTGCAACGGCGCCCTGTTCCTGTTGTTCAGCCTGCTGTATGCGGCACGCTGGGTGCTCTTTTTTGATGAAGCCCGGCGGATCGTCGGGCATGCCTCTGCGGCGCTGTTCCTGGGCACCATTCCGATGGGGCTGGCGACCGTGATCAACGGCCTGCTGCTGTACGGCGTGCCTCGCTGGGGCAGTGCCGTTGTCCCACTGGCCGAGGCGCTGTGGTGGATGGATGTGGCACTTGCACTGGCATGCGGGGTGGGCGTGCCGTATCTGATGTTCACCCGCCATCAGCATCGCCTCCAGGACATGACTGCGCTGTGGCTGCTGCCGGTGGTCGCCGCCGAGGTGGCCGCTGCCAGCGGCGGCCTGTTGGCAGCGCAGCTGGCAGATCCGCAGACGCAATTCGTTGTGACCATCGCCAGCTACGCGCTATGGGCGTACTCGGTACCGGTGGCGATGAGCATGCTGGTGATCCTGCTGCTGCGTATGGCGTTGCGTCCGCTGCCGCCGGCCAGCATGGCGGCCTCGATCTGGCTGTCACTCGGCCCGCTCGGCACCGCTGCACTGGGCATGCTGTCGATCGGCCAGCACGCTCCCGCCATTTTCGCCGCGCATGGCCTGGCCGAGATCGGACGCATCGCCGGTGGTCTGGGCGTGATGGGTGCGGTGCTGTTCTGGGGCGCGGGGGCGTGGTGGCTGCTGCTGGCGGGGTTGATCACGGCCGGTTACTTCCGTGCCGAAGTGCCATTCAACCTCGGCTGGTGGGGCTTCACCTTTCCGCTGGGCGTGTACGCGCTGGCCAGCCTGAAACTCGGTACCGCGCTGCACCTGGCGTTCTTCGATGTCACCGGCACGGTGCTGGTGTTGGCACTGGCGGCGTTCTGGGCGGTCACGGCAAGCAGGACTGCGCTGGGCGCGTATCGCGGCGACCTGTTCGTGTCGCCATGCCTTTCCGATGCGCAGCGGGATGCCGCCGCGCAGTGACGCGTGTGGTGGACAGCAGCAGCCAATGCGCTGGCGCACCGCGTGCAGCGGCGGCAGGCGGTGTTGCAACCGGCCGCAGCGCCAGATCAGCGCTCGACGACTACGGGTGCCGCACCGATCGCCGCCTCGGCGGCGTGCTCGGGTAGCGAGGCCAGCACCGCAGCGCGGAAGCGCGCCGGAAATGCGCTGTCATTGGCCTGGTAGAACGCACGGGCATTGGCCGACAGGTGATCGAGCGCTGTCTGCGACAGCGCCAGTGCAGCCTCCACCGCATGCGCAATGCCTGGCCCATCAACGTAGTAATACGACGCCAGGCGCCGCTGACGCACCTCGGCCACCGGGATCAGCACGCCATGCTCCGGGCTGACCAGCTCGTTCATGGGTTCGCCATCGGTGGCCAGGGTCACCGCTCCCACGCTGAGCGCCTCCATCAGGTAATGCCCGAAGCCTTCGGCCTCGGAAGGGCAGATGTGGAACAGGTGCGCGTTCTGCAACCGGCGCAGTTCGGCGTCGTCCAGATAGCGGACCCGGTGATCGATATTGGGCGCAACCACCGGCTTGCCGGCGGTGCGCGGGTTCTGCACCACCGTCAGCAACGGCCATTCCGGGTGCTGCTTCCAGGTCTCCAGCAATACCCGCGTGCCCTTGGCGGTACTGCGCCCGGCAAGATGGAAGAATGCGCGCTGGCGCGGCACCTGCGCATCGAAGCGGTCTGGGCTGGTGAAGCCGATGTAGCGTGTGGTGCAGCCCAGGTTCTGGAAGATGCGCTCGGCGTGGTGGGTCTTGCACAACACCGCATCGAACTTCGGCAGCAACGGCAACCATTTGGGCAACAGCCACTCCGGGTTGGGCACCAGCAGATTCCTCTGCCCCAACGGCAGGCAGCGCGCGTAGACGCGTTCGGAAAAGATCTGCAACGGCACCCGGCCAAACAGTGCGCGACTGGCCCACAGCCGGATTTCGCGCCCGGTATCCTGCAGCCGCTGACTGGTGAAACCCAGCTCTTGCACCGGCACGCCGCCGGCACGCAGGGTCTGCGCCATCAGTACCATGTCACGGGTCAGGCCCACGCCATTGTCGCGGCTGATCACCCGCATCATCGGAAATGCCTTGCCATGCGCACGCTCGCCACCGGGGTGGCACAGTGTCGAAGCGATGATGTCCTGTGTAATGTCTCGTCCCGTCATGTCGCTTTGCACGTGTGCCAATGGTTGACAAATTCGATCATTATGATGGCTGTTCCAGCCATGTACCTGCGAGCACCATGTATCCGGCAGCCTCAGCCTCCACCCTGCGCGGGCCAGCGTCCGTGCCACCGATGACGACTTCCATGGACCTGCAGCAACCCCGTGTTCTTGTGGTCGACGACGACCCCGACCTGCGCAAGCTGATCGGCGAGTTCCTGAGCGCCCATGGCTACCAGGTGGACGTGGCCGAGAACGTGGCGGACATGCGCACCAGCATGGCACGGCAGCGTCCGGATCTCATCGTACTCGACGTGATGATGCCTGGAGAAGATGGGCTGAGCGCAGCCCGCGCCCTGGCCAGCGAGCGCGGTTCACCGGCGGTCATCATGCTCAGCGCGTTGGGCAACGATACCGACCGCATCATCGGCCTGGAAGTGGGTGCCGACGACTACCTCGCCAAACCCTGCAATCCGCGGGAGTTGCTGGCCCGCGTGCGTGCACTGCTGCGCCGCAGCCAGGCCAGCAGCGAGCAGGCCGACCAGCGCGGCAACGTCTACGAATTCGCCGGCTGGCGGCTGGACGTGGTGCGGCGCGACCTGCGCGACCCCACCGGCATCTTCATCAATCTGTCCGACGGCGAATTCGCCCTGCTGCGCACCTTCGTCGAGCACCCGCAGCGCGTGCTCAGCCGCGATCAGCTGCTGGACTATGCCCGTGGCCGCGACACCGATGTCTACGACCGCGCCATCGACAGCCAGATCAGCCGCCTGCGCCGCAAGATCAATGAGCGCGTCCATACCGAGTTGATTCGCACCGTACGTAACGAAGGCTACATGCTGCTGCCGAGCGTCTCGCGCCTGTGAGCAAACCGGCACGGCGCGGGCTGTCGATCTTTGCCCGTACTTTCGTGTTGCTGGCGGTGGCCCTGCTCACCGCCCAGATCATCGGTATTGCCCTGCTGGTGATGCGGACCCCGGTCTACGAGCCGCCGGTGCATCCGCCGGAAGTGGTGGCACTGCTGTCCACGCGCATGCCGGCCGGCACCCAGACCCTGAAGGTGCACGATGGTGCGCAGGCGCCGACACCCCCGGCAGACCAGGTCCGCGACCCGTTCGCGGAAATGCTGCTGGCCCATTGGCTGGATGTGGACAAGCGCCACGTGCGGTTCTACCGCAGTGCAGAGGGCCGCAACGACCCGTTCCCGGACAGCGACCAGGCGCAGCGTGCGCCCGATCTGCAACCCAACAGCGAAGCCGAAGGCCGCGGCAGCTCGCCGCCGATGGCACCCCGCTGGCACCCAAACCGGGCGGCCGATGCGGCCCCTTTCGGCAACGGGCTGCGCCCGGCCCAGTCGCCGGAGGATTGGGAAAGCGAACGGCTGACGCCCGGCGTGCCGCTGCTGGACGGCTTCACCGCCGCACTGCAGCAGCCCGATGGCCGCTGGCGCACGGTGGAATCACCGCGCCGGCGGCTGTCGGCCGAGTTCAAGACCCATATCGTGCTGCTGTTTCTGGCCGGCCTGCTGGCCAATGTGCCGCTGGCCTGGTGGTTCTCACGCGCATTGTCGGCGCCGATCAAGCGCTTTGCCGAAGCTGCCGACCGACTGGGCCGCAATCCCCACGCCGCCGCCCTGCAGCGCAGCGGCCCGCCGGAGATCGTGCGTGCGGCCGATTCGTTCAATGCCATGCAGGGCCGCCTGAACCGCCTGATCAACGAGCGCACCCACATGGTCGCTGCCATCGCGCACGACCTGCGCACGCCGCTGGCACGGTTGTCGTTTCGCCTGGACGACCTGCAACCGCCACTGCGCGACAAGGCCCTGGCCGATATCGACGAGATGAAGGCGATGATTTCCGCAGCACTGGATTTCATCCAGAACGATCGTCATCGCGGCGAACGCGCGCCGCTGGATCTGCGCCTGCTGGTGGAGAGCGTGGTCGACAATGCCACCGACATCGGCGCCGACGCGGTGCTACTGCCCGGCCCGGCGATCACCCTGGATGGCGACCCATTGGCATTGCGCCGCGCGGTGATGAATCTGCTCGAAAATGCGCTGAAATACGGCAAATGCGCACGCCTGCAACTCCAGCGCGACGGCGAAGACGGGGTGCTCTGGATCGACGATGACGGCCCGGGCATCGATCCGTCGCAGCGCGAACAATTGCTGCTGCCGTTCGTGCGCGGCGAGTCCTCGCGCAACCGCGGCACCGGCGGCATCGGCCTGGGCCTGTCGGTGGCGCACAGCATCGTGCTGGCCCATGGCGGCGACCTGCGCCTGGACAATCGCGCCCAGGGCGGGCTGCGCGTGACCGTGCGCCTGCCGTGCATGCCGGAGCGGCGCTGACCTCGAGCACGCCGGTCGGTCACTGGGGCTTAGATCGATCATGTGGGCGTGGACACGTGGCGATCAGTATCCGGCTTCAGCACTGCCCGCAAGTCGGCAGCCCTTGCGAAGACGGCTCAGAAAGCTGACAACGCGTGGCGAGCAGTCGTCAGGTGCGTGTGGACAGGGCATCCGAAACCTGAGCGGACGCGTAGCCCGCCGCCGACTCCGGACAACGCCCGCGCCCGCCTGGCGGCAGCGCAGTCGTTGTGTTCGCTGCTTTTGGTGGAAACAGCGCAAGCACTCCACCTCGCCCCCAGCGCATTCCACATCAAGACCCGGCCAGACGCGCGGCAATGCCAGCGCGTCCGTCACTGCCGGTCTCGATTCAGTAGGCGAACTCGCGGAACACGTGATCGACATCGCCCTTCCACGCGCCGTGATACAGCGCCAGCTTGCGCTCGGCGGCGGTGATCCCGCTCTCGGCGATCTCGGCAATCACATCCAGAAACCCGGTTTCGTCCTGGCCGTCGCGATTCAGGCGCGCACGCCGGCGCAGTCCCTCGCGGGCGATGTTGACCGCCTCCACCGCCAGGTCGCGCACGGTGCCATTGCGGAACGGCAGGCCCAATGCATGCCTGGGCACGCCATCACGCAAGGCGTGGCGCTCGGTGGGGCTGAAATCCTTGACCAGGTCCCAGGCCGCATCCAGAGCGGTGTCGTCGTACAGCAGACCCACCCAGAACGCCGACAGTGCGCACAGGCGATTCCACGGACCGGCATCGGCGCCGCGCATTTCCAGATACTTCTTCAAACGCACTTCCGGGAATGCGGTGGTCATGTGATCGGACCAGTCGCGCAGCGTCGGCAATGCGCCCGGCAATGCCGGCAGCTTGCCTTGCATGAAATCGCGGAAGCTCTGCCCGCTGGCATCGACATAGACGCCGTTGCGGTACGAGAAATACATCGGCACATCGAGCAGGTAATCGACGTAACGCTCGTAGCTGAAGCCGTCCTCGAACACGAAATCCAGCATGCCGGTGCGGTCGGCGTCGGTGTCGGTCCAGATATGCGAGCGGTAGCTCAGGTAGCCGTTGGGCTTGCCCTCGGTGAACGGCGAATCGGCGAACAAGGCAGTGGCGATCGGCTGCAGCGCCAGCGAGACGCGGAACTTCTTCACCATGTCCGCTTCGGTGGCGTAATCCAGGTTGACCTGCACCGTGCAGGTGCGCGTCATCATGTCCAGGCCGAGCGAACCGACCTTGGGCATGTAGTTCTTCATGATCTGGTAGCGGCCTTTGGGCATCCATGGCATCTGGTCGCGGCGCCACTTGGGCTGGAAGCCCATGCCCAGGAACCCGAGCTGCAACTCGCCCGCCACCTGCGCCACTTCGTCCAGATGGGTGCCGGTTTCCACGCAGGTGTGGTGCAGGGTTTCCACTGCCGCACCTGACAGTTCCAGCTGGCCAGCCGGCTCCAGCGTCACCGATGCGCCGTCGCGCAGCAGCGCGATGGTATGGCCGTTTTCCTGCACCGGCTCCCAGCCGAAACGGGTCAGCCCGATCAGCAACGCCTCGATGCCGCGTGCGCCGTCGAAGGTGGGCGCGCGCAGGTCGTCGAGCTGGAAGCCGAACTTCTCGTGCTCGGTGCCGATCCGCCAGTCAGCGCTGGGCTTCTCGCCGGAGGCGAGGACCTGCACCAGTTCCGCGCGTTCGGTGATCGGCGTTTCGGCAACGTGGCTGGGACTCGACAAGGGCAGGCTCGCAAACGAAAGGGGTGGGACGATGTGGGGATCCTCCCCAGCCACCGCAAGGCCCGCACTATAACCGCCCGGCGCGAAAGGATTGGCGACACCGGCAGGGCATGACATTTCCATCGATGCGCGCCCGCCATCGCCGGCAGCGGCGGCGTGATCCACGTCAACCTGCCAGGCTGCACGGCCCGGGCAAGCAGCGCCCTCCGGCAAGACCCGACATCACAGCGCGGCAGCCCTTCTCGCCCGCCATGCTGGGCAGGACGCCCACGACCGCATGCGACCTGCCGATCCCTGCAGGCTGCAGCGCGCGCACCCGTGCTCGTGTCCATCCATCCCGCCCGGCATGCGGCTTGAAACGCAAACGGCGGACCGAAGTCCGCCGCCGCTATGACACCCTGGGCATCGGCCCAGGCCTGACAATCGTGTTGCACGGCATCATTGCGGCGTGGTGGTTTCCACGTCCAGGCCCAGCCAACCGCCGACGATGCCGCGCAGTTCGTCCACGCCCTGGCGCGATTCGCCCGAGTAGGTCTGCACGGTCACGCTGTCGCCAAAGCGCGAGGTCACTTCCTTCTTGACCTTCTGCAGGGTCTGCATCTGCTGGCCACGGCCGAGCTTGTCGGCCTTGGTCAGCAAACCGTGCGCGGGCAGGCCGCGCTCGGCCGCATAGCCGAGCATCTGCAGGTCGTAATCCTTGAGCGGATGGCGGATGTCCATCACCACCACCAGGCCGCGCAGCGCCTCGCGGGTGCGGAAATAGCGGTCGATGAACGCCTGCCAGTGCGCCTGCAGGTCCTGCGGCACCTTGGCGTAGCCGTAACCGGGCAGATCCACCAGATAGCGCTCGGGCTGGATCTGGAAGAACACCAACTGCTGGGTGCGGCCGGGGGTCTTTGACACCCGGGCCAGTGCGTTCTGGCGGGTCAGCGCGTTGAGCGCGCTGGATTTTCCGGCGTTGGAGCGGCCGGCGAAGGCGACCTCGTAGCCGCCATCGTCGGGCAATTGCCGGGCGTTGTGGGCGGACAGGTGGTAGCGGGCTTGTTCGATAAGGAGCGACATCCCCCTAGGATCGCACGTTCGGGCGCTGCCGGTTTTGCTGCACTGTTCGTTGACCCTGGCGCAAAGGCGTGTCGATAATCGAAGTACGCCTGCCACAGCCAGTACCCAACGCGCGCGGGCCGGGTCCATACGGAGCTTTAGCTGATGCGCCATGCTCGTGTGCTAGTCCTCGCCGCCCTCGCCGTGCCGGTCGTTGCGGCCGTGGCGTTTGCGCAATCGGCGGTCACGCCGATCCCCGATCCACCGCCCGTGCGGGTTGCGCCGCTGGAGGTGGATCTGGCCAAGACCACCTGGGGCGATGCCAAGGCCGGCCAGGCCAAGGCGGCCGCCTGCGCGGCCTGCCACGGCCCGGACGGCAATCCGGCGGTGGCGATGTATCCGCGCATCGCCGGGCAAACCGAGCGCTACGTTGCGCATCAGGTGGCCTTGATCGCCAGCGGCGAGCGCAATACCGGGATGTCGGCGGTGATGGTGCCCTTCGTCAAGGACCTCACCGCGCAGGACATGCGCGACCTGGGCGCCTATTTCGCCACCCAGAAGTCCGCCGCCGGCGTGGCCGACGATGCGGTGATCGCCGAGGGTCCGTACCAGGGGATGAAGTTCTACGAAGTTGGCGAAAAGCTTTACCGCGGCGGCGACGTGGCGCGTGGGGTCCCGGCATGCATGGCCTGCCATGGCCCGTCTGGTGGCGGCAACCCGGGCCCGGCCTATCCGCGCCTGGGCGGCCAGCACGCCGAGTACGTGGCGCGGCGCCTGAAGGAATACCAGGCCGGCACCACCCAGGAGCGCAATCCGGCGCTGTTCAATATCATGGCGCAGGTGGCACGCCCGCTGACCGAGCAGGAGATCCAGGCGCTGTCCAGCTATCTGCAAGGTCTGCACGACCGCGCCGACGATGCCGCCGCTGCACAGACGCCTGCCGGGACACCGGCGCGCTCATGAGCTGAGGCGCCCACCTGCCCCACCGTGTCACGACGCCGGTCCCGCGACCGGCGTCGTCGTTTCCCGCCCCCTCTCTCATCCCCCACGGAGCCTGCATGAACCTGTTTTCCCGTTTGTCCCTGCTGTTGTTGATCCTGGTGCCGCTGGCGGCCTGTGCCGCCGACAAGAAGGCCGCGCCGGTCGAAGGCGAGGACTACACCCTGATCGACGGCGGCCAGCCGTACGCGCCGCTGGCCGGCAAGGTCGAAGTGGTGGAAGTGTTCGGCTACACCTGCCCGCACTGCGCGCATTTCGAGCCGGTGCTGGAGGCCTGGGTCGCCAAGCAACCGTCCTACGTGCGCTTCACCCCGGTGCCGGCGGCGTTCGGCGGCTTCTGGGATGCGTTTGCGCGTGCTTACTTCGCCGCAGACATCCTCGGCGTGGCCAAGCGTAGTCACCGCGCCATGTTCGATGCCATCCACGAAAAGCAGAGCGTGCCGACCCAGAACGTCTCCCCGGAAGAACTGGCTGCGTTCTATGCCGACTACGGCGTACCGCAGCAGCGCTTCGTGGACACGTTCAAGAGCGAGGCGGTGGACGCCAGGCTCAAGGCGGCGCGCGAGTTCGCACAGCGCAGCAAGCTGCCCGGCACCCCGGCCATCATCGTCAACGGGCGCTACCTGATCGGCGCGCGAAATTACCCGGACATGTTGAAGATTGCCGACTACCTCATCGCCCGCGAGCACGCCGGGCCGGCCAAGCGCTGAACCGCATAACCGCCAGCGACGGCCGCGCGTGGCATCATGCGCCCCGCGGCCGCCCGGCCCTTTCCTCGCCCACGCTGGAGATTCCATCCGATGAAGACCCGCTTCGCCCTGACGCTGATGGCGCTGCTCCCGATCCTGGTCGCCTGCAAGGCCCAGGACGGCTCGTCCGACACCGCGCCCGCCGCCACCACGCCCGCTGCCGAAACAGCGCCCGCTCCGGCCGCCGCGACGCCGGCTGCCGATCCGGCGGCTCCACCTGCTGCTGGCGAAAGCGCCACTACCCCGCCACCTGCCGCGCCCAGCGCCGCCCCGCGCGCGCCCAACGGCCCGGAGCCGGTCGCCGGCACCGACTATGTGGATATCGAAGGTGGTCAGCCGTACCAGCAGGCCGCCGGCAAGATCGAAGTGGCCGAGGTGTTCGGCTATGTCTGCCCGGCCTGCAACGCGTTCCAGCCGCTGATCGGCCCGTGGAAGGCCGGCCTGCCCTCGGACGTGCATTTCGTCTACGTGCCGGCGATGTTTGGCAACTATTGGGATGACTACGGCCGCGCCTTCTACGCCGCCGAGACCCTGGGCGTGCAGGAAAAGACCCACGAAGCGCTGTACAAGGCCATCCACGTCGACCAGACCCTGAAGGGCGAGCGCGGCAAGGATTCGGTGCAGGACATCGCCGCGTTCTATGCCAAGTACGGCGTGGACCAGAAGACCTTCATCGACACCATGAGCAGCTTCGGCGTCTCGGCCAAGACCAACCGCGCCAAGCAGTTCGCCACCCGCAGCAAGATCACCGGCACGCCGTCGCTGATCGTCAACGGCAAGTACCTGGTCAAGGGCCAGAGCTTCCCGGACATGCTGCGCATCGCCGATCACCTGATCGCGCGCGAACGCGCCACGCTGGCCAAGTGAGCCGGGTGACCGCAGCATCGTGAACGCTTCGGACTCGCGCACCCTGCGGGTGCTGACCGCCAATATCCAGGCCGGCTCCAGCACCCGCCGTTACAGCGATTACGTGACCCGCAGCTGGTCGCATGCGTTGCCGCTAGGCGCAAAGCGCACCAGCCTGGACAGCATCGCCAAGCTGGCCGGCGACCGCGACATCGTCGGCCTGCAGGAGGCCGACCCCGGCAGCCTGCGCTCGGGCTTCACCAACCAGACCCACTATCTGGCCGAACGTGCCGGTTTCCACTACTGGAGCCATCAACCCAACCGCCGCATGGGCGGGGTGGCCTCCAGCGCCAACGGCCTGCTGAGCAAGCTGGAACCGCTGGAAGTGCAGGACCATGCCCTGCCCGGCCGCATCGGCGGGCGCGGCATCCTGCTGGCCAAGTTCGGGCAGGGCCGCGATGGCCTTGCCGTGGCAGTGGCGCATCTGTCGCTGGGCGCCAACTCGCGCATGGCGCAGCTGGCCTTCATTGCCGAACTGTTGTCCGAGCATCCCAATGTGATGTTGATGGGCGATTTCAACTGCGTGGCCGACCGCCCGGAAATGCAGGCCCTGTACCGCCATACCCGATTACAGCCTCCGGGCTGCGTGGTGCACACCTTTCCCAGCTGGCGGCCGGATCGTGCCATCGACCATATCCTGGTCAGCGACAGCCTGGTGATCGAACACACCGAGGCCATTCCTGCCGCGTTCTCCGATCACCTGGCAGTCGGTATGGATATCCGCGTTCCGCTGCAGTTACTGCGCTAGCGCACGCAAAGTGCCGACGGGTTCGCACTGGCGAACTCGACCGACGACACCCCCTAGACACCGCCTGTGCGATAACGCAGGCGGTTTTTCGTTGGGAGCACGTCACGTGATACGCAGCGTATGAGTGCGTCGGTATGAGTGCAGTCGAACCGCAGCCGTCGCCGGTGCGCACCTTGCGGCCGGTGTTTTTGCTGGCGGCGACGGTGGTGTGCACATTCGCCTTGCTGGTTGCGCTGTTTCCGCTGGACGCTGGCCGCGTGTTGCTGGATGCGCAGACCTGGGCCTCGCGCAATGTCGGCTGGTACTACCTGCTGGCGATGACGCTGTATCTGGTCTTCGTGCTCGGCACCGCTTTGTCCAGCTACGGCAACATCAAGCTCGGCGCCGATCACGACGAGCCGGAATTCAGCTATCTCTCGTGGGCCGGCATGCTGTTTGCCGCCGGCATCAGCATCACGCTGTTCTTCTTCTGCGTCTCCGAACCGCTGACCCACTATCTACAACCGCCACAAGGCGGCACCGGCAGTGGCGAAGCGTCCGCACGGCAGGCGATGCAGTTGCTGTTCCTGCATTGGGGCTTGCATGGCTGGGGGGTGTTTGCGCTGGCGGCGATGGCGCTGGCGTATTTCGCCTTCCGGCATAACCTGCCGCTGGCCCTGCGCTCGGCGCTGTATCCACTGATCGGCAAACGCATCAACGGACCGATCGGTTACACCGTGGATGCGCTGGGCATCGTGGCAACGGTGTTCGGCATCGGTGCGGACATGGGCTTTGGCGTGCTGCATCTCAACGCCGGGCTGAGCACCTTGTTCGATGTGCCGCATACGCACTGGGTACAGGTCGCGTTGATCGTGGCGATGATGGGCGCGGCGATTGTTGTAGCGGTGTCCGGCGTTGAAAAAGGCGTGCGCTGGATGTCGGACATCAACATGCTGCTGGCGATCGCGCTACTGCTGTTCATGCTGTTTGCCGGCCCCACGCAATACCTGCTCAATGCCTTGATGCAGAACCTGGGCGACTACCTGGGCAGCGTGGTCGGCAAGAGTTTCGACGTCTATGCCTATGGCGGCCGTGCCGACTGGCTGGGCAACTGGACGGTGTTCTACTGGGCGTGGTGGATCGGCTGGGCACCGTTCGTCGGCCTGTTCATTGCGCGCATCTCGCGCGGCCGCACCATTCGCGAATTCGTGCTGGGCGTGTTGTTGATCCCGCTGGGATTCACCCTGGCGTGGCTATCGATCTTCGGCAACAGCGCGCTGGATCAGTTGCTGCATCATGGCCAGGGCGCATGGGCGCAACAGGCCATCGATGCGCCGCAGACGGTGCTGTACTCGCTACTGCAAAGCTACCCGTGGAGCCGCACGGTGATCACGGTGACGGTAGTGATCAGCTTCGTGTTCTTTGTCACGTCGGCCGACTCCGGCACCGTGGTGCTGTCCACGCTGTCCTCGCACGGCGGCGAGCCGCACGACGACGGCCCACGCTGGCTACGTGTGTTCTGGGGCGTGCTCACTGCCGTGGTCACTGCAGGTTTACTGCTGGCCGGCAGCATGGATGCGCTGAAATCGGCGGTAGTGCTGGCCTCGCTGCCATTCTCCGCGGTGCTGCTGCTGATGGCATGGGGCCTGTCACGCGCATTGAGCGAGGAATCGCAGCGCAAACGCGCTCAGCTTTACAGCCCCAGTCCGCTCATCGGGCAATCGCGTCATCACGGTGGCTGGCGTCAGCGCCTGGGCCAGGCGATGCACTTCCCGGCACGCGATGAGGTCTACCGCTTCATGCACGACCAGGTACGCCCGGCGATCGGGGCGGTGACCACGCAATTGCAGGAAGAGGGCTGGAACGTCAGCAGCCGGATCGACGACGGCGACATGGAGATCAGCGTCGATCACGGCGAACAACAAGGCTTCCGTTACCAGGTGGTGATGCGCGGCTATCTCACACCGTCCTTCGCCGCGCAGCGCTTCCGCAACCAGCGCTACTACCGCGCCGAAGTCTATCTCTACGAAGGCAGCCAGGACTACGACCTGGTTGGCTACAGCCGCGAACAAATCATCAACGACATCATCGATCAATACGAGCGTCACCTGCAGTTCTTGCACCTCACGCGCTGAGCTGCCTCGCTGCGGCGACCGTCCCAAGGAGGTTAGTCATGCCACGTTTTCCCGACCAGCTGCTGTACATCGGCGGCCGTTATGTTCCCGCCCGCGGCGGCCACACATTCGAAGTCACCAACCCCGCCACCGGCGAGGTGCTGGCCAACGTGCACAACGCGGGCGCCGACGACCTGGACGCTGCGGTCGACAGCGCCAAGGCCGGCCAACGCGTATGGGCCGCGCTGACGACGGTGGAGCGCTCGCGCATCCTGCTACGTGCGGTCGCGTTGCTGCGCGAGCGCAACGACGCGCTGGCCGAGCTGGAGACGCTCAACACCGGCAAGCCGTTGAGCGAAACGCGCAGCGTGGACGTGGTGACCGGTGCCGATGTGCTGGAGTACTACGCCGGCGTCGCGCAGGCATTGCAGGGTGCGCAGGTCCCGCTGCGCGAAGGCAGCTTCTTCTACACCCGGCATGAGCCGCTGGGGGTGGTCGGTGCGATCGGCGCGTGGAACTACCCGATCCAGATCGCGCTATGGAAAGCCGCACCGGCACTGGCCGCGGGCAACGCGATGATCTTCAAGCCCAGCGAAGTCACCCCGCTCACCGCACTCAAGCTGGCGGAACTGTTCACCGAAGCCGGCCTGCCCGATGGCGTGTTCAACGTGCTGCCGGGCGATGGCGCCAGCGTGGGCACCGCACTCACCGAACATCCGCAGATCGAAAAGATCAGTTTCACCGGGGGCACCGCCACCGGACGCAAGGTGATGGCCAGCGCATCGAGTTCGTCCTTGAAAGATGTGACCATGGAGCTGGGCGGCAAATCGCCGCTAATCGTGTGCGCCGATGCGGATCTGGATCTGGCCGCCGACATCGCGATGATGGCCAACTTCTACAGCTCCGGGCAGGTCTGCACCAATGGCACCCGCGTCTTCGTGCCGCGCGCGCTGCGCACCGCCTTCGAAGCGCGGCTGCTGGCGCGTGTGCAGCGCATCCACATCGGCGACCCGCTCGATGAGCGCACCACCTTCGGCCCGATGGTGAGCGCCGCGCATATGCAGCGCGTGCTGGACTACATCGACCAGGGCAAGGCCGAAGGTGCACGCCTGCTTTGCGGCGGCGAGCGGCTACGCGACGGCGCGCTGGCACAGGGCTATTACGTGGTACCGACCATCTTCAGCGATTGCAGCGACGTGATGACCATCGTGCGCGAGGAAATCTTCGGGCCGGTGCTGAGCCTGCTCACCTACGACGACGAAGACGAAGCGGTGACCCGTGCCAATGCCACCACCTACGGATTGGCTGCCGGTGTGGTCACGCCCGATCTGGCGCGTGCGCATCGGCTGATCCACCGCCTGGAAGCAGGCATCTGCTGGATCAACACCTGGGGCGAATCGCCCGCACCGATGCCGGTGGGCGGTTACAAGCAGTCCGGTGTGGGTCGCGAAAACGGCCTGGCCACCCTGCAGGCGTATACGCGCACCAAGTCGATCCAGATCGAACTGGAACGCTACGCCTCGGTGTTCTGAGCGACTGGCAACACCTGGCACACCGTCGCCAGCAATGTCGGCGGCGTGCAGACGCTGCAGTGTGCGGGTAGCGCTGCCGCTTCGAGCACCGGCATCAATGCCCACTGCGCAATCGTTTTGAAAGCCGCTTCACGCCGGCACCGCAACAGGAGACCACCATGCAACGCGAATACGACTACATCATCATCGGCGCCGGTTCGGCAGGCAACGTGCTGGCCGCGCGCCTGACCGAAGATCCGGGCGTCACCGTGTTGCTGCTGGAAGCGGGCGGGCCGGACTACCGGCTGGACTTCCGTACCCAGATGCCGGCCGCGCTGGCATTCCCGTTGCAGGGCCGCCGCTACAACTGGGCCTATGAAACCGAACCGGAGCCGCACATGGACAATCGGCGCATGGAGTGCGGGCGCGGCAAGGGCCTGGGCGGTTCGTCGCTGATCAACGGCATGTGCTACATCCGCGGCAACGCGCTCGATTTCGACCACTGGGCCAAGCGCCCGGGGTTGGAAGACTGGAGCTACCGCGATGTGTTGCCGTACTTCCGCAAGGCCGAGACGCGCGACATCGGCGCCAATGACTATCACGGCGGCGAAGGCCCGGTGAGCGTGGCCACGCCCAAAAATGACAACAACGTGCTGTTCCATGCCATGGTCGATGCCGGCGTGCAGGCTGGCTACCCGCGTACCGACGATCTCAACGGCTATCAGCAGGAAGGCTTCGGGCCAATGGATCGCACCGTGACGCCACGCGGACGGCGCGCAAGTACTGCGCGCGGCTATCTGGACATGGCCAAGCCGCGCGATGGCCTGCAGATCGTCACCCATGCCACCACAGACCGCATCCTGTTTGCCGGCAAGCGCGCGATCGGCGTGCATTACCTGGTGGGCAACAGCAGCGAGGGCATCGATGCGCATGCGCGCCGCGAAGTGCTGGTGTGTGCGGGCGCCATCGCCTCACCGCAGCTGTTGCAGCGCTCCGGTGTCGGCGCGCCCGACCTGCTGCGTGCACTCGACGTCCAACTGGTCCACGACCTGCCCGGCGTCGGCCAGAACCTGCAGGATCATCTGGAGGTCTACATCCAGTACGCGTGCACCAAGCCGGTCTCGTTGTACCCGGCGCTGCAATGGTGGAACCAGCCTGCGATTGGTGCCGAGTGGCTGTTCGCCGGCACCGGCACCGGTGCCAGCAACCAGTTCGAAGCCGGCGGTTTCATCCGCACGCGCGACGAGTTCGACTGGCCCAACATCCAGTACCACTTCCTCCCCGTCGCGATCAATTACAACGGCAGCAATGCGGTGAAGGAGCATGGCTTCCAGGCGCACGTGGGTTCCATGCGCACGCCCAGCCGCGGCCGCGTGCATGCCAAGTCGCGCGACCCGCACCAGCATCCGTCGATCCTGTTCAACTACCAGTCCACTGACCAGGACTGGCAGGAATTCCGCGACGCGATCCGCATCACCCGCGAAATCATCGCCCAGCCCGCACTCGATGCGTATCGCGGCCGCGAGATCAGCCCCAGTGCCGATTGCAAGACCGACGCCGAGCTGGACGCATTCGTGCGTTCGCGTGCAGAAACCGCGTATCACCCATCGTGCTCGTGCGCGATGGGTACCGATGACATGGCCGTGGTGGATGGACAAGGCCGCGTGCACGGCATGGAAGGCCTGCGTGTCATCGACGCCTCGATCATGCCGCGCATCATCACTGGCAACCTCAATGCCACCACCATCATGATCGCCGAGAAGATCGCCGACCGCATGCGGGGGCGCACGCCGCTGCCGCGCAGCACCGCCGATTACTACATCGCCGGCGACGCGCCGGTGCGTCGGTAACGCTCGGCTGATGCCGTGCGGATGCGTGCGGCGCACCGACGCGGCACGCATCCGCCGCGAAGCACCGCTGCCTGCTTAAGGATGCCCCTAGCCAGTGCGCGCCGGCGGCCCTGCATCGCCCGGCGACAGCGCCGCCAGGCGCGGCATGCCATCGCTTCGCACACGTGGGATATCCTTCGCGCATGAACTCGGATATCCACCCGGAAGCCGCCATCGCGCCCGGCTATCTGGCCAACCATGCCGCGCGCGTCTTCAATCGCAGCGTCGACGCGCGCCTGCGCGAACACGGACTGACGCTTGCGCTGATTGCGCCGTTGCTGCTGCTGTCCTGGAAAGGCCCGATGCTGCAGCGGGACCTGGTGCGCCACTCCGCAGTGAAGCAACCTGCGATGGTGGCGCTGTTGGACAAGCTCGAAGCGATGGCGCTGATTGCGCGCGAGGCGTTGTCCAGCGACAAACGCGCCGCCACCGTCCGGTTGACCGATGCTGGCAAAGACGCTGCCGCCACCGGACGCACCGCGCTGCTGCATTTCAATGCCGTCGGCGTCTCGGGATTTTCCAGCGAGGAAGCCGAGCTGCTGACCGTTCTGCTTGGCCGACTGATCGCCAATCTGGAAACCGCCGCAAGCGAATAGCATCACGCATGATATTTAAGTATCATGCGTGATATACATTCACTGCAGGAGCGGCATCATGTCCCCTCGGATTCTCATCAGTGGCGCAAGCGTCGCTGGGACCACTGCAGCATGGTGGCTTGACGCCTATGGAATCGACGTCGAAGTCGTCGAACGCGCGCCGGCCTTCCGCGATGGCGGCCAGAACGTCGACGTGCGCGGCAGTGCCCGCGAGGTGCTGCGTCGCATGGGACTGGAAGCGCGTGCATTCGAACGCAGCACCCAGGAGCTCGGCACCGATTGGGTGGGCGAAGACAATCGCGTCATTGCGCGCTTCAAGGCAGACGACTCCGACACCGACAGCGGACCCACCGCCGACCTGGAAATCCGTCGCGGCGACCTTGCGCGCATCCTCTACGACGCCACCCGCGAGCGCGTGCCCTATCGCTTCGACGACAGCATCTGCGACCTTGCCCAGGACCAGGACGGCGTCGACATCACCTTCCACAGTGGCCGCTCCGCACGCTACGACGCTGTCATCGTCGCCGAAGGCGTGGGGGCGCACACCCGTGAGCTGGTGTTTCCCGGCGAGAACGTGCCGTACTGGATGGATATGACCATCGCGTACTTCAGTATCCCCCGACTCCCGCACGACAGTGCGTATGCCCGGCAATACAACACGGTGGGCGGACGCGGCGCGACGTTGAAACCCGCGCTGGACGGCAAGCTGGGCGCCTATCTCGGCCTGCAGAAGCGGCCCGAGGGCGAGAACACGTGGAGCCTGGAACGGCAAAGGCGCTACATGCAAGCGCAATTTGCCAACGACGGCTGGGAATTTCCGCGCATTCTCGAGGTGATGAAGGATGTCGACGATTTCTACTTCGAAGTACTGCGGCAGGTACGCATGCCGCGCTGGTCCGCCGGCCGGGTGGTATTGACCGGCGATGCCGCGTGGTGCCCCACATCGCTGTCGGGCATCGGCACGACGCTGGCGATGGTCGGCAGCTATGTGCTGGCCGGTGAACTCGCCCAGGCCAGCACAGCGCCGCAGGCGTTTACGCACTACGAACGCATCATGCGTCCGTTCGTCAAAGAGGGGCAGAACGTCCCCAAGATCGTCCCGCGCCTGCTCTGGCCGCACTCCGCTGTCGGGCTGAGGCTGCTGCGCGGCGCAATGCGCCTGGCAGGCACCCCGCTGGTCCGACGCATCATCAACAACAGCTTCGCGCGCGATTCCAACAGCATCGCCTTGCCGGACTATCGCCCGGTGGAGCCGCGCTGAAACGGCTGTTGTCGCCGACAGACGACACCGACTGCACGACGAAGCGCCCGGGCTGCGGCCAGCCGATGCGGCACGCAGGCAGGCAGCGCCTGCGCGTCACATGCCATGACCAGGTGGACCGCGACGACCACTTGTCTGGATCGCCGCGATCACCCAATCAGCCTGCATGGCTCTCACTGAAGAACCGCGCAGCGCACGGCCGCCCTAGAACTTCAAATCCACCCGCGCATACCAGAAGCGCCCGCCGGGGATGTCGTAGGTCGAGGCGTCATAGCCGTTGAGTGAGCACGACAGGCAGATCGGTGGATCCTTGTCGAAGACGTTGTTCAAGCCGGCGGTGAGTTGCAACCCCTTGAGCCAGTCGAAGCGGTATCCCACCTGTGCATCGTGATAGGTGATCGCATCCAGCCGATTGGTGCCTTCGGTGGGGTTGGAGCACACCGCAAATTCCACTGCATCGCCGCACTGCTCGGTGAGCTTGGAGATGTGGCGTGCCGTCCACGAGGCCGTCCAGTTGCCCAGCGACCAATCCAGCACCGCGTTGCTGCTCCACTCGGGAATCGCACTGTCGACCACTTCGATGCCCGGCCCCTGCGGCTGGCGCTGCCCGGCCGCGCCCAATGCTTCGTAACGGCCCACAAAGGTGTTTTGCCATGACAGCTTGAAGCTGCCGAACGCGCTTTCCGGCAAGGTCCAGAACAGGTCCACGTCCCAGCCATCGGTCTTGATCGAGCCAAGATTGGTCAGCCGATTGTTGAACGCATTGATGCCGCCGGTGGACGCGCGCCCGATGCCATCGCAGTACAGCGCATCCAGCGTGTCCACGCACAGATCCAGCTGCGTCTGCGCATTGATGGCCTGGATCGCGCCATCCACATGGTGACGGTAGAAGGTCACTTCCATGTCGAGCCGGTCCGACCAACTTGCATTGCTGGCAAAGCCAGGGCTGAACACGAAGCCGGCACTGAAGCTGCGCGAACGTTCCGGGTCCAGTTGTTCGTTACCACCGGTGGTGACCGAGATCTGCTGGTTGGCCTGCTGGTAACCACCCGGCACGCCCAGTGCCGCGCAATTGGCTGCACTGCCGCGCGGCGCGGTACCGCCCAGGCCGATCGAGCAGGGATCGGACAATTGCAGGTCGGCGCGCGCAGCCGAACCGAACAGCTCGCCGATGGTCGGCGCGCGAAAGCCTTCGGCGTAGCTGGTGCGCAGCACCAGCTCGTCGGTGACCTGCCAGCGCAAGCCGTACTTGGGCGTGAACTCGCCGCCGAAGGTGGAGTAATCCGAATAGCGGCCGGCGATGTTCAGATCGAGTTTGTCGCCCAACGACGAGTTGGCGAAGATCGGGATATTGAGTTCGAGATAGGCCTCGTTGACGTCGTAGCTGCCGGAGGTCGGCAACGACGGTACGCCGTTGTAGCGCCCGGCCACAGTGAGCGGGTCGGGCTGGTACGCGCCTTCGTACTTGCGGTATTCGTAGCCGGTGGCGAACGACACCGCGCCGCCGGGCAACTGGAACAACTCGCTGCTGAGATTGGCGGTGAACAGGCTCAATTCGTTCTGGCTGCGGTCGCGCACCACCGGCTGGATCCAGCGCAACATGTCGGGCGTGATACTGCCCGCGCCACTGAAGATATCCAGCGGCACACAGCCGGCCACCGCCGCACAGGCGGCCGGGTCGCCCAGCGCCAGGTTGATGTTGAACAGGTTGTAGCTGCCGTAGTTGGTCTGTTCGGCCTTGTTCTTGCTGTACATGCCGTTGACGTCCCAGTACCAGGTGCGTGCGCCGCCCTCGAAAGTACCTACCAGCCCGGTGCCGAAATACTGCGTGTCCACCTGCTGTTCGTAGCGACGCGGCCCGCCTTCCACCGGACGCCGACCGATCTGGATCAGGTTGGTGGCCGAATTCAGATCGAAGCCGAACGGATTGAACGGATTCAAGCCGGAAATCACGATGTTGTCGGCGAGCGGGTTGCCGGTGCCGGCATCGGGGCCGAGAAAGATCGGCTCCGGCGCGGCCTGGTTGGTCGACTCGCGCCGATTGCCCAATGCCTTGACGTACCACTGCACGTCGTCGTTGAAGTAATAGCGGAATTGCGCGAACACGCCCTTGCGCTCGGATGGGGTCAGCAACAGGTTCTGCTCGGCAAAGTTGTAGCGGTCGGCAGTGCCGAAGCAGTGGTAGTCGTCGCTGCGTGTGCAGCCGGCGCTACCGTCGTACTGCGGCGTACCGACGCCGGCGTTGGGCGTGAGGTTCTGGCGCGCACCGGTATTGGGGTCGACGAACTGGAAGCGCCCGTCCGGCGTGGCCGAGCTGCCGAAGGTCAGACCTGTGCCGGGAATCGGGAAGCGCGCCTGCGCTCTGTCACGCGCGTAGATCGGATCCTGCTTGACGTAGCTGGCGCCTAAAAACAGGCTGAAATTCTCGCCACTGGTGCCCCAGGCCAGATCCACGCCCTGGTTGGCGCCATCGCCCTTGCCGTACTGGCCATAGTTGAGCGTGACCTGCGCGCCATCGAAGCTGCGCCGGGTGATGATGTTGACCACGCCGGCAATCGCGTCGGAGCCGTACAACGATGAGGCGCCGTCTTCGAGCACTTCGATGCGCTCGACGATGGCCAGTGGAATGGTGTTGAGGTCGGTCGACGATCCCACGCCGGACGCGGAGGATTCATTGACCCAGCGGATGCCATCGACCAGCACCAGCACGCGCTTGGAACCGAGGTGACGCAGATCTACCTGCGCCGAGCCCGCACCCACGCCGCCGCCATCGGGCGGAAAACCGAAGTTGCCGGAGGAATTGAACTTGGCGTTGAGCGCTGAACCGGAGGCGGTGAGTTCCTGCAGCACCTCGCCGATCGAGGTCAGGCCGGTGCGTTCGATGTCGGCGCGATTGAGCGTCTGGATCGGCACCTGGCCTTGCAACTCGGCGGTCTTGATGCGGGTGCCGGTGACCTGCACGCTGTCGAGCGTGCGCGTACCAGGGGCGGTGTCAGGCTGTTGCGCCCAGGCCAGGGTAGGAATCAGGCACAACGACAACTGCGCGGCCAGGCATGACCGCGACGGACGGATCAGACGCTTCATCCTTTCTCTCTCCAGAAGGATTCTTCAAAGTGTCCGCACGCCCCCGTGCCCTGCGGTCCATCCCGAGTTGTAAACGAAACCTTAACGCACCGCAATCCGGCGGTGCAGCACTGCGATGGGCGTCGCAGTGCCGCACCCGGGCGTGGCAACGCCGCAGACGCGCGCCCAACCGGCTGGCCATCGCACGCGCGTTGCGCACCGGTGTGAACAAGCTAATGCATAGGGCAGCGCATGTTCACTCAGGCGCTCAGGCCTGCTTCGGTATCATCGCGCCATGACTTCTTCCCCCCGTTTCGCCCCTCTCGTCGCTGGCCTGCTGTGTCTTGCCAGTACCGCGTTGCACGCACAAAGCCTCGACCCGCAGTTGACGGTTATGCGCGATGCGATCGCTGCTGCCGAGCGCGGCCAATCCGACCCCGCGCAACTGGCCGCCCTGAGCCGTCACCCGTTGTACGGCTGGCTGGAATTCGCTACGCTCAAACGCAGCATCGACAACGTCTCCAATGCGCAGGCCCAGGGCTTCCTGCAACGCTACGCCGGCCAGCCGGTGGCCGAAAGCTTCCGCAGTACCTGGCTGCCGGCAGTCGCGCGCCGCCAGGACTGGACCACCTTGCTGGCCAACTGGAAGAGCACCGACAACCTTGGCCTGCGCTGCGCACAGCTCACTGCACGCCAGGCCATCGGCAAGCTGGATGCGCAGTGGAGCCGCGATGCACTCACGCTATGGCGCAACGGCAAGGCACTCCCCGATGCCTGTGACCCGGTGGTTGCCACACTGGAATCCCGCGGCGAGCTGACACCAGCACTGCGCTGGGAACGGGTGGAAGCCGCCGCCGATGCGCAGCTGACTGCGGTGATGCGTACCGCGGCGCGCGGCTTGCCGGCCACTGATCTTGCGCTGGCAACCGACTACGCTGCCTTTCTCGACAAGGTCCACCCGCGTGCACCAGGCTGGCCCAAGACCGAGCGCAGCCGTCGCATTGCTGTCGATGGCCTGGCCAAACTCGCCAAGAGCGACCCGGACGCGGCCGAACAACAGTTGCCGCAGCTGGCCAGCACACTGGGCTTCAGCGATGCGCAGCGTGGGCAGGTGCTGTATCAGATCGCGCTGTGGACGGTGGCCTCGTATCTTCCGGATTCGGCGCGCCGGCTCAATGCAGTGCCTGATGCCTCCTACGACGAACGCCTGCACGAATGGCGCGCACGCGAGGCGATGTCGCGCGGCGATTGGCCGGCAGCACTGGCGGCGATCCGCAAGATGCCGGCCAGCCAACGGGCCGATTCGCGCTGGCAGTATTTCGAGGCGCGCCTGACCGAAAAGACCAGCTCGGCAGCAGCGGCACAATCGTTGTATCGCGCTGCTGCGCAATCGCCGACCTTCCATGGCTTCCTGGCGGCCGACCGTCTGCAGCAGCCGTACCGGATCTGTCCATGGGAACCCAAGGACAGCCCGCAGGCCAAGGCCGCGGTGGCGCGCGATCCGGCATTGGCGCGCGCCATTGCGCTGTTCCAGATTGATCGCCCTGGCTGGGCGGTGGCCGAATGGAACGATGCTGCCAGTCGTTTCGACGACACCCAGCGCCGCCTTGCCGTGGAGGTTGCTAGCGACAATGGCTGGTTCGACCGCGCGGTGTTTGCGCTCGGCAAGCAACCGGACGAACAGCGCCTGTATGCACTGCGCTTCCCGCTGCATCACGATGAGAGCATTCGCCGCGAAGCCGCCAAGAACGCCATCGACCCAGCCTGGGTTGCCGCAGAGATCCGTGCCGAAAGCATCTTCAATCCGCGTGCGCGGTCGCCTGCCAACGCCATGGGCTTGATGCAGGTATTGCCAGGCACCGGCGCGGCGGTCGCCAAGGGCATCGCACTGCCCGGCTACGCAGGTGCCGCCAGCCTGTACGAGCCGGACACCAACATCGCCATCGGCACCGCGTACCTGCGCCAGCTGCTCAACACCTACGGCCTGCCCTATCTCACCATCGCCGCCTATAACGCCGGCCCTGGCCCGACCGGCCGCTGGCAATCGCAGCGGCCGAATTTCGAGCCGGATTTCTGGATCGAAACCATCAGCTACAAGGAGACCCGCGACTACGTCGCGCGCGTGCTGGCCTTCAGTGTGATCTACGACTGGCGACTCAACGGCGACATGCTGCCGCTGAGCGACCGACTGATGGGCAAGCTGGTGGACAAGCGTCAAAAGCCGGTGTGCACGCCGGGCCAGAGCACGAGCAACGCAGCGCAGGACTGAGCGCGCGTTTGCCGACACGCATGGCCGCTTGGCAAAGCGGCCGCGTCCGGGCCGGCGCGTTATTCGACCGTGTCTTTCTTTGGTCGAAGTGCGATGGCTTGACCGCTTGCGGGACAAGCCAAGAGGGTGACCGTTGAAGCGTGACGGTATCGCGCCATGACGTCGTGGCATCGCTGGCGATCCTGCAGCGGAACACTCAGATTTCGATGGCGCCGCGTCAACGCACGACGCCCGCATCGCTGCGGGCGTCGTGTGATCTCCTACAGCGCTGCAACTACGCGCAGCGCTGCATGTCGCGGTGATTACAGCTTGCCGGCGCCGGACTTGGCCTTGACGTCTGCAGCCACCTTGTTGGCCGGCAGCAGGTTGTAGGTGTACGGCGGCTTCCAGCCGATATTGCTGTTCCACGAGCAGCTCAGCGACTTGCCGTTGAGCAAGGAACCCTGGTCGCGGTACACGCTGCCCTTGTAATCGGCGGCGATCTTGTCGCAGCTGCTCACGCCGCTGATGTCGAAGGCGTTGTTCTCGGAAAAGATCTTCGATTCCTTGCCCACGCCATGCGCATGCGAGAACGGGTACACCTTATGGCTGGTGCTGCCCACGTGGTAGTTGTTGTACAGATGCACCTGGCCGAAGCGGACCCGCGGCGCACGCGCGGAGATGTTTTCGAACAAGGTGTTGTGGATGGTGACCTTGAGCTTGCCGCTGTCGGTGCTGGACGCGCTGTCGCTGGAGCCGATCAGGTCGTTCTTCTCGTGCGACTTGAAGGCCGAATACGAGATGGTCACGTAGTTGGCGCCCTTCTTGACGTCCATCGCGCCGTCATGGTGTTGCTTGGGGCGGCCATTGGCGGTGCCGTTCTGGTCGTCGGTGCGGCGACCGTCGGTGAAGGTGACATGGTCCACCCACACGTTGGTGGCCCCTTCCACGGTCAGGCCGTCGTACTCGGAATTCCAGTTGCCCTTGTCGCCGTCATCGGCATCCCAGACCGGTTCCGGATCCCAGGGATTTTCGATGGTGAGGTTGCGAATGATGACGTCGTTGGCCTTGACGTACATGTAGCCTTCGCGGATCTCTGCGTTGCTGGTGATGCCGATCAAGGTGGTCTTGGTCGGAATGTCCAGGCGCGCACGCGACTTCATGTCCGAGGTCTTGGTGTAGGCCTTGCCTTCGCTGATGTCGATGACACCCTTGATCTTGATGATGCGGCCGTTGCTGCCCGCCTTGGCCTTCAGTGCAGCCTTCAACTGTGCTGCGGTGCTGACGGTGTAGATGTCTGCCGCTGCTGCCTTGGAACCGCCCTTGGTGCCGCCGTTCTGGGTGGCCCAGCCGGTGGTGGCCACTTCCAGCGCGGGGTCGGCTGCGTAGGCAGTGCTCGACAACAACGCGGCGCCCAATACAACGCCCACAACGGTACGTCCCACAACTGTCGATGCTTTCGACATGGTCGATGAATTCTCTTGTGATGAGTGATGCGTGATACGCCGCTGCGCGGCGTGCTCCCCGTGCGTTCGCCCAGGCCAACAGGCCAGTCCCCTAGCGAACCCGACCGATCCTAATATTTCTGTACATTGTTGAAAAGTACCTTTTCAACATGTTGCACCTGCGTTTTTGGAATGCCTGCGCGTCACGCGCAGCGCACGGTGTGGCGCGCTGCGCGTGGTAACGCTTTCAGTTGCGTACTGCTGCTTACAACTTGCCGGCGCCGGCCTTGGCCTTGACGTCAGCAGCGACCTTGTCGGCCGAGAGCAGGTTGTAGGTATACGGCGGAGTCCAGCCGATGTTGCTGTTCCAGGAGCACGACAAGGCCTTGCCATTGAGCAGCGAGCCCTGGTCGCGGTACACGCTGCCGCCGTAGTCGGCGGCGATCTTGTCGCAGCTGCTCACGCCGCTGATGTCGAACACATTGCGTTCGGAGAAGATCTTCGACTCCTTGCCCACGCCATGCGCGTGCGAGAACGGGTACACCTTGTTGCTGGTGCTGCCCACGTGATAGTTGTTGTACAGATGCACCTGGCCGAAGCGGACCCGTGGCGCACGCGCAGAGATGTTTTCGAACAAGGTGTTGTGGATGGTGACCTTGAGCTTGCCGCTGTCGGTGCTGGACGCGCTGTCGCTGGAGCCGATCAGGTCGTTCTTCTCGTGCGACTTGAAGGCCGAGTACGAGATGGTCACGTAGTTGGCGCCCTTCTTGACGTCCATCGCGCCGTCATGGTGTTGCTTGGGGCGGCCATTGGCGGTGCCGTTCTGGTCGTCGGTGCGGCGACCGTCGGTGAAGGTGACATGGTCCACCCACACGTTGCTGGCCCCTTCAACGGTCAGGCCGTCGTATTCGGCATTCCAGTTGCCGGCGCTGCCGTCATCCGGATCCCAGACCGGTTCCGGATCCCACGGATTTTCAATGGTGAGGTTGCGAATGATGACGTCGTTGGCCTTGACGTACATGTAGCCTTCGCGGATCTCGGCGTTGCTGGTGATGCCGATCAAGGTGGTCTTGGTCGGAATGTCCAGGCGCGCACGCGACTTCATGTCCGAGGTCTTGGTGTAGGGCTTGCCTTCGCTGACATCGATGATGCCGCTGATCTTGATGATGCGCCCGTTGCTGCCCACGCTGGCCTTCAACGCGCTCTTCAACTCGGCGGCGTTCTTGACTGTGTAGATGTTGGCGGCAGCGGCCTTGGAACCGCCCTTGGTGCCACCGTTCTGCGTGGCCCAACCGGTGGTTGCCACTTCCAGCGCAGGATCGGCGCTTGCAACGCCGGTAAGCAGCAACGACCCGACAAACAGCGACGCGGCGGCCGCCGTTGAGAATTTCGGCTTCATCTGGATGTCTCCCTCGAATGGGTTCGATGCACCGCGCAGCGGCACACCCCTCGTCTATCGACTACGGAACGTACTGTTCATCTCTGTAATGTTCAGTTCCGCGGGAGGGGATACTAAGAGCATCGCAATCGCTTGTATCTAGGCAGATCGCCGTTGTGCACGCACAGTCACGCAAACGGTTGCGAGACAGTTGCGAGAAGACAAAACACTGCAACCAAGACACGCAGAGACAGCGCCATGGACACTGCAGCGCAGCATGATGCGGGTCGCATTGCAGTTGGGCATGCATCGGCGATGCGATGTTGATGCGATCACACGCGAACGATCTTCGACGCGCAGGTACTGCGACTTGCTGTCGAATGCGCACACTCGCAGCCTGCAGGATTGCAGTGCCCGGCTCACTGCAATGCAGCGGACGGACATGCGTCACAAGCGTGGTTGGCTAAAAAAAAACCATGCGCCGCAGCCACCGCATCGGCCGAAAGAGCGTTGCAATACGTCTGGCGGTACGTGTCAACGCAAGAACGCATGGACGTGCACTCTTGCTGCAGATAGCGCGAGCAAGTGCAGGCGGGGTACGGCAACGGCTGCTGAGGGCAGCATCGACGAAAGCGTCTGACACTCGTCGCGTGCGCTCAAGGAACCGACGAGCAACGTGTGCCACACGCAAGTCGCTGGCGTCCAGCCGCCACTGCGGTGACACGCGCGCCATCGGCAGCACTCGATCTTCTGCGAAAGGCACGCGCGCAAGAGCGTGCATCAACCCGGATGCGCTCCCCGGATTGTGCAATCCACCCGTCAGCCGATCGCCCAGCCCCGTCAGGGCGCAGCGCAGCTCAGGAAAAGCCTTCGAAGAACAGCTCGATCGCCATCACCAGCGCATCCTCGCGGCCGGTGTGGGAGGGGTAGTAGCGCGGGCGGCGGCCGATCTCGTTGAAGCCTTCGGAGTGGTAGAGCGCAATCGCCGACGGATTGGACGGGCGCACTTCCAGGAACGCGCGCCGCGCACCACGATCGCAGGCGCCCTTGATCAGCGCGCGCAACAGCACGCGCCCGTGCCCTTGCGATTGCGCTTCCGGCGCGATGCAGACGTTGAGCACATGCGCCTCGTCGGCGGCGATGCTGATGACGCCGTAGCCGATCACCTGCCCGGCTTGTTCCATCACCCAGCCCGGGTACCCGGCCTGCAGGCAATCGCGAAAGATGCTGCGCGTCCATGGGAATGGATAGGCGCGCAGCTCGATCTCCATCACCACATCCAGATCGCTCTCGCGCATGGCGCGCAGCGAGGTAGGCAACGGCGCATTCATTGCACTCACGCCGGATCCCGACGGCGCCGCAACGCGCGCAGCTGCGGCCACAAGGCGCGCTTGGCGGCGGGGTTGCCTCGCAACTCAGCCAGCGGCCAGGACGCCATCAAGGCCTGGGTACTGGGATCGCCGGGGTTGCAGCCGGAGGCACGCAGCAAGGCCATCTGCAATCGGTCCGGCAACCCGACGCGTCCGCGCCGCTGCGGCGCGGACGCCGGCGCGGTGCTGGGCGCGCGTGGCGGCTCGGCCGGCGCAGCGGGTGCCGATCGACGCGGCGCAGGTGCAGCCCCCGCCTCGGCCGGGACGCGCTGCTCGCGCACCGGGGCCGACACCGGCGCACTGTCGGCGACGTCCACCGGCGCCGGCAGGACATCCGCCGTTGCCCGGTCCAGGTACACGGTGTGCCCCATCGCCTGCAGGCACGACACCTGCAGATCCGACCACACCGGCTCGTTCGCCAACGCGTTCATCGACGTCGGCTCACGGAAGCTCGGGCGTGCGGCGCCAGCGTCGCCACAGCCACATCACCGGACCGGACAAGGCATACAGCACGCCGATCACCAGCAGCGACCGCGCCAGGTCGATCACCAGCAAGGCGATCACCACCGTGGCGATCGCCAGGGCCAGGAACGGCACGCGGTCGGCCCGTGCACCACGCGCACCGCCCTTGAAGCTCCAGAAGCGGATGCGGCTGACCATCAACAGCGCCGACACCACGGTGACCGCGAGCGCCACATAACGCAGCTGTTCGCCATCGAAGCCCAGGCTGTCGTCGGCGAATGCCCACACGAACGACATCATCAGCCCGGCCGCTGCGGGGCTGGCCAGACCGATGAACCAGCGCTTGTCCACCACCCCGACCTGGGTATTGAAGCGCGCCAGCCGCAGCGCCGCGCAGGCCGCATACAGGAACGCCGCCGACCAGCCGACCCGGCCCATCACGCTGCTGTCGTATTTCAGCGCCGACAGCGACCAGTGGTACATCACCAGCGCCGGGGCCATGCCGAAGCTGACCAGATCGGCCAGCGAGTCGTACTGCACGCCGAATTCGCTGCTGGTATTGGTCAGGCGCGCCACCCGGCCGTCCAGCCCGTCCATCACCGCGGCCACGAACACCGCCATGGCGGCCTGGACGAACTGCCCATTGGCGGCGGCGATGATGGCGTAAAACCCGGAAAACAGCCCGGCGGTAGTGAACAGGTTCGGCAGCAGGTAAATCGTGCGCGAGCGCGGAGGCGGTCTCATTTCATCCATGCGCCAAGTGTAGGGCCTGAGGTCCGTCCGGCGGTAGCGCGCTTGCTGGTTCAGCGCCCTGCACGCGCGATGACTTGCCAGCGCGGGCCGTGGATGCTGCAATCGCAGCGGGAATCATCCAGGGGAAGCCACATGCACCTGTCGTCCGGGCTTTGCGCCCTGTTGATGCTGGTCAGCGCCGCCGCCGGCGCCACCGATCTCTATAAGTGGAAGGACGCCAAGGGCGTGACCCACTACACCGAGACCCCGCCGCCAACCGGCCAGCGCTTTGAGGCGCGCCGGATCGATGCGCGTAGCGGCACCGCCGCCATCGCCGCGCCGGAGACCGCCACGCCCGAATCGGCCGACTGCCTCACCGCACGCCGCAACCTGGAGCTGCTCAGCGGCAAGGGCGAGGTGACCATGGGCGCCGGCGACGGCAAGCCCGGCACGCCGCTGGACCCGGACGCCCGCGCCGCCCAGCGCAACCTGGCCGAGGCGGCCGCCAAGGCCTATTGCAAGCCGGCCGCCACCGGCGCTCCGGCTGCCTGAGCCGGGTCAAGGATCGCCGCTGCAGTCCCTCAGCCTGCCTGCGGGCCAGGGCGGTGGCAGCGGTCGTGCGGCTGGCACCCACCGCACCGAAGCTCCCAGCGAGTCAGCGATGCGCGTCCAGCACCGGATTGAGCGCCTGCGCGCGGCCTTTTAAATCGAACAGCCGCCGGGCAGGCAGGTTTGCCGCCCGCCTCGACATCCGCTGGCCCGGCAACCCGGCTCAGCGTGCGACGCATCCCCGGCGACGCGTTCGCAACCGCAGGCCAGCCCTTCCAGGGCCGCCACGCCCATCCCATCAGTAGTCAGCGACACCGGGCCAGGCGCGTCCGACAATGACCGGCAGGGCGCACACTGGCAAACTACGGGTTTTCCGCCCAAGCGAAGCCCGATGCGTCTTTCCCAGTTCCACCTGCACACCACCAAGGAAACCCCGGCCGACGCCGAGCTGGTCAGCCACCGTCTGATGCTGCGCGCGGGCATGATCCGCAAGCTGGCCTCCGGGCTGTACACCTGGTCGCCGCTGGGCCTGCGCGTGCTGCGCAAGGTCGAGGCGATCGTGCGCGAGGAAATGAACCGCGCCGGGGCGGTGGAGGTGCTGTTCCCCACCATCCAGCCGCGCGAGCTGTGGGATGCCACCGGGCGCTGGGAGAAGTTCGGCGGGCAGCTGCTCAAGATCAAGGATCGCAAGGAGCAGGAGTTCTGCTACAGCCCGACCGCCGAAGAGGCCGCGGCCGACTTCGCGCGCCAGGAAATCAACAGCTACAAGCAGCTGCCGCTGAACTTCTACCAGATCCAGACCAAGTTCCGCGACGAGATCCGCCCGCGCTTCGGGGTGATGCGCGCGCGCGAATTCCTGATGAAGGACGCCTACTCCTTCCATCTCACCGATGCCGACATGGCGCGCGAGTACGACAACATGCGTGCGGCCTACACCCGCATCTTCACCCGCCTGGGGCTTGAGTTCCGCGCGGTGCAGGCCGATTCCGGCGCCATCGGCGGCGATGCCTCGCAGGAATTCCATGTCATCGCCGACTCCGGCGAAGATTCGCTGGCGTTCTCCACCGGGTCGGACTACGCGGCCAACGTGGAAACCGCCAGCGCCGCCCTCCCGGGTCCGCGTCCGGAAGCGGCCGAGGCCCTGCGCCAGGTCGACACGCCCACCCAGAAGACCTGCGAAGACGTCGCCCAGCTGCTGGGCATCGCGCTGCAGCGCACGGTCAAGTCGGTGGCGGTGATGACGCAGGCCGGCTTTGTGCTGGTGCTGGTGCGCGGCGACCATGCGGTCAACGAGATCAAGCTGGGCAAGGTGGCCGGCCTGGCCGACTACCGCCTGGCCAATGAAACCGAGATCCGTGACCACCTCGGTTGCGAGCCGGGCTTCCTGGGCCCGGTCAACACCGCCCGCCCGATCCGCGTGGTGGCCGACCGCGATGTCGCGGCCATGGCCGACTTCGTGGTCGGTGCCAATGTGGCCGGCGCCCACCTGGCCGGCGTCAACTGGGGCCGTGACCTGCCCGAACCGGAGACCGTGGCCGACGTGCGCAACGTGGTCGAAGGCGAGCGCGCCGCCGATGGCGGCGAACTGCGCCTGGCCCGCGGCATCGAAGTAGGCCACGTGTTCCAGCTCGGCAGCCAGTACGCACAGGCCTTGCAGGCCACCGTCATCGACGAGGGCGGCAAGGTCGCGGTGATGAAGATGGGCTGCTACGGCATCGGTATTTCGCGCATCGTGGCAGCGGCAATCGAACAGAACCATGACCAGGCCGGCATCCTCTGGCCGGCACCGATGGCGCCGTGGCAGGTAGTGGTCTGCGTGATCAATCCCAAGCAGGATGCCAGCGTGGTGGCCGCCGCCCAGGCCTTGCTGGACGAATTGATTGCAGCTGGTATCGATGCGGCATTGGATGACCGCGGGTTACGTCCGGGCGCGATGTTTGCCGATATGGAACTATTGGGCATTCCGCATCGGGTGGTGGTCTCTGAACGTGGATTGGCCGCCGGCACTTTTGAATATCGCGCCCGCACCGCCGAATCGGCAGAAAATCTGGATAAGGCCGGATTATTCTCCCGCCTTGGATGCTGATCAAACCGGGCAATCACGCTCCAATTGGATGAACACAAGGCGCCGATTTATTTCGGCGCATTTGTCATACCGGTTTTCTGACATTATGATGGCCGCCGCTGCCAAGGATCGGCATTCTTTCTCTCTCAATCTTCCGGAGTAGTGATGTCGATCGATCTCACCGGCCTGTCGGCCAAGCAGTTGGGCGCCCTGATCAAAAATGCAAAGAAGCAGCAGACCGTGGTTGCCAAGCGCGCCCCGATCGCCAAGGTTCGCACGCAACTGACCCGCGCGGCGAAAGCCCAGGGTTATTCCATCGAAGAATTGTTTGGTACCGCCGCCAGTGCCGGCCCGGGTCGCCCGGCCGCTGCAGGCAAGCCGGGTCCGCGCGCCGGCCGCAAGCTGGGCAAGGTTGCGCCGAAGTATCGCAATCCGGCCAATCCGCAGGACACCTGGACCGGCCGTGGCAAGCAGCCGCGCTGGCTGGCCGAATTGACCGCCGCTGGCAAGAAAGTGGAAGACTTTCTGATCAGCAAGGTGGGTGGCGCTGCCAAGAAGGCATCGGCCAAGAAGGCCGCGCCGCGTAAAACGGCAACCAAACGCGCTGCCAAGAAGTCAAAGGCCGCGTGATCCAACCCAATAAAAACGCCGGCATTGCCGGCGTTTTTATTGGGCGTATTTCTGCCTGCTCATAAATTCTTGCGGGCCGGAATCAGCAAATTCCCAAATAGCAATCCGGCCATCAAGGCCATGACGATATTGGTGACCGCCAGCAACGCGGCTTGCCCGACACTGACATCCTGCTGCTGTACCAGGGTCAAAAACCCCCGCAGGCTGACGCTGCCGGGAACCAGCATGATGATGCCCGGCAACCGAATCAACGCGCCGGGTTTTTGCACCACCCGCCCGAACAGATTTCCGGCGGCGGTCAATGCCATGGCCGAGGCAAATACTCCGGCCGGGCCACCCCAGGCATGCCCGGCATAACGCGCAATGACATAACCGGACATCGCCGCGGCCATGATCCACAAATAATCACGCCGATTGGCCTTGAACAACACCGCAAATGCATACGCGGCCACCAGCAGCGATGCCCATTCCACCCAGCCGGCCTGCGGGCGCAGGGCGGCCACCTGCGGATGCAGGCCCATCAACTGGGTCAGGGTCACTGCAATCACCGCACCGACCGTGAGCTTGAGCACCGTGGTCACGGCGCCCGCCAGCCGCGCCGTGCCGGAGACCCAGTGCTGGCTGGCCAGCTCGTTGAAGGCATTGGTCAGCGACATCCCGGGCAGCAACACCACCAGCGAAGCGATGATCACCGTGTTGAGGTTCAACGGCCCGATCAGCGAGGCCACCATCGCGGCCACCACCCCGGCCAGCAGCCCGGCCAGGGCTTCGCCGGCTTCCTTGGTCGCCGGCCGCTTGTCGGTGTATTGGGTGAGCAGGCCGATCGACATGCCGATGGCGCCGGCGGTGGCGATGTCCAGCCACGGCAGCTTCCACAGCCCGGCCACGCCGGCGGCGGCCAGCCCGAACGCCAGCACCTGCAAGGTCTTGCCGCGCCGATCCGTTTCGCGGTCCAGCCGGCGCAGCGCGGTATGCCCCTGCGCAATGCTCATGCGCCCGTTGGCGACGCTGTCGGCAACATAGTCGGCCACGCTGAGCTTGTAGAGATCGTTCTCGCCCGGCGCCAGGCGGATCACCCGGGTGATGTCGCTGGAACCGATCGCCTTGGTCGGATCACTGAAGCTCAGGATGATGCCGGTGGGATTGGACCAGGGCTCGCAATCCAGGCCCAGCTTCTGCGACAACCCCACCACCGCTGCCTCCAGCCGCTGCGCCGTCGTGCCATAGGAATGCAGGCGCCCGGCGATTTCAGATACGAAGGCGACGCGCTGGGCGTAGGTGGCGCTGGCGGACGGTAAGACGACGGTGGCAGCGGACATGCGTGGCGGGTCGGATCGAAGCGGCGCCTGGGCGAGAACGCCAGTGTATGCGCAGCGCGCCCGGGCCGGCAGCGCGACCGGACATCACGCGCGGGGCGGCCACCGCTGCATCCCCATCTTTCGCTCACGCTGGCCCTGTATGCTGGCGCCACGGACAGGCCACTCATGATCAAACCGCAACCTCCCCGCATCGACCAAGACCCGCAGGATCAGACCCAGGTCCGCCTTACCGGCAGTTGGGTGCTGGCAACCGCCCTGCCCCAGGCAGAACTGCTGCAGGCCGTGCCCGATGGGGTGCGCCGCATCGACGCGCGCGGCATCGGGCAACTGGATTCGGCCGGCGTGCTGCAACTACTGCGCTTCGCCGGCCGCATGGGGCTCAAGGAAGACGCGATCGATTTCCGCGACGAGCACCAGGCCCTGGTGTGCACCATCGAGGAACTCAACGACGAACGGCCCAAGCCCAAGCGCGACTACGGCTTCGTCGCTGCGCTCGACCGCCTGGGCCGCACCACCCACGGGGTCGGCCAGGGCATCCTGGAACTCAACAGTTTTTTGGGCGAGAACCTGGTCAAGATCATGCGGCTGATCCACGAGCCGCGCCGCTTCCGCCTCACCTCCACCGTGCACCACATGGAGCAGGTGGGCCTGGATGCGGTGCCGCTGGTGGTGTTGCTGTCGTATCTGGTGGGCGCGGTAATCGCGTTCCTGGGCTCGACCATCCTGCGCGACTTCGGCGCGGAAATTTACGTGGTGGAGCTGGTGTCGATCGCCTTCCTGCGCGAATTTGCCGTGCTGCTGACCGCCATCGTGCTGGCAGGACGCACCGCCAGCGCGTTCACCGCGCAGATCGGTGCAATGAAATCGCGCGAAGAGGTCGATGCCATCCGCACGCTGGGCCTGGACCCGATCGACCTGCTGGTGATCCCACGTCTGCTGGCGCTGCTGTTCACCCTGCCGCTGCTGACCTTCATCGCGATGATCGCCGGCCTGGCCGGTGGCGTCACCGTGGGCGCGTTCGATCTGGATATCCCGCCGCAGATGTATCTGGCGCGCATGCACGACACCATCCAGCTGCGGCATTTCCTGGTCGGCCTGTCCAAGGCGCCACTGTTCGCACTGGTGATCGGCCTGATCGGTTGCCTGGAAGGGCTGAAGGTCAGTGGTACCGCGCAATCGGTGGGCGAACGCACCACCTCTTCGGTGGTGCAGACGATTTCCTTGGTCATCATCCTCGACGCGATTGCGGCGTTGTGGTTCATGAAGATGGGGTGGTGATGGAGCCGGGATTCGACATTCGGGAGTTGGGATTCGTGCAGGGCACAAGCGCAGCTGGCAGCCTGACAGTTCGGAGAGCTGTGCTGTGACCAATCCCGAATCCCAACTCCCCACTCCCGGCCCAGAGGCCGACGACGACCAGCTGGCGATTTCCGTGCGCGGGCTCACCAACCGTTTCGGTAGCCAGACCGTGCACGAAGAGCTCGATCTGGATGTGCGTCGCGGCGAAATCCTGGGCGTGGTCGGCGGCTCGGGCACCGGCAAGTCGGTGCTGATGCGCAGCATCCTGGGCCTGCGCGAGCCGGACGCCGGCAGTATCCAGGTGCTAGGCGCGGACGCGCGCTCCGGGCGCTTTGCCGACCGCCAGCACATCACCCGCAACACCGGCGTACTCTTCCAGGACGGTGCGCTGTTTTCGTCGATGACCGTTGGCGAAAACGTGCAGGTGCCGTTGAAGGAACACCATGGCGAGTTTCCGGAGCGCTGGTATTTCGAGCTGGCGCTGCTGAAGATCAAGCTGGCCGGCCTGCCGGCCGATGCGCTGGACAAGCTGCCCTCGCAATTGTCCGGCGGCATGCGCAAGCGCGCCGGCCTGGCGCGGGCGCTGGCGCTGGACCCGCCGCTGCTGTTCCTGGACGAACCCACCGCCGGGCTGGACCCGATCGGCGCGGCCGCCTTCGACCGCCTGATCCGTACCCTGCAGCAAGCGCTGGGCCTGACCGTGTTCCTGATCACCCACGACCTGGATACGCTGTATGCCATCTGCGACCGCATCGCGGTGCTGGCCGATCGCAAGGTGATCGCCAACGCGCCGCTGGCCGAGGTCGAGCAGATCGATCACCCCTGGATCCAGGAATATTTCCACGGTCCGCGTGCCCGCGCCGCGCGCGCGGCCAAGACCGACTCCACCGAGACCGCCTGAGCATGGAAACCAAAGCCAATTACGTCCTGATCGGCGCCTTCACCATCGTGGCAGGCCTGGCCTTGCTGCTGTTCGGTCTGTGGGCCGCCAAATATTCGTCCGATCGCACCTGGCAACAGTATCGGGTGGTGTTCCGCGAGGCGGTCACCGGCCTGTCGGTCGGCAGCCCCGTGCAATACAACGGCATCGCGGTGGGCTCGATCACCGAGCTGACCCTGGCGCCGAACGACCCGCGCCAGGTGGTGGCGCACGTGCGGGTCAACTCCACCACGCCGATCAAGAGCGATACCCGCGCCAAGCTGGCCATCACCAGCCTCACCGGCCCGTCGATCATCCAGCTCTCCGGCGGCACGCCCGAGGCGCCGTCGCTGACCACCATCGACAAGAGCGATGCGCCGATCATCCAGACCACGCCCTCGGCGCTGCAGAACATCACCGACACCGCCAACCGCATCGTCGAGCGCATGGACGAGATGCTCTCGGACAAGAACGTGGCCAGCATCTCGGCCACGCTGCAGAACCTGGAAAAGATCAGCGGCGGCATCGCCGACCGCGACGAAGGCATGCAGGCGCTGATCGTCAGCGCGCGCGATGCCGCGCGCAATCTGGACACCACCCTGACCACCACCAACGGCACCATCAAGCGGCTGGACCAGAACCTGGTGCAGCAGCTGCCGGGCATCCTGGAAAAGCTCGATGCCACCCTGGTCAAGCTGGATTCGGCGGCCGGCAACGCCGACAACATCCTTGGCGAGAACCGTGCGGCCATCAACAGCTTCGCCAACGACGGCCTGGGCCAGCTCGGACCGACACTGACCGAATTGCGCGGCCTGATCCGCGACCTGCGCCGGGTCAGCGACAAACTGGACAACAACCCTGCGCGCTACCTGCTCGGCCGCGACGCACCCAAGGAGTTCGAACCGAAATGACTGCCATGCGCCTGTTGCGTCCCCTGTTGTGCGTGTCGTTGCTGGCACTGGGCGGCTGCTCGGTACTGACCGGCGGCGACAAGAAACCGGCCACCATCTACGCCCCCACCGTACGCGTCACGCCCAATCCCACCTGGCCGCAGGTGAGCTGGCAGCTGGTGGTGGCCAAACCCAGCGCCGCACGCGTCATCGACAGCCCGCGCATCAATGTGCGCCCAACTCCGGGCGAGCTGCAGGTCTACCACGGCGCAGGCTGGGCGCAGCCGGCCACCGACATGCTCGAAGACAGCGTGGTGCGTGCATTCGAAGACTCCGGCAAGATCGCCGCGGTGGCCCATATCGGTACCGGCATCCGCTCCGATTACAAACTGGCCATCGACGTGCGCCGGTTCGAGTCCGATTACGCCGGCCAATCGCTCCCCTCGGCCACGATCGAACTCAACGCCAAGTTGCTGCACTCGGCCGACCAACGCGTGGTCGCCTCGCGCACCTTCCTGGTCGCACGGCCTTCCAGCGGCACCGATACCGCCGCCGTCGCGGTCGCTTTCGAGCAGGCACTGACCCAGGTCACCACCGAACTGGTCGGCTGGACGCTGATCACCGGGCAGCAGGACAGCCAGAACTTACCGCGTTCGTTGTAAACGCAAGCGACAAACTTGGAGCGTCTAACGAAACTATTTCACGCCGATCTACTGCAGGGTCGCTGATCTGCGACCTGGCTGCCGGGTCGTTGCGCGCCACCCTCGCTGGACACGCTGCAAGTATGTCCTTGTAAGCGCCATGGCGGCATCCATGCCGCCAAGGGTCCCGTAACGGTGGGCGGGCAAGGACCAGTCGCGGTGGTCGGTGCCAAGGGTTTCGGCACAGCAACCAGCAACCCACGAATCGCGCGATGCGGTGATTTTGTTCTTCACCAAAACCACCAACAAACTGTCTGGCGCGGTGTCCTCACCGCTTGCGGGACCGTGTGGCGGCATGGATGCCGCCACCGAGCCTCCAGGGACGGATTCACGGCGTGTCCCGCGAGCGGTGAGGGCACCGCGCGCTCGAGGTCTTCGCGTTTGCTGCAGGGTCCTAGCCCACCCACCCTCGCAGGACACGCTGCAAGTACGTCCATGCAAGCTCCGTGGCGGCATCCATGCCGCCGAGGGTCCCGTAACGGTGGGCGGGCAAGGACCAGTCCCGATGGTCGGTGCCAAGGGTTTCGGCACAGCAACCAGCAACCCACGAATCGCGCGATGCGGTGATTTTGTTCTTCACCAAAACCACCAACAAACTGTCTGGTGCGGTGTCCTCACCGCTTGCGGGACCGTGTGGCGGCATGGATGCCGCCACCGAGCCTCCATGGACGGATTCACGGCGTGTCCCGCGAGCGGTGAGGGCACCGCGCGCTCGAGGTCTTCGCGTTTGCTGCAGGGTCCTAGCCCACCCACCCTCGCAGGACACGCTGCAAGTACGTCCATGTAAGCTCCCTGGCGGCATCCATGCCGCCAAGGGTCCCGCGACGGTGGGTGGGCTAGCACCAGTCACGATGGTCGGTGCCCAGGGTTTCGGCACAGCAACCAGCAAACCGCACGACGCGGCAGTTTCGTTCTTCACCAAAACCACCAACAAACTGTCTGGTGCGGTGCCCTCATCGCTTGCGGGACCGTGTGGCGGCTTGGATGCCGCCACCGAGCCTCCATGGACGGATTCACGGCGTGTCCCGCGAGCGGTGAGGGCACCGCGCGCTCGACCAACTCAGCATCTGACCCGCACTTTTGGCTGCATCCATCACGATGAGGCAGACACAAGACCTGCGCGCATCGCCAGGCGAGCGCTCGCTACGTTTTGGTAGCCGCTCCTATCGCCCGGACGCGCGCAGTGCAATCTGACGAAAGGTCAAATTGATGCGCTCGCCGACCGGCTTTACGGTGCGCGGCAAGGCGTGCTTGTAATGGCGCTGGGTATCTCCGCCCATCAGCAACAGATCGCCGTGCCCCAATTCCAGCGTCTGCTTCAGCGCCGCATCGTCGCGATGCTTGAACGCAAAGCGCCGCGTCGCGCCGAGGCTCACCGAAGCGATCACCGGCTGCGCCCCCAGCTCCGGCTCGTCGTCGCTATGCCACCCCATCGCATCGGCACCACTGCGGTAGCGGTTGACCAGCACGCTGTTGAACGGGCATCCGGTTTCATCTTGCAGCCGCGCACGGACCGGCTGCAATGCATCCAGCCAAGGCTGCGGCGCAAACTGCGTGCCGGAATAGCGGTAGCTGGCATCCGGGTCGCCGATCCAGCTGCTCAGGCGTGGCGAATCCACCACCCGCCCGAACATGCGGATGCGGTGCACTTCCCACCGCACCTGCGCCAGCAAGGTCTGCAGCAGCGTATCGGCCTGCGCCGCGTCCAGCCATCCTCGCTGCCAGCGGATCTGCGCCCCCGGCAATGCCACCTCGATCTTCATCTGCCAGACGCTAGCACGCGTGCCCGCACCGCGCCGTCGGCAGCGGATGAATCGCGCCGATTTGCCGCCGTCACATGCAATCCCGGAAAATACGCGCCAGCCATCGAGCCAACGGGAGCGGAGCAATGTCGGAAGCGGGAATCGGCGCGCAAGCGTCAGAGACGGTCGAGCGCGACGTCATGGAATACGACGTCGTCACCGTCGGCGCCGGTCCGGCCGGGCTGTCGTTCGCGATCCGGCTCAAGCAGCTCGATCCAAACATCAGCGTCTGCGTGATCGAAAAATCCAGCACCATCGGCGCGCATATCCTGTCCGGGGCAGTGATCGAGCCTGGCCCACTGGATGCGCTGCTGCCCGGCTGGCGCAACAACCCGCCGCCGATCTGCGTGGCCGCCACCGACGATGAATTCTGGTTCCTCGGCAAGGACAGCGCGCGCAAGTTCCCGGTGGTGCCGCCGGGCATGCGCAACCATGGCAATTTCATCGTCAGCCTGGGCGCGATGTGCGCCTGGCTGGCGCCACAGGCCGAAGCGCTGGGCGTGGAGATCTATCCGGGCTTTGCCGCCGCCGAAACCCTGCACGACGACAGTGGCCAGGTGATCGGTGTGCGCATCGGCGACATGGGCGTGGCCAAGGACGGCGCGCACAAGCCCGGTTACACCGCTGGCATCGACATCCGCGCCAAGGTCACCGTGCTCGCCGAAGGCGCGCGCGGCCACCTGACCAAGCGGCTGCTCAAACGCTTCGACCTCACCGCCGACAGCGACCCGCAGGGGTATTCGATCGGCATCAAGGAGCTGTGGCAGGTGCCCGAAGGCCGCGTCACGCCCGGCAAGATCGTGCACACCATCGGCTGGCCGGCCGACAACCGCACCTATGGCGGCAGCTTCGTGTATCACCTGGACAACAACCAGATTGCGCTGGGCTATGTCAGCGGGCTGGACTACAGCGATCCGAGCTATCAGCCATGGGAAGCCTTCCAGCAATGGAAGAACCACCCGATGATCAAGCCGCTGCTGGAAAGCGGCAGCATTCTGTCTGCCGGCGCACGCGCACTGGTCAGCGGCGGCTGGCAGTCGCTACCGAAAGTGGACATGCCCGGTGCCCTGCTGATCGGCGATACCGCCGGCCTGCTCAACGTGCCCAAGATCAAGGGCACCCATCAGGCAATCCGCAGCGGCATGCTGGCCGCCGAACACCTGGTGCACTCGCAGCTGGCGCCGCAGGGATTCGACGCCAAGTTGCGCGCCTCCGACGTGATGGCCGAGCTGAAGCAGGTGCGCAACATCAAGCCCGGTTTCAAGAAGGGCTTGTGGTTCGGCCTGCTCAATGCCGCCTGGGAAACCGCACTCAAGGGCGCCTCGCCGTGGACGCTGAAGAACAAACCGGACTGGTCGGCGCTGCACAAGCTCGGCGAGTACGAGCAACCCAAGCGCGACTACGTCACCCGCGAACTGGCCCCGCGCGACCGCCTGCAGGCGGTGTACTTCGCCGCCACCGAGCATGACGAGGACCAACCGGTGCATCTGAAGGTGCTGGACACCGACGTCTGCGCCACTCGCTGCGTGGAGGAATACGACAACCCCTGTACCCGCTTCTGTCCCGCGAACGTGTATGAAATGGTCCCAGACACTGCCAGCCCCTCCGGCAAGCGCCTGCAGATCAATGCCGCCAACTGCGTGCATTGCAAGACCTGCGACATCAAGGACCCCTACGAGATCATCACCTGGGTCACGCCGGAAGGTGGTTCGGGTCCGAACTACCAAAACCTCTAAAAATCAGGGGCCGCAAGGCCCCTGATCGTTTATGCACGCTTGAACGACACGCCGGTCTTGCTGCGCAATTCGTCGATTTCCACTCCGTCCGCAGCCTCTACCAGCACCAAGCCGTCAGCGGTAACATCGAACACCGCAAGATCGGTGATGATGCGATCCACCACGCCCACGCCGGTCAGCGGCAGGTCGCATTCGGGCAGGATCTTGTGGCTGCCGTCCTTGGCGACGTGCTCCATCAGCACCACCACGCGCTTGACTCCGGCCACCAGGTCCATCGCGCCGCCCATGCCCTTGACCATCTTGCCGGGCACCATCCAGTTGGCCAGATCGCCGCGGTCGGTGACCTGCATCGCGCCCAGGATCGCCAGGTCGATATGGCCGCCCCGGATCATCGCGAACGAATCATGGCTGCCGAAGTAACTGGCGCCGTCGCGCGCGGTCACTGTCTGCTTACCGGCATTGATCAGGTCGGCATCCACCTCGTCTTCGGCCGGAAACGGGCCGATGCCGAGCAGGCCATTTTCCGATTGCAGCCACACATCCACACCATCGGGAATGTGATTGGCCACCAGCGTGGGAAGACCGATTCCCAGGTTGACGTAGGCACCATCGGTAAGCTCGCGTGCGGCACGCGCGGCCATCTGATCGCGGGTCCAGGCCATCAGCTGTCTCCCTTGCGCACGGTGCGCTGTTCGATGCGTTTTTCAGGCGCGGCGTTGAGTACAAGGCGATCGACATAGATGCCCGGCAGGTGCACCTGATCCGGATCGATCGCGCCCAGCTCGACGATCTCCTCGACCTCGGCAATGCAGATGCGCCCGGCCATCGCGCAGGCCGGGTTGAAGTTGCGTGCGGTCTTGCGGAACACCAGGTTGCCGGCGGTATCGGCGCGCCACGCCTTGACCAGCGCGACATCGGCATGCAGCGCCGTTTCCAGCACATAGTGCTTGCCGTCGAATTGCCGGGTTTCCTTGCCCTCGGCCACGATGGTGCCGTAGCCGGTAGCGGTGTAGAACGCGGGAATTCCCGCACCGCCCGCACGCAGGCGCTCGGCCAGGGTGCCCTGCGGATTGAATTCCAGCTCGAGCTCGCCCGCCAGATATTGGCGCTCGAACTCCCTGTTTTCGCCCACGTAGGACGAAATCATCTTGCGGATCTGGCGGGTGGCCAATAACTGCCCCAGCCCGAATCCATCCACGCCGGCATTGTTGGAAATCACCGTCAACCCGCTTACCCCGCTATCGCGCACGGCCGCAATCAGCGCCTCGGGAATTCCGCACAATCCAAAGCCGCCCACTGCCAGGGTCTGGCCATCGGCCACGACCCCATCCAGCGCCGCCTTGGCATCGGCATGGCGTTTGCCGCCTGCCGCACCACGTCCATCGTCGCGCATCACCGCCCTCACCTCGCTGATGTGAAGCGGCCATTCTATCCGCTGACTGTTCCCTGTCCCCGGTCGCAATTCCGCCACACCCAAGACACGGCGCACCCGCTAAACTCGGGTGTCCCCCCACACCAGAGATTTGCCCATGACGCTACCCGCCTTCAAGGCCTACGATATTCGCGGCCGTGTGCCGGATGAACTGAACGAGGACTTGGCCCGCCGTATCGGCGTGGCGCTGGCGGCGCAGCTGGATCAGGGGCCTGTGGTCCTGGGCCACGACGTGCGCCTGGCGAGCCCGGCGTTGCAGGAAGCGCTGTCGGCCGGCCTGCGTGCCAGCGGCCGGGATGTCATCGATATCGGCCTGTGCGGCACCGAAGAGGTGTATTTCCAGACCGATCACCTCAAGGCCGCCGGTGGCGTGATGGTGACCGCCAGCCATAACCCCATGGACTACAACGGCATGAAGCTGGTGCGCGAGCAGGCGCGTCCGATCAGTTCGGACACCGGCCTGTTTGCGATCCGCGACACGGTCGCGTCCGATACCGCCGCGCCCGGCGAACCGACCGCCAGCGAGCAGAGCCGTACCGACAAGACCGCGTATCTGGAGCACCTGCTCAGCTATGTGGACCGCAGCACGCTCAAGCCGCTCAAGTTGGTGGTCAACGCCGGCAACGGTGGCGCCGGCCTGATCGTGGACCTGTTGGCCCCGCACCTTCCGTTCGAGTTCGTGCGCGTGTTCCACGAGCCCGATGGCAATTTCCCCAACGGCATCCCCAATCCGCTGCTGCCGGAAAACCGCGATGCCACCGCCAAGGCGGTCAAGGACCACGGTGCGGATTTCGGCATTGCCTGGGATGGCGACTTCGATCGCTGCTTCTTCTTCGACCACACCGGCCGCTTCATCGAGGGCTATTACCTGGTCGGCCTGCTGGCGCAGGCGATCCTGGCCAAGCAGCCGGGCGGCAAGGTCGTGCACGACCCGCGCCTGACCTGGAACACGGTCGAGCAGGTCGAAGAAGCCGGCGGCATTCCGGTGCTGTGCAAGAGCGGCCACGCCTTCATCAAGGAAAAAATGCGCAGCGAAAACGCCGTTTACGGCGGCGAGATGAGCGCGCACCACTATTTCCGCGAGTTCGCCTACGCCGACTCCGGCATGATCCCGTGGTTGCTGATCGCCGAACTGGTGTCGCAGTCCGGCCGCTCGCTCGCCGACCTGGTCGAGGCGCGCATGCAGAAGTTCCCCTGCAGCGGGGAGATCAACTTCAAGGTGGCCGATGCCAAGGCCTCCGTTGCCCGCGTGATGGAGCATTACGCCGACCTGTCGCCGGAGCTGGACTACACCGACGGCATCAGTGCCGATTTCGGTCAATGGCGTTTAAACCTGCGCAGCTCCAACACCGAGCCGCTGCTGCGTCTGAACGTGGAAACGCGCGGCGATGCCGCATTGCTGGAAAGCCGCACGCAAGAGATTTCCGACTTGCTGCGCGACTGATCTACCATTCTCCCCCACCTTTGACGCACTGGAGTTTCCCCCGCTCATGAGCGACGTCCTTCCGATTATTTTGTCCGGCGGCTCCGGCACGCGCCTGTGGCCGCTGTCGCGCGAGTCCTACCCCAAGCAGTTCCTGCCGCTGGTCGGCGACAAGAGCATGCTGCAGGCCACCTGGCTGCGTGCGGCACCCGTCGCAGGGCACGCACCCATCGTCGTGGCCAACGAGGAGCATCGCTTCATGGCCGCCGAGCAGCTGCAGCAGTTGGGCGTCAAGCCCTCTGCCATCCTGCTGGAGCCCAAGGGCCGCAATACCGCGCCCGCCATTGCGGTTGCCGCGCTGGAAGCCACGCGCGATGGCGCCGACCCGCTGTTGCTGGTGCTGCCCTCGGACCATGTGATCGGTGACGAGGCTGCATTCCAGGCTGGAGTGAAAGTTGCTGCTGAAGCAGCGGCACAGGGCAAGTTGGTCACCTTTGGCATCAAGCCGACCGCACCCGAAACCGGCTATGGCTACATCAAGGCTGGCGCGGGCGCTGGCGTCAGCGCGGTTGAACGCTTTGTCGAAAAGCCGGACCTGGCGACCGCGCAGGGCTACCTCAGCAGCGGCGAGTACTACTGGAACAGCGGCATGTTCCTGTTCCGCGCCTCCCGCTACCTGGAGGAGCTGCGCAAGTTCCATCCCGCCATCGCCGACGCCTGCCAGACCGCGTGGCAGAACGGCAAGCGCGATGCCGACTTCACCCGCCTGGACAAGGACGCGTTCGCGGCCAGCCCGTCGGATTCGATCGACTACGCAGTGATGGAAAAGACTGCCGATGCGGTCGTCGTGCCGCTGGATGCCGGCTGGAACGATGTCGGATCGTGGTCGTCGCTGCTGGATGTCTCCGAACAGGACGCACAGGGTAACGCGCATCATGGCGACGTGATCCAGCTGGATTGCCGCAACACCTATGCCTACGGCTCGCGCCTGATCGCCATGGTCGGCCTGGAAGACGTGGTGGTGGTCGAGACGCCGGATGCCGTGCTGGTCGGCCACCGCGATCGCATCCAGGAGGTAAAGGAGGTGGTTGGCCGGATCAAGTCCGACGGTCGCTCCGAGGCCACCTGGCATCGCAAGGTGTATCGCCCGTGGGGCGCGTACGACTCGATCGACATGGGTCAGCGTCACCAGGTCAAGCGCATCACCGTCAAGCCCGGTGCCGTGCTGAGCCTGCAGATGCACCATCACCGCGCGGAACACTGGATCGTGGTCAGTGGCACTGCCGAAGTGACGCGTGGCGAAGAAGTGCTGCTGCTGACCGAGAACCAGAGTACCTACATCCCGCTCGGCGTGACCCACCGCCTGCGCAATCCGGGCAAGCTGCCGCTGGAACTGATCGAAGTGCAGTCCGGCAGCTATCTGGGCGAGGACGACATCGTGCGCTTCGAGGACACCTACGGCCGGGCCTGATCACGCGCCCAACGTAGATGGCAAGATCGACGGCGGCCCATGGCCGCCGTCTTGCGTTATCCGCCACGTACTTTTGATTGCAACACGCTACGCGTGCACAGATCAAAGGTCGCAGGCTGCGTCGCCCCCTGTGCGTGCGACGCAGCTGCATCGCACGCAACCGGATACCGTTCGGAAAGCCAAGCGGAGCCGCCTGCGATGCGACACACAGCGCCGCATCGCGTGAACCTCATGAAAGACCTGGACGAGTGGCGTTGCCAACCGCCAGAACCTGACGCAGGCCGGACTCAGTTGTCGCCGAACAGATCGCGCGTGTAGACCTTGTCCTGCACGTCCTGCAGCGCATCGGCCATGCGGTTGCTGATGATGACGTCGGCCTCGCGCTTGAAGGTGTCCAGGTCGTTGACCACGCGCGAGCGGAAGAACTCCGGCTCGCTCAGCGTCGGTTCGTACACGATGATGTCAACGCCCTTGGCCTTGAGGCGCTTCATCACGCCCTGGATGCTGGACGAACGGAAGTTGTCCGAGCCAGCTTTCATGATCAGGCGATAGATCCCAACCACCTTGGGATTGCGCCGCAGCACGTCGGCGGCAATGAAGTCCTTGCGGGTGGTGTTGGAATCGACGATTGCCCGGATGATGGTCTGCGGAACGCTTTGGTAGTTGGCCAGTAACTGCTTGGTGTCCTTGGGCAGGCAGTAACCGCCGTAACCGAAGGACGGATTGTTGTAGTGGCTGCCGATGCGCGGATCCAGGCAGATGCCTTCGATGATCTGACGGCTGTCCAGCCCGTGGGTGAGCGCGTAGGTGTCCAGTTCGTTGAAGTAGGACACCCGCATCGCCAGATAGGTGTTGGCGAACAGCTTGATCGCCTCGGCCTCGGTAGGCTCGGTGAACAACACCGGCACGTCGGGCTTGAGCGCACCCTCCTGCAGCAGTCGCGCGAAGGTCTCCGCGCGCGCCGAGCGCTCGCCGACGATGATCCGGGACGGGTACAGGTTGTCGTACAGCGCCCGGCCTTCGCGCAGGAATTCGGGCGAGAAGATGATGTTGTCGGTGCCGAACTGCGCACGCAGCTTGGCAACGTAGCCGACCGGGATGGTCGACTTGATCACCATCGTCGCCTGGGTATTGATCTCCAGCACCTTGGCGATCACCACCTCGATCGAGCTGGTGTTGAAGTAATTGGTGTCCGGATCGTAGTCGGTGGGCGTGGCGATGATCACGAACTCGGCGCCGGCAAACGCCTCGGTGGCGTCCAGCGTGGCCTTGAAGTTCAGACCACCCTCGGCCAACGCGGCCTCGAGTTCCTTGTCGACGATCGGCGAGCGGCCTTCGTTGATCAGCTTGACCTTGGCCTCGACGATGTCCAGCGCCACGACCTCATGGTGCTTGGCGAGCAACACGCCATTGGACAGACCGACATAGCCGGTACCCGCGACAGCGATCTTCATTGGAATTCCTTGCGATTTTTTGGATGGGGGAGGATGCAGCGCACTGCACGCAGGCCATGGCGTGATGACGGTGCGGCCGCGCCCGCCTTGGGCCGGCGCGCCCGCTGGGGGACACGCAAGAACCTGCACGGTGCCGACCGATGCGATGCAGCGCACGCACGCACGCTTCCAGACCGTGCATCGCGCGTTGCACCCGCTTCAGCGGCACATCCGCGCCAGCCGCGACCTGCACGAAGCAGTTCGTCGGCCCGGCGCGAACCAGTCCCAGATGGTAGCCGAAGCGAGGCGCAAGCTATGAGTCAGTGCTGAAGCCATACCTGCCCATCACGCCACTTAGAGGCTCAATCGCGGGCGAGCGTGTCCAGCTCGCGGCTCAGTCCGTCCTGCCAGGCGGGCAGGTGCACACCGAAGGTCTCCTGCAGGCTGTGGGTATCCAGCCGCGAATAGGCAGGCCGCGTCGCCGGCGTTGGATAGTCGGCAGTACTGATCGCTTCCACGTGCGGCACGCGGGTGAGCAGGCTGCGCGCGCGCGCCTGGGCAAAGATGGCTTCGGCGAAACCGTGCCAGGAGGTCTGGCCCGCAGCGGTCAGATGCCACAGGCCGGAGGGTTCACCGGGCTGGCGTAGCGCGTGCGCCGTGATGTCGGCGATCAACGCGGCCGGCGTCGGCGTGCCGATCTGGTCGGCGACCACGCGCAGCACCTCGTGCTCGGCTCCCACGCGCAACATCGTGCGCAGGAAATTGTGTCCATGCGCCGCGTAGACCCAGGCAGTGCGGAAGATCAGATGGCGGCCGCCGGCCGCCTGCACCGCCTGTTCGCCGGCCAGTTTGCTCTGCCCGTACACGCCGAGCGGCGCGGTGGCGTCGTCGGGCCGATAGGGGCGCGTGCCCTGCCCATCGAAGACATAGTCGGTCGAATAATGGACCAGGGGCACACCGGCGCGCGCGCACCATTGCGCAATGACAGCGGGTGCCTCTGCATTGGCACGAAAAGCCGCATCGCGCTCCTGCTCGGCACGATCGACGGCGGTGTAAGCGGCTGCGTTGACGACGATCGTGGGCTGCAGGCGGTCCAGCGTGCGTTTGAGCAACATCGGCACGTCCAGATCGAGCCGCTCGCAGGCACGCCCGTCAGCCAACTGCCCGGAGCGCGTGGTTGCCAGCACCTCACCTTCCGGTGCGAAGGCACGCAGCAGCTCGGTGCCGACCTGTCCGTTGGCACCGATCACCAATAACTTCATGGTTGATAGACAGGCAGACGCGCGTCGTCGATGTCTTCCAGCAGGGGCGCAGCCCGATCCTTGCCAGACAGGATCGGCGAGCTGATCGGCCAATCGACGCCGATGGTGGCGTCGTTCCAGCGAACACTTGCGTCGGCGTCATGCACGTAGATATCGGTGCACAGGTAACTGAAGACCGCACGTTCGGACAGGACCGCAAACCCATGCGCAAAGCCTTCCGGAATCCAGAACTGCCGATTGTTCTCTGCGCTCAGGATAGCGGCAGTCCACTGACCGAAGTACGGTGATCCGCGCCGGATATCCACCGCCACATCGTAGACCTCGCCCTCCAGCACACTGACCAGCTTCCCCTGTGGACGCGGCCATTGATAGTGCAGGCCGCGCAGCACGCCCTTGGTCGAAGTGGAGATATTGCTCTGCAGGAACCGCGCGGGAAAACCGTGCTGGTCGAAGCGTTCCGCATTCCAGGCTTCGAAGAATTGACCCCGCTCGTCGCCCAAGACTCTTGGCTCAATGACGAAGCAACCGGGCAAGGACGTCTCGATGACTTTCAAGGAACCACTCCACGTTGTGCGAGAGAATGCAGGTATTGACCATAAGCATTCTTGCGCAAGGGGGCGGCCAGTTGCTCCAGTTGGGAAGCATCGATCCATCCTTTAGCGAAGGCGATCTCTTCCGGGCAACACACCTGCAGCCCTTGCCGCATCTGGATCGTCTCGATGAAGTTGGATGCCTCGTGCAGGGACTGATGCGTTCCCGTATCCAGCCAGGCGTACCCACGTCCCAGCGGCTCCAGGTGCAGATCTCCTGCTTCCAGATAGCGCCGATTAAGATCGGTGATTTCCAGTTCTCCCCGGCTGGAAGGCTTCAACTGCGCAGCGTAGTCGCAAGCCCTGGCATCATAAAAATAAAGCCCGGTGACCGCATAGTTCGAGCGTGGCTGCAGGGGCTTTTCCTCGATATCGATCACCTTGCCCTGAGCATCGAACTCGGCCACTCCATAGCGCTCCGGATCATTGACCCAGTAGCCGAATACGGTAGCTCCTTGTTGACGGGCATCGGCACGTCGCAGCGTGTCCGTCAGGCCATGCCCGTGGAAGATGTTGTCTCCCAACACCAGGCAGCTGGGCTTGCCATCGATGAAGTCGCGCCCGATCAAGTAGGCCTGAGCCAGCCCATCAGGACTGGGCTGCACTGCGTAGCGGATATGCATCCCCCACTGTTCACCGTCGCCGAGCAACGCCTGAAACAATGACTGTTCGTGCGGCGTATTGATGATCAGCACTTCACGGATGCCCGCCAGCATCAGCACGCTAAGCGGGTAATAGATCATCGGCTTGTCATAGACTGGCAGCAGCTGCTTGCTGACGCCTTTGGTAATCGGATACAGGCGTGTCCCCGATCCGCCAGCCAGAATGATGCCTTTGCGTTGTGTCATGGATATATCCTTTGGCGCCCGCCGTGTCCGCGGGCTATGACGATGACCGCGTTACGCCGCGACCCCGATTCGCTCCAACCGATAGCTGCCGTCCAATACCCCTTGCACCCAGGCCTGGTTATCCAGATACCACTGCACGGTCAGGGCAATGCCCTGCTCGAAGGTGTAAGCCGGTTGCCACCCCAGCTCGTTGCGGAGTTTGCTGGCATCGATGGCATAGCGGCGATCATGACCCGGACGGTCGGTCACGTGGGTGATCTGGCTGGCGCGCTGTTGACCATCGGGACGCGGACGCTGCTGATCCAGAAGCGCGCAGATCGCACGGACCACTTCGATGTTTTGCCGTTCGGCATTACCGCCGACGTTGTAGGTTTCTCCCACACGTCCCTTTGCAAGCACGGTACGAATGGCGTCGCAGTGGTCACTGACAAACAGCCAGTCGCGCACCTGCTTTCCATCCCCGTACACCGGCAGGGGCTCCCCTGCCAAAGCTTTTGCGATGACCAACGGGATCAACTTCTCAGGGAAGTGGTAGGGGCCGTAGTTGTTCGAGCAATTGGTCGTCAGCACCGGCAGGCCGTAGGTATGATGAAACGCGCGCACCAGATGGTCTGATGCGGCCTTGGATGCGGAATAAGGTGAATTCGGGGCGTAAGGCGTCGTTTCGGTGAACTTGCCGGTTTCTCCCAGGGTGCCGTATACCTCGTCGGTGGATACGTGTAGAAAGCGGAACGCCTCCCTGGAGCCTTGCGGCAACGCCTTCCAGTAATCCCGCACGGATTCGAGCAGGGCCAGGGTGCCGACGACATTGGTCTGGATGAACGCACCTGGGCCATCGATCGAGCGGTCCACGTGGCTCTCGGCGGCAAAGTTCAGAACTGCGTCAGGCTGGTGCTCTGCCAGCAGACGCGCCACCAGTGCTCCGTCGCCGATATCGCCTTGGACGAAGACATGGTTCGGATTGTCCTCCAACGACGCCAGGGTTTTCAGGTTCCCTGCGTAAGTGAGCGCATCCAGGTTGATGACGCGCACGCCATGCGCAACCGCCTCCAAAACAAAATTGCCGCCAATGAAGCCCGCTCCGCCGGTCACTAACCAAGTTGCCACTGCCCATCTCCTGATCGCGCGTACGCCGCACTCAATTCCAAGCCCGACAGGATATACGTTGCACGCAACACCAGCCGAAGTCGTCTCTCGTGGGCCCAATCCCGCAGCGCAACATCCATACGCCATCGCATGGTGGATGCTCCCCGGTTAGAATGGCCCCACTCCCGAGCCTGCCGCCGCGGCCGGGCCTTCCCGCAATAGCTGAAGGATCTCGTACACGATGAAAATCCTCGTCGCCTACAAGCGCGTGGTGGACTACAACGTCCGCATTCAGGTCAAGCCGGATGGCTCCGGCGTGGTCACCGAGGGCGTCAAGCTTTCGCCCAACCCGTTCGACGAAATCGCCCTGGAAGAGGCATTGCGCCTGCGCGATGCCGGCATCGCCACCGAGGTGGTGGTCGCCACGCTCGCGCCGGCCGATGCGGCTGCGCACCTGCGCAACGGCCTGGCGATGGGTGCCAATCGCGCCATCCACGTGGTCACCGATGCGGCCATCCAGCCGCTGACCGCCGCGCGCGCGCTGCTGAAACTGGTCGAGAAGGAGCAGCCTGATCTGGTCATCCTGGGCAAGCAGGCCATCGACGATGACGCCAACCAGACCGGCCAGATGCTGGCCACCTTGTGGGGCCGCCCGCAGGCCACCTTCGCCGGCAAGCTCGTCATTGCCGATGGCAAGGCCACGGTCACGCGCGAGGTCGATGCCGGCCTGGAGACGCTGGAAGTGGACCTGCCGGCAGTGATCACCACCGATCTGCGCCTGAACGAGCCACGCTTCATCAAACTGCCGGACATCATGAAGGCCAAGAGCAAGCCGCTGGAAACGCTGGCCTTTGCCGACCTGGGCGTCGACGCGCATGACAGCCTGACCACCACCCACTACGCCGCGCCATCCAAGCGCAGCCGTGGTGTCATGGTCAAGGACGCCGCCGAACTGGTGGCCGCACTCAAGCAGAAGGGGTTGTTGTAATGGCCAAGGTTCTCGTTGTTGCCGAACATCTCAACGGCCAGCTCAATGCGGCCACCGCCAAAACCCTGAGCGCCGCGCAGGCGATCTCTGCTGAGTCCATCGATGTGGTCGTACTGGCAGCCGACCCGGCCGCCGTTGCAGCGCAGGCCGCACAGCTAGCCGGCGTCGCCCGCGTGCTGACCGTGGCCAACGCCGCCAACGAACATGCCATCGCCCAGGTGCTGGGGCCGCAGATCGCCCAGCTGGCCGGCCAGGGTTATACCCATGTGTTCGGCCCCTCCACCACCTTCGGCAAGGATCTGATGCCAGTCGTGGCCGCATTGCTGGGCGTCAACCAGATCTCCGACCTGATGGCAGTCGAGGACGCGCATACCTTCAAGCGTCCGATCTATGCGGGCAACGCCATCATCACCGTCAAGGCCCCGGCCGAGCAGATCGTGGTTGCTACCGTGCGCAGCGCCTCGTGGCCGGAAGCGGCCAAGGGCAGCAGTGCGGCGGTCGAGCCCGTTACGGTCGATGCCACCCTGCCGACGCATAGCCGCTTCATCGGCCTGGCGGCCGGCAGCTCCGACCGCCCAGACCTGCAGAGCGCCAAGCGTGTGGTCTCCGGCGGCCGCGGTGTCGGCTCGGCAGAGAACTTCCAGCACATCTATAGCCTGGCCGACAAACTCGGCGCCGCCGTTGGCGCCTCGCGTGCGGCGGTCGATGCTGGCTACGTGCCCAACGAGCTGCAAGTCGGACAGACAGGCAAGATCATCGCGCCCGAGCTCTACGTGGCAATCGGCATCAGCGGCGCGATCCAGCACCTTACCGGCATCAAGGACGCCGGTACGATCGTGGCGATCAACAAGGATCCGGAGTCGCCGATCTTCGAGATTGCCGATATTGGGTTGGTGGGGGATTTGTTTGCCTTGCTGCCGGAGCTGGAAGCGGCGCTGGGCTGATCCCGTCGGCAGCCCCATCTCAAAAAAGGTGCCGGGTCGTTGGCCGGTATTGTCTCCAGCCTCTATAATGCTAATCAAGCATTATCATAGACAAGTGCAACAATGCAGAACCTTTCTGACGCCACATCACCACCGCCGCGGGTTTCCGTGGTGGTGCCTGTGTACCGCGGCGCACAGTCAATCGGTGCACTGCAGCAGCGACTGGATGCAGCGCTGGCCAATATTGAGGGAGGGCACGAAATCATCTTCGTGGACGACCGCGGTGGGGATAACTCCTGGGAAGTGATACAGAACCTGAGTGATTCATATCCACATGTCAGTGGAATCCGGCTGAGCCGAAACTTCGGCCAGCATGCTGCCACGCTATGTGGTATTTCCAAATCTCGCGGCGAGTGGATTGCGACAATCGATGAAGATCTAGAGCAACCGCCTGAATCATTGCCGGCAATGCTGACAAAAGCCGACGAAGGGTATTCGGTCGTCTACGGTGTGACCGAACAGCGCAGCCACGCGAAATGGCGCAACTTCACCTCCGAAGTAGGCCGTAGTCTGTTCAAATTCGCCATTCCTACACTAAATCGTGAGTACACGTCGTTCCGCGTGATTCACCGGTCGGTGGCGGCAGAATTGGATCGATTCCGGTCACCCTTTACTTTCATCGACGGCTATATTTCCTGGATAACGCATGATTACGCAACAGTAATCGTGCCGCATGACGAAAGAACATACGGCACCAGCAGCTACAACATGCGCAAACTGATCGCGCATATGGTCAATATCTTCGTGACATTCTCGGACTTGCCCTTGCGTGTTGCCACGTGGCTTGGCGTGGGGGCATCCGTCGGCGGTGCAATCTGGGGCATGACAATCCTGATCGCAAAGCTGACCGGTGCGTTAGGGGTAAGTGGCTATGCTTCGATTATGGCCGGAATGATGTTCCTTGGCGGCCTCCAGCTGCTCATTCTAGGTATCTTTGGCGAATACCTCGCCCGCATCAACTTTAAAACCGCGTCGATGCCTCTGTTCTTGGTCGAGCGGGAGACACGGGCTTGAAGCCCCTGCTGATTATTGGCGCATCTTCATTCGGTCGTCTCCTGCTGGTTCTCGCTGAGGATTCCGGTCGCCAAGTGAAGGGTTTCATTGATGACTTCAGCACCGATGAAGATGTGCACGGCAGGACTGCAGACCTAGGTCAGCGCCTGAAGCCAGCAGATTACGACCTAGTGATGGCTATCGGCTACAATCATCTGGAGCGCCGAAACGCACTGTTCAATCAACTGTCTGCTACAGGATTTTGCTTTCCTGTGCTCCAGCACCCTGCCGCGCACGTCAATCGAACTGCGATCGTTGGTGCCGGCACGATGATCATGGCCGGCGCCAATGTCGACGCCTTCGCTGAGATTGGGTCTGCTTGCGTATTGTGGCCCGAATCGACAATTAGCCACGATTGCCGTATCGGCGCCAACACCTTTATCAGCCCGGCAGCGACACTCTGCGGATTTGTTAAGGTAGGCGATTCAAGTTTCATCGGCGCCAACAGCGTGATTATCGACAGTTCAATCCTGCCGCCAGCGTCGTTCGTAAAAGCAGGTAGCCGGCACAACAGCAGGCCTCAGATAAAATGAATCCTCCAAAGCGCGTCGCCGTACTCCAGTCGAGCTACATTCCGTGGAAAGGGTATTTCGACATTATTCATGATGTTGACACTTTCATTTTCTACGACGATGTCCAATTCACCTATCAGGACTGGCGATCGCGCAACCGGATCATCGCCAACGGCATGCCGTTGTGGCTCACTGTGCCAACCGGCAGCGACATCAAGCGTCTCATAAACGAAGTAAAGCTACCCAACCCCTCGTGGCAACGTAAACACTGGTCGACGTTGCGCCACGCTTATACCAAGTCTCCGCACTTCAAGCAGTTCGCCCATGTGATCGAAGAACTCTATCTTGGGCGCGAGTGGACTTCACTTTCCGAAATGAATCAACACCTGACACGCGTGATTGCACAGGAAATTTTGGGTATTAACGTGGAGTTCCGCAGTTCTACGGAGTTCTTGCTCAGTGGCAGCAAGCTTGAGCGCTTGGTGGACCTGGTTCGTCAATCGGGAGCTACTCACTACTTGTCAGGACCTGCAGCAAGGGCGTACATCGATCCTGCGGCCTTCGAGGCGATCGGTGTCGCTCTGCAGTACAAGGACTACTCGGGCTACCCGGAATACAGGCAGCAAAATGAGAATTTTGAACATGCAGTAAGCGTGTTGGATCTGATCTTCAACGTAGGCGAAAGCGCCACCGAGTTCATTTGGGGCTGGCGCAACCAGTCGTAACTTTTCTCAGGTGGTAGTAGTACAGCCTGCGTCGCCGGAGTCACGCCACGCATTGACCAGCTTGACACCCACCTTTAGTACGTTCGCATCCTCATGAGCAAAGACCCATGGCTTATCTTTTCGTCGCGTTGACCATCATGCTCACGGTATATGGGCAATTGGTGCTCAAGTGGCAGGTCAGTCTGTATCCCAACCTAATCAGCCATCCATTCAGCTTACAGAATATTGCCGCCTTGTTGCTGAAGCCCTGGGTCCTATCAGCCTTTGTCGCTGCCTTTGGCGCATCGATCAGTTGGATGGCCGCCATCAGCAAGCTTCCATTGAGTCGTGCCTATCCCTACATGGCGGTCAATTTCCTACTGGTCTCTTTGATGGCAGCCTGGCTTTTCCGAGAGCAGCTCAATGCTTACAAGCTAGCTGGCACCGCGATTATCATGCTGGGCGTCATTGTCCTTTCCCGCTCTGCCGGCTGACAGCAAGCCCCGTAACAACCCACCTCCAGCTCCCTCAAAGAGTGTCCATGATTCCGTTCAACAAGCCCTACATGACTGGTCGCGAGCTCTCGCTGATCGCCCAGGCGCACAGCAACGGCCACCTCTCCGGTGATGGTCCGTTTACCAAATGTTGCCACGCCTGGCTGGAGCAAAATACCGGAGCAAGCCGTGCACTACTGACACACAGTTGCACCTCGGCCCTCGAAATGGCCGCGCTTCTTCTTGATCTCGAAGAGGGCGACGAAGTCATCATGCCCTCTTACACCTTCGTCTCCACTGCCAACGCATTTGCTTTGCGTGGTGCAATTCCGGTGTTCGTCGATGTACGAGCCGACACTCTGAATATCGACGAGCGATTGATCGAGGCAGCAATCACGCCCCGGACCAAGGCAATCTGCGTGGTCCATTACGCTGGTGTGGCGTGCGAGATGGACATGATCATGGAGATCGCGGGTCGCCACAACTTAGCTGTGGTGGAAGACGCCGCACAAGCTATCATGTCAACCTACAAGGGTCGCTCATTGGGCACCATTGGCGAACTGGGCGCCCTAAGCTTCCACGAAACCAAGAACATCATTTCCGGCGAAGGAGGTGCGCTGCTTTGTCGAGACCGTACCCATGCCGAACGCGCCGAGATCATTCGCGAAAAGGGCACCAACCGCAGCCGCTTCTTCCGTGGCCAGGTAGACAAGTACACCTGGGTTGATGTGGGCTCATCCTTCCTTCCCGGTGAAATCACTGCGGCGTTTCTATCCGCACAGATGGATGCGGCCGAGCAGATCACCGCACATCGTCTATCTATCTGGGACAGATACCACGCCTGGGCCGAAGCGCATGAACGTAGCGGCTTGGTCCAACGTCCGACCGTGCCATCGCATTGCACCCACAATGCACACATGTACTACTTGCTATTACCCTCGCTGGAAGTGCGCACCCGATTCATCGCCGAGATGAAGCTGCGCGACGTCCAGACCGTATTCCATTACATCCCGCTGCACTCCTCACCGGCAGGTCTAGCGCTCGGCCGTCGTGGTTCGGGTATGACGGTCACCGACGACATCAGCGCGCGACTAGTCCGCCTCCCATTATGGGTAGGCGTTGGAGACGACATGGATACCATCCTGCAGCATGCCGACGCGGCGCTACAGGTGGCCGTGGCCTGAACAACGCCCTTACCCGGCAGCCCAGCACATGACAGGGCAAACATGAATGTCGGTCCAGGTGTAAGGTGTTTCACTCCTGTAGTGACCCATCGGTTTCTGCACAGGTCAGGTGGTTAATGTAGCGGCATAGGCTTGGTCAGGCATCATCATCTTCAGCGCCTGATGCGGTCGCTGCCGGTTGTAGAACCCAATCCAGTCGCCGACGACGCGCAGGGTGGGGGGGCAGGCTCTCGAACCGGTGCCGATGGACGCACTGTTCCTTGAGTGTTCGGATGACGCGCCCGACCATCCCGTTCTGCTGCGGACAGTGTGGAGTGATGAACTCCTGCTTCAGGCCGTAGCCGGCTACCAGGCGAGTGTAGTCGCCGCTGGTGAAGACCAGGCCATTATTCGAGCGCAACAGGAACGGCTCCTTGACCTTGCTCAGCGTGCCGAAGCGGGTGATCAGCGCCTGCTGCAAGTCCGCCACGGCGGTGCTGGCCCTGCCTGTGCGCGAGAGCTGCCAGCCTAGCAATTGCCGGGTGTGGCAATCGATCATCAGGGCCAGGCTCAGCCAGCCGTCCTTGCCGCCCCGGACCCGGCACAGGTCAGTGGCCCAGCGTTGATTCGGCGCGCTGGCCACCGAGGGCAAGACTTCGATCCGCGGTCGCTTGCCCACGGCCCGCTTGCGCACCTGCCAGCCCTTGATCTGAAAGATCCGCTGCACCGTGTTTTTGTTCATCCCCAGTAGCCCGGCCACCGTCCGACACCAGAACGACGGCTCGGCCTCGATCATGGCTTTGATCGGTTCGGCCAGCTCCGGCGTCACCTTCGGCACTGCCTTACGCGGCGTGTAGTACACGCTGCGCCGGGCCACACCGAACCAGCAACACAGCTTGACCATCGAGACGTCGAACCCGTCCTCCTTCAGGCCCTGCTGGATCGAGGCCATCAGCTCTCGTTCTTGCCCAGCAGGGCTGCCAGCTTTTTCGGGCACGCAGTTCCAGCATGGCCTCGCCGTAGGCGTCCTGCAGCTCCTTGAGCTGGCGGGCGTACTGCTCGCGCCCGTCTTCGGGCTTGGCCCGCAGCGCGTTCTCCAGGCCGCGCTTACCTTCCTCGACCCAGCCTTCGATCTCATTGGGCGTCAAGTCGAATTGCCGGCTGGCCAAAGCCACCGTCGTCTTCCCCTGGATGATCTCCAGCACCAGCGCCGACTTGCGCCGGGCAGGCCAGCGCTGGATCTGTTCTTCGTACATCACTGCACTCACCGATGTGTCCTCTAAAAACTAACACCTGAGCAGAGTTTCAGTGGGTCATTACAGCGGCGCAAACCCAGCGCTGGTTGCCTGGTTCACTCGGACCAAGGGTCGGTCTACACCATCGATGACTGGCAGAGTTTCCTGGCGTCCCACGGCTTGGTGTGCAGCATTAGTCGGCGTGGCAACTGCCACGACAACGCACCCGTGGAGAGCTTCTTCGGTCTGCTCAAACGCGAGCGGATCAGGCGGCGGATCTACCCGACCAAGGACGCCGCACGCGCCGAGGTGTTCGACTACATCGACATGTTCTACAACCCACAACGCCGTCATGGTTCAACTGGAGACCTATCGCCTGTAGAGCTCGAACGGCGCTACGCGCAACGAGGGTCTTGAGTGTCTACGGAACACTGGGCGTATCAATACTTCTACCACTTGCGTGGCTTCGGTTTTATGCAGGATCATCGATACCGTCACTGAACGAGCATGTACCTGCCAGCCCCGCCCCCTTCTTGAAGGATCCAAGATGGCTCAGAAAACGACCGGCCTCCATGCAATTCTGTCCGCCCCCTGGGCCTATGACCTCCTGCAGAATTTACTTGGAGCGCGGAAGGGAAGAACTCAGCTGATCAGAGACCACATTCGCCCCGGACCTGAATCCACGATTTTGGACATTGGCTGTGGAACCGGCGAGATCGTACCGCACCTACCTAAAGACAGCAGCTACCACGGCTTCGACCTCTCTGCCCTCTACATCGATTCTGCCAAGCGTAGGTTCGGACATAGAGCGACCTTCCACTGTATGGATATTGCAGACTATCAACCTGAAGACGACAGCAAACTGGCAGATGTCGTGCTTGCAGTAGGCATTCTTCACCATCTGGACGATGGGATTGCTTGCAAGCTGATCGAAGGTGCACGGAGCAAGCTTAAACCCGGTGGGAGGCTGATCACCATGGACGGCACTTTGGTCGAAGGACAATCTTCAATGGCAAGAAATCTGATTCTGCGGGACCGCGGCCAGAACATCCGTACACCAGATGGCTATCGTGCACTGGCCGAGAAAGCCTTCGACCGCATCCAGATGAGGATCAGACACGACATGATCTATGTCCCATATACGCACTGCATCATGGAATGCAGTGCGTAAACCGCTTCAGCTAGCCGCCCGTCTGTATTCATTGACAAGTAAACATTAGTCCGAATCAAGGCGGGCTGGCTCGCTGAGACCTACGGAATGGGCGAGAGCGTGACACCCTTGTAGATGACTTCTCCAGCTCCGTTGGAAGTCACCCGCAGTTCCAGATTCTGCACCGGTTGCTTCAAGCTAAAGTCGATTGCGTATTCGCTCTGACCATTGGCCATCACAGGTAATGCGCCCAGAACCTGCCCGCCCCCCGCAGCTACGACATCCACCGTAGCTACAATTTGTGCAGCGCTTTCCGCCTTGCCAGACACATCAAATGAAGCGCGGTAGTGCCCGCGTCCCAACTGCATGTACGGTCCAAATTGGAGATAACCGGACTCGTCCTTGCGAGTCTGCAAGGCACTCTCCGCATCCAGCCAGTGACCCACAGTCTTCATGCCATTAGGCATCGCCCTGATGTGATGAGGGCCATGTAAGCGAACGCTCCAGCCTGGCAGATTAGCAGACAGGTTGTCCTTGAACACGAATACTCGCATGCCCTGCACCTTAGCCTCACGCACCGGCTGACCTGCGTAGCGGGTGAGCGCGCCCCAGTCGACCGCAGCCACCTCTGCGTCAGTAAGAAGCAGGAAAGTCTCCCCGGCCCATGCTTCTGGCTCATACCAGTTATCCGAAGAAAGGTGGCGCATGGGCAGTGGCAAGCCTTTGGGAATCAGGATCTGCCGTACCTTGACTTCATTCCTGCCCAATACGGTAAGCGCTCCTGCATTCCAGTAGCTGGCATAGCCATAGTGGAGTCCCATGGTCTTGAGTTCATCGATCATTGCTTCGCGTTGCGGGTTCTTCCAACCTGGGTTGACCAGCGAATTTGGATTGATGCTCACCACACTGTTGGAGGCAAGGAGCACGCCAAGCCCGATAATCAACGTGGCCTCCAGCCAGGAAGCGTGCTTGAGTGGCGAGCAGAACAACACCACCAGACCGAGCACCAGTGCAGGAGTCAGGTAGCGCGCAGAAACCAACGGATTGTCCATGTCAGGCACAGTGGTTGTGATCTGCAGAAACACGAAACACAGCGCAAGGCCCGCGACAACCCCACCGACGAAACGCATCTGCGGAGCCCGGCTACTGCATAGCAGGACAACTCGTCGTCCGATCAACATAAGAACGACTAGTCCAGCAACCAGTCGCAGCGCGGCGTAGATGCCCGAACGGGAAATGACATCGCCATTGGCCACCGGAAGGGCACCCAGCAAACCCATCAGGCCATGGAGGGTCTGCAGAGCATTTCGTGCCATACCATTGAAATCGAGCCAGCGTGCAGCGCCTGCACCGGCATTATTGTTCACATGGTCCAGCGACCACAGGCTGATCCCAAAGCCGGCAACGAAGCCCGCAACAGTAATCGCAAGCACTGGGCTCATGGCCAGCATGCGTTCCTTCCATCGCTCTCCCCACAGATAGGCAGCCAACCCACAGTAAAGTGGCAAAAGATAAGACGCTGCAGCGCGCTGCGGGTTGCTCCATGTAACCAATGTCACCAAGCCAAACAGCAGTACCCACCAAACTAACCGTTGATTTCGCATGGAAGTCATTGACCTCCAGCCCAACACCATAAGCAGGCAGGTGAGCGCTAGCAGAACTCCATATGCTGCCTGACCGAACATGTCTTCGGCGAACGTAATTGAAATACCGCCTGCCAGCACTGCCAACGACAGAATACGCTGCCAGGAAACATCACCCAGCAGGCTGGTGAACCACCAAACGCTGCCGAGGATAAGTAGCGCGGTGATGACACCAGCCACGGCGAACAGCGTGTAACTATTGTCGAAGAAGAAAAGCAGACCCCAGACGATGAGGTGAGGGAAGACCACCATCAGATCTTTATTGACGTAGTTCCAGTCGGGCGGGAAGAAACTGCCTGAGTCGTGCATCTCCTGTGCGAGCAGGTTACGCACAGACGAGTCGGAGTGAAAATAGCCTTGGTAATAAGAAAACAGGAATACGAGAAGCAAAAACACGTTTACCGCTAGTAGCACGCCTGCAAGAGAGGTTCGCGCAGAGTTGCTGAATAGAAGTGAGCGAAGAAACGCGAGTGATCGGCCGGCGCTGATGCGATGAATCGCAGTAGACTTGGCGGGAATTTGACTCAAGGGATTGCCCCGTACATCCAGGTTAGGGTTGAAGAAAAATCGAACTCCGGCAATGTATTCAGCGCGGACTTCAGTTTCTCGTTAGAACCACGTAGTGATTTAACCTCGTTGGCGCGGACGAAGTTTGGGTTGATACGCACCTCAATGGCATGACCTGAAAGATCGCGCAGCGTATCGATCACCTGTTCCAACGACCATTCAACACCTGAGCAGACGTTGTACACCTCCCCAGCTGCCGGTAAAGTCAATAAACGTCCGTACAACTGCGCAACATGGCGGACATCGTAGAAATCCCGCGAAACATCCAAATTGCCAAGTTCGATCACCTCAGCGCGTCGTTTAAAATGCGACACAATCTTCGGGATCAAAAACCGCTCGGATTGACCCAAGCCGGTGTAGTTGAAGGGGCGCACAATCGTGATTGGCAGGCGATCAGTCCATAGCTTGGCCATGGACTCCATCGCCATCTTGCTGATTGCGTAATCATTTTGGGGAAATAGCGAAGCTTGTTCATCAAGAACGCCTCCGACATTACCGTAAACATTTGCGCTGCTGGCCAACAAAATATGCAACGGAGGCACCGGCAATTCGCCCAGAGCCTCAAGCAGATTGCGGGTGCCAACAATGTTCACTCGGTAGATCTCCTCCGCGTCTCCATGAGCGACAAACGAAATCGCCGCCAAGTGAATGACAGCATGAGGCTGCAGGAACTGCAGCGCTTCGCGCAGCGCGTCTCGATTCAGCAGATTAACCGAGCTGGAGGTGGCCGTACCGGTGGGCGACAGTTGCACTACCTCCCAGCCTTCGGCTTGCAGTTGGTTAGTAACGTAGCGCCCGGTGAATCCGGACGCTCCCGTGACCAGCACCCGCTTGCCAACGACTTTAGAAGGAGAAACCACGTTCATTCCTCTTAAGATCGGCTTCGACCATCATCTGGCACAACTGCTCCAAGGTGGTCTGCGGCTTCCAGCCCAGCACACGCTCGGCCTTCAGCGGTTTACCAATCAGCAGATCGACTTCTGCCGGGCGATGGAACTTGGGATTGATGCGCATTACGGTCTTTCCGCTGGCAACGTCCACCGCAGTTTCGTCTTGATCCTTGCCGCGGAACTCTACGTCGATCCCGGCACCCTTGAAGGCCATATGCACAAAGTCGCGAACGGTTTCGGTGCGGTTGGTCGCCAGCACAAAGGTGTCCGGCTGGTCAGCTTGCAACATGCGCCACATACCTTCCACGTATTCCTTAGCAAATCCCCAATCACGCTTGGCGTCCAGGTTACCCAGTTCCAGGCAGTCCAGCCGGCCAAGCTTGATCTTGGCTACAGAATCGGTGATCTTGCGCGTGACGAATTCCCGTCCCCGCAGCGGGCTCTCGTGATTGAACAGAATGCCGCTGGACCCGAAGATATTGTAACTTTCGCGGTAGTTCACCGTAATCCAGTGCGCGTAAAGCTTAGCCACGCCGTACGGACTGCGTGGGTAGAAGGGAGTTTCCTCGATCTGGGGAATAGCTTGCACCTTACCAAACATTTCTGAAGTAGATGCCTGGTAGAAACGGATCTTTGGATTGATCAGCCGGATTGCTTCCAGAAGATGCAGTGCACCCACGCCAGTGATCTGCGCAGTAGTAGTAGGTTGCTCGAAGCTAACCCCAACGAAGCTCTGCGCGGCCAGATTGTAGATCTCATCCGGCTGGATCCGCTGCACCATTGCAATGGTAGTACCTAGGTCGGTCAAGTCGTACTCGACCAGCTCAAGGTTGGGATGACTGGTAACTCCGACCTCATCAAGACGCCAGAAATTCACCGAACTGGTGCGCCGATAGGTACCGTAGACCTTGTATCCTTTATCCAGCAGCAGTTCTGTCAGATAAGCGCCGTCCTGCCCAGTGACGCCGGTAATAATTGCTTTTTTCATGGTCTATCTTCTTCTTCAATAATAATAAGGGTTAGACAATCTAAATACTCAGCCGCAAGCCTACGACACACGATGGTCATGGACTCGACTCGTGCGGCGCTTCATTCAGAACACCCGCTGCGGCTAACCAATCCGACCAAGCGAGCTCAGTCACACCTTGCCAAAGCAAATGCCGCTTCGCAGACTCGGACGATGGCATACCATCTGCGAAGATAAGAATATCGCCGACACGCGCATCAACCGGCTCATCACACAGCATATTCTTCGGGCAGCCAAGCAGCTCCAAAGTGAACTGACGGGCGTAACTATACATCCCCTCCCCTGAGGCTATGACGGGCTCTATGCGCCAGCCCACTGGTGGCGCGAGCAAGCAATCGCGCAGAGCATCCCGATCAACCTCGGCACCGCGTTCACCCAGGGCTACAACATCAATGAATACTTGCTTGGCAGGTTGTGGGGCGGATAAATTCCATGCCAGTGTCTGACCCAGAGCCTCTTCGTTGATTACGTTGCCGCCATCAGCCATATAGCGCCCAAGAGACGACATCAACTGCCGTTGGGAACCCTGAACTGGCAAGTAAAACTCCTCAATCGTTCGAGCGTAAGCATCCGCACAGCGGCGCGGCTGATGGTACTCAGTCATCAACGTTCTGGCGGCAGCGGATAGCTTCGCTCGCAGCGCCTCATCCTGGTAGAGAAGCGCCAATGCATCCCGCAAAGCAGCGTTGTCGAAGTCGTCGGGCAGTTTGATGACCACATCATCCGGTAGATCGGCCATTGATCCATTGGCATTGACGATCGTAGCCAACCCATGATTGAGGGCATCCAGAACGGCTGCCGAAGTCTCCCCCCGGGACATCGTACGAAGCTGTACAGCGACATCCGCCGCTTGCAGATAGCCGCGGAAATCATTCTGAGTGACGAATCCGGTTATCCGGATACGATCCGCTGCCGAACTCGAACGAATCTTCTTCTCCAATTCGGCTCCATATTCATTTGGATCTGCGCCGCCGACGAAGACAAGATAACATCGGTCGTTGTTGGCCAACGGAGACGCTAGCCATGCGTCTACCAGCTCGATATTCAGCTTAGTTGGCGCGGTGAAGCCAAAGCTGCACACCACAAATGCATCCGACGGCAAATCCAAGTCACCTCGCACAGCAGCGCGGGGCGAGATAAATTGCGCTGGTGCACGCAGAAGAGGTACTTCTCGCCAACGCAACGCGCTACTATTTGGATAGTATTGCCGGGCCATCCGGGTAGACACAGCCGAATGGACCATCAGGCCAAGTGCCGCGGCTAGAACCGTAAAGTTGCAGGGATGATTCAGTAAAACAAACTCATGTTGCCTAGCGGCCAGCGCAGACAAGGGTGCATAACCGTGTGATCGATATAACGCATAAGGCCATGACCCCTTCATGCCGAGCGTGAGCTCGCGATAAGCATACATTCCGCTCAAAAAGAAGTCATGCAGCACAACGACGCCCGGAATACGCTCAAGCATCTCGACCATGTGGACGTGATACTCGGAGTTACCGAATTGATAGACGACTCGGTCATAACTCGGCCCGTGAAGTTCGAACCAGGCGAGATCACGTATGCGAGCCGAGCCAGCGACAGCCGGGTCATCGACATGCGGCTGCGCCACGATCACATCAATTTCGTAATGTCTTGCGAGCTCAGGAATCAAGTCCGCACTATAGTCCGCAATACCGCTTCGCTCTGGGGGAAGAGGAGAAATATAAGCGAGACGCGGTCGCGTGCGCGGAGGCGGTCGCGTGCACGCCTCCTCCATTGCGGTGATGGCGCGGATTGCACTTGCATCCCAGGAAAACTTCGCAGCCTGGCCCGGAGCATGCTCCAGGAGACGTTGCCGAAATGGCTCATCAATCAAACCCTGATGCATCTTTTCCATGATTGCATTTTCGTCGCGCGGGTCAAAAAGCGCATCTTCCAGACCAATCACTTCGGGCAGACTCGATGTGCACGCGCCGATGACTGGCGCCCCACATTGCATCGCTTCGAGAGCTGGTAGACCAAAGCCCTCATGCCATGATGGAAATACGAACAATCTTGCCGCGTTGTATAGCTTGACCAGATCTTCGTCTGGCACGAACCCAGTAAGAATAAGCTCGTTGTCACGCAGGCCGGAGTTACGTGCCAAGCTCTTCAGCATCGCACGCGCATCATCGGTTATCGAACAGACGATAGCCAATTGATGCGTGGCGCGCACGTCTCTTGGAAGAAGAGCGTAAGCGCGTATAAGCCCCTCTACATTCTTTCGATGATCAATTCCGCCCGTGTACATTACATAAGGCCGAAAAATAGAATACTTCCCAAGCAGCGCCTGCTTATCCCATGAACCAGCCGGCAGACATTGAAAATCATCGTCAATTGCTGAAGAAATATTGACTACCTTATTATTTTCGAACCCAAGATGATCAATAGCTTCCTGGGCTGCGGAGGCCGAAATACCTAGCAGGAGATCTGCGCGGCGCAGATGAGCGATTTTTCTAAAATACCATTTTGCCATTATCGGATTATCAAGGTAACGCTTTTGATAGATCATGGGAATGAGATCAAATAACGTCACTGCAGTCCGTAGTGGCTGAACACCTGAATTGATACATGTGACTGCACAATCACTCCAGCCCTCGAATAAACTGGAAACGTGCACGATGTCAGGCTTTAGCGAAGCAAAGAAAGCTTCTCGGACACGCCCCTCAATCCCCTCATCCGAGGCAATCCCTTCAGAAGGCGGCATCCATACATGGAAGCGCTCAGAGGGGAGCGAGTCCCCAAATGCAGCCCGGATAAGCTCGATACTGTCGCCTAAACGTGCATTAAGAGCTATATGAATCTCGTGCGAGCCGGCGTTACGCACCATCGCCAACGCCAAAGACAACGAATAGCGCCCAATGCCGCGAAAGCGACTACCGGTCTGTGCACCCTGAAGATCAATAACGATACGCACTAATGTTTGCTCCCTGTTACGGCGTAACGCAGACGCAACAAGCTCTGGCGCGCATGTGCGGAAATGCCATCGGGCAGAGGCGCGGATAACTTCGGTGACACTGCGCAGACCTCGCCTTCAGCGAAGGTTCTCTGCCGATAATCCACCACATCCGCGCCCATCGACGCTCTGTGGATGCTGCGAACGCGAGTTTCCAGGCGCGGACTTGCTGCAAGCATACGCCGCACCAATCTCCGTATTACCGGCGAACGGGCCGCGCGCCGCGTCACACCATGTACAAAACGCCTGCCATCCGTCTTACCTCTGCCAGCCAGTCGGCGCAAGACTAACCTTGGCATTTTAACAGTCCACCGTGCCAGACGCGACAATGAACGCATAGGGCCAGTTACGACCCAGGAGGTGCTCGCGTGGATAGCCCTGAGGTCGGCATACAGTCTCGCCACATCATCGACTGCAGCATCACGTTCCCGCTCCAAACGTTCCTGAAGTGCATCGGCACCAGCCATTACTTCTGTTTGACGGATGAGCAGCGCACGCTCACGCTCACCTGAATCAATACGCTGCTGGAGAAGCTCACGCTCAAGCTGAATGATGGTGTCACGCGATGTGGCCTGCTCAGCGTGCAAGCGGGCATTCTCGCATTCGATCAACCACAGCTCATGGCGCGCACGAACAACATCCTCCTTCAGCTTCGCACTGAAAGTCGATGTTGCGGTACCGGCCAAGCAGAAACGGTCGAATACGTTGGGACCAATACGGAACGCGCCCTCAATCTCGGGATGCGCATTATTGACATAGAAGCGGTTCAATCCATCGAAGTAAACGAAGCGGTATCCCTTACTAGTGACCAAGGCTTCCCATTCGTCATGGCTCTGCTCTTGACTCATCGGCTTGGTACTTTCGATTACAAGTACCCATGGACGGCGATTTCCAAGCCAGCCCTCAAGTACCTGCCTTTCGGCTCCCTCGACATCTATTTTCAACCAATGGATTTCGCCATCGACGATCTCAAGAACTTTATCGAGAGTCACAATGGGAACAACCTCTCGCCTGACTTCATGGCCGTCACGCTGATAGTCTTTGGCTAAATCTTCGCGAGAGGTGCTCAGCCCCGTGCCAGACATGGCGAAAAACTCGCCGATCCCCTCATGCGACCCGACCATGACTTGCAGAACAACGTCGCCAGAACGCTCGGTTCGGAGCTGATCCGCATAGAACGACATCGGTTCGACGTGAACTCCTTTCCAGCCGTGCTCATGAAAAGCACGACTGACGGAATCTTCGAAAGCACTTTGTGCGCCCACATCGACATAGTTACCAGCAGCAACACCCCCAAGCGCACGCCATAACATCACATCTTCGAAATTCTGCGCGTACGAAATGATTCCCTCGGTCACGCGACACCTCCGCGCCCACCCGAGTCCTGCGCAACTTCACGACCGATGAAGAATCTGGCATCCAGCCAGCTTGTACCGATGAAGACATCACGATCGACATTCACCACATCGAAAACCAGCAAGTTATCGATCCACTCATAGTTGTTCTCGAGATGATTGTCTCCGCTTACCAAAGCAGGGGACACCGAGTAGGATCCCGGGCCGAGTGTGCATGTAAATTCCAACGAAAAAACAACGGAATCACCAGCCGCAAGTTCTCGCTCAACCTGCTGCGTATGCCAAGTGTTAGTTCCCCAGACAACATGCCCGAATTTATCGCGCAACATGTATCCGAGCACCAATCGCTCCACATCGGCATGAACTCCAGCCACAAGTTTAAGCTTGACCTTCTGACCTACCTTCGCCACACGGATCGGACTACCGTCAGCATCACACAATGCAAGCGACTCGCACGTCACCTCACGTGTTCCGCTACGTGTCTGCAACCAACCGCCGTCTTCCCGGTGTTGCTCGATATGGAGCGTTTCGTTTTCTTTTTTTGCTACGAGCGCGTTGTAAAAATCAACGACTTCATCGGGCGCCCCATCTTTTAGCACGCGCCCTGCGTCAAGAAGGATAACGCGATCACACAGCGTCTTGACCTCAGACATACCATGCGAGACGAAAAGGATGGAGGTTCCCTGCTCACGAAAAGTGCGAATACGGTCAAAGCTCTTGTGTTGAAAATACGAGTCACCCACCGATAGCGCCTCATCCACGATCAGTATGTCTGGCTTAAATGCCGTTGCAACACTGAAAGCGACACGCATCTGCATCCCACTGGAATAAGTGCGTACTGGTTGATCGAAATATTCGCCGATCTCAGCGAACGCCTCAATATCAGGCATTGCGTCGAGCACTTGTGAAACCTCATAACCCATCAGTCCTGAAGCATGAATGACATTTTGACGCCCAGTCAATTCAGGATTAAAGCCCATACCTAGCTCCAGGATCGCAGCAATACGCCCCTTGTGATCTGCGCTACCGACCGTGGGCCGTACAGTGCCTGTCACGATTTTAAGCAACGTACTCTTGCCCGCACCATTCTGACCGATCAGGCCTATTGTCTCGCCAGCACGTACATGTAGGTTGATATCGTTTAATACCCAGTGCTCCTCAATTGGCTGCATAGGAAATCCAAGCCACGACGCGACCCGCTTCCATTCGCTCCCCCAATTGCGATATGCCTTGCCCACACCGGAAAGAATCAACTCACCGTTCATAACACGTCCACCATCTCTGAACTTGCACGACGAAACAAGAGCAGCGCTAGTGGACCAACCACCAGCGTTATTACCAAAAGCCAGGTCACCCCCCCCCATATGGGGGGCTTATCGTAAAGCAAAACGTTTTGGTAGCTGGTCACAAGCGGGTACAGAGGATTTAATGCAAAAATACCCTGAATATGCTGTGGCAGTATACGAATATTATAAACAATTGGAGTCAACCAGAACAAGGCCTGCAGCACCACAGGCACCACCTGCCCAATATCCCGCATAAACACATTCAAAACACCGAGAAGAAGGCCGATCGACATCGCAAATGACAAGGTAATTAGCATCAACACTGGCAACCATAGGGCATTGAAACCAGGAAGATGGCCGAGTGCAGCGAAAACCAAGAAGATAGCAAAAAGCAGCAATATATTATTGACCAACATGGTTCCGCCCGCGATAAATGGCAAGCAGATTCTGGGGAACGACATTTTTTTCATTAGATTGCCGCTATCCACGAATAGCGTGACGCATCTACTAAGTGTCTCAGCGAACAGACTCCAACACAGCGTACCTGCCATGAGATAAAGCGCGTAAGCGTATTTATTATCTATGCCAGGCAGCTTCGCCGACAACACTGTGGACAGGATGGTGGCGAAGATCAATACCTGGAGCAATGGGTGAATGATCATCCATAAACCACCAAGCTTGCTCCGCACGAATCTTATCTTCAGATCGTTCCGTATTGAAGAAAATACAAAATGTCTATAGCCCCAAAGGGCTCGCAACATATCATTCATTGAGACGCCTCCCCGGCACTACAAGTGGCCGCAGCAAACGATGGCTGCGGAGGAAAAGACTGAAAAGATTCGAAATCATTCAAATTATTTAGCTGTGAAAGATGGGGCTGCATGAAAGAGCCGCGAGTAAGCTTCGAAGATACGTGAATTGCTTGCAGCATATTCCAGAGGCGAATAGACGGCGACGTCCTCGCCGGCTCTTGAGCTTCTGCGAACGAGTGACGTGGAAGAATTGCGGATATGTCGACAACCCCACGCTTGCGCAGGGCATTGAGACCATCTACGTCAGACACAAGAACCCGAGCACACTGCCGGATCTCAGCCAGCAATGACTCTGCCCATTGAGCAATGTCTTCATCATCCTCCAATATCAACACGATGCTCACGTATTGAGTTCGTAGTTGCATCAATAGCAACTCAAGTTGATCTTGTGCGATCAATCCTGCTTGGCAATGAATGGCAACCCAAGTTGGATTCAACACATCTATTTCAGCTAAGAGAACGTTAGCAAAGTCAGCCGACTGGGCACGCCAGCATGGAAGAAGCTCCACCTTTGATTCGACGTTATTGACATCAAGTTCGGAAAAGATCTTCACGTCATGTGGCAGTCCATGGATGAGTTCGCTGACCGGGATAGAGGCGGTTCGCTTGCAGTCAAACGAACCCACCCAAGCTAGCCTGAGGGTTGAGTCATCTTTCGGCAGCCTCGAAACATCGTGGGCGAAATGCAATAAACGACGCGCGGCAGCGGACCATGTAAAGTGCTCAATGAGCAGACTCTGGCCACGCTTGGTGCGGAGATCGCGCACCCCCGCAGGCATGCCCCAGACCTCTTTTAAAAGCCGAGATAAGTGCTCAGGGCACGGCTCTGCCCATACGGAATCGGGCAGGTCGAAAATGGTCTGTGCTTTTGCAAATTTATAATCGATTAACCATGCAGTGTCTGGAGTACAGAAATCGCATTGCCCTCCCCAGCCGGTGGCAATTACTGCCAGTCCCGACATCATTGCCTCAGCCAAGGGCAATCCAAACCCCTCTGCGCGACTTGGTGCAACCATGACATGGCACTGCCTATAAAGGCTTTTTAATTGAGCACTTTCGACATCCTCTTCAATGACGATGACATGAGGGAAGCGCGAGTTACTCTTCTGCAATTTATGAAGAAGATGTCTTACGTTTTGCTGAGGATTAGCAAACGTTTTTATAATTAACGTTACATCATCCGCATCGGTAAAGACCTCCCCATACGACTGCAAGAGAACGTCTACACCTTTTCGAGGCAAGCAGGATGAAACATGAAGAAATCGGAAGCTACGTGCATTTATGGGAAATACGCCATCGTCCGGAACTCTGTCCCAGTGATCAACGCCTGCCCCACATACCCCAATCGGCAACCCAACCCCATTATCGATCAGCACTTTACCAACATGAGACGAGAGGGCACTAATACCTTGAAGGAACTCATTAAAATCTTCAATCCATGCAGACGGAATTTCAGATTCCTCCCAGGCATAAGCGTGTAGAAAGTTAAGACGCGAATCCATGTCGGCGACGTGGGGCGGATAGATGAGGCGGCTGCTAATGTCAGCCTGACGGGGCATCAGCCGAGCAGCCTTTGCGTGAAGCTTTTCGAGTGCGGGAAACGAGTTCATGAACTGCTGGTCAGGGAGAATTTCCTTGAAACCATCAGTAGAGTGGAGAGCAACAGGCAGACCTAAATCGTTCAATGCTTTTGCTAGCTCACGATTTACAAGGGCCAAGCTATAGCTGCTATCGAAGGGACCTTCGACTCTCCAAGAAGGCGCAAGAGCCAACGGCTCGTGACGACGATAGACATCCCTGATCACCTCCTCGTTTGCCGCCACTGCGGCAGCAGCAGCCATCAAATCATGGTCGGTGACGGCCAATGACGCGCTATTCATATCCGCCAACTCACCGATAAGCACGCGCCGGGAGGCGTCTTGGGCATCCAACATGGGCGCCCACCCCCCTATCATCGCCCCCGCCCGAGCGCGGCTCTCAAAAGCATCAAGCGCCCGCGAGGCGCTTGATGCCCATGAAAATTCATGAGACCTCCGCAATCCGTACTGCCGCAGATCCTGTGCCAAGGCAGGCTCACAGAGTACTCGCTCGATTGCCCCCGCTATCGAGGATGGATCCTCTGGGTCAAATAGAGCATCACGCCGCGTAAGCACCTCAGGAATGCTAGTAAGGTTTGAACCAATAACAGGCGCACCACATGCCATTGCCTCGAGAATGGGTAGCCCAAATCCCTCGTGCAGCGACGGAAGCACAAAGAGTTCAGCACCGCTATATAGTTGCGCGAGTTCTAGATCCGAGACATGTCCCACCAGTACAAGGCGATCCGGTGCAATGCACAGTCGATTCGCAATCAGCCCTAAGCGGTCACGCTCCAATGAACTCAGCCGCCCACTGACGACCAATTGGCAACGAGCTATTGAAGCTGCTGACAGCATCGAATACGCCACAAGCAGCCGCTCTAGATTCTTGCGAGCATCCATTGCCCCGCTGTACATCAGGTAAGGACCGGAAATTCCATAGTCGCTTGAGAAGCGCTCTCGAATCTCAAGATCAATAAAAATTGGCTTGAAAGTTTTTGCAGCAGCCGATGAGATATTGACAATGCGCTCTGCAGGGATGGAAAGCATCTCCATCGCATCCGATCGAACATAGTCAGAAATTGCTAGCAGCAAGTCGGCGCGCTTTAATGAGGCCAATTTATCCTGATACCACCGCTTCGCCCAGGCGGCGGCAAGATATTCAGGGTGATGCATCGGGATGAGATCATAAAGCGTCGTTGCAGCAAACACGGATTCCGGACTGACCCCGATCGACGTAACAGCGCAATCCTGCGAACCCTCCATCAAGCTCGACACATGTACGACATCAGGTTTGAGGGCGCGCAGGAACGCTTCGCGCGCACGCTCAGAAGCCATACGGCGCCAGTCATTCGCCGAATCCTGCCAGTGTGTGGGTTGCACGGTTCGAAAAGAAACCCGCCGTTCGGGTGGGACTAAATCTGCTACATCACCTAGATCAGGGAGAGCGATATCAGCGTTCGTGACAATCCAAAACTCGTGATTGCGCGGCTGACGCAACATCGCTTCCGCCAAGGCAAGCGAATAGCGACCTATTCCACGATCCCGGCTACTAGTTTGAGCACCCTGCAAGTCAAGGACAATGCGCACCTTTAACCCTGCCTCTTGGTCATAGCCTTTGACAGTTCACGATAGATTTGGGCTTCGCGCACCGAAAGCTTTCCCTGACGCACGAGATCTTGATGGCGTCTATGTATCGTCAAGTGTCCAGGCCCCATCGATTGTGCAAGTCCGGCACGGACGCCAAATCGTTTCAACGACAGCGACAATCCCGGCACAATCGCCAGTAGCTGCATGATCGGCTTCTTAAGGGTTGGTCGCAGCAGCACGTAGCGCATGCACTTGGCAATCCAGCTGCGCAACCGTCCTTCAGATGAGTGACTATCAACCATGACCGTCATCGACCAGACACACATGTGGCTGGCTATCCCAATACTTCGGCAAATCCACCGCCGTCGTCTCAATAGTTAAGGGCACGGTCCAAATCCCCCCGCAAATCCCCCACATCCTCAACCCCCACACTCAAACGCACCAGCGCATCGCTGATGCCAAGCTGGTCGCGGCGGGCCACGGGAATCGAGGCATGCGTCATGACGGCGGGATGGTTGACCAGGCTCTCCACGCCGCCGAGCGATTCGGCCAGGGTGAACAATTCGGTCTTTTCACAGAAACGCTTGGCTGCCTCAAACCCGCCCTTGAGCACGATCGAGACGATGCCGCCGAAGCCGGACATCTGCCGCTGGGCCAGTGCGTGTTGCGGGTGCGAGGCCAGGCCGGGGTAGATCACCTTCTCGATGGCGGGGTGCGTTTCCAGCCACTGCGCCAGCGCCAGGGCGTTGTCGCAGTGGGCGCGCATGCGCAGCGGCAGTGTCTTCAGGCCGCGCAGCGCCAGAAAGCTGTCGAACGGGCCTTGGACGCCGCCGATGGAGTTCTGCAGGAACGCCATCTGTTCGGCAAGCTCGGCATTATCGCCCACGACCGCAATGCCGCCGACCATGTCGGAGTGGCCGTTGAGGTACTTGGTGGCCGAATGCACGACGATATCCGCACCAAGGCCGAGCGGGCGTTGCAGCATCGGCGAGGCGAAGGTGTTGTCGACCACGATCAGCAGGCCGTGCTTGCGGGCGATGGCGGCAATTGCCGCGATGTCGACCAGCTTGAGCATCGGGTTGGTCGGGGTTTCGATCCAGACCATCTTGGTGTCTGGACGAATTGCGGCTTCGAAGGCGGCCGGGTCGGTCAGGTCGACGAAGCTGAAATCCAGGCCGGCGGTGCGGCGACGCACGCGCTCGAACAGGCGGAAGGTGCCGCCATACAGGTCGTCCATTGCCACCACGTGGCTGCCGGCATCCAGCAACTCCATCACGGTGGAGGTGGCGGCCATGCCGGAGGCGAACGCGAACGCGCGCGTGCCGCCTTCCAGTGCAGCCACGCAGCGTTCGTAGGCGAACCGCGTCGGATTATGCGTGCGCGAATACTCAAAGCCCTGGTGTTCGCCTGGGCTGGATTGCGCATACGTGGACGTGGCGTAGATCGGCGGCATCACTGCGCCGGTGCTGGGATCCGGCGACTGCCCTCCATGGATCGCCAGCGTTGCAAGCGACAGCGCGCGCTCGCCGTCATGGCTATGAGTGGTGCGGTTGGACATGGAGGTTCCCGGAAAAAGTGGGCGATTGTAACAAGCGGGTCTGAATGGCCCGTGCCGCGCGTCTCATTGAAACGCGCGGCTGCACGGGGTCACTGCACCCGGCGGCGCAGGTAGTTCAGCAGGTCGATACGGGTGATCAGGCCCAGAAATTGCTTGCCATCCATGACGATGGCGACCTGGCCGCGGTCGAACACCGGCAGCAGCGCTTCGATCGGCGAGGCCACATCCAGGCGATCGAGCTTGCTGACCATGGCGGTGGAGATCGGGTCGCGGAAGCGTGCCTCGTCGCCATACACATGCAGCAACACGTCGCTCTCGTCCACGATGCCGACCAGCTCGCCGTCATCGATGACCGGCAGCTGCGAGACGTCATACAGCTTCATGCGCTGATAGGCGGTGGTCAGCAGGTCCTTCGGGCCCACCACCACGGTATCGCGCTTGTTGTACGGGCGCAGGATCAGGTCGCGCAGGTCGCCGTGCTGCGGGCGCTCCAGGAAGCCGTTGTCCAGCATCCAGTAGTCGTTGTACATCTTGGACAGGTACTTGTTGCCGGTGTCGCAGACGAACACCAGCACGCGCTTGGGCGTGGTCTGCTCGCGGCAATACTTCAGCGCCGCAGCCAGCAGGGTACCGGTGGACGAGCCGCCGAGGATGCCCTCCTTGGCCAGCAACTCGCGCGCGGTGTGGAAGCTTTCCGCATCGCTGATCGAATACGCCTTCTTGACGCGGGTGAAGTCGGAGATGTCCGGCAGGAAATCCTCTCCGATGCCTTCGACCAGCCAGCTGCCGGACTTTTCGCTGACCGTGCCCTCTTCGATGTACTGAGTGAGGATCGAGCCGACCGGGTCGGCCAGCACCAGTTCGGTGTGCGGCGAGGCGCTGGCGAAGGCGCGCGACAGGCCGGTCATGGTGCCGGAGCTGCCGCAGCCGAACACGATGGCATCCAGCTGGCCGTTCATCTGCGCCAGGATTTCCGGGCCGGTGCCGAATTCGTGCGCGGCCGGGTTGTCCGGGTTGCCGAACTGGTTGATGAAGTAGGCACCCGGGGTTTCGGCGGCGATCTTGGCGGCCAGGTCCTGGTAGTACTCCGGATGGCCCTTGGCCACATCCGAGCGGGTCAACACCACGTTGGCGCCCATGGCCTTGAGATTGAAGATCTTCTCGCGGCTCATCTTGTCCGGCACCACCAGGATCAGCTGGTAGCCCTTCTGCTGCGCCACCAGTGCCAGACCCAGGCCGGTATTACCGGCAGTACCTTCCACCAGGGTGGCGCCGGGCTTCAGGTCGCCGCGCTGCTCGGCCGCTTCGATCATCGACAGGCCGATGCGGTCCTTGATCGACCCGCCAGGATTATTCGCCTCCAGCTTGAGGAACAGCTCGCAGACGCCGGTGTCCAGGCGCTGGGCCTTGACGATCGGCGTGTTGCCAATCAGTTCGAGTACGGAGGAATGGATCGCCATCGGGATATCGTCGCTGCGCCACGCGGGCTAGACCGGTCATTATCCGACGAACGGCCGGGGAATGCTCATTCAGGCGTGAAGCGGTGGGGTGCGCCGATGAACAAGCGTGCTCAACCGACCTGACTGGCGCCGCATGCCCGCCAGGAAGCCGCCGCTACAACGAAAGACGCGGACGGTGGCAAGCCGACGAGGAGGCCGCCACCGCCCGCGACGGTGAACTTGTTCTAACGATGGGGAAGGATCAGTGCGTCAGCTGGTCGTACATCCGGGTGAGCTTTTCTTTGGCTTGCAACTTCTCGCGCTTCATCTGGCCCAAGGTCACGTCGTCGATCGGGAGCACCCCGAGTTCGGCATCCATGCATTTCTTGTTCAATAGCTTGTGGCGTTGGTAGAGCTGCTTGAACTCGGGATCGGACTTCATCAATGCGTCGATTTCGGTCTGCGGTTGCCCTTCGAACATGGCGTTACCTCCTTCACTTAAAACAAGAACGCCCCGGCCAGCACAGGCACGGGGCGCTGCTTGGGGATGGAAGACCAACGCGTTGCAAAGGCCGACACCCGGGCGAAACCACCACCAACCATTCCACCCGTTTGCGTCGTTGCGTGCCTCTGCGTCACTGGCCCGGCCCTCCGTACTTCCCGGGCGGCGGAGTTGCTGCCCGGAGGTACGACCCTACGCCGGTCGCGAAGGGGGTTCAAGGCCGAAACGACCGCTTTTGGCGTTCCCCGCATCAATCAGTGACCGCGGTTCAACCGGGCGTCATGCCCGGGTTAAAAGGCCTTAACTTCCAACCACTTGCCATCAGGGCGCGACAACGACCTCAGCCGCACGGGTCTTGCTGGCAGCGCCCTTGGTGCCGGTGACCTGCAGCCGCGAGGCCGCCACGCCGCCCGCCACCAGGGCATCGCGCAGCGCTTCGGCACGCTTCTTGGCGGTGGCCGCATCGCTATCGAAGCCGACGATGCTGACCCGGCCCTTCTTGCCGATGTTCAGGTACTCGGCCAGCGCCTTGGCCTGCCCGGCAGCATCGCCGGACAACGCCGCCTTGCCACCGAAGGCACCACTGCCCAGCGAGAACACCTCGCCCCGGGTGTCGAACTTGGCGGGCGGCAGTTTGGCCCCGGCCACCAGTTCGGCTTCCTCGTGCGCCAGCTGCACGGCTTTCTGCTGGGCGGCGTTGAGCTTGGCGGTCTGCTTGCCGGCCACGCTGGTCAAGGCCAGCTCGGCATCCTGCCGGGCCAGGGTTTCCTGCTCGGCGGCCTGACGCATGCGCTCGGCCTCCTCGGCCTGGATCTGCGCTTGCACGCGCAGGCGCTCGGCCTCCTGCCGCGCACGCGAGGCGTCGCGGCGGCTGGCTTCGATCAGCAGGTCGTTGCGGGTGCCTTCCAGCCGGTCCAGCTCGCGCCGGGCCAGCGCGGTGCGCGCAGTGAGTTCGGCGATCTCGACCCGGCGGTCGGCCAGGGACAGCAGTTCGTCGCGGTCGCGGCGCTTGGCCTCGGCCAGCGCGGCCACGGTCTGCTGCGCCTGCAGGCGCTCGTAGCGGGCCAGGTCGTTGGTCTGCGGATCGCTCTGCAGCACGGCCAGGCGCCGGTTCAGCGCGTCGGCCTGCGGGTCGTCCTTGGCCGCAAAGGCCAGCGGCGGCAACGTCGCCAGGCCCAACACACCCAGATATAACAAGGGGCGCAGGTTCATCGGGCACCCTCCCCGGTGTTGAGGGTGGTCTGCAGCTGCGCCACTTCCTTGCGGCGTTGCTCCAGCTGGGCGCTGACCACCGCTTCTTCGCTGCGCGCCTTGGCCAGATCGGCATCGGCGGCGGCGCGCAGGGCCAGTTGCGGCACCTGCTTGCGCTGGCGCTTGTCCAGTTGCGCCTGCTGAGCCTGCATCAGCTCCTGGCGGGCCAGGTTGACCAGATCCGGGGCGTATTGGTCGGCATCGGCCTGGGTGGCGCGTTGCACGGCCTGTTCGGCGGCGGTGAGCTCCGGTGCCACCTGGGCGGCGACCGGAGAGGAAAGAACCATGAAACAGGCGATGCCATACAGGGATCGCCGCAAGTATGCGAAGCTAGCCGTCATTAGGGGAGCCGTAGCGAGAAGTCTCGAGCACGGCCATTGTCGGAAGCCTGCGGCGGACTTGCAACGAGACGCTGCTGTTTGTTGGGGAACCATTGCGCATGGATATCGGCTACTTCCTGAAGCTGATGACCGAAAAGAATGCCTCGGACATGTTCTTGACCACCGGCGCGCCGGTGTACATCAAGATCGAAGGCAAGCTCTACCCGCTCGGCAATACGGGGTTGCCGCCGGGGATGGTCAAGAAAATCGCTTACTCATTGATGGACGAAGGCCAGGTACCGCAGTTCGAGCGCGAGCTCGAGCTCAACATGGCCATCGCCCTGCCCGACGCCGGCCGCTTCCGCGTGAACGTGTTCAAGCAGCGTGGCGAGGTGGGCATGGTGATCCGCGCCATCCGCAGCCGGATCCCGAGCATCGAAGAGCTCAACCTGCCGCAGGTGCTCAAGGACGTCATCATGACCCCGCGCGGGCTGGTGCTGGTGGTCGGTTCGACCGGCTCCGGCAAGTCGACCTCGCTGGCCTCGATGATCGACCACCGCAACAGCACCACCACCGGGCACATCCTCACCATCGAGGACCCGATCGAATATCTGCACAAGCACAAGATGTCGATCGTGAACCAGCGCGAGGTGGGCCTGGACACGCATGCCTTCCAGAGCGCGCTGAAGAACGCGATGCGCGAAGCGCCGGACGTGATCCTGATCGGCGAGATCCTGGATGCCGAGACCATGGAGGCGGCGATCGCCTTCGCCGAGACCGGTCACCTGTGCCTGGCGACGTTGCACTCCAACAACGCCGACCAGACCATCGAACGCATCCTCAATTTCTTCCCGGAAAGCGCGCACAAGAACGTGCTGATGAACCTGGCGCTGAATCTGCGCGCAGTGGTCTCGCAGCGCCTGGTCAAGGGCGTGGATGGGCGCCGCCGGCCGGCGACCGAAGTGCTGCTGAACACGCCGATGATTCGCGACCTGCTGCGCCGCGGCCAGGTGCACGAGGTCAAGGCGGCGATGGAAGAGTCGCTGGAAGAAGGCATGCAGACCTTCGACCAATGCCTGTTCCGGATGGTCAAGACTGGCGAGATCGAGCAGGAAGAAGCGCTGCGTGCTGCCGATTCGCGTGACGGCCTGGCGCTGAAGTTCCGCCTGTCCGAAGGCGGGTCCGGCGAACACGACCCGTATGCCGATTACGAGGCGGCATCGGCACCCAAGATCAGCCACGGGTTCATCTAGTCGGCCTGGGCGGCGACGATCGGTGATCTTGCGGCGCCGGGGGCTGCTGAATCCTGGCCCTTTCAGGGCGAACTCTGCGACGCGCCCCCGTTCGCGATGCCGATGCGACCAGCGCCCTCATCCGGCGCTGCGCGCCACCTTCTCCCGCTTGCGGGAGAAGGAGAGATCGGCAGCCTTCCGCTTGCTGGAGAAGGGAGAGATCGGCGGCCTTCCGCCTGCTGGAGAAGGGAGAGATCGGCGGCTTTCCGCTTGTGGGAGAAGGGAGAGATCGGCGCTCGCACGGTGCTTTCAGATGCCGGTGCCGAAGCTCTCAAACTTACATTCCGATGTTGCCTGGCGTGATGCCAACTACCCGAACCGGGTGAGTGCCCGCCTGCCCTTCTCCCGTGCCACGGGAGAAGGTGCCCGAAGGGCGGATGAGGGCTGTGACAGCCTGCCCTCAGGCCACCGCGTCGACCTGCATCTCCGGGCGCGCCGCGTCGAAGGCCGGTAACGCCAGGCACGCCTGCTCGATGCGCTGCAAGGTCGGATATGGCGCCAGATCGACATCGAACCGGTGCGCGTTGTAGAGCTGCGGAATCAGCACGCAATCGGCCAGGCCTGGTGCGTCGCCATGGCAGAAACGTCCGGTGTGCGTATCGCGCGCCAGCTGCGTTTCCAATCCGGCGAACCCGCGCTGCATCCAGTGCCGGGTCCACTGCAGGCGTTGCGCGGCGTCCAGCGCAAAGTCGCGCTCCAGCAGCTGGGTGACACGCAGGTTGTTGAGCGGATGCACATCGCAGGCGATGAGTTGCGCCAGCGCGCGCACGCGGGCGCGGTCGGCCGGCGCAGATGGCAGCAGCGCGGCGGTGTCTGCGAATGCCTCTTCCAGATACTCCAGAATCGCCAGCGACTGCGCGATCACCACGCTGCCATGGCGTAGCGTGGGCACCAGTTCCTGCGGATTGAGTTGCGCGTAGGCCGGCGCGTGCTGCTCGCCCCCATCGCGCACCAGATGCACTGGATGGATGACATGCTCCAGCGCCTTCAACTGCAACCCGATGCGCACGCGGTAGGCCGCGCTGGAACGCCAGTACGAAAACAGCTCCAACCCCGCACTCATGGGTGGGCGCCGCTGTGGCAGCCAAGTGCCGCTGCAGCCTGCGTCACGGCAGCGGCTGCCGTTCGACGCGCTGTTCGATCGCGCCGAAGATGCTGCTGCCGTCGGCGGCGAACATTTCGATGCGCACCTCGTCGCCGAAGGACATGAACGGCGTGCTCGGCGAGCCGTCGCGCAAGGTTTCCACCACGCGCTGTTCGGCGAAACATGACGCGCCCAGCGTGGTGTCCTCGTTGGCGATGGTGCCCGAGCCCACGATGGTGCCGGCCGATAGCGGCCGGGTCTTGGCCGCGTGCGCCACCAGCTGGGCGAAGTCGAACTGCATGTCATTGCCGGCTTCAGGCGCACCGAACCAGGCGCCGTTGACATGGGTCACCAGCGGCAGATGCACCTTGTTGCCGCGCCAGGCCTCGCCCAGCTCGTCGGGGGTGACGAACACCGGCGACAACGCCGAGCGCGGCTTGGACTGCACGAATCCAAAGCCCTTGGCGAGCTCGGCCGGAATCAGGTTGCGCAGCGAGACATCGTTGACCAGGCCGACCAGCTGGATATGTGCAGCCGCCTGTTCGGGCGAAGCGCCCATCGGCACGTCGTCAGTGATGACCACCAGCTCGGCCTCCAGGTCGATGCCGTGGTCTTCGCTGATTACCTTGATGGCATCGCGCGGTCCATAGAACCCGGCGCTGGTGGCCTGGTACATCAGCGGGTCGGTGTAGAAGCTTTCCGGCACCTCGGCGTTGCGCGCGCGGCGCACGCGCTCCACATGCGGCAGGTAAGCGCTGCCATCGACGAATTCGTAAGCGCGCGGCAGCGGCGCGGCCAGCGCCTGCGGGTCCAGGTCGAACACGCCGTCGGCGCTGCCGTCTTCCAGCGCGTCGGCCAGGGCATTCAGGCGCGGCGCGCTATTGCTCCAGTCTTCCAGCGCGCGCTGCAGGGTAGGCGCAATGCCGGTGGCACGTACGGCCTTGCTCAGGTCGCGGGAGACCACGATCAGGCTGCCGTCGCGGCCGCCTTCCTTCAGGGAACCTAGCTTCATGACCTTCCTGTGCAGTGACGGATCGGCCGATTGTACGACCTGCCGCAACATCCGTTACACCTGAAACAACTGACCCGCACCCCAACCGCCGGCAGGAACTTTTGTGCAGCGCGCCAATCGCGCGTACACTTGCCGGGTCTGCATGCGGCCGTCCGTTTCCCTTTGGGACCGCCGGCGAGGCCAGGATCGATCGATCCGCTCGCCCGCCCCACCCGACGCCTTTCGTGGTGCCGACAAACCCATCGCGTCTTGATTGGGTTGATCCACCATCTCGCAGCGCGGTTCACGGGAACGCTCCGAGCCTCACCTTCTGCATCTGCAATGCGTTTGCGCTCCAGGCCTGGTCTGGTGGCGACGCTTTACTTGGAGCTTCCTGATGTCTTTTGAATCCCTGGGCCTGGCGCCCTTCCTGCTGCGCGCGTTGGCCGAGCAGGGCTATGAAACCCCCACCCCGATCCAGCAGCAGGCGATTCCGCTGGTGCTGGAAGGCCACGACCTGCTGGCCGGCGCACAGACCGGCACCGGCAAGACCGCAGCGTTCGGCCTGCCGCTGCTGCAGCACCTGGGCACCAGCCCGCAGCCGGTCAATGGCCCGCGCAAGCCGCGTGCGTTGATCCTGACCCCCACCCGCGAACTGGCCACCCAGGTGCACGACAGCCTGCGCGGCTACAGCAAGTACCTGCGCATCCCGAGCGCGGTGATCTACGGCGGCGTGGGCATGGGCAACCAGCTCGACGCGCTGCGTCGTGGCGTGGACCTGCTGATCGCCTGCCCGGGCCGCCTGATCGACCATATCGAGCGCCGCAGCGTGGACCTGTCCGGCATCGAAGTGCTGATCCTGGACGAAGCCGACCGCATGCTCGACATGGGCTTTTTGCCGTCGATCAAGCGCATCCTGACCAAGCTGCCGCGCCAGAACCGCCAGACTCTGCTGTTCTCGGCGACGTTTGAAGAGAACATCAAGCAGCTGGCGCTGGAGTTCATGCGCAACCCGATGCAGATCCAGGTCACCCCGAGCAATACCGTGGCCGAGAGCATCACCCACCGCGTGCACCCGGTCGATGGCGCGCGCAAGCGCGACCTGCTGCTGCACCTGCTGGCGCAGGACAGCCGCGAGCAGACCCTGGTGTTTGCCCGCACCAAGCACGGCAGCGACAAGCTGGCGCTGTTCCTGGAGAAGTCCGGCATCAAGACCGCGGCGATCCACGGCAACAAGAGCCAGGGCCAGCGCATGCGCGCGCTGAGCGACTTCAAGGCCGGCCGCGTGACTGTGCTGGTGGCCACCGATATCGCCGCGCGCGGCATCGATATCGACCAGCTGCCCAAGGTCATCAACTACGACCTGCCGATGGTGGCCGAAGACTACGTGCACCGGATCGGCCGCACCGGCCGTAACGGCTCCACCGGCGAAGCGATCTCGCTGGTGGCGCAGGACGAAGCCAAGCTGCTGCGTCAGATCGTGCGCATGCTGGGCCGCGACGTGGAAATCCGCGACGTACCGGGCTACGAGCCGCAGACTCCGATCCGCTGGGGCAACAGCGCCCCGGGCCGTGCCGAGCAGCCGGGTGGCGATCGCGCGCCGCGCAAGAGCCACGCCCGCCGCCCGCATGGCGATGCACCGCGTCAGGCGCATGCGCATGCCGGCCCGAAGAAGCCGGGTGGCCAGCGTAGCAGCGGGCCGCGTCAGGCCAATGCCGGTGCAGGCGCCGGTCGTCGCGATAGCGGGCGGGGCGGCAACGGCCGTCCGGCCAACCGCGGCGCCTGAGCGGTGAGCGTCGGTTGACCACAGGGGCCGCGATGCGGCCCTTGTTCTGTCCGCCGCGGCCTGCCCAGGCCGTTGCGTGATCCGGCGTCGGGCCGGCACGCGCCCTTCCTTCCCATTGTTTGCCGAATCATCGTCATGGACATCTTCAAGGTATTCACCCTGGAAGCCGCACACCGGCTTCCCAACGTGCCGCCTGGCCACAAATGCGCCCGTCTGCACGGGCACTCGTTCCGGGTCGAACTGCATGTCAGCGGCGAACCGGGCGCCGAGACTGGCTGGATCATGGACTTCGGCGATATCAAGGCGGCCTTCCAGCCGATCTACGACCGCCTGGACCATCACTACCTCAACGATATCGAGGGGCTGGAAAACCCGACCAGCGAGCGGCTGGCGATCTGGATCTGGAACCAGCTCAAGCCGGCGTTGCCGCAGCTGAGCGAGATCGTGGTGCACGAGACCTGCACCTCCGGCTGCCGTTATCGCGGTTGATTCCTGCGCAGTTGCTTGACCCGAAGCCGCCTGCCAGGCGGCTTTGTCGTTTTAGAAAAACCGCCAAGTTACTGAATTCAAAACAATTCTGTTGACGGTTGGAAAAACTTCAGGAAACGTGTTGCATCGCACCAATATCCGCGTATGCTGCAACGCAACAAACGGTCACGGCTTTCCCCAAGGGGTTCGCAATGTCGGCGCAGTTCGATAACAGCTTCACCGGCCAGTTCGCTTCTGCCGCAGCACGTGCCAACCAGTTGGCATTGGACACGCTGGAGCAGAACGTCAACGCAACCACCAGCTTCTTCGGTGAGTTTGCGCAGGCACGCGACCTGGGTGCCTACCAGACGCTTTGGCCCAAGGGCCTGCAACTGGCCCGCGACAACCTGGAACGCCTGGCTTCGGCCAATCAGGAAGTAGTCGGGATGGGATTGAAGATGTCCAGCGAGCTTGGGCAGTTCGCCAAGCAGCAGTTCGATACCGGCAGCGAACAGGCCGGCGCAACAGGCAAGACACGGCGCAAGTAACGGCCCCCAAAATTCAGCGTCTTTGCATGGGTCCCTCCCCCCGTGCAATCCGGCCCGACAGATCCCTCCCTCTGTCGGGCTTTTTTATTGTGCGTTTGCCGGGCGGCCGATCGCCGCGGCCTGCGCGCGGCGATCGGCACTGGCGCGGTTGCAGCCGGCGCGGCTAGATCGGTAGCCGCAGCTCCTGCGCCTGGCTGGCGGCATCGGCGCCCGGGCGCCAGGGGATCCGCCCCCAGCACGGCATCCCCAGACGCTGGTGCAGCATCTGGATGTTCGCTTCGACGCGCTCCATCTGCGGGTCCACCTCGTTGGCGATCCATCCGATGCACTCCAGTCCGTCGGCGGCGATGGCGGCGGCGGTCAGGCGCGCGTGGTTGATGCAGCCCAGCCGCACGCCGACCACCAGCACCACCGGCAATTGCAGCGCGCGGACCAGATCGGCCTGATCCAGATCGGCGCTGAGCGGCGCGGCCCAGCCACCGACACCTTCGACCACCACCACATCGGCCTGGCGACGCAATTGCGCGAAGGCGCGGGCGATCGGGTCCAGCGACAGGGTGACGCCGACATCGGCGGCGGCCAGCTCCGGTGCCAGCGGTGCGGGCAAGGCGTAGGGGTTGAGGGTGGCGTAGTCCGGCTGCGGGACGCTGGCCGCCTGCAGCGCCAGCGCGTCTTCATTGCGCCAGCCATCCGGCGTCTGTTCGCAGCCACTGGCGACCGGCTTCATCCCCACTGCGGTATGCCCGCGTGTGCGTAGCGCGTGCAGCAACGCCGTACTGCCCACGGTCTTGCCGATGCCGGTGTCGGTGCCGGTGACATACAACGCCGGATGCTGCATGCGTTCGATCCTGCGGCCGCGCCGCCGTTTGCCGGGAGGGCGCGCAGCATAACGCGCGGATCCGGACGCGCGGCTGAGTCGCAATGCCGCTGCGGATGGCCGCTGCTAAACTTCGGCCATGTTCGCCACCTCTTCGCTGACCGGCAGCAAGCCGGAACAATATGCCCAGCTCACCGCCCAGGCCCAGGCCCTGGTGCACGGCGAGCCGGATCGGATCGCCAATGCCGCCAATCTGGCCGCACTGATCTTCAATTCGCTGCCGTCGCTCAACTGGGCCGGCTTCTATTTCTACGATGGCCGCGAGCTGGTGGTTGGTCCCTTCCAGGGCTTGCCGGCCTGCGTGCGCATTCCGCTGGACAAGGGCGTGTGCGGTACGGCCGCCAGCACCCGGCAAAGCCAGCGCATTGCCGACGTGGACGCGTTTCCCGGGCATATCGCCTGCGATTCGGCGTCGCGCTCGGAACTGGTGATCCCGCTGGTCAAGGGCGATACCTTGATCGGCGTACTGGATCTGGACAGTCCGGAGCTGGATCGCTTCGATGCGGACGATCAGCGCGGCCTGGAAGCCGTCGCGCAAGTCTTCGTCGGCGCGCTGACGTGACCACCGAACGGCTGCGCAATATCGGCCCGAAAAGTGCGGCGTGGCTGCGTCAGGTCGGCCTGCGCACGCAACAGGATCTGCAGGCGGTGGGCGCGGTAGGCGCATTCGTCAAAGTCCGCCGCGCCGGTTTCAAGCCCAGCCTCAATCTGCTGTATTCGCTGGAAGGCGCCTTGACCGATTGCCATTGGCAGGACGTGCCGGAAGCGCGGCGGCATGCCTTGCTGGCTGAGTACGAGGCGGCCAGTGCGCTATTGCCGGTGCGCGGCCGCGCGGTCGCCGGGCCGGTGGAAACCGTGCACTACGCGCGGGCCGACAACGACGATACGCATGGCGAGATGGGCGAAGCAGACGATGACGCTGCGGACCTGATCCAGACGCGCGACGATTGAATACTTGCGCCGAGTTGCCGCAGGCGTGTGCGCATGGCGCTCGCGCGGCGCCCGGCAGTAGGGTGCTTGTTGCTTTTTAGATCGATGTATTTCGATCATTTGCTTGATCTGGCGTCATCAACGCGCCGCTGCGTCCCGTAACGTCGGCGCAACCGATGCGCCCAGCGTCTGGCCATGGCTGAGGCCCGGTAGCGGTCGATACGTGGCGGTGAGGCCGGGTAACGACGACAACAGCGTGACGAGATTCTGTGCCGCATGTGGAGCTGCCTGTGGCCGCCCGGGACGCTCCGGTTTTGTAGCCTTGGCCGGCGTGCCGCCCTCGCCCGCCATCAGTGTCAGACGACGCTTGTCTGGCCGAGTGCTCGCAGAAGCTCCGTTTGCGTCGTCGACCAGGCGCTGCGCCTGCTGGACAATAAATCCATCGCCCCACCACAGCGACGGGTCGACCGCGACGTAGTGCTGGAACAGCTGCGGCTGCGTCAGCAACACCTGCAGCACGAACAATCCGCCATACGAGTGGCCCCACAGCGTCTGCCGCTGACGGTCCACCGCCACGCGCGCTTCCACCTGCGGGCGAATGCCTGTGGCGATCAGCTGCGCGAACGCCGCCGCACCGCCGGTTCTGCGCTGCGGGTCGAGCGGATCGGTTTCCACCCGCCCGTCGCTGTAGCGCGCAGGCGTGTAGTCCAGGCTGCGCCCCACCGCATCGATGCGCAACGCGCTGTCGTCGGCGATGAACACCAGCACCGGCGCATCGCCGTCAGTCGAGAGGCTGTCGAGCAGGCGCCCATCCAGCTCCATCAATGCGGCATTGCCATCCAGCAGATACACCACCGGATATCCCGCAGCCGGTGGTGCAGCTTTGGGGGTGGCGATGCGCACACGGTAGTGGCGCTGGCCATCGGCCGAATCCAGGCGCAACGCACTGAACACATACGAGGCACTGGGACGATCGGCGACGGTGCTGCCGATCGTGCGGCTCAGATCCGGCTGTGCAAACGCCGGCATAGCGCCGACGATCCACATCAGCACACCGGCACACGCAAGCCGCCAACGCTGCTGTCGCATCATTGCACTCTCCTGTTGCGGCGCGCACGTTCGCACGCAGCGCCGCGGCGCTGTCAGAAACCGAAACTCAGGCTTGCCCAATAGGCGCGGCCCGGCTCGTTGTAGGTCGCCGCACCTGCCGCACCGCCGGTGTTGTTGGTGCCTTCGCGGAACAACCGGGTGTCGAACAGATTGTCCACACCGACGCCCACGCTGGCCTTGCGGGTGATCCGGTAACGCGCACTGACGCCCCACAGATCGTAGGGGTCGCGCGTGTCGGGGGCGATGGCACCGCCGCTGGTGCTCGATTGCGTGGCCGATTCCTGCTTGCCATAAAACGTGCCGGTGAGCAGCAGCGACACCGCCTGGGTGGGCTGCCAATCCAGCGTGGTGTTGACGGTGTATTCGGGGATCACCGACAGCGGCTGATCGGTCGCGGTGTTCTTGTTCTCGATCATGTAGGTGACGTTGGTGTTCCACTTCAGCATGCCGCCCTGCTCGCCCAGCAGCGGCAGGGTGAGATTGCCTTCCACGCCCTGCACGATCGCTTCCGATGCGTTGGTCCACTGGAATACCTGCCCGCGCCGGTCGACGGTGATACCGACCGGCGTCATACCGGCGACGATCTTGTCGTCGTAAGCGTTGTGGAAGTACGTCAGCGACGCATGGTGGCCGCTCTGCGGCGCCCACTCGATACCGATCTCCTTGTTGATGCTGGTCTCCCGATCGAGGTTGTCGTTGCCCTGGATATAGCAGCCCGAGCCGAGATTGGGGAACAGCACCGGGCAGCCATTGCCGCGCGTGTAGTACAGGTAATTGGCGTTGGATTGATACAGGTTGGGCGCCTTGAAGGCGCGCGCGATACCGCCCTTGAGCAGCCAGTCTTCGCCGAGTTTGTACTGCACGTTGAGGCTGGGGCTGAGGTTGTTGCCGAACTGGCTGTGGTGATCCAGACGCACACCGGGCGTGAGCGTCAGCCGCTGGCTGGCGTAGATGTTGTCTTCCAGATACACCGCGCTGAGGGTGGCCTCGCTGCGTGGGCTGCGCGTGCCGTTGGCAAGACCAGGAAAGCCGCCGCCGGCGCTCACCGTCTGCGACATCGAATACGCATCGCTGAGGCGGCTCTGGCGGCGCTCGAAACCCAGCGTCAGCACCTGCTCGGCCCAGGCCTGCAACGGCATGTTGAACTCGCCGTCGATGTTGAGGTTATCGAGCGTGGCGGTGGAATCGAGCAGGCTGGCGGCAATGGAGCCTTCCGGGCCGCCGGCCAGGCCTTCGTCGAGGCGGGTATTGTCGGTGCCTTCATACGCGGCGGTGAGGCGCGAGCTGCCGAGCGCCCAGTTGCCGCGATGGGTCAGCGAGGCGGTGCGGCGGATCATGGTGTTGGTTTCGCTGCCGAACAGTGCGCCCAGATCGGCACCGGCCAGGCCATCGGCGCTGACCGCACGATCACCGGCGTACAGATTGCCCTGGCGGCTGAAGCCGGCATCGAGTTCGATCACCTGGCCTTCCATGGGATCCCAGCGCAGCAGGCCGTTGATGTCCTTGTTGCGCACGCCCTCGCGCCCGGCCGGCGGCACTGCGGCGGCACTGCTGGCAAAGCGGCGATTGAGCTCCAGTGAGTCCGGATCGGTCTTGTTGAGGTTTCCATACAGGCGGAACGAGAACGTGTCGCTCAACGGCCCGCTGAGCTGGAACCCGGCACGCTGGCCACCGCCTTCGGCACTGTGCTGCGGCACCAGACCGAATACCGTCATCGAGCCGGTCAGGTCGCCGGTCGGCTTCTTGGTGATGATGTTGACCACACCGCCGGAGGCACCGGAGCCGTAACGTGCCGCCGCCGGGCCACGCAGCACTTCGATACGCTCCACCGCTTCGGCCGGCACCCAGTTGGTGTCGCCACGCGTATTGCGCTCGCCGCTGCGGCCCATGCGCACCGCATCGCGCGATCCCACCGGCTTGCCGTCGACCAGAATCAAGGTATTTTCCGGGCCCATGCCGCGCAAATCGATCTGGCGGTTATTGCCGTATTGACCAGAGGCACTGTTGCCGGTGAGGTTGACGCCCGGCATGGTGCGCAGCAGCTGCGACAGATCGTTGACCGGCGGGCGCCGTTCGATGTCTTCGGCGGTGATCACCGATGACCCCAAGGCCTGGCGTGCGATCTGCGCGGCGGTGACGTGCACGGTGTCCAGCGATTGCGGATCGGCCGCGGCGTCTTCGGCTGATGCGCTACAAACGCAGCTGCTGCAACCGACCGCAATGGCCAGCACCAGCTGACGGTGGGACAACACGGGACGACGTGCAGGCGCAGACATCCATGGCCGGCGTGATGCGGACATTCTCAAACCTCTCGACAGGAGATGGACCTCTGGCGACGGCTTGAGGTGATACGTGGGGGAGTGCTGCGTGCAGCAGGCGCACGATGCGCTTGCCAGGCGCTGACGCAGTCAGGACTGTCCGCACATTCTACACAGATGCGATTCATTCTCAAATATAATGACTGCGCCGGCGAAGCCGCGTGCGGCTCTCTCGGGACCGGAGCAGCGCACGCATTGTCGCAACGCGGTGTGCACCGCTTTCAGGTCAGTGCGCGTGCCAGCTGTCTGCCGGTGCGGTTCTCGTGCGCGCGATGGTCATCCAGCGCGGCAAACCGACGGCGGCGCTGGTGCTGCAAGCCATGCTGAAGGCCGCCTGCAACCGCTGCCGACTCCCTCGCACGGTTTACTTCAACGCAAGCAGCTCGCGCATGTCATCCATGACCGCCACCGCGCCGGCGGTCTGCACATCGAAGCCGCGCAGATAGCCGTAGCGCACCATCGCCAGGGGCATTGCCGCTGCGCGTGCGGCAGCCGCATCCGTGGCCGAATCGCCGACCATCAGGCACTGTTGCGGTGTGCGCTGGAACTGCCTGGCCAGCTGCAGCAGCGGTGACGGATCGGGTTTGCGCTGCGCCAGTGAATCGCCTCCGAGCACGCTGCTGAACTGCGATGCGATCCCCAGATGCTCCAGCAGCGGCGCGATAAACCGCGACGGCTTGTTGGTGCACAACGCCAGCGTGGCGCCAGCCTCGCGCAACCCGGTCAATGCCTCGCCGACACCGGAATAGAGCTGTGGGTTATGCAGCAGGCAGGCTTCGTAATGACGCATCATCACCGGCATTTCGGTATCGGCGTCATGGGTACCGCCGGCTTCGCGCAAGGCGGTGGCGAGCAGCACGTGCACGCCTTCGCCGATCCAGCCACGGATCGTCGCCTCGCTGAACTGCTGCATCCCGAGTTCCTGCAAGGTGGCATTGAGCGCTTCGGCGATATTGGGTGCGCTGTCCACCAGCGTGCCATCCAGGTCGAAGATCACCAGCGGATACGGAAACATGCGCACAGTCTCGTTGGGGAGCGGCCTGCAGTGTAAGAGCCGCAGGATTCAGGGCGTGTCAGCGTGCGCGGTCGAGATGCTGCATGCAGCAGGCCAAGAGCGGCCAACCGAACGTAGCGAGCAGCCATCAGGTGGATGGACGGTGCGCTCTGAACTGCAGTGCACGAGTGATACGTGCAGCAGCGAGCACCGGACATGCCCGCCTGGCGGTGGACACAGTCGTTACGTGCGCCGCTCGACCACACGGCATCTCGGGCATGAGGCCGCATTCACTGCGCCGACGGCATCTCGCCGAACAACTCCCCCTGCACCGCGCCCTCGTCGGCATCGCTGAAACCGCTCAGCCCCACGCCGACCAGGCGATAGCGCGTCTCGTCGGGCAGCTCCACGCGTCGGGTCAGCGCCAATGCAATCTGCGCCAATGCATCCAGCGAAGCGGGCGGCTGCTCTGGCGTGTAGGAGCGGGTCAGGATGCGAAAGTGCGAGGTCTTCAGCTTCAGCACCACCGTGCGCCCGATCCGTTCGGTGCGCCGCGTGGCAAGCCAGGTTTTTTCGGCCAGGCGCAGGATGTGCGGATCCAGTGCATCGAGCGCCAGATCCTCGCTGAAGGTGTCCTCCGAGGACACCGACTGCACTTCCTGATCCGGTTCCACCGGGCGTTCGTCGATGCCGCGCGCGCGGCGATACAGGCTATGTCCGAAGCTGCCGAAATGCGCCTGCAATTCTTCCAGCGGGCGCAGGCGCAGATCGGCCACGGTGACGATGCCCAACGCCGCCAGCTTGCCGTCCATCACCTTGCCCACGCCGGGAATGCGATTGACCTTGAGCGGCAGCAGGAACGCATCCACGCGACTGGGTGCGATGACGAACTGGCCATCTGGCTTGCGCCAGTCGGAGGCGATCTTGGCCAGGAACTTGTTCGGCGCGATGCCGGCCGATGCAGTGAGCTGGGTTTCGTCGCGGATCTGGGTGCGGATCAGCTGCGCGATTTCGGTGGCCAGCTGCATGCCGGTCTTGGCTTGGGTGACATCCAGATAGGCTTCGTCCAGCGACAACGGCTCGACCAGATCGGTATGCCGATGAAAGATCTCGCGCACCTGCCGCGACACCGCCTTGTAGCGCGCAAAATCCGGCGGCACGAACACCGCATCCGGGCAGAGCCGCTCGGCGCGCAACGCCGGCATCGCCGAGCGGATGCCGAAGGTACGTGCCTCGTAGGAGGCGGCGCAGACCACCGAGCGCGCGCCGCGCCAGGCCACCACCACCGGCTTGCCGCGCAGGCCGGGATCGTCACGTTGCTCCACGGACGCATAGAACGCATCCATGTCCACGTGCACGATCTTGCGCATCAAGCTGGCGTCTCTCCACAGGTAGTGGCCCATGATAGATCAGCTGCGTCTCACGCCTTGAGCACGCGCAGGCCCTGGCCGTACCTGCGAAACGGGCGCGACTGCAAAGGATTGAGCAGGGTTGGTGCGCGCCACTGCTCCGTGGCGCCGGCCGATGACAGCTTCCCGGTCAGGCATTGGTTGCGCGCCTCGGGTCAGGGCACGCACCTGTGCGACTGCGTGCCGCACTGCGCAATCGCCTGAAAACAGCACGCATGCGTACGGATAAAACGTTTGATTGAACCGTGTGGCCTCATGCACCCTTGCCGCCCTTGCCTTTCGCTTCTTGCAGGAAACGTTCGTCATGACTCGTCAAAGTGCGTACTCGCGCGACCAATTGCTGGCCAGCGCGCGTGGGGAATTGTTTGGACCCGACAGCGGCCGGTTGCCGAATGACCCGATGCTGATGTTCGACCGCATCACCGAGATCAGCGACACCGGCGGCGCGCATGGCAAGGGCGTGATCCGCGCAGAACTCGACGTGCGCCCGGACCTGTGGTTCTTCGGCTGCCACTTCATCGGCGACCCGGTGATGCCCGGCTGCCTGGGGCTGGATGCGATGTGGCAGCTGACCGGCTTTTTCCTGACCTGGATCGGCGCGCCCGGTCGCGGACGCGCGCTGGGCTGCGGGGAGGTCAAGTTCACCGGCCAGGTATTGCCGAGCGCCAAACTGGTGAGCTACGAGATCGATGTCAGCCGCGTGATCAACCGCAAGCTGGTGATGGCGCAGAGCGATGCACGCATGCTCGTGGATGGGCGCGAGATCTACACCGCCAAGGATCTGCGCGTGGGCATGTTCACTTCGACGGAGAACTTCTGATGCGTCGTGTCGTCGTCACCGGAATGGGCATCAATTCGTGTCTGGGCAACGATCTGGACACCGTCTCCACCGCACTGCGCGAGGGCCGCTCCGGCATCTCTGCATTGCCCGATCACGCCGAGGCAGGCCTGCGCAGCCAGGTGGGCGGCGCGGTGGCGTTGGATCTGGACAGCCTGATCGACCGCAAGCTCAAACGCTTCATGGGCGATGCCTGCGCGTACGCGTATCTGGCCATGCGCGATGCCATCGCCGATGCGGGCCTGAGCGCCGAACAGGTCAGCGATGTGCGCACCGGGGTGATCGCCGGCTCCGGTGGTGGATCCAGTCAATGGCAGGTGGAAACCGCCGACCTGCTGCGCAACCGTGGCGTGCGTAAGGTGGGCCCGTACATGGTGCCGCGCACGATGTGTTCGGCGGTCTCCGCCTCGCTGGCCACTGCGTTCAAGATCCGCGGCTTGAGCTATTCGCTGTCGGCCGCCTGTGCGACCTCGGCGCATTGCATCGGCGCGGCCGCGGATCTGATCCGGCACGGCGCGCAGGATGTGATGTTCGCCGGCGGCGGCGAGGAACTGCACTGGACAATGAGCGTGATGTTCGATGCGATGGGCGCGCTGTCCACCGGCTTCAACGATCGCCCGGCAGTGGCCTCACGTCCCTACGATGCGCAGCGCGACGGCTTCGTCATCGGCAGCGGCGGCGGCATGCTGGTGCTGGAAGACTACGACCACGCCGTCGCACGCGGCGCACGTATCCATGCCGAACTGCTCGGCTATGGCGTGACCTCCGATGGTGCGGACATGGTGGCGCCCAGCGGCGAAGGTGCGGTGCGCTGCATGGATATGGCCATGCAAGGGCTGGATCGCCCGATCGATTACCTCAACACCCACGGCACATCGACACCGCTGGGCGATGTCACCGAGCTGGGCGCGGTGCGCGAAGTGTTCGGCGACACCGTGCCACCGCTGTCCTCGACCAAGGCGCTGTCCGGCCATTCGCTGGGTGCGGCCAGCGTGCACGAGGCGATCTACAGCCTGCTGATGCTGCGCGACGGCTTCATGGCCGGCTCGGCGCATATCGACGAACTCGACCCGCGTGCCGAAGGCTTCCCGATCCTGCGCCAGACCCAGGAAGCCAGCTTGAACGTGGTGATGTCCAACAGCTTCGGCTTTGGCGGCACCAACGGCACGCTGGTGTTCGGGCGGGTGTGATGGCTGGTGCCACCGCCGCGATCACGCTGCGGTGGCACCGTTTACGGCGATGACACAGCGCCGATAACGCAGTGACGGCCAGGGTCTTGCATGCAATCGGGCGAGGCTGTGGGCCAGGCGCGGCAACCTGAGGTTTGCGCGGTTCGTACCGCCACCAGGCGCCCGCCACACGGACCTGCCAAGTGCATGCCAGACCTCGTTCGACGCACAGCCGGCTAGCGATCTTGCTGGTTGCGATTTTTTCGCTCCCGAACCGATTGCTCGTAGTCGCTGCGTGCGTTTGAGATGCAGCTTTGCACGGCGCTGTCCTGGCCACCCGAGCGCTCGCAGCCTTTTATCTTGTCGTCCCGCCTGTCGGCGTCGTACCGATCCTGCACGGCGCGATCAATCTCGGCCCGCTCGCGTTGGGTGCGCTCGGTCTCTGCCCGTGTTCGGGCCTTGGCGCGTCTTGCCATGGACTGCACTCCATCCGCCGGCATGCCCTCGCCAGGTGCCAGGAGCTCCAGTGGAAGCGAATCCCCAGGCGTGTGATCACGCCAGAACGCACGCTCGCTCTCGACCGTCCACTCGCGGCCGCGATAGTGCGTGTCCCAGTAGGCGTCCAGCGAGAACTTCACTTTCGGCACCACGCGCGTCAGGGCACCGTGATTGAGCACGATTGACGTCGCAGGAATCCAACCACGTGCCTCCGGTGAACGCACGTCGCACCAGGTGCCGCTGTCGAGACAACCATAGACCTGAATCGCAGTGCCGGGCTGAACTTCGCCCACACGTCGATACTCTTCAGCAGGCCCGGCGCGCAGGCCAACTAGGCCGTTGGCGTGGCCGGCGTGCTGCGCCCAAACCGGCAGGGCCACGGCCATCAGCCATAGCACACTCCATGACAAACGTCGCTGCATTGCGCTCTCCTTGTGCCCTATTCCACTGCACACTGCGCCTCACCAAGAGGCGTCACGTCGCGTTTATAAGACAGCTCACCTCAATGCAATGCGAACGCCGTAGCGGCCGGTAGCAGGTGACGACTGCGCAACGGGCGCCATCAGCCCGCCATGCCGTTGTGCCGCAGCAATGCGTCGATGCTCGGCGCGCGTCCCCGGAAAGCCCGGAAGTTGTCAGCCGCACTGCGGCTGCCACCGCGCGACAACACTTCATGCCGAAAACGTGCGCCAGTTTCAGCTACCTGTTCCGGCGCTTCTTCGAACGCGGCGTAGGCATCGGCGCTAAGCACTTCGGCCCATTTGTAGCTGTAGTAACCCGCCGCGTAGCCGCCGGCGAAGATGTGGCTGAACTGATGCGGGAAGCGATTCCACGCCGGGGGACGATTGACGGCTACCTCATCGCGCACGCGTTCGATCAGCTGCAGCACGCTGTCCTGCGTCGGGTCGAAACTGCTGTGCAACTGCATGTCGAACAACGCAAATTCCAGCTGCCGCACGGTGAACATGCCGCTCTGGAAATTGCGTGCGGCCAGCAGCCGATCAAACAAATTGCGCGGCAGCGGCTCGCCGGTCTGCACGTGTGCGGTCATCGCCTGCACGCGCTCCCATTCCCAACAGAAGTTCTCCATGAACTGGCTGGGCAACTCCACCGCATCCCATTCCACACCATTGATGCCTGCCACGCCCAACTCGCCGATGCGGGTGAGCAACTGATGCAGGCCGTGGCCCATTTCATGGAACAGCGTGGTGACTTCGCCATGCCGGAACGTGGCCGGTGCATCGCCGCTGCCGCGACCGAAGTTGCACACCAGGTACACCAGCGGTGTCTGCACGCCATTGGCGGTCTCGCGGCGGTTGCGGCAATCGTCCATCCACGCGCCACCGCGCTTGCCTTCGCGTGCGTACAGATCCAGATAGAACTGGCCAACCAGGGCACCTTGCGCATCTTCGAGCCGGTAAAAGCGCACGTCCGGATGCCAGACCGGCGCGCTGTCCGGCGTGACGCGCAGGCCGTACAAGCTGTGGATCACATCGAACAAGCCGGCCAGCACTTTCGGCTCGGTGAAATACTGCTTCACTTCCTGCTCGGAAAAGCTGTAGCGCGCCTGCTTGAGCTTTTCGCTAACGTAGGCCAGATCCCAGGCCTGCAGTTCGTCCAGGCCAAGTTCGTCGCGTGCAAAGGCCTCGAGCTCGGCACGGTCGCGTTGCGCATACGGCTTGGCGCGCACCGCCAGATCGCGCAGAAAGCCCATCACTTCATCCGGGCTTTGCGCCATCTTGGTGGCGACCGAATACTCCGCGTAACTGGCAAACCCGAGCAGCTGCGCCAGCTCTGCGCGCAGGGCGAGAATGCGATCGATATTGGCGCTGTTGTCCAGCGCGGCGTCGCCGAACTCGGACGCGCGCTCGGCATTGGCGCGATAGAGCGTTGCACGCAATTGGCGGCTATCGGCATCGGTCTGCACCGGCAGGTAGCACGGCATCTGCAGGGTGAACTTCCACCCTGGCACGCCGTCCTTTTCTGCGGCCGCGCGCGCGGCGGCGATCACTTCGGCCGGCAGACCGGACAGCTGGGTGTCGTCTTCGGTCACGTAGGACCAGGCATCGGTGGCATCGAGCACGTTCTGCGAAAACTTCGCCGCCAGTGCCGACAGTTCTTCCTGGATCTGCGCAAAGCGCGCCTTGGCGGCGTCGTCCAGCTCGGCACCGCCGAGCCGGAAATCGCGCAGCGCGTTTTCCAGCACCTTGCGCCGGGCTTCATCGTAGTGCGCAGCTTCCGGCGATTGCGCCAGCGCCTTGTATTGCGCGTACAGCGCCAGGTTCTGGCCCAGCGCGCTGCCGAAGCGGCTCACCTTGGGCAGGTTGCTGTTGTAGGCCTCGCGTAACTCGGGGGTGTTCATCACTGCCTGCAGATGGCCCACCTGCCCCCAGGCGCGCCAGAGCCGCTCGGTGGCATCGTCCAGCGGCACCACGAAGCTGTCCCAGCGCACCGGGCTGACCTGTTCGGCCGCCTTCACCGCCGCCTCGGCCTCGGCGAGCAATTGGTCGATCGCCGGGCCCACGTGTTCGGGGCGGATCGCATCGAAGGACGGCAGTCCGGAGAGGTCGAGCAGCGGGTTGGTCATGGGGCGCTCCTGCGGTGGACTGAATCAGGGGAAGGGACAAGCGGCACGCGGCGGTGCACACAGGTGCATGCACCATCTATCGTGACGATATGGCGGTCATTCCAGCGCAGCACAAGGCAGCGGCGGCAACGCGCCGCCGTTCACTGCGCTGGCAATGGCCGCGTCGCTGTCGACGGTGTCGATCTCGCGCGCCACATACCATGCCGGGTCGTAGTAGCTGTGCGCGTAACGCTCGCCGGCATCGCACAGGATGGTGACGATGGAGCCCTGCCGGCCTTCCTCGCGCATCCGCTGCGCGGCGTGCAGCACGCCGATGAAGTTGGTGCCGGTGGAACCGCCCACGCGGCGGCCCAGGGTGGCACTGACGTGGCGCATGGCCGCCAGGCTCAAGGCGTCTGGCACCTTGATCATTTCATCCACGCAGGTGGCAATGAAGCTGGACTCCACCCGGGGCCGGCCGATGCCTTCGATGCGCGAGCCGCCGGTGATGGCCAGTTCCTTGGGGCACTGCCCGTCCACCGCACGGCAGTAGCCGTCGAAGAACACCGACACTTCCGGGTCGGCGCACAGGATGCGGGTGGCGTGGCGCCGGTAGCGCACATAGCGCCCCAGGGTGGCGCTGGTGCCGCCGGTACCCGGGCTGCAGACGATCCATTCCGGAATCGGGTGCGGCTCTTCGGCCAGCTGCTTGAAGATCGACTCGGCAATGTTGTTGTTGGCGCGCCAGTCGGTGGCGCGCTCGGCATAGGTGAACTGGTCCATGAAGTGCCCGCCGGTCTCGCGTGCGAGCTGGTGCGAGGCGCTGTCCAGGTCGCAGGCGCGCTCCACCAGGTGGCAGCGCCCCCCCTGGAACGCGATTGCGGCGATCTTTTCCGGCGAGGTCGAGGCCGGCATCACCGCGATGAAGGGCACCCCCAGCAGGCGCGCGAAATACGCTTCCGACACAGCGGTGGAGCCGCTGGAGGCTTCGATCACCGGGCGGCCCTCGCGCAGCCAGCCATTGGTCAGCGCGTACAGGAACAGCGACCGCGCCAGCCGGTGCTTGAGGCTACCGGTGGGGTGGCTGGACTCGTCCTTGAAGTACAGGTCGATGCCCGGATAGCCCGGCAGGTCCATGGGAATCAGATGGGTATCGGCCGAACGGTTGAAATCGGCCTCGATCTTCTGGATGGCGGCGGCCACCCACTGGCGCTGCGACATGGGCACGGACGTGATGCGAAAGAGACCCCAATTCTACCGCCGCCAGGCGCACACCCGCCGCAGGCGGTCATCGGGGGGGCAGTCGGAAGCCGATGGTATGCTGGCCGCATCTGTTTCCGCCGCGAGCGCCCATGCTGCCTTGCCTGCTCCGCCTGCTGTTGTGCCTGTGCCTTGTCGCCAACACGGCCACCGGCGCATGGGCGTCGGTGGGCATGGCGATGCCGGAGATGGCCATGCCGCAGCCGGCTGCGCATGCGGCGGGGCATGCGGCAAGCGCCGCTGCCATGCCCTGTCATGAGGACATGGCGCCGCCGGCCCCGACCCAGCCCGACAACGCGTCCCGCCACGCGCACGCAGCCGACTGCTGCAAGCTGGGTAGCTGCGACTGCCTGCAACACTGCAGCCTGGCCTTGCTGACCCTGCCGGCGATACCTGCCGGCCTGCCCGGCCGCCTGGCACTGCCGGCGATTCCGGCCGACGGGCGTGGTAGCCCGGTGCCCGAACAGCCGGTTCGACCTCCCATCGGCTGAGCGCAGCCGACACCATGGCGGCGTTCGACGCCGGGTACGTGTAGCGGTCGCGGGGATCTTCCCGCCCCGCGTGTTCACCCCCGCTTCCCACGTCGTCGATGCCCCTGCCGTTTCACGCGGATGTGTTGGCTGCCCTGATCGCTCTTCGCCCTGCATCGATGGATGCGGGATTTCTCAGCGATGCGTTGCGTCTGCCGGTTCGGTGGATGCACCGGAGGTGTCATGTCGTCCGATACTCCTGTCTTCACCCCAACCGCCAACCACGGAATCAGCCGGCGCCGTTTCGTGCAGGGCCTGGCGCTGGGCGGTGTTGCCGCCGGTGCCGGGCTGTGGCGTGCCGACGCGCGTGCGGCCGGCGCGGTGACCACGCCGGTCCTGCGCGGCAGCAGCCAGTCGCTGCAGATCGGCCGCCTGCCGGTCAATTTCACCGGGCGCACGCGCCCTGCCATCGCCGTCAACCAGAGCCTGCCTGCGCCCACGCTGCGCTGGCGCGAGGGCGATACGGTGAGCGTGCGGGTGCGCAACACCCTGCCCGACCAACCCACCTCGGTGCACTGGCACGGCCTGCTGCTGCCGGCCAACATGGACGGCGTGCCCGGCATGAGCTTCGATGGCATCGCGCCGGGCCAGGAGTATCACTACCACTTCGCACTGCGCCAATCCGGCACCTACTGGTACCACAGCCATTCCATGTTCCAGGAACAGGCCGGCCTGTACGGCGCCATCGTAATCGACCCGCTGACACCGCCGCCGTACCGCCACGATCGTGAGCATGTGGTGCTGTTGTCGGACTGGACCGATCTCGACCCGGCGGCGTTGTTCCGCCGCCTGAAGCAGATGCCCAGCCACGACAACTACGCCCAGCGCACGGTGGGCGATTTCCTGCGCGATGCGCGCGAAGACGGCCTGCGCGCGACACTGGCCGACCGTGGCATGTGGGGCCGCATGCGCATGACTCCGACCGACCTGTCCGACGTCAACGCCAACACCTACACCTACCTGCTCAACGGCGTGGCGCCGGCCGGCAACTGGACCGGGTTGTTCGCGCCGGGCGAAAAGGTGTTGCTGCGTTTCATCAACGGCTCGTCGATGACCTACTTCGACATCCGTATCCCCGGCCTGCGCATGACCGTGGTCGCGGCCGATGGCCAGTACGTGCATCCGGTCAGCGTGGACGAACTGCGGATTGCCGCGGCCGAGACCTTCGACGTGCTCGTCGAACCATCCGGCCAGGACGCCTTTACGCTATTTGCGCAGGACATGGGACGCACCGGCTTTGCCTGCGGAACGCTGGCGGTGCGGCATGGCCTGCAGGCGCCGATTCCCGCGCTGGACCCGCGTGCCATCTTGACCATGCAGGACATGGGACATGGCGATGGCATGACGCACGCAGCCCATGCCAAGCATGCAGGCGACGCGATGCAGGGCGCCCCGCATGCCGCACACGCGATGCAGATGCAGATGCAGATGCCGGCCCAGCATGCGCACGCTGCGGACGCGACATCCGGCAAGACACCCCACCACCCCGCCAGCGAAGATGGCAATCCACTGATCGACATGCGCAGCAATGCCACCGCGCCACGTCTTGACGACCCCGGCGTGGGCCTGCGCGACAACGGCCGCCGCGTGCTGTGTTACGGCGATCTGCATAGCCTGTTCGAAGACCCGGATGGCCGCGAACCCGGGCGCGAGATCGAACTGCATCTGACCGGGCATATGGAAAAATTCGCATGGTCGTTCGATGGCGTGGCGTTCGCCTCGGCCGAGCCCCTGCGGCTGCGCTACGGTGAGCGGCTACGTATCGTGCTGGTCAACGACACCATGATGCAGCACCCCATCCACCTGCACGGCATGTGGAGCGACCTGGAAGATGCCGACGGCAATTTCCAGGTTCGCAAACACACCATCGACATGCCGCCCGGCACGCGCCGCAGTTATCGCGTGCGTGCGGATGCGCTCGGCCGTTGGGCCTACCACTGCCATCTGCTGTACCACATGGAAGCGGGCATGATGCGCGAAGTGCGGGTGGAAGCATGAGCGCGTCAGGTCTACGCCCACTGCTGGTGGGCACCTGGTTGTTCAGCGCATCACTGGCCGCGCAGGGCCACACGCATGATGCGATGAACGCCGCTGCGCATGGCGAGCATGCAGCAGCGGTGCAGACCGGCGGCACAGCAGGCGCATACAACGCGCAAGCCTCGCAGGCAGCGACGGCTACTGCATCGACCTCTTCGCAGGAAACCACGCCTGCGATGACGTCTGCGCACGGCCAGCATCCTGGTGGAGCGCAGGCGGTAACGCAGACCTCGGGCACTCCTGCGAACGATACTGTTGAATCCTCGGCGGCGACGGAAGCGATGGGGGCTGCACAACCGCGGCATCAGCATGGTCAACCGGTAGAGCAGAACACCGCAGCGCCAATGGATCATTCGCAGATGGCGCATGCCGGCATGGACCACGGCGCCATGCATCACGCCGCGATGGACCACGGTGCGATGGAGGCGATGGGCCATGATTCTGCCGACCAGGCTGCTGAGGCAACGGAGCACGGCGCGACGTTACAGGGTTCGATAAAGAGCGAGATGCATCACGACGCAACGGATGACCGCACATCGCAGCCTGCTCCGATGACCCACGACGCGATGCAACACCGCTCGATCACGCATGACGGCATGCAGCATCATTCAATGGACCATCGTGTACACACCGCGCCGACGCCTGCATCGCCGGTTGGCACGGCGCTGCCACGCGAACCGATTCCAGCACTGACCGCCGAAGAAATTGCCACCGCCTTTGCGCCACTGCAGGCACACGCGATGCACGGCGCAGGCATCAACCACTACATCCTGCTCGATCGCCTGGAAGCGGTTGATACCGATCGCGGCACCGGCCAGGACTGGGAGGCACGCGCCTGGATCGGCGGCGACATCGACCGCCTGTGGTTACGCAGCGAGGGCGCGCGGGAAAACGGCCGCACCCAATCCGCGTCGCTCGAGGCCTTTTACGGTCACGCGATCTCGCCGTGGTGGGATCTGCTGGTCGGCGCACGCCAGGATCTTGCCCCGGGTGATCGTCGCAGCTGGGCCGCCTTTGGCGTACAGGGCCTGGCGCCCTACAAGTTCGAAACCGAAGCCACGCTATACCTGGGCAGTGGCGGCCGCGCTGCGCTGCGCCTGGAAGGCGAGTACGACGTTCTACTCACCAATCGGCTGATCCTGCAGCCACGCGTGGAAGCGGACATCGCCCTCACCGACGATGACCGGCGAGGGATCGGCAATGGCATGGAGCAGGTGGAAGCCGGGGTACGGCTGCGCTATGAGTTCAACCGCCGTTTCGCGCCGTATATCGGCTGGGTGCATACCCGCAGCTTCGGCGATGCCGCGCGACGCGACGCGCTGGAAGGTGAGCGCCCACGCGACAGCCAGTTCGTTGCCGGCATCCGTTTCTGGTTCTGACTCGAGATGTACGGCTGCGTCATCGCGACGCCAATTGCACCGCCCCCCGCTAGTTTCTGCGTGCAAGCGTGGGCCGCAATCGAGCGAGCGAACTGGCAATCTGCCGTGCAAGGTCATGCCCGGCATGCCGCACATCCACACACGCCGTGGTGCAACACGCCATGGCGCGCTGCAGACATGGCGCCCACCCGCGCCCCGCTAAACTGCACGTCCTGCGCGCCTGTCCCGCGCACCCGTTCAAATCGAGGAAACCACAATGCCTTTGACCGACCTGCAACAGGTACCCGGCGCCAGCGCCGCCCCCGCCGAGACGCGTGGCTTCGTGTTCAACCACACCATGCTGCGCGTCAAGGATGCGCAGCGCTCGCTGGATTTCTACACGCGTGTGCTCGGCTTCCGCCTGCTGGATGCGCGCCACTTCGCCGAGGCGGAGTTCAGCCTGTACTTTCTCGCATTGCTGCCGCAGGACACCGCGATTCCGGACGACGACGCAGCGCGCCGCCTGTGGATGGCCGGCATCCCCGGCGTGCTGGAACTCACCCACAACCACGGCACCGAAACCCAGGACGGCCCGGTCTATCACGACGGCAACAGCGACCCACGCGGCTTTGGCCATATCTGCGTCTCGGTACCGGACATCCACGCCGCCTGCGCACGCTTCGACAGCCTCGGTGTGGCCTACCAAAAACGCCTGGAAGACGGCCGCATGAAGCACCTGGCCTTCATCAAGGACCCGGACGGCTATTGGGTGGAGATCATTTCCAATACGCCTTTGGCGTGAGCAGACAGTCCACCAGATAACGCTGAGGCGTCAGCGGACGAGGGATGCAACAGAAGGGATGCAGACTTGAAGGCCCCCCGCCCATCGCCTGGAAGCCCCAAGCCTGGTAGATAGCCTGGCTCTGCAAGGCCCGGCGCGACGACTGGACACATCGCCGCGCTGGAGTAGACTTTCGCCGCCCTTCGCAATGGATGCACCCCGATGCTCGTCAGGAAGATTCCGCTGATCCTTGCATTAGCGATGCTGGCCGCCTGCAAACCGGCGGCAACAGACGCCACAGCTCCGAAGACAACCGCCGCCCCGGCCAGCGCCCCCCCCAAACCTTCAGATAAGGACGCTTCTCCCATGCAGGATGCAACCCAGGGTTCCACCCAACAGCTCCAGCCGCCCCGTCCGGATAGCGCGCTCTACTTCATTAGCGATGTCGATGGCGATGGCGCACTGTCTTATGAAATCGCCAATGGCAGCTGGATCCATTTCTGGTACGGCTTGCAGTTCGACCTTGGTGGTACGCATTACTACACCGGCTTCGCCTGGAAAACCCCCCAGCTCTTCGGTGCCGAGCGTGAAAACCACTATGCGGCGCCGGAAACCAAGGTGACCTTAGCCCACGCCACCTTCGTCACCAGCGAACCGGGCAGCAAGTCGCCCTGGAAGTTTCTCGGCGCAGAGCCCTACATCGGCGAATTCGGCGGAATGGAAAAAGGCAACACGGTCGACACGACACGCAAGCCACAGACCGTTGTCACCGACGATGGTCGACTGGTCCTGACCGTGCCGACGTGGAGCCTGCAGTCCGGCATACGCATCCTTTCCTACGATGTACTCGTGTACAACCCGAAGGAAACCCAGGACATCGACGATAGGCACTGGACCTATCTCGGCAATCTCCCGGCCGGTGAGGACAATAGTGCCGATTGTGGCGAGGACGCGCCTGGGAAAATCCCCTGTATCAAGAACAGCAGTACGCTTGAATTTGTTCCGCAAGCCGGCCTGCCCAAGCTGCGAGTAACCGTTTCGGCCGGCCCGCCGACGAGCGGGGGTGACGAAACGGTTGTATACCGGTACGATGCAGCCCAGAAATCGTATCTGCCGACCCCTTAATACAGGACCAAAGGAATTGGTTCGGGCGGCGTACCGCTGCAGCCGCGTGGCTGCAGCACTCAATCAAGGACCTTGAGCGATGCCGACGAACTACTCACGAGCCCAAGTGCTCGATATCATCGAACGCGAAGCGATCGAGCGGAATATCCCACGTGACGACTTCCTGCGTTTTGCCCACGTAGAGACCGGCGGCAACTTCAACGAGTTGGCCAGCCGCGGGGCCAGTGGTGCAAAAGGACTATTCCAGTTCACCCCCCGAACCGCCGGCGAGTACGGTATTACTGGACGCGAGCTGGACGCGGTGGTCAATACGGATGCAGCCGCGCGGCTGTACCTGGATAACCGCGCAACCCTGGTCGACCGACACGAACGCGATGGCCGGCCTTACCTATCGGGCAAATCGGCGCCTGATGGCCTGGACATGTATATGGCCCATCAGCAGGGCGCGAGCGGTTACCGCTCTCTTCAGACCGCGATCGCCACGGGATCTTTCGGGCTAGAGAGCACACGCGCCAACATCCTCAACAATGTAGGCGAGAAAGAACTGAAGTCCCTGACCGGTGTGGATGCTGCGACGTTCCAGCGCATGTCCGACAAAGACATGGCGCAAACGTTTGTCCAGTATTGGGATACGAAGATGGACCGTATCCGCATTCCTGAAAAAGGCATTGCTCCCGTTTCGGAAAATCGGCAGGTGCAATCGCCGACACAGTCGGTATCCGCACAACAACAACACCCTGACGGGCAGGGCATTGCACTCAATGCCGCCTACGATCTCACTGTCAAATATGACCACGTCAAGTACGGCATGGGTGCAAAGAACCCAGACAAAGGTACGGTCGATTGTTCGGGCTGGGTCGTCAAAATGCAAAACGCCACGATGGACGAGATAAATCAGGGCGCAGGCAAATCAGTCTTCGCGGACGAGCAAAAATTCGTTTCGGGCTATGACAGTGCATCTGAACTGCTGCGCAAATCGGAGCAGCGTTCTGGTGTCCTGATCGAGGGCAAGGACGTCACTGCCGACAAGCTCAAGGAAGGCATGATCATCGGCGAGGACAATGGTTCACTGGGTTGGGACAAAGGGCGCTACAAAGGTATCGACCACATCACCATGGTGGTGCGCGACCCCAAGGATGGCGAGCTTAAGATCAGCCAATCGCGTGGCGGTGAGGGTGTCGAGCTCAGCTCGCTGGACTCTTACCTTGAACGCAAGCACGCCAAGGGCGTCAAGCTCTATGCCAGCGACCCGCTTTCCGAGGCGCGCGAGTTGCTGCAGGACCGCAGCCAAAGCAAGCAGCAGTCTCACGACGGCAACGCACACAAACCCGCGCATGCGCAGGCTGCGGCAGAAACATCCGGGGTTCTGCGCGATAAGTCGCATGGCGCTGAAGTTCTCAAGTTGCAGCAGACCCTGCAGCAGTTGGGCTACAAGGACGCAAGGGGCAATGAACTCAACGCCGATGGCGCCTATGGCCAGCGAACGGGTGAGGCGGTCAAGGCCTTCCAGCGTGCACACGGACTGCAGGATGATGGCGTCGTTGGCGGCGATACGCTCAAGGCGCTGAAGCAGGCCGAGAAGACGCCGTTGCTGTCGGAAAAAACCAATCCCGATCATCCGTTGTACAACCAGGCGGTGAGCAAGCTGGAACAGCTGGGTCCGAATGCGTTCGCGGACCGTCGTGCACTGGAGAATGCAGCGGGTTCATTGGCGTTCGAAGCCAAGGTCAGCGGTTTGCAGCGCATCGATGCGGTGATGCAGAGCAAGGACGGCACCGGACTGTTCGCGGTACAGGGTCAGCCGAGCGATCCGGCGCACCAGCGAATCTATACGGACAAGGCATCGGCTGCAGAACGCCCATTGGAGCAAAGCAGCAATGCCGTCCGGCAGGACGCGCAGCTGCAGTCACAAACACAGGTCCAAGATCAGCAAGAGCAGCAACGCAGCCAGGCGCGCGGCGTCGCCTGATACATCTGCATTCCGGAAAACAGAACGGGGCACTGATCGTTGGATCAGTGCCCCGTTCTGGTTAAAGCAATACGCTGACAGCGAAATTTTCCAGATCCCCCAGCGATCTGATGTCCGTCGTTGAACGATCCCACGCTCAGTTGGAGGCCGCAACAGCCTCTCTGTCCGGAAACCATTGCGGCAAGCGCTCGGCGAATTTCGCTGCACATTCATCGCTATAGGCTTGTGCGGCTTGTTTGACCAATGCGTAATCATTGGCTTCCCACTCTTCCAGCGAGGCAGTGCGTGGCGTCGGTACACAGACCAGATGGACCGGGCTTGCCTTGCGCTTCAACAACCCACTCCGCTCCCCACCGATGCTGACGTTGTAACGCAACTCGTAGGGTGATGCGGTATCGCTCAGGCTCTGATAGACCAACACCCAATCGGACATGACCACCTGCAGCGGAAACGGATCGACCGGGATCGCGGACGGATGGCCGCTGAAGTAGGCCTTCAGTTGCGCGTTGACCGCATCGCGTTGCAGTGCATATCCAGGATTGCCGATACTCTTGATCTTTTCACCTTTCAGCTGATCCTTGCTGAAGGATGAGGCCACCAAGCCACGGGCAAACAAGCTGGCGGCAACCTGGACCCCAACCAAGGCACCGGTGTGGCCACGCCGCACCACCCGCAACATTTCATCGCCATTGGGCTGACCGTTCGAACCCACGTTGAGCTGCGCCTGCAATGGCAGCTGCAACGCCCAATCTGCGGAGGGCATGAGCGCGCCTTCCAGGTTTCCTGTGGTCGAATCAGTCGATTCAACCACCACCGTCCCCGCCTCGGCCGCCGCCGCATAGACGGTTGCCGTGGAAAAATCTCCGCCCGCAAATGCAGGCACTACTGCAGTGGCCTCTGCACTACGCGTCGGCGTGCAGAACGTGCCGGCGGCACGCATTTGCGCTTCGTGGAAACCAATGCCATTGGTCTGGTGTACCACCGCATCCTTGCCGTACTGCTCCACCAGCTTGGCGATCAGTGCATCGGAAGGCGCCTGCTGTGCGCAGACCTCGGCCGCGGCAATGCGCGACCAGGTGAATTGCAGCGCAGGATCCCAACCCATTGCATCCTCGCCCACGAAGCCGTGGTCGTAGTGATATGCATAGATGGCAGGATCGATCTCCTGCAGCGTCATTCCACCCTGGCCGGAATAACCCGGCGGCACGTCCTGTGCAACGGCAAGCCCAGGCAGTGCCAACAGCACCGCCGCAATACACGTTTTCATGAATCCCCGTCCATATGGATGATGGCGATGCGCTGCATGTCCCCCATGCAGCGCATCGACGCGATGGTCATCAACTGCGCAGTGCCGTGATCGGCCGGGTAATGGCACCCCACCCGGCAGATCGGCCTGCCGGGATAGTGTGCGCGAGACCGCTGGCGATCGCAGTCGGGACAGTCCCCACGCCTGTGTGGGGACCGCCCTTGCCCGACCTCAAGAATCAGGCATGCAGGATCCCGCCGGCGCCGGGCTGCCAGTGACGCGGCGTGCGCAAGGCAGCGAGAATGCGGACCAGTTCGCGATAGCTGTCGGCCAGTTGTGCGAACAGGCCGGCATCGCTGCAGTGGGTGTCGGCCACGTCGGAGTAGGCGCCTCGTCCCAGATCGATGAAGTAGTCCACACTGAGTCGGCGCCGTTGCGCGACGCCGGGAAACAGGCCTGCGATCAACAGACATCCATCACCGACATCGCGCAGCAGGTCCGCACGCACGCTGCCCACCTGTTCCTGCGCATGCAGCCAGGCCAGCGCTTGCGTGCGTGACAGCAGATGCGCATCGCGCTGGAAGCGCAGCAGCACGAAGACCAGATAGTGCTCGCGCGATTCGTCCAGCGGACGTGCAATCCGCTCGCCTGCTTCGCGCACCAACGCCTGCCACAGTTCGGCCGGCGCTCCCTGTTTGAAAGACTCGTGCATACGTCCTCCTGCGTGGTGGTGACCCTCGCAGAAAGCGTATGCATAAGCTGGGCCAAACTGCTGGCAGCCTGGGCACCTGTCTGCCAATGCGGCGCAGGTCGCCGGCGGCGATGCGCGGCGTTCCGCCAGCACCTCTACTACGCGAAGAAGAGTCGATGCACGTGCGCTGCGCCACCAGCGCAGTGCCGTTGAGCCTGGGCTTGGACGAGACTGCCAGGCGAGGCAAGACGCTCAGCCGTGCCCTCGTCGCTGTCTACCACGCCCGCGCGCTCAGGCATCTGCGAGGTGGTGGATGCTCCGTTACACGCGCACCTGGCAGTTGGGCGAAACGCTCCACACCGGCTCCGACGCCGGACAACGGTTCGGCATCCGGCCGCCGCGCACCTGGCCCCGCATGCGGTCGATCCCAGTGCCTGACCGCGTGCCACTTGCTACTCCACCGTCACCGACTTGGCCAGGTTGCGCGGCTTGTCCACGTCGGTGCCGCGTGCCAGGGCGGTGTGGTAGGCCAGCAGCTGCACCGGGATGGTGTGGATCACCGGCGACAGCACGCCGGCATGGCGGGGCGTGCGGATCACGTGCACGCCTTCGGATTCGCTGAAATGGCTGTCCTGGTCGGCGAACACGAACAGCTCGCCGCCGCGGGCGCGCACTTCCTGCATATTGGATTTGACCTTCTCCAGCAGCCGGTCGTTCGGTGCGATCACCACCACCGGCATGGCCGCGTCCACCAAAGCCAACGGGCCGTGCTTCAACTCGCCTGCCGGATACGCTTCGGCGTGGATATAGGAGATTTCCTTGAGCTTGAGCGCGCCTTCCAGGGCGATCGGGTAATGCAGGCCACGCCCCAGGAACAAGGCGTTCTCTTTCGGCGAGAACCGCTCGGCCCAAGCCATGATCTGCGGCTCCAGATTCAAGGCATGCTGCACGCTGCCGGGCAGGAAACGCAGCTGCTCCAGGTAATCGGCTTCTTCGCTGTCGCTGACGCGCCCGTGCAACTTGCCCAGCACCACGGTCAGCTGGAACAGCACCGCCAGCTGCGTGGTGAATGCCTTGGTCGATGCCACGCCGATCTCGGCACCGGCGCGCGTGTAGCACACCAGCTCGCTGGCGCGCGGGATCGCGCTTTCGGGCACGTTGCAGATCGACAGCGTATGCAGGTGGCCAAGCGATTTGGCGTATTTCAGCGCTTCCATCGTGTCCAGCGTTTCGCCGGACTGGGAGATGGTGACGATCAGGTGCTTGGGATTGGCATAGGCGGCGCGGTAGCGGTATTCACTGGCGATTTCCACGCTGCATGGCAGCCCGGCGATGGCTTCGATCCAGTAGCGCGCGGTCATGCCGGCGTAGTAACTGGTGCCGCAGGCCAGGATCTGCACGCCTTCGATGTCGCGCAGCACCGCTTCTGCATTGGCACCGAACAGCGATGCCGGGAAGCCCTTGGCATCAATCGCCGCCTCGATGGTATCGGCCAGCGCGCGCGGCTGTTCGTGGATTTCCTTCTGCATGAAGTGGCGGAACGGGCCGAGTTCCAGCGAGGCCAGCGACACATCCGACAGATGCAGCGCACGCTCGACCGGTGCGTTGTCGCCGTCGAAGATGCGCACGCCATCGCGGCGCAGCTCGGCGGTATCGCCCTCTTCCAGGAAGATCACCTGGCGGGTGGCCTGCACGATGGCCGAGACATCGGAGGCGACGAAGTTTTCGCCCTCGCCCACCCCGATCAGCAGCGGGCAGCCCATGCGCGCGCAAACGAAACGCTCCGGCTCGGCCTGGCTCATCACCGCCAGCGCGTAGGCGCCGGTGAGCTCCTTGACCGTGCGCTGCAGCGCGCCGAGCAGATCGCCGGCGTCGGCCAGATGATGATGGATCAGATGGGCGATGACTTCGGTGTCGGTCTGCGACTCGAAGGTGTAGCCGAGTGCACGCAGCTTCTCGCGCTGCTGCTCGTGGTTTTCGATGATGCCGTTGTGCACCAGCGCGATGCCGGCACTGATGTGGGGATGCGCGTTGGCTTCGGTCACGCCGCCATGCGTAGCCCAACGGGTATGGCCGATGCCCAGCGTGGCGCCGAAGCGTTCGGCCTGCGCGGCCTGGGCCATTTCGGCCACCCGCCCGGTACGGCGCACCCGGCGCACGTGGTCGCCATCGAGCACCGCAATGCCGGAAGAGTCATAGCCGCGATATTCCAGCCGCTTGAGTCCTTCGATCAGGACCGGGACCACGTCGCGCCCGGCGATCGCTCCGACAATGCCGCACATAGGGACAGCTCATTAGGAAAGAAGAGCGGCATTTTAGCGTGTCCGCTCTTGTCCACTGCATGACCGCGGCCGGACAGCGTGTCCGCGCGGGTGTCCGCGGACACTGTGGACACCCGCTACATTGGCCTGAATACCTTTGATATCAGTTACTTGGAAGTTGGCACGCGGCCTGCTTTGTCAGCATGACGCCACCGAGCACGCCCGCCATGATTCGTGACACCTCCGCCCAGGACCAAGTCATCCGCACACCCGCTCATGCCGCGCCATGGCGCCGCTGGCTGTGGCCCGGCGTCGCCACCATGGCGGTGCTGGCCGGCATCGGTTGGGCGATCACCGCGTGGAGCGCCGGCAGCCGCTCCTTCGATGCCAGCCGGGTGCGCATTGCCACTGTCACCCAGGGCGACCTGGTCCGCGACATCGCCGCCGACGGCCGCGTCATCGCCGCCAACAGCCCGGTGCTGTACGCCATCTCCGCCGGCACGGTGACGCTGAGCGTGGTGGCCGGCGACGTGGTCAAGCAGGGCCAGGAGCTGGCGCGCATCGACAGCCCGGAGTTGCGCAGCAAGCTGGCGCAGGAGCAGGCCACCCTGGCCGGCCTGGAAGCCGAGTCCAGCCGCGCGGCCCTGGATGCGACCCTGGCGCGCGCCACGGCCAGCAAGCTCACCGACCAGGCCAAGATCGACAAGCAGGCCGCCGCGCGCGACCTGGAGCGCTACCAGCGCGGCTACGATGGCGGCGCCGTGCCGCAGGTGGAGCTGGCCAAGGCGCAGGACACCTTGAAGAAGACCGATATCGACCTGCAGCACGCCCAGCGCGATGCGGCATTGAAGAGCCAGGGCGCAGACCTGGATTCGCGCAACAAGCGCCTGCTGGCCGACCGCCAGCGCGCCGTGGTGGCCGAAGTAAAGCGCCAGGTGGACGCGCTCACCCTGCTGGCACCATTCGACGGCCAGGTCGGCCAGGTGCAGGCGGTGCAGCACACCCAGGTCGCGGCGAACGCGCCGATCCTGGGCGTGGTGGATCTGTCCAAATTCGAGGTCGAAATCAAGGTGCCGGAAAGCTTCGCGCGCGATCTGGCGATCGGCATGCCGGCCCAGCTCACCAGCGGCAGCGGCCAACCGTTCCCGGGTGCCATCTCGGCGGTGTCGCCGGAGGTGGTCAATGGCGAAGTCACCGCGCGCATCCGCTTCACTGACAAGCAGCCGCCGGGTCTGCGCCAGAGCCAACGCATGAGCGCACGTGTGGTGATGGACACGCGTCGCAATGTGCTCAAGGTCGAACGCGGCCCGTTCGTCGAACAATCCGGCGGCAGCTACGCCTACGTGATGGACGGCAACACCGCGGTGCGCCGCCCCGTGCGCATGGGCGTCAGCAGCCTGGGCGAGGTGCAGGTGCTGTCCGGGCTGCAGGCCGGCGACCGCGTGGTGGTATCCGGCGCAGACAACTTCGGCGATGCACCGCGCGTCACCGTTCACTAGAAACGATAGCTCCGCAGCCTCCACGCTCCCGACGACTGCGCGCAACGTTGCAGTCGTCACGCTCACTCTCTTTCGCACACCTCTCTCGCAAAGGAATCGGCAATGCTCAAGATGCAATCGGTCTCCAAGGTCTTCCGCACCGAACAGGTGGAAACGCACGCGCTGCGCTCGCTGGACCTGCATGTACGCGAGGGCGAATTCGTCGCGGTCACCGGCCCGTCCGGCTCGGGCAAGACCACCTTCCTCAACCTGGCCGGGCTGCTGGAGACCTTCACCAGCGGGCAATACCTGCTCGACGGCGAAGACGTCAGCCACCTATCTGACGACGCACGTTCGCGGCTGCGCAACCGGAAGATCGGCTTCATCTTCCAGGGCTTCAACCTGATTCCCGACCTCAACCTGTTCGACAACGTCGATGTACCGCTGCGCTATCGCGGCATGGCCGCAGCCGAGCGCAAGCAGCGCATCGAAGAGGCACTGACCAAGGTCGGCCTGGGCTCGCGCCTGAAGCACTACCCCACCGAGTTGTCCGGCGGTCAACAGCAGCGCGCCGCCATTGCGCGTGCATTGGCTGGTAGTCCACGTTTGCTGCTGGCCGACGAACCCACCGGCAACCTCGACTCGCAAATGGCACGCGGGGTGATGGAACTGCTGGAGGAAATCAACAGCCAGGGCACTACCATCGTCATGGTCACCCACGACCCGGAACTGGCCGTACGCGCGCAGCGCAACGTACATATCGTCGATGGCCAGGCCACCGATCTGGAACGCAATCCCAGCCTGATGCGCGCGCCCAGCGCCGCTGCACACCTGGCCGACTAAGGAGCCTGCCCATGTTCGGCTACTACTTCACTCTCGCGCTGCGCAGCTTCCGCCGCAACAAGGTCCTCACCGCGCTGATGGTGCTGGCTATCGCGCTGGGCATCGGCGCCAGCATGACGACGTTGACGGTGTTCTATGTGTTATCGGGCGATCCGATCCCGCAGAAGAGCGATCGCTTGTTTTATGTGCAGGTCGATGCGGAACCGAAGTCCGGCTATCAGCCGGGAGACGAGCCCGATTACCAGTCCACCCGATTCGACGCCGAAGCGCTACTGCGTGAAAAGCGCGCCATGCGTCAGGCAATGATGACTGGCGGAAGCGTGGCGCTCGAGCCGCAGCGCAGTGGAATGAGTCCGTTCAAGCTGGAGGCGCGTTTCACTTCGGCCGATTTCTTTCCGATGTTCGACGTACCGTTCCTATATGGCCAAGGCTGGGCAAGCGTCAGCGACGAACGGCACGAACGTGTCGCAGTGATCAGCAAGTCGCTGAACGAGAAACTGTTCAACGGCAGCAATAGCGTCGGACGCGAGCTGCGCGTCGACAAGAATACCTTCCGGATCGTGGGCGTACTCGATACCTGGAAGGTCGATCCACGCTTTTACGACATCCTCGATACCTACGGCTCAAAAGAGCAGCTATACGTGCCTTTCAGCGCGGCGATGGACCTGAAACTGAGCCACTCCGGAGGAACCAACTGCTCCGGCAAGGTCGAGGCCGGCGACACCACTGCACTGAATGCGCCCTGCAACTGGGTGCAGTATTGGGTGGAGTTGAAGAACGCCAATCAGGCAGGCGATTACAAGGCCTATCTCGAAAATTATTCCGATCAACAACGAGCCGCCGGGCGCTTTACCCGACCGAACAATGTGCGCCTGCGTAACGTGATGGAATGGCTGGATCACAATGAGGTGGTGCCTAGCGACGTACGCCTGCAGCTATGGCTGGCCATGGGCTTTCTGCTGGTGTGTCTACTCAACACGGTAGGCCTGCTGCTGGCAAAATTCCTGCGCCGTAGCGGGGAGATCGGTGTGCGGCGCGCGCTTGGAGCGTCGCGCAGCGCAATCTTTGCGCAGTGTCTGGTGGAGGCAGGAACCATCGGCCTGGCCGGTGGCATCTGCGGACTTGTGCTGGCGTGGCTGGGGCTGTGGGCCGTGCGTCAGCAACCGGTGGACTACGCCGCGCTGGCGCACCTGGATATCACGATGCTGGTGCTGACGTTCGCCATTGCGATCGCCGCGAGTCTGCTCGCCGGCATCCTGCCGTCCTGGCGCGCTATCCAGGTCGCACCGGCGCTGCAGTTGAAGTCGTCCTGAACCTCCTGCCCGCCGCACCGCGGCGGGCCACGCTCCCTATATTCAAGGTCAGCCCATGGACATCCGCCCCATCATCTCCACCTTGCGCCGCCACAAGACGGCCGCCGCACTGATCGTGCTGGAGATTGCGTTGGCTTGCGCCATCATTTGCAATTCGCTGTTCCTGATCGGCAATCGCCTGGACACGCTCCATCGCGCCAGCGGTATCGCCGAACACGAGCTGCTCAGCATCCAGCTGGACGGCATCGGTCCGCAGGCCAATGCCGATGCACGTACCCGGGAGGATCTGGCAGCGCTACGCGCGGTGCCCGGCGTGCGCAATGCGGTCATCACCAATCAGATCCCCTTCGTCAATTACTCGTCCAACACGGGGCTGACCCTCACCCCGGAACAGGAACGCTCTACGCTCAATGCCGCGCAGTATCTGGTCAGCGAAGGCAGCCTGGATGCACTTGGCCTGCAATTGAATGCCGGACGCGACTTCAGCCCCGACGAATACATCAGCCAGGAAAAGGCTGATAACGACGATGAGGTCCGCAAGAAGGGCGCAGCGGTCATTCTGACGCAGGCCGCCGCCGACAAGATGTTTCCGGACCACAGCGCGCTGGGTAAAACCATCTACTCTGCCGATGTCCCGCTGCGTATCGTCGGAATCGTGCGCACCCTGGCGCGGCCGAACAACGTCAATGGGCTGTCGGCAAAGGACTATTCGATGCTGTTGCCGATCCGTCCTCCGTACACGGATGGGCAATACGTCGTGCGTGTCAGCGACCCTCTTCGACGGGCGGAGGTGCTGAAGGCGGCGGTGGCGGCCTTGATGAGGGTGGACAACAGCCGGCTGGTGCTGAAACAAGAAACTTACACCGAAATCCGCGACAAGTACTTCCGCAATGATCGCGCCATGATCTGGTTGCTTGGAGCGGTCTGCATCGCGCTACTGATCGTCACCGCACTGGGCATCGTCGGCCTGGCAAGTTTCTGGGTGCAGCAGCGTACCAAGCAGATCGGCATTCGCCGCGCACTGGGGGCAACACGCAGCCAGATCCTGCGCTATTTCCAGATTGAGAATTTCCTGCTCGCCTCGATCGGCATCGTGCTCGGCATGCTGATGGCCTACTCGATCAACGTCTGGCTGATGGCACGCTACGAATTGCCGCGACTGCCGGCAATCTATCTGCCGATTGGCGCGCTGCTGCTATGGATGCTCGGCCAGCTGGCGGTGTTCTGGCCGGCCCGCCGCGCGGCCGCGGTCCCCCCGGCCGTTGCCACCCGCAGTGCATGATGATCAGCGCCCCATCCCGGCCCCTGGTGGCCGGGATGGGGCGGGCGTTGCCGCCATCGATCTTGCAACCACCGTTCCGAACCGGACATCCCTATGGCCACCTTTTTTGCGACACCGGTACTGATCGTTCTGGCGGTCTTCTGTGTTGTCCCCGCCGGCCAGGCGCATGCCGTAACCAAGGCGGGCGCTTCGACCCACGAGGTGCTTGTCGTCAATGACACCCGGCTCAACTGGCGCCACAACGATCAGGTTCTTGAGCTCGTCACCACCGGCGATGGCTTGTTGGTCACCCAGGCCAGCGTGGCGCTGGACCTGCAGTTGCAGCGCGGTGACCGCGTGCGCACCGCGGGCCGGACCCAGATCACCGCGGTGGCGCACTTGCTGGACGCGCTGCGCGCCGCTGCGGGCAAGCCCATCGTCATGGAGGTCCTGCGCGATGGCGTCCAGCTGCGCCTGACCTGGGCAGCGGCAAGCTATGCGCCCTTGCTGCCGCCCATCGCGCCGTTGCCGCCCACGCCACGCTAGCGGGGCCCAGGCGCCGCCGCAGCGGCCACATGCGTCCGCCAATCACCATCGACAAACTTCCCGGACCACCATCGATGAAGAACAACCTAGCGCTTCTGTTCGCCGCCCTGTCCCTGCTCTCCCTTCCGGCCCTGGCCGAAACACCGGTCACCGCTGCCGATCTCCAAGCCACCATCGCCTCTCTGGACCAGGAGGTCTTCGACAGCTTCAACCGCTGCGCCGACCCGGCGCAGCTGGAAAAGCACGCCAGCTATTTCGATCCGCACGTCGAGTTCTATCACGACACCGGCGGGGTCACATGGAACCGCGAGGACATGCTGGCGAACACCCGCACGTACGCGTGCGGGCACTACACGCGAGAATTGATCCCCGGCAGCCTGAAGATCTACCCGGTTCGGGACTTCGGCGCGATCGCGCAAGGCCAGCACCGCTTCTGCGATCGGGCGACCGGCAAGTGCGAAGGCGCGGCCGACTTCCTGATGGTCTGGCAACTGCATTCGGGGCAGTGGATCATCACCCGCGTACTGAGCTACGCCCACCGCGCCGTAGCGGGCAGCTAGCCGCTACGATGGCATCCCATCCAACCTGATCCGCCATGTCCCAGATCCTGATCATCGACGACAACACCGCCGTGGCCACCGCGCTGGAGGTGCTGTTTTCGTTGCACGACATCGAAGCACGGCATGCGTCATCGCCGCAGGCCGGATTGTCGCTACTGGATGCGCAGGCCTTCGACCTGGTGATCCAGGACATGAACTTCACCGCCGACACCACCTCTGGCGAAGAAGGCGAAGCCTTGTTCACCCAGATCCGCCAGCGCCACCCGGACCTGCCGGTCATCCTGCTCACGGCCTGGACGCATCTGGGCAGCGCGGTGGGCCTGGTCAAGGCTGGCGCCGCCGATTACATCGCCAAACCGTGGGACGACACCAAGCTGCTCACCACGGTGAACAACCTGCTGGAACTGTCCGAAGCGCGGCGCGAGCTCGCGCGCCGCCGCGAACGCGAGCACCGTGGTCGCGAGCAACTGACACAGCGCTACGATCTGCGCGGCGCGGTGTTCGCCGACCCTGCCAGCGAACGGGCCATCGCGCTCGCCTGTCAGGTGGCACGCTCGGACTTGCCGGTGCTGATCACCGGCCCCAACGGCAGCGGCAAGGAGAAGATCGCCGAGATCATCCAGGCCAATTCCGCCGTCAGGCACGGCCCGTTCATCGCGCTCAACTGCGGCGCGCTGCCCGGGGAGTTGATCGAGGCGGAACTGTTTGGCGCCGAGGCCGGTGCCTACACCGGCGCCAACAAGGCGCGCGAAGGCAAGTTCGAAGCCGCCGATGGCGGCACGCTGTTCCTGGACGAGATCGGCAATCTGCCGCTGGCGGGCCAGATGAAACTGCTGCGCGTGCTGGAAACCGGCCGCTACGAGCGGCTGGGTTCCAACCGCGAGCGCCATGCCAAGGTGCGCGTCATCAGCGCCACCAACGCCGATCTGCCAGCGATGATCCGCGACGGCAGCTTTCGCGAGGATCTGTACTACCGCCTCAACACCGTGGAAATCGCCCTGCCCGCCCTGGCCGAACGCCCGGGCGATATCGTCCCCCTGGCCGACCACTTCCTGGCCGGCGGCACGCCCTTGTCGGCGCAGGCGCGCGACGCGCTGCAGCGGCACGCATGGCCGGGCAACGTGCGCGAGCTGCGCAATGTGCTGCAACGTGCCGCGCTGCTGGCACAAGGCGCACGCATCGAAGCTGCGGACCTGAACCTGCCACGCGCCGCAGCGCCGCGGCCGTTGGCGCCTGCGGCGGGCGAGCCGGATCGCGCACGCATCGAGCAGGCACTGGCACGCGCGCAAGGCGTCATCGCACAGGCCGCTGCCGACCTGGGACTGAGCCGACAGGCGCTGTACCGGCGCATGGACCGTTACGGCATCAAGTCGGAATGAATGTGCATATGTGGCATCGCTCCTTCACGCTCGCGCTATTTTTACGGCTATTGCCGGTGCTGGCACTGGCCGCCGCCCTGCCCTGGTTCATGGCGTACTGGCTGGATCACGGCTGGCAGGTCGCTGCCATTTCGGTCGTCGTGCTGCTGGCCGCGATGTGGTTCAGTCTCGCCCGCGCCACCGCGCCGATGCGCTCGCTGTTCCGCGCCCTGGCCGGCACCACCAGCAGTTACCGCGACGGCGAGTACAACTTCGGCGTGTACTGGCGCGGCAACGACGAGCTCGCACAGCTGGTGCAGGCGCATGCGGAACTCGGTGACGTCTTGCGTGCGCAGCGGCGCGACCTGGTACAGCGCGAATTGATGCTGGACACCATGCTGCAGAACACGCCGGTGGCGATGCTGCTGGTCATTGCCGGCGGCGACGGCCTGCGGCGGATCGGCTTTTCCAATAACGCCGCGCGCAAGCTGCTGCATGACGGGCGCAAGCTCGAAGGCCAGCATCTGGACGATGTGCTCGAACGCATGCCCGGCGAACTGCGCGATGCCCTGGCGCGCGGCGGCGATTGCCTGTTTGCGGTACGCGAAGACGGCGACGATGAAGACGACGAGCAGATCTATCACCTGTCCCGGCGCAGCTTCCACCTCAACGGCCGCGGCCACGAGTTGCTGCTGATCCGCACCCTCACCACCGAGCTGCGCCGCCAGGAAGTGCAGACCTGGAAGAAGGTCATCCGGGTGATCAGCCACGAGTTGAACAACTCGCTGGCGCCGATCGCCTCGCTGGCGCATTCGGGCGCGGAATTGTTGCGGCGCGACCGCACCGACCGCCTGGGCACGGTCTTTGAAACCATCGAAGAACGCGCACGCCATCTGGAAGGCTTCATCCGCGGCTATGCGCGTTTTGCCAAGTTGCCACAGCCGCAATTGCAGACCATCGAGTGGGCACCATTCCTGGAGCGCCTGCGGCAGCAGATACCGTTCCAGTTGCAGGGCGAGCTGAGCGAGGTCGCCAGCCGCATCGATGCCGCGCAGGTCGAGCAGGCGCTACTCAATCTGCTCAAGAATGCGCACGAAGCCTGCGGCGAGGCACAGCCGCCCAACAGCGATGTCGCGGTGCGGGTCACGCGCGTGCCGCAGTGGTTGCGTATCGAAGTGCTGGACCGCGGCAACGGCATGAACGAAGCGGTGCTGCACAACGCGCTGATGCCGTTCTACTCGACCAAGCGCAACGGCACCGGCCTGGGCCTGGCACTGACACGGGAGATCGCCGAAGCGCATGGCGGGCGTATTTCGCTGCACAACCGCGCCCAGGGCGGCCTGTGCGTCACCTTGTTGCTGCCGCTGGCACCCACGCCTTAGAGCGACGAACAGGCATCGCGAGCAGTCGTCAGGCCGGTGTGGGCGGCGCGCTCAGAACCGCGGTGTTCGCATCGCCCATGCCGATTCCCGGCACCGGCCGACGTCCGGCTGCCGGCCACGCAGTCGTCGTGTCAGCCACTCTTCGTCAGGCAATCCGGCTGCGACGACACTTCCGAAAACGCACGGCTTGCCGCTGCGATATGCAGTCGCCGACGTGCCACTGCGCAGGTAAATCCGGCAGCGCTCGCCGGGACGATCGCCCCCGGTGCCGACGCATCACCTCTCAGTCCGGCGCGAGCGTGCCACGCTCCTGGATGCGTGGCCGCTGCAATGGGCCACAGACGGTGTCTGCACCGGTAGTCCGCGTCGCGGCGATGGGACCGTAGTAGCCGGTGCCCACGGTGTTGCCGATGAATCGGCCGCCTTGCGAGGGACATTCGCGCCCTGGCTTGATCCAGTCGGAAAACGCGGCGTACTTGCCGGCCCTGAGGAACCGGTTCTCGCCCACATAGGTATCGTCGGATGCATCGCGCGTGCGCACCGCGTCGCCGGAGATATCGATGAACGTGTTGCCCTGGACCCGATTCCCTGACGACTGCCGCGCCAGGTAGAGCGCGTGGACGAAACCCGAGGTTGTCTTGTCGTTTTCGATCGAGGCAAAGCGATTGTGCTCGATCCGATTGTCGCGCGAGTGTTGCAGCCGGATGGCGGCAAATCCATAGGCCGCTTCGCTGCTATGGCCGTAGAGCCCGCCAATCCGTTCAAAGCGCATGTGACGCACCGTGTTGCCGGCATTGCCGTCTTCGTCGGCGTTGCTGCTGCCCAGATACAGTGCCATCCAGTAGTTGCGAACCGTCAATCCTTCGAAGCTCAACCGCGTTTCGGCATTGCGGCCGCCCCTCAGCGCGAACCAGGTGCCCGCGCCCTGGCCATCGAACACCGGAGGCGTCGCGGCGCCCGGCGCGGCGATAAAGCGGATCGGGGCGCGATTGACGAAGGTCCACTGCACGCTCTGCCCAACGTAGGTGCCTGCCGCAATCACCACGTCCACCGTACCTGGCGGCGCCTGCTCGATCAGACGGTGCTGCGCAGCGGCAAGGCTGCGCAATGCGCTGGAAGGTGCAGTGCCCGCGGCCGCATCGTCGCCGTCAGGTGCCAGATACAGCCGAATACCGGCTACCGATGCCGCGTCGGCGTGCAGCATCGGTAGAGTCAGCGCCAGAATCAGGATCAATAATGTGCGTGGTTGCAGCCGCATGGTGCGCCTTGATATGCGTTGCGCTGCAGTGCCACGGCTGCAGGCAGTTGTCGACGACACCCGCTACCGCACGCGGTGCTACTTCTTGGTTGGCCGCTCCCAGCCTTCGATCACGGTCTGGCGCGCGCGCGTCACGCTGAGCTGGCCTGCGGGTGCATCGCGGGTAATGACCGAGCCGGCACCGATGGTGGACATGGCGCCGATCTCGATCGGTGCCACCAGCGCACTGTTGGACCCGACAAAGGCGCCATCGCCGATGGTGGTCTGCGACTTGTTCACGCCATCGTAGTTGCAGGTGATGGTGCCAGCACCGATGTTGACCTTGCTGCCGATCACCGCATCGCCCAGGTAGGTCAGATGGTTGGCCTTGCTGCCGACGCCCATGGTGACTTTCTTGGTCTCGACGAAATTACCGATATGCACGCCATCGGCCAGCACCGTGCCCGGGCGCAGGCGCGCGAACGGCCCGACCAGTACCGCGCCTTCGGTGACCACCCCTTCCAGATCGCAATGCGCACGCACCTGCGTGCCGGGACCGAGGTTGACGTCGCGCAGGCGCACGAACGGGCCGATCACCACGCCATCGCCCAGTGTCACATCGCCCTCCAGGATCACATCGATATCCAGCTGCACATCACGGCCCACCTTGACCGTACCGCGCTGCTCCACGCGCGCAGGGTCGGCCATGCGCACGCCCTCCAGGCACAACGCGCGTGCAGCACGCAGCTGCCAGGCGCGCTCGAGCTGGGCGAGCTGCCAGGGGTCGTTGGCACCTTCCACGTCCTGCGGGTCGGCCACATGCACCATCTCGGCCGGGGTGAAGTCGGCGGCCGCGCTGGCGAAGATGTCGGTCAGATAGAACTCGCCCTGCGCATTGTCGTTGGACAGGCCGCTCAGCCAGCGACGCAGCGCGGTGGATTCGGCGGTCACGATGCCGGTATTGATGGTGCGGATGCGCCGCTGCTCGTCGTTGGCGTCCTTCTGTTCGATGATCGCCGCCACCTTGCCTTCTGCATCGCGCAGGATGCGTCCGTAGCCGGTGGGGTTGGCCAGTTCGGCGACCAATACCGCCATGCGGCCGGGCGCATGCAGCAACTGCAGCAGGCTTTCGCTGCGGATCAGCGGCACATCGCCATACAACACCAGCACGGTGGCCGCATCGGGCACCCCATCCATCGCCTGCTGGACCGCATGGCCGGTGCCCAGTTGCTGGCGCTGCTCGGCCCAGTGCAGATCGTCCTGCGCAGCAAACGCCGCGCGCACCTGATCGCCGCCGTGCCCGTACACGATGTGGATCGCCGCCGGCTGCAGCTGCCGTGCAGTGGCGATCACGTGTGCCAGCATCGGTTGGCCCGCCAGCGGTTGCAGCACCTTGGGCAGCGCCGAGCGCATGCGCTTGCCCTCGCCCGCGGCCAGGATCACAACGTGCAGGGGCAAAGTCATCACTACGTTCCGGTTGCAAGAGAAACCCGGATTCTAGTCGCAGTGCCGCAACGCGGCGTGGTCGCTGCATGCCATCAACACGCGATGACACGTTTTTAAGCGTTGCCCCCGCTAGGATGAGCGCCCTTTCCTCTCGTCCGGCACGCATGAGCCTGTTTCGCCAAGGCAGCCAGTTCACCCTGATCGGCGCCCTGCAGCTGGCCGTGGATTGCAGCATCTTCATTGCCGCCACCGCCGCCGGCATGCCCGCAGTGTCTGCCAACCTGCTCGGACGTGTCAGCGGTGCAGTGCTCGGCTTCTGGCTCAACGGCCGCTACACCTTCGCCCACCAGGATGGCGCTCGCCTGGGCTGGCAGCGTTTCCGCCGCTTTGCGGTGATGTGGCTGACCTTGACCCTCATCAGCACCTGGCTGCTGTCGACTGCCGTGGATCTGCTCGGCCTGCGTCAGGCCTGGCTGGCCAAGCCGCTGGTGGAAGGCGGGTTGGCCATTGTGTCGTTCTTTCTGGGCCGGCATGTGGTGTATCGCTGAGGCCAGGCAGGCGATCGCAGCGATCGGCCGCATGAACGCATGGACGCATGGACGCACCCCGCATGCGCTCGACCTGAGCATGGCGCGTGCGATCGCTTTCGACATGGAGCGCAGCCAACGAAGACGCCATGGCGTGGCACTCTCGTTCGGCCACATCGCTCCGTCAGTCGCAGAGGACGTCACAGCTACGCGTTTTCCTGCGTCGAATTCGACGCCGCTGCACACAGCGTGGGGTTTGCGGCATTCGGGAGATGCGGCAAAGACCTCGCACTACGCATAGATGGAGCGGCCGGACACTCCTGACCGCAGACCGGTTGATCAGCCGTCCCCAGGCTGGCCGCCCGCGCTGGACCACCACGCGTCACTGCATCATCGGCCCACCTGCAGCCATGCACCCGATCGATGACCGTCCGCTAGGACTTGTTGCCCGCCGGTTGGCAGAAATCGCCCAGGCTGCGGACCAGTGCCGCACGATGCAGCGCGTCGAGCTGCCACTGCGCGGCATAGTGCGCGGCCGCACGCGCGGTGCTGGCCGGGCACTCGGGGGCCGCCCGCGCCGGACCTGCGGCGGCCAGTGCATCGAGCAACTCGCCTTGCAGTTGATCCAGCCGCGTGCGCAACGTGGCCAGATCCGGCCGGGCGGTCTCCGGAGCGCGGCCCCGCTCATGCCAATGATTCAGCAGCGCGTACTGCACCGCCTTGTTGGCCTCGATCTGCGCGGCAAAGAAGCGCACCGCGTCATCGGACTCCAGTCCATGCGCGGAGGCCTGATCGCGCACGCTCAGCAATACCGCCGCCTCGCGCGTCTGATCCAGCACCGGCTTGCCGCTGTCCCACTTGCTCAACGCCACCGCATCGCCGATGGCATTGCGCTGCACGATGCGGTCCAGCAGCGGATCCAATGACGGCTGGCTGCGCGCCGGCAATGCGCAGCCCAGCAGCGTCACGGCAAGCGTGGCAGTGATTGCGTAACCGCGAAGGCCTTCGGTCAAGCGGGTCATGCGGTGCTCCTCGACTCACGGATGGTGTTTGCCATGGCGCGCCCGATGCGCGGCACGGCGCGGTGGCAGGCAGTGTGCGCGCTCCCGGCCGCCCGATACGGCCGGCCGCGCAACAGACTCTCCAAAAACGAAAACGCCGGCACGAAGGCCGGCGTTTCGGGTCCACACCAGGGTGTGGCACTACTGCTCAATTGCATCATTTGCCCGGCGACGGGCACGCGCTCGATCAGTGCTTGAGCGTGCGGCGCAGGCGCTCCAGCGCCTGCAGCTGCACCGTCGCCTCGGCCAGCTGACGCTGTGCCTGGGCCACGTCCACGGTGTCGCCACGGTTGGCCAGCAAGCGCTCGGCCTCTTCCTTGACCTTGCGCACGGCAGCTTCGTCGATGTCCTGTGCACGCACCGCGGTGTCGACCAGCACGGTCACCACCTGCGGCTGCACTTCCAGGATGCCGCCGGAAATGGCGAAATCCAACTGTTCGCCGCTGGCGGTGGTCACCACCACCTTGCCCGGCTTCAGGCGGGTGATCAACGGCGCGTGCTTGGGCGCAATGCCCAGCTCGCCCAGCTCGCCGGTGGCCACGACCAGCGTCGCCTCACCGTGGAAGATTTCCTTCTCGGCGCTGACGATGTCGCAACGGATAGTGCTCATGGTGCCTCACTGTGTGAGACGGGGAATCGGGAGTCGGGAATCGGGAATGGGAAGAGCGGCTGACTGCGCGCTTTTCCGGTTCCGTTCAATTCCAATCCACCGATGACCCGCCTTTACGATTCCCGATTCCCGATTCCCGATTCCAGCCGCATAGCGGCTGGGACCAATCAGGCCTTGGCGCTCATCTTGTTGGCTTTTTCGACGGCTTCTTCGATGCTGCCGACCATGTAGAACGCCTGCTCCGGCAGGTGGTCGTATTCGCCGTCGCAGATCGCCTTGAAGCCGCGGATGGTGTCCTTCAGCGACACGTACTTGCCCGGCGAGCCGGTGAACACTTCGGCCACGTGGAACGGCTGGCTGAAGAAACGCTCGATCTTGCGCGCGCGCGACACCGACTGCTTGTCTTCTTCGCTCAGCTCGTCCATGCCCAGGATCGCGATGATGTCCTTCAGTTCCTTGTACTTCTGCAAGGTCTGCTGGACGCGCTGGGCGGTGTCGTAATGCTCGTGGCCGATCACCAGCGGATCCATCTGGCGGCTGGTGGAGTCCAGCGGATCCACCGCCGGGTAGATACCCAGCGAGGCGATGTTACGGCTCAGCGTCACCGTCGAGTCCAAGTGGGCGAAGGTGGTCGCCGGCGACGGGTCGGTCAGGTCGTCCGCAGGCACGTACACGGCCTGGATCGAAGTGATCGAACCGCTCTTGGTCGAGGTGATGCGCTCCTGCAACACGCCCATTTCCTCGGCCAGGGTCGGCTGGTAGCCCACTGCCGACGGCATACGGCCGAGCAGCGCGGACACTTCGGTACCGGCCAGCGTGTAGCGGTAGATGTTGTCCACGAACAGCAGCACGTCCTTGCCCTTGCCGCTGGCGTCCTTCTCGTCGCGGAAGTACTCGGCCATGGTCAGGCCGGTCAGCGCAACGCGCAGACGGTTGCCCGGCGGCTCGTTCATCTGGCCGTACACCATCGCGACCTTGTCCAGCACGTTGGAGTCCTTCATCTCGTGGTAGAAGTCGTTGCCCTCACGGGTACGCTCGCCCACGCCGGCGAACACGGACAGACCCGAGTGCGCCTTGGCGATGTTGTTGATCAGTTCCATCATGTTGACGGTCTTGCCGACGCCGGCGCCGCCAAACAGGCCGACCTTGCCGCCCTTGGCGAACGGGCACATCAGGTCGATGACCTTGATGCCGGTTTCCAGCAGTTCGGTGCTGGAGGACTGGTCTTCATACGACGGTGCGCCGCGGTGGATTTCCCAATGGTCCGACGCCTGCACGTCGCCAGCCTCGTCGATCGGACGACCCAGCACGTCCATGATGCGGCCCAGCGTGCCGGCGCCGACCGGCACCGAAATGGCGCGTTCGGTGTTGGTGGCGACCAGGTTGCGCTTCAGGCCGTCGGTGGAGCCCAGCGCAATCGTGCGCACGACGCCGTCGCCCAGCTGCTGCTGCACTTCCAGGGTGATTTCGGTGCCATCGACCTTGAGCGCGTGATACACCTTCGGCACTTCATTGCGCGGGAATTCGACGTCGACGACCGCGCCGATGATCTGAACGATCTTGCCCTGACTCATTTGGATAACTCCACTAATGTCTGTTCGATTCTGGTGTCGGGAATGGGGAATCGAGAATGGGGAATGGGAAGATCAAGAGCACCGACGGCCTTGCCTATTCCCGTTTCCCGATTCTCCATTCCCGGCTACACAGCGGCCGCGCCGCTGACGATTTCCGAAATTTCCTGGGTGATCGCCGCCTGGCGCGCCTTGTTGTAGACCAGTTGCAAGGTGCCGATCATCTTGTTGGCATTGTCGCTGGCAGCCTTCATCGCCACCATGCGCGCTGCGTGTTCGGAGGCCACGTTTTCCAGCACGGCCTGGTACACCAGCGACTCGATGTAACGCGTCATCACGTGCTCCAGCACGGTCGCGGCATCGGGTTCGTACAGGTAGTCCCAATCGTGGTGCGCCACCTTGTGCTCGGCGGCCGGCAGCGGCAGCAGCTGGTCGAAGCTGGCCTTCTGCGTCATGGTGTTCACGAAGCGGTTGTAGACCAGATAGACGCGGTCCACCTTGCCCTCGATGAAGGCATCGATCATCACCTTGATCACGCCGATCAGCTGCTCCACCTGCGGACTGTCGCCCAGATGGGTCACGCTGCCGACCATGTTGACCTTGATGCGGCGGAAGAACGCCGAGGCCTTCTGCCCGATGGTCACCACGTCGATCTCGGCGCCGGTGTCCTGCCACGGACGCACTTCGCCCAGCATCTTGCGGAACAGGTTGTTGTTCAGACCGCCGGCCAGGCCGCGGTCGGAAGAGATCACGATGTAGCCGACCCGTTTGACCTGCTCGCGCTCGACCAGGAACGGATGCTGGAAATCGGTGCTGGCCTGCGCCAGATGCCCGATCACCTGCTTCATCGCCTGCGCATACGGACGCGAGGTCTTCATGCGGTCCTGCGCCTTGCGGATCTTGGAGGCCGAGACCATTTCGAGCGCGCGCGTCACCTTGCGGGTGTTCTGCACGCTCTTGATCTTGGTTTTGATTTCGCGTCCGCCTGCCATTGCTCGCTCCGCTCGTGAGAATCGGGAATCGGGAATCGGGAATGGCCAGAGCCTCCCGCGTCCCACTTCACGACTCTCTAATTCCTAAATCTGGGATTCGGCAGCGGTGATTCGACATGGGACAACGCCCCGAACCACCGCTCCTACAAATCCCGAATGCCCAATCCCGAATCCCGGCGCCTTACCAGGTGCCCGTGGTCTTGAACTCTTCGATGCCCTTCTTGAACGCGGCTTCGATGTCGTTGTCCCAGCCGCCGGTGCTGTTGATCTTGTTGATCAGCTCGCCCTGGGTGTTGGCGAAGTGGGCGTGCAGGCCTTCTTCGAACGCAAGCAGCTTGTTGACCGGCACTTCGTCGAGGTAGCCCTCGTTGACGGCATAGATCGACAGCGCCTGGTTGGCGATGGACATCGGCGCGTACTGCTTCTGCTTCATCAGCTCGGTGACGCGCTGACCGCGCTCGAGCTGCTTGCGGGTGGCTTCGTCCAGGTCCGAGGCGAACTGCGCGAACGCCGCCAACTCACGGTACTGCGCCAGCGAGATACGGATGCCGCCGGACAGCTTCTTGATGATCTTGGTCTGGGCCGCACCACCGACGCGCGACACCGAGATACCGGCGTTCACGGCCGGGCGGATGCCGGCGTTGAACAGGTCGGTTTCCAGGAAGATCTGGCCGTCGGTGATCGAGATCACGTTGGTCGGCACGAACGCGGACACGTCGCCGGCCTGCGTTTCGATGATCGGCAGCGCGGTCAGCGAACCGGTCTTGCCGGTCACCGCACCGTTGGTGAACTTCTCCACGTATTCCTCGGACACGCGCGCAGCGCGCTCGAGCAGGCGGGAGTGCAGATAGAACACGTCGCCCGGATAGGCTTCGCGGCCCGGCGGGCGCTTGAGCAGCAGCGAGATCTGGCGGTAGGCCACGGCCTGCTTGGACAGATCGTCGTACACGATCAGCGCGTCTTCGCCGCGGTCCATGAAGTACTCGCCCATGGTGCAGCCGGCATACGGGCTGATGTACTGCATCGCGGCCGATTCGGACGCGGTCGCAGCCACCACCACGGTGTGCGCCAGCGCGCCGTTCTCTTCGAGCTTGCGCACGATGTTGGCAACGGTCGAGGCCTTCTGGCCGATCGCCACGTACACGCACTTGATGCCGGTGCCCTTCTGGTTGATCACCGCATCGATTGCCAGCGCGGTCTTGCCGGTCTGGCGGTCACCGATGACCAGCTCGCGCTGGCCGCGGCCGATCGGGATCATCGCATCGACCGACTTGTAGCCGGTCTGCACCGGCTGGTCGACCGACTTGCGCCAGATCACGCCGGGCGCAACGCGCTCCACCGGTGCGGTCTGGGTGGCGCCCAGCGGGCCCTTGCCGTCGATCGGTTCGCCCAGTGCGTTGACCACCCGACCCAGCAGTTCCGGACCAACCGGCACTTCCAGGATGCGGCCGGTGGTCTTGGCCACGTCGCCTTCGCGCAGGTTCTCGTAGTCGCCCAGCACCACGGCGCCGACCGAATCGCGCTCCAGGTTCAAGGCCAGGGCGAAGGTATTGTTGGGCAGTTCGATCATTTCGCCCTGCATCACGTCGGCCAGGCCGAAGATGCGCACGATGCCGTCGGACACGCTGGTCACGGAGCCTTCGTTGCGCGACTCCGCGGACAGCTTGACCGTCTCGATGCGGGTCTTGATCAGGTCGCTGATTTCGGAGGGGTTGAGCGTGGTTGCCATCGTTCAGTCCTAGGTGCCGGCCGCGGGGGCCATGCGTTTATGTGAATTCAGTGGGCGAGCGAGCTTTGCAGACGCGCAAGCTTGCCCTTCAGCGAGCCGTCGATGACCACGTCGCCGGTGTCGATCACCGCGCCGCCGATCAGCGATGCATCTACCGCGGTGGTGATGTCCACCTCGCGGCCAAAACGCTTCTTCAATGCAACGGCGATCGTGTCCAGCTCGGCCGGCGTCATCTCGGCGGCCGAGGTCACGGTCGCCTTGACGACGTGTTCGGCTTCGGCGCGCAGCTGTTCGTACAGCCCTGCCACTTCCGGCAGCAGCAACAGCCGCTGCGCGTCGGCCAGCAGGCCGAGGAAACGCAGATAGTCTTCACCAGCCTGCGGCGGCGCCAGCAAGGTCACTGCCTGATCCTGGCCCAGGGCCGGGTTGAGCAGCAATGCAGCCACGCGCGGGTCGCCGGCCACCTGCGCCGAGAACGCCAGCGCATCGGACCAGGGCGCGAAAGTACCGCCCTCACGCGCGATCGCAAACGCGGCGCGGCCGTACGGACGGGCAAGTGTGAGGGCCTGACTCATCGCTTAAATCTCCGCCGCCAGCTCGTCGAGCAGCGCCTTGTGGGCGTTGGCGTCGATTTCGCGCTTGAGCAGCTTTTCGGCGCCGCTGACCGCCAGCACCGAGACCTGCTTGCGCAGTTCCTCGCGGGCACGGGTGGCAGATGCGTCGATTTCGGTCTGGGCCAGATCCTTCTGACGGTTGGCTTCGGCGATTGCCTCCAGCTTGGCCGCTTCGATGATCTGGTTGGCGCGCGCATGGGCCTGATCGATGATCTCGTTGGCCTTGGTGCGTGCGTCCTTCAATGCTTCGTTGACCTTTTCCTGCGCCTGCGCCAGGTCCTTCTGACTGCGATCGGCCGCGGCCAGACCTTCAGCGATCTTTTGCTGACGCTCTTCGATCGCCTGCAGCAGCGGCGGCCAGATCTTGGTCGCGACGATCCAGATCAGACCGGCGAAGGCCAGCGCCTGGGCAAAGATGGTAAGGGTGATATCCATGGGTCGCTCAATCGCTGTTTAGGGGTGAAAGCGCCGCCGCATGGGCAACGCTTTCCGACCTTCATCCGCGGAGGCAACCGCAAGGGCTGCCTCCACATCCTGCTACCGCTGGATCAGCCGGCAGCCTGCGACAGACGCTCGATGAACACCTGGGCCAGCGGGTTGGCAAAGGCGAACAGCAGGCCGACGGCGACGCTGATGATGAACGCGGCGTCGATCAGGCCGGCGGTGATGAACATACGCACCTGCAGCACCGGGATCAGTTCCGGCTGGCGCGCGGCCGATTCCAGGAACTTGCCAGCCATGATGGCCAGACCGAGGCCGGCACCCAGCGCGGCCAGGCCGATCATGATGCCGACGGCGAGGACGGTGGAGCTCTGGACTTGAGCGAGGTTGGTCAGGACGGCGAGGTACATGGTGATCTCCGAACGAAAGTTTCTAAGGGTGATGGATGAATCGGGATGAAGCGTATGAAGGGTGCAGCGAAACTCAGTGACTGTCTTCCGCAAGGCTCAGATACACGATCGACAGCATCATGAAAATGAAGGCCTGCAGCGGAATCACCAACAGGTGGAACAGCATCCAGCCGAGGCCGAATACGCCGCCAGCAACCATGCCGGCGATGCCCGCACCGCCCAGCACCCAGATCAGCAGGAAGACGATCTCGCCGCCGAACATGTTGCCGAACAGTCGCATCGCCAACGAAATCGGCTTGCTCAGCCACTCGACGATGTTCAAAAGCAGGTTGAACGGCATCATCCACTTGCCGAACGGCGCCGTCAGGAATTCCTTGGTCATGCCGCCCACGCCCTTGGAGCGCAGCGAGAAGAAGATCATCAGGAAGAACACGCTGATCGACATGCCCAAGGTGGCATTGACGTCGGCGGTGGGCACCGGCTTCCAGGCGTGGATGCCTGCCCAACCCAGCGGAATGGCGATGAAATCGGCCGGGATCATCTTGATGAGGTTCATCAACAGGATCCAGAAGAAGATCGTGATCGCGATCGGCGTCACCAGCTTGCTGGTGCCGTGATAGGTGTCCTTGGCCTGCCGGTCGACGAACTCCAGGCAGATTTCCACGAACGCCTGCCACTTGCCCGGCACGCCAGCGGTGGCCTTGCGGGTCGCGGTCCAGAAGGCCAGCACCATGATCAGGCCCATCAGCACGGCCATGATCAGGGTATCGACGTGGATGGTCCAAAACGTACCGCCACCGTCACGAACCGGATAGATCAGGTTCTGCAGGTGATGCTGGATATAGGAGGTAGGTGTTGCTGCCTCGCCCGCCATGTGTACGTAGCCCTTTTAGTTCGGATCAACGCCTGGCCAGAGCCAGAACCTGAAAAATCAGCCCGATGGCAATACCTGCCAACAGAGCCAGAGGGGGCAGCCGCCACAGGCCGAAGCCAAGCGCCAGCGCCACGAAAACCAACACCCACTTCAACACCATCGCCAGGATCAGCCGGACCATGGCAATGCCGGCCGCCTGGATACCGCCCCCGAGCGCGGTACGTGCCGCAACCCAACCGCCCAGCACCGTCGCAAACCCGGTCAATGCCAGACCGGCAGAGTAACGGGGACCGACCAACAGCAACCCCAGACTGGTTATAGCTACGGCGGCAAGCGGATATACCGCAGCGCGCAGCATCAACCGCCGACCCGCGTCAACGGAGTTCAGCACTACGGTTACCTTACGTGTGAATGAGTGGGAAGCGCAGTTGCGCCTCGTCGAGCCGCGAAAGTATAGCAATGGGACAAATTGCGAGACAACCGGCAGAGGTCATAAGTTGCTGCGCCGCACCAAGTGGCGGTGGCGGCAACGGGCGGGAACTTTGCCACAAACCGGCGGTCATAACCCGCGAGGCCTGCACATCCTCGTCGAAAGGTGCCACCGCAGGCCGCATCTGGGAGCCCTGGGAGACCGGGGCTCCTGCTTTTTTACGCTTTTTGTCGCACCCTGCCACCTTCCCATAGACGGTCCAATCCGCTGCAGCGCACGATCGTTTGCGCTATGCAGGCGCCGGAGCCCCGATGTGCCGCGCGCATTCAGCCGACCAGGCTGCGCAATTGACAGGCTTGACCGTACTGCGCGGTATGCGCTGACGCACACTTTGCAGGTGCCGCACGGCGCGTCAGAAACAGGGTCATCGGAGCGCGATGCCCATGCCTGTTGGCGATGCGGACCGTTTTGTCCGATTGCTATGCCCGCCTTCACAGCCGTGCGACAGACCCTTCACTTTTGGAAGACGCCGCCTTATCGATAGTGCGCGCCACTGGCCGAACGGTCTGACCATTCCAAGCAATCGGAGCTCCCCATGAAACACCTCCTCGCACTGGCGATCCCGTGCGTCCTGGCCGCCGCCTACGCCGCGCCTGCCCACGCCGAAGACACCGATGATCGCTTCCAGATTCGTCTGGGTGCGATGAATGTTGACAACGACAACACCATTCGCGGCAACACCCTGCTGGCTGGCAACAACGTCTCCGTCAACGAAGACTTCAAGCTCGGCGGCAAGGAGTGGGAGCCGCGCGTGGACGGCGTGTTCCGCATCAGCACCCGCCAGCGCCTGATCTTCGACTACTTCAAGTACGACAAGGACCGCCGCGAGACCCTGACCCAGGATCTGAGCGCAGGCGGCGTGACCGTGCCGAGCGGCAGCTTCATCAAGGGCGAGCTGAAGTATCAGGTCGCGACCCTGGTGTACGACTACTCGGTGATCGATTCGCCGGAATTCAGCCTGGGCCTGCAGCTCGGCGCCGAATACGCCAAGGTCGAAGCCAACGGGTATGCCGATCTGGGCACCGTGTTCTCCGGCGATGTGCTGGACGAGAAGGCCGACGGCGTGGCGCCGGTGGTGGGCATCCGCTTCACCGCACGTCCGAGCGAGCATTGGCTGTTCAACGTGCAGGGCCAGTACCTCAACACCAGCTGGGGCAACTTCGACGACTACGAGGGCGACCTGAGCCGCGCCAACGCGATTGCCGAATACCGCTTCACCAAGAACTTCGGCATCTTCGCCGGCTACGACTGGTTCAAGCTGGACGTCGACCAGCGCGGCAGCGATGGCCTGATCGGCCTGAAGCAGGAGTTCAAGGGCCCGGTGGCAGGCGTGACCTTCGCGTTCTGATCCACGCGTCATCGCGTCACAGACAAACGCCCCGCCTTGTGCGGGGCGTTGTCGTTGGGGCGCTTCGCTGAAGTCACCACTTCAAGGTAGATGCATCGCCTAATGCCAACCAGCCTTTACAACGGGGCACGCGGGCACATACCCATGCCGCACTACCCACGACATTTCCCACCAGGTGCGCGTCGCTGGATGCCACAGCGTCCTGCAGGCGCAGGATGCAGCGGCCTCACTCCGCCACGCGCTGGCCGCCCTTGATCACGTCCTGCACCCGCGTCAACACGCTCACGTCCTGAAGCGGATCGCCATCGACCGCGATCAGGTCGGCATAACGCCCCGGCACAACGGCACCCACATCGGCAGTGCGTCCCAGTGCGTCGGCAGCGTCTATCGTTGCGGCGCGAATCGCCTCCAGCGGGGTCATGCCCCACTCCACCATCTTGGCGAATTGACGTGCGTTGTCGCCGTTGGGATATACCCCGCCATCGCTGCCGAACACCAGTTTGACGCCGGCCGCATGCGCGGCGCGAAAGGTCTCGCGTTGCTTGCGGCCGACCTGCCGCTCCTTCTCCAGCGACTCGGCGAACAGGCCGTTCTTCTCGCCTTCGGCCAGGATGTAGTCGTCGTTGTAGATGTCCATCGAAAACCAGGTGCCATGCGCCTTGGCCAGTTTGAACGACTCGGCATCGGCGAGGCTGGCGTGTTCGATGGTGTCGGCACCGGCGCGGATCGCATCGTTGATGCCGGAGGTGCCATGCGCATGCACGGCGACCTTCAGGCCCAGCCGGTGCGCCTCGTCCACCAGCGCGCGCATCTCTTCCAGGCTGTATTGCTGCCCGCCCACGCTGTCGGTCTTGGACAGCACGCCGCCGGTGCCGCAGAACTTGATCACCTCTGCGCCGTACTTGCGCAGCGTGCGCACCGCGGCGCGGATCGCGTCCGGACCGTCGGCGACACCGGGGCCGGTGACAGTGACCGAGGGCGGAAATTCGGTGGCATCGCAGTGGCCGCCGGTGGCGCCGATGCCATAGGTGGCCGGCACAATGCGCGGGCCGGGCACGGTGCCGCGCTCGATCGCCTGCTTGAGCGCGACATCGTCGTAGTTGAGCGAGCCGACATTGCGCACCGTGGTGAAGCCGGCACGCAGCGTTTTTGCGGCATTGGCCACGCCGACCACGGTCCAGAAGTTGTCGGTGAATTCCAGGCCCTTGTAGCCACCCAGGGTGGGGTCCACGGTGAGATGCACATGCATGTCGATCAAGCCCGGCAACAGCGTGCGCGTGCCCAGATCGATCCGCTGCGCCTGCGCCGGCAGCGGATCGCCGTGCCGACCGACCCGGATGATACGGCCGGCAACCACTTCGATCTGCGGCTTGTCCACATAGCGGCCGGCCTGCACGTCCAGCAGGCGCGCGGCGGTGATCACGGTGGTTTGTGCATGCGCAACCCACGACGCACACAGGCAGCCTGCGGCGGCGAGCAACGCCGGCAAATGCATCTTCGACATACGGGTCGTCCCTGAGGTGCGAACGGCGTGTCCGCGCACCGATGGTGCAAGCGCGCTGCGGGCTGCGCAAGCGCCGGATCATGGATATCGGACGACGGCAGCGCAATGCACTGCGGCGGCGACCCTGTCGTGTGTGACCGATGCAACGTCGCCACGCGCCGGACTGGTCCCTTCCAGATGCCGAGCGGAATCGGCTTGCCGTGGATCGCCCTGTCGACGCATGCGATCGAGCGTAGCCGCCAGGCCACACGGCACTGCGTACCACGCAGGAGTACCGGAACAACTCAGCGCGCGTGTAGCAGCACCGCATGCACCCAGGCGTCGCAGAGCGCGCGACCCGCACGGCAATGCCCATCGCCGCAGCGCTGACGCGCACCCAGGCCCACAACGACGACGCCCCGCGCAAGGCGGGGCGTCGCTGGCAGTGCCACGTGTGCGGTGCTTACTTCTTCTTCGGGATGTACAGGTCGGTGATGGTGCCGTCGTAGACCTCGGCCGCCATGCCGACCGATTCGCTCAGGGTCGGATGCGCATGGATGGTGTGGCCGATGTCTTCGGCTTCGGCGCCCATCTCGATGGCCAGGCCGATCTCGGCAAGCAGGTCACCGGCATGCACGCCGACGATGGCACCACCAATGATGCGGTGGGTGTCTTCGTCGAAAATCAGCTTGGTGAAGCCTTCGGTGCGGCCGATGCCGATCGCGCGGCCGCTGGCGGCCCAAGGGAACTTGGCCACGCCGACCTTCAGGCCCTTGGCCTTGGCCTCGGTCTCGGTGACGCCCACCCAGGCGATTTCCGGATTGGTGTACGCCACCGACGGAATCACCCGCGCCACCCATTCCTTCTTCTCGCCGGCCGCCACTTCGGCAGCCAGCTTGCCTTCGTGGGTGGCCTTGTGCGCCAGCATCGGGTTACCGACGATGTCGCCGATGGCGAAGATGTGCGGCACGTTGGTGCGCATCTGCCGGTCGACCGGAATGAAGCCGCGCTCGGTGACGGTGACGCCGGCCTTGTCCGCGCCGATCTTCTTGCCGTTGGGCGTGCGGCCCACGGCGACCAGCACGCGATCGTAGGTGGTCGCATCCAACGCCGGCTTCTCGCCCTCGGCGGCCGCTTCGAAGCCAACGGTGATGCCCTTCTTGTCGGCCTTGACGTCGGTGGCCTTGGTCTTGAGATGGACCTCCACGCCCTGCTTCTTCAGGCGATCGGCCAGCGGCTTGACCAGGTCCTTGTCGGCGCCCGGCATCAGCTGGTCCATGAACTCGACCACGGTCACCTTGCTGCCGAGCGCGCTGTACACCGTGGCCATTTCCAGGCCGATGATGCCGCCGCCGACCACCAACAGGGTCTTAGGAATGTCGTGCAGCTCCAGCGCGTCGGTGGAGTCCATCACGCGCTTGTCGTCCCACGGGAAGTTGGGCAGCTTCACCGCCTGCGAGCCGGCCGCGATGATGCAATGTTCGAAGCGCAGCAGCTGGGTCTTGCCGTCGTCGCCGACGATCTCCAGCTCGTTGGGCGAGACGAAGCTGGCCACACCGGTGACGGTGCGCACCTTGCGCTGCTTGGCCATGCTGGCCAGCCCGCCGGTGAGCTTGCCGACCACTTTTTCCTTGTACTCGCGCAGCTTGTCCAGGGTGATCTTGGGCTGGCCGAAGTCCACGCCGAAGTCGCCGGCATGGGCCACTTCATCGATCACCGCGGCGGCATGCAGCAGCGCCTTGGACGGAATGCAGCCGACGTTGAGGCAGACACCGCCCAGGCTGGCATAGCGCTCGATCAGCACGGTGTCCAGGCCCAGGTCGGCGGCGCGGAAGGCGGCGGTGTAGCCGCCGGGGCCGGCGCCGAGCACCACCATCTTGCAGTCGATATCGGCAGTCTTGCCGCTGGCCAGCGCCGGCTTGGGCGCAGCCGGCTCGGCCGGAGCGCGGTGCGACGGCGTCACTGGCGGCTTGCTGCCGGGTGCGGGGGCCGCAGCGGGCGCAGCGGCCTTGGCCTCGGTCTTCGCAGGCGCAGGCGCGGCGGCCTCGCCTTCGGTTTCCAGCAGCAGCACCACCGCCCCTTCGGACAGGGTATCGCCAATCTTGACCTTGAGTTCCTTGACCACGCCGGCGGCCGAGGACGGCACTTCCAGCGTGGCCTTGTCCGATTCCAGCGTGACCAGGCCCTGGTCCTTGGCCACGCTGTCGCCCACGGCGACCAGCACTTCGATGACGGGGACATCGCTGTAATCGCCGATGTCGGGAACCTTGATTTCAATGACCGCCATTTGCTTCTCCTGTGGCTTAACCGGCCGTGCCGGCAAGCGTCTGCTGGAGTTCATCCAGCGACGATTCGATTTGGGTCCAGCGCTTGTCGCGCTTCTTTTCCTTGCCGTCGCTGGCTTCGATCAGCAGCGCAGCCTGTTGCAGCAGCAGTTCGCCGGCGCCGCAGCTCGGGCGGGCGCCGCTGTAACGCACGCCCTCGACCTGGAACGACAGCACTTCGCCCTCGGTCACCGGCGCGGTGCGGCCGCTCGGTGCCAGCTGGGTCAAGGCCGCGGTCCAGTTGCTGACCAGCCGTTTGGCCAACGCCGCCGGAATCGGGATCTCGACCGTTTCCGGGGTCTGCTCGGTGCGGAACTGCACGCTGCCGCGACCAGCCTCGCTGACCCAGTTGTAGACGCGCTCGTCGGCACGGCTATGCCGCAGGGTCCAGTCGGCACCGTCCTTGCCCGGCACCAGCGAGACGCCGCTTTCCACGCCGCGCACAGGCAACGTCAACAGCGCCAGCGAGGGTTTGCTGCCGCCATCGAGCAAGGTGGTGACGGCAGTGCCGTAATTGCCCACTGCCGGCGGCCAGCCGCGCCCCAACGTGCTGTCGCACTCGCGTGCGACCGCGCCGGTCCACGGCAGCACGCCGAGCACGGCGATCGTCAGCAGCGCGCGCCTCACAGCAGGACGCGACGCATGTCGGCCAGCACCTGGCTGAGGTAGGTGGTGAAGCGGGCCGCCAGCGCGCCGTCGATGACGCGGTGGTCGTAGCTCAGCGACAACGGCAGCATCAGCTTCGGCGCGAACTCCTTGCCGTTCCACACCGGCTGCATCGCCGACTTGGACACGCCCAGGATCGCCACTTCCGGTGCATTGATGATCGGAGTGAACGCGGTGCCGCCGATGCCGCCCAGCGAGCTGATCGAGAAGCAGCCGCCACTCATGTCGGCCGGGCCGAGCTTGCCGTCGCGCGCCTTCTTGGCCAGCTCGCCGCTTTCCTGGGCGATCTGCAGCACGCCCTTCTTGTCGACGTCGCGGATCACCGGCACCACCAGGCCATTGGGGGTATCGGCGGCAAAACCGATGTTGATGTACTTCTTCAGCGTGAGGTTTTCGCCGGCCGCATCGAGCGAGGCATTGAACTCGGGGAACTTCTTCAGCGCCGCGGCGCTGGCCTTGACCAGGAAGGCGAGCATGGTGAGCTTGATGCCCGCCTTCTCGTTTTCCTTGTTCAGCGCCACGCGCAGGGCTTCCAGGTCGGTGATGTCGGCCGATTCGAACTGGGTGACGTGCGGAATCATCGCCCAGTTGCGTGCCAGGTTGGCACCGGAAATCTTCTTGATGCGCGACAGCGGCTGGGTTTCGGTTTCGCCGAACTTGCTGAAGTCCACCTTCGGCCAGGCCAGCAGGTTCAGGCCGTTGCCACCACCGGCCGGCGCAGCACCGGCTGCGGCAGGTGCGCCACCGCTGAGTGCTGCCTTGACGAAGCGCTGCACGTCTTCACGGGTGATGCGGCCGCCCTTTTCGCTGCCCTTGAGCTGGTTCAGGTCCACGCCCAGTTCGCGTGCGAACACGCGCACCACCGGGCTGGCGTACGGCACCTTGGACGGCAGCACGCTGTCGGCGTCGAAGGTCACCGGTGGGCTGCTCGGGTTGCCGGCCGAGGGCTGGCCACCCTGCGCTGCCTGTGCACCTGCACCGGAACGAGCACCCTGCACCTGCGCGATCTCGCGCTGGGCCAGCTTGTCCGGCTCGGCCGACACCGCGACCGGCTCGACCTTGCCGGCAGTCTCGGCCGTCTCGGTGCTGGGCTTGGCGGGCGACTGCGCCGCGCCGGCGCCGCCGTCGCTGGCGGCAATGATCGCCACCACGTTGCCCTGCGAGAGGGTGTCGCCGACCTTGACCTTGAGTTCCTTGACCACGCCGGCGGCCGAGGACGGCACTTCCATCGTGGCCTTGTCCGACTCCAGCGTGACCAGGCTCTGGTCCTTGGCAACGGTATCGCCCACAGCCACCAGCACTTCGATGACCGGGATGTCGGTGTAATCGCCGATATCGGGCACGCGCGCTTCGACCAGACCGCCTTCGGCGGCGGCAGGTGCAGCCGGTGCAGCCTTGGCAGCAGGTGCCGGCGCTGCCGCGGGCGCAGCCTTGGCCGGGGCAGCAGGCGCGGCAGCGGCAGGCTTGGCGGCAGTGTCGGCGCCGGCATCGGCCACTTCGATCAGCGCCACCAGGGCGCCCTGCGACAGCGAATCGCCAACCTTGACCTTGATCTCCTTGACCACGCCAGCCACCGACGACGGCACTTCCATGGTGGCCTTGTCCGATTCCAGCGTGACCAGGCTCTGGTCCTTGCTGACCGTATCGCCGACCGACACCAGCACCTCGATTACCGGGACGTCGCTGTAGTCACCGATATCGGGGACAAGTGCTTCCTTGATTTCGGCCATACGGGGAACTCCGGCAACAGATGGGGAAACCCCTATTGTGGCCGGCCACGGGCCGCAGCGCCAACCATTGCCGATGAAAAGATCGCGTGCCGGGCGGAATGCAGTGTCTGCGTACGCCGTTGCAGGATCATTTCGACGCGCGTCGATCCACCTGCAACAGCTGCAACGGCGCGCCCGATGGCAAACGATACGCCAGCGCATTGTCCAGCGCATCCAGCGCCTCGACCCGGGTGCACAGCTGCTGCGCGCGTGGCCGCAATGCGCGTGCCTGCGGCTCGACCAGGCGCTCGATGCGCTGTTCCAGGCCATCGAGCGAGCGCAGCCGCTCCGCGTTTCCGGTCAGCGCCGATTGCACAGCGCCGGCAACCACATCGCCGATCAGCTGCGGCAACAGCTCGGCGACCAGTTCACCGATGTCGTCATCGATATCGATGGGGGTCAGCTGACTCTTGCGGAAGCTCTGCTGCAAACGCAGGTCGATCTTCTCGCGCACACCGGTCAGCTGCACACGCGTGGCCTCCGGATCACGGCTGAAGCCGGCGGCCACCTCGCCCAGTGCGGTGATCGCGATATCGGCAGCCTCGCGCCCGACCTGCTGCGCCAGCGGCACCAGCTCGCGGGTCTGCCGTTCGAAACGGATCAGGCGATCACGATCGTCGGCGCTCAGCGCCACCCAGGCATCGTCGACGAACAAGGCGCCCTGGCGCAGCACCAGCCGCTGCGGCGTTCCTGTGCTGCGGATGAAAATGACGCTGCGCGGAGACAGGGTGAGGTCGTAGTCGCTGCTGACATTGCAGTGCAACGGGTCGGCCAGTGCTGCCGGCATCGCACCGGCCATGCCCAGCAACACGGCCATTGCCGCCGCCAGCGTCTGCCTGATCGTCATGTCGCAACTCCCTTGGATGCTGGGGGCAGCATGTGCGCAGGCACCGCACACCACCATAGGCCGGAGGCTGGCATGACTTCTGGCGGCCGGGGCATGGGTGAGCACGTGGCAAACCCGCAGGCTGACAAGCCCCGCATGGCAATGATGAACACGCCTGCGCGCGGCATCAGCCCTGCACGGCATCGCGCAGCGGTTGCCACGCCGCGCACAGACGTGGCAGGGACCAGGCGGCATTGGCCGGGCTGGTGGACGGCAAGGCCAGCACCGGCACCGCGCGTGCGTCGGCCGACAGCAGCGGCTGCACGTGCCGGCGCCAGGCCTGCATCGCCGTGGCGCCATTGCAGGCCACCAGGCGCAGCTGCGGCAACGTGGCCAGCAAGGCGGGCAATGGATTGACCACGATGCTGTCCGCGACGATGGCCGAATCCAGGCTGCCGTGTCGTTCGCACCGGCCGATCACGTCCCACACCCCAACACCGTGCACATTCAATTCCTGCAGGCGCGCCGTATAGCTTGCCGCTGGATCAATGCCCAACAGGGCATGCATCAAGGGCCAAAAGCGATTGCGTGGATGCGCGTAGTACTGGCCTGCCTGCAACGAGGCAATGCCCGGCATCGAACCCAGCACCAGTACACGGCAATCGTGACGAATGTGCGCTGGCAGCCCGTCGCATGCGCCGTTTTTCGTCACGGCAATCGCATCTGCGTGAATGTCTTTTTCAGCTTGCATCGCGCAACCACGGCCTTCTTCGGGAAATTCCTGAACAAACGAAATTTTAGCGGGCTGCAGGTGGGCGTGGATTCAGATTTTTGGGAATAGTTTTGGCGCGGCCCACTCCACGGGCCTAACAACAAGACGAGGAGACCCTCATGCGTTCCATTTCCATCCTGAGCCTGGCTGCTGTATCCGCACTTGCGATTGCACCGTCCGCGTTCGCGCAGGACACCACCTATACCGGTGATACCTCCTCGACTTCTTCAAGCACGATGTCCAGCAGCGACGATACTGCGTCGGGCAAGCATTGGGCTGTGGTCGGCGGCGTGGCGCTGCTGAACCCCAAGAACGATCCGGCTCCGGGCCTGGACGTTGATGGCGGCCCGGCACCGACGCTGAGCGCCAGCTACTACATCAATGACAACTGGGCCGTTGAGCTGTGGGGCGCTGCCGACAAGTTCAACCATCGCGTCAACGCCGATGGCGTAGGCAAGCTGGGCACCGTCGAGCAGCAGCCGATCGCCATCAGCGGCCAGTATCACTTCGGCCAGGCCGACAACGTGTTCCGCCCGTTCGTGGGCGTGGGCTACTACGAGTCGAACTTCAGCAACGAGAAGATCGATGCGGCGTCGACCACCGGTCAGCACGTGGGTCTGGATACCGCCAAGGGCGTGATCGGCACCGTCGGTGTGGACATGAACATCAACTCCACCTGGTTTGCACGTGCCGACGCCCGCTACATGCGTTCGCGTCCGGAACTGCGTGTCGGCGGCCAGGGCACCGGCAGCGAGCTGGAACTGGATCCGTGGACGGTTGGTTTCGGTGTCGGCGCGCGCTTCTAAGCGATGGCCGTCCAGTCAACTGACGCGTGATGAAAAAACGGGCCGCAAGGCCCGTTTTTTTTGTGCGCGAGGGGCGCTGATGGCCTGATGGTGCAGGCGCTGTTGCCTGCACGTCCTGCAGTTCGATGACTCGCAGTTCGATGACTCGATGACTCGATGACTCAACGCCAGTAGACGCTGCCGCGCAGGCGTGCGTTGCGCCAGCGCCACCACAGCAAGGTGGCGTAGGCGAGCGCATAACCGAGCAGCACGCCCGCCGCGCCCAACAGGCTGGCATGGCTCAGCCAGCCCTCGACCGGCCACGCCGCGCCCTGCCAGGTGCTGCGCCAGCCCTGCACCATGCCGGCGATCACCCGCACCACCACCAGTACCGTCAGTGCCAGCACCAGCCACAGGTTGGGGCGGTAGAACAGGCCCTGCGCGGTGCGCTCGAAACGGGTGAGGCGCACTGCAACGACCCCCAGCACCAGCCCGCAGGCCCAGCCGAAGGCGGCATGGCTGATCGCACCGGGCCAGAACGCCGCGGCAATCAGGGTGAAGACGACAAACAACACGCTGGACACCACCGCCGACGCCAGGTTGATCATCAGCAACCAGCCACGCGCCTGGCGACGCGCGGTGCCGACCCGAAAGCGCTGCAGCAACGACAACGGGAACAACACCGCGAACACCGCCAGGGCAATGATCACGGCCAGCGGAATGGCAAGCAGCAGAGGCATGGGAGCGGGTTGCAGGAAGGGATGGACGACCACGCTACTACGCCTGCGTCAGCGGTGCGTGTGCGTGTGGGTGTGGGTGTGGGTGTTGCGATACCGGCAGGCTACGCAGGCTTGTGCGCGTGGCGTTCGATACGGCATGGCGTAGCGGATCAGCGATCCAACGGCGAGGCCGCGTTGCGTCAACGTCTCTTCAATGCACACGAGAATTCGGCAGAAGTTTGGGAATCCACGTCTCCAAGCACCTTCTGCTCCGTTCGATCGAAGCGCCGGCGCCGGGTGCAACGTTGCTTGCGCCACGTGCTCACGATGTCCGTGCGTCAGTGCATGCAAGCGACTTGCAGGCCACCGTCCAACCGCGCGTCAGCAGGCACGAAAAGGCAGCGCACCGGGCGTCAGGGGGCCGCTGTCACGCGGGTTGACCAGGTCGGCAGACCAGCTGACGGCAGGCGCTTGGGGTTGGGACGGTCCTGAAGCGGGCCGAAGTCGAATCAGCCGGTCACCGTGGCAGCAATCACTGCGAAAAACCGCGCTGTCTGCATAAGACAGCGCGATCGCCCAGTCGCGGCACTGGCTTCCAACAGCGGCATAACTCGGCACCGATCATGCGTGCCACGCCATGACACACACGCTCCCAGACTCCGCGCAACCGCGGTCTTCGAACGCCAGGCGCCACGCGCCGCGTGTTTCGTGCTGCATGCCGCGCTTAGAACGCCGGCAACACCGCGCCTTTGTACTTCTGCTCGATAAAGGCCTTCACTTCCGGGCTGGTCAAGGCCTTGGCCAGCTTCTGCACGCGCGCATCGTCCTTGTTGTCTGCGCGGGCCACCAGGAAGTTCACGTAGGGCGAGTCCTTGCTTTCGATCGCCAGCGCATCGCGGGTGGGATTGAGCCCGGCATCGAGCGCGTAGTTGGTGTTGATCAGGGCCAGGTCGACCTGATCCAGCACGCGTGGCAGCATCGCCGAGTCGAGCTCGCGGAATTTCAGCTGCTTGGGGTTGTCGACGATGTCGCGCTGGGTGGACAGCGCGTTGCTCGGGTCCTTGAGTTTGATCACGCCCGCCTTGTCGAGCAGGATCAGCGCGCGGCTGTTGTTGCTCGGGTCGTTGGGAATCACCACGTCGGCGCCGGTCGGCAGATCGGCCAGCGCCTTGAAGCGGCGCGAGTACGCACCGAATGGCTCGATATGCACGCCGACCACGGTCACCAGCTGGCTCTTGCGATCGCGGTTGTACGCGTCCAGGTAGGGCTCGGTCTGGAAATAATTGACGTCGATCTGCTTCTGCACGACCTGGTCGTTGGGCTGCACGTAATCGTTGAACACGCGCACGTCCAGCTTCACGCCCTGCTTGGCCAGCAGCGGTTCGACCACTTCCAGGATCTCGGCATGCGGCACCGCCGTGGCCGCGACGGTAAGGGTGTCGCCACCACTGCCGCCAGCGCTGCCGCCGCAGGACGCCAGCGCCAGCGTGGCGGCAGCCAGAAGGGAACGAAACGCAAAAGTGCTCATGTGGGGATCCGTGGGAGGAGGAGTGCGGGCAGGCCGCAGACGTTAAACCTAGCAGACCGCAGCGACGGCGGCGATGCAGCGCGCCGTGGCAGCCCACGGCGCATCGCGTCATGCAGACAGGCGTGCCGGATTGCGCCAACACGGCCAGCACGGCCGGTGCCAGGGTGCACGACCAGCGTCCGCCGGCCCACCCCTGCCCTGCACTGCCTCAGCGCCGGCTGTAGTGCGCCACCAGCCGGTCGCCCAGCATCTGCAGCAGCTGCACCAGCACCAGCAGGGCGATCACGGTGATCAGCGCGACATCGGCATGCGAGCGCATATAGCCTTCGCGGTAGGCCACATCGCCCAGCCCGCCGGAACCGATCGCCCCGCCCATGGCGGTGAAACCGATCAACGCGATGGTGGTCACGGTGGCACCGGCGATCAGGCCAGGGCGCGCTTCGGGCAGCAGCACCCGCAGCACCAGTTGCCGGGTGGTGGCGCCCATCGCCTGGCTGGCTTCGATGATGCCGCGATCGACTTCGCGCAATGCGGTTTCCACCAGGCGTGCATAGAACGGCGCCGCGCCCACCACCAGCGGCAGGATCGCGCCGCGCACGCCGAGCGAGGTGCCCATCAGCATCAGCGTGAGCGGAATCATCGCAATCATCAGGATGATGAAGGGCACCGAGCGCAGCAGGTTGATCACCAGCGCCAGCGCGCCGTACAGCACCGGGCGGCGGCGCAGCTGCGGGGCGCCGCACAGGAACAGCGCAACCCCCAGCGGCAGGCCGATCAGCAAGGTCAGCGGCAGCGCGCCAGCCAGCATCAGCAAGGTATCCAGCGTCGCCTGGCCGATGTCGCCCCATTTGGCGGCATCGAGGTTGCGGAAGAAACCGCCGGCGGCGGCAAACAACGTCGGAATCATGCGCGCAGATCCTCCACATGCACGCCGGCCGCCACGAAGCCGGCAAGCGCTGCGTTCTGGTCGCCGCCGGTCAGGGCAACGATGAGCTGGCCGTACGGGGTGTCCTTGATGCGGTCCACGCGCCCGGACAGGATGTTGTAGTCCACCCCGGTCTCGCGGGCGATGCGGCCAAGCACCGGCTCGTAGGTGCCGTTACCCAGGAAGGTCAGCCGCACGATGCGCCCGCCGACCGCGGCGAAATCGCGATGCAGCTCGGCCTCGTCCACGTGCTCGGCTTCGGAGACGAAGCGCCGGGTGGTGGCGTGCTTGGGATGCAGGAAGACTTCGGTGACCGGGCCGGTTTCCACCAGCTTGCCGGCATCCAGCACTGCCACGCGGTCGCAGACGCGGCGGATCACGTCCATCTCGTGGGTGATCAGCACGATGGTCAGGCCCAGCTCGCGGTTGATCTGCGCCAGCAGCTGCAGCACAGAGGCGGTGGTTTGCGGGTCCAACGCGCTGGTGGCCTCGTCGCACAGCAGGATCTGTGGCCGGGTGGCCAGCGCGCGCGCAATGCCCACCCGCTGCTTCTGCCCACCGGACAGTTGCGCCGGATACTTGTTGGCGTGCTCCTGCAATCCGACCCGGGCCAGCAGCTCGGCCACGCGCGCATCGATTTCGGCGCGCGCGGTGCCGGCCAGTTCCAGCGGGAAGGCCACATTGCCAGACACGGTGCGCGAGGACAGCAGGTTGAAGTGCTGGAAGATCATGCCGATACGCCGGCGCAGGGCACGCAGGCCCTGGCTGTCCAGCGCGGTTACGTCGTCCTCGCCGATCAGCAGGCGCCCGCCGCTGGGCTCTTCGAGCCGGTTGATCAGCCGGATCAGCGTGGACTTGCCGGCACCGGAGTGGCCGATGATGCCGAACACCTCGCCGGGGCCGATCCGCAGATCGAGCGGGTGCAGCGCCACGATCTGACGACCGTCAACGGAGTAGGACTTGTGCAGGCGCTGAAACTGGATCACCGCGCGTGGCCGTTTGGGGGGTCGTGAAGCCTACCAGTCAATGTTCACTGCCGGGAGTCGGGGATTGGGGATTGGGGATTCGCAAAGGCCACGGCGGCTCCGCTGGTGCCAATCCCGAATCGCAAATCCCCAATCCCGGCCGCTGGGGATTCGCAAGGACAACGGCGTTCGTGCTGTTGCCAATCCCGAATGCCGAATCCCCAATCACGGCCTATCCAACGGCGGCGGCCTGTCGGCCTGCCGTATCCGCTCCCGGCGCAACAAGTACAGCCCGCTGGCGACGATGATGCCGGCGCCGGTCCAGGTCCAGGTGTCGGGCAGGGTCTGCCACAGCAGCCAGTCCCAGCCGATCACCCAGACCAGGCCGCTGTATTCCAGCGGGGCGATCATCGAGGCCTCGCCGCGCAGGAAGGCCTGGGTCAGCGCGATCTGGCCCAGCGCGCCGGCCAGGCCCATGCCGGCGATCAACCAGGCATGGCCGCCCTGCAGCGGCACCCAGCCGGGGATGGCCAGCAACCCGGCGCCGATCGCCATGAACAGCAGGAACCACACCACCATCGCCTGCGGGGTGTCGGTGCGGGTCAACAGGCTCACCGTGACCGCGGCCACCGCGTAAGCCGTGGCCGCCAGCAGCACCATCAGGCCAGGCAGCGAGATCAGCCCGTCCACGCCGGGGCGCAGCACCACGATCACCCCGACCAGGCCGATGCCAATCGCGGTCCAGCGGCGCGGCCCGACGTGCTCGCCCAGCAGCGGCACCGACAAGGCCGCCACCAGCAATGGCGCGACGAAGTACAGCGTGTAGGCGGTGGACAACGGCATCCGCTTCAGGCCGTAGACGAAGCAGCCGATCATCACCATGCCCAGCACCCCGCGCAGCAGGTGCAGCCCCCAGCGCACCGGCACGATGGAGCGCGGCCCGGCGGTGGCCAGCACCCACACCAGCACGAACGGCAACGACGCCGCGCCGCGCAGCAGGGTCACCTGCAACGGCGGGTAATGTGCCGACAGCAGCTTCATTCCCGCGTCCATCAACGAGAAGCAGGCCACGGCGGCCACCATCCAGGCGATGGCGGGAAGCGGAGAACGGGGAGTGGGCATGGGCGTAGTATCGCCGCCGCAGCGCGCCGGCCGCCAATGCGCCGACACGGGGCAGCGCGGCCAATGGCCTAGAATGGCCGCTGTATTCAGACAGCAGGAGCCTTGCATGCCTTCCTTCGACGTGGTGTCCGAAGTCGACAAGCACGAATTGACCAATGCGGTGGACCAGGCCAACCGCGAACTGGACACGCGTTTCGACTTCAAGGGAGTCGAGGCCACGTTCGAGCTGGAAGACGGCAAGGTGATCAACCAGTCCGCCCCCAGCGACTTCCAGCTCAAGCAGATGACCGACATCCTGCGCGCGCGGCTGCTGGCGCGCGGCATCGACGTGCGCTGCCTGGAGTTCGGCGACGTGGAAACCAACCTGGCCGGCGCGCGGCAGAAGGTCACCGTCAAGCAGGGCATCGAGCAGAAGCAGGCCAAACAGCTGGTTGCCAAGCTCAAGGAAGCCAAGCTCAAGGTGGAAGCGCAGATCAACGGCGACAAGCTGCGCGTGACCGGCAAGAAGCGCGACGACCTGCAGGATGCGATCGCGCTGCTGAAGAAGGCCGACTTCGAGTTGCCGCTGCAGTTCGACAACTTCCGCGATTGAGCGCAGCCCAACGATGGCGGTGGGGGCGGTGATCGATCCGGCGGTGCAGCGCCCAGGCTCGGGCTGGGGTGATGCGCACGGCGGCAGCGACCAAAGGCGCCGTGCGGCCGCCAGCTCCGCTCGTCGCGCCGGGCGGCTGGTGTAGCGGCGCCCGATGCGTGCCCTGCTCGCCAGCCTGTTGCATCACCTGCGCGCGTTCCGGCAGGCAGGCACGCGCGCCGCAAGCGCTGCGCCTGCCACGCGGGCGTATGCGCAGCCGCGGATCGAAGCCGGATCGACGCTGCACACCATGGCGAGCCTGGACCCGACCGAGGCAGCCGCCTTCGCCGATGCGTTTGCGGCGGAGATCGATCGCGCCATTGCGCAGTGCACGCTGGGCGATGCCGCCAGCAGCCAGGCGCAGGCGCTGGAACAGATCCACTCGTTGAAGAACACCATTTCGCTGACCGGCTCGCAGGAGTTGCTCAAGGCCTGCGACCAGCTGCGCAGCGACGTGGAGCGCGACGCCTTCGGCGACACGCTTGCGCACCGCTTCACTGCAGTGGCAACCGCCGCTGGTCTACTGGTCAGACAGTACCGGCGCACCCTTCCTCTCGACGACGCGGAGCCTCATGCATAGCTCTTCCCACCGCGCAGCGCCCGGCCTGATTCCGGCGGCCAGGCAGTTGCGCAACGACAGACTGGTGCGGCTGCTCGAGTCCTTTCTGGAATACCGCGCCTGCGTTGGCCGCGTGGTGGTGCAGACCATCGTGACGCTGTGGTGCCTGGGCTGGCTGTATGGGCCGCAGCCGGTGCTGGTCAAGGATGCGCATGCGGTGTTTCCAACCGCGGTGGCCTTGTGGGTCATCTCGGTGGTCTGGATGGTGCTGGTGCGGCGCAAGACCATCGCGCAGGGGGAATGGCTGGATGCGGTGGGCTTTGCGATGAGCCTGCTGTTCATCGGCATCCAGACCTCCCAGGCCTTCATCCTGCTGATGTCGTTGAACGCCTTCCTGCCGTTCATCACCATCGCCGCGGTGGCGCGCTACGGGCAACGCGCCACCTTGCCGGTGCTGCTCAGCACTTTCGTGCTGATGCTGGTGACCGCACCGGCCGGCTACTGGTTGTCGCGGCCTGCGTATTTTGTCTATGCGGTGGCGTTGAGCATGGTGCTGCCGCTGCTGGTGTCGCGCATCGTGATCGCGATGCAGGAAGTGGCATTGCAGGCGCTTGCCTCGCGCGACGCGCAAAGCCGTTTCATCAGCACCATGAACCACGAATTGCGCACGCCGTTGAATGCCGTCATCAACTGCGCGCAGCTGATCGACACCGACACCATGCCGGCCGAACAGCGCGATCTGATACAGGCGGTGACGGTCAACGCCACCGCCCTGCGTCACCGCGTCAACGAGGTGCTGGACGTGGCCAGCATCGATGGCGGGCGCCTGCAATTGCACAGCAAGCCGTTGAGCATGCTGGACGTGCTGACCACCGTCAAAGCGGTCTGCGCGACCGCCGCATCCACCAAGGGCGTGTCGCTGGGCGTGCGCATGGAAGCGGCCCAGACACCCTACCTGCTAGGCGACGAAGGCCGCATCGAGCAGGTGATCACCAACCTGGTCATCAACGCGATCAAGTTCACCCCGGCCGGCGGCGCAGTGGAGCTATTGATCGAGGCGACCCAGGCCGATGGGCGCTGGACGCTGGAGGCCACCGTCACCGATACCGGCATCGGCGTGCCCGACGACAGGAAGGCCTACATCTTCACCCCGTTCACCCAGCTCAGCACCGGCTTCAGCCGTGCCGAAGGCGGTGTCGGCCTGGGCCTGTACATCGCCTTGTCGGTATCCGATGCGATGGGGGGCAGCCTGACGGTGAGCGACAACCCTGCCGGCGGCAGCATCTTCCGCTGGATCTTCGAGCTGCCGGCCGCCGCCGCCAACAGCAGCCGCACGCGCGATGTGCGCGATGCGCTGGCCGAACACGCACGGACAGTGCCGCCGCTGCATTGCCTGGTGTTCGAGGACATGGATACCAATCGCCTGGTGATCGGCAACCTGCTGACCCGCGCCGGGCACCGGGTGAGCTTCCATGCCGATGGCACCGATGCGGTGCAGCGCATCGCCCAGGCCGGCCCGGACATCGTCTTTCTCGATCTGCACATGCCCGGCACCTCCGGCTGGGACGCGCTGGGACAGGCGCGCGATGCGATTGACCGGTTGCCGCCGATCATCGTGCTGACCGCCGACACGCGCACCGATTCGATGCGCGAGGCCGCTGCTGCCGGCGTGGCCGGTTACCTGTCCAAGCCGATCAACGCGCACGAGCTGCTTGCGCTGCTTGCCCAGCATGCCGCACAGCGCTAGCCCCGACCTGAAACCGGGCAATGCGGCGCGCTGGCACTGGCGCACCGCAACGCCGACACGCCGCGACCTGGCGTTGCTGTACCTGCACGGGTTCTCCGCAAGCCCTGGCGAAGCCGGCGCGCTGCCCGAACAGATGGCCGATGCGCTGGACGCCAATGGCTACGTGCACCGCTGGCCCGGCCATGGGCAGCGCGCAGCCGATGCCATGGCCGGGCTCACCCCGGCCGCGATGCAGGCCTCGGCACTGGAGGCGCTGGACCAGGCGCAGCGCATGGGCGAGCGCGTGGCCATTGTCGGCTCCTCGCTGGGCGGCAGCCTGGCGCTATGGCTGGCCGCACAGCGCCCCGAGCAGGTTGCCGCGGTGGTGGCGTGGTCGCCCGGCATCCAGCCCGTCAACGCCGGCCTGCTGGATCGGCTCTGCGAGGCGCAGGTGCCGGTCACCGACCCGTACCCGCGTACCGCGGCAGTGCAGGCCTGCTGGTCGGACACCATCCATCCCGATGGCTTTCGCACACTGCGTGGTCTGTGCAACCTGTTTGCGGCCTCCCCGCCGTGGCCGCAGGTGCACTGCCCGGTCATGCTGGGCTACTACCGCGCGCCCAATGGCGAGCAGGACCCGATCTCCTCGGTGCCGGCGATGCTGGCCATGTTCGAGGCGCTGGGCACGGCGCCAGCGCGCAAGCAGGCGATCGCCTTCGCCAGCGGCGCGCATGCCATCGGCTCGCCGTACAAGTCCCCGATCGCCGAGCACGTGGCGCATAGGTCGGTGCAGTTCCTGCGTCGACAGCTTGGCGGTGACAACCACCCGCGCTAGCTGGCAGTGCCGACAGCCGCGACTGATCGGGCGCCATGCGCTTGCGCCTGCGGCACCGGTCGGCCGGGGACAATGCGATTGGACGCGACCGTGGCATCGGCGGCCCTGCCGGCAGCGATCGCATACACTGGCGCGCCATCACGCCGCCGCCACGATGACCACCACGCCCACCCTGCCCGATCCCCTGGCCGCCACCCGTACCTGGATCGAGCGCGCTGTGATCGGGCTGAACCTGTGCCCGTTCGCAAAGGCGGTGTACGTCAAGGAACAGGTACGCCTGGTACTCAGCGACGCCAGCACGCCGGAGGCACTGCTGGAGCAACTGGCCGAAGAGCTCGTCCTGTTGCGCGACACCCCGGCCGAGCAGATCGACACCACGCTGATCGTGCACCCGGACGTGCTGACCGACTTCCTGGATTACAACGACTTTCTCGACAACGCCGATGCGGCGGTGGAAGCGCTGGATCTGCAGGGTGTGCTGCAGGTGGCCAGCTTCCATCCCGATTATCAGTTTGCCGGTGCTGCGCCGGACGATGTGGCCAACTTCACCAACCGCTCGCCCTTCCCCACCCTGCACCTGCTGCGCGAAGACAGCGTGGAGCGCGCGGTGGCGGCGTTCCCGGACCCGGATGTGATCGTCGAACGCAATATCGCCACGCTGGAACGGCTGGGCCATGCCGGCTGGGAGCGGGTGTTGAACGGGGCCGAGCACTGAGGGCGGCGCACGCAGCGCAGCACCTGCTGCTGCCACCGTCGGCATCTGCTCCACGCCAGGACCGCCGGCAGCACCTGCCACTACGCGCTGCGCGTTGCGCGCCAACCGCCTGTCAACGCGCAGGCGCCACGAATACCGGGTTGGAATAGAACCACAGGTCCTGCCACGGATCTTCCCCGGCAGTGTCCGGCAGCGGTGCCTGCTGATCGGTGCTGCTGCCGCGCACGCGCACGAAACCGCCGCGCGACAGATCCGGCAAGGCCATCGATGCAACCAGCCAGCCATCGCGTTGCCGCAACGCGTTGCGCTCGATGCGCTGCACCTGCATCTGCAGCGCGCCGTCATGGCCGGTGGTGCCGACGATGACATCGACATGCTGCAATTGCGGGCGTTGCCCGTGGCGGTTGGCCTGCGACGGCTCGTGCAGACGCAAGGCAATCTGCGCCGATGCAGCGGTTGCCATGCGCAAGGTTTCGCCCAGGCCAGCGGACCCGGCAATGCGGCCATCGGCAGCGGTGGACTGCAATTGCAGGTCCATCGCATCGATCAGATCGCCGGTCACCGCAAAGCTCTTGCCGGCGCGCAGCGCACGCAGGATGTCGGCCGGATCACGCCGGGCCAGGACGTAGGTCTTGCTGTACTCGCCCGGATCGAACTCGGCCCCGCCATCGCGCCAGTTGCGGTGCGAATCGGAGGTGGCGGTGATCCAGAAATGCCGGCCCTCGGCCAGCATCCCGTCCCACACGCCGCCCACCTGCGCGGTCATCTGGTCGAAGCCGCCCAGCGTCGGCGCGGCCGCGTTGCGGTACAGGCCGCGGTGCTGCGTGTCGGCCTGATGGCCGGGTGCGCCCTCCATGCCGATCACCACCTGCGGCGCGGCATCCTGCCAGGCGCGTAGTTCGGCAGGGCTCACCTTGCCCCGGCGACCCGGCGCGGTGGCGGTGCGCGAGGGATGATTGACGATCAGCACCGGCTGCGGGCGCAGCGCCTGCATCGCACGCACTGCATCCAGCATCGCCTGCTCGGTATCGCGGGTGCTGCCATCGAGCAGCTCGGCACGGTTGTAGTCGCGTTCCAGCCCTTGCAGCTGCGCCTGTTCGTGCGGCCCGGGCGCGATGATCAACGAGGCGTGTTCGGCTGCCGGCACATCGAATTCCATGCCATGGAACTGGATCAACTGCGGCACCGTGCGCCGGGCACGCTGCAACGCCGGCCAGGCCTGCTCGCGCGTTACCACCGAATGGCCTGGCCCGCCATGATCGGTATGCACGATCCAGCTCAGGCCATTGGCCAGCGCCTGCTGCGCATTGCGCTCACGCGTATACGGCGAATCGCCGCCACGGATCGGCGTGGGCGGAGCGGTGGAGCGGTCCCAGGTCACGCTCCATTCGCTGTGCACGTGGTGATCGCCTGCCAGCCAGTGCGGCTGATCGTCGCTGCCGGGCGGTTGCGCCGCATGGGCGCCGGCGGCGCAGGCGATCGCAATCGCGAGCGCCGCCATCGGTTTGCCAAGTGCGCGCATCAGAAGCTCGCCCGCAGGCCCAGCGAATAGGTGCTCCCGTAGTCGGTGTAGCCGGAAAACAGATGCTCGCCCACGTACATGTGCTGGACTTGCCCGGTGATGTTGATGGCGTTGACGAACACCGCCACGGTGGGATTGATCTGCCAGGAGAGGTTGCCATCCAGGGTGCCGAAGGCGCGTGTGTTGTTGGTCGCCACATCGGCGGTGCCCACCGAGTTGACGATGTCGTCGCGCCAGCTGTAGCTCAGCCGCATCGACAACGGTCCCTTCTCGTAGAAGCCGACCAGGTTGTAGCTGTTCTTGGCCACACCCTCCAGCGCATCCTGGAAGTGCTGCGTGCCATCGACATAGTTGGCCTGGCTATCGGTCCAGGTGTAGTTGGCCTGCATGCCCAGCCCATCGAACGGCGCCGGCAGGCCGCGGAACACCTGCTGCCAGGCCAGCTCCACGCCCTGCACCCTGGCGTTGCCGCCATTGACCTTGGACGACAGCAGATAGCTGCGCCCCTGATAGTCCAGGTTGGAGAACTGGGTCTGCACAAACCGGCTGATGTCCTTGTAAAACACCCCGGCCACCAGGGCCGAAGAAGGTGAGGTGTACCACTCGAAGGTGAGGTCGTACTGCAGCGCTTCGAATGGCTCCAGATTCGGATTGCCGCCGCTGGCAGTGAGCGTTTCGCCGCTGGAATTGAAGGTGAGCTTGGACGACAGGTCGGTGAGGTCCGGGCGTGTGATCACCTTGGCGGCGGCACCGCGCAGCACCATGCTCTGGCTCAGGTCCAGCGCCACATTCAACGACGGCAGCACGTCGTTGTAGCTGCGCTCGAACACCACCGGCTGCGCGGTGCCATCCAGGTTGGCGTGGCCTTCGGTGCGCTGCTGGGTGTGCACGCCGCGCACGCCGAGATTGCCGCGCAACTCGTGACCGGCCAGCGGCGTGGCGAATTCGCCCATCACGTACGCCGAGCTGATGTCCTCGAGCACGCGATAGGAATTCTGCAGGTCATCGCTGCTGGGGCTGTTGGCCAGATCCGCGCCGGTGGGCCAGTCGCCCCAGAACGGCGCCTCGCGTGGTGCCAGCCATTGCAGCGGCAGCTGGCCGTTGCCGCCGGCCAGCATGTCGTTGACCGGCAGCGACGGATAGAAATAGCTGGCGTCAAAGCGCTTGCCGGCGATGCTGTTGTTGATCAGGTCGGTGCGGTCGTAGCGACGCTCGCGGCTGCGGTACTTGGCGCCGAGCTTGAGTGCACTGAAGAAGCCGCCGTCCAGCATGCGGTCTGCATCGAACTGGAGGGCACGTTCGCGATCCACCGCATCGATGATCCGCCACTCCAGGCGGCGGCCGGGCGTCTGCGCCGGATCGGTGGGGTCGTAGCCGTCGGTGAAGGCCCAGCTCGGCACGTTGTCGCCGGAGGCGCGTGGAAATGAGACACGCTGATCGACTGTGGCGCCGGTACGCAGGCGGGTGCGGCGAATTGGAGCGTCGTTCCAGCTATGCGCACGCGACAGAAAACCGGTGCCCTGCAACTTCCACGCATCGCCCTGCCAGCCGCCGCTGAGCCGCAGGCTGCGGTTTTCGTCGGTCATGCCCGAGGTCTCGCGCGAGAGCTGCACCTGGCCGTTGCGGTAGTCGAATGCGGTGACCGTATCGCCTGCGATGGTGAGGTTGCGCATGTTGCCCGGCTCCCACCCGGTGCCGATTGCGAATTCGTCGTAGTCCACCTGCTGGCGTGCGTAGAACAGATCCAGGTTGAACTCCAGCGCATCGCCGGGTTTGAACTGCACCGAGCTGGCTACGCCGATGCGCTTGCGATGCTCCAGCTCCAGGGTCGGACGGATCGCCGAAGGCGCCCAGATCGCACCGGTGTCGGCGCGGCCATCGCCGTTGCTGTCGATGCCGTCGGCGTAGCGCTCCCAATAGGTCTCGTTGACGCGGTCCTGGCGCAGGCTGCGCTCGGCATAGGCGGCGGCAAACAACACGCCCAGGGTCTTGTCGGCATTGACCCAGTTGTACAGGCCGGAGACGCGCGGGTCGTTTTCATCGGCCAGTTGCGGGTGGCTGAGCTCGGCCGACAAATGCGTCTCGGCATTGCCCAGCTGCAGCGGGCGAAACGTCTTGACGTTGACCACGCCGCCAATGGCGCCTTCATCCAGCGCAGCGGTGGGGCTCTTGATCACCTCCAGCCCGGACACCAGTTCGGCGGGCAGCGTATCGAAGCGGAACTGACGGCCGGTCTGGCCGGAATTGCGCACGTTCTCGTTCACCGCCATGGTCTGGCCATTGAGCGTGGTGACCTGGAAACTCGGCCCCAACCCGCGCACACGCACATACACGCCTTCGCCGCGATCGCGCTCGATGGTCACGCCCGGCAGGCGCTGCAAGGCTTCGGCCACGTTCTGCGCAGGCAACTTGCCGATGTCCTCGGCTTCGATCGAGTCGATCACGCTCGGCGCATAGCGCTTGTCGTTGAGCGCGCGCTCCAGGCTGGAGGCGTAGCTGCCAAGCACCTGCACGCTGTCCAACTCGGTGGGTTGCGTCGCGGCGGCAGGCGCCTGCTGTGCCTGTGCGGCGACGGACATGAGCGCGGCAGTAACGGCGAGCATCAGCGCGGCATGGCGAGGCCGACGCGCGGGATGCACGGGAAAAGAGGTCATGAGGTTTCCGGGTAGTGGGGGAGCCGGACTGCGCAGGTGCTGTCGTGTCGGCGCGCGACATGAAAGGAAATTCGTATGAAATGGTGATGACATTCGCGCAACGCGATAACGGCCGCTAGCGCACGCGCCTTGCTGCGACAACGACAGACAGCGCGTTACAGTGCTGGCGACTTCATTGCCGGTAATGCCCAGATGTCGCTGATTCCCGCCGTTTCCGCCTGGAACCCGTCACCGCTGCAGGACCGTGTGGTGGTGATCACCGGCGGCGCGCAAGGCATCGGCCGCGGCATTGCGCAGGCGGTGCTGGGGGCCGGCGGCAGCGTGGTGATCGGCGACCTGGACGCGGCAGCCGGCAAGGCCTGCCTGCAGGAATGGGCGCTGCCGCGTCGCAGCGCCTTCGTGCGTTGCGATGCGGCGCGCCAAGCCCACGCCGCGCGCCTGATCGCCACCGCGCTCAAACGCTTCGGCCGCATCGATGGCCTGGTCAACAATGCAGGCGTGCCCGATCCGCATATCGCCGCGTTGCCGCAGCTGGATTGGGATGCATGGAATCGCCGCCTTTCCAGCCTGCACGGCGCCTTCCTGTGCAGTAAACACGCGCTGCCTGCGCTGACGCAGGCGCCCGGTGGTGGCGCGATCGTCAACATCGCCTCCACCCGCGCCTGGCAATCGGAGCCGCACAGCGAAGCCTATGCGGCCGCCAAGGGCGGCCTGGTCGCCTTCACTCATGCGCTGGCGGTGAGCGAAGGCCCGCAGGTCCGTGTCAACAGCATCAGCCCGGGCTGGATCAGCACCGATGCCTGGCGCGCCCCGCAGCGTCGGCGTGCGCCCAAACTCTCGCGGCGCGACCATGCGCAGCATCCGGCCGGGCGGGTGGGCACCCCGCAAGACATCGCGCAATTGGCGGTCTATCTGCTGGCACCACAGCTGTCGGGGTTCGTTACCGGGCAGGACTTCGTTGTCGATGGCGGCATGTCGCGCAAGATGCAGTACGCATGAGGGCATGCTGTTGAAGCGGCTTGGGTGCTGCGGTCTGCAATGCGCTGTTCCGCGCTTGCTTGTCGGTCCCTGGGCTTCGCAATGCACCCCGCAGTCGTTGGTATCGGCGATGCGGGAGCTTGGCTTGCGGTGCGCGTGTCGTGCATCCACGTGCGCTGTCGCTGCGCCTTTCTGGTTGTCCATGAGGGGGTTGGGTAGGTTTGCTCGTGCCTGCACCCAAACGCCCCGGTGCGCACTTGCGGCGCGGGAGCTCCAGGACACACGTACTCATGTCGCGCACGCCACGCCTTCTCGCCCTTGTGAGAGAGGGGCTTTGATGGTTGTGCACTGATCGCCCAAGTGCATTTTGGACTGACCGCCAGTGCCTGTTGCTGCGCATTGTCTTTGAACGCTGCGGCCCGGATGCTCTCTCGCTGTCGCTTACAGACACACGCTGCTCAGCCCGATAGTTGCGCTTCCAGCAGGCGCTGCGCATCGCCCAGCGAAGGCAGGATGCGATGGCCGAGCGCGCGCACCGTGGCATCGGGCTCGAGCAGGTCCGGGATCTGGATCGGGGTCATGCCGGCCGCCAATGCGGCGCGCACGCCGGTGGGCGAGTCTTCCAGTACCAGGCAGTGCGCAGGGTCCACCGCCAGCGTGTGCGCAGCCAGCAGGTAGATGTCCGGTGCGGGCTTGGGATGGACCACATCGCTGGCCGTGCACACCGCCGCGAAGCGCCACAGCAGATCGGCCGCCTCCAGCTTGCGTAGCGCCAGCGGGCGCTGGGTGGAGGTGGCCACCGCACGCGGCATGCCCTGCGCGGCCAGGTAGTCCAGCAACGCGATGATGCCGGGCCGGTGCGGGATACCGCATTCGACCGCAGCGGCGTAAAGCCCTTGCGCGTGCGCCAGCATGGTGTCGGCAGCCGTGTCGCCGACCCGCTCGCCCAGCAACCGGCGGCAGGCCGCATCGCCGGTGCCGACCATGCGCAGCCAGAATGACGGCTCGATCTGCAGGCCCTGGTCGGTGGCGGCCTGCGCCAGGCAGGCGGTGATGGCGCGCTCGCTGTCGAGCATCAGGCCATCCATGTCGAAGATCACCGCCTGCGGGCGGAACGGCAATGGGGGGATCTGCGTCATGCAGAAGCTCCGCGGCCGAACAGCACCTCCAAATCGGCCGCCTCCAGCGCGCGCCAGTGCCCGGACGGCAGCGCATCCAGCGACAACCCGCCGATACGGCTGCGATGCAGGGCGACCACATGATTGCCGGCGGCAGCGAACATGCGACGCACCTGGTGGTAGCGGCCTTCGTGCAGGGTCAGCCGCGCCTGGCGTGGACCAAGCACCTCCAGTTCGGCAGGCAACAGCGGCCTAGTCTCGCCTTCCAGCAACAGCGTGCCGCTGGAAAACAGCGCCGCCTCGTCACCGCGCAGTTCGTCGGCCAGCGTGACCTCGTAGACCTTGTCCAGCGAGGACTTGGGCGAAATGATCCGGTGCAGCAGCGCGCCATCGTCGGTCATCAGCAGCATGCCGCTGGTCTCGCGGTCCAGCCGGCCAACCGGCGCCAGCACCGGTGCGCGCAGGCGGAAACGCGGTGGCAGCAGCTCATAGATCAGCCGGCCGGTGTCCTTGGTCGAACAGGTGTAGCCGCCGGGCTTGTGCAACAACAGGCTGAACCCCGGCGGCGGATCGAGCGGCTCGCCATCGATGCGGATGGCATCGTGCTCCACCTGATCGTCGGCATACAGCACCTCGCCCTGCGCGTCGGTGATGGCGCCCTGGCGGAACAGCTGGGTCACCTGCTTGCGGCTGCCGTAGCCCAGGTTGGCGATGTGCTTGACCAGCTTCATGCGCGCGCTCCACGGCCGCGGGTGGCGGCGATCAGCTTGAAGCCGTCGCGCTCGGCGGCCACGCGCACCTGGCCGAAACTTTCGTTGAGGATCTGTTCGTAGGGCAGATGCCGGTTGGCCACCAGCAATAACTGCCCGCCCGGACGCAGCGCCTGCGCGGCCACGGCGATGAAACGCTGCCCGATATCGGGGCGATCGGCACGCGACGGCGTGTGGAACGGCGGGTTGCTGACGATGAAATCGTACTGCGCCGCCAGCCCGGCGGTGACGTCGCGCCAGTGGTAGTGCAGCTGCGCCGGGTGCGGGCTGTCCTGCAGGTTGCGCCGTGCCAGATCCAGCGCGCGCGCTTCCGCTTCGTACAGGTCCACTGCGGTGACCTTGGGGCAGCGCGCCAGCACTTCAGCCGACAGGTAACCGAAGCCTGCCCCCAGGTCGGCGCCATGCCCCGCCAGCGTGGGCGGCAGATGCTCGACCAGCAGCGCCGATGCCGGATCGATGCGATCCCAGGCGAACACGCCGGGGCGGCTGATGAAACGCCCGTCGACGATCTTGCGCGGCGCATCCAGCGCGGCCCAGCGCGCCTGCAGCGCGGCATCGGTGGCGGCCGGCAGCGGCGCGGTCCAGTAGGTGCGGCAGTGGTACTTGGTCAGGCTGCCGGCCAGGCCGCTGAGCTGACGCAGATCGGCCTCGCCGGAGCGCGCGCCCTCGTTGTTGGACTGGCAGGCCACCACGCGCCCACCCGGCGCGGTCAATGCCACCGCCCGCGCAAATAGCGCGCGCGCCTCGTCGCGCTGACGCGGCGGCAATACCAGCACCAGCGCATAGCGGGTGCTGTCGGCCTCGATCTCGCGCTCTTCGCGCACCTGCCAGCCGCTATGCTCCAGCGCCTGCGCAAATGGGCGAAAGCTCTGTTCGCAGATCAGCGTATCGGCCGCGGCATGTTCGCGCAGCGCAACGCCATCGCGGGCACGCAGGAACAATACCGGCCCTTGCGGCCATGGCAGCGCGCCCTGGGCGAACGGCAGGAACAGGGCTTGAAGCGGGGCATCGTGCGGGCCAGCCATCGGATCATCGGGTCGGGAACGGGCCGCCATTGTAAGGGACCGGTGCCAGCCGCCCGCGGCCGCCCTTCCAATGTGTATACGGGCTATTGATGCCCACGCAACATCTGCCCGCCTAGGCTGGAAGCACGCCCACACCGGAGAGACGCGATGCGAGCCCTGTTTGTAGGTGGAGTCGTCGACAACAGCGAGATGGATCTGGACGACACCCCGCCACCGATGCATTACCCCGAAAATACCGGCGCCGGCCGACCTCGCTATCGCCTGCACCAGGTCGGCGAGCGCGACGATGGCAGCGTGGCCTATGCGGTCTATGGTGCGCCGGAAATGGCCGACGACGACATCAGCCGTATCACCGAAGAGCGTGGCTATGCGCGTCGTTTCAGTGCGTCACCGGAAGCACCACGCTGAGCAGATACGTTGTTGGGTGCAAGGTGTTGAAACGTTTCACGTCAAGGGTGCCGATGCACCGGCATCTTCAATGCGCGCTAGCGTCTGCCTGAGCGATTGCCGGCATGCCAGCGTCAACGAAAACCGGGCATCTGCCCGGTTTTTTTGTCGCGCAGACTCTCGTTGGCGCAGACGTCTGCGCCAGATGCACCCTCCAAGAGGATGGACGAATACGTCGAATGGCGGCCTGTGGTGTTGGAAATAGCGCGTGCTGCATCAGGAAGCAGGTCCAGAGATGCTCATCCCGCTGGAGGAGTGCAGCCTGCGCACAGGTCCTCGTTCGCCCCTGCGGGACGCCGTGGCGCCCATGAAGGAGGACAACGTCCCGCGGGAAAAGGAGTTGGCCCATGCAGACCGCAGCTGCCTGCCTGCATGGCCAACTGTCCGCGGGTTCAGCGTGTCTTCGGGGTCACGCGCCAGATCACATTGCCCACATCGTCGGCCACCAGCAAGGCGCCGGTGTTGTCGGAGGTCACGCCCACCGGACGCCCCTGCGCATTGCCCTCGGCATCCAGGAATCCATCCAGCACGGTGATCGGAGCGCCGTTGGGCCTGCCGCCCACGAACGGCACGAACAGCACCTTGTAGCCGCTGGGCGGGTCGCGATTCCACGAGCCGTGCTGGCCGATAAAGGCACCCTGGCGGAAGCGCTCCGGCAGCAGCGTGCCGTTGGCAAAAGTCAGCCCCAGCGAGGCAGTATGCGGGCCCAGCGCATAGTCCGGCTTGATGGCCTTGGCCACCAGCTCGGCGTTCTGCGGCTGGACCCGCTCGTCCACATGCTGCCCGTAATAGCTGTAGGGCCAGCCATAAAAACCGCCATCGCGCACCGACGTCAGGTAATCCGGCACCAGGTCGCTGCCGATTTCGTCGCGCTCGTTGACCACCACCCACAACGATTTGCTCTGCGGCTCCCATGCGGTCCCCACAGGATTGCGCAAGCCGCTGGCGAACACGCGGCTGCTGCCGGTCGCCGGATCGATTTCCAGGATGGCGGCGCGATTGAGCTCGGCCTCCATGCCGTTTTCGGCAACGTTGCTGTTGGACCCCACGCCGACATACAGCTTGCTGCCATCCGCACTCGCCAGCAGCGACTTGGTCCAGTGATGGTTCAAGCCGCCGGGCAGATTGGCCACGAAGGTGGGCTTGGCGGTGATGTGGGTGTCGCCGGGCATGTACGGGAAGCTCACCAACGCATCGGCATTGGCCACGTAGAAGCGATCGCCTACCAGGGCCATGCCGAATGGCGAATACAGCCCACTGATGAATTGCGTGCGGACCTCGGCCACGCCGTCGCCATCGGCGTCGCGCAGCAGGGTGATGCGATTGGCGCTGGGCACGACCGCGCCGGCCTTTTTCATCACCGCGCCCTGCACCTTCTTGCGCAGACCGCCACCGCTCTCGGCATTTTCAGGCTTGGGCGGCTCGGCGGTTTCGGCCACCAGCACATCGCCGTTGGGCAGCACGTACACCCAGCGCGGGTGATCCAGGTCACGCGCGAACGCACTGACCTGCAGATCGTCGGCAGCCATGGGCTTTGCATTGGCCGCCCAGCGCTTGACTGGCGCGATCTTGACCGTGGGGATCAAGCGTTTCACCGGTTCGGGCAGCTGCGGGTCCGGTCCGGTCCCCTGTTCGATGGCGAGCGTGGCGGTATCGCCGCAACCGGCAAGAATGGCGATGACCATCAGCGGCAGCGGCCAGCGAACCAGCGTGGACACGGGTGCATTCATTGCGGAAGATTCCTGAACCGTTGCGACGGTCGGTCATCATGCCGACAACAGCTCAGCGAGAAGTAAACACATCGTCAAGACATCTGCGTCAGACGCCGTGTGGATCTGCACCCGGCGGTAGCGGATGCACGGCCACGATGCGGTCCATCCAGATCCAGTGGGGCTCCTGCGACGCATCCAGTTGATCCAGTCGCAGCTGGCCATTGAGGCCCTCGTTGTCGCCGTCGTCGAGATAGGTCTGGATGGTGGGGCGCACCGCGACCGTGCCGCTCAGCAGGCTGCCGTCGTCGAGTTCAACACGTACCCGCTCCTGGCCACCGAGCAGGGAGACCCAATGCTCCAGGGTGGCGATCTGCACTTGTTCGGTATACACGTGGGGGGCGTACTTGGGCATCGGGGCAATCCATCGGCGCGGAGCATCACGCTAGGCCAGCGTGCGTGAAAGGCACAGCAAACCTGCTGCTTGCCCGCTCGAGCTCTCGCCGCATGACGCAAAGGCGGCATGCCAGTGCGCCCGGCAACGTTCGGGCAAAGACATCACTGGACACATCACTGACGCCACATGGCCGACCCAGGTGCGCGACGATTGCTGTACACCTCCCGTGACCTGCCTTGCCTTACTCGGCCACTTCGCGCGCCGCGCGCACTGCGGTGACCAGCTGCGCCACGCTATACGGCTTGGCCAGATGCTCCTGAAAGCCCGAATCCAGCGCGCGCTTGCGGTCGTCATCGCGCGCCAGTGCGGTGACTGCCACCGCCGGCAAGGCATGCGCGTCCAGGCCCAGGTTTTCGCGCACGGTACGGATCAGGCCGTAGCCATCCATGCCGGGCATGCCGATGTCGGTCAGCATCACATCGAAGCGCGCGTGGCCACGATGATCGATCAAGGCCAGCGCATCGGTGGCGCTACCGGCGGTGACGACCTCCGCGCCCTGCTCTTCGAGCAGCCGGCGCAGGTAGTCGAGCATGTCCGGTTGATCTTCCACTGCCAGCAGGCGCAGGCCATTGAGCGCGCGGGCTTCGACGATCTGTTCGGACATCAGCCGCCGGCGCAGCTCGCGCCGCGGCCGCTTGCCCTGGTCGGGCACATGTTCGGGCAGGCGCACGGTGAAGGTGGCGCCCTTGCCGCGGCCGCCACTGGTGGCGCCAACCTGGCCGCCATGCATTTCCACCAGCTGCTGCACGATCGCCAGGCCCAGGCCCAGCCCGCCATGCTGCCGCGTGGTGGTGCCGTCGGCCTGACGGAACCGCCCGAAAAGATGCGGCAGGAATTCGGCGGCGATGCCGTCGCCGGAATCGCGCACTGCCACCAGCAGATGGCCGTCGTCGCGCTCGATGCTGACATCGATGCGGCCATGTGCCGGGGTGAACTTGATCGCGTTGGAGAGCAGATTCCATAGCACCTGCTGCAACCGCGTGGCATCGCCCAGCACCAGGCACGGCGTGGACGGCGCATGCAGTTGCAGGATCTGGTCCTTGCCTTCGGCGGCCAGTTCCTGGGTGTTGAGCGCTTCGCGCACCTGCTCGGCCAGATCCAGCGATTCGACTTCCAGCTGCACCTTGCCCAGCAACATGCTGCTCAGATCGAGCATGTCCGAGATCAGCCGCTTTTGCGCGCGTGCGCTGCTGGCGATCACCGACAGGCCCTTGTAGTTGGCATGCCCTTCTTCGACCCGCTGCAGCAACAACTCGCTCCAGCCCAGGATGGTGGTCAGCGGCGTGCGCAGTTCGTGCGACAAGGTGGCCAGGAACTCATCCTTGAGCCGCGCCATGCTTTCGGCTTCGTTACGTGCGCTGCGCTCGGATTCGAGCAGCTGCTCACGCGCCAGTTCGATCTCGCGCTGCTCGGTCACGTCCGGGCTGCTGCCGGCCAGGCCGATGAAGCGCCCGTCGGCCGAATAGCGCGGCGTGGCGGTCATTTCGATCCAGCGCCATTGGCCGTCGTGACGGCGCGCGCGCACCAGCGCACGCAGCCCGCGCTGCTCTTCCAGTGCGGCAGACAGCTCGAACTGGAAGATCGGCAGGTCATCCGGATGCAGCAACTCGCTCCACGCCGACACCGTGCCGCTAGAGATATCCAGGCCGAAGAATTCGCCGTAGGCGCTGTTGACGAAGCGCACCACGCCCTGCGCATCCAGCACCCAGACCGGCATCGGCAGGCCGTCGGCCAACGCGCTGAAGCGCGCCTCGCTTTCGGCCAGCTCGCGCTCCACGCGCTTGCGCTCGGTGATGTCCATGAACAACACCGCCACCCGTGCCTGTTCCGGCTGTCCCACCCGGAACGCGTCCACCGAGTACCAGCGGCGCAGCGCCTTGGCCTGCATTTCAAAGTGGATGCGGTTGCCGGAGCGGGCCACCTGCCCGTAGCGGTCGAACCATTCCTGCTCATGCTCGGGCAGCATGTCGCGGATGGAAACATTCAGTGCGTTCGACAGCCCCGTGTAGCGCTCGAAGGCGCCATTGGTCGTACGGATGATGTAGTCAACCGCGTGGTCACCATCAAACACCAGATCGATGACGCAGAAGCCCGCATCGATATTGTGAAAGATCTCGTGGTACATCGCCGGGTCGAGGAAGGGCTCGGCGATGGCGGCCGGCAACGCGGCGGCCAGATCGGAACTGGGGCTGGAAGTGCTCAAATCGGAAACCACGGATGCTGCCGGAGCGGATGACGGGCAGATGAAACCATGCCCGATGTCGTCAGCGGGTGCACAGGCGGCCGACAGCAATCACGGATCGGTTACCTGCGGCCCGGGAGCGCCGGGCTTCCGGAGTGTCACCACAACGTGGCAGCGGCCAGGGCGATACAGCTCGCCAACACCACGATGCCGGCAATCACGCCGCGAAACACCCATTCCCCTTCGCGGCGTAGCTGCTCGTCCATCCAGCGCTGCGCTTCCTCGCGCCAGGCGGTGGAGCGGGCATAGTCGGCATCCAGCAGCAGCAACCGTACCCGCGACAAGCCCAATTCGGCGCATTCGCTGCGGCAGCGCTGGCTGAAGCCATCCTCGGCGGCGGCGACCTGCGCGGCGAGGGGCAACTCCAGCTCTAGTTCATGCCTGGACATAACGGGGACGCTCCTGATCAAGCTCGTGTTCCAGCGCCATGCGCGCCAGTTGGGTGTAGTTGGCACGCGGTCCCTGCCCGCGGCCGGTGAGCATTCCCTGGTAGTCCAGGTCCTGCCAGACCCGCCCGGTCCACTCGACGCAGTCCTCGGCGATGACCAGCATCAACGAATAGCGGTATTCCAGGCCAGTCGCAGCGGTGTAGGCATAGACCGGCGGAAACTGCACCGCCACATCGACCTGGCGTGCCAGCGCGGCCAGGTGGTCGCGCAGGGCATCCCGCGGGTCTGCACCCGGGTCCAGCCGCAGCGTGCGGGTGGCCAGATCCAGGTCCACCTCGCTCTGCAGGGCGACGAAGGCGGCGGCCCCGGTCGCAGGGTTGTGGCCATGCTGCTTTGCCCAGTCGATGAACTGCAGGCGCACGTCCGCCGGCATATGCGCCGGCGCCGAAGAAGCTGACTTTGTGCGGTAAGAGTGGGTGTCCATGTCGTTGATCTTCCGGGCCAAGCCGTGAAGCGCAGGCGCAGGCGCGGTGAACCCACCGTCACGGCGTCCAGGGCGCGGATTAACCGGGCGGCAACGCCATGCCAGCCCGGGCATTGAGCGCGTTGCGGGCCTTCCCGTGCGCCCCCACACTGCACGGACGCACGGTACGCGATGTACCGCACGCTTGGAGGCTTTCCATGAAACGTTCCAGTGTTTCCGGCGCCGGCCTGTTGCTGGCGGGGTTGCTTGCCGCCACCGGCGTCCAGGCCCGCGTCCGCAACGTCACCGACCCCGAGGCGCCACGTGCGCTTTCCAGCGATGGCAAGGTGGATGTGCGCTGGACCGACCCGGCCGCGTTTTCCGATATCCGTTTCAGCGGCAATCGCTGGGAAGCGCAGCGCGGCGATTGGGTCACCCAGCTGGCGACCCATTTCCGGCAAAGCGCCGCGCGCCAGCTGCCCGAAGGCCAGCACCTGAGCGTGACCATTACCGACATCTGCCGCGCTGGCCAGTACGAGCCCTGGCATGGCCCGCGGTTGCAGGACGTGCGCGTGGTCAAGGACATCTATCCGCCGCGCCTGAGTTTCACCTACACGCTCACCGCCGCCGATGGCCGGGTGATCGACCAGGGCGAGCGAAAACTGGTGGATTCTGCGTTCCTGATGAGTGGCCCGCGGCTGACCGACAGCGATCCGCTGCGCTTTGAGAAAGCGATGATCGACGACTGGGTGCGCAAGCAATTCCGTGGCGATCGCAGTACCGCCGGGTTGTAGGTGGCGCCAAAGCCCCTCGCCCGCCGGGAGGGGGGTTGGGGGTACGCGGCGAAGCCCTCGCTACGTCCAACCGCATGAGGCTGCGCACATACCCTCATCCGGCGCTGCGCGTCACTTTCTCCCATGAGGGAGGACAATGACCCGCTGGGAGAAGGAATGCAGATTACCGTGCTGCAACTTCTCCTTACCGCGCTGCAACCTCTCCCGGCGCCGCTCCGTCCACATAGACGCGCGGCACCCGCTTCACGCCACACAGCAGCTGATACGCGCTGACATTGCAGTGCGCGGCCAGGGTGCCGGGGCGTGGGGCGTCGCCCCATAGTTGCACCGGCGTCCCGATATCGGCGTGCGGATGATCGGTCAGATCCACCGTGAGCATGTCCATGGAGACCCGCCCGATCAACGGGCAGACCTGGCCATCCACCAGCACCGGGGTGCCATTGGGCGCGAACTGCGGGTAGCCGTCGGCATAGCCCATCGCCACCACGCCTACGCGGGTTGGCCGCTCGGCCACGAAGCGGGCGCCGTAGCCCACCGGCTCGCCAACCGGCAGCTCGCGCACTGAGATGATCCGCGAGCGCAGCGTCATCACCGGGCGCAGCTGCGCGGTCAGCTCGGTGTCGTGCGCAAACGGGTTGGCGCCGTACAGCATCAGCCCCGGGCGCGACCAGTCGTTGCGCAGCGCCGGCCAGCCGAGCAGGCCGGGCGAATTGCGGATGCTGGTTTCCGCACGCATGCCGCCGGCGGTGAGCGCAAAGGCCACCGCCTGTTCGTCGGTGCGGCTGCACTCCAGTTCGTCGGCGCGCGCCAGGTGGGTCATCAACACCACCGAGGCGATCTGCGGCAGCCCGTGCAGGCGCAGCCAGGCGGCGCGAAAATCCTCCGGCGACAGGCCAAGCCGGTGCATGCCGCTATCCAGCTTCAGCCAGATGCGCAGCGGCCGCGGGCTCTGGAACTCGGCCAGCGCGCGCACCTGCTGCGGGGTGGACACCACCGTCCAAAGATCGTGCTCGGCGATCAGGCGCAGCTCGTCCTGTTCGAAAAAGCCTTCCAGCAGCAGGATCGGCGCACGGATGCCGGCCTGGCGCAGTTCCAGCGCTTCTTCGATGCAGGCCACCGCAAAGCCGTCGGCTTCCGGCTCCAGTGCCTGCGCACAGCGCACCGCACCGTGGCCATAGGCATCGGCCTTCACCACCGCCAGCGCCTTGCTACCACCCAACTGCTTGGCCAGGCGGTAGTTGTGACGCAGCGCGTCCAGGTCGATCAATGCTTGCGCAGGACGCACTACGCGGCCTCCCGTTGCGCGCGCGCGCTGCGCGGCGACAGGTAGCGGAACACGTCCAGCCCCTCGGTATCGATCTCGGGCGTGCGGCCCTGCATCAGGTCGGCCAGATAGCGTCCGGAGCCGCAGGCCATGGTCCAGCCCAGCGTGCCGTGGCCGGTATTGAGGAACAGGTTGGCAAACGGGGTGGCGCCCACCACCGGGGTGCCGTCCGGCGTGGCCGGGCGCAGGCCGGTCCAGAACTCGGCATGGGCCAGATCGCCGCCGCCGGGATACAGGTCGTTGACCACCATTTCCAGCGTGGCGCGCCGGCGCGGATTCAACGACAGATCGAAGCCAGCCACCTCGGCCATGCCACCGACGCGGATACGGTCGTCGAAACGGGTCAGCGCGATCTTGTAGCTTTCATCCAGCACCGTGGAGGTCGGCGCACGCTGCGCATCGCGGATCGGAATCGTCAGCGAATACCCCTTCAGCGGGTAGACCGGCAGATGCAGGCCGAGCGAGAGCAGCAGGTCGGCCGAATAGCTGCCCAGCGCCAGCACGTAGCGGTCGGCGGTCTCGATGCGGCCATCGATCTGCACGCCGGTGATCTCACCGCCGGCATGCTGCAGCCGCTCGATCTGCTGCCCATAGCGGAACTGCACCCCGGCCTGCGCGGCCAGCTCGGCCAGGCGCTGGGTGAACAGCCGGCAGTCGCCGGTCTGGTCTTCGGGCAGACGCAGCGCGCCGGCCATCTGCGCGCCGCCACCGGCCAGCCCGGGTTCGTACTGGGCGATCTGCGCCGGGCTCAGCAGCTCGTACGGCACGCCGTACTGGGCCAGCACCTCGATGTCCTGCGCGGCGGCGTCCAGTTGCTGCTGGGTGCGGAACAGTTGGGTGGTGCCAAGCTGGCGGCCTTCGAATTCGATGCCGGTGTCGGCACGCAATGCATTGAGGCAGTCGCGGCTGTAGTCGGACATGCGCACCATGCGCGCCTTGTTCACCGCATACCGCTCGGCGGTGCAGTTGCGCAGCATCTGGCTCAGCCACGCCAGCTGGCGCAGGTCGCGGGTGGGGCGGATCGACAGCGGCGCATGCTGTTCGAACAGCCACTTCATCGCCTTGCCGGGCACGCCGGGTGCGGCCCACGGCGAGGTGTAGCCGAACGAGAGCTGGCCGGCATTGGCGTAGCTGGTCTCCAGCGCCGCTGCCGGTTGGCGGTCGACCACGGTGACCTCGCAGCCGGCCTGAGCCAGATACCACGCGCTGGTGGTGCCGATGACGCCGCTACCGAGAATGAGCACCCGCATGTCGCTCTCCTGAAAGGGTATTCCCCCACAACCAGACGCTGCGGGATACAGTTAGCCGCAGTATATTGCGAGCCAGGCAGTGCGATTTCTGGAATCCGGCTGCCTTTGCAGTGAAACTTCCTGCCAAAACTTGTGGAGACAAACCCCATGGCCACCCGCGCGCGCGAACTGGACAAGATCGACCGCAAGATCCTGCGCATCCTGCAGCAGGAGGGGCGCATTTCGTTTACCGAACTCGGCGAACGCGTCGGTCTGTCGACCACGCCGTGCACCGAACGCGTGCGCCGCCTGGAGCGCGATGGCGCCATCACCGGCTACTACGCGCGGCTGGACCCGCACTACCTCAAGGCCAGCCTCCTGGTGTTTGTGGAGATCAGCCTGGCCTACAAGTCCGGCGACATCTTCGAGGAATTCCGCCGCGCCGCGCTGAAGCTGCCCAACGTGCTGGAGTGCCATCTGGTCTCCGGCGATTTCGACTATCTGCTCAAGGCGCGCATCAGCGAGATGGCGTCCTACCGCAAGCTGCTTGGCAGCACCTTGCTGACCTTGCCGCATGTGCGCGAATCCAAGAGCTACATCGTGATGGAAGAGGTCAAGGAGACCCTGGCGTTGCCGATTGAGGGCTGAGATCCGGGATTCGGGATTGGCGGATGGTGCGTTGCAGGTCGCAGCGGTCGCGATGCCTGCTGGGAGGGCGCTGGAGGCAGGGGGGCTGGAACCAGCTGAAGGTGGCGACATCCGATCGGTTCTCGGGAGACCGGTGGCCACCATTGCGCCGCGCGGGCAGGTTCGCCCATTGAATGCCTTTGGGCGCTGCACCGACGCGCCGCAGCGCGTCGGACGGTCGCGTGCGGCTGGCAGCGCAGTGGTCAGCGCACCACGCGCATGCCGTCGCCGGCCGGTACTGCGTCGTAGTAGCGCCCGGTCTTGGTATCCAGCACCCGGTTGGGACCGGCCGGCTGCATGCCCTGTAGCAGCCGGCCATTGCGGTCATAGACCATCGGCGTGGCCGTGGGCACCTCGCTGCCCGCCGGAGCAACCGGCGTGCCCGCCGGGCCGCGGGTGGGAATGCTGGGTGCGGCTGGGCGCTGGCTCAACTGGGAAGGCACCGGGCTCAACGTATTGGACGGCTGCAGCGCACGCGGCGGCGTCACCTTGGGCTGCGCCGGTGCCGGGGTGGCGATGGGCTGCAAGGTATTGGACGAGCGCGTACTGGTCGCCGACTGCGCCAGCGCCGCACCGGCCATGCCGAGCAGGCCGGCCAGCATCATCGCGCGCGTTACGGAATGGGTTGCCATGACGGCACCGCCTATCGCTCAGGGATTGCTCAAGTGATGGGGGCACCGCGGTGCCGCGACAATGCCCACGCCGGCCTGGAGCTGAATTGGTCGGCCCACGCAGCGAGTGCCATGTGCTGTGGACCCGCCCCGAGGGTGCGGCAGGCACGTGGCGGGCCCAGGCGCTCAGCGCCAACGGCGCGCCGATGGTCGCCGGACGCGTGAGGGCGCGGGCGGCCTGCGCAATCGCCCCAGGCAGCGGCAAGCGATTTGTGCGTCCGGCAAGGACGCGATCCACCGTTGCGAGCCCGACGCCAAGCGCACCCACGACATCGATCCACCACACACCGACGCTGCTCAAGTCGCTGCAGCTGCTCAAGCCCGGCGGGAGCCTGATCTCGCTGTCCGGTCCGCCGACCCCGGCATTCGGACATGCGGCTACTTCGTGCGCACGACGGGCTCCGGCGCGTTGGCAACACTGGCAAGTACCACGAACCAGGCCGCCACGTTCTGCCGAACCGCAACTTGATCCACCTTGTCGAAGGTGTCGCCAGCGGCGTGATGGAAGTTGAAGTAGTCGGTCGTGTCCTGATTCAGATCGATCGCCGCGTGCCCGGCGGCCGCCCAGGGACCAAGGTCCGCCAAGGCGCGCGCCGCATCGCGTCCGCGCACGATGCCCAGCGGCGACAACAGCAGCTGGATACGATCGGCAAGCGCGGCATTGTCCTGCCCCAGACCGAACAGCGCCCGCCAGACACGGCCGGAGCCGAAATCCGACTCGCCGACGAACACCACGGTAGTGTCCGGCTGATGCCTGGAGAAATACGCCTTGCCGCCGATGAACCCCATCTCTTCGGCGCCGGACAGCAGCACCCGAATCGTCCGTCGCGGTTGGCCCAGCGCGGCCACCCGGCGCACAGCCGATACCAGGATGCCGATGCCGGTTGCGTTGTCCAGCGCTCCGGTTCCCAGATCCCAGCTATCCAGGTGTGCGGCGACCAGCACCACGCCAGCCGACGGATCGCTGCCGGGAATGTCTGCCACGACATTGGCCGACTGACGCGTGCTGCCGCTGCCGGGGGTGAGGACCAGCCGCAGACGGACCGGATGCGCCGCCGCGATCATGCGCTGGAGTTGATCGGCGTCGGGGAGGCTGATCGCCGCTGCCGGGATCGCGGCGATTCCCGGCTTGAAGAACACCACGCCGGTGTGCGGGTCGCGCGCGTTACCGGTTGCCAGGGAGCGGACGAGAATGGCGGCTGCGCCTTTCTGGCTCGCCAGATTGGGCGCATCGGTTCGCACGCCGATCGATTGAAAGTACCCGGAGGCATCCTGCGTCGGTTGCATGGCATGACCGACCAGCACGATCTTGCCGCGGACTGCGGACGTCGGCGCTGCCGCAAGATCCTCCGAAGAATCGAAGGCCGCGACTTCGGCCTCGATGCCTTGCGCCGGTGTTGCGGCGCTGTATCCCAGTGCGGTGACGAGCAGCTTTTGCGGGTAGGGGCTGGTGATGGTGGCGGTTTCCGCGCCGCGCTCCCAGCCGGGAAAGTCGAAGACTTCCATGTGCACGTTGGAAAAACCGAGCGAGGTCAGTTTCTGCACTGCCCAGTTGCGCGCGCGGGCTTCGGCCGCACTACCCGCGGGGCGGGGGCCAATCTCGGTGGAGAGCGATCGAATGAGATCCACGGCCAGGGCATCGCCATCGCGGGCCTGGTCGCGCACGGCGGCGATCGATGCCGGGTCGGCGTGCTGTGCAAGCGCAGGCGAACACGCGACCATCGCCAACAGCGCGGCGAGCGTGACGCGGCAGAAGAACGGTCGGACCATCGGGAATGCCTCGTCGTGGACAACAGGCAGCACGGCAACACGCGACAGCGCACTCGATACGGAGCGCCCCGTGGCGTCGCAGGTCGCGCACGCCCTGGAGGCAGCACCCTAGTCCCCTGCACATTCCCGCTGCCCTGTTGGCAGCGAGGTGGTCACCGCCGATGCGAAGGCTGCCGGTAGAGCGGGCGCGGGAGAAAGTTGGTGCAGCGTCGGCACCAAGTCTGGCTTGCGCCGATGGGGTCGCACGGGGTACGTCGCCGCCGAGGCTGCGTTGGTGCCGGACACGCGCCGCTGGCGCGGGCATGGGGCGCGCGTTTCAGAGCGGCATGTGATGCGCCGGCGTTGTCGCCCCCATCGCTGTACATGCCGGCCCGGTCCACCGCTATCGGTTGAACCGCGCCCGCCGCGCCCACATCACTGGGGCAGACGCCGGCACACCGCCAGCGCGCGTATGCGAGAGCCCTATGAGCCAGTTCGATCTCACCCCGCCCTCCCCCGCCCAGCGCGATGCCCTGATTGCCGGGCTCAGCGACGAGGAACAGCGCGTACTGCTGCAGCATGGCACCGAGGCGCCGTTCTGCGGGGTGTTCCTGGACAACAAGCTGGAGGGCGTCTACACCTGCCGCCTGTGCGGGTTGCCGCTGTTCCGCTCCAGCGCCAAGTTCGATTCCGGCACCGGTTGGCCGAGCTTCTTCGCGCCCTACGATGCTGCGCATGTGCGCGAGATCCGCGATACCAGCTACGGCATGATCCGCACCGAGATCGTCTGCGCGCGCTGCGACAGCCACCTGGGTCATGTGTTCCCGGATGGCCCGCCGCCGACCGGCGAGCGCCATTGCCTCAACTCGGTGTCGCTGGGTTTCACCGAAAACGGCCAGGCGCTGCCCAATCCGCTACAGCGCGAGGGCGCCGAGGCGCAGCCGGCCTGACATCCGCGCCGCCCCTGGTCAGGCCTGGGGCGGCGCGGAGCCGGGCGCGAAGGCGTCCAGATGCAGCCGGCGTGACGGTTGCGGGCGGGCCCGGGTGGCGCAGCGCAGGCAGGACGGGCGCTGGCGCATCGGCAGCGCCAGGTCCGCATGCCGGCCCGGCGGATGCCAAGTTCCGATCGCCGCCGTCCCGGTGACGGTCACATCCAGGCAGGAGTCCGCAGATGCACACGTCCTCACCCCTGATGCTCGCCGGCCTGCTGCTCACTGCCCTCGCCAGTTGCAGCGCAGGCAACCCGCCGCCCGCCGCAGAGACGGCCAGGCCCGCAGACACGCCGCCTGCCGCCGCCGGCAGCAGCCCTACCCGCCTGCCTCCGGCCGGCACCGACGCCAGCGTGACCGGCCCGCTGCCGCGTCCCGGCAAGACGCCGGCACCGGCCGCGGCTGCTGCTGGCCCATCCCTTCCCGCCCAGGCGGTGGCCTGGCGCTGCGACCAGCGCGCGATCACCACCCGCTTCGATCCGGCCACCGATGCCCTCCAGCTGACCCTGGAAGACCGCACGCTGACCCTGCTCAGTGCGCAGGCGGCCTCCGGCGCTCGGTTTGCCGATGCCCAGGGCAACCAGTTCTGGGAGCATGCCGGCGAAGCGACGCTGTCACTTGCCGGTGGCGAGGCCATCAAATGCGTGCATGAGGCCGCCACGACAATCGGCTAAACGTTCAGTTACAGCGCACATCTTCACGCCGTGCGCTTCAAGAATCGGCCGCGCAAGCCGAAACCTCTAGCAACCCCAGTTTGCTTCCGGCTGCGCCATGCTCATCATCGTTGGCTTCATTGTCGTCATCGTCAGCGTCCTCGGCGGCTACGTGCTGTCGCACGGAAAGCTGGGCGCGTTGTGGCAGCCGTACGAGCTGATGATCATCGGTGGCGCGGCGCTGGGCGCGTTTCTGGTCAGCACGCCGGGCAAGATCGTCAAGGAAACCCTCAGCGGCATCATGGGCGTGTTCAAGGGCCCGCAATACAAGTCCGACGACTACAAGGACACTCTGAGCCTGATCTACGAGCTGCTCAACAAGGCGCGTCGCGACGGCTTCATGGCGCTGGAAGACCACGTCGAAAAACCCCAGGACAGCACCATCTTCGGCAACTACCCCAAGGTGGTGGCCGACCATCATCTGCTGGACTTCATCACCGACTGCCTGCGCCTGATGATCGGCAGCAACATCGAGCCGCACGAGCTGGAACCGCTGCTTGAGCTGGAACTGGAAAAACACCACCACGAAGCCCTGGCGCCGTCGCATGCGTTGAGCAAGGTGTCCGACGGCCTGCCCGGCTTCGGCATCGTGGCCGCGGTGCTCGGCATCGTGATCACCATGGGTTCGATCGGCGGGCCGATCGAAGAGATCGGCCACCACGTCGGCGCCGCGCTGGTCGGCACCTTCCTCGGCATCCTGCTGGCGTATGGCTTCGTGTCGCCGTTGTCGGCGGCGATGGAAGCGCGTGCCGAACAGGACGGGCGCATCTACGAAGCGGTCAAGACCGCGCTGCTGGCCTGCCTGCGTGGCTACAACCCGAAGATTGCGCTGGAATTCGCGCGCAAGACCCTGCCCTCCAACGTGCGCCCGAGCTTCGGTGATTTCGAAACGCACCTGAAAACGATCAAGTAGGGCCACCGTCATGGCCGAGGGCAAATCCACCGTCATCATCCGACGGGTCAAGAAGGTACAGGGCGGCGGCCACCATGGCGGCGCCTGGAAGGTGGCCTTTGCCGACTTCGTGACCGCGATGATGGCGTTCTTCCTGGTGCTGTGGCTGATGGCGGCCACCACCAAGGAACAGCGCGCGGCGATCTCCGAATACTTCCGCAACCCCAGCCCGTTGTCCGGCAAGTCGCCGGCGCCTTCGCCGGGCATGAACGGCCCCGGCGGCGCCAGCACCTCGATGATCAAGCTCGGCGGCACCGCCGACATGGCCAAGGGGCAAAAGGACGAAATGGGCCGCAAGCGCGACAACGCGGCCGACACCGACGTGGACAGCCGTGCCAAGGACAAGCGGCGCCTGGAAGCGCTGATGCAGGACCTGAAGGAAGCCATCGACAAGAGCCAGGCGCTGGAGCCGTTCAAGGACCAGTTGCTGCTGGATCTCACGCCCGATGGCCTGCGCATTCAGATCGTGGACAAGCAGAACCGCCCGATGTTCGACATCGGCCGCGACCAGCTCAAGCCGTACACGGTGGACATCCTGCGCGAGCTGTCCAGCTTCATCAATCAGGTCCCCAACCACATCAGCATCACCGGCCACACCGACACCACCGCCTACAGCAGCGATGCCGGCTACACCAACTGGGAACTCAGCGCCGACCGCGCCAACGCCGCGCGCCGCGCGTTGGTGGGCGGCGGCATGGAAGATGCCAAGGTGACGCGCGTGGTGGGGCTGTCTTCGTCGGTGCTGTTCGACAAGGCCGACCCGCAAAATCCGGTGAACCGCCGCATCAGCATCGTGGTCATGACCCAGGACGCCGAACAGGCCGCGCTGGCCGGTGCCGGCCAGGGCGTGGCGCTGGGCAAGTCGGTGCACGACGCCGACACCCAGGTGCCGGACCTGAGCGCCGCTGCCACCGGCACGGCCAGCGTGGGCGCGCCGGTCACCGGTGCCGGGCCGACTGCGTCTGCCGCGGCGGCGACACCGCCCGCTGCCGGGAAGGGTGCTGCGGGGACCACCGCGGTACCGCCCGGCACGGCCGCGGCACGCCCTCCCGCACCGCGCGTGTCGTCCAGTGCGCAGGTGGCCTCGGCTGCCGCACTTGCCAAGGCGGCCGAAGCGGCCGTGGCGGCGCCGCGGGTCGCGGTGGAAGCCAAGCCGTCCGCACAGTGACCCGCCGCAGCAGCGGCTGACGCCGACAGTTGCGCGTACCCAGCGCTCCCCTGCCGTATCTGCCGGCGCAGGCCGGCCGCCCACGCGGCTGGATGAACCGAGCGGATCCGGGCGAGACCGGCGCCCTGATCGCGGTGATCCGCCGCGCCGGCGCTGGCTGCCGCGACCTGGCCCACCAGCACCCCGCAGCGCCGCCTCCACGCGCCGCTCATCGCATCGTGCGGCGCACGCTCTAGAATGGCCGGCCATTCCCAGCGTCGAGAACACCGTGTCCCGCAATTCCAAGGCCAAGCGCGACAAGCGCAAGAAGCAGCAGCCCAAGCGCCCCTTCGCCCGTCTGGGCCAGGCGCCCCAGGTCACCAACCATGCCGTGCTGCAGGACGCCGAAGGGCGCGTCGTGGCTGCGATCGGCCTGCAGGGCGGCAGCGAGTGGATGCTGTCGATCGGCGGCCAGACCATGGGCAGCGCCGACAATCCGGTGCCGATGCTGGCCATGCTCAAGCACCTGGCCAACCTGCAGGAAGCCGAAGGCAAGACCATCTCGCTGGAATATTCGACCCAGCTGCAGCAGATGATCGACGACCTGGCCGCCGACGAAGGCCAGACTGCCGAGGAATACCTGACCAAGCTGGTGTCCGAGTTCCAGAACGCCGATGCCGATGAAGACGGCGACGAAGACGCCGACAGCGAGGCAGGCGAAGACGGCGGCGATGCCATGGCCGACGACGCCGCTGGCGAGGACGCAGGCAGCGACGCCGAAGACGCCGGCGACAACGCGGCCGAGGAAGCGACGGACGAGGCAAGCGACGACAGCGCCGGCAAGAAGTCCAAGACCTCCAAGAAAAAGGCCTGACCCGGCCGATGGCCGTCTACGTCGACGATGCGGTGCACCTGTGGCGCGATCAGCGCTGGGCGCACCTGCTCGGCGACACCCTGGACGAGCTGCATGCCATGGCGGCGCGGTTGGGCATCCCCCGCCGCGCCTTCCAGAACAAACTCAGCGGCGCGCACTACGACGTGCCCGCCCCGCTCCGCGCCGAGGCGATTGCCCTGGGCGCCATTCCCATTTCCCGCCATACCGATCGCGCACTGCTCAAGGCGTTGATCGCCAACGCGCGGGCGCAGGCGCGGGGTGAGGTGCCTTGAATCGGGAATGGGGAATGGGGAATGGGGAATGGGGAATCGTAAGAGCGGGGTCGTCGTGGGCTGCGCCCTCGTCAAGGGCGCTTGCATGCGCTGCAGTGTTCTCGAGAGAGCCCGATACGGAGCGCTTTTACGCAAGAACGTCTTGGTGTAGCAGCCCCTTTCGCTCTTGCGATTCCCGATTCCCCACTCCCGATTCCCGATTCCCGTGGCTCAGAACGCCTCATTCCCCAGCCGCACCTCGACCCCCAGCAACGAGGTCAGTGCCAGCATGGCGTCGTCGTCGCGGCTGAGCGCAACCCAGCCGGCATAGGCGTCGCCGCCGGTGTTCCAGTTCCATAGCGAATAGCCGTGTTCGCGCAGGCGGTCGAACGCCACGGCCATCAGGTCGGGCACGTCGAGGTTGCTGGCGAAGTCTTCGTCGTCCAGGTCGCCGCCCCAGTCGATGCGCAGGTTCCAGCGCGCGCTGAGCTCATCGATGGCGGCGATGAACGAATCGGTGTCCTTCCAGTCGACATAAAAGCCCGAGCGCCAGTCGATCACGTCCTTCAGCGTCCACAGCCAGGCGTCATCGCCTTCGTCGTCTGCGTCGGCCTGCGCCTCGCGCCAGGCATCGAACTGACCCAAGGCGGTGTCTTCGTCGCCTGGGTTGATCAGTACCAGCAGGTTCCAAACCCGCGCCGGATGGTCGTCGACATCGTCTTCGTCGCCTTCGGGCTGCAGGCCTTCGTCGTCTTCGTAATCGGCACTGTTGTCGGGCATGGCGGTCTCGCTCAAGGATTGCAGGTGCGAAGTGTGAGGCCTGACGCCGCGCAAGCAAACCGGCCGCCGCACGCATCTGCGAGGGCGGGGCTGGTCTTCCCGGCACAGGCCCGTATCCTGTGCGGCCGAAGACCACCATCCCGGCCGGTCATGACGCCTTTCCCATGAGCGATACCCCTCCCGATCATCTGGCCATCGACCCACGCAGCCCGTTCCACGATGCCGATGCCCTCAACCGCGGCATCGGCGTGCGCTTCAACGGTGTCGAACGCGACAACGTGGAGGAATACTCGATGAGCGAAGGCTGGATCAAGGTGCAGGTCGGCAAGGCCCGCGACCGCCGCGGCAACCCGATGACGATGAAGGTCAAGGGCGAGGTGGTGGCCTACTTCCTGGACGCCAGGGGCGACGCCAAGCCTGCTGCCGAGTAAGAGCGACTGACCAAACTACTTCTCATTGTTCGATTGCAGAGCTGCTGATCTGCGACTTGGCTGCAGGGCCTCTTGCCCATCACCATCGCGGGACACGCTGCAAGTACCTTCGTGTAGCAGCGATGACTGCCGCATTGGCAGCTGATCTGCGACTTGGCTGCAGGGCCCTTGCCCGCCCACCGCGCGGGACACGCTGCAAGTACCTTCGTGTAGCAGCGATGACTGCCGCATTGGCAGCTGATCTGCGACGTGGCTGCAGGGCCCTTGCCCGCCCACCGCGCGGGACACGCTGCAAGTACCTTCGTGTAGCAGCGATGACTGCCGCATTGGCAGCTGATCTGCGACGTGGCTGCAGGGCCCTTGCCCGCCCACCGTCGCGGGACACGCCGCAAGCACGTCCGTGTAGGCTCTTACGCGGCATCCATGCCGCGTAAGGTCCCGCGATGGTGGGCGGGCAAGGACCAGTGGAAATGGTCGGTGTGCAGGGTTTTAAACAAAGCTACCGATCAACTCTATGGTGCGGTGTCCTCGCCGCTTGCGGGGCCGTGTGGCGGCATGGATGCCGCCACCTAACCTACATGGACGTACCTGCGGCGTGTCCCGCGAGCGGTGAGGGCACCGCGCCCTCGATCCACTCAGCGTTTGATCTGGACTTCCAATGCGTTTGACCTGAACTTCCGACGACATCCACCAGGATGCGGCCGAGAAAACCACTGCATTCACCACTCAGGCCTTGAGCCGGTAACCGCTGCGGAAGATCGCCGCCACCACGCCCAGGCACACCAGCAGGAACAGGAACGTCATGCCGGTACTCACCGCGATGTGCACGTCGGCCTTGCCATAGAAACTCCAGCGGAAACCGCTGATCAGATACACCACCGGGTTGAACAAGGTGACCTTCTGCCACAGCGGCGGCAGCATGTTGATCGAGTAAAAACTGCCGCCCAGGAAGGTCAGCGGCGTCACCACCATCAGCGGAATCACCTGCAGTTTCTCGAAGCCATCGGCCCAGATACCAATGATGAAACCGAACAGGCTGAAGGTCAGCGCGGTGAGCACCAGAAAGCCCAGCATCCACACCGGGTGGGCGATCTCGTACGGCACGAACAGCCGCGCGGTGAGCAGGATCAGCAGCCCCAGCATCACCGACTTGGTGGCCGCCGCGCCGACGTAGCCGATCACGATCTCCCACCATGCTACCGGCGCGGACAGCACCTCGTAAATCGTGCCGGCCCAGCGCGGCATGTAGATGCCGAACGAGGCATTGGAGATGCTCTCGTTGAGCAGCGACAGCATCACCAGGCCGGGGATGATGAAGGCGCCGTAGCTGATGCCGTCGATATCGCCCATGCGCGAGCCGATCGCCGCACCGAACACCACGAAGTACAACGAGGTCGACAACACCGGCGAGGCGATCGACTGGGTGAGCGTGCGGAAGGCGCGCGCCATTTCGAAGCGGTAGATCGCCGCGATCGCATGCAGGTTCATGCGCGCACCTCCGCGTTGCGTGCGCCATGCACGAGATTGACGAAGATCTCTTCCAGCGAACTCTCACTGGAATGCAGGTCCTTGAAGTCGATGCCGTGCTCGTTGAGCCGGCGCAGCAATGCACCGATGCCGGTCTGCTCGGCCTGCGTATCGAAGGTGTAGATCAGGCTGTTGCCATCGGCCGACAGTTCCAGCGGCAGATCCGCCAGCGTGGCAGGCAGCGCCTGCAGCGGCGATTGCAGGCTCAGCGTCAGCTGCTTCTTGCCGAGCTTGCGCATCAAGGTGTGCTTGTCTTCCACCAGCACCAGCTCGCCGCGGTTGATGACACCAACGCGGTCGGCCATGTCTTCGGCCTCTTCGATGTAATGGGTGGTCAGGATGATGGTGGTGCCCTGTTCGCGCAGCCGGCGCACCATCTGCCACATGTCGTGGCGCAACTCCACGTCCACCCCCGCGGTGGGCTCGTCCAGGAACAGGATGCGCGGCTCGTGCGCCAGCGCCTTGGCGATCAGCACGCGTCGCTTCATGCCGCCGGAGAGCGTGGAGATCTTGTTGTTGCGCTTGTCCCACAGCGACAGCTCGCGCAGGATGGTTTCCAGATACTGCGGGTTGGCCGGCTTGCCGAACAGGCCGCGGCTGAAACGCACCGTGGCCCACACCGTTTCGAACGCGTCGGTGGCCAGCTCCTGCGGCACCAGCCCGATGCTGGCGCGCGCGGCGCGGTAGTCGCGCACGATATCGTGGCCATCGGCCAGGACGGTACCCGTGCTGGGGTTGATCAGCCCGCAGACGATGCTGATCAAGGTGGTCTTGCCGGCGCCATTGGGGCCAAGCAGCGCGAAGATCTCGCCACGCTGGATATCCAGATCCACCTGCTTGAGGGCCTGGAAACCACCGGCGTAGGTCTTGCTCAATCCCTGGATGGAAACGATGGGCGTCATGGGCTGTGCACGGCAACGATGAGCGCCACAGGGTAGGCCGCGTGCCGTGACGATGGGAGGGGGTCTGGTGGGATGGTGTCTCCCGACCCATGGTTTGCCTGGTATTTGCTGCCTGGTGCTTGCTGCCTGGTGCCTGGCGCCTGCTGCATACGGACAAGACCCGCAGGTTGCGCATTGCGTCCGCGCAAGGGCCGCGCTGCTTACATCCGTGCGGCGCGGTGTCGTGGCAGCGCACCGTGGCGCAACGGGGCTCTCCAGAGAACACCTCTCGCGCCTGGATCAGCCGCTACCACAGCAGTGGTCATAGCCCAGGCCGCCACGATCTCCGATTCCCGAGCCGGCACCCCTGAACGTGTATCGGGACAGCCCGGTCCCGCCCCGGCGCACTCCTACGACGGCCACTGTCATCGCCCGGGCTTCTGCTTCTACGATTCCCGATTCCCGATTCCCGACTCCCGCGCGCTCAAGCGCGCTTACGCGACTCGATCAGATCCAGATTGCGCACCAGCCGCCGCGACAGGTCGTCGGAAATCTCGCGCCGCCGCGCCAGCTTGAACAACTCGTTGCGTTCGGCCACCAGGGCCGCGTGGCGGAACTGGCGCAATGCCTGCTCGTAAGCGCCGGCTTCTTCCGGATCGGTCTCGGCCATGTCCACTGCGCCCAGCTTGCGCTGATAGCGCTGGCTGACCTGGTTGGCGGCGGCGTTGTAGCGCTCGGCATGCGCACTGTCTTCCACCAGCCGCTGGCGCAGTTTTTCCACCGCCTCCAGCGCGGCCTGCGAGGCCGCCTTCACCGCCAGGTCTTCCTTTTGCTGCTCGTCTTCCTCTTCCGGCAATTCCAGCCCGCGCAACAGCCGCGGCAAGGCCACGCTGGCCACCAGCAACGACACCAGGATCACCGAGGCGGCCAGGAAGATCGCCAGCTGGCGGGCCGGAAACGGCGAGCCATCGTTCAACACCAAGGGCAGCGTCAACACGCCGGCCAGGGTGATTGCCCCGCGCACGCCGGCCAGCGACACCGCAACCACAATGCGCCACGGCGGGCTCACGTGCGCCTCGCCGCGCCGCTGTGCCTTGAAGAGATTCCAGCGCAGCGACAGGAACACCCATACGAAGCGCAGCGCCATCAGGCTGGCGCTGATGGTGGCCACATAGACCGCCAGCCACCAGGGATTGAGGTGCCCGGCCTCCTGCACGCTGCGCACCGCGCCATCCAGGATGCCCGGCAGCTGCTCGCCCAGCAGCACGAAGATGATGCCGTTGAAGGTGAACTGCACCGTGTCCCAGACGGCCGAACGCTGCAGGCGCATGTTGCCCGGCGCATTGCCGGCCATTTCGACGTAGCTCATGGTGATGCCGGCGGCGACCGCGGCCAGGATGCCGGAGGCATGGAAGGCTTCGGCCAGCAGGTAGGCTGCAAACGGGGTGAGCAGGTTGACCAGGATCGCCGAGCCGGGCTCTTCGCCGAAATGCCGCCAGATCCAGGCCTGGATCCGGCTCAGGCCGAAGGTGGTGGCCACGCCCAGCGCCAGCCCGGCCAGCGCCACCCACAGGAAGGTCAGCGAAGCAGTCGCCACCGAGAAGGTGCCGGTGAGCACGGCGGCCACCGCGAACTGGAAGCACACCAGGCCCGACGCATCGTTGAGCAGCGACTCGCCCTCGAGGATGTGCATCAGGCGCTTGGGGATCGGCACCTTGGAGGCGATCGAGGACACTGCCACCGGATCGGTCGGCGAAATGATCGCCGCCAGCGCAAACGCCACCGCCAGTGGCATCGCCGGGATCAACCAGTGGATCAGGAAGCCGGCGCCAACCACGGTGAAGATGACCAGCCCAAGCGCCAATTCCAGGATCGCCGCCTTGTCGCGGAACAGGCCTTGTTTGGGAATGCGCCAGCCGTCCAGGAACAGCAGCGGCGGCAGGAACAACAAAAAGAACAGTTCCGGTTCCAGCTCGTGCCCTGCATCGAACACGCCGGAGACCACCGCGCCCAGCGCGATCTGGACCAACGGCAACGGCAGCGAGAACGGCAGGATGCGGATCAGGTAACCGCTGGCCGCGACCGCCAGCAACATGGCGAGGACGACATCGATCGAATGCATGCAAAACCCGGAAGATAAAGATGGCCGCGCGCCGCACCGTCCATGGCGACGCCAGGCAACGCACCTACGGGAACATACCGGTTTGCAACCGGTGATGAAACCACTGCTGGCGGACGCGCTGCGCCTGGGGCTGCATTGCACGCGGGCACCCGCGCGTCATCTACATGCCGTCGCTGGCATCGGATCCTGCGGCTCTGAGTGGGCGCCACTGGACACTAACCTGACTACACGCGCGCCCCGGGGCGTGCGGTGTCATGCACGGGTCATCTTCGCCTTCATCTCTTCGGCGACGCTGGCGTGGGCAGCCACGTCCAGCGCAGTTGCATGGTCTGATTCAGCGATCGGATCGTCTGTAGTGCAAGCCGCCATGTCTGACTTCACCCGACGCTATCGCGCCACGTGGTCTCGACGGTTCGCCTGGCCACACTGCTGCGCGCGGCCCACCATGAGTAACCGATCACTGCGCGATGGACCGGCTTCAGCGCAGCACCTGCTCAAGGGGACACGCGCTCGCTGCGGGATCCGGTATGCCGAGCACGCGCGTCACCAGCCGTGTTCGCAGACAGGACCACAACCACCCACAGCTAACAGCCACAGGGAACTCACGCACGCCAGCGCGGACGGCACCAGCACCGCCTACGCAAGGCATGTGCATGGCCGGATCAGGTGTGCCGGGCAGGCGTATGCCTGCCCTGCTTCGCAGGCCGCGCAGCCTGCACCGGGACCACAAACGTGGCCTCATGCAGGACCAGCCTGGAATCGTAATGCCCCACCGTGACCTTGACCGTCCTGACCTTGTTCGCAAAGGCGAACGGCCACTGCGCCTTGATCATCTCCTGCCCGATCTTGCGGCCATCGACGTCCTCCACCAGCGCGATATGCACCGGATAGCTGCCTGAGCCGACATTCTCCGAATCGTTCGCATCGACCATGCCGAGATGGGCCTTTGAAAACGCCAGCGTCGACGGCCCGGCATTGGGGAAGTTGGCGCTGTCGTCGAAGCCCAGATTCCTGTAGCTGTACGTCAGTATCACCACCTGCCTGGGCATCCAGGCGCCGCCCCCTTCGTCACGCAGCCTGACGTTGGCAACGCGCACCGAATCGACATTGAATTCCCATTCCCCCAGAACCCGCCATTGCTGGTGCGGCCGATAGCTTGCAGCGGCGGGCGCCTGTGCAGCAGCCGTTGGCTCCGGCGATACCGTCGCGGCCCGCGCAACACCTGACAGCATCAGGCAAGCTGCGGCCAGACAGACGGTGAGAACGGGTGTGGCGCGATGCGGTGTTGTCGAAGTCATTCCAGGCAACCCTTGTTCGATGAGACATGTGGGGTGCACGAGATTACGTCCGACGTGCTGACTGCATCTGCGTGGAAGCGAATATTGGTACGACTTCTAGAGTCCGTCGGCGTACCTGCAACCAGACGCCAGCGCATCGCTTGAGAACGTCCACTGCATTGCGCGCGGCATGTGATGGGCTGCGGCCAAGCGCAGCGGTTTGCAATACGCAAGTGCGAAAGCGATGCGCCCGGTGCAGGGCAACACAAGGCCCCTGTGAATCACCGTGGCGCTTTCTTGCACCTGTACGCACGTCACCGACGGCTGTTTTCGACGCCATGCCATGGCCGGCGGCGAGCCCAGGCAGGAATTTAGATAAAGTAAAAATCGCGTGATGCATCCGGCCGGCATCTTGCGGCGTATCAGGGTCTACGGTCGCCAGCCGGTGCCCGCTTACCCAAAGGATCGCTGCCTCATGAAGACCTCATTGAAGTCGCTTGCCATTGCCGCCGCCATTGCCCTCACCACCGCAACGGCGCCGGTGTACGCCGCCTCCAACCCGATGGTAGGCGGTGCGCCGATGCTGGCCACCAAGGACATCGTCGACAACGCGGCCAACTCCAAGGATCACACCACCCTGGTCGCAGCGGTCAAGGCGGCCGGCCTGGTCGAGACCCTGAAAGGCCCGGGCCCGTTCACCGTCTTCGCCCCCACCAACGCCGCCTTCGCCGCATTGCCGGCCGGCACCGTCGATACGCTGTTGAAGCCCGAATCCAAGCCCACCCTGACCAAGGTGCTCACCTATCACGTGGTGCCGGGCAAGGTGGATGCGGCCTCGCTGATCGCCAAGATCAAGGCCGGCGGCGGCAGCGCCATGCTGACCACCGTGCAGGGTGAATCGCTCACCGCAAAGCTCAACGGCAAGAAAGTCACCCTGACCGACGCCAAGGGCAATACCGCTACCGTCACCACCGCCGATGTCATGCAGAGCAATGGCGTGATCCACGTGATCGACAAGGTCTTGATGCCGTAAGCGCTGCATGCAGTCGGCCGGTCGGCACGAGCGGCCGGTCACGCAGTGCAGCCTTCGAGCAACGTGTCATGCAGGGGCGCCCCGGCCCGCGCGATGCGTCATTGGGATGCCTCACCGCATGCCGTGGCGCCCCTGCACCTTCGCGGCAACTGCGGTGTGCGCGTTCTTGCCTTGCGCAAGGCACGCCGTCGCAGGCTGCACCATCACCGCAACGCGGCGGTGACGGAACGCGCGGCATGCCGCGCGTTCCCTTGGTGTCAATCAAGCAGCGACACCGTGCGCGTGCACATGCACGCGCATTTTTTTGTCCAGGCGTTGTGCTTGCCCAAGCGTTCCCTGGATGTCCCCAGGCGGTGTTGGGGTCCGTCTAGATGTTGCTGGCGCCGCGCGGTGGTGTTGCGCCGGGCACCGACAGCAGTTGACGCAGATCCTCCACAAAGCCGCGATACCCCTCCTCCCGCGCCACCTCCGATCCCTGCCGCAGCACCCAGGAGGGATGCACCGTGGCCAGCACCGGCGTGCCATCGTCCAGGCGTTGCCACTGCCCCCGCTCCTGCATCAGCCGAAACGTGCTGCCCAGCACTGCCTGTGCCGCGGTGGCGCCCAGGCACACGATCTGCGCGGGACGCAACTGGGCGCGCTCGGCCTGCAACCAACCGCTGCAGGCCTGCACGTGCGTGCGCTCGGGGTTGCGATGCAGGCGGCGCTTGCCGCGTTGCTCGAAGCGGAAGTGCTTGACCGCATTGGTGACGTAGAACGTACTGCGATCCACGCCCAACTCGCCCAAGGCCATCGTGAACAAGCGCCCGGCAGGCCCGACAAAGGGACGCCCGCTCAGATCCTCTTCGTCACCGGGCTGCTCGCCGATCACCATCACCGCTGCATTCTCCGGCCCTTCGCCGAAGACGGTCTGGGTGGCCGGCTGCCACAACTCGCAGCGCCGGCAATCGCGCGCCGCCGCGCGCAACTGCGCGATGCTCTGCGTCGCCTCGACGGCAGCGGATACCGGCGCCACCGGCACGCGGCGGCGTACCGGCTCGGGCGCGCGCTCGGCCATCTCGCGCACGCGCACCCCGGCCTCGCGGATCAGCTCGGGCAGCAAGGCTGCTTCGGGCAGGTTCTTCCAGTATTTCTGCGGCATTTCCTGCCGCATCATGGTGGGATTGAGCCGCGCCGGATTGAAGATGTGCGCATAGTAGGTGCGCCACAGGGTCTCCTGCGCGTCGTCGGCCGGCACCTGCGTACGCACGGCCCCCTCGCCGAAGGCCAGGGCCTGACCATCCCAGCGCACGCTGCGATATGGGGTGAGGATCGCCCAGCGCATACCGGCGAAGCGCCGTGCGAAGAACGGGGCAACGCGGTCCACGATGTGATGTTCCGGCTCGAACCAGGCCACGAAGTCTTCTTCTTCGCCCGGCAGCCGGCGAAAGCGCACGAACGCCTTCATTTTGTGGGTATCGCGCTGCACCGCCTTCTGCCATTGCCGCAAGCGATGCACGTCCACATCGGTGGCACGCTCCAGCAGCGCCTTCTCGCCCGAGGCAATCCGCCACAACAATCGATACAGCACCGCGTGCCGCTGCGGATCCCGATGACACAGCACCGATGCGGCCAGTTGCATGAAATCCGCCGACACCCGCGGCGGCGCGGCCAGCACCGGCAATTCCAACACCCCCTGTCCCATCAGCAACCCACCCTGCGCGCCCCCATTCCACGCCACATGGTCAGGCTCCACCTGCGCACACCACCCCGCCCGCGCCAATGCACGCCACGCCTCAAAACTCCACGCAGGTTCCACCTCAGCGCTGAACATCGCTACACCACACTCCCACAAAGATGAACCCCACCACCGTCGCTACCGTCTTACGACTGCTACTGCCACTACTGAAGGAATTACTACGACTGTTTCCATGGGAGCGTCTAACGCCCCACCCTGCTTGCGGCAGCTGCAACAAGCAAACTTTACGACTGTTGCTGTTGCTGTTGCTGTTGCTATCGCTGTCGCTGTTGCTGTTGCTGTTGCTGTTGATCCTGCTTCACCCTGTCGCCTCAAAGCGAGCCGAGCACCGCAGTCATGCGCGGCCGAAGAGGCGCCCTTGTCTGAGCGAAGCGAGTTTGGGCGCCGTGCCGCGCGTGGCGAGGAGCGCAGGGGACCGGTGCGGCTGTATCGCACCGGATCGCGTCGGCGACAACGGTTTTGGTGACTTTTGCCAAGACAAAAGTCACTCGCGCCGCAGGCGCGAAAGCCCTGCACTTGCTGTGCCCTGCACCTGCTGTGCCCTGCACCTGCTGTGCCTTGCACCTGCTGTGCCCTGCACTCGCTGTGCCCTGCACTTGTTGCGCTCCGCACCCACTCCCTTCAACCGCAGCAACCATCACACGCACATCGCACACTCATCCCGCCCACACCTCAATCAAACAACCCCGCCTGCCGAGGCGCAGGCGCCAACTGCGCCCGCAACCGCACCGGATCATCCAGGCGTTGCCGCGGATGGTGATCCAGCACACTCACGAACGGCAGCAGCTTCTTCATCGGCACCCGCAACCGCGCCAGATCGCCCACGCGCAGGCGCGCATGCCGGCGCGACAACAGCAGCCGCTCCACATTGCGGGTGCCCAGGCCCGGCACCCGCAGCAGCATCTCGCGCGGCGCCACATTCAGATCCACCGGAAACCGCTCCGGATTGCGCAACGCCCAGGCAAGCTTCGGATCCACGTCCAGATCCAGCATGCCGCTGGACTGCGCCGGCGCGATCTCTTCCACGCTGAACTCGTAGAACCGCAGCAACCAGTCGGCCTGGTACAACCGATGCTCGCGCTGTAGCGGCGGCGCCTGCAGCGGCAGCTTGGAGGAGGCATCCGGAATCGGGCTGAAGGCCGAGTAATAGACCCGGCGCATGCGGTAATTGCCGTAGAGATTGTGGCTGGTGTCCAGGATGCTGCGGTCGTTGGCATCGTCGGCGCCAACGATCATCTGCGTGCTCTGCCCGGCCGGCGCAAACCGCGGCGGCTTGGCACGACGCACGGTTTCGGCCTTGCGCTCGAGCTGGTTTTCCTCGATGCGCCAGCGCAGCTCGCCCATGGCCGAGCGGATGCCGCCCACGCTTTTTTCTGGCGCCAGTTGCGTCAGGCCCTGCTCGGTGGGCAGTTCCACATTGATGCTCAGGCGGTCCGCATAGCGGCCGGCCGCGGCCAACAGGTCCGGCGCGGCATCGGGAATGGTCTTGAGATGAATATAGCCGGCGAAGTGATGCTCTTCGCGCAACTGCCGCGCCACTTCCACCAGCTGCTCCATGGTGTAGTCGGAGTTGCGGATGATGCCGCTGGACAGGAACAGGCCTTCGATGTAATTGCGCTTGTAGAAATCCAGCGTCAGCGTGACCACTTCTTCCGGCGTGAAGCGCGCGCGGCGCACATTGCTGGACACGCGGTTGACGCAATAGGCGCAGTCGAACACGCAAAAATTGGTCAGCAGGATCTTCAACAACGACACGCACCGGCCATCGGGCGTATACGAGTGACAAATGCCCATGCCCTCGGTACTGCCGATACCGCCGGTGCCCAGCGAATTGCGCTTGTTGGCGCCACTGGAGGCACAGGACGCGTCGTATTTGGCAGCGTCGGCGAGGACGGCGAGCTTGTCGAGGATTTTCACGCGGGCAGCATGCAACCTGGGCGTCTCAGCCTATGAGACTGCGATGCAGCTGATCGTGAATGCTTCAGAGCATGCGGGTGCAGCCGCCACGGCTGCACCCGATGCGTGTCGGCTCAGGCGGCCAGCGCAGTGTCACCGTCGAAGCGGTAGAGGTCCATGGCCAGAAAGCCCTGGTCGATACCGGCATCGATACGCTGTGCGCCGAGTTGGTCGCTCCCGGCGGCGCCCATCGCCACATACAGCGGCAGCAGGTGCTCGTCGCTGGGATGCGCCCGCGCAGCAAACGGTGCCTGGCGACGGTAGTCGAGCAACGCCGGGATGTCGTCGTCCAGCAGCTTGCGCTCGGTCCAGTCGATGAAGGGCCGCACGTACGGCGCTTCACGCTCGGTGCTGTAACCGTGGCGGAAGTCATGCAGGTTGTGGGTCATGCTACCGGAGCCGATCACCAACACCCCCTCCTCGCGCAGCGGCGCCAGCGCGCGCCCCAGAGCGAACTGATGGGCCGGGCCAAGTTCTGGCTGGATCGACAGCGATACCACCGGAATCTCCGCCGCCGGATACAGCAGCCGCAACGGCACCCACACGCCATGGTCGAAGCCCCGCTGCGGATCCAGCTGCGGATGCAGCCCGGCCCGCTCCAGCCGCCGCGCAATTTGCTGCGCCAGTGCAGGATCGCCAGGTGCCGGATAGCTCAGCTCGTATAGCGGCGCAGGAAAGCCGCCGAAGTCATGGATGGTGCCAGGCCGCGCCGCGCCACTGACCAGTGGGCGGCGCCCCAGCCAATGCGCGCTTGCCACGACGATGGCGCGTGGCCGCGGCAGCAGCTCACGCAGCTCCGTCAGACGCGGCCCTACCTGCCCCGGCTGCAGGGCAGTCATCGGCGATCCGTGCGAGATGTACAGCGATGGCAGGCGGTGCATGCAAGGCTCCTTGAAAAAGTGACAGGGGTCAGCGCGCTGGCTTCAGCGCAAACGCGCCATCGCCCAGCAATGCCTGCACGATCAGCAACACCGCCCACAGCGCCGGGTATTCCCAGCCGCCGCCCGGGTTGGAGAAGCCGAACCCATTGGCGCCATGCACGCTGACGATGGTGCCCAGCAGCAGTGGCACACCCAGCAGTGCCGCCCAGCGCGCCTGGATTCCCAACAGAAACGACACACCCAGGCCAAGTTCCAGCGCCATGCTGATGTAGGCCACTGCGGCCGGCAGGCCCAGCGAGTGGAAATAGGCCACGGTGCCGGCCGGTGTGAACACCAGCAGTTTGGTCAAGCCGTGGATCAGGAACAGGGCGCCCAGACTGATGCGCAAGAGCGCCGCGCCGTGGGCAGCTGTACCGGGCAGGACACGCGAAGTGGGCATGACGGGCGCTCCGTTGAGGACCGCCCTAGCGTATTACCTACAAATTTCTGATAAATACGTTTAATTCAGATATTTTATTGCAACGAAGGCAACAATCAGACGCCCATGGATACCCTGGATGCGATGCGTGTATTTACCGCCGTGGCCGAGCGCAGCGGCTTCAGCGCCGCCGCCGACGCGCTGGATCGCTCCACCGCCAGCGTCACCCGGCAGGTTGCCGCGCTTGAACAACGGCTGGGCACCCGCCTGCTCAACCGCACCACGCGCCGGGTCAGCCTCACCAGCGCCGGCACCGCCTACTACCAGCGCTGCCTGCAGTTGCTGGCTGACCTGGACGACCTGGAAGCCACCATTGGCGCACAGGCGCTGGAGCCGTCCGGTGTCCTGCGGGTCAATGCGCCGGTGAGCTACGGGATCGAGCGCCTGGGCGCGTTGCTGCCCGGCTTTCGCACCCGTTATCCACAGGTGGAACTGGACCTGTCGCTGTCAGATCGCCTGGTCGACATGGTCGAAGAAGGCTTCGATGTCGCCATCCGCATCACCCGCCAGCCGGCGCCGATGCTGATCGCGCGGCAACTGGGCAAGGCCAGGTTGCTGGCATGCGCAGCGCCTGCCTATCTGGCACGCGCCGGCACTCCGAAGCACCCGTCGGATCTGGCCGGCCACGAATGCCTGCTCTACCACTACTCGCCGAGCGGCGACGACGTGCGCTTTCACGGGCCGGACGGCGATGTCGCCGTGCGCGTCCACGGCGGGCTGCGCGCCAACAACGGCCATGTGCTCAATGCGGCGGCGCTGGCCGGCCAGGGCATCGTGATCCAGCCGGATTTCCTGGCCGATGCGCATCTGGCCAGCGGCCGCCTGCAACGCATTCTTCCCGAGTACGAACTTGCCGGCGTCGGGATCTTCGCCGTGTACGCCAGCCGCAACCACCTGGCACCGAAGGTTCGCAGCTTCATCGACTACCTGATCGAGTGCCTGGCCGACCCGGCGCCCGGCTGAACGGCTCCGACAACAGTTCGTCCCGTGCGCGGTCATTTTCCTGTCGCGGCTGGTGTGCTCACAATCGGGCCCCCCCTTTGTTCAACAGGAGCGTCCATGAGCAAGATCGCCATCGTGTACTTCAGCGGCTACGGCCATACCGCAAAACAGGCGGAAGCCGTGCATGCAGGCGCCGCCAGTGTGGGCGAGGCGACGCTGTACCGCATCGGCCAGGATGGCAACCTGCCCGACGGTGCGTGGGAAGCCATCGCTGCCGCCGACGCCATCATCTATGGCAGCCCTACCTACATGGGCGGCCCGGCATGGCAGTTCAAGAAATTTGCCGACGACAGTTCCAAGCCGTGGTTTGCGCAGGCGTGGAAGGACAAGGTCGCGGCCGGCTTTACCAACTCCGCCTCGGCGAATGGCGACAAGTACGCCACCATCCAGTACCTGTGGACGCTGTCCCAGCAACACGGGCAGGTCTGGGTCGGCACCGGTCTGCCGCCGTCCAACACCAAGGCGCATGGGCCGCAGGACGTGAACTGGACCGGCGGTTGGGGCGGTGCGCTGGCCATTTCGCCATCGGACGCCTCGCCGGACGAGGCGCCGCGCGCAGGCGATCTGGAAACTGCCCGGCTGTTCGGCAAGCGCGTTGCCGAATTCGCCAACAAGCTCAGCAGTTGAGCCAGCGGCAGCTGCGCGTGTCTGCCTGCCTTGGCGCAGGCGGATGCGCGCAGGTGGTGCTCACCTGCGGGTTGCGTGGTTGGGGCGAGCGCGCAAGCTTGTCGGTGCGGAGAATCGATAGCCTTGGCACGACATGGCGGCCTGCAGACCACCGGCGATGGGCTGGCCGCGATTCACACCGCGCGCGGCTGCGGTTGATGAGGCGCTTGGCTTCGACGGTTGCTGCGGGCCGGTGACTACTGAACTTGCCATCGACCTGACCTTGTCCTGAGTGCCGCTTGCAGCGTCGTTCTCACTGCCCACGCGCGGCGATGCGGTCAGGGCTGCGGCATTCTTCGTTCCATGATTCTCCTGTGCACGTGCCTGCCCGCACGCGGTGACAGCGACCTCCACACGGAAATCAGCATGCGCGGCCGTCGGCGCGTATGTGTGCGGTTTGCCCCGGCGACTGTCGAATCCGGAAGCAACCTGACTCAGGCACCAATCAGTTCTTCACCACGACCCCGCGATACCTTCATGCCTTAGCAGTCGAACCACATCGCGCTAACGCACACCCCACCACCCTGCCCGCCTACCCTGCTGCACGGAGCCCTCCCCCTCATGCAAACCCGTACGCTTGGCCGTTCCGGCCCCACCGTTTCCGCACTTGGCCTGGGTTGCATGGGCATGAGCGCGTTCTATGGCGATCGCAGCGATGAAGCGGCGTCGATCGCGGTGATCCATCGCGCGCTCGACCGTGGCGTCAGCCTGCTCGACACCGCCGACATGTACGGCCCGCACACCAACGAAGTGCTGGTCGGCAAGGCGATTGCCACGCGCCGGCACGAAGTCTTCCTGGCCAGCAAGTTCGGCATCAAACTCGATCCGAACAACCCGGAGGTGCGCGGCATCGATGGCAGCCCGGCCTATGTGCAGTCGGCCTGCGAGGCCAGCTTGCGTCGCCTGGGCGTAGAGCACATCGACCTGTACTACCAGCATCGTGTGGACCCCAACGTGCCGATCGAAGACACCGTCGGGGCAATGTCGCGCCTGGTCGAACAGGGCAAGGTGCGCTTCCTCGGGTTGTCCGAGGCGGCCGACACCACCATCCGCCGCGCGCATGCGGTGCATCCCATCACTGCGGTACAGACCGAATATTCGCTGTGGTCGCGCGAGCCGGAACACAACGGCGTGTTCGCCACCGTGCGTGAACTGGGCATCGGCTTCGTGCCTTACTCGCCGCTGGGGCGCGGTTTCCTCACCGGTGCGTTCTCGTCACCCGACGACTTCGATACCGACGATTACCGCCGCCATTCGCCACGTTTCCAGGGCGAAAACTTCACCCGCAACCTGCAGCTGGTGGAGCAGGTCAAGGCGATTGCCGCCGACAAGGGCATCACGCCCGGGCAACTGGCCCTGGCCTGGGTGCTGGCACAGGGCCAGGACCTGGTCCCGATCCCCGGCACCAAGCGCCTGGCCTACCTGGAAGAGAACCTCGCCGCGCTCGACGTGGCGTTGATGCCGGACGAACTGGCGCGCATCGATGCGATCTTTCCGCCCCAGGCCGCGTCCGGCACCCGGTATCCGGAAGCGACCATGGGCTCGGTGCATCGCTGAGAACCACCGCATGGCCGCCTCGTCGCGGCGGCCATGCGGTCGGGCCTGTGTAATCGGTTGGAGATAGTGATTTGCAGCAAGTCGAGCGTCAGGCCTTGCAGCCGGTCTACCTATGGCAGGCGCTGCACCATCCAACCGGGTCCGGCCCACATCGCGGTAGCGGATCAGCACGGTGGCCACTCACTCACACCACCGCATCGCCGCCGCCCTCACACTGACCGCCATCTTTCCACGGGCCGCAGCCATGCTGTCCTTCATCATCCCCGCCCATAACGAGGCCGCCCTGATCGGCGAAACCTTGCACTGCCTGCATGCCTGCGCGCAGGCAATGCAGCTGGACTACGAAGTGATCGTGGTGGCCGATGCCTGCGACGACGAGACCGCCGCCATCGCACGCGCCACCGGTGCACAGGTACTGGAAGTGCAGCTGCGGCATATCGCCGCCACCCGCAACGCAGGCGCGCAGGCCGCGCACGGCGAGCGCCTGCTGTTTCTGGATGCCGACACCCAGGTCAACCCGCAGGTGGTTGGCGCAGCGCTGCAGGCGCTGGATGCTGGCGCGGTGGGTGGCGGCGCGCAGGTCCACCTGCATGGCGAACGCGTCTGGTTCGAACGCACTGCGCAAGCCATCTTCGGCTGGCTGTTCCGCATTGCCGGCATCGCGCCAGGGTGCTTTCTGTTCTGCACCCGCGTGGCCTTCATCAGTGCGGGCGGCTTCGATACACGCTATTACGCCGGCGAAGATGTGGCCTTGAGTCGCGCACTGGCGCGCTGCGGACGCTTCGTGATCCTGCGCCAGACCGTGCATACCTCGGACCGCAAATTGCGCAGTTTTTCCAAGCGTGAGCATCTGGGTTTGCTGTGGCGCTTTCTGTGGCGCGGGCGACGCATGCTGCAGACCCGGGACGCGCTGGGCTTCTGGTACCAGCGGCGGCGCTGAACCGGGCGTGTCCATGGCCGGCGATCTCGCACCGGTGCCTGCCCTCGAATCGGGACGTGGCACCGCAGGCCACTTACACTGCCGTTCTTGTTACGGTTTCGAGTTGCACCGCATGGCTTCTTTGCATCGCCCTGTCCTGATCGCTGCCATGGCTGCCGCGGCCCTGAGCACTGCAGCGTGCCACCGCGAGGGCGCCGCGCCTGCGGGCGACACGCATGCCACGCCGCCGCCCAGCGCACCCAAGCTTGGCCAGTTCGGTTTCGATACCGCAGGCATGGACCGTAGCGTGGCCGCTGGCGACGACTTCTTCGGCTATGCCAATGGCGGCTGGGTCAAGCACACCCAGATTCCCGGCGATCGCTCCAGTTTCAATAGCTTCGTCAGCATCGCCATCGAAACCGAACGCCACAGCCGCGACATCATCGAAGGCGCCGCCGCCAACGACCGCGTCACCGGTGAAGACAAGCAGATCGGCGATTACTACGCCGCCTACATGGACGAAGCCAGCATCGAGGCCAAGGGGCTGCATCCGGTCCAACCGGAACTGGATGCCATTGCACACCTGGACGACAAGCAGGCGCTGGCGCGCACCCTGGGCGGGCAATTACGCGCCGATGTGGATCTGCTCAACGCGACCAATTTCCATACCGACCGTCTGTTCGGCCTGTGGGTCTCGCAGGATCTGCACCACCCCGGCCGCTACGTTCCCTATCTGGTGCAGGGCGGCCTGGGCATGCCCGAGCGCAGCTTCTACCTGGACGGCGGGCGCATGGCACAGCTACGCGATGCCTACCGCGCGCATATCGTCAAACTGCTGGAGCTGGCCGGCATCGACGACGCACAGGCCAGGGCCGAGCGCATCCTGGCGCTCGAAACGGCGATGGCGCGCGTGCATGCCAGCCCCGAGCAGACCAACAACGTCCAGGCCGGTGCAAACGCCTGGAAGCAGGCCGATTTTGCCCGACAGGCACCGGGCCTGGACTGGGGCGTGTTCTTCGATGCCGCAGGTCTCAAGGCACAGCAGGATTTCATCGTATGGCAGCCACAGGCGATCAGCGGGCTGTCGGCGCTGGTGCACTCCGAACCGCTGCAGACCTGGAAGGACTATCTGCGTTTTCGCGCGCTCGATCGCGCCTCGCCGTATCTGTCAAAGGCGTTTGCCGATGAGCGCTTCGCGTTCTACGGCAGCACCCTGGAGGGCACGCCGCAGCAGCGCCAGCGCTGGAAGCGCGGCATCGACGCCACCAACGCCGCACTGGGCGAAGCGGTAGGCAAGCGCTACGTGCAGAAATACGTCAGCGCGCAGACCAAGGCGCGCGCCGAAGAGATGGTCAAGAACCTGATCGCCGCATTCGGCAAGCGCATCGATGCGCTGGAGTGGATGACACCGCAAACCAAGCAGCACGCCAAGGCCAAGATCGCCGGATTGACGGTGGCGGTGGGCTACCCTGACAGCTGGCGCGACTACAGTGCGCTGGATGTGCGGCGCGACGATGCGCTGGGCAACGTGGAACGCGCCGGCCTGTTCGAGTACCGCCGCAATCTTGCCAAGCTCGGCAAGGCCGTCGATCACCGTGAGTGGTACATGCTGCCGCAGGAAGTCAACGCGCTGAACGTACCGCTGGAAAATCGGCTGATCTTCCCCGCCGCGATCCTGCAACCGCCGTTCTTCGACCCGGCCGCCGACGATGCCGTGAACTACGGCGCCATCGGTGCGGTGATCGGCCACGAGATCAGCCACAGCTTCGACAACATGGGCGCCCTGTTCGACGAGCACGGCGAACTCCATAACTGGTGGACGCCACAGGATCTGAAGAAGTTCGAAGCCGCCGGCAATGCGCTTGCCGCGCAGTTTGGCACCTACAAGCCGTTCGACGATCTATCGGTCAATGGCAAGCTGACCCTGGGCGAGAACATCGCCGATGTCGCCGGCCTGGCCACGGCTTACGACGCCTATCAGTTGTCCTTGCAGGGCAAGCAGCCACAGACCATCGACGGCTTCAGCCCGGATCAGCGCTTTTTCCTCGGCTTCGCGCAGGCCTGGCGCGGCAAATACCGCGACGCCGCGTTGCGTAATGCGGTGCTCACCGATGTACATGCACCCGGACGCTTCCGGGCACAGACGGTGCGCAACCTGGACGCCTGGTACCCGGCCTTCGATGTGAAGCAAGATCAACAGCTGTATCTGGCACCGGAGCAGCGGGTCAAGATCTGGTAGTGGACGGTTGCCGCAGGCGCCATCCACCACCGTCACGACCGCTCAGGCCACTCCAGCAACATGGCCGGCGGCAGTTGCATGCGACGGCATGCGCGCGCGGACAGGCCATCGCGCAGCGCGGTGCGGAACAACGGCGACAGGCCGCGCAGCAGCCGGGCGGATGCACGCGCCTGTGCGCGCTGGATGGTGGTGCGGCCGAGCATGTCGCCGGCCCAGTCGGGCAGCAGCGCCGCGCCGGCGCCGAGAAACACGCCGCGTGACAGGCCGGCCGCCGGCACCGGCAACTGGATGCCGGTCAGGATGTCGAGTACCTCGCGGGAACGGGCGTCCATGCGGAGTTCGCCGCGCACCGAGGCGAAGTAGGCCTCCACCTGGGCCTCGCTGGCAGGCACCTCGCTAGCGCCCAGCGCTTCGGCCACGCGCCGTGCTTCGTCGTAGTAGCGGTCGGCAATGGCCGCCGGCACGTCGCGACAGTAGCGACGGCAGCCCTGCAGGAAGCCATAGGCCTCGGTGACATGCACCCAGGTCAGCAGCGCAGGGTCGTTGGCATCGTAAGGCACGCCGTCGGCGGTATGGCCGCGGATGTGCGCGTGGATACGCCGCACGCGCGCGATGAGCTGTTCGGCCTCGGCCTGCGGCGCGTAGGTCGTGCCGGCGACGAAATTGGTGGTGCGCCGCAGCCGACCGATCAGGTCGGCGCGGAAGTTGGAATGGTCGTAGACACCGGCCAGCGCGCGCGGGTGCAGCAGCTGCAGCATCAATGCGCACAACCCGCCGGACAGCATGCCCGGAAATTCCGAATGCACGCGCCAGGTGACGCTATCGGGCCCGAAGAGGCCGGGGTCGCCCAGCGGCTGGTCGTACTCGATGGTGCTCTGGCCGCGCGGAAATGCGCCCAGCACCCAGCGGCGGATCTGTTCGGCGGCGGGGGAGGACAACGTGCGTAGAACCGAAGACATGCCGCGATAGTACCGGCTTGCCTGTCGTCATGTGGCGTGCAGGTGCTCGCCGACCAGGCGTACCGCGCCTGGCGGAAGCGGTCGAAATGGCGCACCCGCCGCGCCGCGCGGTGTGCAGTGCAACAAGATCGACCGCCCAGGCGACGCCCGGGATTGCGCTGCGGCGGCCAAACCGCCTGAATTCAGCGTTTTGTGCGCGAGTGCGCAGGATTGCGCGGCGATCGGTTCGCTCCAGGCATTGCCATGCACAGCGAAAGTGCTAGAACTAGAGGCGTCCGATATCCGCGCCGGATCGTTGTACGGCGCGTCGGTCGCTCCAGGGCACCGGCCACCACCGGTGCAGCAAGCCGCTCGTACCAGCCATCCGTCAGGAGCTTGTCATGATCGCTTTGTTCCAGGGTTTAGGCCTGCTATTGCAGGACAACGCACTCCATCGGCGCTCCTTCGACGAGCAGGTCGCCTTCTGGCGTGACAAGACCGATGAGCAGCTCGACGAAGAGCTCAATCTGCTCAAGGTGGCCAAGAAGCAGTGGGTGATCGCCTCGATCATTGGCTGGCAGGCGATCTCGCTGGTCCTGCTCGGTGTCATCACCCATCAGCTGTGGCAGGACGATTACCACCTGACCTTCAGTCGCGTGGTGATCATTTTCACGTCCTGGGTCTCGATCCTGTTCATCATGTGGTACATCGCCGACCTGTTCGATCACAGCGCCGGTTTCGAGCGCTGGCTACGCGCCTTCAACAGCCGGGCACGCGTCGCGCCGGATGCCGACTCGGTCGAGTGCGTTGCCGACGCATTGGACATGACGCGGCGCTACCCGGAGGTGCTGCGCTACAAGCAGGAGGTGACCTCCCGGCGCGAGCTGCGCCACGAGGACATCGTCAACATGCGCGAGATGGGCCGGCTGCGCCGCTACACCGAATTGCTGCGCGATCTGGACCGTTTCGATGGCGCGCCACGGCTGGTGGCCAACGCCTGAAGCATTGCGCACAGATCGCAGACCAGAACGCGCGATTGAACTGCAAAACGGCCGAAGGAACTCCATCGGCCGTTTTGCATTTCAACACCGGCCATTCACCCTGATCCGAACGCACGCCAGGTGTGCCGAGCCACTGGTTCGCCGCTTTGATGAGCCTTTGAAGCAGGAGTCACTTGAAGCAGGAGTCGAATGACGCGGTGGCGCCAGCGTGTTCGAACGACTAGAACGCAATCACACGGACAGGGCCGGCACATTCATCGGACAGGTGCTCCGCCAAGAACACCGCATCCTCCAGAGACTCGTCAGGACCACGCGCCGCTGTAGCATGAGATGGTGCCGAACCATCTCCCACGCACACGTCATCGATCAGGTCCTCTATGCGCTCGGCATCGACGCCGACCACACCGACGTAGTTGACACCTTCAGCGATCCAGTCGGCGACCAGAGCTGCTAGCCCTGGGCGTTCGCCGTGCAGGGAATGCAGGACGATCTTGCGCGGATTCTGCATTGCGTTTCAGTCCAGATGCACAGCCCAACTTACGCCCGCGCAACCGCCTGTTCCACCGACGGGGTACGCCAGCCGCTGCGCACACCCCAGATGTAGAACACCGCGCCGACTGCAGCGACTACCGCAAGATCGGTGCCGTAGCCGAGATAGCCATGCCCGCCGAAATCGGTGCTGCCAGCCCAGGACAGCAGCGCGATCACCGGCAGATAGCAGATCATCCAGGCCGCCCCCTTGAGGTTGCGGCGCAGGTCCGGCCAGCCCTGCTTGGCCTGGTAGTAGCAGTACACCGGCAGCGCCACGACCATCAGCAGGATGATCTCGCCGGTCAGCGGCCAGCGCGCCCAGTACAGCAGCTCGGTGGCCATCACGAACGCCACGCCAGCCAGCACCGGCAATGCGGCGATGCGCAGCGGGCGATGCAGTTCCGGTGCGTGGCGACGCAGCGCCATCGCGCTGATCGGGCCGGTGAGGTAGGAAATGATGGTGGCCACCGAGATCACCGCTGCCAGCGTGCCCCAGCCGCGGAAGAAGAACAGGAACACGAACGACACCGCCAGGTTGAAGAACATCGCCATGCGCGGTACGCCCCACACCGGGTGCAGCTTGCCCAGCGCAGCCGGCATGGTGCCGTTCTTTTCCATGCCGTAGACCATGCGCGCGGTGGTGGCGGTGTAGGTGATGCCGGTGCCGCTGGGGCTGACGAAGGCATCGATGTACAGCAGCATCGCCAGCCAGTGCAGGTTGACGATGATGGCCAGCTCGGCAAACGGCGAGCGGAAATCGATGCCGTGCCAGCCGGCCTTGGCCAGCAACTCCGGCGGTACCGCGCCGATGTAGGCCACCTGCAGGATCACGTAGACCACCGTGGCCAGCGCGATCGAACCGAGCACCGCGAACGGAATGCTGCGACCGGGATTACGCGCTTCGCCGGCCAGGTTCACCGGGCTCTGGAACCCGTTGAAGCTGAAGACGATGCCGGCGGTGGCCACCGCGGTGAGTACCGCGGCCAGGTCGATCACGTGCGCATCGCCGTGGATGCCGACGCTGAAGTTTTCGCTATGGAAACCGCTGGCGATCAGGGCCACGCCGGTCGCCGCCGGCACCACCAGCTTGAACACGGTGATCAGGGTGTTGGAGCGCGCGAATAGCTTGACGCTCCAGAAATTGAGGAAGAAGTACACCAGCACCAGCACCGCGGAAATCAGCAGCCCGGGCACCGACAGTTCGCCCGCTCCGCCAGGCGCCTGCACGTAGAGCCCTTGTGCCCAGGCCCAGGGCCAGGAGGCCATGTACTGCACCGAGGCCTCGGCTTCGACCGGGATGACCGAGACGATGGCGATCCAGTTCGCCCAGCCGGCAATGAAGCCCACCAGCGAACCGTGCGAGTAGTGGCTGTAGCGCACCATGCCGCCGGATTCGGGGAACATGGCGCCCAGCTCGGCATAGGACAGCGCAATGGTGGTGATGATCGCCGCGCCCAGGATCCAGGCCCAGATCGCACCCGGACCGGCCAGCCCGGCTGCGCGCCAGGCGCCAAACAGCCAGCCAGAACCAATGATCGAGCCCAGGCCGGTGAGCATGAGCGCAAAGGGGCCGACGTCGCGGCGCAACGAATGTTCGGACATGAAGAAGCCTGACAGTGATGGCGCCGTGCATCGGCACAAGCCGGCAATGATCGCAGAAGCGACCGCTTGCCGTCAGTGCGTATTCAGGCGCCTACCAGACTGGCCGCCATCGACAGCCCTGGCAGACCTGGGTGTCACGGTTGCGGCGCTACGGCGCTCGCCTACACGGGCGGGAAGCACACGCAAGACACCGCTGCCGCCCGCGCTCGCGGTGCATGCTCGTGCGGGCACCGGCCGTCTCCACACCATGGACGCCTCCTAGCCGTGACAGTCGGCGCCGGGTGCCGTGGCATCCACGCAGGTATGCGCGGCCTTCGTAATCCCGCGCAGGGCGCGCATCTGGCCCGGCAACAGCGCGAACTGGTCCAGGGTCCGGCGTGCGCAGCCCGGTGCCGGCGTCCTGCCACCCGAGGCGGCAACCGGGCATTGTTCTTCGTACACCAGGTAATGGCATTGGCCGCTGCTGCTGGCCAGGCAATGCACGTTGGTCTCGGTGTCGGTGACCAGGGTCTTGCTGAAGATCACATCGCGGCCATCGCTGATGGCGCGGGTGATCGAGGTCGTGCCGGTGCGTTCGTGGCAGCCGGCCAGGGCAAGCAGGCAATAGACCAGGGAGGCGAGCAGGCGCATGGAGGCAGTCCTTTCAGTCGATGCGAACGGGGGAATTACATGCCGCGGAACAGGCTCATGAAGGGCTGGCTGACGGTGAGCGTCTCGCTGCGGCCGCGCAGATGCAGTCGGCCCTTGCCGGTGTCGTCGCGGATGACCGAGGCCACTGCCTTCATGTTGACGATGGTCGAGCGGTGGATCTGCTTGAACACCTGCGGGTCGAGTGCGTCGAGCAACTCGCGCAGCGGGGTGCGCAGCACCGCTTCGCCGGCGGCGGTCATCACCGTGGTGTATTTCTGGTCGGCCTGGAAATACGCCACTTCGTCCAGTGCGATCAGGCGCGTCTCGCGGCCGCTGCTGGCAGTCAGCCAGGCCAGCGGCGCCGGCGCATTGGCGGCGGCCGGGCGTGCGGACAGGCGCTGCAGCAAGGCATCCAGCAGGCCGCCATCGGGCTGGCCGGCGGCGGCGCGTTGCTGCACGCGCTGCCAGGTGGCCTGCAGGCGCTGCCGGTTGATCGGTTTGAGCAGGTAGTCCACCGCGCCGTGTTCGAAGGCATCGATGGCGTACTGGTCGTAGGCGGTGACGAACACCACCTGGGTGCGCGGACTGACCTCGCGCATCGCACGCGCCACCTCGATGCCGGTCAGCCCGGGCATGCGGATGTCCAGGAACACCACATCCGGTTGCTGGGTGGCGATGGCCTCCAGCGCGCCGGCGCCATCTTCGCACTCGCCCACCACCTGCAGCTGCGGGCAGACCTCGGCCAGCAGCGCCAGCAGCGACTGACGCAGCAGCGCCTCGTCTTCGGCAATCACCGCACGCAGCGCGCTCATGCCTGCACCTTTGCGCTGGAAACCGCAGTCTCGGGCAACGGCGGCGGTTGCCGCACGCCACCCACAAGCGAGGCCGGCAGCGGCAGGGTGATGGTGGCCGCCACGCCGCTGGGGAAATTGGAGACGATGGCAAAGCTCGCCTGGTCGGCGTAGATCAGCTGCAGGCGCTCGCGCAGATTCTTCAGGCCGATGCCGGTGCCATGGCTGTGCGTGTTGAAGCCCTGGCCGTCATCGGCCACCGTCAGCGTGGCCTGGTTGTCGAGACGGCGTGCCAGGATCCACACGGTGCCGCCGCCGGGCTTGGGTTCCAGCCCGTGCTTGATGGCGTTTTCCACCAGGGTCTGCAGCATCATCGACGGCAGCGCCAGGCTGCGCAGCTCGTAAGGCACTTCCACCTGCAGCGCCAGCCGCGCGCCCATGCGGATGCGCAGGATCTCCAGGTAGGCCTGGGTGCGTTCGAGTTCTTCGCCCAGGGTGGAGGTGGCATCGTCGGCGCTGGGCAGCGAGCGGCGCAGGTACTGGATCAGGTGCCCGATCATGATGTCGGCGCGCGGTGGATCGGTCCGCGCCAGCACCTGCGCGCTGGCCAGCGTGTTGTAGAGGAAGTGCGGCTCCACCTGCGCATGCAGCAGGTTCAGCCGCGCCACCGCCAGCTCCTTTTCCATCACCGACTGCTCGACTGCCGCCTGCTCGTCGCGGCGTTGTTCGCCAACCCTGCGCACCACCGCGCGGTTGATCGCCTCGGCGTTCTCGTAATTGCTGCCTTCGTCCACCGCAAACAGATCCACCCAGGCACCGGCATCGGGTTCGCACAACACCGTGACGCTACTGGTGCCCTGCCCTGGCGTGATCGTCACCAGCACCTGGTTGTGGGTGATGGCAAAGCGCGCGAACAGATTCCAGCGTGAGGGCTTGCGGCCTTCGTACGGGTCGATGCGGCGCACCCGGGCGCGGATCAGCAGGCTGCCCGGTGCGCACTCGATGTCCTGCACGCGTGGCAGCGCACGCACCGCCTCTTCCACCAGCGCAAAACTGGCCCGCACTTCCAGCGGCACTTCGATCTGACGCCGCTGGCGCGTGGACAAGGTGTCGTGGTCCAGCCGCCCGGCGATCAGGCGCACGCGCCGTACATGGGTGATCGCACTCATCAAGGCCAGTGTCAGCAGCACGATGCATGCCAGCCCGAAGAACGCGCCGGTCGAGCCGAACAGCTGCGACCACATGATCGCCGCCACCACCAATGCGGCAGCCCAGGCGAACACGATACGCACGATCAGAAAAACGCTGGCGGACACGGACAAGGCGCTCGTTGAGTGGACGGGAGCGAGCATAGCCGCCGCGCGTGGCGACGAAAGCCCCAGGCGACGAATGGCCGCCGACGTGACCTCAAATGCCGGATTCGGCGGACGAAATCGGGTAACCCCGGCAACCTGCGGGCGTGGCCGCGTCGCGGTTGCCGGCGTGCCTGCCCGGCGCAACCGTGCCGCAATCCAGGCGTTACCATCGGGTCCTGGCGTGGGAGCGCTGCTGCGCACCAGCTGCCCTGGCCACCTCCATCCTCACTCCCTGGAGTCGCATGCACCGACGTCATTTCCTGCACAGCGCCGGGCTTGCGCTCGCGGCTGCTTCGACCGGCAGCCGGGCGGCCACCGGCAAGACGGGCATCGCGCCGTCTGCGTCCGTGCCCGCACCCCAGGCGCCGACAGCGGTGCCTTTACCGTTTGCCGCCGCACCGCCGCTGGTGCCGATGCGTGCGTCGGTCGATCGCATCATCGCCATCGATGGCTGCACCCGGCCGTTCCGCGCGCAAGGCCCGCGCATCGAGGCCGAACGTATCGGCCGCAAGACGGTGGTGCACAACTACGGGCATGGCGGCAGCGGCTGGTCGCTGTCCTGGGGCGCTGCAGAGCATGCCCTGCGGCTGGTGCGCGTCGCCGATGCCGACGCACGCGAACTGGCGGTGATCGGCTGCGGTGCGATCGGCCTGACCACGGCGGTGGTCGCCCAGCGCGCCGGCCTACGCGTGCGCATCTACGCGCGCGAGCGCTTGCCGGACGTGCGCTCGTTCTATGCCACCGGGGTGTGGTCGCCCGATTCGCGCGTCTGCACCAGCGCGTACGCCGACGCCGCTTTCAAGACCCGCTGGGAAGAAATGGCGCGGATCTCCTTTCGCCGGTACCAGACCCTGCTCGGCCTGCCCGGCGAGCCGATCGAATGGCGCGACGGCTACGTGTTGTCGGACCTGCCGTTCGACCAACCGATCGCATCGGCCGAAGCGCACGAACCGGACTATCCCCCGCTGGAACGCACGCTACTGCGCGACCTTGGCCCCCGTTCGCAGCCACTGGCGGCCGGCAGCCATCCGTTCCCGGTGCCGTTCGTGCGCCGCTATGGCCAGCTGACCTTCAACATCAGCGCCTACGCGCGCCTGCTGATGGAAGACTTTCTGCAGGCCGGCGGCGAGCTGTACACGCGTAGTTTCGAAGACCCGCGCCAGTTCGGCCAGTTGCACGAAAAGATCCTGGTCAATGCCACCGGCTACGGCGCACGCGCCCTGCTGGGCGATCCGAGCGTGATCCCGGTGCGCGGGCAGACCGCACGCCTGATCCCGCAACCGGAGGTCACCTACGGGCTGGTCTGGCGCGGACATAACCTCAATGTAGTGCCGCGCCGCGATGGATTGCTGGTGCAATCGCAAGGTGCCAACGACTTCAACAATGCCGATGCCACACCCGACCGCGCCGCCAGCGAGGCGGCTGTGCGCGAGCTGTCGCGTTTGTTTCCCACTGCCTGAGTCAGCGCGCGCCTAGCGATCTTCCAGCGAGGCCTGCAGCGCGCGGGCCACTGCAGCATCGCCACTGACCAATTCGTCCCAGCGCAGGCGCACGCCCTTGCGCCTGCCCTTCTCCATCAGCGTCATGCCCTCCGGATCGATAACCAGGGTGTAGGCCTGGTCGCCGATGTGAAGCTCGCGGCGTAACGGTTTATCCAACGGTGTCATGCAGCGCCTCGTTCTGACGGTGATGCGGTGTTGTAGCGCATTCGCGCATTGGCGTGCGGCCGCATAGTGCACTGCAGCTGCGCGGGCGCCGCCTCGCGTGACAGCTTGGTTGCCCGCATGCAACACCACCGCGCTTGCGTTCGTTGGACAGCAAGCAGGTACGGCCACGCTACGGCACAGGCCGTTGTCGCATCGGGATCACCGTATGCACCGATCCCGCTAACACGCGCGCCGCTAGCGTAGCGATCACGCCGCACCGCCTTGGACACGCACTGCCTGCTGCAGCAGATCGCATCGGCTGGGCCTGACATCGCAGTACTGCCAGCAATCACGCTCGCGTTGGTCTCGACGCGATCCGCAAGACGGCGCTCCTGCCTCCACGGGACGCCCTACAACCCACCCTCTGACCATTCCAGGAGCCACCCATGGCGATCAAGACTATCGAAGAATTATTCATTCACGAGTTGTCGGACATCTACAGCGCAGAAAAGCAGCTCACCAAATCGCTGCCGCGTCTGGCCCGCGCTGCAACCGAGCCGGCGTTGAAGGACGCATTCGAAACCCATCTGGAAGAAACCCAGGGCCAGATCGAACGCATCGACCAGGTCGTCGAGCTGCTCGGCATCAAGCTCAAGCGCATCAAGTGCGCGGCGATGGAAGGCCTGGTGGAAGAAAGCCGCGAGGTCATCGACGAGATCGAGGCTGGCCCGGTACGCGATGCGGCACTGATCGGCGGGGCACAGAAAGTGGAGCATTACGAGATTGCCTCGTACGGCACCATCGCCGCCATGGCCAAGCAGCTGGGCTATGCCGATGCTCTGCCGCTGCTGCTGGCCACGCTGGAAGAAGAAAAATCCACCGATGAAAAGCTGACCCTGCTCGCCGAACAGGGCGGCAACCAGAAAGCCGCCAAGGCCCGCGAGGCGGCCTGATCCACCCTGCAGGGCGCGACGCCCTGCACTGGCCCGCACTCTCCGTGCGGGCCTCTCAGCCAATGCCCCCACGTGTCTGCACGCTCACTGAGGCGTCGTCATTGGCGGGCGCCAGCCAAGGAACACCTTCATGTTCATGCATAACAAGCGTTTGATGTACACCGTACGCGTCGCCGAGCCCAACCCGGAGCTGGCCACGCTGATGCTCGAGCAGTTCGGCGGGCCGCAGGGCGAGCTCGCCGCCGCCATGCGCTATTTCACCCAGGCGCTGGGCGAAAGCGACCCGGGCCGCAAGGACCTGTTGTTCGATATCGCCACCGAAGAACTCAGCCACCTGGAGATCATCGGCTCCATCATCGCCATGCTCAATCAGGGCCCGAAGGCGGTGCTGTCCGAGGGCATGGAAGAAGCAATGGACATGCGTCGCATGACCCAGAACAGCACCAGCCATACCCAGCAGATCCTCTATGGCGGTGGACCGGCTCTGGTGAATTCCTCCGGTGCGCCGTGGACGGCCGCGTACGTGGATTCGATCGGCTGCCCCACGGCCGACATGCGCTCCAACATCGCGGCTGAGGCGCGCGCCAAGCTCGTGTACGAGCGCCTGATTACGGTGACCAGCGACCCTGGCATCGTCGATGCGCTGCGCTTCTTGATGACACGCGAAGTAGCGCATCAAAAATCCTTCGAAAAAGCGTTGTACGCGATCGAGCCGAACTTCCCACCGGGCAAGTTGCCGGGCGACCCGCGCTTCACCGACACGTACTACAACATGTCGCAGGGCGAAGGTGATGCGACTGGTCCCTGGAATACCGGCGAACAATGGGAGATGGTGGCCGATCGCGATGAGCAGGCCGCCGTGGATGGGGGAGACGGGACAGCATCGGTCAACCTCGATGCATCGCAGGCCAAGGCCGTCGCGGCTATGTCGCAGCGGCTGATGTCCAATCCGGAGCTGGACCGTGTTACTGGCGCGGATCTGGGCGCAGGCCCGGGCGCCGGGTCCACCACCGGCGATATCCAACGCTGACATGAGTGGACGCCCTCGCGTCCACTTTCCACAGGTGTGGGTGCCAGCACACATCTGGCTTGCATGGACCCAGTCGACCTACACCGTAGCCGGCAGCGCGGTCAGTTGCCGACAGTGTCCCTGGATGCGGCATCTGTCGGCGCGTCCTGGCCTCGCTCTGCGGCACGCTCTTGCTCACCCAACTGGTTGAGCAGAGCGGTGGCCGATTGATGCGCACTGCGCAGCGTCTCCATCGGCTTGGAGCTGTCGCTGCGCAATGCATACAGCGCAAAGCCCATCACGTTGAGCCGGTTGCGCAGCTGATGCAGCAGTTCGCGTCGTTCAAGCGGTGCGTCGGACACTATGCGTCCTTGTCGCTGAGCCGGTTATGCAGCGTACGCACGCTGATGCCCAACTCGCGGGCAGCCGCCTTCTTGTTGAAGCGCGTGCGTGCCAGTGCCGATTCGATCATGGCGTCCTCGGCCTGGCGCATGGTCCAGCCAGCCGGAATCAGCAACCCGTCTTCGGCGGCCTGCGGCACGGTCTGCTCCACGTCCGGCGCGCTCAGCAGATCGCCATCCGATCGCAGATACAGATAATGGATGAACGAGCGTAGCTCGCGCACGTTGCCCGGCCAGGCGTGATAGGCCAGGTAGCGCAGCAGCGATTTGGTCGGCAGCTTGCGCTTGCCGTACTTGACGTTGAGTTCGTCGATGGCGCGCAGACCCAGCACGCGCGCGTCGCCGCGGCGCTCGCGCAGCGGTGGCACCTGGATCGGATACTCGTTGAGTCGGTAGAACAGGTCCTCGCGCAGCACCGCCTGCTCGCGCTGCACATGCTGATGGGTAGCCGCAACGACGCGCGCGTCCAGTGGAATCTCTTCGTTGCCACCCACCCGCATGAAGCTGCGCGATTCGATCGCACGCAGCAGGTAGACCTGCAGGCGCTTGGGCATCTCACCGATTTCGTCCAGGAACAAGGTGCCACCGGCTGCCTGCTCCAGAAATCCGGCATGCCGACGATCGGCGCCGGTGAAGCTGCCACGCTCATGGCCGAACAGCTGGCTGGCCAGCAACTCTTCCGGAATTGCACCGCAGTTGACCGGCACGAAGCGACCGCGACGGCCGGACACCCGGTGGATGGCACGCGCCACCAGGTCCTTGCCGGTACCGGTCTCACCGGTCACCAGGACATTCAGATCGGTCGGCGCCACGCGCACGATGTCCTTGCGCAGGATCGCGATGCTGTCGCTATTGCCGATGATGCCCAGGTTGCCCTGCTGCGCCTCGCGCAGGCCGCCGAGCACGCGCTCCAGTCTTTCCGGCGCAAAAGGCTTGGTCAGGAACTCGCTGACGCCAAACTGTTGCGCGCGCCCCTGGGTCTCATAGGCGTAGTCGCCCGAGACCACCACGATCTGCGGGGTGTGGTCCGGGTCCAGCCGTTCGATCAGGTCGAAGCCGCTGCCGTCGGGCAGGCCGACGTCCACCACCAGCAGGTCCGGGAAATTGCTGTCCAGCCAACGGCTGGCCTCGCCCAGGGTGTGGATCCCCTTGGCGCGGAATCCGCTATCGGTGGCGAGCTCCACCACCTGATCGCAAAACTCCACGTCGTCGTCGATGATGGCGCAGGAAAGACGGTCCATGAGCGCTTCTGTCCGCAATGACTAGTACATGTTCAGTTGAGAATTGTGACGGCCGCGCGAAGGCGCGCCTGCCTGTCACCACGAGAATGGATGCGCAACCATCGTGGCGATGATTGGACGGCGCTCTTCCCCCTAGTCGAGCTCGCCGTGTGAGGTGTGCTCGCAGTACGCACGGCCGGCCGGTAATTTGCCAGTGCCAAGCGTCATGGTCGGGGTCGGCAGCCGCATCGGGACTGTCGAAACGCCACGCAGTGCAAGGTTTTGCGTGACTCGCCTGGTCGTTTCCGTTAACTCCGGTCGCGACCCGATCAACGGATCAGGTCGCTTTGCTGCTGCATCGCAGCCAGGCTGCACGTGGCCCGGAGGATCGAGCCAGGCGCGCGCTGCGGTTGGGCAACGCGATGCAGGCGCTCCGTCACTACCCTACGCACCAGATGTGTAGAGCGCGTGCACATCGCACTCACGGCATCGTTCTTTCGCTGGGTCAACACTCCTCAAAAAAGCGACCGTTCGGTGCCTTATGCAAGCAGTGACCATCCCTCGCCAGGCCGATATCCAGGATGAGCTGGACTACTGGCGCCAGCAGCACCGACGTGGACAGCTTGGCTATCACCCGTTCGACGGTATTCCGGAAGGAACGGTACGCGCCGTCTGCGAGGCCTATAACGCGCACCCGCAGCTGAGTGAGCATGACGCCATCAGGGCCGTGCGTCAGTCGCTGTGCCTGACTCCCGGGTCGATGCATGCACAGCTTGCCGACTGGCTGGCTCCCCGGTGCCTGCAGCATCTGCGCACCCCATAGTCCGGCGTGCGGCGAAATGCTGATGCAGCGCACGTCTGAAACTGGCGTGCGCCCGTTCCAGCCGTAAGCGCTCCGCAGTGTCGGCCGGTGCATTGGGTCACGCCTTTCTGCGCTGCATGCGCGCACGCTTGAAGCTGCCAACCTGGGTCAGCGTTCGGCACCGCTCACGATCAAACGCACGCGAGTCAATGTTTGGTACTGCCAGCACCGCCCTGCTGTAGCGGCACCGATGTAGCCCGCCGCCGCCACCGTCACTGCGCTCACGCGCATTCAGTCCTGGGAGATCCACGTGGAAGCGCTGCTGCTGTCCCGTATCCAGTTCGCCTTTGTCATTTCGTTTCACGTGCTGTTCCCCGCCTTTACCATCGGGCTGGCGAACTTCCTGGGCTTTCTGGAATGGCGGTGGCTGCGCACGCATGATGAGGCCTGGAAGCGGCTGTATTTTTTCTGGCTGCGGATCTTTGCCGCCTCCTTTGGCATGGGGGTGGTCAGCGGCATCGTGATGGCCTTCCAGTTCGGCGCGAACTGGCCGGAGCTCAGCCGCATCGCCGGCAGCGTGATCGGGCCGCTGCTGAGCTATGAGGTGCTCACTGCGTTCTTTCTGGAGGCCAGCTTCCTGGGGGTGATGTTGTTCGGTTGGGGCCGCGTCTCGGAACGGCTGCATTTCTTTGCCACCTGCATGGTGGCGATCGGTACGCTGGTCTCCACGTTCTGGATCCTGTCGTCCAATAGCTGGCTGCATACGCCGCAGGGCTACGCCATGGTCAACGGGATCGTGCAGCCGGTGAGCTGGGCACAGATCATCTTCAACCCCTCGTTTCCGTATCGCCTGGTCCATATGGCGCTGGGTTCGTTCATCACCACCTGCTTCGTGATCGGCGGTGTGGGCGCCTATTACCTGCGCAAGGGCGTGCATGTGGATGCGGCTGCACGCATGTTGCGGCTGGCGGTGGCCTTTGCAGCCATCGTGTTGCCGATCCAGATCCTGGCGGGTGACCAGCACGGCTTGAACACGCTCGAACATCAACCGCTCAAGGTGGCAGCGATGGAAGCGCACTGGCATCGCGCCACTGCCGATGCCGGCGTGCCGCTGGTGGTCTTTGCACTGCCCAATGCCGAGGCCGAGCGCAACGACTACGAAGTGGCGATCCCGCGTCTGGGCAGCCTGATCCTGACCCACAGCACCGACGGCGACATCACGCCGTTGACCTCGGTGCCGCGCGATCGGCGGCCGCCAGTGGCACCGGTCTTCTTCGCATTCCGCATCATGGTCGGCCTGGGCATGGCGATGTTGCTGCTGGCCTGGCTGTCTGCCCTGGCGTGGTGGCGTGGACGACTGCATGCGCCGGCCCTGATACTGGCCTGGAATGCCATGCTGCCGGCCGGTTTCATTGCCCTGGTCGCCGGCTGGTTCGTCACCGAGATCGGCCGCCAGCCGTGGGTGATCTACGGATTGCTGCGCACCGCCGATGCGGTGGGCCCGCAATCGACGGTGACCGTTGCGGTGTCCCTGCTGGTGTATCTGCTGGGCTACGCCTTCGTGTTCGGTTTCGGCATCTGGTATCTGACCAAGCTGGTGCGCAGCGGACCGCAAGCCAGCCGCGATGGCCCGGACGTGGCCGGTGGCGAACATACGCCGGCACGCCCGTTGTCGGCCGCAGATGCATCCCTGGAACAGGAGAACACACCATGGACCTGAGCTACTGGTTGCCGGTGGTGTGGTTCGGGGTGATCGGCTTCGGCGTGCTGATGTACGTGGTCCTGGATGGCTTTGTGCTCGGGCTGGGCATGCTGGCGCCGTTCGCCCGCGACGAGCAGGAAGTGGACCTGATGATGAACACGGCCGCGCCGATCTGGGACGGCAACGAGACCTGGCTGGTGCTCGGCGGCGCCGGCCTGTTCGCCGCCTTCCCGACGGCGTATGCGGTGATCCTGTCGGGGCTGTATCTGCCGGTGCTACTCATGGTGATGGCGCTGGTGTTTCGCGGCGTGGCGTTCGAATTCCGCTTCAAGGCGCATCGATCGCGGCGGCTGTGGACGCTTTCGTTCATTGGCGGATCGATCCTGACCGCATTCGCGCAAGGCATCATCCTGGGCGCGCTGGTGGAAGGGATGCCGCTGGAACATGGTCGCTACACCGGCGGCGTGTTCGGCTGGTTCAGCCCGTTCACCATCCTCACCGGTGCGGCGCTGGTGTTCGGCTATGCGTTGCTCGGCAGCACCTGGCTGATTCTCAAGACCGAGGGCCGGACCCATGCGCTTGCGCGGCAGCTGACCAAGCCGCTGGTCGGCGTGGTGATCACCTTTGTTGTCCTGGTCAGCGCCTGGCTGCCGTTCCTGAGCTCGCATGTGATGGCGCGCTGGTTCGAACACGGCAACTTCTGGTGGCTGTCGCCGATACCGCTGGTCACTTCCGCGGTGGCGTTGGCGCTGTGGCGCAGCAGCGACAGCTCGCGCAGCGATGCCTCACCCTTCCTGTTGACGTTGGCGATCTTCGTCCTGGGCTTTATCGGGCTGGTGCTGGGCATGTGGCCGTATCTGGTGCCACCGAGCTTCACGATCTGGCAGGCCGCCTCACCGCCTTCATCGCAGATCTTCCCAATGGTGGGGCTGATCGTGTTGTTGCCGCTGGTGCTTGGCTACACGGTCTGGTCGTATCGCGTGTTCCGCGGCAAGATTGCCGCCGATGTTGGGTATCACCATCATCACTGAGTAGAACTCGTCACCGGGGTGGTGGCCGGGCGCTTAGGTGCGCGATACGGCTTGACCGCTCAACCGGCTTGTCCGCGCGGGAAAGGCCTATCGCCGGCTGAGTTGCGGCTGGTCGCTTGGTTTCGTTCGCACACGTAGATCTTGGCTTGGCCATATGCCAGGAGCCAGGAGCCAGGAGCCAGGAGCCGCGATTATCAGGAAGCTCGTGTATGCAGGCAGGCCAAATTCGGCCAGCCGTCTGTGATAAGGCGGCTGACAACACCACCTCGCACTCATCGGGTGAGTGCAACTGCTCTACGAACTGCTGATGGAGCATTCCTGCTCTCAGGCACGCGCGTGCCGCGCACCTGCCCTGTTGACTACTTCCAAGCCCATCTGGCCCCACTCAGCGCTTTTCGGAGCCATCTGGCCGTTCGTAGTCATTTTCGGGATCGGCCTGATTGATGTCGCGGTCTTCATCGGGCATGTCGTGCACCTTCCAGTCCGCGCGCTCGTTGCGCTGTTCCTGGGGCGTAAACGGCTTTTGCTGGTCCGATTCGGGACCCCACGGCTTCTTCGGTTCGCGTCCCATCTCGCTCTCCTGCGTTGTTGGTGTCCCACCCTAGGCCGGCGCGTATTGCACGGCAGTGAACGATGCCGCGCGATGGCGTGAACGCCGCACCTGGAGATCGCTCAGCCGCCAGTCTGCGAATGCGGCGCCTGCACCGGCTTGGACTGCGGTGAGCCCTTCTGACGCAGCCAGATGGTCAGCACAACCAGCGCGAACACAGCCAGGAACTCGCTCTGCCAGTTCTGCATCGACTCGAACCAGAAACTGGCGTTGGCGAGGTGGTCGAGCACGCTGATCGGAGGCAAGCCCTTTTGCGCGCGCTCCAACAGCTCCAGGCGCCAACTTCCGATCAGGTGCAGCAAAAAGCTCATCAGGAACAACACCCCGAAGGCGATCGCCAGCGAGTGTTCGTAGAGTCGCAACCACCAGCCGCCGGCACGTACTGGCCAGGGCGCCTTGCCCGGGTCGATCCGCTCGCGCTCCTGCGCGGGATCCAGCGGACCCGACTCCGCCGAGCCCACCTGCCGCAGTTTGACGGTCAGCAGCACGTACATGCCCATTTGCAGGAATTCGCTTTCCCAGTTTTCGAACAACGCCGACATGAAATGCGGGCTCTGCAGGTAGGCGGCCAACTGCAACGCCGGCAAACCCTGCTCTGCAAGCTCCTGGTTGTAGGCATGCACCCCCGCGTAGATCTGCGCCCCGACGAACACCAGGGTCAGCGCGAGCAGGCACAGCGACAGCCCATTGCGACGTAAGAACATGGCAATCCCTCCGGACAAGGGGGGCAGTATCGAGCGTTGGCGCACGTGGTGCATGAAATGCGGACAACCCCTGCACGCTATGCGGAAATCCGCTGAGAACGTACGCCCTGGAGCCACGTGCAAGCACACATGGCGACGACATTGCCTATCCCGCGCGTTTACGTTTGCCCAACCACACTCGGCGTCATCCACGTGCCTCGACATCAGGAGACGACCATGTCCGTACCCACCTATCCGCAGCCGCCCTTCAAGCCGCAGCAGCAAGCCTTCCCTGGCCGCACCGACCGCATGGACCCACGCCCGGACCATGGCGAAGACAGTTATGTCGGCCATGGTCAGCTACAGGGCAAGCGTGCGCTGATTACCGGTGGCGATAGCGGCATTGGTGCCGCGGTGGCAATTGCCTACGCGCGCGAAGGTGCAGACGTGGCGATCGCCTTCCTGCCGGACGAGCAAGAAGACGCCGCAAAGATCGGCTCACTCATCGAAAAGGCCGGTGTGAAAGCGTTACTAGTAGCGTGCGACATCAGCGACGAGCGCCAGGCCCAGGCGCTGGTCGAACAGGTGCGGGATGCCTTTGGCGGCCTCGATATTCTGGTCAACAACGCGGCTTACCAAGCGTATTACCAACGCTTCGAAGACATCACCATGGACGAATGGCGCAAGACATTCGAGACCAATATCCATGCCGCCTTCAACCTGGTGCGCTTGTCCGTCCCGCTGATGCCCGTTGGTGGCTCCATCATCAATACCGCCTCGGTGCAGTCCAAGAAACCTACGCCCAATATCCTGCCTTATGCCGCCAGCAAGGGAGCGCTGGCCAATCTCACCATTGGCCTGGCGGGCGTACTCGCCGAGAAGCAGATTCGTGTCAACGCAGTACTCCCGGGGCCGATCTGGACACCCTTCATCCCGGCCGGCATGGACGAGGAGTCGGTACAGAGTTTTGGTGAGCAGACGCCCATGGGCCGACCGGGACAACCTGTAGAACTGGCGTCGGCGTATGTCATGCTGGCAGCCGATACAGCAAGCTACACCTCCGGGACCTTGCTGACGATTTCCGGGGGTGCAGTGACCTTGTAGCCGGCGTCAGGCGTAGAACGCGTTACCGCGGCCCTCTTCGCCGTGCAAGCGGAGTGGGCTTTTGCGTTTCTAGCGAGGGTCAGCCAACACGACAGGAAAGGAAACGCGAAGCCCGTCGGCACGGGTACCAGCAGGCGGCCGTCGGAGATTTTAGGTGGTGCCCCGCGGGTTTGCTTCCGGGAATGAGCCGCAAGCGACGTTGGGAGTAGAGGCGCCTAACGTGCTCACAAAAAAGCTTGACGTAGCCGAACGCTCTCCTGGAGACAACGGGCGACTCACTTTGCTAATCGATTGACCTGATTGCTGATCAAGATCCGCTCAAGCACTCCATTGCGTCGCGCCGGTGTTGATGACATCACTGGTCACTTAAAGCACCGCGCCTTCAATGTGACCACCGTGCATTGCACATGTCCAAGTGCGAGCCATGCGATACGCAAGACATCTGTAGGGAGGGATGCCCCCCCCCAAAAAATCGACCAACACCGTACTTCTAAAATTTAAATCGCACTCTCAGGATCACATTGGCAATGGAAAGGCAGGGAGCCGGTGCTGTGTGCTTCATACGACCATCCACCTACCGAGTTCGAATGCTCCCAGTCGCCTGGCACAACGATCAACTGCCTTTTCGGCAGGCGGTCCACGAGCTGAGTCATGGCGCGCGGGCGTCATTCGCCGCCTGCATTTCCATCCGTCTCGACCTCTGGTGTCGCACACCTGGCAAACCTAATGGAACGGATGAGAGCGTATCCGCGCACCCCAGCTGGAGGCGTAGGCGTCATGCCGTTCACACCATCCGATCATCGACCTGATACCCGGGCACTGCACGGCGTGTCATCGCAAGTGACACGCCGTGCTGGAACAACTTAGTGCGGCTGGCTCTGCTTCGCGCGCAGGGTCTTCGCATGTTCCAGATGCTCGGCAATCGTCGCGCGCATACGCTGTAGCTCCTTGCCAAGATCGCTGGAGCCCGGCTCGCTACTGAGCTGCGTATCGAGCTGGGAGAGCGCACGCTCGTGGCTGGCGATGCTGGCCTGCAGATACTGGGTCTGGAACGCCTGGCCGTGCAACTGCTCAAGCTGTTTGCGCGTGCCTTCCGAGCGGGCCGCCGCAGCCTGGGCCTGTGCACCGGTACGATCAGGCGCAAAGCGGCTGAGGTCGGTCAACGCGGCGCTATGCACCTCGTCCATCTTGCGGGCGAATTCCAGCAGGGGACCGTCCACGCCCTTGACCACTGCCAACTGAGCCAGGGTGCGCTCCTGCTCGTTGAAGATTGCCAGGGCACCGAGCGCCTGCTTGCGTCCGGCAGGTGCACCATCTGCATTGCGCAATGGATCACCATGCGGTGGGGTCGTGCCGCGGGCAGCGACGTCCTGGCGATCCTGCAACACGGCCTGGGTGCGTGGCGCCTGGGCGGCCTGCTCCTGGCGCCGCTGCCACGCCTTGTAAGCGACGTAGCCCACTGCGCCTGCAGTCACCATTCTGAAAAGTCCCATCGTTGCCTCCTGATTAGTCGCCCTGAAGCGTTGAGATGAAGTGGATGTGGATGCGCTGCCGATAACAACAGCGCGCCAGGCCAGGGTGAGAGCGCACGAGTTATCCAGGCGTGACCTGGGCATCAACGCGGCGTCGGCGTAGTGCCACATGCACATCGCACGCACGCTGCGCATTGATCGGCTTAACACTCTGATGCCAACACTGACCGCCGTCGCCGTGACTGCAACGGCTTTTTGGAGTTCGCCATGCGTGCCCTCAACTATCACGGCTCCCGCGACGTGCGGGTCGAAACCGTTCCCGATCCGGTGCTGGTCGAACGCGACGACCTCATCCTGCGCGTAACCGCCACGGCTATCTGCGGCTCGGACCTGCATCTGTATCGCGGCAAGATTCCGGACCTACGGCAAGGCGACATTCTCGGCCATGAATTCATGGGCATCGTCGAAGACGTTGGCCCGGATGTGACCGCGGTGAAGCGGGGCGACCGCGTGGTGATTCCATTCGTTGTGGCCTGCGGGCAGTGCTTTCATTGCATGCTGCAGGAGTTCTCTGCCTGCGAAACCACCAATACCGGCAAGGGCGCCGCGTTGAATCACAAGGATATTCGCCCGCCGGCTGCCCTGTTCGGTTTTAGCCACTTGTACGGCGGCCTCTCTGGCGGCCAGGCCGAGTACGTGCGCGTTCCCAAGGCCAATGTCGGGCCCCTGGTGGTGCCCGACGCACTGCATGACGAGCAGGTGCTATTCCTGTCCGACATCCTGCCAACGGGATACCAGGCGGTGATCGATGGCGGCGTCAAGCAGGGGTCCACGGTGGCCATCTTCGGCGCAGGCCCGGTTGGCCTGATGGCCGCGGCATGCTGCAGGATGCTGGGCGCAGAGCGCATCTTCATGGTCGACCGCCACGCGTATCGGCTGGATTTCGCGTCCAAGGCATACGGCGTGATCCCCATCAACTTCGACGAGATCGACGACCCAGCCGATGTAATCGTCTCGCAGACCGATGGCCGCGGCGTGGATGTCAGCATCGAGGCGGTCGGGTTCGAAGCCGAAGGCAGCACGCTCGAAACTGCGCTGACCAACCTGAAACTGGAAGGCAGTAGCGGCGTCGCCATCCGCCAGTGCATTGCAGCAACCCGGCGCTGTGGCGTGGTCAGCGTGCCTGGGGTCTATGCAGGCTTCATCCACGCCTTCATGTTCGGTGACGCATTCGACAAGGGATTGAGCTTCAAGATGGGTCAGACCCATGTGCAAAAACATATGCCGTATCTGCTGGAGCGGATCGGCAACGGGGAGCTCAAGCCCAGTGCCATCATTTCGCACCGCATGTCGCTGGCCGATGCTGCGCGCGGTTACGAACTTTTCGACAAGAAACAGGACGACTGCCGCAAGGTCGTGCTGACGCCGTAATGCTTACCGCTACTGCACCGCGCGCCGAAGGCCGCAACGCTGGTCGCTACTGCACCGCACCGAAGGCGGTGTCGGTGCAGTAGCTGCTGTGTCGGTGCAGTAGCTGCTGTGTCGGTGCAGTAGCTGCTGTGATGCGTCCCATCCTGGTGTCATCCAGTCCCACGTAGTGACGACCGTAGGCGGGACTCCCGCTGCGAAGGCAAGATGGAGTCGGCAACTGCCGCCGGCCGCTGCCTACAACGACCATCGCGGCGCTCACGACGTTGCTGGATGCATCCCCATTATCAGTCCAGCGGTTTAGCCGGTACGAAGGGCGAGACAGGATCGCTGGCCGGAAATGTTTCTTCCACTGCCTCGTCCTGCAATGCATCCTGCTTGGCGTGCTCGTCCTGGACTTCCTCTTGCGCGCTGTGGGATACGCGGCCGTCAATGCGATGCGTGGTCATGCCGATTTCCTGATCCGTGTTGATGCACAACACGCTACGGCGTACAAGCGACGGTAGAAGTGAATCCTGCTTTCGCATCGATACGACAAAACCAACGCATACAGGTATGCGCTTCACCAGTTGCTCTCCTGATCGCCGGCGCATCGCGTGCCATGCGCTTCCGCCGATTGCGCGCCAATCAATCTGCACGAGCCGCCACCCATGCGCGACGGCGATCACCGTCGCGGGACATGCACATCGGGATGGCGCAAGGGCAAATGCGACGCGGCTGCATGGGTGAGCAAGCGGTCGCGCCAGCGTCGATTCACATCCATGCCCACCCAGGGTGTATGGTGCAGAGGCACCCGGGCTCCGGCGTGCCCTCACTCTACCTGGCCTTTTCCATCAAGACTCTCTGCGAACGCTGCGACGCCGTCTGTTGCCGGCTCACCGTCATGGTCGACCCATCCGACCGCATCCCACACCATCTGACCAGCGTAACGCCGGAAGGCTGGCACGTGATGGCGCGCGACGAGGAAGGCTGGTGCGTGGCCATCGACGCGTCCCGCATGTGTTGCTCGATCTACGACACGCGGCCGGCAATCTGCCGGCGTTTCGTCATGTCCGGCCCGTATTGCCGCGACGTGCGTGCTACCTACGACGATCAACGCCGGCGGGGCATTCCCTTGACGCTGTACAACGCATGAGGATTCGCGATGAATAATTCCCGCCGCCAGTCGATGACCGTGAGCAACCAGCCGGGCAAGCCGCGCCTGTCCGAACAGCGCCTGGCCGCCGACCTGGAAGCGTTTCAGCAATCCGGCGGTGCGATCGAACGCCTGGGAGACACGCCGCTGCGTCGCGACAAGAAGCGCGGTGCACCCGAGACTGCCGCGGTGACGCCGGTCAAGGCGCCCGACGACGCAGAGTAAGCCTTGACCGCCAAGTGCAGTGCACTCCAGCTTGCGCTTGCGTTCGTTTTGGACGCGCAGCTGCGCCACGAAGATCTTCAGGCGTCGCAATAGCGCGGCCGCAGGTCGCCGAGCACCTGCCTCTTGCACACTTCGTTTGCCCGCATGCGTGATGGATCTAGCGCTGACGCGATGTGCCGTTCTAGCGCCTGCCGTTCACCGCGTCGCGCCAGTGATGCAAGACATCACTGCATCCCGGTGAATCTGCCGCATTACGCGAGCACTGTTTCCACGCATCCACTGCGCGCATCGCCGCCCTTGCCTGCGGCCACTTGCTGCCGCCGTGTCGTCAGATAAGTGCGCCATTGCGCTCCCAGGGCTGCATACAGCTCATCGGCGGCCAGCGCCCCATGTACGCAGGCCAGGTTGAGCTCCTGATGCCAATGAATGCCGGAAGGGCCGCCAGGCCACGGCGTCATGCGATATCCCTGCGGGGGCATCACATCCTGCAACGACGCACCACACACCATCTGCCCATCGTGCGGGCCACCGACCAGATGCATCCGCACGCCTCCACCTGTTTCGCTCACATCGGGCTCCTCAACGAGGTGCCGGACCATCGCATCCAGCACGGAGTTGGGGGCGCCGCTGCAATGGCAGGCAACGCAGGCGCATTGCTCTCCACCGCCCAGCGCATTGCGAGCGCGCCCCGACCGACACTGCGTGACCGACAAGGACACGCGCGCCATCGACGCGCCAACCGTAAAAATGCGCACAGGTGAGCGTAAAAACGACAGAACGACCGGGTGAGCGCATGGGCCATCACGCATGCGGCGGTGGCGCATCGCGCACCGTGGGGCGGCAGCCGCACGCCCCGTGAGAGACAGTTACAGCAGCTGCGCGCGATCGATCGCGCCAAGCCTTTGTGCCAGTGAGGCCATTTCGTTGGCCAGATTGATCATGTTGCCGCCGGCCTGGGCTGCCACGCTCATGATGCGTTGGTAGGCGTCCCAGAAGTCCGGTCCACTGCCATAGACATCGTGGAACCCTTGCAGCTCCAAGACCAGCAGATCGGACACTTGTATGTCGGAGTGGTCCATCTTGTTCCTCGCTGGGATTTACCCGGCCCGCAGCTTATACCCGTTCACCTTACAAAACAGCGGCGCTGCGGCGACAGCGGCCATCAACCTGAATCGGTTAGAGAACAGCGCGGCAGAGCAGCTGGAACGGTGTGTCCAGCGGGCTCAATTCGCCCCGAGACGGCCGTTTTCATGCTGCGATTGTCACTGATCGTGCACTGCATGGTCGCGTTCGGCAGCGTGCGATCGCCAGCCTGGCGTCGTCAAAACGCGTGCCATGTGCTCCGGTGTTGCAAGGTGTACATCGGCATCACGGCTGAGGCTGCCGCTCCGTGTCGGGTGCGCCTGCAGCGCACACGCACCCGCTATCGCAGGACGCACCGGCCATGGCCTGATCCATTGCCGCATCATGCAAGGGCTCGCTGACGGCACTGCCCCAGCTCATCACACCGCCACTGTTTCTCCTGCCCTATCCCGCCCTGCGCGGTAGTTGCGCCAACAGCTTGTCCAGGGTGATCGGATAGTCGCGCACGCGGATGCCGGTGGCGTTGTAGACCGCATTGGCCAGCGCCGGCGCCACGCCGGTCAATCCCAACTCACCCACACCCTTGGCCTTCAGCGGCGACATGGTGGGGTCCACCTCGTCGATGAAATGCGCTTCCAGATGCGGGATATCCGCATGCACCGGCACTTCGTACCCGGCCAGATCGTGATTGACGAACAGACCCAGCCGCGTATCCACCACCATCTCTTCCATCAACGCCGCACCCACGCCCATCACCATGCCGCCGATCACCTGGCTGCGCGCGGTCTTGGGGTTGAGGATGCGTCCGGCCGCGCAAACCGCCAGCAACCGGCGCACGCGGATTTCGCCGGTGTCGGCATCCACCGCCACCTGCGCAAAGTGCGCGCCGAAGGTCTGCTGTGCGTAGCGCTGCTTGAGCGTGCCGTACTCCATGGCGTCCTCGGCCACCAGCTCGCCGTGCTCGGCCGCCTGCGCCAGTGGGATGGCGCGGCTGCCCACATGCACCATGCCATCGGCAAAGCGGGCCTGGCCGGCGGCGATGCCCAGGCGCTGCGCCACCGTCTCGCGCAGCTGCATGCAGGCGGCATAGACGCCGGCGGTGACCGACGCAGCGCCCTGCTGCCCGCCCGAGCCGGGCGTTTCCGGAAAGCTGGAGTCGCCCAGCCGCACTACCACCTGCTGCAGCGGCACACCGAGCAGTTCGGCCGCGGTCTGCGCCACGATGGTGTAACTGCCGGTGCCGATATCGGTCATGTCGGTTTCGATCGTCAGCGTGCCGCTGCGATCCAGCCGCACACGCGCGCCGGCCTTGGAGATCGGCGCACCGCGAATGGCGCTGGCCATGCCCATGCCGATCAGCCAGCGGCCATCGCGCACGCTGGCAGGGGTGGGATGGCGTTGCGACCAGCCGAAGCGTTGCGCGCCGCTGCGCAGGCAGGCCACGAATGGGCGCGTGGAGAACGGCCGCTGCGGCTGCTCCGGGTCCACCTGGGTGTCGTTGACGATGCGCAGCTGCACCGGGTCCATGCCGACGCGCTCGGCCAGTTCGTCCATCGCCACTTCCAGCGCCATCATTCCCGGCGCCTCGCCGGGCGCGCGCATGGCGTTGCCTTCGGCCAGATCCAGCACTGCCAGCCGTACCGCCGTCATGCGGTTGGCACCGGCATACAGCGCCCGGGTGGACAAGGTGGTCGGCTCGCTGCGACCGCCGCGCAGATTGCCCGACCAGCTCTCATGGCCGATCGCGGTCAGCCGCCCGTCGGCCGTGGCGCCCAGGCGCAGGCGCTGGATGGTGGCGGGCCGGTGGATGGTGCTGTTGAACATCAACGGGCGCTGCAGGGCCAGCTTGACCGGCCGCGCGGTGATGCGGGCGGCCAGCGCGGCCAGCACCAGGTCCGCCTGCGCGGTGCCCTTGCCGCCGAAGCCGCCGCCAATGAACGGCGACAGCAACCGGATGCGCTCCTTCGGCACGCCGAGCGCCTTGCCCAGATCGCGCGTGCCCCAGTTCATCTGCTGGATGGCGGTGTGGCAGATCAGTTGCTCGCCCTCCCAGCGCGCAATGGTGGCGTGCGGCTCCAGCATCGCGTGCGCCTGGTCGGGGGTGCGGTAGGTGGCATCCACGGTGAACGGCGCGGCGGCATAGGCCGCAGCGAAATCGCCCTGCGCGGTCTGGGGCGGCCCGCCGAACGGCGCCTGCGGCGCCACCGGGGCGCTGGCCTGCTGGGCGGCCAGGTCGTATTGCCCGCGCTCGCGCGCGTAACGCACCCGCACCAGCGCCGCACCGGCACGGGCCTGCTCGAAGGTCTCCGCCACCACCACGGCCACCGCCTGGTGGTAGTGGTCCACCTGCGGCGCGGCCAGAAACCGCTGCACGTAAAATTCGCCGGTGCCCAACGTAGGCACGTTTTGATAGGTGAGCACGGCGATCACCCCGGCCGCCGCCCGTGCAGCGGCGGTGTCCAGCTCGGTGATGCGGCCCTTGCCGATCGCCGCGCCGACGATATAGCCATACGCCATCTGCCCGGGCTGGTCGTGCCATTCGTAGGCGTAGCGGGCTTGCCCGGTCACCTTGAGCGGCCCGTCCACGCGGTCGACCGGCTGGCCAAGCACCGTGAGTCGGTCGCTGGGGTTGGCGCCTGCGGGGGTGTCGAACTTCATGCGGATGCTCCTCGAAGAGTGCGGGCGGACGGGCGCGTGTCGCGGCATACCGGCCATGACGCCCGACCCGGCCCCGGCAATCGCCCGGTACGCACCGGCGCCCTGGCATGACCTGTGCCGGCTGCTCTCCTGTTTGTAGCAAACCCCGGCGCCGCGCGATGCCACGCGGGCGGCATGGGGTCATGAACCCTGCTCACGAATCGGCGCAAGCGCAGACGCCGTGGGCGCTTCGGCTTGCCGCGCCTGCGCGACCGCGCAGCGGCCACCTCGCTGCCGATGTTCCGGCGCGCCCTCCGCGCCGGCTCCCGGATGCCCCCAGGCCGCGCAAGTCCCGCCCCACCGTGAACGTCACCAGCCACCGTAGCGCCTACCCGGCCGCACCGGCAGACCCGCTGTCATTCCCGTGTAAAATGGGCGGTCTTTGACCGGAACAATGGCGAAGTCTGCTCCACGGGCGCCCCTCTCGGGCCCGGCGTTCATTCGCCTGCTCGCACGCCTCAGCGATGTCCGCGTCGCCCAGTCCAACCATGCGCTGGCCGACCGGCTGAGCCAGTGGATCGACTGGACCCACGCGGTGGCGGTGTCCAAGGCGCTGGATGGCAAGTTGCCCGACATCGACGACCTGCCCGAACCGCGTCCGCTCGATGCCGACGCCTGCGCGCGCGTGCGCGCGGGTCTGGCGACCAGCAGCGTGGCCGATCTGGATGCGCTGGTTGCGCGGCTGCGCAGCCAGGCAGGTGACGTCACCGACACGGGTGCAGCGCTGCCGGTGCCCGACTACGCGCCGTTCCGGCAGCATTACCTGGCGATGCAGCGTGCCATGCGCACTGCCACCGGTGATCTGCGCGGGCGGCTGCGCGACCTGCTGGCGCTGGTATCCAGCGACATGGCACGGCTGGCCGAAGTGGATGCGGTGATGGAGCTGACCCTGAGCCCACGCGAGCAAAGCCTGTTGAACACCGTGCCCGGCCTGCTGGGGACACATTTCGACCGCCTGCGCGAGGCCGCATACGCGCACGGCGCGCCAACCGATCAGGAGATCGCGCCGCGCGCGGTGTCCGATGGTTGGCTGGATGTATTTCGCAAAGACATGCAGAGCGTGTTGCTCGCCGAACTGGATGTTCGTTTTCACCCGATCGAAGGCCTGCTTGCAGCGCTTCGTACCCGCTAACTGGGACGTCATGTTCAAAACTCTTGTACACGTGTGTGTGTTTCTCGTCGGCCTGTTGGCGGTTTGCTGGGTCGGGTTCGGCTATCTGGGCAACAATCCGCTGGGCGCCTGCGTCGCCGCGGTGATCGGCGCGTGTTATCTCGCCGGTGCGCTGGAGCTGTATCGCTACCGCCAGGCCAGCGCCACGCTGGACACCGCAGTGACCGGGCTCACTACTGCACCGTCGGCGCTGGACGCATGGCTGGAGCAGCTGCACCCGAGCCTGCGCAATGCGGTGCGTCTGCGCATCCAGGGTGCGCGCGTGGCGTTACCGGCCCCGGTGCTGACGCCGTATCTGGTCGGCCTGCTGGTGTTGCTGGGCATGCTCGGCACCCTGCTCGGCATGATGGCCACGCTCAAGGGCACCGGGTTTGCGCTGCAGAGCGCCACCGACCTGCAGGCCATTCGCGGTTCGCTGGCCGCACCGGTGGAAGGCCTGGCCTTCGCCTTCGGCACCTCCATCGCCGGCGTCGCCACCTCGGCCATGCTGGGCCTGTTGTCGGCGCTGTGCCGGCGCGAGCGCCTGCAGGCGGTACAGCAGCTGGACATGAAGATCGCCGCCGAATTGCATCCGCATTCGGAAGCGCATCAGCGTGGCGAAGTGTTCAAGCTGCAACAGCAGCAAAGCGCATTGATGCCGGCGCTGATCGATCGCCTGCAGGCCTTGATGGGCAGCATCGAGCAGCAGAGCATCGCCGCCGACGAACGTCTGGCCACGCAGCAGGCCGAGTTCCACGCAAGAACCGAAGCGGCGTATGCGCGGCTGGCCGCCTCGATGGAGCAATCGCTGCAGGCCGGCGTTGCAGACAGTGCGCGCGCGGTTGGCGCGGCGTTGCAGCCGGCGATGGAGGCCACCATGGCCAGCATCGCACGCGACACCGCCACGCTGCACGCACAACTCACCCACGCCGTGCAGCAGCAACTGGACGGCATCAGCAGCGGGTTCGATCGCAGTGCCGGCAGCGCCGCGCAACAGTGGACCACCGCGCTTGCCGCGCAGGAACACGCGCAGCAGGCGCTCAGCACGCAGCTGCAGACCACGCTGGAACAGATCGCCCGGCACACCGCTGCATTGCAGGACGGCGTAAGCACCGCCGTGCAGCAGCAACTGCATGGGCTCGATGCCGGCTTCAAGAACAGCGCACGCACTGCGGCCGAGCACTGGCAGGCAGCGCTGGCCGCGCAGGAGCGCGCGCAGCAGGCGCTCAGCGAGCAGATGCACGCCACGCTGGCGCAGGTCGAGCAACGCAGCAGCGCCCTGCAGGACAGCGTCGGCGCCGCCGTGCAGCACCAATTGCGCGCACTCGATGACGGCTTTGCGCGCAGCACCGCCGCCAATGCCGAGACCTGGGCAGCGGTGCTTGCCGAACAACAACGCGCCACCCAAGCGCTCGGCACGCAGCTGCAGGCCACGCTGGAACAGCTGGCCGCGCAGACCTCCACCTTGCAGCAAAGCGTGCAGCAGGCCGTGCAACAGCAGCTGGACGGGTTGACCAGCGGCTTTGAGGCCAGCACCGCCACCACGGCCGCCAGCTGGACCGCCGCGGTGGCCGAACAGCAGCGCGCCAACCACACCCTCACCCACGACTTACAGAACGCACTGACGCAGTTCGCCAGCACCTTCGATGCGCGCTCCAACGCGCTGGTGGATGCGGTGTCCAAGCGCATGGAGCAATCCAGCAGGCAGACCGCCACTGCCTGGAGCGATGCGCTGGCACAGCAGCAACACGCCAGTGCCGCATTGGCCACCCAGCACCAGGATGCGCTGGCCGCGGCCACCGCCAGCTTCGACACGCATGCCGCGGGCCTGGTCGGCACCTTGCAGCAATCGCATACCGAGCTGCAGGCCGCACTGGAAGCGCGCGATGCGCAGCGTCTTGCCTTGTGGAGCGAGCGCTTTGCCGCGATGAGCGCCACCCTGGCCACGCAATGGGAACAGACCGGCGAGCGCGTCACTCAACAACAGCAAGCCATCTGCGACACCCTGGCCAGCACCGCCAGCGAACTGTCCACCCAAGCGCAGGCGCAGACCAGCGCCACCATTGCCGAGATCTCGCGGCTGATGCAGATTGCTTCCGAAGCGCCCAAAGCCGCGGCAGATATAGTGGCCGAGCTGCGCCAGAACCTGTCGGAAAGCATGGTGCGCGACACCGCCATGCTGGAAGAACGCAGCCGCCTGTTGGCCACGCTGGACACCTTGCTCAACGCGGTCAATCACGCCTCCACCGAACAACGCCAAGCCGTCGACGCACTGGTCACCACCTCGGCGGACCTGCTGCAGCGGGTGGGCAGCCAGCTCACCGAACAGATCGGCAGCGAAACCGGCAAGCTCGGCGCAGTGGCCGCGCACGTCAGCGGTAGCGCCGTGGAAGTGGCCAGCCTGGGCGAAGCCTTCGGCATGGCGGTGCAGTTGTTCAGCACCTCCACCGGCGAGCTCAACGAACGCCTGCAACATGTGGCCGCCGCACTGGATGCGTCGCTGTCACGCAGCGATGACCAGCTGGCCTATTACGTGGCGCAGGCGCGCGAGGTGGTCGACCTCAGCATGCTGTCGCAGAAGCAGATCATCGAAGAACTGCGCCAGCTCGACCGTGGCCGCAGCGATGCCGGCGCAGCGGAGCCGGCATGAGCGACGAGATCGACATCGACGGCGAATCGGGCACCCCGATCTGGGCCGCGTTCGGCGACCTGATGTCGGTGCTGCTGGGCGCGTTCGTCTTCATCCTGGTCGGGGTGATCGGCGTGCAGCTGCAGCTGTCCAGCCGCCTGGACGAGGCGGTCAAGCAGCAGCAGGCCGAGGCGCAGCGCCGCAAGACGCTGGAGCAGGCGCTGGCCGCGCCGCTGGCGGCCGGCCGCGTGACCCTGGTCGATGGCCGCATCGGCATCCGCGGCAATGTGCTGTTCGCCTTCAACTCCGATGAACTGCAGCCGGAAGGCCGCGAGGTGTTGAAGTCGTTGGCTGCGCCGCTGGCGCACTACCTGGCCGCGCGCGAGGAGATCCTGATGGTGAGCGGATTCACCGACGACCGCCCGGTGCTGGGCGGCAATCGCCGCTACGCCGACAACTGGGAGCTGTCCGCGCAGCGCGCGCTGACCGTGACCCGCGCGTTGATCGCTGAAGGCGTGCCGGCCGCATCGGTGTTCGCTGCGGCGTTCGGCTCGCAGCAACCGGTGGATTCCAACGCCGACGAAGCACGCCGGGCCAAGAACCGCCGGGTGGAGATTGCACCGATCGCACGCCCGTCCGGCGCGCAGCGCACAGCCCCCGCGCAGGCCGCGGCCACGCGATGAGCACGCCAGCGTCCGCACGCGCGCGCCTGGAGCGTTGGCGCAGCCAGGGCGCCGACCGGCTGGACCCGGTGCGCTTCCATCTGATGCAGACGCTGGCCACGCGTGCCGAAACGCAGGCCGACCCGGTACGTGCGGTGCTGGAAGAAAAGCTTGCCGGCCTGGTCGATGCGTATGCGGCCACCATCAAGAAAACTGCGCGCGGTACGCGTGCCGGCATCGCATCGCCCGCAGTGCAGCGCAGCCCGCTCGGCGCCCTGACCGATCAGCTGGCAGGCCACGCCGCGCTGATGGAGGTGGACAGCAGAAAGACCGCGGCCGCCGATACGCAGCTGTTCCCGGAGCTGCCGGCGCTGGACGATTTTCGTCGTACCTGGACCACCGTGCGCACCGCCAGCCAGGTGCGTCAGTCGCTGCAGGACGCGCCCAAGAATGCCGGGCCACTCAATTCCAGCGTGCTGGTGCATCGCTGCATCACCCTGATGCGCGAGCGCTCGCCCGGCTATCTGCAGCACTTCCTCGGCTATGTCGATGCGTTGTCGTGGCTGGAGCAGATGCAGCACGGCGGCGTACTGGCCGACGAAACCGCCGCACCGCCGGCAGCCGGCAAGAAGCGCAGCCGTAGCGGCATATCGAAGCGGCGTGGCACGGGGTGATTGCGGGTGCGCGTATCAGCCGGTGCAGGCGACACTTGCGACCACGGCGCGTCATGCGATGCATAGGACGCAGCGCCAGCACCTGTTGATCGATGCGCTGACGCTTGCGACGTCCACAGCTGATAGAGACGCCGACCGATCGAAAGATCGACAGATCGGAACGAACTGCAGCGTGAGGTCCGCGCATAAGTTGCGCAACACGCAAGGCATGCACACAGCGCAGCCGAACACACAGCGCGGCTGAACGCAGCGCGCCGTCCTCGACTCAGTGTGGATGGCGCACCCAGCATCAGTACGTACGAGTGATGCGTGATGCCTGCCGCGCGCAGCAGCGACCGCGCCCGCTTGATGGTGAGTGCAGCCGTTTCGTCAGCCGCGCTCAGCTGCCCTGCAGCGCCGGCGTTGCGGCAGCATCGAAACGCGGCGCACGCTGGAAGTCGTCGCCTGTAAACGGCCGGTCGCGGAACAGGTATTCGTAGTAGAACGCACGCAATGCCCGGTGATAGGCGCGAATGCGATCCTGATAGGCCAGCTGCGCCTGCAGGTCGGTGCGTGCCAGGTGCGTGAGTGCGGCCTGCACTGCCACCGGCGGCAACACACTGGCCACGCGCCGGGCAAGCCTTTCCCGGCGCAGCAACCCCTGGCGATAGGCAGCCACCTGCAGGGCGACCTGCTGATCGCCGTTTTCATGGAAGGCGAAATACCATTTGTAGTGAAACGCATCGGTCAGCGGCGGCGAATCTGCCCACTGCGGATTGCTTGCGTAGAACCGCTGCATGGTGGCCTGGCGCGGAATATCCCAGGCGTGGTTCACCGCCTCGCGTTGCAGCCGGGCGATCTCGGTACCCTGATTGACCGGCACGGCCTGATTGATCGCCACATGTGCCAGGGCCGGCGCCACTAGCGCCAGCACCACCCAACAGGTGGCCAACGCGGTGGCATGCGCGGCAGGTCGCCAATGGAGACGGCCCACCGCCACTGCCAGCAGTACCCAGAACAGCAGATACAGGCACGTCAGCGCCAGCACCGCCAGTTGCTGCAGCAACGGCACCGCATTGAACGTCGCGGCCAGCGCAAACGGCACGCCCAGACACGCCAGCACTGCAACCGCACGCACCACGACGCGGCGCACCAGCAATGCGGTGCCGGCGCCCGGTAACGCGGCCAGCATGCGCGCACGCCCGGCCTCGCGCTCGCCGAAGCGCAGATCGAACAGCAGCGCGATCACGAACAGCGGCAGCAGGAACACCAGCACAAAGGCGTAGTCGAAGCGTCCGGCCAACGCCAGCTCGGGGTTATAGCTGTCGCCATCGTAGATTTGCGCCTCCAGGCCCAGCGCGCGTATGCGCAAGATGTAGGGCGCCACATCGCGCATGCCCACTGCGGCGAAGGCCAATGGCGATGGCGTGTCCCAGGTCGGGTGGAAACTGTAGTACGCCGCGCTGCCGGCATCGTTGGAGCGCGCGACATAGGCTTGCACTGCCGCGCTGTCTTCCTGCTGCAGCGGCGCGATGCGCGCGATGTTGGCGCGTTGCGCATCGATGACGTGTTGCCCTGAAAGCAGGCTGCACACCGTCAACAGCGTGAGCAGCAGCAACCCCGCCACGGCCGCGCGTGCGCGTAGCAACAACAGCAGTTCGTATTTCCACAGCACCATCAGCGTGCCACTCCCACGCGCCGCCCGGCGGCCAGCAACATGCACCAGGCGGCCAGCATCCAGGCCGCGATCAGACCCAGCGGCACAGCCGCCGCGCGCACGACCTCGGCGTTGGACGCCGGAGTAAAGCGAAACACCGGGATGCGCTGCCAATGCGCCGCAGAGATGCGCTTGCGCTGGTCGGCACCGGCATCCTGCGCGGTGTCGTCGGCCATGCTCACCGCATCGGCCTGCAATTGATTGAGCCGTTGCACCAGCGTGTAACGGTAGTGCTCGGCCTGCGCGAGAAAGCGCTCGTGCGCACGCAGGTCGGTTTCGGCCAGGGCCATCGAGACCTCGCGCAATGCCACTGTCGGGCTCAACGCCGCAAACGTGCGGACCAGCAGATTCTGCTGTTGCTGGATGCGTGCATCGCGCGCCGCATAGCGCTCGAACAGGCTGGCGGTGAGCCGCTCGCCTTCCAGCGCCAGCAGGCCCTTGTAATTGACCGGCAGGTCTTCCACGCGTTGCACGCGGTAACGCGCCAGCACCTGTTGCTTGAACTGCGCAAAGTGCGGGTCGTCCGGATTGTGGCTGTCGCCTAGCGTGCGCAGATCGCGCTGGATGGCCACGTCGGTCTCCAGCCGCGTGGGCAGCCGGTACGCGGCACTGGCCACATCCGGCGCCACGCGCGGCACCAGCAGGGCCAGCCACACCCACAGCGCCAGCGACACCAGCAGCGCATCGCGGCCGCGCCGGCACAGCATCGACACCGCCAGCACCAGCCCGCACCACACCAGCAGATACACGCCATAGGCCAGCACCAGCAACGCCACCAGCACTGCCTGGCCCGGCAACAACGCGATCGGGATCAGGCCGACCAGGGCCGGCAACAGGCAGGCAGCGGCCACGGCGGCCAACGCGAGATATTTGCCGCCGAGCAGTTGCCGACGCGTGGCGCCCTGCAGCAGCAACACGCGCAGCGTGCCGGTCTCCTGTTCGCGGGCCACGGCGCCATAGCCCAGAAACACCAGCATCAGCGGTGCCAGCACCTGCAGCACGAAGGCCGGCGTCAGTTGACCGAAACGCACCAGCAGCGAACTCTGACGGACATCGCCAAAATTGGCGGTGTTCTGACGATGGCCTTCCAGAAACATGCTGTTGCCGGTGAAGGCATCCACGCCGGAGTCGAACGCAGCCAGGGCCGGCAACGGGCGATAGATGAAATGCCCGTAATGCACCACCCGATGCGGATGACGGTCCGGCTGCGCATCGAAAGCCTGCTGCGCAGCCTGTTGCTGGCGCGCACGGAACTCGGTGACCTCGCGCTGGTGATGCGCGGCAGTCAACGCCGCCACCAGGGTCAACAGCATCAGCAACACCACGCCGATGGCAGCGGAGCGATTGCGTGCCATGAAGCGCAGTTCTTCGCGCGCGACCAGCCACACAGCACTCATGCATGCACGCTCATGCAGCGCGCCCGGGCGGTTGTGCAAAGCGCGCGTGCAGGCTGCGCACATCGAAGCCGCCGTCGCCGGCGCCGATGTCTTCGACGATGCGCCCGTCTTCGAGAAATCCGATCCGGTCGGCCACGTCCACGGCTCCCAGCAGATCGTGGGTGACCATCAGCACCGCGCCGCCGCGCGCGCGCACGCCGTTGACCAACTGGTTGAAGTCGGCAATGGCGCGCGGGTCGAGCCCGGAGGTGGGTTCATCCAGCAGCAGCACCGGCACCTGGCGCAGCGTGGCCACGGCAATGGCCACCTTCTGGCGCATCCCCTTGGAAAAGCCGGCAAGGCGCTGGCTCCATGCCTCGCGCTGCAACCCTGCGGCTGCGAAGGCCTGGCCGATGTCGGCCTGGCTGCAGCGCTGCCCGGCGAGCGCAAGCAGGTAGTCGGCATTTTCCAGCGCGCTCAGATGCTCGTAGAGCGCAACGTTTTCCGGCAAATATGCCAATCGTGCGCGTGCCCTGCCGGGGGCGGCGACCGGGTCGATGCCGTCGACCCGCACGCTGCCGGACGTGGGTTTGACGAAGCCCAGCAGCGTCGACAGCGTGGAGGATTTGCCCGCGCCGTTGCCACCGAGCAGCGCGTACACGCTGCCGGGCGCGATGTGCAGGCTCAACCCCTTCAACACGGCGCGGCCGTGGTAGGCCACATGCAGGTCGGAAATGGCAATCGCGCAAGGCGTGGGAACGCTGAGGGACATGACGGCAACGATGGTAACAAATTGATACGTTATCACATTGCTTGCATAGCCCGAAGCTGGTGAGCCAAGCGGCGGCGTCCAGGTAAAGCGGCGATGCGTGTACTCGAAGATGCTACGTCGTGCCGACCGAAGCACCCTCGAGCAAATGTTATTCTATTACGCATTCCCGCTTGCATCTGTGGCGGCCCTGCGGACCGACGTTCCGCTCACGCCGTCCTGTGCACAGGTGCTCAGCACCTCCGTAACATCCGTGCCCTATCCGGAACCCAGTGCGCCGGTGCTGCATTTGGGTATCGACACAGACCACCGCCCTCCCCCTCGATATCCTTACGCCCTACATGACTTCTGCTACGCGCCACGTTCTCCCGCACGACGCGCTTCCTGCGTTGCACCGACACGCTCCCGACAACGCCACTGCGCACCGCACATCGCGCAGCGCCCGACGCGCCGCCGCCACCTTGTTGGCCGCAACGCTGTTGAGCGCCACACCGCTCGGCGCGCAGCCGATCGACACCGCAGCGCTACTTCCGCCGGTACGCGCATGGCACGGCGCGAGCGAGGCAATGATCGCCGCGCCGGGCGACCCCTGGCGCACGCCAGTGGAACGCAGCGATTTTGCGAGCACGCCCAGCTACGCGCAGACACGCGCATGGCTGGAGCGCCTGGTCGCCGCCTCGCCGGTGTTATCGCTGGAAGTGTTCGGCACGACCGGCGAAGGACGCGAGTTGCTGCTGGTCCGTGCGCACAAGGGCAGGCCCGGCAAGCCGGTGGTGCTGGCGCAGGCAGGCATCCATGGTGGCGAGATCGACGGCAAGGATGCGGGGCTGATGCTGTTGCGGGATATCGCACAGCGTGGCAAGGACCATCTGCTCGACGAGGTGGATTTTGTCTTCGTGCCGATCCTCAATATCGACGGGCACGAACAACGCGGCCCACTGATCGGCGCGGCACTGCGCGGCCCGCAGCAGATGGGCTGGAACAGCACCACGCGCGGCATCAACCTCAATCGCGATTACCTTGCTCTGGAAGCGCCGGAAACCCGCGCGATGGTGGCGCTGCTGCACGCACTCGATCCGGCGCTGTATGTGGATCTGCATGTCAGCGACGGGCTGGATCATCAATACGACATCACCTTTACCTACGCAGGTTGGGGCACCTATGCGCGCTCGCGCGCCACCGCCGACTGGTTGCAGCAGCGTTTTACCCCGGTCGTCAGCGACGCACTGCGCAAGCAGGGCCACTCCCCGGCGATCTATCCCAGCCTGATCGACAAGGACGACCCGCGTGCCGGGCTACGCTACGCGCCGGAGGGCCCGCGCTACTCCACCGGCTACGGCGACTTTGCCGGCATCCCCACCGTACTGGTGGAAAATCACCATCTGAAGTCCTACCGGCAACGCGTGCTCGGCGATTACGTGCTACTGGAAGCAGCGCTGCAGTTGGTCGGCCGCGATGCGCAAACCATCGACGCAGCCAAACGGGCAGATCGCGCGGCACGGCCGCAGGCGCTGATGGTGGCGTGGGAACGCCTGCCGCAGCCGATTGCGCAGGTGCCGTTCAAGGGCGTGACCTATACCCGTGCGCTGTCGCCGGTGTCCGGTCGCCAGGAGCTGCGCTGGGAAGGCCGCGACGAAACCTGGACGATGCCGGTGATCGGATACCGGCAAACGCAGGCGGTGCAGTATCCGCTGGCATGGTGGATTCCACCGGGCAACGACGACGTGGTGGACCTGCTCAAGGCGCACGGCATCGCTTACGAGCGTCTGTCGCAGTCGCGCACCCGCCTGGTGCAGCAGATCCGCATCGTCGCCGACGCCGGCACGCAACAGCCGCATGCCTACCGCGTGGAAGAAACCTTCCCGGCCGGGAGCATCCGCGTGCCGGCAGATCAACCCATGCGCATGCTGGCCGCCGCATTGCTCGAACCGCGCAGCAGCGACTCGCTGCTCGCCAGCGGACGCTTCCGCAATGCCGGCAGTCCCGACAGCGGGTTATCCGGCACCGAGCTGGTGACCTTCACCGAAGGCCTGCTGCAACACGATGCCGCGCTGCGTGCCGAATTCGAACGCAAGCTCGCCAGCGATGACGCCTTCCGCGCCGACGGCGATGCCCGTCTGCAATGGATCTACGCCCGCTCGCCGTTCGCGGCGATCAGCGGCTGGCGCTATCCGGTCCGGCGCGAACTGGCAGAGTGAGGCGATGGGATCGGTCGTGCACTCAACGCGTCGCGGCGTGCGCGCCAAACCCAGCGCGCGCCGGTCAACGCAGCGTCGGGCGCACCACATGCACATGTGCGGCCATCAGCTCGATCACCCAATCGATGAAGACGCGCAGTTTGGCGCTGACATGCCGATTGGGCGCAAACGCGATCGACAAGGGCATCGGCTCCAGCTTCCAGTCCTCGAACACCGGTACCAGCTCGCCGCTGGCCACGTGCGCGGCAGCCATGTACACCGGCAGCCACAACACGCCCATGCCGGCCAGCCCCGCCGCAAGATAGGCATTGCCGTCGTCGGCGGCGACGACATGTCGGCCGTGCACGGTGACCGCTTCGGCGCCATGCCGCATCGCGTAGGGCACCGTGGTGGTGGTGCCCCAACGCATGAAACCGACGCAGCGGTGCCGGGTATTTTCCAGCTCCGACGGATGCGAAGGCGTGCCGAGCCGTTGCAGGTAGCTCGGCGCCGCATACACACCGGTCTGCAGGTCGCCCACCCGGCGCGCGATCAACGATTGATCGGCGATGGTGCCGCCGCGCACCACGCAATCCACGTTCTCGCCGATCAGATCCACACGCCGGTCGCTGACGCCCATATCCAGCTGGATATCCGGATACCGCGCATGAAACGCCGGCACCGCCGGCATCAGGATCAGGCGCGCAAAGGGGCTGGGCACATCCACCCGCAAGCGTCCGCGCGGCAACGACGCTGCAGCCGACAGGCTGGTTTCGGCATCGTCCATGTCCGCCAGCAGGCGCACCACGCGTTCGTAATAGGCAGCGCCGTCGGCGGTCACCTGCACCCGGCGGGTGGTGCGGTTGAGCAGCCTCACCCGCAGCCGCGCCTCGAGTTGCTGCACAAGTTGCGTCACGCTGGCACGGCTCATCTCCAGCGTGTCGGCCGCCCTGGTGAAGCTGCCGGTCTCAACCACACGCGCAAATGCCTGCATCGCATCGAACCGGTCCATCGCCCCTCCTGCACCAAGATTGTTTGGATTCTACAAATAGTGTTGGTCGCGCCTGCGGATTTATCGCGCACGCCCGGGCGCTTAGGGTGGACGTCCGTTCTGTCGCACTTCAAGGAGAGTTCCATGGCCACACGTGACGTTGTGTTCCCGCAGGCCCGCCATGCGCTGTACGAACGCCACCGGTATTCGCCGGCGGTGCGTGCCGATGGCCTGATGTTTGTCGCCGGTCAGGTCGGCAGCCGCGAGGACGGTTCACCCGAGCCGGACCTGGATGCCGAGATCGCACGGGCGTTCGACAACCTCGATGCCATCCTCAGCGCCGCCGGCTGCACATCGCAGGACGTCGTGGACGTCACCTTGTTCATGGTCGACCCTGAGGTCGTATTCGACGCTGCATGGGAGCGGTGGGCCAGCTATTGGGGCCCGGCGCCTTACCCCACCGTCACTGCCGTCGGCGTGACCTGGCTGGCCGGCTTCCGCTTCGAGATCAAGGTGGTAGTCAAAGTGCCCAGCGCCGATCGGTGATCGCGGCATCACCTGCCGCCCGCACGGCAGCCGGGTCGGCAGCCATCGCGCTCGCTCGATGGCCCCGGCAACGCCAGCGACAACGGATGCGTACCGTGGGTCGCTTCGCTGGACCAACCCGCCACGTCCGGCTTGCCTGGACGTGGCGATCTTGCTGACGACGTCCACCCCCGGGACGCGGATGCAGCGCGCTCGTGCTGCATCGAACGCGCGATCTGTGTGTTTTGCATGCCCTTCGCAGCGTACGTCGACCCGTCAACACCGGCGGACATTGCTGTTAGCCGCAAGCCGGAAGCGACGTTTGCGCATCTTTATGAATCGGCGCGATAGCGCCCATCTATCGTTCATTTGCATACTTTTCTGGCAACTTAACCGTTTCATCGGTTTGTAAAAATCTCGCTAAAGCGAGGACACAGGCGGCCGCTACCGGGGATCAGCGCGACGAGACGCGCATCACCGTTCTGCCCGCTGCGCCCCGGCGCTGCGTCCATCCTCTTTTTAGTCGAGACCGCAATGAAATTGACCGTCAAACTGCTCAGTGGCGCCATCGCCCTGGCCGCGTCGACCTGCGCCTATGCGCAGGAGGAGTCCATGTTCACCTTCAGCGGCTTCGGCACGCTGGGCGTGGTGCATTCGACCGAAGATCAGGCCGATTTCACGCCCGACATCCAGACCGTGGAAGGCGCCGGCGCCAGCCACTCCACCTCGGCCCGCCCGGATTCGCGCATCGCCGGGCAGGTCAATGCCAACTTCACCGACAAGTTCACCGGCGTGCTGCAGGTGACCAGCGAATACGCCGAGCGCGGCGATTACGATCCGAAGGTGACCCTGGCACACGTCAAGTACCAGTTCGGCCCGCAGTTCGCTGCCCGCCTGGGTCGCATCACCGCCCCGCTGTACATGCTCTCCGAGTACCAGCGCGTGGGCTATGCCACCCCATGGGTGCGCCCGCCGTATGAGGTCTACAACTACCTGTTGCCGATGGACGGCATCGAAGGCGTGTACACCATCAATGCCGGCGAAAGCGTGGTCAGCGTGCAGGGCTTTTACGGCCGCATCAATTCCAAGAAGGCCGATGTGTATGCCATGCGCGGCCTGGCACTCGGCCTGGAATCGGGTGCGTCGACCTTCCGTGCTGCCTACATCGTGGGCACCACCGATTTCGCGAGTCCGTCACTGGAGCGCTTGTTCTCGGCGTACCAGCGCATCAACCCGGCATTGGCCGATCGCCTGACCACCTACGGTGTGGACGGCAGCTTCGCCAGCGTGGGCTATGCCTACGACCCGGGTAAGTGGTTCCTGCGCAGCGAAGTGATCCAGGCCGATTACTCGCCCTCGCTCAACGGCAAGACCACCTCCGGTTACCTCAGCGTCGGCGGCCGCTTCGGCACGCTGACCCCGTCGGTCACCTACGGCAGCGTCGATCGCAAGGGCCCGACCATCGCGCGCGGCCAGGACCCGGTCGGCATCATGACGCGTGCGCTGGCACAGGCCGAAAGCGGCCGCCACAGCTTCACCGCCTCGCTGCGTTGGGACGCGCGCGAGAGCATGGCGTTCAAGCTGCAGGCCAGCCATATCGACAACAACGCCGGCTCGTTCGGGTCGTTGAACAACATCCAGCCGGGCTTCCGTCCGGGCGGCAGCTACAACCTGCTGTCGGCATCCGTCGACTTCGTGTTCTAAGAGAGCCCCCATGAAACTTTCCAAGTGTTTCGCAGGCTGCGTGCTTGCCGTGTTGTCGATGGTTGCGTTCTCGGCCAGTGCCGATGTGGTGGTGGTGATGTCGGCCAAGGGCGGCCCGGACAGCCTGAGCGCGGCGCAGGTGTCGCAGATCTTTCTGGCCAAGTCCAACAGCCTGCCCGGCGGCGGCGCTGCCGTGCCGATCGACCAGGAAGAAGGCGCTGCCACGCGCGATGAGTTCTACAAGAAGGTCGCCTCGCGCGATTCGGCGCAGCTGAAATCGTACTGGTCCCAGTTGATGTTCACCGGCAAGGCGCAGCGTCCCAAGCGCGTCAGCGGCGACGATGCGGTCAAGAAGGCGGTCGCCGCCACGCCGGGGGCGATTGGTTACATCAGCGCCGCCGCTGTCGACGCCAGCGTCAAGGTCGTCCTGAAGCCGTGATCGCCCACCTGCTCGAGAGCCACATCATGCGCCGCATTCTGTCGTTACCGTTGTTCTGGAAAATCCTGATGCCGGCAGCGGTGGCAATCATTTGCCTATCGAGCTATGTCGCTTTCAGCACGCTGGTGTTCCACCGCAACAACGACCGCCTGGAAGCGGTACGCGACGTGCATTTTCCGATGCTCGATGCGATGACCCGCAATGTCGCCGCGCTGGACAAGCTTATCAACGGGCTCAATGGCGCGGCTGCCGCGGGCGATGCAGACATGTTGGCGGCCACCAAGCCGGTGGCCGACGACATCCACGCGTCCTACCTGAAACTGCAGAAGGCCGATCCGGCCAATGCCAAGGAGCTGGCCCAACTGGGCAAGCAGTTCGACGACTACTACCGCCTGGCCCACGGTGTGGCTGCCGCATTCGTCGAACAACGCGAGCCCGATGCGCAGCAGATGAGTGCTATGGCACCGGCGCTGGAGACCTACCGCACCACGCTCACCGCCATGCAGAAGCGTGCCGATGCGCGCTTTCGCGGGACGGTGCAGGAGGCAGTGGACAGTTCGGTGACCGCCAGTATCGGTGGCCTGGTGCTGGGCCTGGTCGGCGCCTTGGTGTGTATCGGGTTTGGCTGGATCGTCGCTCGCGCCATCACCCAGCCACTCAACCGTGCGGTGGGCATCGCGCATGCGGTGTCCTCGGGCAAGTTGGACAACACGATCTCGATCGACCGCAACGATGAAGTCGGCCAGCTGCTGCAGGCCATGGACAGCATGCAGCGCCAGCTGCGCCGGGTGATTCAGGCGCAGACGGAAATGGGCCACAAGCACGAGGCCGGCATCGTCAGCCACCGGATCGCCGAGCAGGAATTTCCCGGCGAATTCGGCAGCATGGTGCGCGCCAGCAACCTGCTGGTGTCCAGCCATATCGCGGTCACCATGCAGATCGTGGCACTGACCGAGCGCTATGCCGCTGGCGATCTATCGCAGCAGCTGGAGGCATTGCCGGGCGAGAAGGCGGTGATCAGCCAGTCGATCAACGATGTGCGCGCCAGCCTGCTGTCGATCAACGGCGAGATCAAGCGCCTGGCCGCCGCCGCGGCTGCCGGCGACTTCAGTGCACGTGGCGACGAAACCGCCTTCGAGCACGATTTCCGCCAGATCGTGATCGACCTCAATCACCTGATGAGTACCTCGGACAAGAGCCTGGGCGAGTTGTCGCGGGTGCTGCAGGCCATTGCCGGCGGCGACCTGACCACGCGCATGCAGGGCAACTTCGCCGGCGTGTTCGCGCGCATGCGCAACGACGCCAACACCACGGTGGAACGCCTGACCGACATCGTCGGGCGCATCCAGCATTCGTCGGCAGAGATCGATACTGCCGCCGGCGAGATTGCCGCGGGCAATCAGGATCTGTCGCGACGTACCGAGCAGCAGGCTGCCAACCTGGAAGAAACCGCTGCCTCGATGGAAGAACTCACTTCCACCGTCAGGCAGAACGCCGAACACGCGCATCAGGCCAACGAACTGGCACGCAACGCCGCCGGCGTGGCGTCCAGGGGTGGCGAGGTGGTCAGCCAGGTGGTGGGCACCATGACCGGCATCGAGGCCTCGTCCAAGAAGATCGCCGAGATCATTTCGGTCATCGACGGCATCGCGTTCCAGACCAACATCCTGGCCTTGAATGCCGCGGTGGAAGCCGCACGCGCCGGTGAACAGGGCCGCGGCTTCGCGGTGGTGGCAAGCGAAGTGCGTACCCTGGCCCAGCGCTCGTCCGGTGCCGCCAAGGAGATCAAGGAATTGATCGACGCCTCGGTGGGCAAGGTGGCCGAAGGCTCGGCGCTGGTGCACAAGGCCGGCGCCACCATGACCGAGATCGTGGCCAGCGTGAACAGTGTCACCGACATCATGGGGCAGATCACCGCAGCGTCCAGCGAGCAGTCGGCCGGCATCGAGCAGGTCAACCAGACGGTCATCCAGATGGACGAAACCACCCAGCAGAACGCCGCCCTGGTGGAAGAAGCCATGGCCGCCGCACGTGCGATGGAAAAGCAGTCCAGCACCCTGACCCAGCTGGTTTCGCTGTTCCAGCTGGAGCCTGCAAGCGCGCAGCACCTGCAAAAAGACGTTGCATAGTCGATCGACCGATCAACCTCAGATGCGTCACGGCCCTCCATCCGCTCAACCTGCGGATGGAGGGCGTTTTGTATCCGCTGACCAGAGTTATTGATGACACGGTGATACGCCAGCGATTCCTGACGCGCCGGGCATCGTCCACGCGGTGGCGCCTGCCGTCCGAGCTGCTGGCCTGGCCCATCTCCGATCGGATACCGGCGTAGCCCTGCCCACTACAGGCGTGGGGGTCCGCTGGCGGCGAGGGCGCTTGCCACCGGCGCAGTGGCGCATTGCGGCAAAACGCGTGATCTGCAGCCGCTTCCGCGCGCAAGGCATAACCAGACGCTTATTGCCCTTCCGCTGAAATCGAAAAATATGCGGCAACCATCACGTTTTTACCGCGAAAAATGGTGCGACCGCACATTCCTCACGCATACGTCACCAATAAGCAACATTCGCATGCGATAGCTGTTGTGCTCGCTAGACAACGAGCCAACTGTCCCCTTCCAGCGCGCGTTCGCTGAGCGTCGACCTGCTCTCCCGCAGTCGGCGGTGGCGTCGTGCGTCCGATTGATTCCCAGGAGATTCACTCCCATGCGCTTACGGACCCTGTTTGTCGTTCTGCTGCTTGCCGCTGTCAGTGCCACCGCAAATGCCCAGGTTGTCACCCTCAACAAGGGCGGCTACACGCTGCGATATGACTGCACCAACCGCACCGCGCTGCGTTATGAGTACGTGCTGCAGGCCGACACTGGCTCGGCCGCACGTCCGTCCAGCTTCAACCTGGATACCGAATTGCCCAGCGGCTGCGCCGGACAGACGTCCACCGCGTCGTATGCGAGCGTGCGCAGCGGCTACGACCGCGGCCACCTGGTGACCTCCAACCACATGGACTACAACGCAACCTATATCCGCCGCGCCAACCTGATGTCCAACATCGTGCCGCAGGTATCCAGCTTCAATCAGGGCATCTGGGTCCGTGCCGAGAACGTGGCCGAGTGCTATCGCGACATCGCCAGCGTGCAGGTCTACGGCGGCGTGATCTACAGCGATACCAGCAACGATTACTTCCTGGCCAGCCACGGCATCCGCACCCCGGACTTCTTCTGGAAGACCATCATCACCGCCAACCCGGGCGGCGGCACCCGTGCCATCAGCTGGCTGATTCCCAATAGCGCCAACCTGGGGTCGCTCGACAGCTACATCGTCAGCATCGACGAACTCGAAGACCTGTACGGCGCCAGCACCATCGGCATCACCGCACCGGCCGCGGTCAAGGCGATGCTGCCCGCCACCACCTGGCCGCAGCCAAGCAACTGCGACCTGGGCTAAGTTGCGTTGCATCCACGCTGTGACCCAACCCGGCCTGTGCCGGGTCGGGTCGGGTCACGGCGTGGTGGACCATGCGTAGGTGATTGCCTTCGCGTGCCTCCACGGCTCCATCGCAGCGCGGGCGTGCTTGTGGAATGAATCGCACTGTCCGACCGGGGCCAGCAATTTGTCGGATGTGTCAGCGCTGCAACATCTGCTGGCGAGGTCTGCGCTGCGTCACGGTAAGAAGCCGACGTATGCTTGATCGCACTCCCGCCACTCCCAGTGCGATCACACCGTGCCACCATCCTTGTCTGCCGGCGCCGGCCTTGCCTTGCTGAGCGCCCTGTCGATCTTCGCCGCCAGTCCAGCAACGGCCGCAGCTAAGCAGGGCAGGCCCACCATCGTGCTTGTGCATGGCGCGTTTGCCGATGGCTCCAGTTGGTCTGGCGTGATCGACGCATTGCAGCGCCAGGGCTATCACGTCACTGCGGTGCAGAATCCGCTCACCTCGCTGGCGGCCGACGTCGCTGCCACCCGCCGCGTGCTGCAGCGACAACGCGGCGACGTGCTGCTGGTCGGGCACTCCTGGGGCGGCGCGGTGGTGACCGAGGCAGGCAACGCCGACAACGTCAAAGGCATCGTCTATCTGTCGGCCCTGGTGCCCGATACCGGCGAATCGGTCGGCACGCTGCTGGCACGCCTGAAGGCGCCGATGGAAGGCCTGCAGCCGGATACGCAAGGACTAGTCTGGCTCGACGATGCGCCGACCTACCAGCATGTGATGGCCGCCGATGTGCCGTTGGGCAAGGTCAGGCAGCTTGCCGCCGTCCAGCAGCCGATGACCGCCGCAGCGTTCGACGACACGATCACGCAGGCCGCGTGGCATCGCAAGCCGAGTTGGTACCTGATCACCGACAACAACAATGCGTTGCGTCCGGATGTGCAGCGTGCCATCGCCAAACAGATCGGCGCCACCACCAGCACCATCGCATCCAGCCATCTCTCGCCGGTTGCGCAGCCCACCAAGGTGGCAGAATTCATCGCGCATGCCGCGCGCTCCATCGGTACTCCATCGCAGTGAGCGCTACCCTGACCCGGCGTGTTGCGTGTGACCTGCATGCACTCAGCACGACACGCTGTGTTCGGCGGTCTCCAGCACCTCGGGCACTGCGTCGACCAGGAACTCGATGAAGGCGCGTACGCCCGGCGACAGTCCACGACGCGAGGGATACACGGCATGTAACTGATGCACGGGCAATGTGTGGTCGCCCAACAGCACCACCAGCTCGCCACGGGCGATGCTGCCCCTGCAAAGCCCCAGCGGCAACTGCGCCACCCCCAGGCCGGCCAACGCAGCGTGGTGGAGCAACTCGACATCCTCGGTGAACAGGCGCGAGCGGTAGTCCACCCATTCGCTCGTGCCTTGCGGGCTGGCGAGTCGCCACCGGGGCGGCTCGCCATTGACGCCACGCGGGCCCATTCCCAATACCTCGTGCAATGCCGCGGCAGAGGCGAACGGCCCATGGGCTTGAACGAATGCCGGGCTTGCCACCAACACCTGCCGGCTCGCGCCGAACGAGCGCAGGATCAGCCCCGAATCGTCCAGGCTGGAACGCACGCGGATTGCAACATCGACGCCTTCGGCGATCGGTTCCACGCGGCGGCTGGTCAACTCCAGATCCAGCTGCACGTCCGGATATGCCAGCACGAAGCGCGGCAATAGATCGGCCAGAAACAGGTGCGCGACACCGGTCGGGCAACTCACACGGATGCGACCGGACGGTTGCAGCGTGGCGCGCTCGACCACGTCCAGCGCCCATTGCGCCGAGCGCGTGATCGACTTGCAGTGCGTGTAGAACTCGGCGCCGATCTCGGTGAGGCTGACCGCGCGGGTCGAGCGCTGCAGCAACCGCACGCCCAACCGCTGCTCCAGGTCGCCCACCCGCCGGCTCACCTTGGAGCGCGGAAATCCCAGGACGCGACCGGCCGCCGAGAAGCCGCCGTGGTCCACCACTGCCACCAGCAGCGCAAAGTCGTTGAGGTCTTCCACTTGCATCAAATCCCGCGCCAGAAGATGCGCATTGTCCTGCTCATCATGACAGCTTGTCATCCGGCCACAAGCTACCGGCGACCACGGCCGCTGCGTAGAGTGCCGCCGTACCGACCACAGCCCCACGAGCCCACCATGCGCCTGCTCCATCTCGACTCCAGCATCCTGTCCACCGCCTCGGTCTCGCGTCAGCTCACCGCACACCTGGTGCAGGCGCTGCGCGCCTCGCTGCCCACACTCAGCGTGAGCTACCGAGATCTGGCCGCCGCGCCCGTTGCCCATCTCACCGGCGCCATTGCCGCCGGCTTCCGACCACTGCCGCAACCCGCCAGCGACACGGCCTTGGTCGCAGAGCACGCCTTGTCTGAGCAGCTGGTGGAAGAGTTTCTGACCAGCGAAATCGTGGTGATGGGTGCGCCCATGTACAACTTTTCGGTGCCTACCCAGCTCAAGGCCTGGATCGACCGCATTGCCCAGCCGGGCCGCACCTTCCAGTACACCGCCACCGGGCCGCAAGGCCTGGCTGTCGGCAAGCGACTGATCGTGGCATCGACGCGCGGCGGCATCTACACGCAAGGCGCGATGGCCGCGCTGGACTTCCAGGAAGCGTACCTGACTGCAGCCTTCGGCTTCCTGGGCGTGCACGATGTGCAATTCGTGCGTGCCGAAAACCTGTCGCGCGGTCCCGAGCTCGCAGCGATATCGCTGACCAACGCACAGGCCTGCGTTGCCGCAGTGGTGCGCCGCTGCGTGGCCCAGACACACGGGGAGGCCTGAGCCATGGTGTACATCATCACCCTGACCTATCGCGTTGCTGCGCAGGCACTGAGCGTGCACCTGCAAGCCCATCAGCAGTGGCTACGCGCGCAGCTCGACGCCGGGCTCTTTCTGGCGGCCGGTCCGTCGGACGATGGCATGGGCGGCATCGTGCTGGCGCACACCACCGACCGTACGGCGCTGGAGCGCGCGGTGGCGGCAGATCCGTTCGTGGTGCATCAACTGGTGGATGTCAGCGTGCAGGGCTTCACCCCCGTCGTGCGTGCCGAAGGGTTCTTGAACGGCTGAAAGATCTGGCGCACGTAACGCGGCGCCAACGCCAACGCCAACGATACGCTCGTCGTGCGTGGTTGAGTGACGCACGACAGCGCTGCGGCCAAGACCTAGGTCGCGATGTCGCGTGCAGCAAACCACCCGGCGTAGGGCGTGTTCTTGACCAGATGCCGATTGAAGTCCTTCATGCCGTCACTCCACCACACCGGGCCGCGTTCTCCCAACGCGATCTTGGACGCATCGACCTTGGCGCGTGCGCTCGCCAGCTGTTGCGCATCGTCGTGGCGCCTGGCCGCCTTGACCGCACGGCGTGCATCCATCAGCTCGCCGACCAGGGCCGCTCGCACCTCTGCGTTCAAATGCGGATTGGACGTGCGCCAGAGCCGGCCACGTACGACGAGATAGCGCCCATCTGGCGTGGTGAGCGGCGGCTTGGCGGCGCTCATGGCCGCTTACCGAACACCGGCATCACCACCAGCGCCGGTCACGCCACAGGCGCAAAGCGCGGCCATCTGACGCCATCCACGTCCACCGACTCCACGAACATGCCGTAAGGCCGCACCCACAGGCCGATCTCGCTGTCCAGCGGCCGATACAGCACCAGCGGCTCCAGGGTTTCGCTGCTGCGCACGACGCCCAGCACCTCGTAGCGGCCGCCTTTGAAGTGGCGATACTCGCCCAGCGCAATGGTCGGTAAGGGCGGCAACGTATCCATGGCATTCAACCGTCTCGGCGGCTGTGCAGTGTAGAGCGGGCCTTGTGTCGTGACGAGCCGGACGCGTGCGGATCGGCCGCATCTGCGTCCCTACATGTTGCACGACGGCGCCGCGCCGTACGGCAGACGGGCGCAGGCCAATGGCGACGGCTGGACGATCGACGCCTAGCCAGTGGCGACAACCTGCCTCGGCCTCGGCGCAGCATTGCTGATGCCTTATGCATCTGGCTGCACCTGCGCACGCAGCCGTGTCTGCCGGGGCTAGTGGTCGTCGTCGATCTCGCCCTCGATACTGTCGTCGTCGTCGATCTCGCTGTCCTGCGCCGGGCCATCCTGCAGCAGGTCTTCGTTCTTGCCGGGTGCCTTGATCCCGTCGGGCGGGCTGGGGTCGTCGATCCGCTCGTTGCCGTGTTCCTGGGTGCGCATGCTCATCTCCTGCGGCAGAAGGCCGCCTGGCCACCCTCCTCCCGGTACCGTGATGCGCACGTGTGGCCTGCGTCATCGGCGTGCATCGTCATCACCGCACGGACACGCTGACGCTGCGGTCGGTTGGCGACGTTTGGCGGGAGGCAAGGCGAACGGGACCCACGCCGAGTGGCGGTGGCGACCCGCGCATTTGGCGGCGACTTGCCACGCGGGGTGATTAGGTAACTGAGTCAGCCTGCAGCAGAGCGGCCGTGCATCCGCGCGCTGCCTGCCGCCGTAAGTACGGCAAGCCCATCGAGAAACGCCCATGCCGAGCCTGCTCTGCGATCTGGAAGACCTGCTCGACGCCTGGAAGGCGGAAGCGCACACCTTCGACGCCTGCAACATGCCGGCGTCCGCGCTTGCCGTGCGCGATTGCCACCGACGGCTCACCGCCCTGCTGGGCGCGCATGCGCTTGTACCAAACGCATCCGGCACCACCCCGAGCACCAATGACAGAGCCGACTCGGAAGCTGCCGTGTAGTGGCACGCGCATCGCCTCACATGGCTCGCGGTGACGTCGCCGGCCGGCGCCTGCGGCGTATCGCTCCACCGGTCCATCCCACCTTGGCAACATGCGGCACACCGCCTCCGGATAGACGGCCTCAATCGTCGCCGCTGGTCCGCTCGCCCATCAACTCGCGTTCGCGTCGTTCCAGTTCCTCGGCATAGCGTTTGCGGACAAAGCCTTCTGACAGCACGCCTAGCACATGGCGGTCAGCGTCGATCACCGCCAGTTCGTCGGCCTGCGTCGCATCGAAGACCTTCATGATGGCCACGATGTCGGTGTCTGCCAGCAATGCCGCATCGCGATGTCTGGCGTAGTCGCTCACCGGCGCATCCGGCTGCACGTTGTCGGCATACAGCGTTGCCAGCGGCACCACGCCGGCGTAGTGGCCGGCCGCATCCTCCAGCACCACGCGCTGGGTCGACCCCAGCGGGAAACGGCGTCGGAACTCGCCCACGCTGATGTCCTGCGCGGTGTGGTTGGCATCCTTGCGCATCATCTTGCCGGCCGACAGCGTGCGCACCCAGCCCACATCGCGTGCGCTGCGGATGTTTTCGCCCCGCAGATGCAGCCGCCAGGTGGAGAACGAATAGCCGAACACCTGCCGTACCACCGTGTTGGCCACCAACACCGCCGCCATCACGGCGCTGGCCAGCACAAAGTCGTGCGTGCCCTCCAGGATCAGCATCGCCATGGTCATCGGTGCGCCCACGATCGCCGCCGCCAGTGCGGCCATCCCCACCAGCGATGCGCTGGTGGCATCCACCGCCGCCGCGCCCACCAACAGGTTCACGCATACGGCGAACAAGCTGCCGACCAACGAGCCCATGAACAGGGACGCGAAGAACAGCCCGCCACGGAAGCCGAAACCCAGCGAAATGCCCGAGGCAATGCACTTGAGCACCAACAGGGTGGCCAGCACCTGCAAGGTGGTGCTGCTGGTCATATCCAGGTGCAGGGCGCCGTGGCCGGACGACAGCACCTGTGGCGAATACATCGCCAACGGAATCAACAGCAACCCGCCGATGACCGGGCGGCCCCATAGCGGCAGATTGATGCGCCCCACGCCGCGTTCGATGCCGGCCACCAGGCGCATCACGGCGATGCCGATCAACGCACACACCAGCCCCAGCGCGACGTAGATCGCGTAGTCGCGCGGTTGCAACTGGTACGCCACCGCCGCCGGCAACGAGTACGGCGCCGCGCCCAGCGCATTGGCCATGAACGCGCCGGCCAATGCCGCCGCCGCCACCGGTGCCAGCGCCGACGGCGTGTAGGCGCCGATCACGATCTCGAACGCATAGAACGCTCCGGCCAGCGGCGCGCCAAAGGCAGCGGCGATCGCGCCCGCCGCACCGGCTCCCACCAGGGTGCGCATGTCGGCGCGACGCACCCGCAAGATCCGGCCAAGCTGCGAGCCTGCACCGGACCCCATCTGCGTGTACGTCGCCTCCAGTCCCACCGAGGCGCCGAAGCCGTTGGACAACACGGTCTGCACCGCAACGATCAGGTTGTCGCGCATCGACATGCGCCCGCCATGCAGCGCGTTGGCTTCCACCGCATCCACCAGCGCGCGCTTGCGCCGCCGCGCCATCAACGCCACCAGCCCGACCAGCAAGCCGCCCAGCGGCAGGACCAGCAGCTGCGTGGGCGTGATCCTGCTGGCCGTACTGAGCCGCGCCTCCGGGCCGAGCCCGTACAGCCAGGCCTGCAGCGCGTGTGCGATCCCGGCCTGCACCACCATCGACGCTGCAGCGATCAAACCGACCATGGCAGCCAGGCCGATGAACCACATGTCGTTGGCGCGCAATTGCCGGCGCAGCCAGTCCAGCGGCCGGCGCAGCTGCGCAGCCGTGGCGTGCAAGGCCGGCGTGGTGTGGGGAAGTGGCTGCATGGCACCAGTGATGGCTGGATCAGCACGCCGGCAGAGCCGGCATCCGCTGTGACGCCCAGTGTGCATGAGCGGTGCTGACCTGGGCCAGTCCGGCGCGGCGATGACGTGGCAGCCGCACGGCAGGCCTCACCTGGGCCCGCACGTCAGGATCGGCTGCGGCGCCGTTCCACCACCTGCAGCCAGCAGGCAGCGCGCATGCGATAGTGCGATCAGTCGACCGGGGAAGCGCGATGTTCTATCTGCTGCTGGTAGGAATTGTGATCGAAGGCATCTTGCTGATCAGCTGGAACCGCCTGTACTTCGGCTGGGGGTTGCCGCTCTTCGTGCGGCGCATTCCGGTCAGCCGCGATGCGCTGGCCTGTTTTTCGCTGGCACAGATCGAGCCTGCATTGGATCAATCGCGCTTGCCGGACCTGCGCTTCCATCGGTTGTCCGACCATGTCTACGGATTTCGCGAGACGTTCCTGATCTTTGTCGGCCCCGTCTACCCGATGATCATGCGCGGGCGCATCGAGATCGATCGCAAGCAACGCAGCATCGTGATTACCGGCCTGTGCAACTGGACGGTGGTGTACGTGGTGGCCGCCATCCTGATACCGGCGGCCACCATCAAGCCGGCGCTGGTGGCGATGTTCCTCGCCGGCATCGGACTGGCCTACGCCGTACAGCGCTGGCGATTCGGCAGCGTTGAAGCCACGGTACGCAGGCTGCTGCAGACCAACACCGTCCCGCTGATCCCGCGCCCGCCTGCCGGAGCCGGACCAGCGCGCCCGTAGTGATGCAGCGCCTGCCCACAGCGCAATGTTGCCGGGCTCACTCCACCGGGCACAACGGCGTCTCGCCCGGCCGCAGCGTCAGCACCCGCACACCGCTGCGCGTCACCGCCACCGTGTGTTCGAACTGCGCCGACAACTTGCCATCGCGGGTACGGACCGGCCACTGATCCGGATCCGAGCGGATCGCCGCGCGCCCCTGGTTGATCATCGGCTCGATGGTGAACACCATGCCTTCCTGCAACGCCAGGCCGGTTCCCGCATGGCCGTAATGCAGAACCTGCGGCTCTTCGTGCATCTCTCGCCCGATGCCGTGCCCGCAGTACTCCTTGACCACGCTATAGCCGTGATCGCGCGCATGCCGCGCTATCGCATGCCCGATATCGCCCAGGCGCGCGCCCGGCCGTACCGCGGCAATGCCTTTCCACATCGCCTGATGCGCGGCCTGCACCAGCCGGCGCGCCGGGTAGGCCACCTCGCCCACCAGGTACGTCGTGCTGGAATCGGCGATAAACCCGTTCTTTTCCAGGGTGATATCCAGATTGACGATCTGCCCGCTGCGCAACACATCGGCGGCCGAGGGCACACCGTGGCAAACCACGTCGTCGATCGAGGCGTTGAGCACGAACTCGAACCCGTATTGCCCCTTGCTCGCGGGCCGTGCGGCGAGCTCATCGACAATCATGCGTTCGACAAAGGCATTGAGCTCGAGCGTGCTGCGCCCTTCCAGCGGTAGCCGATCCAGCGCATGGAATACCTGCGCGAGAAGCTGCCCGGAAACCGCCATCAATGCGATCTCATCCGGGTGCTTGATCATGCGCGCCCTGGTGTTGCGGTCTGCGGCTTCAAGGCTTGCGGCCTCACCCCCGCCGCGCGCAGTTCCTGCGCCACGATGTCCTGGAACGAGTAGTCCGGATGCATCTCGCACAACATGCCCACCTTGATCCAGAAACTGGCCTGCGCATTGATCGACCGGCTGGTGACAGTACAGGCGCGTCGCAGTTGATCGTGCAGGTCGTCATCGATATTGACGATGCCCATGATGGCTCCTGGCGGATTGCGGAATATACACATCGTATACGAACCGTATATTCGACGACAAGCCACGCGATGGGATGAGCAGCCGGTGCATTAGGGTTCGGTACGCATCGGCGGTGGCCTGAGGGCGCTCATCCGTAAAGCCCTGCATGCCGACGCAGGATCAGACCTGCAGCTGGCGCACGCGCACGTTGCCGACGCCCCACTGCAGCGCCGGCCACAGCATGAAAAGCGCAACGGCTCAGAGTGTTGCAATCACCATGAACACGATGCACGGCAGCTCCGCGCCGAGCACGAAGGTCATGCCCAGCACAAGACCGAACAGACACTCCGGGCGGTGAGCACGGGCGACCACGACGCAAAGCAGCATTGTCATCAACACGCCAAATGCAGCCGACGCATCGCCTTGCCGCACCGCGCGCGCGCGCAGCTGACATAGAATCCGCAGTATGAGACAGCGGCGGACACCTCTGCGCACATTTGCCTGGTTGGCCATCATGGCTGCGATGCTGATGGCCGTGGCACCGGTTGTCTCACGCTTGGCGCAGGCGGCTGCCGTCGCATCTCCCATCGTCAGCGAGCTTTGCCACCACGGCGAGACAGCAGTTGCGGCGATTGCCGAAGCGGCCACACCCACTGCACACGCATGGGGCGACGCGCCAATCGGCAGCGACCACACCCGGCAACACGATGCATGCGATTACTGCGCATTGGCGGCGCGCATGCTGCCGGTGCTGCTTGCCGTATGGTTGCCGCTTGCTGCGCCCGCTCCGCCGGTGTTCGCCTCGCCCGATACGCTGCCGATCGATACCGGGCGATTCCGCTACGCGCACGCTCCACGCGGGCCGCCGGCCAGCGCTTAAACGTCCAACCGACAGGGATGGCATCGGCGGCACTCGTCGCCGCCCACGTGTCGCTGCCCCGCGCGTCCGACCACACCACCGCGGTGCCTGGCTGCCTTGTGTTGCACACGGGCTCCAGTGCATGCGGCAGCACTCGCGCACCTGTTCCTTATTCGATACCGGCACCCGCTACGGGAGCCGCTTGCCTGGATCTGTCCATGCACACCGACCTGCCCCACCCACACCGCCTTTCCATGGCGCTGCGCAGCGCCCTGGCCGCGCCACTGCTCTGCACTGCGTTCTCTGCAATCGCACAGGACACGCCCAACACGCTGTCCACCATCTTCGTCAGCCAGAACCAAGCCATACGCGACACACCTGCATCCACTGGAACCTCGCTGGGGCTGAGCCCGTTCCAGACACCGGCCAGCCTGGATGTCATCACTCGCGATCAACTTGAGGCACGCGGCGACAGCAACGTCACCGACGCCATTACCCGTGCCGGCGCCATCAGTGCCATGGCGCATCCAGGCAACGGGCTGAGCGCGCTCTCCACCCGCGGCTTTACCGACAGCGCATCGGTCATGCGTCTCTATGACGGCCTGCGCCAGTACGGCGGCGTGGGCGTCACCTTTCCATTCGACACTTGGTCCATCGAACGCATCGAAGTCCTGCGTGGCCCGGCCTCGGTGATCTATGGCGATGGCGCCATTGGCGGCGTCGTCAACATCATTCCGAAAACGCCGAGCACCGGTGCCATTCAAAACGACATCCAGGCCACTCTCGGGACCCAGGACACCGCACGCCTGGCCTTCGGCAGCGGTGGCGGCCTGACCGACACACTGTCCTACCGCATGGATGTCAGCGGCAATGCCACCGGCGGTTGGGTCGACCGAGGCCGCGCCGCAGATGCCACTTTTTCCGGCGCACTACGCTGGCAGATCGCCCCTACCTTGCACACCACCTTGCGTTACGCCTATGGTTATCAAACGCCGATGCGCTACTTCGGTACGCCGCTGGTGGATGGACGCCAGCTACCCGCGCTGCGCCACAAGAATTACAACATCGGCGATGGTGTCATCCGCTTCCGCGACCAGTGGACCCAGCTGGATACGGTGTGGACGCCCACCTCCGCACTCACGCTCACCATGCGCCTGTACCACATCGACAGCCAGCGCGACTGGCGCAACGCCGAAGCCTATCTTTACGACACCGCCACGCGGTTGATCGACCGCTCCGACAACACGGCCATCGGTCACGACCAACAACAGACCGGGATTACCGCCAATGGCGTCGTGCGAGGACGCGTGGGAGGGTTCGACAACACGTTCTCGTTCGGTGTCGATGCCAATGACAGCCGCTTTCAGCACACCAACAACACTTATGTCGGCAGCGCCGGCCCGGTGGACCCGTACGCACCGGTGCCCGGGCGTTTCAGCAGCGACATTCCCACCATTCCGCGGTATCGCAACAGTGCCAGGCAGTACGCGTTATTCCTGGAAAACCGGCTCGCACTGAGCACGGCTTGGTCGGTGATCGGCGGGATGCGCTATGACCACACCACGCTCGATCGGCAGAACCTTGTCGTCGGCACGCAGGCCTTCAGCACCAGGTTTTACAACGCTGGCTGGCGTATCGGCACGGTCTACTACCTTCAGCCCGGCTTGGCGCTCTACGCGCAATACGCGCGCGCCGCAGACCCGGTCGGCGGCTTGCTGATGCTCAGCCCGGCCAACAGCCGCTTTGCGATGTCGCAAGGCAGACAAACCGAGGTGGGGCTCAAACAGGCATTTGCGCAAGGACGCGGCGAATGGACGCTGGCCGCGTATCACATCCGCAAATCCGACTTGCTCACCCGCGACGCCGTCGACCCCGATCTGCGCGTGCAGGTCGGTGCACAAAGCACGCGAGGCATCGAGGCGGCGCTCTCGCTCGCCACGCACAACGGCTGGCAACTGGATCTCAACGCAACCGCGTTACGTGCCCGCTACGACGACTTCACCGAGGCCACCGGTACTCCTGCGATTGCCATCTCGCGGGCAGGCAAGGTCCCGCCCAATGTGGCCGCAAGGCTCGCCAATGCATGGCTCAGCTGGAACTTTCAGCCCGATTGGACAGCCGCCGCGGGCCTGCGTTATGTGGGCAAGCGCTACGCCGATACCGCCAACGCGCTGGCACTGCCCGGCTACACCACCATCGATGCATCGCTACGCTGGCAGGTGGGTCAGGACACGGCACTGACGGCACGCATCTATAACCTGTTCGACAAGGCGTACTTCACCACCGCGTACTACACCGAAACGCAGTGGCTGTACGGCCCGGATCGACGCATGGAGCTCACCGTGAACCATCGTTTCTAAGCAACCTGTCGCCGTAGCGTGTGGCTGCGTTCCAGCAACACGCTGCGGCTAGCGATCGATGGGGCGCATCGCTCACTGCTTCAGGTGTTGCAGCTTTTGAGTGATCAACCGCCGCAATAGCGCCACGGCACTGCCCGCACCCGCAGACAGCTCCGTGGCGTTTGATGCCAACGCCGACTCAGGGCTTGGCGAGCGGGCAGCCAGCCGCAATCTCCCGCATGCTCATTGCCACGCCATCCTTGGGTTGCGTTACCGCGACGGCCTCCACCGGTACCGACTCGCCCCATTCGCGCAGTGCATCGAAGACGCTGCGTAGCCCTTCGCCCAATGGCGTGAGTTCGTAGACCACGCGCGGCGGCGTCTGCGCATAGGCGGTGCGTACCACCAGACCGGATGCCTCGAACTGTCGCAGGCGGCTGGTCAATGTATGTGCACTGATGCCCTGCAAGGCCTGCCTGAGTTCAGTGAATCGGCGCGGCCCCGCAAGCAGCTCGCGCACGATCAGCGACGCCCATGGCCCCTCCAGCAGCTGGAAAAACCGCGCCACACCACAACACGGAGTTTTTGATGTTTCCATTGGTTACCTGATCCTGATCGTGAGCCGCCGGTGGCGGCATCGCACGTGGTGGTACTGGCGCATTGGTGTGCCACTGACGCGGTTCAGAGCCGCCAAAAGAACCACTGCGCTCCCCGCCAGGCGGGCGCGGGCGGTGCTCGGTGCGGCATGTCCCAGGCGTACACTGCGGTTCCTCCGCGCCGCCCACCCCCACCCGACGACTGCTCGCTACGTTTGGTTAGCCACGCTTAGTGCATATGCTGGTCATGCGATTCGGCATCAGGCGCCGATGCGCCCAGCGGACGAACGTCGAAATGCACCTCGACGCGCGGCGCATGCTCGAACACCAGCGTGGCCACCACCGGCTTGCCTTGTTCGAATGGCGCGTGCGGCGCGATGAACATCAAATGCGTGCCGCCATTACCCAGCACCACGTCCTTGCCCGGCGGCAAGACCAGCCCCTGCTCGAGATGGCGCATCTTCATCACGCCCGCATCCATCGTCATCTCATGGATTTCCACCTGTGCACTGGCCGGCGATTCCACCGCCACCAGACGATCCGGCGTTGCCGCCTGATTCCGCAAGGTGAGGTAGCCGCCCGCCACCGGTGCGCCCGGCGGGGTTGCGCGCGACCACGCCCCGCTCGCCACCACCACAGGGGCAGCAGCCGGCGCCGCGGTCGCAGCAGAGGCCGGGGCAGCCGGCGCCGGGTTGGCCTCAGGCGCAGGCGCGCGCTCGCAAGCCACCATCGACAAGGCAGACAACACACTCACCAGCAGCAGATGCAATTTCATTTCGTTCTCCTTGGGTCGAGCCGTGCGGGCGCCACGGCGCCGTGCATAGCGGTCATCGACGTTGATCATCGGGAAGCCGGCAGCGCGCTCTTGCGTCAGTTAGAGCACTTGCCGGATATCGTGCACAACCGAGTCCACCGTCTGCTCGTGTGCCAGGCCCACGCGCAGCTGTCCATCGCGATCGAAGAGAAAACTGCGCGTGGAGTGATCGATGGTGTAGGTCGGCCCCATCGGCACCTTCGCATAGCTCACCTTTAAATTTCCCGCTGCCACCCGGATATCTCCTTCGCTACCGGTCAAGCCGATAAAGTCCGGGTCGAATGCCTTTACGTAGGTCCGGAGCACGTTGGGTGTATCGCGTTGCGGGTCCAGCGTCGCGAACGCGAACTGCACCTTGGCTGCATCCGCACCCAGCTTGCGCTTGACCTGCGCCGCACGCGCCAGCGTTGTCGGGCACACATCCGGACAATGGGTGAAACCGAAGAACAGCACCAGGGCCTTGCCACGGAAACTGCGTAACGGCCGCGGCGCGCCTTCGGTGTCGTAGAGATAAAAATCCATTCCGCGCGCCATCGGGCTGAGGTCTGCACCATCGGGAGCGAACCCGCTGCCCCGTTGCCCACACCCGGCCAGGATGCAGACCAGGCACCCCAGCATCGCCTGCAACAGTCGTCGCTTCCATACAGCTCGCAGCGTTTGCATGCTGATTCCCACCCTTCCGCGCGAAGCGGCCTTGCGTATGCCGTTCACCGCTGATCCTGCAGTTGTACGCCAACGGCCTGATCGCAGCTGTCCAGGTGCGATGCGTCATCGCTCGAAGCGGCTCGATACCGGTGTTGCGGTTCGCCCGCGGCGAGCCTGCGCATCTGCGTGGGGGTCATCAGCGCCAGTGTCGGCACCAGCGTCAAAAGGGCAAGGCAAGGCGTCGCAGCCGCGCGGGGCGGCAAGGCAAAGTACGTCATCTAACACGCTCCAGAACATCCAAGGTCACACCCGCTGACGGGTGCGGCTCCATACACGATGTTTCAGGCCGATCGCGGTGGACCGCGTGGCGCGTGTGCCCACCAGCGTGCCGCGAGGGGAGACGCAGCGGTACGACGCGAGACCGCAAGCCGGCCCCGACTCAGCGTCCATAGCAGGCAGGCCATCAGCAGCCAGGGCAGCAGCCGTGCGGCGAGCAGGCAGTAATCGCAGACGAACGCATGACCACCGGCGGCATGCCGCTGATCCTGCCTGTCGCCCAACCATCGCCCGGCTGGAGCGGTCAGCGCGTCTGCCGAGCGCTGCGCGTCGCGTGCCTTGCCAACCAATGCATTCAGCGCCTGGCCAGCTTGCCAGGGCTGGCTATGACATAGCGGCCCGTCCAGAACGCCAGCGTCGTTCCCGAGCGTGCGACTCACCAGCGGCGCGGCCAGCAACAGCAGCACGGCCAGGCAAGCCAGGCGCTGCATCATGCTGAACAAGGGCGAGGAAGGTAAGCGCACACGGCAAAGTGTAATGAAAAAACGCGGCGCCACCTGCGACCCTTCGTCGCAGCCTGACACCCGGGGCCGTGCGCTGCAGCGCGCTGCATGCACCGCGCACCGCATCCGGCCCAACTGCTTACTGCGCGCAATCGGCCCGCGCCATTGTCACTGGGCGCCGCATACGCGCCGCTGTCTCACTGGCCCTGCAGATACGCCTGTGTCGATCGCACCGTCGCATAGCCGAACTGAAACGCCGCCATCATCGTCGCGTGCACGTGGGCCGCCGGCACCTTGCTGCCTTCGAACTCCAGGTCCATCGTGGCGCAGGCGTCGTGCAGCACCGTCACCGTATAGCCCAGGTCGGCGGCAGCGCGCACGCAGGCATCCACGCACATGTGGCTCATCGCGCCGACAATCGTCACGTCCGTGACACCGTGTTGCTGCAGCTGCTGCGCAAGCGGCGTTTCGCGAAAGGCGTTGACGTGCTGTTTGACGATGACCACTTCGCCCTGCTGTGGCGCAACCGCAGCATGGATCTGCGCGCCTTGCGAGCCGGCCACAAAGAACGGGGCATCCGCAGCCGCCTCATGACGCACATGCATTACCGCAACGCCGGTGTCGCGCGCATTGGCGATCACCGCCAACGCATTGGCTACGGCCGGCTCGATGCCGGTCAACGGCAGTTTCCCGCCGGGGAAATAATCGTTCTGCAGATCGATGACGATGACTGCCTTGGCCATGCTGCTTCTCGCGTTGAATGCCATGCATCAGCATGCGCCGGCGCTGTCGTCACGACGAGTGGCGCCGCCGACATCACCGGTGCTGTAGCGACATTCCACCGCCACTGGGCGTGTCGGAGGCGTTCCGTAGACGCAGGTGACCGGTGAGTTCAGCTCACCCGGTAGCGCTTGCACCCGCAAAGCGCTGCCGATAGTCGCTGGGCGACAGCCCAAGAATGCGTTTGAACACCTTACGGAATGCCGCCGCATCCTGGTAGCCGACCTCCCAGGCAATCGCGTCGATGGTCATGGCAGTGGCTTCCAGCAGCGTACGCGCCCGGCCCACACGAAGCCGCTGGCCATACTCGGTGCTGGTCATGCCGGTGGCCTTCTGGAAGCGACGCAAAAAGGTGCGTGCTTCCAACCCCGCCTGTGCCGCCAGACTGCGCAGCGCCACCTCCTGCGCACCGGTCTCCTGCAGCCAGTGCTGTACCCGCAGGATGGCCGCATCGCCATGCGTCAAACGCGGCGAAAACACGCTGTAGTAGCGCTGCTGGCGGCCCGGCGGGTCGACCAGCAGCACCCGAGCGGTTTCCAGCATGACCGCCGGCCCCAGCAGGCGGTCCACCAACCGCAGACCCAGGTCGGTCCACGACATCACGCCACCGGCGGACATGACATCGCCGGCGTCGATCAGCATCTCGTCCGAATCCACCTGGATCGCCGGAAAGCGCTGCTGCAGCGCCGCTGCATGCAGCCAGTGGGTGGTCATGCGACGTCCGTCCATGACACCGGTGCCAGCCAGCAGAAACGCCCCCGCGCAGACCGAGCACAGCATCGCGCCCTGTGCATGCCGTATGCGCAACCAGTCGATCAGGCTGGCGTTGCGCTCCTGCTCCGGCGCATCGCCCAGGCTTGGCGGCAGGATCAAGGCATACAGGCGCGCATCGGCGTGCGTATCGCTCTCGAACACACGCGACGGCATAGCGGTGGGCATTGCCTGCTGCCAATGCGTGACCCGGATCACCGTGCCCTCCGCTATACCGCTAGCGTCCGCGAGCCGGTTGGCCACCGCGAACAGATCGGTCAGGCCAAGCACCGCCGCCTGCTGCGCATCGGCATACAGCACCACGCCCACCTCGATCCCCCGTCTGGCCGTCATCTCGTTCTCCACGCCGGTTTGCATTCAGCGACATGCCATTAGTGCAGTTGAAGTAACCGAAGCACGCCATCCATGCTCCCGCGCCTCAGCTTCCCTCTCACCTCCACAGGAGTATGCCAATGACCTACATCATCCATGGTGCCACCGGCGCACAAGGCGCCCCGCTGCTCAACGTGCTGTTGCAGGCCGGCAAACATGCCGTGGCCGCAGTACGCAACGCCGACGCAGCCGCCGGCCCCTCGGTGCAGATCGACAACGGCTCGGTCCAGTCGTTGACCGACGCCTATCGCGGCGCGCGTGGCGTCTTCGTGCACCTGCCTCAGGCGCCCGAAGAGGTGCGCGTGGCCTATGCCACCAACATCGTCCAGGCCATTGCCGCCGCAAAACCCGCGCGCGTGCTGATTTCCACCAGCGGCAGCATCGTCGACGACCCGGGCAACCCGCTGCAGGCCGCCCCCGACTCGGCCATCGCCCTGCTGATCGATGGCGTGCAGCGCAGTGGTGTCTCCAGCGCCGTCATCGCCCCGCGTCTGTATCTGGAAAACCTGCTGCTGCCGATGGTCATCGGCGGCGTGCACGCCGATGGCGTCCTCGGTTACCCGGTCCGGGAAGATTTCCCGGTGTCCTGGAGCTCGCACCTGGACATCGCCGACGTCGCTGCGCAGCTGTTCGATCGACCGGCCATCACCGGCGTGGTCGGCGTCGGCCAGCTACCGGGCCTGCTGGGCGCAGACCTCGCCGCAGCAATGACCAAACACTTCAAGCGCGATGTTCATTTCCAGCCCGTGCAACCCAACGCCTTCGGCGAGCAACTGCAACCCTTGCTCGGCCCCGCCGCCATGGCCGTCGCCGGGTTCTACCAGGCCCTGTGGCAAACCCCTGCCAATACCATCAACCCCGCCACCAGCGCCCAGCAATTGCTTGGCAGCACACCACGCAGCGTTGAGCAGTGGTTAAAGGATGTTGCCATCGGCTGATCTGGCTCAGCAGATTCTTGGATGACGTCGTGCGCTCTGAGTAGCAGTCGGGTTTAGAGTCCGGTGCGAGCTCCACGTCGATGGCGAGCGCTTCATGGTTGCATCGTCCACGATCACCGGACACTTGATCACCCAACCATCTGCGGTGCGGTCGAACACGACGTTCATCGACCACACCTGGTTGGCCTGCGCTGGCCGCAGCAGCGGCTGACGCTGGCCCACCGGTACTTTCTCGTGCTGCGGCGTCGGGCGTGCAGCTGCTGCTTGTAGTACCACCGCTCCACACGCCTGTGGTTCATGAGGCGTCCTTTCTGTCGCAGCTTGAGATAGATCGTCCCCAAGCCCTAGCAGCGACGGCGGTGAGTGAGAACGAGAATGCGCTCGCACGGCTCGATGTTGCGGTCTTCGCGCGGGCAATAGCGCGGCGCGCTGGCGCTCCTGCCGATCGCAGTCAAGTCTCAGTGTTCACCAAGTCCACGTCCGATCCTGATACGCCCAGGCTTTCCTAGACATCTCAAGGCCATGGAAAATGGCAGATTCGGAGGTGTCCATGAGCAGCAAGCGGTATACGGATGAGTTCAAGATCGAAGCGGTCCGGCAAGTGACCGATCGTGGGTTCAAGGTGGCAGAGGTCGCCGAGCGACTGGGTGTCACGACGCACAGCCTGTACGCCTGGCTGCGCAAGTTCGGCAAGCCTGGCGTGGTGCATCGCGCCGAGGTGGACCAGAGCGCCGAGGTTCGGCGGCTGAAGGCAGAGTTGCGTCGCGTGACCGAGGAGCGCGACATCCTAAAAAAGGCCGCCGCGTACTTTGCCAAGGGGTGAAGGCAAAGTACGCGTTCATGCAAGACCATCGCAGGGAATTCAGGGTATGCGCGATGTGTCGGGTATTGCGCGTCAACCGGGCGGGTTATTACGCCTGGTTACGCTCGCCTGACAGTGAGCGCGCCAAGGAAGACCAACGCCTGCTGGGATTGATCAAGCAC